>JACJWX010000009.1 GCA_020636905.1 Actinomycetota bacterium | reverse complement strand
TCGAGCTGGTCGACCGTGGCTTCGCCGACCTTGGTGACCCCGGTGAGCCCGTTGAGCTGACGGTTCACGCTGGCGTGCGTGTCCCCGGTGAGCCGCGAGATCTCGGCCACCGCCGCCGCGTTGGTTTCCCGCAGCTGCCGCCGCCGCTGCGCCGGAGTCGGCCCGTCGCCGCCGGAAGCCGTCGCCGGCATGGTCAGGTGGGGCGCCGGCTCGAGGATCAGCACCAGGTCCTCATCGTCGTCGGGCTCGTCGCCGGCGAGCAGCTCCGGAATCGCGACCGCCCTGGGCGCGTCGGTTTCGATGGCTCTCGACGACACCGCCGCGAACAGCGACATCTGCTCGTCCTGCGCACCGAACGCGCCCACCTCGTCGAACGCGGCGTCGTCCCCGAGCGCCTCGTCGTCCCGTTCTGGACGCCGCAGACTGTGCCGCCGCTCCTCGGTGATCGCGAACGCGTGGGTTCGCAGGCGGACGTCGTCGGGAATGAACATGTAGGCCGGCTGGGGCCCCAGGCCCCGGATCCACCGTACGAGGCGCCCCACCGCCTGGCGGAAGAAGAGTTCTGTGCCGGTCGTGGTGGCCATCACGCCGACACGCAACCGGGGGATGTCGACGCCCTCCGAGATCATCCGCACCGCGACGATCCAGGGGTCCGTCCCCGCCGCGAACTCGGCGATGCGCCGGGACGCGTCGGGATCTTCGGAGACGGCCACCGCCGGGACGATGCCGAGCCGTTCACGGAACAGGCGGGCGATCCCGCGGGCGTGCTCTTGATCGGTCGCGATCACCAGGCCGCCCGCCTCGGGGTGCGTCTCCCGGACCTCCTGGAGCTGGGTGTGCGCCCGCATCAGCACGTCGGGGAGCCAGCCTCCGTCCGTCGACAGCGCCGTGCGGAGCCGCTGCCCGGCGCGGGTGCGGTCCAGGTGATCCGAGAACGACGCGCTGGTCGAGATGCCGTCGTGGTCGATCCACTCCATCTCGCCGTCCACCCGGGGGAAGTGCACCGGGCGGACCACGCCGCCGTCCCTCAGGGCCGACCCGTAGCCGTACTCGACGTCGGACACGGCCATGTCGTCATCGTCGTACCGCACGAACGGGATGGCCTGCGTGTCGGATCGGAACGGTGTCCCGGAGAGGCAGAGGCGCACCCCGGCGGCCGAGAAGGCCTCGCGCACGGCGTCGCCCCAGGCCCGGTCGTCGCCGGCGTGATGCACCTCGTCGAGCACGACGGCACCGTCGCGCACGAGGGCGGTGAAAGCCTCGGGACGGGACGCCACCTGCTGGTAGGTGGTGACGACGCCGTGCACATCGCCCGGCAGGGATCCCGCCCCGGGGTCCCAGCGCGGATCCAGGTGGAGATCGAAGGCCGCGGCCGCGTCCGCCCACTGCGACTTGAGGTGCTGGGTGGGCGCGACCACCACCAGCCGCCGACCGGGCCACTGGGCCAGGCACTGGCGCGCGGCCGCGAGGGCGAACGTCGTCTTGCCCGCGCCGGGGGTGGCCACGGCGAGGAAGTCTGGAGTGGTGCGCCGGTTGAAGGCGTCGAGTGCGGCCTTCTGCCAGCGGCGGAGTCGGATCGAGCGGGCCATGTGCGGCCGGGGAGGATAGCGGCCCGCCCGGCGTCGCCGCGACATCGACGTCAGGCTGCTCGCGTCGGCCGGTGTGACCGTGTTACATGGGCCCGACAAGGAGTCAGGGCCCCCGCCGCGAAGTCACGTCGAGTCCGCCGGCGACCGAGAGGGCCGGGGTCGAACACCAGAACATCGACCAGCTGGAGGTGATCGGGAATGATTCGCAAACGACGCGAAGCCGGAGGCCAGGTGCGCCTCATGTTCGCGGTGAACGACGAGCGTCGGGTGTCATTGGTCTGCGACCGCAACGACTGGATGCCCGAGGCCACTCCGCTGAAACCGCGTCCCAACGGGACACGGTCGGCGTCCCTGCTGGTTCCGGAGGGCACGGCCGTGCGCTTCCGGTACTTCGCGGAGGACGGCGAGTACTACGACGACCCGCAGGCCGGTCTGGAGCCCAACGGATTGGGCGGCACGCACTCGGTGATCACCGCGTAGCCTGCGCGACCGGGTCCCGGCGGCGTCGGTACGAGCCGCCGGGACGAGCGTCCACGATCCCGTCGTAAGGAGTGCCCGATGCGCCTTGCAGTGCTGACCAGCGGGGGCGATGCCCCCGGAATGAACGCGTGCATTCGCGCCGTGGTTCGCGCCGCCGACGTCAACGACTTCGAGGTGCTCGCGATCCGGCGCGGTTACCAGGGCGTCTTCGACGATGACATCGCGCCCCTGACCCGGGGCGACATCATCGACACGGTCCACATGGGCGGGACCACGCTTGGAACGGCACGATGCGCCGACATGTACGAGGACGACGGGCCCGCGCGGGCGGTCGAGGTCCTGTCCCGTCATGGGGTCGACGCCCTCATCGCCATCGGAGGCGACGGCACCTTCCGGGGGTGCGAGGCCATCGAGCGGGCCGGAGGACCCCCCACCATTGGTGTGCCCGGGACCATCGACAACGACATCGCCGGCACCGAGACCACCATCGGGTTCGACACGGCGGTCAACACCGCCCTCGACGCCATCGACCGGCTGCGGGACACGGCCAGGTCGCACGGCATCATCCACATCGTGCGGGTGATGGGCCGCCACTGCGGGGCGCTCGCGCTGGCCGCGGCGATCGCGGGCGGGACCGAGGCGGTCGTGCTGCCCGAGGACGGTCACCCGGCGGAAGGACTCGTCGAGCAGATCACCGACGCGATCAACCACGGCAAGCAGGGCATCATCGTGGTGGTCTCCGAGGGGGCCCGCGACAGCATCGACGGCATCGCCGCCGACCTCACGCTCCAGACCGGCCGCAGCCACCGGATCACCGTCCTGGGCCACATCCAGCGTGGCGGCCGTCCCTCAGCGGTGGATCGCCTGCTGGGGGCGACCATGGGTGTCGAGGCCGTGCGCGCGGCCCGACAGGGCGCACACGGGGTCTTCATCGGCATGCAGGCGGGATCCCTGGTTCGGGTGCCCTACGCGGTCGCCGCGGGGACGCAGCCGCTCGACGAACGCCTGACCGGCGTGCGCAAGCTGTTGTCGTAACTCCCGGACCCGATCGGAGCGTCGTAGCGTCGACCAGGCCGCTCCAAACGCCCGGCCCGCGACGATGCCGGTCACGATCGTGGTCACGATGGCGACCGGCGTCGGAACGACCGCCTCCCATCGCGGCCAGACCTGCCAATGGGTGAGGTAGATCGCCAGCGATCCGGCGGCGATCGCGGCCAGGCTCCTGCCCAGGATCCGCGGGAGCGGAATCCGGGGGGCCCAGGTCAGCAGCAGAAGTCCGGCCGCAACGGTGATCTCTCTCCAGGGTTGGCCGAGCGCGCCGGGAGTCGTCACCAGGATCGAGGCGCTCACCAGCAGCCGTTGTCGGCGCGACCCGGCGCGGTGCACCATCCACCCCAGCGCGAACACCCACAGCACCACGTGCGGACGGAAGAACATGGTGTTCGCGGCACCAGCCGGCACGGCCTCCCGCACGGCGACCGCCGTCAGCATCGCCGCCGTCGCCAGCGCGAAGGGGTGGCGGTCATGGAGTCGCCGCACGACCGGCAGCGAACACACCAGCGCCAGCAGCAGGAGCGTCTGGATCAACGCCTCGACGTACCAATATTCCCACCGTCGCTCCGTGAACGCGCTGTCGCCGAAGTAGTTGTTGACCAGGAGCAGGGATCCGGGGCTGTGCGTGCCCTCCAGCATCATCAGCGCGGCGATCCAGATCATCGTCGGTACGGCGACCCGTCCGACGCGAGACGCCCATGTCCTGACGCCTCCGGCAGCCCCGAGGGCGAATCGGGAGAAGGCGTGGCCACTGAGACCGAACAGCAGGTGCGCGCCGCCGGCCGGTACGACCGCCGTCATGTGCCCGGCCACCACCATGCAGATGGCGGCGGCTCGCAACACCATCGCGGTGTCCGTCCCTGCCGGCCCTCCGGCGTCCCCGTTGGAGCGGAGCGCCTCCAGGTCGCGCACCGTCCACTCGGGCCAGTTGTCCGGGAGCTCCGGCAGCAGATCCTCCAGCCCCAGCTGCGCGTCGATGTACGACAGCGAATCACCCCCCAGCCCGACGAACGACTGGTCGGCTGGAACGTCGGACAGCCCGAGCGCGCCGCGGTAGACCGCGGCGACGTCGTCCTCTGACGGTCCAGCGGCTTCAGGCGTGGCGAGCATGTCCTGCAGCGCCGCATGGTCAGGCTTGCCGTTCGGCCTCCGCGGCACGTCGAGGCAGCTCCGCACGGTCACCATCGACGGGGTCAGGCGCAGCTGTGCACACAGGCGACGGCCGAGATCTTCAGGGCAGGCTTCTCCACCCGTCAGCGCCACCATCAGGCAGCGGTCGCTTCCGGTGCAGTGGGCTGCAACGCCCTCTCGCTCGAGCATGTGCTCGACCGCGTCCAGATCCACCCGCATCCCCGCCGGCTTGATGAAGCGTGCCCGGCGACCGGTGACCTGGATACGGCCGTCGACCAGGCACCCGACATCGCCGGTGTGGATGCGGTCGACCGTCCGTCCCCGCGCCAGGTCGGCCTCGTGTTCGGCGTAGCCGAGCATCACGTTCGGCCCCCGGTAGACGATCTCGCCGTGGCCGGGTGGATCCAGGCCCGGATCGTGCTCGATCGTGACGTCGCCGCCGGCGACGGGAACTCCCGCCGTCGCGGGACGTTCCAGTGCATCGCCCGGTTCGGCGATCGACATCCGGGCGGTGGCCTCGGTCTGGCCGTACATCACCCGGAACTCCCAGCCGTGCCGCCGTCCCATCTCGCCCAGATGCCGCACCCGCTCCGGGGAGAGTCGACCGCCGGCTTGGATCAGGCGACGCAGGTGCGGCAGCGCGCCACCATCGAAGCCGATCGTGTCGAGCAGTTCGAAGGTGTGGGGCACACCGGCGATGGTCGTGACCCGCTCCCTGGCGACCGTGGACCAGAACGCGTCGTCCATGACGGAGGCGTCGCTGAGCACGACGCTCGCTCCGACGATGAGGTGCGAGGTCACCACCGAGAGGCCGAAGCAGTAGCCCAGGGGAAGGCTCGTGATCGCCCGGTCGGTCTCGGTCAACCCGAGCGCGGCTGCGATCTGGAGCGCATTCACATCGAGGTTCGTGCGGCTCAGTCGGACGTGCCGTGGCGATCCGGTGGATCCCGAGGTGGCGAGCAGTGCGCCGAGTTCGGGGTGCAGCGGCCGCGCCACTCTCCCGGATCGCTGGATATCGGAACCTCGGGCGACGACGTCCGCTCGGAAGGGCGCGCCTGCCAGCTGCTCGGCTGACACGATCGGCCAGGCGACGTGCGGACCGGTGACGGCAGCAAGGTAGGTGACCACCCACTCGACGTCATATGCGCCGGTGATCGCCACCAGGGCCGGCGCCTCCCCCAGCTCGGTCCGCCGACGCGTGATCGCGGCCGAGAGTTCACGGTAGGTCAGCCGGACTCCATCCCCGGTCAGAGCGGTTCGATCGGCGAACCGGATGAGGGCCGCCGAGAGCGAGGGGGCCATGCCCGTCGCGCCCGGGTGGGCTGGTCCCTCCACTTCATGATCAGGGATGGGCTGAACCGACGTCGGGACGAGCACCGCGTCTTTATACAGCACTCATTTCCTAAAGACCGGCACGTGCCAGTGACCGCGGCCTCTCGTCCGTCCTGTCCCGGGTCGATCGACCCGGGACAGGACCGGGGACTACGCGATGGTGACGTCCTCGCAGAGGTAGACGTCCTGGATCGCGTTGAGGAGTTCCACGCCCTCGTCGATGGGGCGCTGGAACGCCTTGCGGCCCGAGATCAGCCCGGCACCGCCGGCGCGCTTGTTGATGACGGCCGTGGCGACGGCGTCGTGCAGGTCGTTGTCGCCGGAGGCGCCGCCCGAGTTGATCAGGGGGGCCCGGCCCATGTAGCAGTTCGCGACCTGGTAGCGGGTCATGTCGATCGGGTGATCGGTCATCAGCTCCGAGTACATGCGCGGATCCGACTTTCCGAACTTGAGATCGTCGAAGCCGGGTGCGGTGGTCTCGGGCAGCTTCTGCTTGATGATGTCGGCCTCGATGGTCACACCCAGGTGATTGGCCTGACCCGTGAGGTCCGCGGCGACGTGGTAGTCGGTGCCGTCCTGCTTGAAGTCCGAGTTGCGCAGGTAGCACCACAGGACCGTCGCCATGCCCATCTCGTGGGCGATCTCGAAGGCCTGGGCGACCTCCTGGATCTGGCGCTTGCTCTCCTCCGACCCGAAGTAGATGGTCGCGCCCACGGCGACGGCACCCATCTCGCTCGCCTGGCGGATCGAGGCGAACATGATCTGGTCGTAGCCGTTCGGGTACGAGAGGAACTCGTTGTGGTTGAACTTCAGCAGGAAGGGGATGCGGTGGGCGTACTTGCGGGAGCACATGCCCAGCACGCCGAGGGTGCTGGCGACCGCGTTGCATCCGCCCTCGATGGCGAGGTTGACGATGTTGACCGGGTCGAAGTAGTCGGGATTCTTGGCGAACGACGCCCCGCCCGAGTGCTCGATGCCCTGGTCCACCGGAAGGATCGACATGTACCCGGTGTTGGCCAGGCGGCCGTGGCCGAAGATGGTCTGGATGGAGCGAAGGACCGGCGTGGGGCGGTCCGAGTCGGCGATGACCCGTTCCACGAAGTCCGGACCGGGGAGCGAGAGCCGGTCAACGGCGATCGTCTCGCAGCGATGGCCGAGCAGATCGTCGGCACGGTCGCCGAGGATCTCGGTGATGCGGTCAATACCGGAAGAGTCCTTCGCCATACGCACGCTCCTCTGTTGTACCCGGGACTCCGTGACCTTAACCCAGGGCCGCTGTGCCGAATAGTGAGTGAAACCCCGAACCGAACGGGGCATCAGTCCACGATGTAGCGCCTGGGAATCGCGTGATCCGGGCCGCTCGCGTCGGGGGCGTCCGGGCTGCGGCTGATCAACGGGGCGCGCGGTCCGGAGCCCGCGATGGACGGCCGGGGCCAGCAGGCGGCCACCAGGCAGATCAGGACGGCGTTGCGGAGGGTGAGCAACGCGATGGCGGTGCCGTCGAGTCCGACCAGGTCGAAGTACCTTCGCGGGAAGTACCCCTGGGTGAGCACCAGCGCGCCGACACCGAGCGCCCAGGTCGCGATCCGATACCGGCCGGTCACGAGGAACGTGGCGGGCAGCAGCCAGATCATGAACTGAGGCGACAGGACCTTTCCGGTGGCGAGCAGCGCGGCGACGGTGGCGGCGGTCGCCGCGACCAGCAACCGGGCATCCCGCCCGGGGCGGGCCCGGTGCAGGCCTCTCGCCAGGGCCCACGCGATCACCCCGACGAGCACCGCCCCCGCCGTGGTGGTGATGGCGGCGACGATCCGGGGGCCGTCTCCGATCAGCCCCTGGCTGCCGAAGCTCGTCAGCACCGTCAACGGTACGTCGGCCAGCCAGTGCAGGACGAGCATGTAGTCGGCGGCCGTCGATTCGATCTGGGGCGGACGGGCCAGGTGATAGTCGACCACGTGCCAGATCCCCGCGGGGGCGAGGATCACGAGCGGGAGCACGGCGACGACCCCGCCCGCGAGCGCCACCCCGGCCGCCCGGAGGGCGTCCCGGCGGCTCGTGCGGTGCGCCTGCCAGACGATCAGCAGCGGGACCAGCGCCACGGGCATGAGTTTGAGCAGGATCCCCGAGACGAGCAGCACCCACATCGTCCGCCAGCGCTCGGTGATCGCGGCGTAGAGCATCCACACGAGCACGGCGGCGAGCGCGAGGTCGAAGCGCGTCTTCATGACGTTGCCCAGCAGCAGGGGGCTCAGCACGACCGCGGCCACGGCAACGCCCCGGTGGAGCGGGTCCAGCCTCAGGCGGGACGCGCCCAGCGCCACACCGGCCGCGGTCAGCGCGAGGCACACCGCCATCAGCGCTCCGAAGGCCGTGGCGTAACCGCCCGGCAGATGGTCCGCCAGGACGAAGATCGCGGTCGCGAGCGGCGGGTACTCGATCTGCACGTCGCGGTACGGGACCGCCCCGCCCGCGATGGCGTCGGCGATGCGCTGGTACGTGGGCAGATCGGTGATGACCGGCGAGACCCAGAGCCCGACGAGGCGGAACGGGACGGCCCAGACCGCGAGGGCCAGGGCCGCCGCCGCTGCTGCCAGGGTGCGTTCGTTGACCTTCACGGTGTCGCCGCCGTGGTGGACGTGTGCGGTTCCCGCGGCGGGGATGGCGTCGCCGGCGTGGTCTCCGCGGGCCTCGCGCCCGGCCACCTGGGGACCATGGCGACGAGAGCGAAGGGCAGGAACCAGGGGATGTAGAGGTAGAACCAGTGGGTGAGGGTGAGCTGGGTGCCGACCATCAGCGCCCCCGACAGTGCCGTGAACGACAGGACGTCCAGGCGCCGCGGCCACCGCGCGAGCGCCACGGCCGCGACGGCCACTCCCACGGTGAGCGCCAGCTGCAGCGGGCGCAACCCGGGGTGCTGCCCCCAGATGCTGAACGGCGAGTCCCGGTCGAGCTGGTATCCGATGGTCCGTGACCAGAACGCCCGGATCCCGTCGTCCCCGTCGAGCAGCAGCACCCAGCCCGTCAGGACCGCGGCCAGCGCGACACCCCCGAGGAACCGCCACGGTTCGTCCGGTGCCCCGCGTCGCGGGAATGGGCGCCGCCACCACAGGAACACCAGGATCGCCGGGCCGAACTTCGCCGCGACGGCGAGCCCGAGTGCCAGCCCGCGCATCATCGGGGTGAACATCAGCGCGAGCCCCCAGATGAGGGCCGCGGCGACCAGCGAGTCGTTGCTGTTGCTCTCCAGGCTGTACGCGGTGAACGGATGCGCCATCCAGGCGAGGCCGAGCGCCAGCCCCAGGCGCCAATCACCGGCGCGGCGGCCGAGGAGTACGAGTCCCGCCACGCAGGCGAGGTCGAACATCGTGGCCGCGCCGTGGGCCGCTGGAAGCGCGTTCCAGCGGCCCTCCCACGGCATCACCGCCTCGAACGGGATGTAGGTGATGTACGTGAACGGTCCGTAGGTGTCGCACCGCGCGCAGTCCGACGGGAAGGTGCCGTACGGGGTCATGCCGTGCATGATCCGGTCGGCGCCGATGACCCCCGCGTACCCGACGTCGATGACGTTGGCGTTGAAGGCGTTCAGGCCGTAGCGCAGTCCCGCCGCGACCGCGAGGGCGGTCGTGAGCAACCAGGTGGGCGCCCATCCCGGGAAGTCCGGCCGCGATCGCGGCGGCATCGCGGGGCCGTCGGGCCCGCGTCCTCGTGCGAGTCCGATCCATACGAGCCGGGCCAGCAGGTAGACCATCGGCGGGTAGACGAGCGGCACCGACGTGAAGATCTCGCCCCGGTTGAACCAGATCAGCGAGAGGCTGAACGACAGCAGGGCGAGCAGGTCGAGCGTCCGGAAGGATGCGATCCGCCGCGGGTCGATCAGCGGGACGAGGAACAGCGCGCAGAACGTCAGCCACACCACGGGCCGGTTGAGGGCTCGGCCGAACGACCCGTCGTAGCCCCGGGCCATCATCCAGGCCACCTGCGGGCCGGTGCGCACCTCGGTGATCTCGCCGCTCTCGTCGTCGATGATGATCTGGGCCTCGGTGACCTCTTTGCCGTCGTCCCGCTTCGCGACGAACCAGACCGTGTGCTGGTCTTTCTCGCGGTCGTAGGACGGCGTCGTGCGCGTCACGGGGTGGTCGGCGATCCAATCCTCGACCTTCGGATTCCCCTCGGCGATCGCCAGCACCTCCGCATCGTCCAGCGACGAGGTGTTCCGGATGACCGACTCGGTGCGATGCAGTTCGTCGCGAAGCCGTGTCGCGTCGGTGGCGAATGCGTCGACGACCTCCTGCACGGCGCTGATCGCCTGGGCAGGAGTGGTGGGCTGCTGGGCGGCGGGTTGCGCGCTTGCGGTGTGCCCCCAGCTCAGGGCGACCACCAGGGCGGCCACGCCCACGGCGACGCGGCCGGCGAACCCGGTTCCGCCGTCGTACCGTCGACGGCCGATCACGCCACCCACCCTGATCTGCCCGCACGCCGCATCGATGCCCGATCGTCCTGTGCCGATCCCCGCGTCACCGTCCGCGCTCCACGGCTCGTGACAGCCTCGCCGGGGCGATGGTACGGCGATCCCCGGTGCGGCGGCGGCGCGCGGTTCCGGAACCCGCAGTCGGGTGGTCCGCCGCGCGCCACGCGGGCGCGCTCATTGCCGTCCCCGACGAAGCCGCATCGGTGTCAGCCGGTGGGAGTCCTCAGCGGAACGCCCAGCGCCGGTTGAGCAGAAAGGCCACCGGAGTGACCAGCAGCACCGCGATCGCCTGGGCCAGCACCTCGGCCATTCCGGCGACGACGAGCAGATGCAGCAGGCCGAGGTTGATGCCCAGGGCCACGAGGCTCACCGCGAGGTAGCGGATGCCCTGCGACATGGCCGATTCGCGCGACTCCTGGAAGGTCCAGTGCCGGTTCAGCGCGAAATTGTTCAACCAGGCGATGCAGAACGCTCCGACGGCGGCGACCATGTAGTGGGCGCCGGCCCAGTGGAGCAACGCGGCGAACACCACCAGATTGACCACGTATCCGGATGCGCCGACCAGGCAGAATCGAACGAGCTGAAGCCAGTCCGCCGAGCTGCGGCCGCGCAGACGTGGACGCCGGAAGACGGCGCGTTTGTGGCCACCGGTGACCGACGTGGTGGCTGCCGAGGAGGACTCCATCATCAGCGAACGGTACCAGCAGGCGATGGGCCCGATGCTCGCCCATGGTCACGCGATGCCGATGACGACGCGTGGCGCGCCGATGCGCGCTACCGTGCAGAACGTGATCGAGGCGAGCGCACAATGGAAACGGTGAAGGGAGCGGTCACGGGCAATCGGCTCGGTCCACCCGACCCAGAACGCTACGAGCGCCGGTTCGCGTCGCGCGCGGCGGGCATCCGCTCGTCGGCGATGCGGGACATGATGTCGCTGACCGAGCGTCCGGACATCATCTCGCTGGCCACCGGCTTTCCCGACACGGCCTCGTTCCCCGCCGAGGTGTTCGACGACGTATGGGCCGCCATCGCCCGCGACCACCGGGCCAGTTCGCTGCAGTACGGGCCGACCGAGGGTCTCGCGGAGCTCCGGGAGCGGATCTGCGAGATCATGGCCTACGGAGGCGCCGAGGCGCATCCGGACGACATCATCGTGACGGCCGGCGGGCAGCAGGCCATCGACCTGTCGGTGCGCACCTTCACCAACCCGGGTGACGTGGTGCTGGCCGAGGGGCCCACCTACCCGGGCGCCGTCCCGAGCCTGACGACCTACGAGGCCCGCGTCGTGCACGTCCCCATCGACGAGGACGGGATGCTGGTCGACCAGGCCGAGGCCGAGATCGACCGCCTGACGGCCGAGGGCACGCCGCCGAAGCTCATCTACACGATCCCCACCTTCCACAACCCCGGCGGCGTCACGATGTCGCTCGAACGGCGGCGGCGGCTCATCGAACTCGCTCGCGAACGCGAACTGCTCATCATCGAGGACAACCCGTACGGCTACGTCCGGTTCGAAGGCGATCCGCTCCCGACCTTGTGGGAACTCGACGGCGGCGAAGGGTGGGTGCTCCACCTCTCCACGTTCTCGAAGATCCTGGCCCCCGGGCTCAGGGTGGGGTGGGTCGCGGCGCCCGGCCAGGTGCTGCGGAAGATGAACCTCAGCAAGCAGGCCGCCGATCTGGGGACCGCCACCATGACCCAGCGGTTCGTGGTGGAGTACCTGAAGCGCACCGACTGGCGGGAACACGTGCAGCGCCTCAACACGATCTATCGCAGCAGGCGCGATGCCCTCCTCGGAGCCCTCGACGCCGAGTTCCCCGCCGAGGCGAGCTGGACCCGTCCCGCGGGGGGACTGTTCGTGTGGGCGACGCTGCCCGACTACATCGACACGGCGGAGTTGCTCGCCCGGGCCATCGAACGGCAGAAGGTGGCGTTCGTGCCGGGCGAGGCGGCCTTCCTGGACGGGCGTGGCCGCCACAGCATGCGTCTCAACTTCTCGGGCGCCCCCGAGGACGTCCTCGTCGAGGGGATCCAGCGCATCGGCCAGGCCATCGAACAGACCATGGAACTCCGCCGCGCGCTTGGTGGTTCGGAGTGAAGGTCGCCGTGCTCAAGGGTGGGCGCTCACTCGAGCGGGAGGTCAGCCTCCGCTCGGCGAGCAACGTCGAGGCGGCGTTGCGTCGGCTGGGCCACACGGTGCTCCCGGTCGACGCCGATCAGCGGCTGGTGAAGATCCTCCGCGAGGAGCGCCCCGACGTGGCCTTCGTCGCGATGCACGGGAAGGGCGGCGAGGACGGCACGGTGCAGGAACTCCTCGAGATCCTGGAGATCCCGTACACCGGGTCCGGTGTGCTGGCCTGCCAGCGATCGATGGACAAGGCCATCACGAAGGCCATCTTCGAGAACGCGGGGATTCGGACGCCGGCGTGGTTCGCCTTCTCCGAGGACGCCTTCCGCGAACTCGGCGCCGCGGACACGATGGGCGACATCATGGAGCGCCTGGGGATGCCGCTGGTGGTGAAGCCGGTCCGTCAGGGATCGGCCCTCGGTATCTCGGTCATCAAGGATCCCGCGCATCTGCCGCAGGCACTCCTGAGCGCGTTGAGCTACGACGACCGCGTCATGCTCGAGGCGTTCGTTGCGGGCCGCGAGCTCTCGGTCTCGGTGCTCGGCACCGACGACCCCCGCGCGCTCCCCGTGGTGGAGGCCGTCCCGCAGAGCGACTTCTACGACTTCGAGTCCAGGTACACACCGGGTGCGACCGAACTCCGGGCGCCGGCCCCGATCCCGGACGACGTCGCCGCCGAGGCGTCGGCGCTGGCACTCAACTGCTATCGGGCCATCGGCTGCCGCGGGTTCGGTCGTATCGACATGATGCTCGATCCGGACGGGGCGCTGTGGGTGCTCGAGCTGAACGCGATTCCGGGCATGACCGACACCAGCCTGCTCCCGGCCGCGGCCCGCGCGGCCGACATGGATTTCGACGAGTTCGTGGAACGGGCGCTCGCGCTGGCCGACCTGGGCGGCTGACCCCGGCGCATCCGCTCAGGCGGGTCCCGGCGCGAGGTCGTAGATCACCAGCGGCGGTTCGTTGCACGGCACGCCATGGCCGAGCGCCGCGTTGTAGCAGCTCCGCCCGGGGGCGACCTCCTGGAACACCACCGGAAGCTCGGGTGTGGGGCCCTCGTTGTTGAACGACACGTAGTACCGCACGTCGTGCGCGCGCATGTCGCTGATGGCCGCGGCGTCGGTCGCGGGATCGCCGGACAGCACGTAAGTGGCGACGCAGGACATCCCGGCGAAGTAGCAGTAGGCATAGGTGGAGCCCTGGGGACCGGCGACGCGTGATCCCGGCGGCACGACCGCTCGGGAGTCGCGCGCCATGGTGCGGAGCCCGCCCTGCTCGACCCGCTGCTGGGGGACCGTGATGGTGAACAGCAGGATCAGCGACGCGATGAGCTGGACGGCGGCGAAGGCCAGGATCCCCAGCAGTCCACGCGTCGCCGGCGCGAATCGGATGAGCAGCACGGGGGCGGCGAGCAGGGGCACCCCGACCATCCACAGGTAGCGCGGCTCCATGATGGTGATCGCGTGAGCGAAGACGAGCACGACTCCGCCAGCGATCAGGGCGGCCCGCACCCCCCGCCAGGCCCGCGGCAGCGTCACCGTCAGCCCGGCGAACATGCCGATCACGAGCAGCAGCGACGACGTGGTGAGCGACGTCAGCCCCGAGTTGATCCCCGACACCACGTGCGTCGCGAAGTACGTGACATGGTCGGTGGCGCTCCAGCGGGGGAGCTCCAACCAGCTCGGATCGTCCCAGACCCATACGTCGCCGCTGTTGACCGGCGGGTGGTACCCGGGCAGCAGGCTCGGGTGCGTCGGCGGCCCGGGACCCGCCAGCCGCCAGTTGTACTGCGAGGCGGTGGAGATGGTGAGGCGGTGGTACTTCACCGAGATCAGGGCCACCCACGCGATCACCGGCGCCAGGAACGCCGCGCCGGCGACAAGCGTCGTGCGGTCGAGGCGCCGACGACCGTCCGCGCGCAGATCACGCGCCGCGACCACGCCGAGCATGGCGAGCCCGACGAACAATCCCGGGGACTTGGCGAAGTAGAGCAACGCCAGGCACACGCCAAGCCGGATCGCGGTGGTGCGCGACGGCGACTGCAGGTGCCGTCCCAGCGCCACGAGGGCGAGCACGAACACGACCCCCGCCAGGAAGTCCGGCGTCACCAGGCCCGTGGCCCAGTAGGCGAGGCTCACCCCGAGCACGCTCGCGAAGGCGAACATCGTCCACTCGCTGAGCCGTGTGGTCACGCCCGGGGCGCCCAGCCGCAGCACCACGACCACCACGATCAGGACCAGCACGAGCGCGATGAGACGCGCGGCGTGCAGTGGTTCCACGGGGAGCCAGGTGAACGGCGTGAGCAGCCACGAGAGTAACGGGGACCAGTAGCCGTTCACCGCGGCGCGGAGCTCCAGCGATCCGTAGTGGCGCGCCACAGACACGTAGGCCACGCCGTCCGGGTTGACCTGGTCGCGAGAGACCCACGCCAGGGCACCGCCGATCCCGGTCACGACCGCCAGCGCGGCGAGGGCGTACCAGCGCCGCAGCACCGACCCGATGATTTCGCCAGATCCTTCCATCGGTCAGAGGTCCGCGCTTATGCGAGGCGGCGGCGCGTCTCTATGGTGTGCAGCGGTTTGGGGGCGGTGGGGCACCGACACCCGGCGAGTATAGGTACCGGCACGGGGTGGCAGGCCGGCGCGACATCGACTCGATCAGCGGTCGGGAGAGGAATCCTATGGACGTGGGCACGACCGGCAGGCGCTTCGTTCGGCGCTCCCCCGGCGGTGACGGGCGGGTGGCCGTGGTCGGGGCGGGGCCTGCCGGGGCCACCGCGGCGCTCGAACTCGCGCGGCGCGGCGTCCAGGTGGACCTCTACGAGGCGAGCGACGCGGTCGGTGGGCTCGCCCGCACCATCGAGTTGTGGGGCCAGCGCGTCGACCTCGGCCCGCACCGGTTCTTCTCGTCCGATCGACGCATCAACAGCCTCTGGTTGTCGATCGTCGGAACCGACTACGCGATGGTCGATCGCCTCACCCGCATCCACTACCGCGGCAAACTCTTCCAGTACCCGCTCCAGCCGGGCCAGGCACTCCGCCACCTCGGGCCCCTCGAAGCGGCGCGGTGCGTCGCGGACTACGCGCGCGAACGGCTCCGTCCGACGGAGCAGGACGGCTCGTTCGAGCGCTGGGTCGTCGGACGATTCGGTCGCCGGCTGTACGAGATCTTCTTCAGGACGTACTCCGAGAAGCTGTGGGGGATCCCCTGCACGGAGCTGGACGCCGACTTCGCCGCCCAGCGCATCAAGGGTCTCTCGCTCGCCGGGGCGATCGTCAACGCCCTGAAGTCCGGGCGCAACAACACCCACAAGACCCTGGTGGACCGGTTCGCCTATCCGCACGGAGGAACCGGGCGCGTGTACGAGCGCATGGTCGACGAGCTGCGGGACCGCGGCGGCCGGGCCCGGATGGCGACCCCGGTGCGGCGCGTGCTGCTGGACGACGGCAGGGTCTCAGGAATCGAGACCGAGACCGGCGAGGTGGCGTCCTACGACCACGTCGTGTCGACGATGCCCATCACGCTGCTGCTGAAGGGACTGCCGGACGTCCCCGCCGAGGTCACCGACGCGGCGGCACACCTGCGGTTCCGGAACACGCTGATCGTGTTCCTGGAGGTCGATCGGTCGGACCTCTTCCCCGACCAGTGGATGTACCTCCACTCGGCCGACATGCAGATGGGGCGTCTCACCAACTTCCGGAACTGGGTTCCCGACCTCTACCGTGATCGCCGCACCACGATCCTGGCCTGCGAGTACTGGGCCTACGACGAGGACGACCTGTGGCGGAGCGACGACGCCGCCCTGATCGAGCTGGCGACGCGAGAGCTCACGCGAACGGGCCTGCTGCGGGGCGCGGCGGTCGAGCGCGGGCACGTCGAACGGTTGCGCCGCTGCTACCCGGTCTACTCCCGCGGCTACCGCGACCGGCTCACGGTGGTGGAGTCCCACCTGGAATCGATTCACGGCCTGTGGCCGATCGGGCGCTACGGCGCCTTCAAGTACAACAACCAGGACCACTCCATCCTGATGGGCATGCTCGTGGCCGAGAACATCGCCGGAGACGCCGGGAACGACCTGTGGTCGGTCAACACCGACTACGAGACGTACCAGGAGAAGGCACTGATCACCGAGGCCGGGCTCAGCTGAGCCCGGCCCCGCCCCACACGGACGCTCCGCCCGGAGGCCTCGGTGCCACCGGGATGTCGCGATCCCGTCTTGCGCTGCACGCGGCCATCGGCGTGGCCGTCTCGACGATCTGCGTGGTCGCGCTGCTGCACTCGGTCGACGTCGCGCTGGTCGGAGACACCCTTCGAAGCGCCGAACTCGCGCCGCTGATCGCCGCGCTGGCGATCCTGCTGGTGGCGTTCTGGCTGCGCTCCTGGCGGTACGTGGTGATGTTCCGGCCGGCCGCCCGCCGGCGGATCACCGTCGGGTGGTCGTTCTGGACCGGTGCGGTGGGGATGCTCGCCAACAACGCCCTGCCCGTCCGGCTGGGAGACCTGCTGCGCGCGATCGCGCTCGCGCGTGTGGCGAGGGTGTCGCGGGTCGAGTGCACCTCTGCGGCGGTGACCGAGCGCGTCTTCGATGTCGTCGGCCTGGCCATTCTCACGCTGATCCTCGCCCCGGTCATGCCGGAGAGCCGGGTCATGTCGGCGACGATCGGCGTGGCCGCGGTGATCGTCGCCGTGGCGGTGCTCGCGGTACTGGTGGTGGCGTGGGCACCGGGACGACGGGCGCGCGAGGTCTTCGCGCGGATCGCCCGGGCCCTGGTGCCCCGGCACGCGGATCGCCTGATGATCGGGCTGGAGAACGCGGTCCGCGGCGGCCATGCGGTGCGGAACCAGGGCGCGGCGCTGCGCGCAATGGGGCTCACGCTGGTGTCGTGGCTCGTCCTGGGCGCGTCGGCGTGGGCCGCCTTGCGCGCGGTCTCGCCCGACCCCACGTGGTCGGCCGCGCTGGTCACCCTGGTGTTCGTCAACTTCGCGATGGCCGTGCCCAGCACGGCGGCGGGGCTCGGCGTGTTCGAGGTGGCGGGTGTCGCGGCGCTGACCGCGTTCGGGTTCGATCGCGAGACGGCGCTGTCGGCGACGGTCGTGATCCACGCCCTCAACATCGTGCCCTTCATCCCCCTCGGCCTGGTCGGCCTCGCGATGCTGCGGGGTCCCCGTCGTACCCGGGACGTGCAGGTCACCGCCTGAACACGACCTGACGGGACGTCACCGTTCGGCGGTGACGTGGCCCCACGGGACGCTCATGTGGTCGAATAGGCCGTCGTGTGTCCATCCCGTGTGCTCCCAAGGGGGAAATACTCGTGAAACGATCCCGAACGCTCGTGGGTCTGACCGGGGCTGCGCTGCTCGCCGCCGCCGGGTCCGTTGTCGCGGCACCGCCGTCCCATTCTCAGGGCCGCCCCGCCCCGAAGATCGTCGGCGTGCAGATGCTGTCGTTCAACGACTTCCACGGCCACCTCGAGGCGACCGACAATCCGCTCTCGGTGCAGCTCGACCCCGACCGGAACGCGGTCGGTGGTGTCGAGTACCTCGCGGCCACCATCAACCGGTTGCGCGCGACCGCCCCGGACGGACGGACCGTGACGGTCGCGGCCGGCGATCTCATCGGGGGTTCCACCTTCCTGTCCGGGCTGTTCCACGACGAACCGTCGGTGGAATCGATGAACGCGCTCGGGCTGGACGTCAGTTCCGTGGGCAACCATGAATTCGACGAGGGGACGACCGAGCTCCTGCGGATGCAGAACGGCGGGTGCCATCCCGTCGACGGGTGTTACTTCCCCACCCAGCCCTACGCCGGCGCGGACTTCCAGTGGCTCGCGGCGAACGTCCAGAATCGCAACGGCAGGGGAACCCTGCTGCCGGGAACGACCATCAAGAACATCCGCGGTGTCCGGATCGGGTTCATCGGCATGACCCTCGAGGAAACCCCGACGCTCGTGAACCCGCAGGGCGTGGCGAGCGTGGTGTTCCTGGATGAGGCCGACACCGCGAATCGCGAGGCGAAGAAGCTCGAGAAGCGCGGCGTCGACACCATCGTCGTGCTGCTGCACGAGGGCGGTCAGCAGGCCGGGACGTACAACAGCTGCGACGGTCCCTCCGGTCCGATCGTGGACATCGTCAGCCGGATGGACCCGTCCATCGATGCGCTCGTCACCGGCCACACGCACCAGCCTTACGTGTGCTGGCTCCCGAACAAGGCCGGCCAGCCTCGCCTGGTGACCTCGGCCGCCAGCTTCGGCCAGGTCGTCACCGAGACCACGCTGGCCGTCGATCGCCGGACCGGGGACGTGGTGCAGGCGGAGACGACCGCCACGAACCACCTCGTCACCCGCGATCAGACGGCGGATCCGGCGGAGACCGCCGTCATTGCCAAGTGGAAGGCGATCTCCGATCCGATCGCCGGCCGCGTCGTGGGCACCGTCGCCCAGGACGTCACAGGCGACGCCTCGGGCAACCGTGGTGTCGAGACGCCCATGGGCGACCTCATCGCCGACTCGATCCTGTGGGGCACCTCGGCCCCGGACGCCGGCGGTGCGCAGATCGCGTTCATGAACATCGGCGGCGTCCGCGCGAGCTTCACGCGTGACGCCATCACCAACGGCGAGGCGGTCGGCGAGATCACCTACGCCGAGGCGTACGCGACGTCGCCGTTCGGCAACCTGCTCGTGACGATCGACATGACCGGCGATCAGATCCGGCGTGTGCTCGAGCAGCAGTACGACCCCACCCGCGGCCGGCAGAACCTGGCGCTCGCCGTGTCGGAGGGCTTCACGTACACGTGGGACGCCACGCAGCCGCAGGGCTTGCGGGTGGTTCCGGGCTCGATGGCCCTCAACGGGGTGCCGATCGATCCGGCGGCGACCTACCGTGTCGCGACCCTGAATTTCCTCGCCGCGGGCGGTGACGCGTTCACCGTCTTCACCGAGGGCACCAACCTGCTGGGTGGCAGCGAGGACATCGCCAACCTGGTGGCCTACCTGCAGGCCCATCCGGGGGTCACGCCTCCGGCGGACCGGGTGAGCGGCCTCTAGGCGGACCGCGCGGGGTGGGGTGTCGAACGACACCCCACCCCGCCCAGTCGCCGCCGGTGGCGCGGCGATGCCGCGATCGTGTGCATCAGGGGGCGTCCAGGTGGATCGCCTTGGTGGGACACCGGGCACCCGGCTCCCCGACCTTCATCATCGCGACACCGGAGCCGCACATGCACCACCACATCCGCCCCCACCACGCGCCCGCACGATTCATCGTCGCGGCCGCCCTCCTCGCCGCGATCCCGACGTCGGTCGTCGCGGCGTCGCCATCGCCCTCGCCGGTCACGGCCAGCGGGTATCGCGTGCACATGGGTACCCGAACGGTGCAGGTGAGCGGGGTCGCCGCGAAGATCGCCACCGCGCGTGTGGACGGCCCGCGGGCGGCGGTCGCCCGCCGGATCAGCGCGCTCGTGAATCGCACGTCGCACGCCGGACTGGAGCGGTTCAGGGCGGATTACGAGCCGTCGTCCCCGCTGAAGGGCGGCTACGAACTCACCGGGCGGGTGGTCGCGAACGCCACGCCGGTGGTCTCGATTCTGTTCGACGAGTACGTCTACCTTGGCGGCGCACACCCCGTGCTGCTGTTCCGGTCCGTGGTCGTCGACACCAGGAACGGCCGGCGCTGGAGCCGCGCCGAGATCGCGCGGCGAATTCGGGCGGCCGGCCGTCCTGGCCTGATGCTTAATGCCGAGATCCGCCGCGCGGTGCACCGTGCCGCGCCCCTGGCTCCGCCCGCCGATCTCGCCACGTTGACGGCGGCCAACGTCACCCTGGTACCGACCAGAGCCGGCCTGGGCGTCGACGTGAACCACTGCCAGATGGGATGCGTGCTCGGACCCGTCCGGGCGAAGATCCCCTGGTCGCGGCTCCTCGCCCCCGGCCGGCGGGTCCCGTTTGCGCCGTGGTGGAACCGCTGAGACCTCCCGAACCGGCTCGGGACGTCTGCGTGCGGGCGTCGGTGGTGGGGTGGAGACCACCCCACCACCGACCGCGGACTATGCGTCCCGGGTGCTCCACACCTCGGGGGCGGCCTTGGCGCGATCCTCCAGGGCCTGGCGCTCGGTCTCCAGCTCGCTCGGCAGACGTGCGCCGAACTTCGTGAAGTACTCGGCCACCTCGGCGGCTTCGGCGAGGGCGCCCTCACGGCTGATGTCGGTGATGCCGGCGAACTGGTCAGCGCTGAAGTCGAGCTGGTCCCAGTTCAGATCCTCGTAGGTGGGCATCCGGCCGAACGGGCCGTCGACGGCGTCCTTCGTGCCGTGGACGCGCCCGACGATCCACTCGAGCACCCGCAGGTTCTGGCCGAAGCCGGGCCAGATGAACTTCCCGTCCGCGTCCTTGCGGAACCAGTTGACCCGGAAGATCTTGGGCAGCTTGACGTCGGTGCGCTGTCCCCAGGTGATCCAGTATCCCCAGTAGTCGGCCATGTTGTAGCCCATGAACGGGAGCATGGCGAAGGGGTCGCGGCGGATGGCCTCCTGGCCGATGGCGGCCGCGGTGGCCTCCGAGCCCATGGTGGCGGCCATGAACACGCCGGCGTTCCAGTCGTATGCCTCGTAGACCAGCGGGAACGTGTTGGCCAGGCGGCCGCCGAAGAGGAAGGCCGAGATGGGCACGCCGGCCGGATCCTCCCAGGCCGGATCGATGGTGGGGCACTGGGACGCCGGAGCGGTGAAGCGGGCGTTCGGATGGGCGCCGGGCCGGCCCGAATCGGGGGTCCAGTCGTTGCCCTGCCAGTCGATGCCGTGCGCCGGCGCGGGGCCCATCCCCTCCCACCAGATGTCGCCGTCATCGGTCAGCACGCAGTTGGTGAAGATGGTGTTGGCGCTCATCGACTGCATGGCCATCGGGTTCGAGTCGTACGAGGTTCCCGGTGCCACCCCGAAGAACCCGTTCTCGGGGTTGATGGCGCGCAGGTTGCCTTCGGCGTCGGGCTTGATCCACGCGATGTCGTCGCCGACGGTGAACGTCTTCCAGTCCTTCATGCCCTCGGGCGGCTGGATCATGGCGAGGTTGGTCTTGCCACAGGCGCTGGGGAAGGCGGCGCCGACGTACGTCTTCTCGCCGGCCGGCGATTCCAGGCCCAGGATCAGCATGTGCTCGGCGAACCATCCCTCCTCCTTGGCCATCGCCGAGGCGATGCGGAGTGCGAGACACTTCTTTCCGAGGAGGGCGTTGCCGCCGTACCCGGACCCGTAGGACATGATCTCGCGGGTCTCGGGGAAGTGGACGATGTACTTGTCGTCGATGCTCTCGGCGCAGGGCCACGCCACGTCCTGCTGGCCGGGCTCGAGCGGGGCGCCGACCGAGTGCACGCAGGGCACGAAGTACCCCTCGTCGCCGATGACGTCCAGCACGGCCTGGCCCATGCGGGTCATGATCCGTTGATGCACGACCACGTATGGACTGTCGGTGAGCTGGATCGCGTTGTAGGCGATGGGCGAGCCGATCGGACCCATGCTGAACGGGATCACGTACATCGTGCGGCCCTTCATGCAGCCGTCGAACTGGGCGCGCAGCGCGGAACGCATCTCGGCGGGTTCGACCCAGTTGTTGGTCGGCCCGGCGTCCTCTTCGCGCTCGGTGCAGATGAACGTGCGGTTCTCGACCCGGGCAACGTCACTCGGGTGTGAGCGGGCGAGGTATGAGTTGGGGCGCTTCTCCGGGTTCAGACGAACGAGCGTCCCCGACTGCACCATCTCCTCGCAGAGCGCGTCGTACTCGTCCTGGGAACCGTCGCACCAGTGGATCGCGTCCGGCTGGCAGATCTTGGCCCAGTCATCCACCCACTTCAGCAGGGTGGCGTTGTTGGTGCGCTCACGTCCGTTCTCTGTCATCAATCCCTCTCTCTGAGGTGTTCACGCCCGGGATTCGCCGCCCGAACCGTCGCCGTTCGGTTCAATGTCGGGTCCTGCAGGCCGATGGGGGCCCCAGCCACCTAGGTTACGCGACCACCCCCTGCCGTGGCACGCGAAAACCCCATCGTTCGGGCAGTCGGGGACGCTCGTCACCCGGCCGGGTCGGCGTCCGGACCACCGGGCGCGGCGTCCATTCGATCGAGCCGCGCCAGCGCATCGGCGATGGCTCCCGTGGCACGAGCCTCCTGCAGCGCGAGCAACCCGTCGAGCACCCGGTTCACCGGCGCGTCGGTCCCGAGTCGATCCGCCTCACGGACCACGAATCCACAGATCGCGTCGCGTTCCACCGGTTTTCCCGCGGCGATGTCCTGCGCCGTCGACGGCCGGTAGTCCCGGAGCTGGGGATTGAACGCGGCCATCCCGTCGACCGCCTCGCGGGTGAGCGTGACCCCGTTGCGGGCCGCGACGCGGACCAGCTCCTGCATGGCGCCGCGCACGAGCGCCTCGCTCTCCGGCACCGCGAGGGTCTCCCCGCTGGTGGCCCCGGTCACCGCGCACATGGCGTTGAAACCGATGTTCCAGAGCAGCTTGTTCCAGAGGTCGTGGGTGATGTCGTCGCTGAGCGTCACGTTCCACGCCGAGCCGACGATACCGGCGACACGGCGGGCCAGATCGCCGTCGGGCGCTCGTGGATCGCCGAATCCCACGCGCCCTTCGGCCTGATGATCGACCACACCCGGGGTCGTGATGCGGAGTCCGACGAACGCCTGGCCGCCCAGGACGTCATCCCGTCCCAGCACCTCGTTGAGGCGCGCCACGTTCTCCACGCCGTTCTGGAGTGAGAGCACCGCTGTCGACGCCGCCACGCAATCGCGCAGCCCGGTCGCCGCGTCTACTGTGTGATGCGATTTCACGGTCACGATGACCAGATCGGGAGCGGGCGGCCCGGGTCGGGGAAACGCCCGGACCGGGGCGCTCCAGGTGTTGCCATCGGGCTCGCGGACGGTCACCCGTCCGGCGCGCTCGAGTTCCGTGAGATGCTCGCCGCGGGCGATCAGCGTGACGTCATGCCCCGCGCGGGCGAGCAGCGCGCCATAGTACGAGCCCACGGCCCCAGCACCCATCACCATCACCGATGCCAGCCGACTCACCTCCAGCAACACTCGACGAACGCCGCAGCGGCCAGACGCTCGAGCTGCGGATCTCCAACCCCGCCCGCGCGAACGCGCTCACCGACGAAATCCTCGACGCCATCACGCGGGTCTGCAACCGGCCGCCCGACGGCGTCCGCGTCATTCTGCTCGGTGCGGCTGGCGATCGCCATTTCTCGGCGGGTGTGGACCTGGCCGGCGTCGACGGTGACGCCCTCGGACAGCGGCTCCGCGACGGCGAGTCCGCGTTGCGGCGCGCCGCCGTGGCCATCGACGCCTGCACGGTGCCGGTGGTGGCCGTGATCGGGGGCGCAACCGTGGGCGGGGCCCTCGAACTCGCCGCGGCCTGCGACTGGCGGATCGCCGCCGACTCGGCCGTCTTCGCCATGCCTGCGGCCCGCCTCGGGGTGGTCTACTCCCCCGAGGGGCTGCGGCGGTTCATCGACCTGCTGGGTCCGGCGCGGACCCGGCAGCTGTTCCTGACGGGCGCCAGGGTCGACGCGGCCCGGGCGTTCGCGATCGGCCTGGTAGACGACGTCGTGTCCCCTGACGTCCTGTGGGACGACGCCGAGGCCGCCGCGGCCGCGATCCTGCGTGCGGCGCCCGGCGCCGTCGCCGGCACCAGGGCGGCCATCGACGCCATCATGGGGCCGATGGACGACCAGGTGCGAGCGAACATCGGCGTCATCCGCGAGACGGCCTACCGGGGCGCCGAGTTCCGCGAGGGGTTGCGGGCGTTCCGGGAACGCCGCGAACCCGAATGGGAACACGCGCCGGCACACCCGGAATCGCCGCCGGACTGACCGTCAGGCGGTCGCCCGCCGTCCCCGGGAACGTCGCACCGCGACGGCTCCGGCCACCGCGGTTCCGGTCGCCGCGAGGACCCCGCCGCCGCCCGGCAGGTATTCGACGGCCAGGCCCACCGCGCAGGACGCCGCCCAGATCCACGCCCAGGCGCTGCGGGCCGGACTGCGATCGCTCGCGGCGGCCACGCACACGACGATCAGCCCCGGCACCACCACCGCGAGGAGCACCATGAAGTTGATCATCCGTCCCCCGAAGCCGGAGACGGCGAGCGCCAGGCCCGCAGCCGCAACCGCCCAGACGCCGATGCGTGAGCCCATTCCGGTGCCGGTGGCGAACGCCAGCCGCCCCGAGTGCAGGTTGGTCATGACCGATCCGAGGAAGCCGACCGCCACGAAGGCCTGGCCGGCCACCGGGCTCTGCAGGTCGGTGAGTACGTCCGCGATGTTCCAGTGGCCGGTCGACGCCTGGAGAACGGCGCCGATCACCGCGAAGACGATCAGCGGAAGACCGAGTCCGACCACCCCGCACGCCACCACGTCGCGCGAACGGGGCAGGTCGAGCGTGAAGTCCGGGGTTCGCAGCGCGAACGCCGCGCCGTAGCCGACCACGACCGAGAGTCCGGTGAGCGCTCCGACCTGGGGTTGCACCGAGGCGGAGTCGAACCCCAGCGGTGCCCGCTCGGCGGCGAGCGCCAGTCCCCAGCCCGCGAGCACGACCGTGGCCGTTCCTGTGACGAGCGCCGTCCAGCTGAGCGCCCCGAGTCCACGGACGGTGGCCAGCAACGCGATCCCACCGAACAGGGCCATGCCGGCCGGCCCCGGGAGCCCGAGCAGACGCGCAAGCGCGGTGCCGCCGACGTCCACGTTGACGCCGAACCACCCGACCATCATCGCGAGCATGGTGAGCGCCGCCATGCGCTGGCCGGCGGCACCCGGCAGCGCGCGCGCCACGACCGCGCCGAGCGCCCGTCGTTCGCGCACGCCGAGCACCCCCTGCGCCACCGCCAGCACGGTCAGCAGCACGGTTCCGCCGAGCACGAGCACGATGACCGCCATCCCGTCGTGGCCCACGGACAGTCCTCCGCCGGTCATCAGCGCCGCGGGCGACGTGCCGATGCCGACCCACGGGCCGAGCCGTCTCACCCAGGCGTGTCGCCCATTCATGACCGCATGCTACGAACACGACGCCGCCGGCGGAACGGACCGGCTCGCGGACGCCACGGGCGCGTCTGGCAGGATGCCGCCATGCGTCGCGCGGATGCCGAAGCCCTGGGGATCCACCTCCCCGTGCTGCCCACGATCGTCCTGGGCGGACTTCCCGGCGACCCCACGTGGGCGGCGGAACTCCACGCCATCGGTCTGGACGTGGTCTGCAGCGGTGCGCTGGCCGACACGCCCGAGACCTTCGCTGCGGCGGTCGCCGCGGCTGGCGGCCGACCTGTGAAGGCCATCGCCGGATCCGTGGAGGACCTGGTGTTCGCCGGGGCCCGGCTCATCCAATACGACGGCGGACCGGTTCCGGGCGCGTACGTCGTCGACGACCACGAACGCGCGGTTGCCGTGGTCGACGGGGCATCGCCCGAGATCGAAGATCCCAACACCGTGGCCAGGCGGGTGGTCGACGCCGTCGCCGACGTCCCGCCCTCGCAACTGTGGGTGACGTGCACGCCCGGACTTCACATGCTGCCCGCCGACACGGCCCGCGCCAAACTTCGTGCGCTGTGCGAATCGGCCTTCCAGGCACGAATGGCGATCGCGAAGATCCAGTTCGAGCTGGAGTAGGACTAGACTCACGGTCAAGCTCTTGACCGATTTGGATCCGTTTGCCGCCCATGACCAAGGACTCGCTTCCCGTCTGTGATGGCGCCGCCGGCGAGGCGCCGCTCGTGGCACTGCTGAACCGCGTCAGCGCGCGGTTCATCGAATCGTTCGACGCGCGTCTCGAGGCGACGGAGTTCGCCGGGCTGGGGTTCGCCCATTCGCGTGACGTCCTGCGCCACCTGGGCGACGGCCCCCTTCGCGCCAGCCAGATCGCCGGGCGCTGCGAGGTCACCAAGCAGGCCATCTCGCTCCAGATCGCCCAATTGGAGCGGACGGGCTACATCCGGGCCACGCCGGACCCAACCGACGGTCGTGCCAGGATTCTGACGCTCACCGAGCGCGGCGACCGGGCCCAGCGGACGGTGGTGCGCCTGTTCGGCGAGATCGAGGCGGAGTGGCGCGACCAGGTGGGCCCGGATGCGTGGGAGCATCTCCGGGCGGGGCTGGAAACACTCGCCGAACCGCCGTCCGTGCCCTCGGAATGATCCGGGAACGAGTCGGTCTGAACCTGTGGGAGTTCGGCGTCGCGTGGCACCGGGGGTGGTTCGCGTCTACCCGAGGGCCTCGGTGGCCATCAACCCTCTGAGGAATCGGAGCCCGGACTCCGTACTCGTCACGGGATGGACGCGGAGGCGCGCGACGTCCTGGAGCCCGGCGAAGAGTTCGACCAGTTCCTGGATGTCGCCGAACTCGGCGATGACGTAGCCGCCCCGCATGTCGGCGAACATGCCGTGGTCGCGGACCTGCCGGCTCGACGCGCACCGTTCCATCACCGCGATCACCGTGCGCTGCATCCGGGTGACGTCCTCGATGCGGTGGATGCTGTCCGGGACCGCGAAGGTCACGTGGAAACGGAACGTTCCGGAGTCGTCGTCCATCGCCGGCCGGAGGGGGGACGGCGCGGGGTCCGGGGTGGCGCGGCTCGACATGCTCAGGCCTCCTCGACGAGGTTCGCCGACAGCCAGCGTCGGGTGTCTTCCAGGCTCATTCCCGTGCGGGCGGCGTAGTCCTCCAGCTGATCCGCGCGCACCGGACCCACCGCGAAGTAGCGCGCCTCGGGATGGGCGAGGTACAGCCCGCTGACCGAGGCCGTCGGGAGCATCGCCATGTGCTCGGAGAGGGTGATCCCGGCGCTCCCGGCGTCCAGCAGCTCGAACAGGCGCTGTTTGGGGGTGTGATCGGGACAGGCGGGGTAACCGAACGCCGGCCGGATCCCGCGGTAGCGCTCGGCGATCAGATCCTCGGCGTTCGGGGTCTCGGACTCGTGGCCCCACTCGTGGCGGACCCGTGCGTGCAGCATCTCGGCGAAGGCCTCGGCCAGGCGGTCGGCGAGGGCCTTCACCATGATGGCCGAGTAGTCGTCGTGTTCGGCCTCGAACGCCCGCGCCAGGTCATCGACGCCGATCCCGGCCGTGATGGCGAAGCCGCCGATCCAGTCCGGCACGCCCGAGTCGATCGGTGCGACGAAGTCCGCGAGGCAGTAGTAGGGCTTGCCGGTGGCCTTCTCCCGCTGCTGGCGCAGCATCGGCAGGCGCCACAGTTCAGTGGTGCGGCGCTCATCGGTGAACACCACGATGTCGTCGCCGTCGGAGTTCGACGGCCAGAACGCGTAGCGACCGCGGGCGATCAGCCCGGCTTCCTCCACCAGCCGGTCCAACATGGTGGTGGCGTGGCCGTGGAGTTCGCGTGCCGCGGGGCCGTGCTCCGGGTGGTCGAGCACGCCCGGGAACTTGCCGCGCAGCTCCCACGCGTGGAAGAAGAACGTCCAGTCGATGAACTCGACCAGCTCGGCCAGGGTGGGGGTGATGTCGTGGACACCCGTGAAGGCCGGCTCGAGCGGCGCGTACTCACCGGTCCATTCCAGCTCGGGGCGCCGGGACCGTGCCTCGGCGATACCGAGCGTCGCCCGCGAGGCCCGGTTGGCGTGCTGTTCGCGCAGCCGCTCCTGGTCCTGGCGGGCCTCGGCGACCGCGGTGGTTCGCTGCTTCGGGTCGAGCAGCGACGACACCACGCCGACGGCGCGCGACGCGTCGAGCACGTGCAGCACCGGCCCGGAGTACGCGGGCGCGATCCTGACCGCCGTGTGCTGCCGCGAGGTGGTGGCGCCGCCGATGAGCAGCGGGGTCGTCATGGAACGCCGCTCCATCTCGCTCGCGACACCGACCATTTCGTCGAGCGACGGGGTGATGAGGCCCGAGAGTCCCACGACGTCGGCGTTCACCGATGCCGCCTGGTCCAGGATCGTCTGGGTGGGCACCATCACGCCCAGGTCGATGACCTCGTAGTTGTTGCAGCCAAGCACCACGCCCACGATGTTCTTGCCGATGTCGTGGACATCGCCCTTCACCGTGGCCAGCAGGACGCGGCCCTGGCTCGACCCGCCGGCGGCGGCCTGCTCCTCCTCCATGAACGGCTCCAGGTGGGCCACGGCCTGCTTCATCACCCGGGCGCTCTTCACCACCTGCGGGAGGAACATCTTGCCCGCGCCGAAGAGGTCGCCGACGGTGCTCATCCCCGCCATCAGGGGACCGTCGATGACGCGTAGCGACTCGCCGTACTTCTGGCGCGCCTCCTCGGTGTCCGCGACGATGTGTTCGACCAGGCCGTTGACGAGCGCGTGCTCCAGCCGTTCTTCCACGGTTCCGTTGCGCCACGCGGTGTCGGCGGCCTTCTCGACGCGCTTGCCCTTGACCGTGTCGGCGAACACCAGCAGACGCTCGGTCGCGTCGGAGCGGCGATCGAACAGCACGTCTTCGACGAGGTCGCGGAGTTCGGGATCGAGCTGTTCATAGACCCCGAGCTGGCCGGCGTTCACGATCCCCATGTCCATGCCGGCGGAGATCGCGTGGTAGAGGAACGCGGTGTGCATCGCCTCGCGGACCACGTCGTTTCCACGGAAGGCGAAGCTCAGGTTCGAGACGCCCCCGGAGATGCGGGCTCCGGGGCAGCGGTCCTTGATGCGGCCGCAGGCGTCGATGAAGTCGATGGCGTAGCGGGCGTGCTCTTCGAGCCCCGTCCCCACCGCGAAGATGTTCGGGTCGAAGATGATGTCCGCGGGGGGGACGCCCACCTCGTTCACCAGCAGGTCGTAGGCACGGCCGCAGATCTCGACGCGCCGGTCGGCGGTGTCGGCCTGCCCCTGCTCGTCGAACGCCATCACGATCATCGCCGCGCCGTACGCGCGGGCCAGGCGGGCGTGCTCGAGGAACGGCTCGACCCCTTCCTTGAGGCTGATGGAGTTGACCACCGTCTTGCCCTGGCAGCACTTCAAGCCGGCTTCGATGACCGACCATCGGGACGAATCGACCATGATCGGCACGCGGGCGATTTCGGGTTCGCTCGCCACGAGCTGCAGGAAGCGGGTCATCGCCGCCTCGGAGTCGAGCATCCCTTCGTCCATGTTGACGTCGATGATGTTCGCCCCGTTGCGCACCTGCTGCGCCGCCACCTCGAGCGCCGCGGTCTCGTCACCGTTGAGGATCAGGTCGGCGAACCGTCGCGAGCCGGTGACGTTGGTGCGCTCACCGATCATGGTGAAGGTGCTGTCCGGGCCGATCACGTACGGCTCCAGTCCGCTGTACGTGCTCCGGGTCGCGTCCGGAACCGCCGGCACCCGCGGGGTGACGCCGTCCATGATCCGCGCGATGGCGGCGATGTGGTCCGGCGTCGTGCCGCAGCAGCCGCCCACCACGTTCAGGAGGCCGTCGTCGGCCATCTCGCGGAGCACCCGGGCGGTGTCGGCGGGGAGTTCGTCATAACCCCCGAACGCGTTCGGGAGCCCCGCGTTGGGGTAACAGGTGACCCAGCAGGGCGCGAGGCGCGAGAGGTCCTCCACGTGGGGCCGCATCGCATCGGCGCCCAGCGCGCAGTTCACGCCCACCGACCACGGGTCGCAGTGCTCGATACTGGTCCAGAACGCGTCCACGGTCTGCCCCGAGAGCGTGCGTCCCGACGCGTCGGTGATGGTGACCGAGATCATGATCGGGAGCACCACACCCGTCTCGTTCGCGACATCGTCGATCGCGAGCAACGCGGCCTTGGCGTTGAGCGTGTCGAAGATGGTCTCGACGAGCAGCAGGTCTGACCCGCCCTCCACGAGCGCGCGGACCTGTTCCCGGTAGGCCTCGCGAACCTGGTCGAAGGTGACCGCCCGGAAACCCGGGTCCTCCACCTTCGGCGACATCGAGAGCGTCCGGTTCATCGGCCCGATCGCGCCCGCGACCAGCCGGGGGCGATCCGGGGTCAGCGCGGTCTGGGCGTCGGCGGCCTCGCGGGCAAGTCGCGTGGCGGCCAGATTCACGTCCCGGACGGCCGCCTCCATGCCGTAGTCCGACTGGGCCACGCTGGTGGCGTTGAACGTGTTGGTCTCGATGATGTCGGCGCCCGCCGCGAGGAACCGGTCGTGGATCTCGCGGATCACGTCGGGGCGCGTCAGCACCAGCAGATCGTTGTCGCCGGCCAGCGGCGTGGGGTGGTCGGTGAAGCGATCGCCCCGGAAGTCCGCTTCGGTCAGCCCGAAGGTCTGGATCTGGGTGCCCATGGCCCCGTCCAGGATGAGGATGCGGTTGCGAGCGAGTTCGTCCAGTGCGGTGCGGGTCACGTGAGAGGCCATCCCTGGAGGCTATCGCGGCCGGGGGCGCACGCGACGCCCCCGCCACGTCGCGTCGGTAGCCTCCCCGTCCGGAGTTCATCGGGAGGACCATGCGCGACTCGGGTATTGCGGTCAGTTTCGTTGCGGCGGCGTGTTTCTGGGGCGCCAGCTTCATGTTCATCAAGGTCGGCATCGAGTCGATGTCGCCGCTGGCGGTGACGTGGTCGCGGATGCTCTTCGGCGCCGTCGCCCTGCTCATCCTGATGACCGCGAGGCGCGCCCGCTGGCCGCGCGATCCCGCCGTGTGGGGGCACCTCGCGGTGGCATCGGTGCTCTTCTGCGTGGTCCCGTTCAGTCTCTTCGGCTGGGCGGAACAGTCGATCAGCTCGGGCCTCGCCAGCATTCTCAACGCGACCACGCCGATCATGGCGGCGATCTTCGCCGCGTTCATCGTCCCCGGGGATCGCCTCACCCGGTCGGCGCTCGTCGGCATCGCCTTCGGCATCGCCGGTGTGGTGACCATCATCGGACCCGGGGCCCTGCTCTCCGGGCACTCGTCGCTGTCGGCGGAGCTGGTGATCCTGGGAGCCACCTCGTGCTACGGGCTGGCGTTCGCATACCAGCGCCGTTTCGTCACCCCGCGCGGCCTCGACGGACTCACCGTCGCAGCGGTGATGGTGGGGATGGGGGCCCTGATCATGCTTGCCCTCTCACCGGTCGCCATGCCGATGCACGCGGACCTGTCGCCGAAGCTGGTCGGCAGCATGTTCGGGCTGGGGGTGTTCGGGACCGGCATCGCCTACTGGCTCAACACGCGGGTCATCGATGCGTGGGGCGCGGCCAATGCGGCCGCCGTGACCTACCTGATCCCCTTCATCGGCGTCCTGCTCGGGATCGTGGTCCTGAGCGAACCGCTGCGCTGGAATCAGCCGCTTGGCGGGCTGGTGGTGGTGCTGGGCATCCTGGTCATGCACGGACGGCTGCGATGGAGGTCCACCGCCGCCGCGTGATCGAGCGTGGGTGACGCCGCGATCAGTCGCGCGTGTCCTCTGGCAGGGCACCGACGACCGCATAGCGGTGCAGCGTGACCCCTCCCTCGTACGTGCGGTGTTCCAGCAGGTCGAGCTCGACAGGAGCCGCGACGTCGTCGAACAACGGCCGGCCGCCGCCGAGCACCGCCGGGTGCGTGTAGAGGACGAGTTCGTCGAGGAGGCCCGCCCGGAGCAGCTCGGTCGCGAGTGTGGCACCCCCCACGCCGATGTCACCGTCGGTGGTCGAGCGCAGCTCGGCGAGCCGGTCGATCGCGTCGTCGCCCCCGATGACGCGGGTGTTGTGGTCGGCCGATGTCCGGGTCCGCGAGACGAGGATCTTGGGGGCGTCCGTCCAGATCGCCCCGTACTCGCGGAGGAAGTCCGGGAGCGAGGTGTCCTCGCGCGCCGCCGGCCAGAAGCGTTCCATGATCTCGTAGACCACGCGGCCCTGGACCATGAGCGCCAGCGCGCTCGCCCGGGCGTTGAAGTCGCGGTGCAGGGACTCGCCGATGCGCATCCAGTTGCCGCCGCCCGCCTCGCCGGCGGCGTGCTCGATCCGGAGATCCAGCGAGGCGTTCATCCAGTAGACGAAGCGACCGGCCATCGGGACTCTCCGGTGCGGGTGTTCGGGACCGGTCGTGAGTGTATTCGGGTCGGCCGTCGCGGGCCGTGGCGCGGGCTACTCGGGTACGCAGATCTCGCCGCGGCCGGCCGCCCGCAGGGTCAGCGCGCTCACGACGACCACGAGCAGCGTCGTCACCGAGAGCAGCACGATGGCGACGACGTCGTAGCCGATCGACGGCAGGTCGCCTGCGCTGGCGATGGCCGCCGCCGTCCCGGCGGCCATCGGGAAGGTGTAGGCCCAGTACGGCAGTGCGAAGGGGATGGTTCGCAGGCGGGCGAACTGGGCGAGCAACAGGGCGATGAACATCAGTGCGGCCGCGAACAGGATGCGCGACGCGGGGTCACCGTGGTTTCCGGTCAGTTGCTGCCAGGAGAGCATCGCCACCGCGGGCGGGGCGATGAAGATGGCAAGGGTCGGCAGCAGCTTCGACGGCAGCGGATGCTCATGTAGCAGGAGGCGGTACAGCAGCAGCGGCAGGAGGGCCAGCCAGAACACGATTCCGATGCCGAAGGCGATCCAGCCGAATTCCACCGACCCGATCGACGAGGCGCCGAGCGGTGTCACGACGTTGCCGACGACCGGAATGAACCAGGCCGGGGTCACCTGGGTCAGCATGATGTCCTCACGTCCGACCCATTCGGTGACGACCAGGACCGTCGCCGCGAGGTGGGCCACTCCGCCCACCCACCAGGCGACGCGCGCGACGGGCGTCATCAGGTCGCTCCCGGCGGTCGCGAGGATCAGCAGCGAAATCGTGATGGTGGGCGCGAACGCCATCCGGATCGGATGTCGAAGCTCGCTTCCCACCGCGGCCGGGTAGCGCATGGTCTTGGCGGCGTACGCCGCGCCGATCACCACGAACACCGTCAGGGCGATCCAGAACAGCAGCTGGGACGGCCAGACCGGGAAGTCCCAGACGTGCGTCGCGCGCCGCCATGCCAGTGACAGGCCACCGATGCCCATCACACTCGAGAAGACCGTGACGGGCAGGTGCTGCAGGGATGGTTCGGGGCGGTCGCTCACGACCGTCAGCATACCCCCCATGGGTATGCTCGGGGCCGCGTCACCCGCCGCGCCGGGCTATCGGCCGAGGAACCGGCTGAGCCAGCCCGTTGCGCGGGCTTGAGGGTCGCACGTGCAGCGGCGGTCCTCCGGGACGCCGCGCATCACCTCGTCGACGTGGCGGCCGCACCCGGCCCATGTCGTCTTCCCGCATTGGCGGCAGGTCACCGCATGGCACATTGGCCGCTCCCGGTTGTCGGCAGGTCTTCCGGACGCCCAGTATTGCGCGTCGTCCACCCGGTTCCCAGGGCATCAGTGCCGTCAGGTGTACCGCAACTCCGTCGCCACGAAACATGCGCGCTGTCAGGCGAATTCGTACGTCATTCGTCGCATTTCTCAACCGGGGCGGGATTGAGCCGACGACAACTGGGAACTGATTCCACCCCCTTCTCACGACCCACGATCCGGGAGCAGCACCTTGCCTTCCACGCAGAACATCACGGCCGAGGAGCGGGCCGAGGACGCCCAGCTTCGCCTCGACCTCGTCCTGGACGCCGCCAAGATGGCCCTCTGGGACATGACGGTGGACGCCGGTGATCCGGTGAGCCCCAACAACGAGTTCATCTGGTCGCCGGAATTCCGCCACATGCTGGGATTCACCGATGAACGCGACTTTCCCAACCGCCTGGATTCCTGGTCGAACCTGCTTCACCCCGATCATGCGGAGAACACCATCAACGCGTTTGCCGCACACCTCACCGATCACAGCGGCAGGACTCCCTACGACATCGAGTACATGCTCAAACGGAAGTCTGGCGAGTACCGCTGGTACCGCGCATCCGGCGCAACCATTCGCGATGCCAAGGGTGTCCCGCTCCGAGTCGTGGGTGGCCTGCGGGACATCCACGAAGAGAAGCTCATGGCCGAGGAGCTCTCTCAGGACCGCCGCCTGCAGGAGATCGGCGAGTTGATGGCCGCCCGGGCGCAGCAGCTTGCCGCCGTAGCCGAGGAGAGCACCGCATCGGCCGAGACGATGGCCGACGTCTCGCAGCGGGTGTCCGGAGACGTCGAGGAGAGTCGCGAGTCGATCGATGACTGCCTGTCGCGTGCCGCCCAGGGCCGCGATGCCGTCTCGCAGGCCGCGGCAGCCGCCGAGCAGATGGCGCGCACGGTCGAATCCATCGCCGCGGAGGTCGACAAGCTCCGGGCGGCGCTCGACGAGAACGGGCGCACGGTCGAGGGAATCAACGCGATCGCGGCCCAGACCAACCTGCTGGCCCTCAACGCCGCCATCGAGGCCGCACGCGCGGGGGAGCACGGTCGTGGCTTCGCGGTCGTTGCCGAGGAGGTCCGCAAGCTCGCCGACACCACACGCGAGTCCCTCGAGGAGATCGCCCAGCTCAACCAGGCGGCCGGCGACGCCATCGAGGCCGTCCGCGACGCGGTCGGGGTGAGCAACGAACGGGCCGGGCAGGTGTCGGAGCGGACCACCGAGGCAAATGAGCGGTTCGAACTCGTCGACCTCGCCGTCAATCGCACTGCGGCGTCGCTCGATCAGATCGTGGAAGGCATCGGCATCGTCTCGCGCTCGTCCGACGAACTGCGTCAGATGGCGCAGTCGGTGGCGCAGGCTGCCGAGGAGATCAGCGCGATGAGCGCCGACTGAACACGACGCCTCCGGGGGGAGCGGAGGTCCCGCTCCCCCCGGAGACGCGACGGCGCCGTGCGCCGTTCACTAACGTCCTCCTGCGAATGGGTGGAATGGACGACCGCCGACAGCGACGCATCGCCGACTGGGACCGCCGCGCCGGGACCTACGACGCCAGGACGTCCTGGCTCGAGCGGAGGGTGCTCGCCGCCAGTCGCGAGTGGATCGCCACCCGGGCGGCCGGCGAAACCATCGAGGTTGCGGTCGGGACCGGCCTCAACCTGCCGCACCTCGCCCGGGAGGGGGACGCCGTGCGGCTTCGCGGCGTGGACTGGAGTTCCGCCATGCTCGATCGGGCCCGGTCTCGGGCCCTGGCGCTTGGCATCGACGCGGAGCTCGTCGTCGCCGACGCCGGAACGCTGCCGTTCGAGGATCGGAGCGCCGACACCGTCGTCTGCACCTTCGCCCTGTGCGAGGTCGAGGACGTCCGGGCCGGTCTCGTGGAGATGCTGCGTGTGCTCCGTCCCGGGGGACGACTGCTGCTCGCGGATCACGTCGTGTCCACGTCCCTCCCGCTCCGCCTGATGCAGCGGGCGGCCGAGCTGGTCAGCGTTCCCCGCCATGGCGAGCACTTCACCCGGCGTCCGCTGACGGTGCTCGCAGATCTCGCGGTCGACCTCGTCGAGGTCGAGCGTGGCCGCCTGGGGATCATCGAACGGGTCCACGCCCGTCGTCGGCAGGACGCCGCCTGATCGGGCGCGCGGTCGTCAGGCGCGCTCGGGGCCCAGCCGCTCGATGACCGGACCCGCCAGGATCGTGACCAGCAGTCCGCCCACCGTGACGTAGCCGAGCCACTCGCGATCGGTCGCCAGGCCGATCAGGCCGGGAATCGCGGAGATGAGTCCCCCGACGCTGAGGCGCACCGACTTCTCGGCTCGCGCGGACATCGGTTTGCGATCGGACATCAGCTCGCCGGGGTGAAGACGAGCGCGGCGTTGTGACCGCCGAGCCCGTTGTTGATCGTCATGGCGGCCCTGAGCGGCTGCGTGCGCGCCGTGTTCACGACGTGGTCCACGCCGGTACAGGCCGGGTCCGGTGAGGTGAGGTTGATGGTCGGCGGGATCACGCCGGCCTGAACCGCCATGGCCGTGATGGCGGCCTCGACGGCTCCCGTGGCCCCCATGCAGTGACCGTGCATGGACTTGGTGCTCGAGACGGCGGTCCCGGCGGCAACCTCGTCGCCGAGCGCGCGCCGGATGGCGGTGACCTCGCTCGGATCCCCGGGCTGGCTCGCCCCGCCGTGGGCGTTGACGTAGTCGATCGTGTCGGCGCTCAGGCCGGCGTCGTCGATCGCCGCGCGCATGGCGCGGGCCTGCGCCTCGCCGGTGGGGTCCGGGTCGGTCAGGTGGTGCGCGTCGGCGCTCGCTCCGTAGCCCGCCAGCTCGCAGATGATCGTCGCGCCGCGGCCGACCGCGTGTTCGTATTCCTCGAGGATGAGGGTCGCACCGGCCTCGCCCATCAGGAATCCGTCGCGCTCGGTGTCGAACGGTCGCGACGCGGACTCCGGGGTGTCGTTGCGGTGGGAGAGCACCCCGAGGGCGTCGAACGCGGCGATCCAGAACGGCGTGACCATGGCGTCGGCGCCACCGGCGACCATCACGTCCGCGTCGCCCCGGCGGATGATGCGACTCGCCAGGCCGACCGCGTCGGCGCCGGCCGCGCACGCGGTGTTCACCGAGATGACCGGTCCGCGCAGGCCGCGGTCCATGCTGATCTGCGCGGAGCAGATGTTGGCCATGCTGTACGGAATCGCGAACGGGGAAATGCGGTCCGGCCCGCGTTCCAGCAGGGTGCGGTGGTTCTCGTCGCGGACCCCGTTGCCGCCGGTGCCACTGGCGAAGACGCAACCGACCCGCTCGTCGTCTCCGTCGACGGTCAGTCCCGCGTCGTCGATGCCGAGGGTGGCCGACGCGAGCGCCAGCAGGGTCATGCGGTCCTGACGGCGCACGACCCGTCGATCGACGAAGTCGGTGGGTTCGAACCCCGTCGCCTCACACGCGATCCTGACCGCCGACTCGCCGGGGTCGAACAGCGTGATGGGTGCCGCGCAGGGGGTTCCGGCGACGACGCCGGCCCAGGCGGCCTCGCGTCCGATGCCGAGCGGGCAGACCAGCCCGATTCCGGTGACGACGACTCTCCGCATCAGCCCCGTGCCTTTCGCAGTGCGACGACCGCGTTGTGTCCGCCGAACCCGAAGCCGCTGCAGAGCGCCCCGTCGATCGACTGCTTGCGGCTGGCGGTGACGTGGTCCACGCCCACGCACTCCGGATCGAGGTTTTCCAGGTTGATGGTGCCCGGGATCTCGCCGTGGTGGATGGCGAGCGCGGTCAGCGCGGACTCGAGCGCGCCGGTGCCGGCGATGCAGTGCCCGTGCATCGACTTCGTCGCGTTCACCGCGACACCGCCGGCGCGATCCGCGCCGAGCGCGGTGATGATGCTGCGCACCTCGGCCGCGTCACCGACGTTGGTCGAGGTGGCGTGGGCGTTCACATGGTCGATGTCGTCGGGGGTGAGGCCGCCCTTCGCCATGGCGATGCGCATGGCCCGGGCCTGCTGCGCGCCGTCGGGTGACGGTTCGGTGACGTGGTGGGCGTCGCCGGTGGCCCCGTATGCCGCGAACTCACACAGGATGGGCGCGCCGCGGTCGATCGCCCGGTCCCAGCGTTCCAGCACCAGAATCGCCCCGGCCTCGCCGAGCACGAACCCGTCGCGATCACGGTCGAAGGGGCGGCTCGCCCGCTCGGGCGCGTCGTTGCGCCTCGACATCGCCCGGGACGCGTCGAGCATGCCCAGCCCGAACGGGGTGACCGGCGCTTCCGAACCGCCTGCCAGCATCACGTCGGCTTCACCCGCACGGATGATCTCAGCGGCTTCGCCGATGGCGTGCAGGCTGCTTGCGCACGCCGTCACCACACTCAGCAACGGGCCCCGCAGCCCGATCTGCATCGAGACGTGGCCCGCGGCCATGTTGCCGATGATGAGCGACACGGTCAGCGGGGACACACGATCGGCGCCCCGTTCCAGGAACGTGCGGTGCTGCTGTTCGTAGCTGAGATTCCCGCCGTTGCCGGTCGCCACCACGGCGCCGGCGCGGGTGGAGTCCGCGTCGCTGATGGTCAGGTCGGCGTCCTGCAGCGCGAGGCGGGCGGCGGCGACGGCAAGCTGCGAACACCGGTCCATGCGCCGCGCCGACTTGCGGTCGACGAACTCGAGCGGATCGAAGTCGTGGACCTCGCAGGCGAACTGCGCGCCGTACTCGGACACGTCGAACCCGGTGATCGGCGCGGCGCCGGGCGTTCCCGCGAGCGCGGCCGTCCAGGTGGCCTCGCGGCCGATTCCGATGGGGCAAACCATCCCGACGCCGGTCACCGCGATGCGGGCAGCGCCGTTTCCGTCACTCATAGGGTGAGTCCTCCGTCCACCATCAGGACCGTACCGGTCATGAAGGATGACCGCTCCGAGCAGAGAAAGGCGACCGGGCCGCCGATGTCGTCCGGTTCTCCGAGCCGGCCGAGGCTGGTCCGCTCGAGCAGCGCGGCGCGCTGGTCGTCGGGAAGCACGTCGGTCAGGCGGGTCCGGACGTAGCCCGGGGCCACCGCGTTGACGCGTACGCCGTCCGATCCGAACTCCCGCGCGAGGGTGCGCACCAGGCCGATGATGCCCGCCTTGGAGGCCGCGTAGTTGACCTGGCCGGCGTTGCCGTGCACCCCGACGATCGAGGTCAGTGCGACGATGCTGCCGCCGCCCCGATCGCTGAGTCCTCCCGCGACGGCGCGAACCGTATTGGCGGTGCCCGTGAGGTTGACGTCGATCGGAAGGCGCCAGTCGGCCGCCGTCATCCGGACGCTCAGGCCGTCCCGGGTGGTACCGGCGTTCACCACGACGGCCTCGGCCGGGCCGAGCGCGTCATCGAGTTCGGCGATGGCCGCCGCCACCGATTCCGCGTCGCGCACCTCGGCGGCGGCGATGGCGGCGCGTCCCCCCAGCGCCCGGACCGCCTCCGCGGTCTCCTCGGCGCCGTCGCGGTCCTGCCCGTAGGTCAGTCCGAGGTCCCATCCGCGCGACGCGAGCGTGCGGGCGCAGGCTGCGCCGATTCCACGGCTGGCGCCGGTGACGATGGCAACGGGCATTCGGGGAACTAGCGGAACATCAGTGCGGCGGCGGCCGGGACATCGGCCGGCGTCCCCACGTGAACACCCTCGACGTCGCTCCGGATTCGGCGCACCAGGCCGACGAGGACGCTGCGGGGTCCGAACTCGACGACCCGGTCGACCCCCATGTCGAGCGCGGCCCGCACCGACTGCGTGAAGCGCACCGGTGCGGTGAGCTGCTGGGTGAGGACGGTCCGGACCCGCTCGGTGCCGGCTTCCAGCGCTGCGGAGGTGGCCGACAGGAACGGCAGCGATGGGGCGTGCACCTTCGCGCCGTTCAGCGCCTCACGGAGTTTCTCGGCCGCGGGCGCCATCACCGATGAGTGGAACGCGCCGTCCACGTCGAGCACACGGATGCGGATGCCGTGGGACTTCGCGAGATCGCCCAGACGCTCCACGCCGCGCTGGAGACCCGAGGCGACGATCTGGCCGGGACAGTTGTAGTTGGCGGGCCACACGTCGCCCGCCTCGGCGCAGAGTTCCTCGGCCTGTTCGTCGGTCGCGCCGAGCAGCGCGGCCATCGATCCGGGGATCCGTTCCGCGATCTCGGTGGTGACCCGACCGCGCTCCACCACGAGTTTCAGCGCGGTGGGGAAGTCGAGTACTCCCGACGCGACGAGCGCGCCGTACTCGCCGAGTGAATGCCCCAGCGTCAGGTCGCCCTTCAACCCCGCTTCGGCCGCGACCCGCCAGGCGGCCACCGAGTTGGTGAGGACGGCCGGCTGGCACGCGTCGGTACGCATCAGATCGGCGCTGGGGCCGTTGAAGATGACGTGCGACAGGTGGTAGCCGAGCGTGTCATCGGCCTCTTCGAAGGTGCGCCGGGCAACGGGGAACGCCGCGGCGAGTTCGGCGCCCATGCCGACCTGCTGGGAGCCCTGTCCGGGAAAGAGCAGGGCGATCTTTCCGCCGGGCTGAGGGGAAGCAGTCATGATCCGCCGATTGTACGCGACGCGGGCGGTTTCGTCAGTGTGCCGCGGCGTGTTCGTCGGACATCCTCCAGGGGGCGGCCGGGCCCTGATCGCGGGGGGCTATCCTCAGGCGATGGCCACTCCCCTCATCCCGCTCAGACACTTCTTCGACAATCCGGAACGGGCGAACGCGAAACTCTCCCCGGACGGCGCCACGATCTCCTACCTCGCCCCTCGCGAGGGCGTGCTGAACGTGTGGCTCGTGCCCGCGGACGGCGACGGCGATCCCGTTGCGATCACCGACGATCGCGACCGCGGCGTGCGCAGCTACTTCTGGTCCCGCGATGGACGGTGGTTGCTGTACGTGCAGGATCGCAACGGTGACGAGAACGCCCATGTCTACGCGGTCGACCCGGCACATCCGGATCGTGTCCGAGACCTGACCCCGTTCCCCGGCGTCCGCGCGGGCATCGTGGCCGCGCCGCGCGCCACGCCGCGCGAGCTGCTCGTCTCGATGAACCTGCGCGACCGATCCCTGTTCGACGTCTTCCGCCTCAACGTCGCCAGCGGCCGGTTCACACTCGTGGCCGAGAACCCCGGTGACGTCATCGACTGGACCGCCGATCGCCATGGCCGCCTCCGTGCGGCGTACGCCCAGACGCCCGGCGGCGACTACCAGGTGCGGTACCGGGACGGGGAGGACGAACCGTTCCGTGTCGTGGCCGACTACGCCAACGAAGACCACGGTCACGTCCACGGCTTCACCGGCGACGGTTGTCGGCTGTACGTGGGCTCGGCACGGGACGCCGACCTGACCAGGCTGGTCGAGCTGGATCCCGAGACCGGAGCCGAACGGGTCGTCGACGCGGATGACGAGGCCGATCTCTCGGGACCCTGGATCTCCGACCGGACGGGGACCCTGCAGGCGGTCTTCTACCTCCGCGACCGGCTCGTGGTGCACCCCCACGTCAACGCCTTCGCGCGCGACTGGGAGGCCGTCCGTGGTCTTCACCGCGGCGATCCGGTCATCACGGGGCAGGACGCCGACGAGACCCGCTGGATCGTGGTCTTCGACGACGACCGTGACCCCGGGGCGACATTCCTGTTCGACCGCACCACCGGCAACGCGCGGCTGCTGTTCCGGTCGCGGCCGTGGCTCGAACCCGACACGCTGGCCGAGATGCGGCCGGTACGCGTCACGTCCCGGGACGGGCTCACACTGCACTGCTACCTCACGCTCCCCCGGGACGAGGGGCACGAGCTCCCCATGGTGGTCTACGTGCACGGCGGACCCTGGGCCCGGGACGCGTGGGGGTACGACCCCATCGCCCAGTTCCTCGCGAACCGGGGCTACGCGGTGCTGCAGGTCAACTATCGCGGCTCGACCGGCTTCGGAAAGCACTTCATGCATGCGGCTGAACGGGAATTCGCCGGGAAGATGCACGACGACCTCATCGACGCGGTGCGGTGGGCCATCGACGAGGGCGTCGCGGATCCGGAACGGGTCGGGATTTACGGGGGCTCGTACGGCGGGTACGCCGCGCTGGTGGGCGTCACATTCACGCCCGACGTGTTCGCCGCGGCGGTGAGCTTCGTCGGACCGTCCAGCCTCGTCACGCTGACGCGCTCATTCCCGGCCTACTGGCGGCCGCTGCTGGCGAGCACCTGGTTCCGCTATGTCGGCGATCCCGAAGACCCGGACGATCGCGCCGACATGGAGCGGCGCAGCCCGCTCAACCACGTGGACCGCATCGTGACGCCGCTGATGGTGATCCAGGGGGCCAATGATCCACGGGTCACCAAGCAGGAGAGCGATCAGATCGTTGCCGCGCTGCACGAGCGCGGGGTGGACGTCGAGTACATCTGCAAGGACGGCGAGGGACACGGCTTCGTGAAGCCCGAGAACCGGATGGAGGCGTACGGCGCCATGGAGCGGTTCTTCGCGAAACACCTCGGGGGGCGTGTCGCCTCCGACTGAGGTTCGTGACCCGAGACGGTGGCGGGTCCTGGCGTGCGCGATGGGCGCCCAGACCGGGTCCGCCGCGCTCACCCTCGGACTCCCGGCGCTCGGACCGCAGTTCCGCAGTGAGCTCGGTGTGTCGCTGGTCGGGGTCGGGGCGCTGCTGGCGGCGCCCACCATCGGCTACATGTTCACCATGTTCCTGTGGGGTGCGCTGTCGGACCGGGTGGGAGAACGGCCGGTGATGGTGACCGGCCTCGCGGGGTCGGCGATCGTCCTGGCGGTGGCCTCCGCGCAGCACCACCCGTGGACCCTCGGCGCCGCGCTGGTGCTCGCCGGTTCGTTCGGCGCCGCCGCGCCGGCGGCGAGCGGTCGCGCCGTCGTCGCGTGGTTTCCGCCCGATCAGCGGGGGCTCGCGCTGGGGTTGCGGCACACCTCGCCCATGATCGGCGGGGCGGTCGGAGCGATCGCTCTGACGGTCGCGTCCGCGCGCTGGGGCATCGGCGGAGCCATGCTCACGCTCGCGGTGCTCGCCATGATCGGCGCCACGGCCGCGGTCGGGGTTCCCGCCGCGCCATGGGACGGGGCCGGGGCGGTTCGTCCGGCGCGCCCCCACCCGGTCGCCGATCGGCTGGTGTGGGTGCTGGCGGCGGCGGGGGGACTCGTCATCGTCGGGCAGGCCGTGCTGCTGCGATTCCAGCCCGTCTATCTGCACGACGAGCGGGGATGGGGCGGATCCGCGACCGCGGCGCTGCTGTCGCTGACCCTGCTCGGCGCCGCCGTGGCGCGGGTGATCGCCGGGCTCGTCTCGGATCGCCTGGACCGTCGCATCCCGGTCCTGGCCGGTCAGGCGATCGGGGCCGGCGCCCTCATCCTGGTCGCCGCGCTGCTGCTCGCCGCGCCCTCGGTGGTCGCCGCCACGCTGCTCGCCGGCGCGACCGTCCTGACGATGGCCGGGAACGGTGTGGCATACGCGGCGATCGCCGAGGCCGTTCCGGATCGCACCGGAGCGGCGCTGGGGATGTACTCGACGGTGCTGATCGTGGTGGTGTCGCTGGCACCGCCGCTCTTCGGGCTGGTCGCCGATCGCGTCACGTGGGCGCTGGGGTTCACCGTGGTGGGACTCTTCCCGCTCGCCGCGACGCTGCTGCTCATCCGTGCCGAACGCCACCAGGCGGCACGGCGGGTGTCCTCAGTGTGACGTGGTCGTCGTGTCGCCGGCCCAGCGCTCGGCGCCGGCGATGCCCGGATAGACACGTTCCGGGTCGAAGCGATCGATGCGGACGCGGATCCGCTTCCCGACGGCGACGTCGTCGAGCCGGTCCGGCGGGACCTCCCAATCCACCTCGATCTCGCGGTCGTTGGCCGCATTCGGGGCCTCCAGCAGCAGCCGCAACCGGAGCGGCACCACGTCGCGGGCGCGGGGCAGCGCCCCGCCATGGTGCGCGAGGACCCTCGCCGTCGCGGGAATCGCACGATGTTCCCGGCGTCGTTCCCGTTCGGCCCTGCGGCGATTGGCGCTGTAGGCGATCCAGCCGCCGCCCAGTCCGAGAGTCACGGCCACCAACGCGACGATCCATGTCATGGCGGCGATGATACGGGGCGCAGGCTCCCGGAGGGTGTGAAGCGGCCACGGCGGCCCGGATGTGTCACCTCACCGCCGGGACGATCCCGTTTTTTTTTACACGAATCAGTGTTTTTTTCCGCAGGGCGTGAGTGGTCACGCGGATGGCGCCGACCATCGTCGGGCGGAGGGTGGTGCCGTGGGCCGGTTCGCCGGCGGCACCCAGCACAAGGAACGTCGCGACCCCGGCCCTGTTGAGCTGTCTGATCGAGGGGGTGATGGAGTGGGTGACGTCGATTCCAACATGGTCCTGTGGGGACAGACGGTGCTGTACACGATCTACGCCCTGGTCACGATCGCCGTCGTGGCCTGGTTCGCGTATCGGGTGACGCATCCACGTCCACCGGGTCCGGTCAAGACCGGCCTGTTCTGGACCTTCTTCGCGCTCCTGGTCGTGGGCGGCGTCTCGCTGCACCTCACGACGGCGGCGACGATTCCATGGGTCGAACAGGAGATCAACCGGAGTGACACGACCCCCGACAAGACCTTCGCCATCGTGGCGAGGGACCATCGCTTCGAACTGCCGGCGATGCCGCTCGCCATCGACTGTGACGACACGGTCCTGTTCAAGGTCACCTCGGAGGACCTGACCTACGGGTTCGGTCTCTTCCGGCGCGACCACTCGATGGTGTTCCAGATGCAGGTGGTGCCCGGCCATCCCAACGACCTGCTCTGGACGTTCAAGAACAACGGTCTGTACTCGATCCGCTCGACCGAGTACTCCGGCCCGGCCGGGGCCCGGATGGGCGTCGCCGACGCGGTGTCCGTGACCGGCTGTGGAAAGGCGGTGTGAGGTGGCGACCAACGACGCGGCACTCGATCGGTCGCGGATGTCCTTCCGGGAAACGCTGTTGCACGGTACCGGGAAGGCGTTCCACCCCTCGTCGCTCACGACCATGCAGAAGCTCGTGCTGCGGTTCGTGATCCTCGGGCTCGTCTTCTACGGCTTCGCGGCGATCGAGGGCATGATCATGCGGATCTACGCCATCGAGCCGGTCCCCCTGATCGACACGAAGCACTACTTCGGGATGCTGACCGTGCATCCCCTCGTCGGCATCTTCGGATCCACGTACCTGATCGTCATGGGAGCGTTCCTGTTCGTGGTGCCGCTCCTGATGAACAAGCCGCTGTGGAACCTGCGGCTTGCGCACTGGAACCTGTGGCTGATCGTCGTCGGGACGTTCACGTTCTGGCTCGACGGCTTCATCACCCACTACGCGCCGCTCTACACGCTCTACTGGCCGCTGCCCGCCGACTTCACCCAGTACCACCCGCTGGGCGGCGCCATCTTCATCACGGGAATCGCTCTGGTGATGCTGGGTACGGCGTGCTTCATCACGAACATCTTCGCCACGATCGTCTACCGACCGGCCGCGGCGACCGAGCCCGTCGCATCTGGCGGGGTCGCCATCCGTTCGGCCCTGGGAATCACGGGGGTCGCGAACCTGTTCCGGAGCAGGGAACGCCGCGCGGAGCACGCGGTGTCGTTGCCCGTCGCCGCGATCGCACGCGGCACGGTGGACATGGCCTTCAACACCATCATCATCCTGTTCACCGGGGTGCTGATCCTGGTGTTCATGGTGGCCGACCTCATCGGGAGGTCGCTTGCGAACACCTCGGTCGACGCCCTGCTCTACAAGAACTGGTTCTGGTGGGGGCTCGACCTCATCGCCGACGGGCTGGTCCTCATCTTCGTCGCGGGCACCTGGTACCTGATCGCGACCATGATCACCGGAAAGCCGCTCTTCATGCAGAACATCGCGCGGGCCGCGCTGCTGGTGGAACTGGTCGTGTCCTGGACCGTGTGGTCACACCACCTGCTGTCGGATCAGGCGCAGCCGGTCATGTTGAAGATCGTCTCGGGTGAACTGGTGACCGCGTTCGAGCTGGTCACCCAGGGACTCGCGTTCTTCATCACGCTCGCCACGCTGTGGAGCGCGCGGCCCCTGAAGATGACCAACGAGCTGAAGTTCCTGCTCGGCGGCCTGCTGGGCTTCGGTCTCGCGGTGCCCGCCGGGATCATCCAGGCGGACATCGGCCTCAACCGGATCCTGCACAACACCCAGTGGATCGTCGGTCCGCACGTGCACGTCGCGATCCTCGTGGGACTCACGATGACGCTCTATTCGGCCATCTACCTGCTGCTGCCGACCCTCACGAACGGTGCCACGCTCTACAGCCAGAAGCTGGCGAACTTCCACTTCTGGGCGCACCTCGTGGGTGGTGTCGGCATGGGCGCGTTCATGGGCATGGCGGGACTGCAGGGGATGCTTCGCCGCACCATCTACACCGGTGACGAGTTCCTCCCCTACATGATCCTGGCCGGCGTCTGCGGTGCACTGCTCATCGCCGCCTTCGCCGCGTTCCTGTTCAACATCGTCATGACCGTCGGGCTCCGTGGGGCGATCGGGATCTTCCGGCCCTCGAAGCTCGACTCCACGCTGCTGCTCCCGGCCGCTCCGGCGCCGGCACCCGCGGCGCGGACGGCCCATTGACCTGACATCGGGCGTTCCGTCCCGCCGGCTCGTGCCGGCGGGACGGGCCCTGGTCACCCGGCGTCGGCGAGTCGGCTCGTCCCGTCGGGCCCCCTGAGCACGCGGATGGTCGACCCCAGCCTGCCGGCCACCCCCGGGAGGTGCGTGATGACCGCGATCAGACGCCCGTCGCCGGCGAGTCGTTCCACACCGGCCAGCGCCTGCTCGAGCGACTCGGCGTCCAGGGTCGAAAAGCCTTCGTCGAGGAAGAGGCACTCCAGTCGGCCACCCGACTCGGCCGCGATGTCGGACAGGCCGAGCGCCAGCGAGAGGCTCGCCAGAAAGCGTTCACCGCCCGAGAGGGTGGCGGCGCTTCGCGCACGCTCTCCACGGCGAACGTCGACCACGCGCAGTGGATCCGGCTCCCGACCCGCGAACCGGTATGCGCCCGCGGAGAGTTCCTGCAGCCGGGCGGAGGCGCCCGAGGCGAGCCGCTCACGGAACCGGCCGAGCACGAAGCGCGGGAATCCGTTCGCCTGGAGATCCTTCGCCACGGCGCCATGGACCGCCGCCGCCGCGTCGGCCGCGGCGGCCTGGTCGACCAGGCCGCGCGCGGCGGCGGCGGCGTCGACGATGCCTCGCAACCGTTCTCTCGCCGTCCGCGAAGCATCTTCACGGGCGGCCACCGCGGCCGAGAGTGCCGCGACCCCGTCGACGCCGAGCGGCGCGGCCCGGGTGGCGAACTCCGCCGCGGCTCCGTCCGCGAGCGCTCGCCGGTGCGCGGATTCGGCCGCCATGGACCGCTCGACCTCCGAGGCCGCCGCCCGGACCCGCTCGGCCTGCGTCAGCAGCTCCTCCAGATCCCTGGCGACCGGCGTGTCGATGCCCAGCCGGTCGATGGCGGTGGCGACCGACACGCGCAGATCGGCGCCCAGGCGCTGCTCGATGCGGTGGAGCGACTCGGTCGTCCGGGCGAGCTCGGCTTCGGCGGCCCGAAGCGTGGCGGCGCTGTCGGCGGCTCCCGCCTCGGCCACCTGGACCTCTGCGAGCGCGGCGGCGATGGCGGCGCCCGCGTCGGGGACGGCCGACCACCGTCCGAGGCGTGCCCGGTCCGCCACGAGCGCCGAATCGAGGTCCTGGAGCCGGGCCTCGATCTGCCGCAGCTCGCCACGCGTCTGGCCCACCCGGTCAGTCTGCACCCGGAGATGGCCGTCGGCCGACGCGCGTTCGGCGTCCACGGCCGACCGCCGAGCGGCCGCGGCCGCGATCGCCTCCTCGTCAGGAACCTCGACCCCTTCGAGCTCCGCGGCGGCGTCGGTGAGGGCCCGCCTGGCTTCGTCGACGGCGGCCGCGCTGTCGGAGCGGTGCCGGGCGGCGTCGCGCTCGCGCTGCTGCGCCGCGGCGAGGCGCTGCCGCGTCGCGACGAGATCGACGGCGGTGTCCGGCGAATGGTCACCGACGGTGCCTCCACACACCGGGCACCGGTCTCCCGCCGAGAGCTCGGCACGGAGTGCGATGGCGCGATCGTGGAGGAGCGCGTCGTCGAGCTCCCCCTGGGCGGCCGACACCGCCGCCGTCGCCTGCTCGTGCGCGGCGATTGCGGTGTCACGGGCTGACGTCAGCTCCTGGAGCCGTTCCTGCATCCGATCTCGCGTGCGCACCCGGTCGCGGGTGGCCTCCAGACGCCCGAGCTCGACGCGGGCGGCCTCATGGGCGCCGGCCAGCTCGGTCAGCGTCGCCTGCGCCGACGCCAGGTCGGCCTCCTGCGCCACGAGCGCGTCACGCGTGGTGGTCTCGGTTGCCCGAAGCTCCGGAACCGCCTTTGCTCGGGCGGCCACTGCCGCGGCCACCTCGGCCAGCCCCGCCAGGGTCGCGGCATCGCCGTCGTGGCGCAGCCGCACCAGGTCTCGCGCCGCGGCCGCCGCGTCGTGGTCGCGCGCCGCGGTCTCCTGTGTGGCGAGCGCCGCCGCCCGTGCGGTCCGTGCGTCCGAGTGGGCCAGGCGCAGCCGTTCGCGTTCGTCGGCGTCGGGTAGGGCGGCCGCCAGGGCACCGGCCGCGGCGGCGCGCTCGGCGGCGGCGGCCACATCCGCGCTGAGGGTCTCGATCGTCTCGGCGAGCGGGATCAGTCCGCGCAGGGCGGCACTCGCCGCCGCGGCGTCCCTCAGCGACCGGGCGGTGGACCACCAGCGCCGCGGCGAATGGTCGGGAAGTGCCGACACCGCGTGCCTGAGGCCCGCCGCGCGCTCGCGGAGGCCGTCCGCGCGTCGCAGTGCCGCCTGCCGTGCCGCTTCCAGGGAGCGGACGCCGAACAGCTCGCGCAGGATCCGGTCGCGTTCCCGCGGCGCCGCGGCGAGGAACTGGGCGAAGCGGCCCTGGGCGAGCAACACCGCGCTGGTGAACGCCTCGAAGCTCAGCCCGATGAGCTCCCGCAGCCGATCATCGACATGGTCGCCGTACGTGTCGCGGACGGAGCCGCCATCCCCGTCGAGACGTTCCAGCAGCAGCGCGGGGTCCGGGGCGTCCTTGCCGTAGCGGCGGGTGACCCGCCAGTGGGCGTCTCCCAGGGCGAAGGTCAGACGCACCTCGCCGTGGGCGTGGCCCAGCGTGAGCAGTTCGGTGGAGCGTCCGAGCTCGGGGGTCTTGCCGAACAGCGCGAAGGAGATCGCGTCCAGGAGCGAACTCTTTCCGGCGCCGGTGTCGCCGGCGATGACCACCAGATCGTGCGGTCGCCAGTCCACCGTCGCCCGGTCGTACGACCGGAACGCCACCAGCTCCAGTTCCAGGGGCCTCATTCGCCGGCCTCGTGCTCGGTGGCGGAGAGGGCCTCGCGGAAGGCCTCCAGCTGCGCATCGGGCAGCACCCGGTCGAGGGTCGAGTACCAGGTCGCGTACGCCTCGGCCAGATCCTGGATGGGCGCGTCGACGGACGCCTCGCCGTCGGTCGTGATGGGCGCCGGCGGATAGCGGGGTTCCACGCGGATGGCATCGGGGACGATCTCGCGGACCGCCCGCACAAGGTCGAGCACCGGGACCTCGAGATCGACCTCCACCAGGAACCGGGCCTCGGGGTGGCCGGCGGCCAGTTCGCCGAGTTCGTCGAGCGAACCACGGATCCGCGCCAGCGGGCGACCCGCCGACAGCGGAATCTCGGTGACCGTTGTGCGCTCGGGGGTGATCGTGACGATCGACGCCGTCTTGGCGTGGTTGTCCTCGCTGAAATCGAGCGCGATCGGCGAGCCGGAGTACCGCGCGGGCGAGGCGGTGCGGGGTACCGCCTGCGGGCGATGGACGTGTCCCAGGGCGATGTAGTCGAGGTCGGCCGGAAGCGTCTGCGGGGAGATGGCGTAGGTGATGCCCATGGTCATCTCGCGTTCACCGCCCCCGGAGAGCGCGCCATCGACCATGAGATGCCCGGCCAGGATCGCCGCGCCACCCTCGCGCATCCGTCGCTGGCGGAGTTCCTCCGCGTAGAGGGCGATGATGTCGCGCACCATGTCGGCGTACGTCGCTTTCGTGGCCTGCGCCGTGGCCCCGACGTCGGCGCCGAGCCGTGCCGGGTCCGGCCAGGGCAGCATTCCGACGTGCAGCGGACCTGCACCGGTGGCGACCGTCGTGATCGCACGCGCCGGTTCGGCCGGTCGCCCCAGCATGGTCACTCCGCGCATCGCGAGATACGGGGCGAGGGCCGTCCAGAGCACGGGGTCGTCGTGGTTGCCCGCCACGATGATCACCGGCGCGACCGCGGCGAACCGCTCCATCGCCTCGAGCGCATCGCCGATGGGTTCGGCGTCCGTGACCCTGCGGTCGATCATGTCACCGGCGATGACGACCGCGTCGACGGCTTCGTCAGCGGCGATCCGCGCGAGTTCCTCGAGCGCCGCGCGCAGCTCGTCTCGCCGGTCGAGGCCGTAGAGGCGTTTCCCCAGGTGCCAGTCGGCGGTGTGGAGCAGCCGCATCGGCGATCAGCCGAAGCGGGAGATCGCGTCCTGCGCGCGCTCCGTGCTCGCCACCTCGCTCGAGGCCGTCGCCCAGGGCGGGAAGGGAACCTCGACGGCCAGCGGGGCGGGGACGCTGGGCTGGCTGATCAGCACGCGGCCCTGCATCAGCAGGCGCGCCCGCGCCCGCGCCGCCGGGCTCAACCACCCGTACTCGCTGCGCTCGGCTTCCGCCGGATCGAGGCGGCCGGTGATCCGGATGGCCGCGTTCTGGGTGACCTCCGGCGCCACGAGCGACGCCTGCTGCTGAGCGCCGATCAGGATCACGCCGAGCGACCGCCCGCGCTGGGCGATGTCGATGAGCGTGTCCTTGATGGGGGAGTCGCCGTCTCTGGGGGCGTACTTGTTCAGCTCGTCGAGCACCACGAATTCGATGGGGTCGCGGCTTCCCCGTTCCTTGGCCGCGAAGGTCTGCGCGAGCAGCGTCCCCACCACGAACCGCTGCGCGAAGTCGTGCAGGCGCGTCAGGTGCACCACCGCCACCGGGGGCTCGTCGCGTGCGGCCTCGCCGCGCGGGATGGGGATGGCGTCGGCGCGAACGAGCCCGCGCAGGCGCGATGCCGCGGACTGCAGGCGTCGGGTGAACGCCCCGATGGTGCCGGCGGCGGCATTGCCCACCCAGGGACGAGCCTGGCCGCTGCGGATCAGCTCGTCGTCGCTCAGCAGCTCCACCAGCCAGTCGACCAGTCCGTCGAGGTCCTCGAACACCGGCGATCCGAGATCGCCCGGCAGGCGCGGCTCCCGGCGTTCGGGATCCCCGCCGACCGGCCCGGGCATGAGTCCCACCGCGCCGGGATGGTCCACGACCGGGACCGCGCGCCGGAGCAGTTCGCCACGCACGCGCTCCTCGACGAAGCTGAGCTGGCTGCGCATGTCGCTGGCATCGGCGAAGCAGAACCGCAGCAGCCCTTCGATGACGAATCGCCACGGCGTCCACCCGAACACGCGGACGTCCTCGAGGCGCGACTCGCAGTCGGGAAGGCCCCCGCCACTCGCCCGCGGCGGTGCCCAGAACCCCACGTCGGGGAACCCGCCCGGTGACTCCAGCCCCAGGTCGGCCCACTGGCGGTCGAGCTCGGCGCGGTTGGCGCGCTCGGCGTACCGGCGATTGTCCCGGTCGATGTGCAGCAGGTCCTCGCCCTTGACGTTGAAGATCAGCACCCGGACCCGCCGCCGCATCTCGGGGTGGGCGAGCAGCAGGCGCACCAGGGCGAGCGCCGTCGAGGTCTTGGTCGCGACGCCGCTGATGCCGCTGATCGACACGTGGCCGCCCTTGGTGCCGTCCAGGAAGTCGAGGTCCAGGCGGATGGGGAGGCGGTCCCGGCCGAGTCCGAGCGCGAGCGTGCGCGTCATGGTGTCCTCGTAGAGGGCGCGTTCGCGTTCGGCGTCGCGGGCGCGCCGCACCGCCTGGCCCGGATGCGGGGCGATCCAGCGTTCCGGGTCCACGCGCACCACCTGCACTTCGGCCGTGCGCACCAGCTGGGCGGGCATGCTGCCCTCGGTGTAGGCCTGGGTGTCGCTGGGAAGTGACGCCCCCTCGAGCTGGGCGAAGGCCTCGGTCACGATGCCGTACGTGGTGACCGGTCCGGCGGGATCCTCGGTGGTGACCGCGACGAGGTCGTCGACCTCGACCGACGCCGCGTCATCGATGCCGATCAGGTACGACTGGCTGCTGGTGGCCTGGTGACCCAGCACCACCCCCAGGTCGTCGGTCGGCGTCATGCGGCGACGTGCAGGCGGTCGGGCGAATCCGCCGCCGCCGGGGTTCCGACGTGATCCAGCTCGGCGTGCGCCGCGGCGCGTCGTGCCGCCCGCAGGGCCAGCGCGCGGTCGCCCATGCGGTGACGGAGCCTGGACTCGAGGGTCATGATCGGCGTCAGGTTCTGCGGAGCCCGTGGATCCCGGTGCGCGCGACCCGCGAACCGCGGCAGTTCGAGCGTGGCCCGGTCGGCCAGCTGTCGGGCGGTCTCCAGCCCGAGGGAGCGGGGTGTTTCGCCGCGAAGGATTCCGGCCCAGCCCTGGGTGCCCACGCCCGGAAGCCGCTGGTACCACGAGAAGCGGTCCTCGCCGATGGCGAACAGCGGGGTGCGCTGGCCGACGGCGAGACGTGCGACGACCGCGCCCGGCTCGCCGTTCAGATACAGGGTGTGATGCGACTTCACCGCCCCGACCACGGGTCCGTGACCGTCGCGCACGAATGAGAGCCGCCCGTCCAGGACCAGCAGTCGGTCCGGTGCGGACCAGCGGTCGGCGAGTTTCAGTTCCAGCTCGCTCCGGAGCTGCCCGATGCGTCCCGAGATGGCGTTGGGGTCGCGCGACGCCCCGGACCGCGCTTCCCAGCGGAAGGCGCCGGTGTCCGGCAGTCGCAGCCGCCGATCCCCCTCGATGATGGTGGCCCGGCGCACCACCACGTCGACGATCTCGGCACGCGGTGCGTGCCCGGCGCGAACCGCGCCCGCCGCGACCGCGAAGGCGGCGCCGGTGATCGGCTGGCCGTCGGCCGGATCGGTCACGGTGAGCCACGCTTCGATCTGCTGGGTTCCGTCGATGAAGACCAGTTCGCTCGTGGGCTGCGGTGCCGGGGTGAGGGGCGCCCAGTCGACGGGTTCGACCGAAACCTCGACGTCGGCCTGGCCCTCGCGGGGGCGGGGATCGACTCCCGGGCCGTAGCCGGGGTCGGCGACGTGCACGAAGAGCTGTGGCCGCGGATCCGCCATCACTCCAATGTAGTGGCCGACGCGGACATCGGGGCGACGGCGACGGAGCGCCAGATTCACCGACGACGGCGCGAATCGCCGGTCTATCGGCGCAGAAACCGATCTCTGGCCACCCACCGCGTTCTGTCTGAGGCGGAGGACTGGCATTCTCCACGCGTCAGACGTTTTCGGGAGGGGACTGCGTGTCGAAGAACGTGATCGGGGGCGTCGTCGCGATCGCCCTTGTCCTGGTGGTCGGGCTGGTGTCGCTGCAGCTCTTCAACAAGGACGACAAGCCGGACGAGTCCGCGCTCGGAGGATCGGCCACCGAGGTGGCGACGTTGTTGAAGGACATTCCGCAGAACGGCGCGGTGCTCGGCAACCCGGACGCGCCCGTCACCATCGTCGAGTTCGTCGACTTCAAGTGCCCGGTGTGCGCCGCCGCATCCGAAGACCTGGTGCCGAAGATCATCGACCGGTACGTCAAGCCGGGCGACGCCAAGCTGGAGTTGCGGCCGATCCTGCTCGGCGCCGAGGCCAACCAGGGGACGAGCGTCCTGGGCGCCGACTCCGAGATCGGGGCCCTCGGCGCACTGGCCATCGCGGACCAGAACCTCATGTGGAACTACGCCGAGGTCCTGTTCAGGAACCAGGGCAACGAGAACGATTCGTGGCTGAACCGCGATCTGGTCCGGAGCGTGGTCGGCGCCGTCGGCGCGGACACCGCGAAGTGGGACACGGAATACGACGGGAACGGGGTCGTCGAGCGGCTGCTCGCCAACAACGACGCTGCGACCGCTGCGCAGTATCAGGGGACACCGCACTTCCAGGTGACCGGCCCTGGTGGAAGCCAGAACGCCGAGTACACGGGCGGCATCGAGCCCATCACGGAGGCCGTCGACAAGGTCGCTACGAAGAAGTAGCCCGCAGCCGAGGGCCGGGGCTCAGCTCCGGCCCTCGCGCGTGTCGAGCAGGCCCGCATCGAGCGCGTGGCGCACCATCGCCGCGCGGGAGTCCGCACGGAGTTTGGTCATCACGTGGGCGCGATGGCTCTCGACCGTCCGCACCGACACCACCAGCTCGCGGGCGATCTCCTGGTTGGTGTAGCCGAGGGCCAGCAGGCGGAGGACTTCCCGCTCCCGCGGTGAGAGTTCGTCCACCGGGCCCTCGCTTGCGGTCGGCTGGGCCAGCTTGGCCCCCAGGCTGGGATGCAGATACCGCTCACCGTCGGCCACCGCCCGCAGCGCCCGCACGAGCTCCTCGTCCGCGGCGGTCTTCACCAGATAGCCGTCCGCGCCGGCCGCGAAGGCCCGTCGCACGTCGTCGGCTTCGTCGAACATCGACAGCACGAGCACCCGCACGCCGGGGCGACGATCCCGAATGCGCTTCGTGGCCTCGAGCCCCCCGATCCCCGGCATCTGCAGATCGAGCAGCACGATGTCCGGCTCGGTCCGTTCCAGGCATCGCAGCGCTTCCTCGGCGGTGGCGGCCTCGCCGGCGAAGGCCAGGCCGCCCTCGCGTTCGAGCAGCAGCCGCAACCCGGATCGGAGTACCGCGTGATCGTCCACCACGAGAACCCGGATGCCCTCACTCATCGTCGACCTCCAGATCGACCAGAACCGCCGTGCCCGCTCCGATGGTGCTTTCGATGCGCAGTGTTCCGCCCAGCAATTCCGCACGCTCTCGCATGCCGCGCAATCCCAGCCGGTCAGTGCCCGCGGTGGGATCGAATCCGCAGCCGTCGTCTTCAACCATCACCCGAAGGTATCCCAGACGGTGGTGCGCGAGGACACTGACATGTGTCGCATTGCTGTGTCGCGCAACGTTCGTGAGTGCCTCCTGCACGACGCGGTACACGGCGATCTGCCACTGCTCGGGCAGATCGTCCGGGAGTTCGTCGAGCGCCAGATCCACCGAGATCCCGCTCGCGTCGGTGAGCCGCTCGGCCTGGCGCTGAATCGCGCTCGCAAGGCCGTGCTCCCGAAGGCCGCTCGGCCGCAGGTCGGTCGCGATGGTGCGCAGGTCGGCGCTCACCGTGTTGACCATCTGGCGGAGCCGGGCCAGCTCACGGCGGCCAACGTCGTCCACATGTCCCTCGAGCGCCCGCATGTTGAGGGCCAGGGCCGTCAGCGACTGCCCCGCCTCGTCGTGGAGTTCTCGTGCGACGCGCGCCCGTTCGGTCTCCTGAAGCTGGATCGCCTTCCGCAGGCCGTCCGCGGCGGCGCTGGCCCGCGCGTCGGCGGCGGCGATCCGCGCCGACTCCCGCAGGCGTTCCCGCTCGGAGGCGAACGTCTCGGCGTTGGCCACCGCGAGCGACGCCTGCCCGGCAAGCGTCGAGAGCAGCCGCGCCGACCGGGCCTCGAACTCGATCCGCGAAATGGCCGTCAGGGTGCCGATCGGATCACCGCCGATGTTCAACGGTTCGACGACGAGCCAGTGGTGGCCCGGGGTGCGGACGGCATGCGCGCCGCCGGTGGGAACGAGCAGTTCGGGTGGGATCCGCTCCGAGACCTCGTCGCCCACCGACACCTCGATACCGGCCTTCTCGACACCACGAATGGAGATCGACACCCGGTCCGCCCCGGTCAGCGTTCGCGCGTGCCTCGCGATGAGTGGCAGGAGTTCCTCGAGTTCGAGGGTTCCGTGGATCGCCGTGGTCACCTCCTGCAGGCTGTTGAGTTCGGTGACCCGCTGGTGTTCGGCCTGGTAGCGGCGCGCGTTGTCCACGGCCACGGCCGCCTGCGAGGCCAGGGTTTGTCCCAGGCGGAGGTCCGCGTCGCTGAACTCGGCGTCGTCGATCTTCTCGGTGACGTACAGGATCCCGAACACCTCGTCGCGGAGGGTGACCGGGATTCCGAGAAAGCTCCGCATGTCGGGATGTCCCGGTGGGAACCCGCAGGAATCCGGGTGCGAGCGGATGTCGCCGATACGCACGGGCTGCGGGTTCTTGATCAACGCGCCAAGCAGCCCCCGTCCGCGGGGTGCCGCCCCGATCCGCTCGACCTGTTCGTCGTCGAGGCCCGAGGTGACGAACTGCTCCATCTCCCGGTGGTCCGGACTCAGCACCGCGATGGCGGCGTAGCGGGCGTGGAGCACGTCGCGGGCGACACCCACCATCCGGCCGAGCACTTCCTTCAGCGTGGTCTGGCTCGAGAGCGAGATTCCGGCGTCCACCAGCCGCTGCGTCGTGATGCGCGCGTCGCGGGCGGCGCGCTGCGTGTGACCCATCCGCAGCGCCTGACGCGCCACGTGCGCGCAGGTGACGAGCACGCGGCCGCCCTCGTCGTCCAATGGCGGATCCGGAAGCACTCCGACGAGCAGGAGCCCGTCGCCGTCGCGATCGCCGAGACGGCAGGCGGCGATCACGGATCCGTTCGCGCAATCGACCTCGTGCGCCGACATCGGGCCGGGAATCCCCCGCAGGTCGATGCCGTCGAAAGCGGTGGGGTCACCGACCGCGGCGAGCACGCGGGTCCCATCGGCGCCGGCCTGCACCAGCGCGGCGGACTCCCAGCCGGTGATGGTGGACGTCATCTCCGCGATGGCGGACTGCAGCTCGCGTTCGGGCGCGGGCCGGTAGGCGAGGATGCAGAGATCCTCCAGGCACTCCAGTGCGGTGGCCGCCGCGGCGGCCGAGATGCGCGACCCGGCACGGTTCATGGCAGCTGGTCTCCGTCGAGGGCCGCGGCGACCGCGGCGTTCGCGATCTTTCCGTCGCGGACGTTGACACCCGGGCGGAGTCCCGGATCGCTCCGCATGGCGGCGCTCAGCCCCTCGGCGGCGATCCTGAGCACGTAGGGGAGGGTGGCGTTGCCAAGGGCCGGCGTGGCCGTCACGGGCACGCCGCCCGGCATGTTCGCGACGCAGTAGTGGACGACGCCGTCGACGGTGTACACCGGGTCGGAGTGGGTCGTCGGGCGGGCCGTCTCGATGCAGCCGCCCTGGTCGACCGACACGTCGACGACGACACTTCCGGGGCGCATCGCGGCGACCATCTCGCGGGTCACCAGTCGGGGTGCGCGGGCGCCGGGAAGCAGCACCGCGCCGATCACCAGGTCGGCGTCGGCCATGGCCTCGGCGATCGTGAGCCGCGTCGAATAGAGGAGCGTGACCCGGCCTCCCAGCACCATCTCCAGTTCGCGCATGCGGCCGACGTTGCGCGACAGCACCGTCACGTGCGCCTGCATGCCCGTTGCCACCACGGCGGCGTTCGTGCCGACGATGCCGGAGCCGATGATCACCACGCGCCCCGGCGCGACGCCCGGAATCCCGCCGAGCAGCACACCCCGGCCTCCGTGGGGCCGCTCCAGGTACCGGGCTCCGGCCTGAACCGCCAATCGCCCGGCGAGTTCGCTCATCGGCGCAAGGAGCGGCAGCCTGCCCTGGGGATCCTCCACCGTCTCGTACGCGACGGCCGTCGTTCCGGCGCGGCACAGTGCGGCGGCCACGCCGTGGTTGGCGGCGAGGTGCAGGTACGTGAGCAGGATCTGGTCGTCGCGGAGGAATCCGAACTCGGCGGCGATCGGTTCCTTCACCTTGAGGACCAGCTCGGAGGCCCAGCAGTCGCCCGCGTCGCCGATTCGCGCGCCCACGCGAACGTAGTCCTCGTCGGTGAAGCTGGCGCCGAGCCCGGCGCCCTGTTCCACCCACACCTCGTGGCCTCGATGCACGAGCTCGAGTGCCCCGGCCGGAGTCAGCGCGATGCGGTATTCGTCAGGCTTGACCTCCGCTGGAACACCGACGCGCATCAATCATCAAGTCTACGCTCGGCCACCGGTCCGGACCGCGGCGCGCTGCGGAGGAGCGCCCACGCGCACCATGCGGCCGCCAGCGCCGAGAGCGCCGAAACGGCGAACCACAGCGAGCGCCGCCAGTCGGGTGAGGTCGCATGGAGCCCTGCGGCCCGCATCCGGGTGAGACGCTCCAGCACCGGTCCCGCGAGGGTGTGCCCCGGATCCCGGCGCTCGGCCGCGTCGAGCGCGGCCATGGCGGCATCCAGGTGCCCGGACCACGCGAGGCGCATGCCTCTCCGGAAGTCGGATTGGGCCGGACCGGGGGGACCGGGATCACGGCCGAGAACCCGTCGTGTCAGGGCATCCACCCGGCTCGCCCGGATCAGGTATCCCCCGTCGCGGCGGCTCAGCCAGCGCACCACGCCGTGGACACGGCCGTCGGCATCGACGGCGGGGCCTCCCGAATCACCCGTCTCAACCCTGGTGGACACCACCGTGTACCGCGAGCCCGGCTCGTCGGCGACCGTTCCCGTGCGGCCCAGCACGCCGACCCGGACGGTCGGGATCGGCGGCAGGTTGAGCGTGGTGGTCGGCGTCTGGCTGCCGAACCCGATGGTCGCCACCGGTGTCCCCACGGTCATGCTCGTGTCCAGCGACAGCGCCGGCGTGCCGGTCGCGTCGATCTTCAGCATCACCAGGTCGTCGCCGGCGGCCCGGCCACCCGGCACCACGGTGGCCGGGTACTCGGCCCGGGGTGAGCCCGGATCCGGCATGGCGGCGGCGACGGTCAGCGAAATCCGCCGCACCCCGAACGCGCGGACGTCGTTCAGGGCCACCCAGTCGCGCACGTAGGCGCTGGTCGCATCGGACTGTCCGCGCTGCGCCAGCGCAAGTGAGCCCACGGCCCTCGCCAGCGTGCCGGCGTCGGGGGCGGCGACGTGCGCCACCGAGATGAGATGGCCGCGGTTGGAGACGCCGAAGGCGGTGCCGACCTCGGTGATGCGGCGACCCGCCGGGGGAAGCAGGATGCGCTGCCGCCCAACCCGGACGCCGCGAACCTCGTAGCGGGCCTCGACACGGTAGATCGCGGGCGCGGCGAGCACGGCACCCTGCACCCTCGGGTCCGGACTCAACACGTCGATCGCGCCGGACGCCGTGACTGGACCGACGGACAGCAGGCTCAAGGCCAGGGCGATGTGACGGAGACCATGTCGCACACCTTCGAGGGTACCCCCACCCGTCACCGCACCGGAACGATTTGGGAGGCTCGACCATGGAATAGGCCCGAAACGCCCCATCCGGAGGGTTCGCGAACCCATGCGGATGGGTTTCGCTTTCGAGGCGATCACAACGGACTCTCGCACCGGCCCCCATTCCGTGAAACGGGCAGGACGCCATCAGAAGTGGAGAGGTACACCCGTGAAGATCACCACTCGACCACGCCGAGTGCGTGTCGCGCTCGCCGCGCTGGCGGTACCGGGAGCGGCCTTCTGGCTCGCTTCGGGCGCCACCGCCGCTGAGCCGCCCCCGGCCGTCACCGGACCCGAGGTGGTCATGCCGCCTCAGGAACCGCTGCCGGTCAGGAACCTGCGGATCTCGAAGACCGCCGAGATCCACTACACCCGTGAGAACCACTGGTCGGTCGACAAGTCGGTTTCCAGCAAGGCCGGCTACGACGCCAAGAACAACTCGGTGGCCGCGAACTACACCGTGGCCGTCACCAAGGACTGGACCGCGAAGGACGTCATCGTCCGCGGGACCATCACGATCAAGAACCCGAACCCGTTCACCGTGCCGGCGATCGTCACCGATGTGCTTCCGGGTGGCGACTGCCGGATCCTGGACGACGACAACGACCCGAGGGTCGCTCGCATGGCGGGTCCTCCTCCGGTCGAGGACCTCACCCTGCCGGAGCTCAAGGAGTACCTCCAGGGGCTTCCGGACGGCGCCATCGTCATCAAGGGTGAACTCGCTCCTGGTGAGGAGGCCACCGGTCGCTACGTCTGTGAACTGGACTACACCCCGAAGAAGGGCGTGGAGAACACGGCGTCCATCATCTGGCCGAAGTTCGTTCGCGACGTCGAACCGAACCCCGAGATCGTGCAGGAGTTCGACACCGAGAACACCGAGATCGCTGACAACGCCCCCGAGACGCTCCGGCGTCACCGGGCGCTCTTCCGCATGCGGAGCGCGTCGGCCTACGCCAAGATGGGCGAGGCGAGCTACGACGAGACCGACCCGTACGTGAAGGTCACCGACACGATGCAGTACGGCTGGACCCGGGTGCTCCATCCCAAGCTCGGGACCTCCAAGACCTTCACCTACACGCGCTACCTCGATGCGTACATCGGGAAGTGCCGGGTCTGGGACAACCAGGCGCGAGTCTGGGGGATGCCCGAGGTTCCGGACCTCGAGGTCGCACAGCTCGTCCAGCTGCCCGACAACGGGTACGTCGAGGAAGGGCCAAGGGCCCAGCTCCTCGCGAAGGACGAGGCCAGTATCCGGATCTGCCCGCCGCCGCCGCCCACCAAGGGTGAGCCCGCGCAGCCGCCGGTCGTCACCGTGGAAAACGGCGGCAAGACCGAACCGGCCGATGTGACGCCCTCGAAGAACCCCAAGGGTCCGATCATCACGCCGAAGGAGGACCCCGTCGGCTCGATCACGGTGCACAAGCGCGTCGTCGGTCGCCGGGCGGTCGACAACGGCATGATCGTGAAGTGGAAGATCATCGTGCGCAACACCGGCAAGTCCGATCTCAGCCGGGTCCGGGTCGTCGATCTGCTTCCCAAGCAGCTCGGCGTCGTCACCAACGAGAAGACACGCCGCGCCAACAAGGTGCTGTTGTGGAGCGGTGACCTGGGCGTCGGACAGCGCAAGGTGTTCACGCTCTACACCCGCGCGCTGGGCCGTCCGACCATGGATCGCCGCGCCCGCGCGCTCGTGAAGCGGATGACCGCGAAGCAGCGTCGCCGCGAAATCGCGCGCATCCGTCGCGGCGGTATCTGCAATCAGGTGCTCGCGCTGGCCGAGAACGCGCGGCCGGATCGCGGGCAGGCCTGCATCCGCGTGATGAAGCCGCGTCCGGAGGAGCCGCAGAACGGTGACACCGTCACCGAGGCGTCGCCCGGGAACGCTTCGACCTAGGAGACTTCAGGCGATCGGAACCTTCGTCGGGGGCGCCGGTGGCGCCCCCGACGTCGTTCTGCGGTGGTCGGACCCGAGGCCGGGACGGGCGACGAGGGCCATCGAGCCGCTCGAGGCACGCGGCCCGGGGCGAGGCTCAGTGTCGGAAGTGGCGCCGACCGGTCATAACCATGGCGATGCCGGCCTCATCGGCGGCCGCCACGACCTCGTCGTCGCGGATCGACCCGCCCGGCTGGATCACCGCCGTGACGCCGGCCGTGATGGCTGCTTCGGGACCGTCGGCGAACGGGAAGAACGCGTCCGAGGCCAGCACCGAGCCCTCGACGGGAGACTGCGCCTTCTCGATCGACAGGCGCACGGAGTCCACGCGGCTCATCTGCCCGGCGCCGATGCCGACGGTGGCGAGGTCGCGGGCCAGGATGATGGCGTTGCTCTTGACGTGCTTGCACACCCGCCAGGCGAAGAGGAGGTCCCCCCACTCGCGGTCCGTGGGCTGGCGGGACGTGGCGACCGTCATGTGGTCCCGGTCTTCCGTCTCCGCGTCGCGGTCCTGGATGAGGATGCCGCCGAGCACCCGTCGGAAGTCGCGCTCGGTGATGTTGCGTCGCCGCCGTTCGTCGTTGCGAAGCAGCCGCGTGTTCGGCTTGCGCGTCAACGCCTCGAGCGCCGCATCCTCGAACCCGGGCGCGAGCAGCACTTCCACGAACGTTCCCGCCAGCAGCTCGCCCAGTTCGGCGGTGACCGGCCGGTTGACCACGATGACCCCGCCGTAGGCGGACACCGGGTCGCAGTCACGCGCCCGGGTGTAGGCGGTGAGCACGTCCGACGCCACGGCGACACCGCATGGGTTGTTGTGCTTCATCACCACGCAGGCGGGAACCGAGAACTCGGCGAGCAGGTTCCGTGCCGAGTCCAAGTCCAGGAGGTTGTTGAACGACAGGTCTTTCCCGTGCAGCTTCTCGACACGTGAGAGGAGGTGGATGCGGGCTCCGCGCTCCACGTAGTACGCGGCGCGCTGATGCGGGTTCTCCCCGTAGCTGACGTCGAGCGCGCGTTCGAAGCCCATGATCACGTTGTCGGGGAACGCGCCGTCGTGGTCGGCCATCCAGTTCGCGATGGCCGAGTCGTAGCGAGCCGTCAGCTGGAAGGCGGCGGCCGCGAACCTGCGGCGGGTGTCGCCGCTGACCTCGCCACCGCCGGCCTCCAGTTCGTCCAGCAGGAGGCGGTACTGATGGGGCGAGGTGACGATTGCCACCCGGTCGTGGTTCTTGGCCGCGGCCCGGACCATCGCGGGTCCGCCGATGTCGATCTGCTCGATCAGCTCCTGTTCGGTGACGCCGCGCCGGTTCACGTACCGCTCGAACGGGTACAGGTTCACGCACACCAGGTCGATCGGCTGGATCTGCGAGTCGGCCATGTCCTGGACGTCCTGGGCGAGGCCCTCACGGGCGAGGATGCCGCCGTGGATCTTGGGATGCAGCGTCTTCACCCGCCCGCCGAGGATCTCGGGTTGCCCGGTGACCTCGTCCACCGGGGTGACCGGGAGCCCCATCTCGGCGATCGCGGTGGCGGTGCCACCCGAGGAGATGATCTGAACCCCGAGCTCGACCAGACCCCGGGCGAGTTCCTCGAGTCCCGTCTTGTCCGAGACCGAGATGAGTGCGCGACGGACCTTCACTGCGACGTCCCCTCCGAGATCGACACCCGGCGACGGTGCACCGGATCACGTTGCACACGTCCCTCGGCCATCAGCCTGACGACTCGGGGGACCAGCCGATGCTCGACCTCACGAATGCGCGCGGTGAGTGACTCGGCCGAATCACCGTACAGAACCTCGACCGGCTCCTGCAGGATCGGCGGACCGCCATCGACCTGTTCCTCCACGAAGTGCACGGTCACACCGGTCCAGCGGACACCCCAGGCCAGCGCCTCCTCGATGGCGTGCATTCCCGGGAAGGCCGGCAGCATGGACGGATGCAGGTTGATGACCCGGTCCGGGAACCGGTCCAGGAACGTGCCCGTGAGGATGCTCATCCATCCGGCGAGCACCACCAGGTCGGGACGTTCTTCCTCCACCATGTCGGCGAGCGCGGCGTCCCGCGCCGCGCGGTCCGGGTGGTCGGACTGCAGAACCACCGCCGTCGGGATCCCCGCGTCTTCGGCGCGCTGCAGGCCCGCCGCGTCCTCGCGGGACGACACGACCCGGACGATCTCGATGGGCTCGCCACCGACGTGCACCGTGTCGATCAGGCGCTGGAGGTTGGTGCCCGTCCCCGAGATCAGGACCACGACCCGGAACGGGCTAGACAAAGCGCAGCCCCGCCTCGCCGTGCTCGATCCAGCCGATCAGGCGGGAATCCGGCACCGCCCGGGTGACGGCGTCGCCCACGTCGGGCGGGACGAGCAGGCACATCCCGATCCCCATGTTGAAGGTGTTCCAGGCATCCTCGTCGGACACGCGACCCGTGGCGAGGACACGATCGATGGCGGGTGGCACCGTCCATGTGCGCGGGTCGAGGACGGCGCGCATCCCGTCCGGAACCACCCTGGGAAGGTTTTCGGGGAGACCACCGCCGGTGATGTGGGCCGCGGCGTGGAGTTCCACCCCGGCCCCCAGCAGTCCGAGGACCTCGCTCACGTACAGCCGTGTGGGGGTGAGCAGGAGATCCGGATCGGCGCCCAGGCCGCCGTCGTCGATGAGCTTGCGCACCAGGCTGAACCCGTTGCTGTGGATGCCCGAGGACGGAATGCCGATCACGAGGTCGCCGGGCTGGACCCGATCGGGACCGAGCATCGCGTCCCGCTCCACCACACCGACGGCGAACCCGGCCAGGTCGAAATGTCCCGGCTGGTAGAGCCCCGGCATCTCGGCGGTCTCGCCCCCGAGCAGGTGGCAGTCCGCGGCCGTGCAGGCCAGCGCAACCGACTGCACCAGGACCCGGGCCTGGCCCGGATCGAGGGCCCCCACCGCCAGGTAGTCCAGGAACCCGAGCGGCTTCGCGCCGCTGCAGATGAGGTCGTTGACGCACATCCCGACCAGGTCCTGGCCCAGGCCCTCGATGCGGCCCAGCTCCTTCGCGAGCAGCAACTTGGTGCCGATGCCGTCGGTGCAGGCCACCAGCATCCCGTTCCGCATCGCTGGGATCGGGAGCGCCCCGGCGAACCCGGCCACTCCGCCGTAGACCAGTCCGGCAATGGCGTTGGTGTGCCGCCGTGCCGCGTCCAGGTTGACGCCGGCGTCCCGGTAGGAGATCCCCGGTTGTTCGGGCGCCGGGCTCATGCGCGCACCGGCGACTCGAAGCGCAGCTTCATCGTCGAGTCGGGCACGGGGATCGGGTACTCACCGGTGAAACACGCGCGGCAGAACCGGTCCGAGGGCTGCCCGAGTGCCCGTTGCAGGGCATCGAGGCCGAGATAGGCGAGCGACGTGGCGCCGGTCATCGCCGCGATTTCCTCCACCGAGTGCGACGACGCCACGAGTTCGTGGCGGTTCGGCATGTCGATTCCGTAGAAGCACGGCCAGCGCAGCGGCGGGCTGGAGATGCGCATGTGGACCTCGCGGGCCCCCGCCTCCCGGAGCATCGCCACCACCTGGCCGGTGGTGGTTCCCCGCACGATGCTGTCGTCCACCACGACGAGCCGCTTTCCGGCGATGACCTCGCGCAGCGGGTTGAACTTGAGCTTGACGCCGTTCCGGCGCAGGTCCTGGTCGGGCTGGATGAAGCTCCGGCCCACGTAGCGGTTGCGGACGACCGCTTCGGCGTACGGGATCCCGGATGCCTCGGCGAAGCCGATCGCCGCCGGCGTTCCGCTGTCGGGCAGGCCCACGACCAGGTCCGCCTCGGCGGGATGCTCGCGGGCGAGTTCGGCGCCCATGGCGCGTCGCTGCCCCCAGACCGTGGATCCCTCCAGCACGCTGTCGGGACGGGCGAAGTAGATGGACTCGAAGACGCAGAGCCTGGGCTCCCCGGGTTCGAGTGCCTGGATGCTGTCGAAGCCGTTCTCGCGAAGCCGGATCGCCTCGCCCGGCCGCACGTCCCGGACGGGCGTGGCGCCGATCTGGTCGAGTGCGGCCGTCTCGGACGCGACGCAGTAGCCGTCGCCGTCGAACGTTCCGATGACCAGCGGCCGCACGCCGTTCGCATCCCGGAACGCGACCAGCTCGCGATGCGACAGGGCGACGACCGAGAACGCCCCGACGAGCTTCGGCATCACGGCCGCGACGGCGTCCAGCAGCGATCCCGGCTCGCGGGCCACGAGCGCGGCGATGAGTTCGGAATCGTTCGTCGCCACGAGCGGTTCCGGGTCGCCGCTCAGCTCCGCGCGGAGGGCGTCGGTGTTGGTGAGGTTGCCGTTGTGGCCGAGCGCCACCATGCCGTCACCGCGGTTCCTGGTGACCGGCTGGGCGTTCGCCCATCGGTTCGCGCCGGTGGTCGAGTACCTCACATGGCCGATGGCGGCGGCGCCCCGCAGGCTCTGGAGGGACGGTTCGTCGAAGACCGCGCTCACGAGGCCGAGGTCGCGTTGCACCATCACGTGCCCGTCGTCGTTGACGGCGATCCCGGCGCTTTCCTGGCCCCGGTGCTGGAGTGCGTGCAGCGCGAAGAACATCAGCCGCGAGACGTCGCGGCCGGACGCGACCACGCCCGCGACCCCGCATTCCTCGTGCAGGTGTCCGTCGAAGACGTCGCTCACGTCAACGCCTTCGGGAGCGCGGATTCGAAGGTGTCACGGATCTGTTCGACATGCAGCTCAGCCCCCGCCTCGCCCATCCGCAGCGTAACCGTCCGGCCGCCGGTGGTGCCGATCTGCGCGATCGGCACCGTCCCCGCCATCTCGCGCAGCTGATCCAGGTGCTCGGGGTGGCAGCTCACGATGATTCTCCCACCGCCCTCGCCGAACATGTCCTCGTCCGGGCGACGTCCGGTGGGTAATGAGACCTCGCAACCGATGCCATGCGCAAGCGCCGACTCGGCAAGGGTCACCGCGATGCCGCCGCCGGACACGTCGTGCGCCGACTGCAGGAGCCCGGCGGTCGCCGCGCGGACCACCAGATCGATGACGGCGACCTCGGCCGCGATGTCGGGGGCGGGCGGTGCCCCAGTCGCGTCGCCGAGCCATTCGCCCGCATCCAGCCGCACCGGACCGCTTCCGATCTGCACGACCAGATCGCCCGGTCCGGTGAAGCCCTCCCCAACGCTCGCCGACGCGTCGGCCATGAGCCCCACCATGCCCACGACGGGGGTCGGATAGATGAGGCGCTCCGGGCTCTCGTTGTAGAGGGACACGTTGCCGGAGACGATCGGCACGTCCAGCGCCTCCAGTGCCAGCGACATCCCCTCGATGACCTGCTGGAGCCGCCAGCCGGTGGCGCCCTTCTCGGGGTTGGGGAAGTTCAGGCAGTCCGTCGCCGCGGCGGGGCGGGCCCCCACACAGGCCAGGTTGCGGGCCGCTTCCAGCACCGTCGCGGCGCCGCCGCCGAGCGGATCGGCCTCGCAATGTCGTTCGGCGCAGTCGGTGGTGATCGCCAGCCCGGTGCCGGTCCCCGGGATCCGGATGACCGCGGCGTCGCCGCCCGGCCTGCGGGCGGTGTTGGCGCCCACGAGATGGTCGTAGCGCTCGTAGATCCACCGTTTGCTGGCCACGTTGGGACGTCCGAGCAGCTCCATCCAGGCGGCGGAAAGGTCCCGGGGCATCGGAATCCGGTCCAGGGGGGTCGGCGCGGGTGTCGGCGCCGGGTCGACCGGCACCGCATAGGTCGGGGCGTCGTCGGTCAGGGCCGCGGCGGGAATGTCCACGACGATGGCGCCGCCGTGCCGTGCGGTGAAGTTCCCCGTGGTGGTGATCACGCCGATCGCGGTGGCATCGAGCTCCCACCGCCGGCAGCGTTCGACGACCTCGTCGAGTCGTTCCGGCGCGACCTCGGCGAGCATCCGCTCCTGCGATTCGGACACCAGGATCTCGGCCGGCGCCATCCCCTGCTCCCGCAGCGGGACCAGGTCGAGGTCGACATCGATGCCGACACCGCCCTTGCTGGCCATTTCGCTCGCCGCGCTCGTGAGTCCGGCAGCGCCGAGGTCCTGGAGCGCCACGAAGGCGCCGGCCGCGGCCAGCTCCAGGCAGCAGTCCATCAACTTGCGCTCGGTGAAGGGGTCGCTCACCTGAACCGACGGGCGCTTGTCCTCGTCGTCGTGGGAGAGCTCGGCCGACGCGAGGACGCTGGCGCCGCCGATTCCGTCGCGGCCCGTGCGGTTGCCGATCAGGACCAGGTGGTTGCCGGGCGTCCGCGCCTGCGCCTTCAGCATGGCGCCGGCGGGAACCACGCCGATGCACATCGCGTTGACCAGGCACGAGTCCTCGTAGCGGTCGTCGAAGCTGACCTCACCGCCGACGGTGGGCACGCCGATGCAGTTCCCGTAGTGCCCGATGCCCGCGACGGCCCTGGTGAACAGGTGCCGGCTCCGGGCGCTGTCGAGACGGCCGAAGCGCAGCGAATCGAGCAGCGCGATGGGGCGTGCGCCGAGCGCGAGGATGTCGCGGACGATGCCGCCGACACCGGTCGCGGCGCCCTCGAACGGCTCAACCGCCGACGGATGGTTGTGGCTCTCGATCTTCAGGGCGATGGCCAGCCCGTCGCCGACGTCGATCGCTCCGGCGTTCTCGCCGGGACCCTGCACCACGTGTGGTCCTTCGGTGGGGAACCGGCGCAGCAGCGGACGGCTGTGCTTGTAGGAGCAGTGTTCGCTCCACATCAGGCTGAACATCACGAGTTCGGCGTCGCTGGGCGCCCGGCCGATCAGCTCGGGGATGCGGTCGTTCTCGGCGTCGGTCAGCCCGAGCTGGCGGTGGAGCGGCTGGCTCATGCGGCCACCAGCGGCCGGAACAGGACGCACCCGTCCACGGAGCCGAGGAGCGGATCGACGGCCTCTTCAGGGTGGGGCATCAGCCCCATGACGTTTCCGGCCTCGTTGGCGACGCCGGCGACGCGGTCCACCGCGCCGAGCGGGTTCTCGCCCTGATACCGCAGCACCACGCGGGCGCGGTCCGGGTCTCCGTACCAGGCTCCGTCGTGGTTCTTGATGGGAATGGACAGCGGACCGGAGGCCGTCTCGGTGAACGGGGTGCCGCCGTCGCTCACCTCCAGCGTGACCTGACGGCACACGAACGAGAGCGTCGCGTTGGGGCGAAGGGCGCCCGGGAGCAGGCCCGCCTCGCAGAGCACCTGGAAGCCGTTGCAGATGCCGAGCACCAGCCCGCCGGCGTTTGCGTGGTCGACCACCGCTCGCATGATGGGCGACCGTGATGCGATGGCCCCGGGACGCAGGTGATCGCCGTAGGAGAATCCGCCCGGGATGACCACGGCCGTCGTCCCGGCCGGCAGCGCCCGGTCGTCATGCCAGGCGAGTTCGGCGGTGCCGCCCAGCCCGTGCACCGCGCGGACGGCGCTGTCGTGATCGAGGGACCCGGGAAACCGGACGACCGCGACGCTCACGTGCCCTCCACCTGGATGTCGAAGTCCTCGATGAGCGGGTTGGCGAGCAGCCGGCGGCACATCTCGCGGGCCGCCTCCTCCGGGTTGGACCCCTCGAGCTCGAGCTCGATCCGGCGGCCGATGCGAACGTCGCCCACACCGTCGAATCCAAGCCGTTCGAGTGCCCCGTGCACGGTTTGGCCCTGTGGATCCAGCACGCCCTCGCGGGGCATGACCGTCACGACGATGCGAGTCATTTCGTCACCTGGGTTGTGGGTTCCGGGAATCGGTGGCCGGGGTGGCCCCGGTGATGCGCGCGTGTGCCTCGTTGTACCGATCGCGGGTGCCGGCCACCACCTCCGCCGGCAGCTCCGGACCGGGGGGCGAATGGTCCCATCCGCGCTGATCGAGCCAGTCACGCACGAACTGCTTGTCGAACGACGGCTGCGGGCGTCCGGGCACCCATTCATCGGCCGGCCAGAACCGTGAACTGTCGGGCGTCATGACCTCGTCGCCCAGCACGATGCCGCCCGTGGCGTCGCGTCCGAACTCGAACTTGGTGTCGGCCAGGATGATCCCGACCTCGGCGCAGCGATCGTGTCCGCGGCGGTACAGCTCGATGGACAGCCGCTCCAGGTCCGCAACGGCGTCGGCCCCAACGATCTGCGCGGCGCGTTCGCGGGTGATGTTTTCGTCGTGGCCGCTCGTGGCCTTGGTGGCCGGCGTGAAGATCGGCGTCGGCAGGCGGTCGCCTTCGCGGAGGCCCGGCGGCAGGGCGTGGCCGCAGACCGCGCCGGTGTCGCGGTACTCGCGCCATCCAGAACCCGCGAGGTACCCACGCACCACACACTCGATCTCGAACATCGCCAGCCGGCGGACCAGCATCGCGCGGCCCTCACGGGCCTCCGCGCGGAAGGCCTCGGGCATGTCCTCGGGATCCGTGCTGATCATGTGGTGCGGAACGACGTCCGCCAGGGTCCTGAACCAGTACGCGGAGAGCGCCGTGAGCACCCGCCCCTTGCCCGGAATCGGCGTGGGCATGATCACGTCGTAGGCCGAGATCCGATCGCTGGTGACCAGCACGAGCCGGTCCTCGCCCACCGCGAAGACCTCGCGCACCTTTCCGCGGAGGAGCGGCTCGGCCGTCACAGGCCGCGCACTCGATCCATGATCGTCGGGATGTGCCGCAGGTACCAGCCCGGGTCGAACAGGTCGTCCAGCGTCGCCGGGTCCATCACCGCGGTCACCTCGGGGTCGGCGCCGAGCAGCTCGCGCAGCGGGGTCCCGGTGTCCCAGCAGCGCATGGCGTTCCGCTGCACCAGCGCGTAGGCCTCCTCGCGCGTGAGGCCGCGTTCGACGAGGCCGAGCAGGACACGCTGGCTGAACACCAGTCCGCCGGAGCTGTCGAGGTTCGCCCGCATCCGCTCCGGGTAGACGACCAGGCCCGTCACCAATCGTGTGGTGATGTGGAGGAGGTAGTCGTATGCCAGGCAGGCATCGGGCAGGATCACGCGTTCCACCGAGGAGTGGGAGATGTCGCGCTCATGCCAGAGGGCGACATCCTCCATCGCGGCCACCGCGTGACCCCGCATCAGCCGCGCCAGTCCCGAGATGCGCTCCCCGGTGATCGGGTTCCGCTTGTGCGGCATCGCCGAGCTGCCCTTCTGCCCGGCGGTGAAGGCCTCCTCCGCCTCGCGCACCTCGGTCCGCTGCAGGTGGCGCAACTCGGTGGCGAGCCGGTCCAGCGAACTCGCGGCGACGGCCATCTGGGCCATGAGCTCGGCGTGTCGATCGCGGGCCACCACCTGGCTGGAGGCCGGCTCCGGATTCAGGCCGAGTTCGTCCAGCACCTCGGCCTCGAGGTCGGGGGCGAGGGTCGCGTAGGTCCCCACGGCACCGGACAGGCAACCGACCGCCGCCTGCGCGAAGGCGCGGCGAAGACGGTCCTCGTTGCGGGCGCTCTCCATCGCGAAGGTCGCCATCTTGAGGCCGAAGCTCATGGGCTCGGCGTGGACCCCGTGGGTGCGGCCCACGCACACCGTGTCGGCGTGATCGAGCGCGAGTGTCTTGAGCGCCGCGGTCAGCCGGGCCTGCGCGGGGATCAGCTGCTCGCCCGCCCGGGCGATGGCCAGACCGAGACCCGTGTCGAGCACGTCGCTCGAGGTCATGCCGTAGTGGATCCACCGGGACGCGGGGCCGACCCGCTCGTTGACGTCGGTCAGGAACGCCACCACGTCATGGTTGGTCGTCTTCTCGAGTTCCAGCGTCCGCTCGACGCTGAACCCGGCGCGCGCCTCGATGGTCGCGAGGTCCGCCTCGGGAATGACCCCCCGGCGGGTCCAGGCCCGGCACACGGCGAGTTCCACCTCGAGCCAGCGTCCGAGCTTCGCCTCGTCGGTCCAGAGCGCGGCCATGTCCGGCCGCGAGTACCGCGGAATCACAGGCCGCTCGCGATGTCACGCCGCATGATCATGCCCTCCCAGCTGATGTGCGAAGCAGAGTCGTACGCCGCGGCCCTCGCGGCCGCGACGGTCGCGCCGCGTCGCGCCACCGCGAGCACCCGGCCGCCGGCGGTGACGATGCGACCCTCGGCGTCGGTGGCCGTGCCCGCGTGGAACACGTCGGCGCCGGTGGCCGCCGCGGCCTCCAGGCCCGAGATCACGTCACCGCCCCGCGGTGTGCCCGGGTAGCCGTGCGCCGCGAGGACGACCGCGACGCAGGCGTCATCGCTGGTGCGCACGGGGCGGTCCTCGAGCGTGCCCGTCGCGATGGCCTCCATGAGGTCGTAGGGATCCTCGTCCAGGCGCGGAAGCAGCGCCTGGGTCTCGGGGTCCCCGAAGCGGGTGTTGAACTCGAGGACGCGGGGGCCGTCGGCGGTCATCATGAGGCCGGCGTAGAGCACGCCGGTGAACGGGATGCCCCGCCGCTCCAGTTCGGCGATCACCGGGCGGTGCACCTCGTCCACCAGCCGGTCCGCCATGTCGTCGGGAATGTCCGGGATCGGCGAGACCGAGCCCATTCCACCCGTGTTCGGCCCGGTGTTGCCCTCGCCGATCGGCTTGTAGTCACGCGCCGCCGGGAAGCGCGACACCACACCACCGGAGCAGACGGCCAGAAGCGACACCTCGTTTCCGGTGAGGCCCTCTTCGACGACGACCTGCCGGCCCGCGTCGCCGAAGACGCCGTGCGTCAGGCAGGCGTCGAGCGCGCTCCGCGCGGTGTCGGGATCGTGGGCGACCACGACACCTTTCCCCGCGGCCAGTCCATCCGCCTTGACGGCCACGAACGGACCCAGCTCGGCGACGGCGGCCATCCCCTCCTCGACACTCGTCACCGTGATCGCCCGGGCCGTCGGAACACCCGCGGCGACCATCACGTCCTTGGAGAAGGCCTTGCTCCCCTCGAGGCGGGCGGCGGCGGCGCCCGGGCCCACGGTCGGGATGCCCTCGGCGCGGAGAGCGTCGGCCACACCGGCGACGAGCGGCGCTTCAGGGCCGATCACCGCGAGGTCGGCGCCGATGCTTCGCGCCAGTCGCGTGACCTCGCCGGCGTCAGTGGCGTCGACCGGGACACATTCGGCGTCGAGCGCGATCCCGGCGTTGCCCGGCGCGCACACAATTCTGGGGCGGCGGTTCGAGCGCGACAGAGCCCGCACGATGGCGTGCTCCCGTCCGCCGCCTCCCACCACGAGGACGGTCGCTGACACGCGGGCATGCTCGCACATACGCGGTTGGCCGGTCGGGCCATTCCGGGATCGAGGCTACGATGGGGACATGGATACCAATCGTGAGCGGCCATCCGACCGGGAGGCGCAGCGGGCGCTCATCGTCGATGCGCTGGCGCGGCTGCCCGAGGCGCCCGATCGACACGAAGCGGCCCACGAACTCATGCGCGCGCTCGACGCGTACATCGAGGACCGCAGACCCGTGCGTGAGGCCCCCGTCATGGACTACGCGAGGGCGCCGTCCACGTCACCCGATCAGCGGTGGGTGCTCTGGCTGGTGCTGGCCTGCGGTGTGCTGGCCACCTTCATCGCCGCGGTGGCACTCGAAGGCGGGTGGCTGGCGGGCGCGGTGATTCTGGCGATCTGGGTCGCCGCACTCGTGGCGATCAGCACGTCCTGATCGGCTTTTCCGCCCGTCGTTTGTCGCAAATAGCGAACAAATGATGAGGAAGTTGTGAAGTAGCGGCCAACGTTTTGTCGGTGCTCGCGTTGTAAGGGACAAATGATTGACTGGTTCCCACGCATCGATGAACACCAGAGTGACGTGAATGGCCGCGCCATGTTGCGGTGGCGCACGCTCGTCGGCCTCCGTCATCTCGCCCGATCGGTCGACGCCCGAGATCCGTCGACGACCGGCCACAGCGAACGGGTCGCCCGCCTGGTCGTTGCCCTGGCCGACGCGCTCGGGTGGGCCGCACGCGACGCCGAGCGATTGGCCGAAGCGGCGCTGGTCCATGACGTCGGCAAGGTCTGTGTGCCGGACGACGTGCTCTGCAAGGCCGGCGCCCTGACCCCCGACGAGTACGCGCTCGTTCGCCTCCACGCGACCGTCGGCGCCTCCGTCGTGGCGGTGGCACTCGATGCCGAGCAGACCTCCTGGGTCCAGCATCACCACGAGCGGTGGGACGGCGGCGGCTACCCCTACGGCCTCGCCGGCCGCGACATCCCCGCCGGTGCCGCGATCCTCGCGCTGGCCGATGCATGGGACGCGATGACGACCCGTCCCGAATCCGGCGGGCTGTCCCGCGTCGAGGCACTCGAGGAGTGCTACGCCGAGCAGGGGGCGCAGTTCGCTCCCTGGGCCGTGGTCGCGCTTCCGGCCGCGCTCTCGCGGGTCGAACGACGGGCCTGGCCTCGCTCGGTCAGCACGCCCGAGTCGTGGGCCCCCCTTCGCCTGCGTGCCGGAGGCGCCGCTTAGCGACGCGGCGATCCGCCGGGCGAGGCCGGAGGATTTCGTCCGGCAGCCCTCCCCGTTCGGGGAGGATTGCCTGGTAATCGGGAGAGTTCGTGATCGATTCTGGCGTCTCACGCGCAACGCGCGCCGGCGAGCGGGTGTACACGGAAGGTGGGCACGGTCGCCCGTCCGAGCGACGGAACGCATCCCCGACCTTCCCTTCCGGAGCCGATTGCGTTGGCCACCCTCGCACCCCGACCCCAAGGCTCCTCCTACGCATCCCTGAGTGACGCGGCCCTGACCACGCTGGTCCAGGACGGCGACCAGCGAGCGTTCGAGGTGGTCTTCACCCGGTTCAAGGACGTGCTGCTCAAGTACGCCTGGACCGTCACCGGCAACCGCGAGGACGCCGAGGAAGCCGTCCAGACGGCCATGGTGAACGCCTATCGCGCGCTCCAGAAGGGCGGCGACACGCCCATCGTGCTGCGGCCGTGGCTGTTCCGGATCACCCACAACGCCGCCATCAGCGTCATCCGGTCCCGTCAGGAAGGTGTCGAGCTCCCCGACGAGATCGAGGTGCCGTCAGGCGCGATTCCCGGGCCGTATGAGCGTGTCGAACGGCGTGAGCGCATCTCGACACTGCTGCAGGACATCGCCCGACTGCCCGAGCGGCAGCGCGCGGCGCTGATGATGCGCGAGGTCGGCGGGCTCTCGCATCGCCACGTCGCGGGTGCGATGAAGACGAGCGCCGAGGACGTGCGGCGCCTCGTCCACGACGCGCGCGTTTCGCTGGTCGAGAACGAAGCCGGGCGCGAGGACGCGTGTTCGGCGGTACGCAGCCGGATCGCCAACGGCGACCGGCGCGTCATGCGCGGTCGTCGGGTGGCCGCTCATCTCCGCGAGTGTCCGGGATGTGCCCTCTTCGCCACGGCGGACGCCGAGCGGCGCCGTCGCCTCGCGGGTTGGATCCCGGTGTACCCGGCGGCAGCGGCGTGGCTGTCCGAACTGCTCCCCACCGCGAGCTCAGGTTCCGCGATTCTGGCGGGCGGCGGGTTCAACCCGCTCGGGCGCATCCGCGAGGCGGGCCTCGGCGGTGCGGCGGCCGCCGCAGCCGCGGCGGTGGGACTCGCGCTTGCCGGCATCGCCGTCGTGGGGCTTCCGGGGTCTGAAGGGGGTGGCGGCTTCAACGGCGATGCCGCGACGGCCGTTCCCGCGGCGTCGAGCCCCGCCTCCGGTGCGGGCGCCGGAGGCGCCGGGCCCTCCGCTCGCGATGCCGCGAGCGTTTCCGCCGCCCTGGTTCCCATCGCATCGTCGGGAACTCCGGCGGATGGTTCGGCCGCCGGCGGAGGTCAGGGAGCTCAAGCCGCGCCGGTTTCCGTCGGCGGGACGGATTCGGGCGCCGGGGGCGGCGACGCGTCTGGTGGCGGGAACGGGTCGGGCGGGCCGGCCGACGCGTCCGGAACCGGCGGCGGGTCAGGCCCCTCGGCGGGGGCCGCGGGAAGCCCGGTCACCGGCGACAGCGGCACGCCGGCCGCCGGTGACGGCGCGACCTCCGGCGGGGCCACCGCTCCGACCGATGCCCAGGACGCTGGAACACCACCCGCCGCGTCCACGGCGGACACGGCATCGTCGACGTCCCCCGGGGCCACGGAGACGGGCGGCGGATCCTCCGTCGAGCAGAGCACCGACACGTCGACGGGCGCCGGTGGCGCCGTCGGAGGAGGCGCGTCCGGCACGACGGGCGACACGGGCGGCACCGGCGGCGGCACCGGCACCGGTGGTGGCACGGACACGGGTGCCGGTGGTGGGACCGATACGGGCGCCGGTGGTGGCACGGATGCGGGTACTGGCGGTGGGACCGATACCGGCGGCGGCACCGGCACCGGCACCGGTGGCACCGACACGGGTACCGGTGGTGGGACGGACACGGGCAACAACGGAAACGGGAACAACGGGAACGGTGCGGGCAACAACGGGAATGGCACCGGGACGAACGGCAACAACCCGGATGGGACCGGCGGCCCCGGCGCCGGAACCGGCACGGACACCGGTACGGGCACCGACACCGGCGGTGGAACCGGGAACACCGGTAGCGGCAACAACGGCAACGGTGCGGGCAACAATGGCAACGGCACCGGCACGAACGGGAACAACCCCGCAGGGACCGGTGGTGCGGATGTCGCTCAGCGCGCGCAGTCGCCGTCTCCCGCCATCGCCGCGGTGACTGCCGGGGCGACCGGGGGGATCGGGAACCCCGTTTCCGTCGAACTGCCGTCCTCCGAGGTCCCGGCCGATACGCCGGTTTCCGACCCCCCGGCATCACCCGTCGCCGTCCCCCTGGAACCCGCACCGGCCGCGGATGCTCCGGCGGCACCGGTGTCGTCGAGCGCCGGCCTCCCGGCCGTTCCGGATCCGGTGCCGGCGGCCCCGGGCACTCCCCCGGTTGTCGAGGTGCCCATCCCCGAGCCGCCGCCGATCGCCCAGCCCCGGAACGCCATCCCGGGGCCTCCGGACCTCCCGCCGGGGTTGGTCAGGTGAACATGCGCGGGCGCCCGTCGGACGGGTACCCGCGTCGTTGATCGCGCCACGGCGGTGACGGGCGGAACTCGCCCGTCACCGACTAGATCTCGACCCGGTCGATGACCTCGTGCCGGCCCTGCCCGGTACCGATGAGCGTGATGGGCACCTCGACGGCGTCGGCGATCGCCTCGACGTAGTTCCGGGCCGCCGCCGGGAGGTCGCCCAGCGTCCGGCAGCCGGTGAGATCGTCGTCCCACCCCGGCAACTCGCGGTACTCCGGCGTGCAGTGATGGAACACCGTCTGGTGATAGGGCATCTCGGTGAGCCGGTCGCCCTCGGGGGTGCGGTAGGCGGTGCAGAGCTGCACCGTGGGAAGGCCGGACAGGACGTCCAGTTTGGTCAGCGCGAGCTCAGTGAACCCCGAGAGCCGCGCGGCGTAGCGCAGGGCCACGAGATCCAGCCATCCACATCGGCGCTGGCGTCCCGTGGTGGTGCCGAACTCGTTGCCCTGGGTGAGCATGTGCTCACCGGCGGCCGAGTCGATCTCGGTCGGGAACGGGCCTTCACCGACCCGGGTCGTGTATGCCTTGCTCACGCCGATGACCTGGTCGATCCGCGTGGGACCGATGCCGATCCCCGCGCATGCGGCGCCGGCGATCGGATTCGATGACGTCACGAAGGGGTACGTGCCGTGGTCGATGTCGAGCAACGTGCCCTGCGCGCCCTCCATCAGCACACGCTTACCCTCGCGAAGCGCCCGGTCCACGAGCAGCGAGGTGTCGGCGATGAACGGCGCCAGGCGCTCGGCATGCGGCTGGAGTTCGGAGGCGATCTGCTCGGCGTCCATGCGCGGAAGCCCGTACAACACCTCCAGGAGCTGGTTCTTCTCCTCCAGGGCGATCTGCAGCTTCGCGAGCAGGATCTTCGCGTCGAGGAGATCCTGGGCGCGGATGCCGACCCGCGCCGCCTTGTCCTGGTAGGCAGGCCCGATCCCGCGCCGGGTCGTGCCGATCGAGAACCGCCCGAGCTTCATTTCGGACGCCCCGTCCAGGGCGATGTGGTACGGCATGATCAGGTGCGCATTGCCCGAGAGCCGCAGCGTGTCGAGCGCCACCCCGCGCTCTTCGAGGGAGTCGAGTTCGGCGACCAGCGCCGCCGGATCGACGACCGTGCCGCTCCCGATCAGGCAGGTCGTACCGGGATAGAGGATCCCGCTCGGCACGAGGTGCAGCTTGTAGGTCTCGCCCCCGGTGACGATGGTGTGACCGGCGTTGTTGCCCCCCTGGAAGCGAGCGACCATGTCGCTGCGCTCGGCAAGGAGGTCGACGACCTTGCCCTTGCCCTCGTCGCCCCACTGTGCACCGACCACGATGGTCGTCGGCATGCCCTGTTACTCCTTCGCGATGTTGCTGAACTTGGCGTACTTGCCGATGAACGACAGCCGTACCCGGTCCGTGGGTCCGTTTCGATGCTTGACCACGTTGACCTCGGCGATCCCCGCGTCGGAGGAATCCGGGTTGTAGTACTCGTCCCGGTAGATCATCAGGACCATGTCGGCATCCTGTTCGATGGCGCCCGACTCGCGCAGGTCCGACAGCATCGGGCGCTTGTCGGGACGCGCGTCGGGTGCGCGATTGAGCTGGGACAGGCAGATCAGCGGGACTTCGAGGTCGCGGGCGAGCATCTTCAGCCCGCGCGAAATCGAGGAGAGCTCCTGCACGCGGTTCTCGTCCCGCCGGCCGGTGGAGCCTTCCATCAGCTGGATGTAGTCGACCACCATCAGGCTGAGGCCCTCGCGGCTCTTCAGGCGACGCGCCTTGGTCCGCATCTCGCCGAGCGTGATGCCCTCGGAATCGTCGATGAACAGTCGCGCTTGCGCGAGCTGGTCGGCGGCGCGCGTGATACGAGGCCAATCCTCGGCCGCCAGCCGTCCGTTGCGGAGGCGCGTGGCGTCCACCATGGCCACCGACCCGAGCATGCGCTGTACGAGTTCCTCGCCGCTCATCTCGAGCGAGAACACGGCGACCGCCCCTCGATCGTGCTCGTTGAGGGCGACGTGTTCGGCCATGCAGAGGGCGAGGGCGGTCTTGCCCATGCTCGGTCGGGCGGCGACCACGATGAGGTTGGCGGGGCGGAAGCCCCCGGTGAGGCGATCCAGATCGGTGAAGCCGGTCGGAAGTCCCGTGACCTCGGAGCCCTTGTCGCTGGCGGCCGTGAGGCGTTCGAAACTGCGGGTGACGAGGTCCTTCGAGCTCGTGAAGTCGCCCCGGACGCGGTTCTGCGACAGGTCGAAGATGAGGTCCTCGGCCTGCTGGACCATGTCCTGGGTTTCGCCTTCGCGGCCGGCCACCACCGACTCGATGCGCTGCGCCACCTGCAGGAGCCGGCGCTGGGTCGCCGTGTCGCGGACGATCTCCGCGTAGTTCCGGAAGCTGGCGGAGATGTACGGCGTCGCCATGATGTCGAGCACGGCGGTTTCTCCGCCGACCGTGTCGAGATCGCCCCGCTTCTTCAGCTGCTCGATCACCAGGATGGGCTCGATGGGCTCCCCTTCCATGAACAGGTCGTTCATGGAGAGGAAGATCCGCCGATGCCCTTCCTTGTAGAAGTCATCCGCTCCGAGCCGCGTCAAGGCCTCGGCAAGATTGCCCGGGGCGTCCATGAGGGACGCCAGCAACATTGCCTCGACATCGAGGTTCTGCGGTGGTGGAACGTGTGTCGCCACGTTCGTCTGGGTCCCCGCCGAGGAGGGGTGTGCGCGCTGGCTAATCGAGCAGGGGGCTCACGATGGTCTTCACTTCTGCGACCAATTCGGGAGCCAGCTCGATCGGCACGACGTAGGTGCCCACCGCCCGGATGGGCGGGTCCACGGTGATGAGGCGGCGGTCGATGCCGATGCCGCGGGCATCCTGGATCGCCTGTGCCACGTCGGCGGACGTGATGGACCCGAAGAGCCGTCCGTCGTCGCCGGCCTTCGCCTTCAGCGTGAGAATGGTGCGGCTCAGGAGATCGGCCTGCTCGGCGGCCGCGGCACGTGCCTTGACCTCGGCGGCCTTGCGTCGCTCTTCCTGGCGGAGCACTTCCGCGACACGGTTCTCGGTCGCCATCTCGGCGAGTCCGCGCGGGACGAGGAAGTTCCGCATGTAGCCTCGGGCGACCGACACAACCGTGCCCGCCTTTCCGAGTCCGTCGACATCTTGAAGAAGGATGGCCTGCATCCGAGCGCTACGCCTCCGCTTGAGGTGACTAGAAAGGAATGTCGTCGTCGTCGGCTGACGACGGAGGCCGCATGTCCGACGTGTCGACGGGCAGATCGGCGGGTGCCTGAGGCTGGCTCCAGCCCTGGCCCGAGCCGGCGCCTCCACCGGACCAGCCACCGCCCTCGCCGCCTTCGCCGCGACTGTCCAGGAAGAACACGTCGTTTGCGACGATCTCGACGTTCTGCCGCTTGGAGCCGTCCTGCGCCTCCCACTCACGCCACGAGAGACGGCCGTCGACGCCGATGCGGCGCCCCTTGGAGAGGTAGTTGCTGGCCGTTTCGGCCTGCCGGCCGAACACGGTGACGTCGAAGAAGTTGGACTTGTCACCCCAGTTGCCGCTCTCGTCGCGCTGACGACTGCTGACCGCGAGTCGGATCGAGCAGATCGCATTGCCGCCACCGGTGTGGCGGAGTTCGGGATCGCGGGTGAGGCGACCGACGAGCGTGACGCGGTTGAGGTCGGCGGCCATGTGTTAGCGGGGCCTCCGCCCGCGTCCTCCACCACCACGGCCCGAGCGCGGCGCGCGCGTCTCGCCCTCGGGGCGGTCGTCGACCGGCATGGGCGCGCCGTTCGCCTTCTGGCGCTCGGCCTCGATGCGGCTGTGGCGGACGACCATGTGACGGGTGACCACCGCACGATCGAGCCCCATCACGCGCTGCGCCTCGTGGAGGGGGGCCGCCGGACTGGAGCAGGTGAGCACCACGTAGCGGCCGTCGGTCCGCTTCTCCATTGCGTAGCCGAGCTTCTTCCGACCCCAGTCGTTGACGTGGTCGATGCTCCCGCCGCCGTCCCTGATGATCTGCTGGACGCGTTCGAGCATCTCGTGCTGGCGTTCTTCCTCGGCGTCCGGGTTGAGGATGATCATGATCTCGTACGGGGTGATGATGCGGCCTCCATCAGGGGAATACACACGTCGGGCCGCTCCGCGGCGGCCCGGACTCAGCAGGCTGGACACTATACCAGCGAACCGTGCCCTGTCTGAGTCGCTGTGTAGCGGTCGTGTTCCGTCACACCGACGCGCGTCATCGAACCGCTCGGATGGCGTGTGCCGGGGGCCTCGCTAGCATGGGTCCACCCGCAACCGACCGAGGGATCCACATGGGCCTGGTGAATCGCTGGACCGCGCTGTTCACGCTCGCCGCCGGCGCCGCAACCGCCGCCGGTGTGTCGCGCCGCCTCCAACAGCCGGGCCGGCGGGTTCCGCGGATGGCGGGCGTCGACGGCCTGGGTGAGCCGTTCGGAGGCGAAGCGCCCGAGGCGACATCCGGCGGAGACGCCGCGACCGCGCCCGCCGCGTCCGGTCAGGCGTCCCCGGACGTCGACGCGCCGGCGGGCGACGACCCGATCGCCGCGCTCGATTCCGCTCGTGACCGACTGCGTCGGCAGGCCGAGGACCTGCGCCGCGAGATCGGCACCGACTAGGAGGCCATCCTCCGGATGAGCCCCCACTCCAACATCATCCAGGACGACGGCATGCGGCCGGCTCCGCGACGGGTCCGACGGTTCGCCCGTCGGTCGCGGCCATGCGCGACGGGCGTCGCGATCGCCGCCGCCACCGCCCTGCTCGGTTGCGGCATCGAGTCGTCGGCCGACGCGGCATCGGCGTCGGCCAAAGCGCCGGCCTCCGCGCCGGTCGTCCGGTTCGCCGTCAAGGGCGATTGGGGCTGGGGCGGTCCCGAACAACGACGAGTGACGGCGAGGCTCTGCGCCGAACACCGCATCCATCCCTTCCGGTTCCTGCTCACCACCGGCGACAACTTCTACCAGCCGGACGGCGTGGCCAACTCCGCCAACTTCACCGTGCCGGAGCGATGTGTCACCCGCCTGGGCCTGCGGTGGCGGGCCGCCTGGGGCAACCACGACCTCGGCGGGGACTCCACCGCCACCGTGCTGGGGAGCCGGCGGCGCTGGTTCACCTTCGTGAGCGGCCCGGTGCGCGTGGTGGTACTCGACTCGAACGATCCGGAGAACGCCACGCAGCTGCGGTTCCTGCGGCGCGTGTTGAAAGTGGCCCGCCAGCGCGTCGTCATCGTGGCCTACCACCACCCCACGTACACGATGGGGTTGCACGAACCTTCGACGGCGCAGCAGCGCCTCTGGGCCCCCCTGTTCCGGAAGGCCGGGGTGAGCCTGGTCCTGCAGGGGCACAACCACGCGTACGAGCGGATGGTCGTGAGGGGCGTCACCTACATCACCACCGGAGGCGGCGGCGCGCCGCTCTACCCGTGTGTCAGAACCGCCCCGGGCGCAGAGGCGTGCCTGCCCGACCACCATTTCCTGAACGTGACCGTCGCGGCGCGGCGTATCCGTGTGGACGCCGTGACACCGACCGGCCGTCGCCTGGAACGGATCCTCGTGCCGATCCGGCGTCCGCTCAGGTGAGTCGGCGCCCCTGAGCGGTCGGCGCTCCTCCGGGCATCACCGGACCGCGCGCGGTCCGACCGGCCACCGCTGACGCCCAGGCGGTCGCGACACGCACCGTCAGCTGGCTCATCGCGGCGATCACCTGTCGCCGCTGAGGTTCCGGCATCCCCTGGGGAGCGACGGCGAGGGCCCGGTCCATGGCCCGTTCGAGGGCGAGGCTGCCCCCGAGCGTGATCTCGGCGGTGCTGCCGGCGAGGCCGTGGCCGCGGCCGTAGGTCTCGGCCCGCTCGAGCGCCTCCGACAGCGATCCCGACTCGAAGGCGTCCGCGAGGGCGTCGACCCAGGCGCGGACGACGCCTCGGCGTTCCGCGGGGGGAAGGCGCCGGTAGGCGGTCTCGGCGGGACCCTCGACGAGCCCCTCCACGGCTTCCGCGACCTGGTTGCTTCGTTCGCGCAGCGCCGCGGCGAGCGCCGGCTGCACGGTGAGCTGGGTGGCGGCCCGCCGCGGCGCCCGGCTCGGTCGCGCGGGCTGGCGTGCGAGCCACTGGCGCAGCGCCTCGGGATCGAACCGCCGGTGACCGCCCGCGGTACGCACGTGGGGGATCCGGTCCTCGCTGGCCCACAGGCGGAGCGTGCTGGGTGAAACGCCCAGCGCCCGGGCGGCACCGGACACCGACAGCCATGGACCTTCACTGCGTCGAGGGCGAGACGTCATCGTGTCACTGCTCGGGGCCGAGGCCGAGGTGGAATTGGCTCATTCTGATCGCGCTCGCAGTCGGACCCGGACCCCATCGGCGTACCCGGCGGCAACCCGGATCGCGAGCCGATCGAGGGCGCGCTCGACGGTGCGCTGCTGCTGCGGGGCCGCGGTGAACGATGATTCCAGGACCCGGTCGACCGCCCGGCGCAACGCGAGCGCCTCGGTCACGGGGATGTCCCCATGCTGGCCCGCGGCGCCGTAGCGGAACCCCTCCCACTCGGCCTCGCGGAGCGCGCCGGCGAGGTCACCCGTGCGGATCCCTTCGGTCAGCGTCTCGAGGGTGCCGCTGACCCGCGTCTGGCGGGCCGCCGAGGCCCGATGCGCCCCGCCGATGCGGGTGCGGACCAGTTCCTCCTCGAAGACCTGCACCAGCTCGGGGCGGAGCTTCGCCATGGCCGCCGCCAGGTCGGGCATCGGGTCGATGCGGGATGGCACCAGTTCCTGCGTCCGAGGGGATTGCGCGGGCGGTTCACCGCCGTGCTCGGCGAGCCAGTCGACGAGTTCCTCGCGTCGAAAGCGTCGGTGTCCGCCGGGCGTCCTGACGTGGGGAACGCGTCCCGACGCCGCCCAGGCCCGCAGCGACGATGGGCTCACGCCCAGCATGCGGGCAGCCGCCGACACCGAGAGGAGCTCGCCGCGGACTGCGCCTGCCGTCTGTTGGTCCGGTGTACCGGTTGACATCGTTGCTCCACGACCCTCTCCGACAGGGAAAACGCTACGCCTGAGCTCGGAGGGCACGCGATCGGGTGATGAACGCCTGCGGTGATTTGCGACGTTCTGCCACCTGGTTCCTGCCAGCGCAACCACCCATACCGGGCGATCCTCAGTGAAGATCCACCCGCGATACCCCCGTTCCGGTGAAAATCACAGATTTTTTGCCAGCGCTGATTGCCGGAGACTCCCCCAATCAGGTGTCGAGAGCGCCTCGACCAGCGTCTCGCAGTGATTTCACCGCCTGCTGCTGGGTGCGCCGCGCGGTGATGCGGTCGAGCGTCGAGGTCTCGGCCGACGATGGCGCGCGCGGAATCGGGTGGGCCGGCGGGCCCAGGTGCTCGGTGAGCCAGTCGTCGAGGATGTACGCCGGGGCGCCGCCGGGCCGGGTCGCCACGGTGCGCCCGCGTCGCAGCAGGGCGAGCACAGGGACGCTGGACCGGCTGACGTGGATGTCCCGCGGCCACAGCAGGTCCGTGCGCTTCGCCCAGTCCTCGGGGCCGTCGAACACCGTCATCCCCACGACCAGTCCCGGGCGGGCGCGAGCGAGTTCACGAAGGCTCGGCGGCATGAGCAGGCAGGCGGGGCAGCGAGGGATGCCCAGCGAGATCAGGGCGGCGTCCGCGTCGGCGACGCGATCGAGCAACTGCTCGAGCGGCTCGTGCTCCAGTTCGAACGTGGTCATGAGCTTGGCGGCTCCGTGCTCGTCGTGCGCTGGCGTGCCATGTAGCGGCGCTCGCGCAGCGTGATCACGAGGGCGACGATCCCGGTGATGGTGAACGCCACCACGAAGGCCACCCAGATCTGGTCGGCGAACGCCTTGCCCGCAAAATACCCCAGCAGCCCCGCCTGAGACGACCAGATCGTGGCGCCGAGCGAATCGAACGCGAGAAATCGGGGGTAGGTCATGTGTCCCGCTCCGCAGGCCATGTTGATCGCGATGCGCAGACCCGGGAGGAATCGGCCGGCCACGACGAACGCGGCGCCGTTGCGGCCGACCATCCGCTCGGCGGCCTCGATGCGGTGTGCTCCCGCCAGGCGCGACAGGAAACCCCGGATGGGACCCTGTCCCGCCCTGCCGATCCAGTAGGCGGTCGAATCCCCCAGGACGGCTCCGATCGCGCCGGCGGCGATGACGAGCCAGAGCGATCCCTTGCCGGTCGACGCCAGCACGGCGGCGGCGACGATCGCGGTCTCGCCCGGCAGCACCGGGAACACGCCGTCGCCGGCCACCACGGCGAGCACCGCCAGGAACCCGTACTCGGCCGCCCGGTCGGCGAGGGTGCTCAGCTGCCCGAAGGCGGCGAGTGTCACGAGGCTCATCACGGGGTGACCCCCGCGTCACCGCCGATGCCGCGCCGTGCCACGGCCACGATCACGCCCGCATCATCCCGGTTGACCGTTGTCGAGCATGCTTGGCGATGGGATCCTCGGTGGGTGACCTGCGCGCCGGACCGTGCGTCGCATGATGGCATCCACTCCCGGTCATCGGACGGTCCGTGGTGCTCCCACACCCCACGGGCGGGGCGGGCCTAGTCGAATTGGGGTCGACCCGGGCGCCATACCCGCTACCCTGAGTCGCATGGTCATTCGCGCAGGCGCCCTTCTCGGTGCCATCGCCGCGGTCGCATGGTGCGGAACCGCGGCTTCCGCAACGCCGCTGGCCACCCCGACGAAGCTCGGCCGTCCAACGCCGGCGGTCTCGTGGGTGGCTCGCCTGCATGCCACGTCGGTGGTGCGTACCGGTCCCCGGATCACGGCGCGGATGAAGCTCCGCCTGCAGGCCTGGGCACCGCTCGGCGGCGGGTCGACGGTCCTCCAGGTGACGAACACCCACGTCGATCCCGACGGCAACCGCTGGGTGAAGGTCCGGCTGCCCATCCGGCCCAACGGAAGCCAGGGCTGGATCCGCGCCGAACCGCTGACCCTCCGGGCCGTGCGGCTCCACATCGTGGTCGACCTCAGCCAGCGCCGCGTGCTCCTGCGCCGGAACGGCCGGGTCATCTGGCGGGCGCCGGTGGCGATCGGCGCGCCGGGCACGCCCACTCCGGTCGGCCGCTTCGCCGTCGCCGAACGGATCATGACCCGCACACCGAACGGGTTCCTCGGCCCCGTGGTGTTCCCGCTGACCGGCTACTCGCGCACCCTCAACGAGTACGCGGGCGGCAACGGGCGCATCGCGATCCACGGCACGAGCCTGCCCGAGCTGATCGGTACCCGCGCAAGCCACGGGTGCATTCGCCTCAAGAACGCGGACGTCCGCCGTCTGTCGCGACTGGTGCGTCCCGGTACCCCGGTCACCATTCGTCCGTAGCAATCGGTCGACGGACGGATCCGCCCGGCACAGCACGGGATGCCGACCGGACCGATCCGGGAGCGTCATGAAGGCGTGCCGGAGCACGCCGGCCCCGAGCGCTCGCTGGTATCGTCGCCACATGGGTCGCATCGCCGACGCCGCCATTCTGATGCTCGCCGCCGGACCCGCGCCGCTGTCGGATCTCAGTGCCGCTCTGCGCGCGCGCGGCGTGACGCGTGCGAAGGATCCGCTCGCCTCCGTCAGGCGGGCGCTGCGGAACGATCCCAGGATCATCGAGACCCGCGACGGAACGGTCGCCCGGATCGATCGAACGCTCGCGGGTGTCCGCCTCACGGCACGGGTCACCGCCGACGCACGAAGCGCGGGATGGATCGACGCCGTCGACGACCTCGCGCCACTTCGCCTGCTGGGGCTGTTCGGCGTGACCCTGCCGGCGGACGCCCAGGTCGGCGATCTGGTGGTCATCGGCGTCGAGGATTCCGAATCGGGCGAGCCGACCGTCCAGCGCGTTCCGGCGCCGGTCGCGTCGCAACCCGACGACGAGGCGGCACTCGTCGGTGAGGTGGGCGCCCGGCTGGCACAGGACTTCACACGCGGGAGCATCGGACACCTTCCATCGCTCTTCGCCGCGGTTGCGGCGGACGGACGCCGGTTTCGGAGCCCGGGCCGCCCCATCGGCGAGATTCTGAGCGAGTCGGGTTGGGAAGCCTCGCTCGGCTGGGTGGGGCCGGCCGGAACGCGCTGGGCGGACGTCGCCCGCGAGGAGGCGGACGCCCTCGAGGCCGACATCGTCGGCCTGCTGCTGGACGATCGCATCGAAACCGCGGTCGCGGTGCAGCATCGATTGCTGACGGTGCTCCGGCGGCACCTGCCCGAGCGGGTTCCGGCGGCCCGGCGGCGGCTGGCCCGGATGCTGGCGCGCGGCGGCCGCGTCGACGACGCACGACAGCTGCTGGAGGGCGCGTTCGCCTTCGAGGATCCGGAAGACCGCTACGAGGCGGCCGTGCTGGCCCTGCGCACCGGCGACACCGCGCGGGCCCGGAGGCTGGTCGAAGAGGGCCTCGCCCGCGCCCACGGCACCGAGGTGGGCGACGTCCGGATCTGTCTCGAGGACATCGCCGGCGATCTCGACGCCCAGGCGACGTTCGCACGGTCCCTCGAGGTGCTCCAGCGCGACGCTCCGCGGGCGGCCGACATCGCCGCCGCCGTTGTCGCGCCGCGCCGCTCGTACCTCGTGGAGATGGTGGTCGACCGGGTGTTCCGGAACGCCTCCCCGATCGACGCCCACCGCCTCATCGACGAGTTCGCGATCGTGGAGGGGCCGGGCCGGGACGCCTGCCACGCCTGCGCCGCCACGCTCCCACCCCCGCTCGGCGCTCACGCCGACGATGCCGCCGGCGACGCGCCGGCTCGGCGACCCTGGGTCAGGGGGCTCATCGACGCCGTCCCCCGGGCGGCCTGGTCGACCTCGCCCTCGGGCACCGCGCCGCAGGAACACCTGATCGTCACCATCGAGAAGGAAGCCGGACGCGTCGCATCCCTGGTCGTGCTCGTCGATCATGATCGACTGGACGGCGCGGTCCGCGACGTGTTCTTCCTGCCCGACATCGCCGAACCGCGATTCGAGCGGGAGGTGCTCGCGCCCCTCGAGGAGAGCGGCGTCCACTGCGCTCCCATTCCACTGGAGCTGGGGCTTTCGCGCGTCGAGACGGCCGTCCTCGCCACCGACCCGGCCTCGGGAGCGATCGAGGAGCAGGTCTGGGAGCGGATCACCCGCTGGGTCGTGCCCCCGGGGGATCCTGCCTGAGTTCCGGTTCCCGGGACGCTGCCGCCGGCGGATTCGGAGTCGCTTCCAGCGCCGCGGTGATCCCCGTGACCAGCTCACGCGCCGAGCTCACGTGTGTGAGCACCCGGGCCGGTTCGTCGTCGTGGCCGTCCACCTCCAGACGGGCCACCTCACCTCTGATGGCGCCCAGGTTGCTGCGCAGCTGTCCCATGCGGGCGTCGAACACCTCCAGGGTGCCGCGCATCTCCGCGATCGTGGCGAGGTTCTGGTCCAGCGCACGAACCGTCTGGTCGAGCGTCTCGCGCAGCTCCGGACCCGCTGAAGCGCGCCGCGCATCGACCGTGCGCCGCTCGTTGATCAGCGCCTCACGGTCCACCGATTCCAGATAGTCGACGGCCGTCTGCGCCCTCGAGCACAGTCCGTTGACGTCATCCATCAGCCCCCGCGTCTCCACCGTGATCTCGGGGAGCGAGAGTGGGCTCCGCTCCACCGCCTCGGTGATGCGCTCGTATTCGGTGAGGACCTGGCGGTAGTGGAGGTTGACCCAGTCGCTCGCGAAACGAGTCCCCCGGTGCGCGTCCGAAATCGGCGTTGCGCTCGGTCGTGGTCCGCGGCCGAGCGCCCGCCGTGCCTCGTCCGCGCTGAAGAGCGTGGTGGCCGCAAGCACGGCGTAGACCGCCGCTCCGATCAGGTAGAGCGGCCAGAACCCCGTCAGCACGCCCGCTGCGATCACGCCCGCCGCCGGCAGCACGTTCGCCGGCCGCGTCAGTGCCCGCCCCAGCAGGCGGCCGATCGCATCGTCGCGGTTCGACACGTCAGTCGCTTGGTGCGAGACCGGCCGAGGATGCCGTCGGGCGGACGTCCGTGTCCGGGCGGGCACTCAGAAGAAGCTCGCGATCTGGGCGTACACCGCCTCGATCGTGTCCGGGTCGCCGATGTAGGCCCGGCCACCGCCGGCCTGCGCGATCCGCTCGAGGTCGGCGTCGCTGGCATCGCTGCCGTAGGCGATCGTGAACACCCGCACGGCCTCGCCCTCGGATCCGGTCAGCCGGTCGAGTTGTCGCTCGAGTGCCGGCCGGTCGATGGTCGACGCGGTGTCCTGCCCGTCGGTGAGCACCACCACCGCGCTGATGCGCTTGTCGGTCGCGGAGGCGGCCACGTCCGTCGCCGCGGCGAGCGTTGCGTCGTAGACCGCGGTGTCACCATCGGCGATCTGATTCCCGACCGCGGTCCGCAGCCTCGCCCGGCCGGTCCGGATCGGGATCGGCGCGCTCACCTCGGTGACCCGTCCGTTGAACACGGTCAGGCCGACCTCGTCCTGTGGCTGCATCAGCGACAGGAACCGGTCGAGCCCGCGCTGCGCGCTCGCGAGCTTGCGCTCCTCGTTCATGGAGCCGGAGATGTCCAGCACGATCTGGACCCGCGCGGGCTTGCGATCGGCGCGCCACGCCTGCTGGATGGCGTTGAGCACCTCGGGATCCGGGGCGCTCAGGACGCGCTTCGGGAGGGCCAGGTCGATGTACTCGTCGCCGGTGAGCGCTGACCCGGGAGCCGCGGTGGGGTCGCCGGGCCTGAAGAACAACTCGGCCGCGGAGTCGGCGTCGACGTGTTCGCGGAGCCACTCGGAGAGGGCCGTCGCCGCCTCGCGCTGCTCGGGACTCGACCACGGGGCGTCGATCACGAACAGGGGGTTGTCGCTGAAGAAGGTGCCCTCCTTCGGGTAGAGGGCGACGAGCTTCGGGCCGTTGCCGGCCAGCCGGCGGTTGTAGTCCACGAGCGTCACCTCCTCCATGGCGACGGCACTGGCATAGGCGGGTCCGTTGGCGGCCATCTGCTCGGCGAAGAAGAGCGTCGTGTCCCCGTAGTGCACGATGCTCTGCTCGATCGACTGGACCGTCCTCCGCGAGGCGGGCGCGCGCACGTCCTTCAACAGCAGGCCCTCGGTCTTGCCGGTCGCGAAGAGGTATTCGGCCACCACCGCGGACAGCCCGGAGGTGGAGTAGTCGGGGTTGGTGTGGCCGAGTTTGAAGCGCCCCCACTCCGGCCGCCCGTAGGCCGCCCAGCCGCGTTTGCTGGTGGCCTCGCGGAGGATGTCCGACCAGCCGATCTCGCGTTTCGGCCAGCCCAGGGCCTCGGCCAGCGGCTGCCACATGGCGATCACCAGTGGTGTTCGAACGAGGGACGGGCTGCGCTCCGGCGCTCGTTTCGCGTCGGCGCGGTAGTTGACGACCTGTCCCCAGAGCGACGACGAGGGACTCCAGAGATCAGCCTCGAGTCTGCCCGCGGCGATGCGTGTCGCCGCGTCCCCGGACGACACCGAACTCGCGTCGACCACGACGGGCCGTCCGGCGACCTGGACGCCCTGCCGGTTGAACTCCTCGACGAGCGGCTCGAGCAGTGGCCGCTTTTCGGGGGAGTAAGCGAATGTCACGGTCACGGCGTCGCCGCCGCCGCCGGTGGTGCCGCCCGGGGTCGTCGGCGTCGAATCGCCGGAACGCCAGATGACGGCGGCGAGGATGATCGCCGCCGCGGCGATCAGGGTGAGGATGCGCGTCGCCTTCATTGCCGCTGGAGTCTACGACCCCGGACGCGCGATCCTGAATGCGGGAGCCGCGCCGGGTGGCGCTCGGCGGCGGTGCTCAGGCGGCCTTCCGGAACCCGGTGGCGAGTGCCGCGGCCGGTGTGGCGTCCGTCTCCCGCCGGTCCCGGCGGACTCCCCTGGTGTGCAGGGCGAGCCGGACGGCTCCCGGGGCCAGGGCGAGTGCGCCGACGAGCCCGACCACGAGGGGAAGCGGGCCCGCGTTGGCGCCGCCGATCGCACCGATCGCAAGCAGCGAGGGCACCGCGACGCCGAGCAGGACGAGCAACGGTGCGCGGTCGTCGCTGTTCGCGGCGGCGTTCCAGGTTCCGATCGCGATGGCGATCGCGGCGACGCCGATCGTGACGAGCAGGGCTGAATCCGGCATGGTGCTCCTCGGTGGGGTGCCTGTGGGTTCGTTCCCCGCCTCGGCGCCCCTGCTTCCCGCAGCCGATACGAAACGTCCGTTTCTTGTGCGATAATGGCCGTTATGTCCGCAGAAATCCCCGAGAAGGTTCTGGACGCGTTCAAGGTCTTGGATGACGACCTGACCGCATCACTCATCGAGGCCCTGGGCCCGGTCGCCGGCGAACTCGGCGATCGTGAGCAGGCGGTCCTCGAACGGCTGGCCAACGGCATCGCCACCAACGCGAAGCCCGCTGAACTCAATGCATTCGTGCGTCTGCTTCCGGTCACGGTCAGCCGCGCGGTCCAGCCAGTGCTCGAGCCGGTCATCCCGGCCTGATCATCGGCCCGCTGGCAGCGACGTGAGCCAGCGACTGGTCATCATCGGCGGCAATCCCGCAGGAATGTCGGGAGCCGCCGAAGCGCGCCGGGGCGACCCGGACCTCGACATCGTCGTGCTCGAGCGAACGCAGCACGTTTCGTACGCCTCGTGCGGCATGCCCTACTGGCTCGGCGGGGTGGTCGAGCCACGGGAACGGTTGCTGGCGATCGACCTCGACACGTTCCGCGAGAAGCGCAACATCGACGTTCGGTTGGGCGCCGAGGCCACCGAGATCGACACCGACGGCCGAGCGGTGGTGCTGAGCGACGGTCAGCGGGTCACCTACGACCGGCTGCTGATCGCGACGGGCGCGCGGCCGGTCCGTCCGCCGATCCCCGGCATCGAGACCTCCGGGGTGTTCGTGCTCCGCGACATGGACTCCGCCATCACGCTGAAGGAACAGCTCCCGAGGGTGTCCGGCGGCCGTGCCCTCATGGTGGGCTCAGGACCCATCGGGATGGAGATGTGCGAGAACCTCTGCCGCAACGGCATCGAGGTCCACCTCCTCGAAGTCGCCGATCAACTGCTGCCCACGCTGAGCCCCAACGTCGCGGCACCGGTCGCGGAAGCGCTGGTCGGGGGGTGCACGAGCACCCGTCTCGGCAGCACGCTCGAGTCAATCGAACCGGGTGACGACGGCGGGATCCTCGCGACGATCGACGGACGCACGGACCGGTACGACATGGTGCTGCTGGGCACCGGTGTGAAGCCCAACAGCGAACTCGCGGCCGCCGCGGGATGTGCGCTGGGTCCCCGCAACGCGATCGCAATCGACGCGACCGGACGTACCTCGGTCGAACACATTTGGGCGGCGGGCGACTGCGCGACCGCGCATCACCGGGTCACCGGGGAAGCGGTCTGGATTCCGCTCGCCACCACCGCGAACACGCAGGGTCGCGTCGCCGGCCGCAGCATCACCGGCCGCCCGGGGCGGTTTCCCGGGGTGCTCGGTTCGTGGGTGTCGAGTGCCTTCGGCGTGGGTATCGGCGCGACCGGGTTGACCGTGGAGGCCGCCCTGGACGCCGGGTTCGACGCCGAGGCGATCGAGCGCACCGGGCGGAACCGGAGCGGCTACATGCCCGGATCCGAATCGACCATCGTGCGGCTGGTGTGGGACCGGTCGTCGCGGCGGTTGCTCGGTGCGGAGACCTCCGGAGGCGACGACGTGGCCACTCGGCTCCATGCGCTGGCCGTGGCCATCAGCGCCCGGATGACGGTGGACGAGCTCGCGGAGGTCGACTTCGGCTACGCCCCGCCCGTGGCGGCGCTGCGCGATCCGATCGAACTCGCCGCCGCCGCCGTCACGGGCGACGCGCCGTAGGCGCAGCGCCGGGTCAGTCCCCGGCCGGGCGGTTCAGCAGTTCCTCGGCGGCGTCCTCCGGAGGCGTCGGCGTCGGCAGCCGCATCTCCTCGAGGGTGTGCACGACGGTGTCGAGCACCACCGCGTTCCGCACCCACTTGCGGTCGGCCGGCACCACGTACCAGGGCGACACCTCGGTCCCCGTGCGCTTGATGGCCTCCTCGTAGGCCTCCATGTAGGCGTCCCACTGGCCGCGCTTGCGCATGTCGTCGGCGCTGTGCTTCCAGTGCTTCTCGGGAAGCGTCGCCCGCTCGGCCAGACGTTCGAGCTGCTCGTCGCGGGAGACGTGCAGCATGAACTTCACGACGGTGGTTCCCTGCCGGGCCAGTTCCGCCTCGAATGTGTTGATCACCTCGAACCGCGGACGCCACACCGGCTCCGGGACGAGTTCGTCGACGCGGACGACGAGGACGTCCTCGTAGTGCGAGCGGTTGAACAGCGAGATCTCTCCCCGCTCGGGCACCTCACGGCGGATCCGCCACAGAAAATCGTGCGCGAGCTCCTCCTTCGTGGGCTTCCCGAACGCGACGAAGTTCACGATCATCGGATTCAGGCCGGCCACCAGCTGCCGCACCGCGCCATCCTTGCCGCCGGCGTCCATCCCCTGGAACAGCACGACGAGCGCCTGCGCGGCCCCCCACTTCAGGTACCCCTGGAGCACCTCGAGGCGTTCCTGACGCTCGCGCACCAGCTCCTCCGCCTCGTCCCGTTCGAGCCCGAGCGTGTCGTCGGCGTCGATCTTCGCGAGATCGGCACGCTTGCCCGGTTCGATGCGGACGCGCCGGTGCAGTCCATGTCCCATGCGGCGCATCGTACGGGAGCGATGCTCGTAGCCGACTCCACGGGAGGCCGCATCAGGCGGTGGCGCGCCGCGAGCGCTGCCGGTACGGCAGGGCGAAGAGGTGTCCTCCGGTCACGAGCAACACGGCGAGCGGGATCAGCGGAAGGAAGAACAGCCACTCCGGCGGTGTCCCGAGCGCGGCGACGACGGCATCGAAGAGCACGATCACCACAAAGACGAGCGAGGCCTGTCGATGAAGGTTGCGCGACCAGCGGTTCCGTTCCATGGGTTCCTCCTCTGGATGGGGACGCGCAACGGATTCCCTCGCGTCGCGCGTTGATGCGGCCGACGCTCGCACACACCGTCCGGGCCGCGCTTCTTCGTTCCTGACCGGTGCCGGTGCGAATCGTCGATCGAGGGACCCGGGCCCGACGGGTTTGTCCGGGCCCCACCGCAGTGGGTACGGTGCGCGCATGACTCGATCACGTGCCCTCATCACCACCGGCGCGGTGGCGCTCGCCGTCGCCGCCGTGGCCATCGGCGCCTCCGATGGTCCACCGTCCGCAACCACCGCCGCCGGCTCGACGGCCCGCGAGACCGCAACCGCCGGATACCGGCTGGTGCGGGTTTCGGGCGGCCTCGGCGACACCCTCTTCCTGACGGCGGCCCCCGGGCGCACCACGCTCTACGCCGTGCAGAAGTCCGGTCGCATCCGGGTCCTTCGGAACGGCCGCCCGGGCGCGGTCTTCCTTGACGTCCGCTCGCAGGTTTCCGGGGGTGGCGAGCAGGGGCTGCTGGGCCTCGCGTTCCACCCGGGATTCGCCCGCAATCGCCGGTTCTTCGTCAACTTCACCGACCGTTCCGGTGACACGCGCATCGTCGAGTACCGGGCGAACGCCCGGCGCACCCGCGCGGTGCCGTCCACGGCGCGCACCGTCATGACCATCGATCAGCCCTACGAGAACCACAACGGCGGCATGATCGCGTTCGGGCCCGACCGCAAGCTCTACATCGGCACCGGCGACGGTGGCAGCGGTGGCGACCCGCAGAACCGGGCGCAGAATCTCTCGTCACCGCTCGGCAAGATCCTGCGCATCGACGTCGATGCTCGGAGGCCCTACGCGATCCCGGGGAACAACCCCTTCCGCACGACGCGGGGCGCCCGCGCCGAGGTCTGGCACTACGGACTGCGGAACCCGTGGAGGTTCTCGTTCGACCGGGTGCGCGGAGACCTCTGGATCGGCGACGTCGGCCAGGGCGAAGTGGAAGAGGTCGACTTCGTCCGGCGTGGGGCGAAAGGACTGAACTTCGGCTGGAACGCGTTCGAAGGTCGCCGCAGCTACGGCGGGGCCCTGCGCGCGGGGAGCCGTCCGACGATGCCGGTGGCCCAGTACACGCACGCCAAGGGGGTGTCGATCACCGGCGGATACGTCTACCGCGGTCGCAGCATCCCGGCGCTGCGCGGCAGGTACCTGTTCGCCGATTGGGGAACCGGTCGCGTCTGGAGCATCGGTGCGGGGCCGCGCCCGCGCGGACTGCGCGAAGAAACCGCCCGTCTGGGTCGCACCGTGGTCGGCGCGACGACGTTCGGCGAGGACGCGAAGGGCGAGTTGTACATCGTTGCCAACGGAACCCTCTATCGCTTCGCGAGGCGGTAGCGGGTTCGGTAGCCTCACCGCGTGAGCACTCCAGCATCCCCCGGTGCCGTCCAGCCCTCCCAGGGCTGGGGCGTCGTGCACCTGTTCCTCCGTGCCGACGCGGACGGTGACGCGACTCCGATCCTCGAAGCGATCCGCGAGTTCACCGCAACCGATCCCAACCAGGTGGTGGCGTTCTCGGTGCTCGGAGGGCGAGCCGACCTGGGTCTCATGGCCCTCGGGCCCGATCTCGACGCGCTCGACCGCTTCGCCAAGCGGGTGCAGTCGGGACCGGTCGAGGCGGTGTACTCGTTCGTGTCGCTCACGGAGCTGTCCGAGTACACCACCACCGAGGACGACGAACGCGAACGGCTCGTGGCGGCGGGAGAGGCCGACGTCGAGGCCAAGCTCGCCGAGTGGTCCGAGCGAATGGCGCACTACCGCGAGCACCGGCTCCATCCTCGCCTGCCGGACCGCCGGGTCATCGCCTTCTATCCGATGGCCAAGACCCGCATGCCGGGCGCCAACTGGTACTCGCTGTCCTTCGAGGACCGCAAGCGGCTGATGCTCGGTCACGGCCGGGTGGGGCGAAACTACGCCGGCCGGATTCTCCAGCTCATCACCGGTGCGACCGGGCTCGACGACTGGGAGTGGGGGGTCACGCTCCTCGCCGATGACATCACCGCGGTCAAGGAGATCGTGTACGAGATGCGCTTCGACGAGGTCAGCGCGGTGTACGGCTTGTTCGGCCCGTTCTACACGGGTCTGGTGATGACGCCGGACGCCGCGTGCGCGCGCGCCGGTCTACGAATCGAGGGTGCGGGATGAAGGGGTTGACCTTTCAGCGCAACGGGGTGGTGTCGGTCGAGGACGTGCCGGAGCCGACCATCCTTCGCCCGGATGACGCCATCGTGCGCGTGTCGATGGCCGGGATCTGCGGATCGGATCTGCACGTCCTCCATGCCGGCGAGGCGTTCGGGTTCGCGCCCGGCGCGCGTCTGGGGCACGAGTTCCTCGGCACCGTCGAGGCCGTGGGTTCCGATGTGGTCAGCGCCGCCGTCGGGGACCGGGTGCTCGTGAGCGTGTCGGTGAACTGCGGCGAGTGCTCGTGGTGCCGCGAGGGGCTCCAGGCGAGCTGTGAACGGATGTCGATGTTCGGGTGGGCACCCCGGCTCTGGCAGCACGGCGGCGACGTGCAGGGGGGCCAGTCCGAGTACGCCCGCGTGCCGCTCGCCAACAGCACGCTCACCAGGATTCCCGAGGCGGTCGCCGACCCCGGTCGCGAGGGCAGCCTGCTCCCTCTGATCGACGTGATGTCGACGGCCATGCACGGTCTCACCGCCGGCCGCATGCAGCCCGGGTTCCACGTCGTCGTCATCGGCGACGGAGCGGTCGGCCAGTCCGCGGTGCATTGCGCCAGGGCACTCGGCGCCGAGGCCGTGATCTGCCTCGGTCATCACGCCGACCGGCTCGAGATGGCGGAACGGCTGGGTGCCAGCGGTGTCGGCGAGCAGCGCGATCCGGAGGAGATCCGCGAGTTCGTGTTCGGCGCCACCGGCGGTCAGGGGGCGCACGTCGTCGTCGACACCGTGTCGAACACCTCCTCGATGCAGGGAGCCCATGCGGCGGTGCGCCCGGGCGGCACGATCGCCTGTCTCGGCATGGACCACTTCATGGGCAAGCTCCCTGAGATCAACTGGTACGACCAGTTCGTCCGCAACATCACCATTTCCGGCGGGCTGGTCCACTCGAACCGGTACGTCGGTCCGCTCCTGGAGCTGCTCGCGAACGACGACATCGACCCGGCACCCATGCTCACCAACGTGCTGTCGCTGGACGACGCGGCGGAGGGCTACCGGATGATGGCCGAGCGCGATCCGGGCGTGGTCAAGGTCGCCCTGGCGGTCGGGGCCACCGGTGGCTGAGGTACCGCCACCCCTCGCGGCAGAACTCACCCGGACCGGCCAGCACCACCTCGTCGACATCGTGCGGAGTCTTCCGGACGCGGCCGGGGGGCGGCTGCTGCGCCAGATCGAACAGCTCGATCTCGACCTGATCCACCGGCTGGTGGAGCGGTTCGTCCACGCGCCCGAGGCTGAGCACGAGCCGGGTTCCATCGGACCTCCGGACGCCGTTCCCCTCGCCGTCGACGACGACGGCCGGGCGCTCACCGAGCAGGCCCGCGCCGAGGGCGAGGCGGCCCTGCGCGCGGGTCGGGTCGCCGTGGTGCTGCTGGCCGGGGGGCAGGGCAGCCGGCTGGGGTTCGACGGACCCAAGGGCGACTACCCGTTCGGACCGGTCACCGGCAGGACGCTGTTCGATCAGCACGCCGCCCGCATCGCCGCCACCCGGACCCGGTACGGCGCCGACCTTCCCTGGTACGTGCTGACGTCACCCGCGAATGATCGCGAGACGAGGCGGATCTTCGCGGCGGCCGACCACTTCGGACTCGAGCCGGAATCGATCCGGTTCGTGGTCCAGGGCACGCTCCCGGCGGTGGATGCCGGCACGGGCGAGATCCTGCGGGAGTCGCCCGACACGCTCGCGCTCTCGCCGGACGGACATGGCGGATTGCTGTCGGCACTGCGAAGGAGCGGGGCGCTCGACGAGATGGCCGCGGCCGGGATCAGCACGTTCTTCACGTTCCAGGTCGACAACCCGCTCATCCACGTGGCCGATCCGGTGTTCGTGGGACACCACCTCCGGGCGGGGGCCGACATGTCGAATCTGGCCGTGCGCAAGCACGACCCGGCAGAGCGCGTCGGGGTGATCGCGACGATCGGCGACGCCACCGGCGTGGTCGAGTACTCGGACCTTCCCGATGAGCTCGCCGCCGCGCGCGACGACGACGGGTCGCTGACCCTGTGGGCCGGGAGCATCGCGACCCACTGCATCGAGGTGGCGTTCGCGTGGGAACTCACCGAGGGCGGCACACGGCTCCCGTTCCACCGGGCACTGAAGAAGGTGGCGCACGTCGACGCGGACGGTCACCGGGTCGAGCCCGACGAACCGAACGCGGTGAAGTTCGAGACGTTCATCTTCGACGCGCTTCCACTGGCCGGTGCCTCGGTGACCGTCGAGGTGGACCGTGCCGAGCAGTTCAGCCCCATCAAGAACGCCACCGGTGGGGACTCACCCGATCAGTGCCGCCGCGACTGCAACCGGCTCTGGGCGAAATGGCTTCGGGATGCCGGAGTCGACGTGCCGACCGACGCCGACGGGGAACCCGTCGATCTGGAGATCGATCCGCGCTTCGCGCTGGACGCCGACGAGCTGCGCGAGCGGCTCCCGGCGGGGTTCAGCGTCGACGGCCCCACCTATCTCGGGCCCGGCGACCTCACCGCCTGATCAGTCGGCGGATCCGATCCGCACCTCGCGGGGGAGGGCGAAGACGACCCCTTCCGCGCTCGGGAGTTCGTCGCCGGTCTGGACGAATCCGCTGCCCACGAGAAGGTCCGCCACTTCCCGCACGAGCACCTCGGGTGCCGACGCGCCGGCGGTCAGCGCAACCCGCTCCTTGCCCGCGAGCCAGGATCGGTCGACGGCGTCGGCGTTCTCGATGAGATGCGCTTCGGCGCCGGCCGCCTGGCCGACCTCGACCATCCGGTTGGAGTTCGACGAGTTCTGCGACCCGACCACCAGCACCAGATCGGCGCCGTCGCCCACCGCCGCCTTCACCGCGTCCTGGCGGTTCTGCGTGGCGTAACAGATGTCGCTCTTGGTCGGCGTCTGCAGCGCGGGGAATCGCTCATGGAGGATGGCGACGATCGCGGCCGTGTCGTCGAGTGACAGGGTGGTCTGCGTCGTGAGGGCCACCGCGCTCGGGTCGGGGACCTGCACGGTCCGCGCCTGCTCGGTGTCCTCCACCACGATGACCTGCTCGACCGCCTCGCCGCGTGTGCCGATGACCTCGTCGTGGTCGGCGTGGCCAACGAGCAGCACGGTGGCACCACGGGAGGCGTAGCGCCGCACCTCGGCGTGCACCTTGCTCACCAGCGGGCAGGTGGCGTCGATGATGTTCAGCCCGCGTGTGCGGCAGTTGTCGTACACCTCGGGGGCCACGCCATGTGCCGACAGGATGATCGTGGCGCCCTCGGGAACGTCGAGTTCGCTGGGAACGAAGACCGCACCGCGTTCCGCGAGTGTGTCGACGACGTGCCGGTTGTGCACGATCTCGCCCCGTACGTAGACCGGCGCGCCGAGTTCGTCGAGGGCGCGCTCGACGGTCTCGATGGCGCGATCGACGCCGGCGCAGTAGCCGCGGGGCGCGACCAGATCGAGGGCGGCGGATGCGTGCTCGGACATGGCGGCAGCGTAGCGGACCGCCGGGGCATGGCAGGATGCACCGGTGAGCGTCGACCACCGTGAACTGCTGGACGTCGCATCGGCCGCCGCGGACGCCGCCGCGGCCATCCTGGGTGAGCGGTTCGGGCGACCCGCCGCCGGCGTCACCACCAAGAGCAGCGCCACCGACATGGTGAGCGAGGCGGACCGGGCCGCAGAGGCGGCCATCCTGGCGGTGCTCACCCGCGAGCGACCGACGGACGGAATCCTCGGCGAGGAGGGCACGGACCGTGCCGGCTCGACCGGCGTGCGCTGGATCGTGGATCCCCTGGACGGGACCACGAACTACCTGTGGGGGTACCCGCACTGGGCGGTCAGCGTGGCCGCACACGACGAGCGGGGACCGCTGGTGGGGGTGGTGCTCGACGTCTGCCGGGGCGAGCGCTACGCGGCGGCCCGGGGCGCCGGCGCCACCCGCAACGGTGTGCCGCTGGTCCTCGCGCCACCGCGAATGCTCGACTCCGCCCTGGTGGCGACCGGGTTCAACTACGACGCGGCTGAACGCCGGCGGCAGGGAAGCGTGGTGCAGCGCATCATTCCCCTGGTTCGCGACGTACGGCGGGCCGGCGCCTGCGCGCTCGATCTCGCCTGGGTGGCCGACGGCCGCGTCGACGCCTACTTCGAGCGCGGCGTCCAGGCCTGGGACTGGGCTGCAGGGGTGCTCCTGGTGAGCGAGGCCGGCGGCGCCTGGCGCGCCATCGACCCGTCGCCACCGCGGCCCGCCGGGATCTGCGCCGCCCACCCCGACATGCTCGACGCGGTGCTCGAGCTCTTCGAGGGCGATGCGTGAACCGGTACTGGGAGATCGACGCCGCGCGGACGCTCGCCATCGGGATGATGGTCGCATACCACCTGGCATGGGATCTCTGGTGGCTGACCCCCGACATCGACATCGACCCGTTCGGTGGCTGGCTTCGCGCGCTGCAGGTCTGCACGGGGTCGAGCTTCCTGTTCATCACCGGCGTGAGCGCGGCCCTGGTGCATCAGCGCATGGTCGCGGCGGGCGTCCCGATGGCGACACGCCTTCGCCGGCACTGGCGGCGCGCGCTCCAGGTGCTCGCCGCGGGCGCCCTGGTCACGGTGGCAACGTTCGTCGCGCTCGGTTCCGAGGACTACGTCCGGTTCGGGATCCTGCAGTGCATCGGGACGGTGATGCTGCTGCTTCCGCTCCTCGCGCGCCTCGGCCCGGTGCTCAACATCGCGTTCGCCGTGCCGGTCATCCTCGTCGGGCTCCAGCTGAGGACGGCGGTCAGTGATGTCCCCGGCGCCCTGATCATCGCCTGGAGGCTCCCGGGCGGCACCGGCGTCGACCACTACCCGCTGCTGCCCTGGCTCGGGCCGGCCATGCTGGGACTGGCGGCGGGCATGCTGCTCTACCCCGGAGGCCACCGCCGCGCCGTCGTGGAGCGACTCGTCGGTCGGATCAGGGGCGCCGTGCGCGCCACCTGGCCGGGCCGGCACGCCCTTCCGATCTACCTCGTCCACCAGATCGTGCTCATCGGGCTGACCGCCCTGGCACTGCAGCTGGCCGGGGTCACGGTCGATCCCGGCCAGCGCTGAGCACTACTTCTTCGGCTTCGACGGGGGCCAGTGGAGGGGCCGGTCGAGGCCCATCAACGCGGCCTCCTTGAACGCTTCGGCCAGTGTGGGGTGTGCCGCGATCGAGTCGCCGACGGTGTCGATGCGGGCTTCGGAGGCAAGCGCGACGACCCCGGCGTTGATGATCTCGGTGGCCGAGTTGCCGACCACGACCACGCCCAGCAGCTCGTTGAGCGACGTCTCGTGAATCGTCTTCACGAAGCCGGTGCGGTCGGCGAACATCGCCGCCCGGGCGATGGCCGAGAAGGGGAACTTGCCCACCCGGATGTTGTCGGTGCCGTACTTCTCGCGGGCCTGCGCTTCGGTGAGTCCGACCCCCGCGACCTCGGGGTCGGTGTAGATGCAGCGCGGCACCGGTCCGTGCACCACCTTGTGGTTCCCTGCGATGTTCTCCGCGGCGACCTCCCCTTCGAGGAAGGCGGTGTGCGCCAGCTGCCAGTATCCCGCGACGTCGCCCACGGCGTAGATGTGGCCGACGTTCGTCCTGCGGGTCTCGTCGGTGGGAATGCGGGTCCGCTCGGCGGTCACGCCTGCGGCCTCGAGCCCCAGATCCTCGACGTTCGCCCGCCGTCCGGTGGCCACCAGGATGAGGTCGCCGGCGACCTGCTGCTCCTGGCCCTTGGCGTCGGTGAAGCTCAGCACGATGTCGTCGCCGGACTCGGTCACCGCCGTCGCGGTTGCGCCCAGGTGCATCGCGATGCCCTGCTTCTTGAAGGCTCGTTCCAGCTCCTTGATGGCCTCCTCGTCCTCGGTGGGGACCAGGTGGTCGAGCATCTCGACGATGGTGACCTCGGACCCAAAATGGTTGAACACCGAGGCGAACTCCACGCCGATGACCCCGCCTCCCAGCACCACCAGGCGCGCCGGAGCCTCCTCGACGGCGAGGAGGCCGGTGGAGTCGACGCAGCGGTCATGATCGATCCCGTCGATGGGCGGTCGCGCAGGACGTGATCCCGTGGCGATGACGGCGTGCTTGAACCGCACCACTTCACCGCTGTCGACGGTGATGGTGTTGGCGTCGGTGAACGTGCCCCGGCCCTCCACCACCGTGACGCCGTTCGCCTTCAGCAGCCCTGCCACGCCGCCCACCATGCGGTCGACGATCTGCTGCTTGTTGGCCTGAACCTGCGAGAAATCGAGCGTCGGCTCCGAGACTGACACGCCGAGTTGGGAGAACGTCCCGTGGGCGTCCTTCATCGCGTGGGCACTCTGGACCCAGGCTTTGGTGGGGATGCAGCCGACGTTCAGGCAGGTTCCCCCGAGCGGTCCCGCCTCGATGACGGCCACCGACTTCCCCAGCTGCGCGGCACGAATCGCGGCCGGGTACCCGCCCGGTCCAGCTCCCAGGACGGCGACATCCACGTCGATCACGTTCTCTCCTTTGACGTTGCTGCGGATCGGGCGCGCCCACGGGGAGCGTCGTCACAGGCTATCGCGACCCGCACCCGGGCCGATGCGACCGTCGTCGTCCGCGCGTCCGCGCCGCTCCGAAGCCCCACGAGTCCGCCCGTTCACAAGCTGTTCACATGAGCGCCACTGGCTGGTCACCCGATTCCGGCGGTCGCGACCGTACGGTCCCACCAGTGGCGGACTTTCCGCCCCACATTTCCCGTCTGACAAGGAGACCAAGCGAATGGCACTCCCTCGCCGTCGTCGCGTCGCGCTCGCGCTCGTCGCCACGACTCTGACCCTCGGAACGATCGCCGCCGGTTGTGGCGACGACAACAGCAGCTCGAGCAGCAGCGGCTCGGGCCTCTCCGGCAGCATCGCCGGTGCCGGGGCGTCGTCGCAGGCAGCGGCCCAGGAGGCCTGGATCGCCGGCTTCCAGACCAACAACCCCGACGCCACCGTCTCCTACGACCCCATCGGCTCCGGTGGCGGTCGCGAGCAGTTCACCTCGGGCGGCACCGTCTTCGGCGGCACCGACGCCCATCTCAAGGATGAGGAGCTCACCAAGGCCCAGGACATCTGCGGCGGTCCCGACAACCTCCTCGAGCTCCCGGTGTACGTGTCGCCGATCGCGGTGGCCTACAACCTCGACGGTGTCACCGATCTGAAGCTGTCCCCTGACACCCTCGCCAAGATCATGACCCGCAAGATCACCAAGTGGAACGACGCGGCCATCGCCGCCGACAACCCCGACGCCACGCTCCCCGATCAGGCGATCGTCACGGTTGCGCGTTCGGATGAGTCCGGGACGACCGAGAACTTCCAGGAGTACCTCGCCGCGGTCGCGCCGTCGGTGTGGACCGACGAGGTCACCGGTGACTGGCCGATCAAGGGCGGCGAGACCGCTCAGGGCACCTCCGGCGTGGTGGCCGCCATCAAGGCCGGCTCCGGCACGATCGGTTACGCCGACGCCAGCCAGGTGGCAGGGCTCGGTGTCGCGCAGGTGAAGGTCGGGAGCGAGTACGTCGGTCCGACCGCGGAGGCGGCGGCCAAGATCCTCGAGGCCTCCCCCGAGACGGACGATCCGGGCCAGTACGTCTTCACGTTCAATCTCGAGCGCGACACGACCGCTTCGGGCACCTACCCGATCGTGCTCGTGTCCTACGAGATGGCGTGCACCCAGTACGACTCCGCGGACACCGCGAAGCTGGTCCAGGGCTACATGAACTACCTCATCAGCCCGGAGGGTCAGCAGACCGCCGCGTCGGCGGCCGGATCGGCCCCCATCAGCGACGCGCTTCGTGCGAAGCTGCAGCCGGCCGTGGACGCCATCGGCCAGTAGTCCTGCGATGATCCGCCGACCATCCTCTGGAGACGCATGAGCACGGCTGAGCCATCAGACAAGATCGCCCTCACGGGGGGATCTCGGCGCGACCGGATGCGACGGATGGGCGACCAGGTCTTCTCGGGCCTGGCGCTCGGATCCGGCGTCCTCATCCTCGTCGCGCTGTCGGGTGTGGCCCTGTTCCTGCTGATCCAGGGGTGGCCGGCGCTCACCGCCGACCCGTCCCAGATCCCCGGCGGTGACGGGTTCGTCAACTACGTGGCGCCCCTCGCGTTCGGGACGATCCTGAGTTCCGCCATCGCGGTGCTGGTCGGTATTCCGATGGCGATTGCTGTGTCGCTGTTCATCGTGTTCTACGCACCCAAGCGGATCGCGCAGACGCTCGGCGCATTCGTCGATCTGCTGGCCGCGATCCCCAGCATCGTCTACGGCCTCTGGGGTGTGGCCGTGCTCGGGCCAGCCATGGTCGGTCTGCAGGGCTGGCTCGAGGGGCACCTCGGGTTCCTGCCGTTCTTCAAGGGCCCGGTCACGACCACGGGACGCACCATGTTCACCGCCGGCCTCGTGCTGGGGGTCATGATCCTTCCCATCGTGAGCGCGGTGACGCGTGAGGTCTTCAGCCAGACGCCTCGCAAACTCATCGAAGGCGCCCTCGCGCTCGGGGCGACCCGCTGGGAGATGATCCGCATGACGGTCCTGCCGTTCGGGCGCTCGGCCATCGTCGGGGCTTCCATGCTCGGACTCGGACGAGCCCTCGGGGAGACCATGGCCGTGGCGCTGATCCTCTCCATCTCCGGTGATGTCACCTTCAACCTCATCAGTGCGGGCAACCCCTCGACCATCGCGGCGAACATCGCCCTCAAGTTCCCGGAGTCGTCCGGACTCGCCGTGGACGTCCTGATCGCCTCCGGCCTCGCGCTCTTTGCGATCACCCTGGTCGTGAACATGGCGGCTCGTTCCGTGATCGCCCGGGCCGAGCGGGGTGCCCGGTGAGTACGGCCCAACCGCCCGTCCCCGTCCTGCCCGGCACGACGGGTTCGGAACTCACCGCCGGCAAACTCCCGCAGCGGGCCGTTCCCGCCGTCTACGGGGTGGCGGCGCTCGCGGCGGTCGGGCTGGCATTGGCGGGGATGAACCGGGCGCTGGCCATCGTCCTCGCGGCGGCGGTGGCGGGTGTGTTCCTCGTGGGCTGGGCATGGCTCGTCGAGGGTCGCCGCCGCGCGATCGACCGGCTCGTCACCATCTCGGTCACCTCCGCGTTCTTCGCGGCCCTGGCGCCGCTCGTCTCCCTGGTGGAGACCGTTGCGGTGAAGGGTTCCGCCCGGTTCGACGCCGAGTTCTTCACCAGCTCGATGCGGAACGTGGTCGGCGAGGGCGGAGGCGCCTACCACGCGATCCTCGGCACCCTGATCATCACCGGGCTGGCGACGCTGATGTCGGTGCCCATCGGCGTCCTCACCGCGATCTACCTCGTGGAGTACGGACGCGGCCGCCTGAAGACGGCCATCACGTTCTTCGTCGACCTCATGACCGGCATCCCCTCGATCGTCGCGGGTCTGTTCGCGTTCGCGGTCTTCGCCATCTTCTTCGGGCCCGGGATCCGGATGGGAATCATGGGTGCGGTTGCGCTCTCCATCCTCATGATCCCGATCGTGGTCCGCTCGACCGAAGAGATGTTGAAGATCGTGCCGAATTCGCTTCGCGAGGCGTCGTACGCCCTCGGGGTGTCCAAGTGGCGCACCATCGTGAAGGTGGTCCTTCCCACCGCCCTGGCCGGCATGATCACCGGCATCGTGGTGGCGATCGCACGGGTGATCGGGGAGACCGCGCCCCTGCTGGTCACCGTGGGTGCCATCACGTCCGTCAACGGGGATCCCTTCAACGGGCGCATGTCGAACCTGCCGGTGTTCTCGTATGACAGCTATCGGTCGCCGGGCGTTCCCCCCGAGCCGTACCTGCAACGCGCCTGGGCCGCGGCACTGGCGCTGATCATCATCGTCCTCGCCCTCAACCTGGTTGCCCGACTGGTGTACCGTCGGTACGGCACGCACCTGCGGTGACCAACATGACGTCCACACGAACCGAGCGCCACCAAGGAGGCCTCGTGCCGGAGACCGAACTCGGCCAGCAGATCGCGACGGGTACGGCAGTCGCCACCCCGGATCCGTCATCCAGGGGCGGTCGCACCACCCACCTGCGGGTGAAGGGCCTCAACGTCCACTACGGCGACTTCCACGCGGTCGCCGACATCAACATGGACATCGCGCCGAACGCCGTCACCGCGCTCATCGGATCGTCCGGCTGCGGCAAGTCGACCTTTCTCCGGTCGCTGAACCGGATGCATGAGCTCATTCCGGGCGCACGCACCGAAGGTCTGGTCGAACTGGACGGACAGGACATCTACGCACCCGATGTCGACCCGGTCCTCGTGCGACGCAAGATCGGGATGGTGTTCCAGTCTCCGAACCCGTTCCCCACGATGTCGATCTACGACAACGTCGCCGCGGGGATCAAGCTCAACGGCAGTCGCATCAGCCGGTCGGAACTCGACGGCGTCGTCGAGTGGGCCCTCAAGGGCGCCTCGCTGTGGGACGAGGTCAAGGACCGGCTGAAGGGTCCGGGAGCCGGACTCTCCGGAGGTCAGCAGCAGCGGCTCTGCATCGCCCGCGCGATCGCCGTCCAGCCCGAGGTCATCCTGATGGACGAGCCCGCGTCGGCGCTCGATCCGATCGCCACCCAGGCGATCGAGGATCTCCTGCTGGAACTCAAGAAGGACTACACGATCGTGATCGTGACCCACAACATGCAGCAGGCCGCGCGCGCCAGCGACTACACGGCGTTCTTCAACGTCGGCCCGGACGGGCCTCCCGGGCGCCTCATCGAGTTCGACACGACGCAGAAGATCTTCGGGGCGCCGTCGAACGAACAGACCGCCGCGTACGTGACCGGCCGCTTCGGCTGATTCTTCCGGGGGCGGTTCATCCGCCTCCTCGCGGCGTTCCAGCGAACGTCATGGGCCGTGCCAGACTGGCGACATGCGTGCCCCGTCCGCCACGCGCCCTCGGAGTGTCCTGCTGATCGCCGAGACGATCGGCTGGATCGTGACGGTCGGTGTGCTGGCGGGGTTCGTCTGGCTGTGGAGCCGGGACGTCGCATCCGGCGGATCGCACCCTGACCCCCAGCTCGCCCGCGCCGCCGGCCTTGGGGTCATGGCCCTGGGCGCGGTCAGCGCGACACTCGCCGTGGTTGCGCTGATCAGACCGGAGCGCTGGCCGTGGTCGGTCCGGCTCGCCGTCTGGCTCGCCACACTGGTGGGTATGGTGGCGGTGGCCTGGGTGTTCATCGGACTGCCCGGCGCGGACTGACCTCGGGCCGAGTCCACGAATGCATCGGTGATCCGGGCGCCCCCGCGGGCGCCCGGATCACGAAAGCGCCGGGACTACTGGCTCTCGCGGTGGAGCCGGCGAAGCACGGTCGGCAGCACGCCGCCGTTCTTCAGGTAGTTCAGCTCGGTCGGACCGTCAATGCGCGACTGCGCCTGGAACGAACCGCTCGTGCCGTCCTCGCGCGTGTACTCGACCGTGAGCTCCTGGCGGGGCTCCATGCCGACGATGCCCGGGATGGAGAAGGTCTCGGTGCCGTCGAGCCCGAGTTCCTCGTGGCCCTCCCCCGGCTTGAACTGCAGCGGGAGGACGCCCATACCGACCAGGTTTCCGCGGTGGATGCGCTCGAACGACTTGGCGATGACCGCCTTCACGCCGAGCAACAGGGTCCCCTTGGCGGCCCAGTCGCGCGAGGACCCGGTGCCGTACTCGGCGCCGGCCAGGATGACCAGCGGCGTGCCGGAGGCCTGGTAGTCCATTGACGCGTCGTAGACCGAGGTGATCTCGCCGGTGGGCAGATACTTCGTCCAGTTGCCCTCCTTGCCCTCGGCCAGCTGGTTGCGCAGACGGATGTTGCCGAACGTGCCGCGCATCATGACTTCGTGGTTGCCGCGGCGGGAACCGAAGCTGTTGAAGTCCTTCGGGGTGACACCGTGCTCCTGCAGGTACCTGCCGGCCGGCGAGGTGGACGGGATGCTGCCGGCCGGCGAGATGTGATCGGTGGTGATCGAGTCGCCCAGAACCGCCAGCGCCCGTGCGCCGGAGATGTTGCTGAGCTCACCGGCCTCCGGGGACAGTCCCTGGAAGAACGGCGGCAGCTGCACGTAGGTGGAATTGGAGTCCCACTCGTAGGTGTCGCCGTCCGGCACCGGCAACTTCTGCCAGCGCTCGTCACCCTCGAACACGGTGGCGTACGAGTCGCTGAAGAGCTCGCTGGTGATGGTGGTCTGCAGCGCCTCGGCCACCTCTTCACGCGTCGGCCAGATGTCCTTCAGGTAGACGGGCTGGCCGTCGCTCCCGGTTCCGAGGGGCTCGGTGGCCAGGTCGAGGTCGACGCGACCGGCCAGCGCGAACGCCACCACCAGCGGCGGCGACGCGAGGTACGCGGCGCGCACGTGCGCATGGACGCGACCCTCGAAGTTGCGGTTGCCGGAGAGCACCGCCGCGGCCACCAGGCCGTTGTCCTCGATGGCCTTCTGGATGGGTTCGGCCAGCGGGCCGGAGTTCCCGATGCAGGTCGTGCAGCCGTAGCCGACCAGGTCGAAGCGCAGCTTGTCGAGGTACTCCTGGAGGCCGGCCTTCTCGAGGTACCCGGTCACGGCACGCGAGCCGGGGGCGAGCGAGGTCTTGACCCACGGGGGCGTCGTGAGCCCCTTCTCGACGGCCTTCTTGGCGAGGATGCCCGCGCCCAGCATCACCGACGGGTTGCTCGTGTTGGTGCAGCTGGTGATGGCCGCGATCGCGACCGAACCGCTCGAGAACTCGAACTGATCGCCGTTGTTGGCGACCGGAACCGACTCGTACGAGCCGCCGCTGAGTCCGTCTGGGTAGGCCTCGCGGAACTCGTCGCCCACGCTCGTGAGTTCGACGCGATCCTGCGGGCGGCGCGGGCCGGCGAGGCTCGGGACCACCGTGGCGAGATCGAGTTCGAGCTTCTCGTCGTAGATGGGATCGGGCGTGTCGTCGGTGCGGAACAGCCCCTGGAGCTTGGCGTAGGCCTCGGTGCGCTCGATGACCTCCTGGGGACGTCCCGTGACGCGCATGTAGTTCAGGGCCTCGTCGTCGACCGGGAAGATGGTCGCGGTGGCGCCGAACTCGGGGGACATGTTGGCGATCGTGGCGCGGTCCGCCAGCGACAGCGACGACAGACCGGAGCCGTAGGCCTCCACGAACTTGCCGACAACGCCGTGCGCCCGGAGCATCTCGGTGACCGTGAGCACCAGGTCGGTGGCCGTGGCCCCCGCGGGGAGCGATCCGGTGAGCTTCAGGCCGATGACCACCGGGGTGGGCAGCGACAGCGGCTGACCGAGCATGACGGCCTCGGCCTCGATGCCGCCGACTCCGAAGCCCAGCACGCCGATGCCGTTGATCATGGTGGTGTGCGAGTCGGTGCCCACGAGCGTGTCCGGGAAGGCGATCGACTCGCCGTCGAAGTCGCGTGCGTCGACAACCGGCGCCAGGTACTCGAGGTTCACCTGGTGCACGATGCCGGTGCCCGGCGGGACCACGCGGAAGTTGGAGAACGCCTGCTGCGCCCAGCGCAGGAGGGTGTAGCGCTCGCCGTTGCGGTCGTACTCGATGGCGACGTTGTCGGCGAACGCCGAGGTGTCGCCGAACCGGTCGACCTGGACCGAATGGTCGATCACGAGATCCGCGGGGACCAGCGGGTTGATCCGGTTCGGATCGCCGCCCAGCTCGGTCATGGCATCGCGCATGGCCGCCAGATCCACCACGCAGGGGACTCCGGTGAAGTCCTGGAGCACGACGCGACCCGGCATGAACGGCACCTCGGTGGCGACGCCCGAGTTGGGACGCCACGCCGCGAGCGCCCGGACGTCGTCCTCGGTGACGAAGCCGCGACCGCAGTTGCGGAGCACGTTCTCCAGAAGGATCTTGACGGTGACCGGGAGCTGCGCCACGTCCGGACCGAGCGCATCGATCCGGTAGACGGTGTGTGTGGCGCCACCTGCGTTCAGCGTGTCACGTGCCTGGAAGGGGTCGGGAAGCGCGGTCAACGGCATCTCCTGAGTTCGTACACCTTGGACCCGGACAGGGTATCCGAACGACGACGGCCGGGCTTCCGAAAAAGCCCGGCCGTGAGGGTCGTCCGCGTGTTCGTCCGGGCTACCCCGTGACGCGCGGATTGATCTGGCCCTGAAGCGGCACGACGGATGTCGTGAGCCGCCCGGCGGCCGACCCTGAGCATCCCGCGCTCAGGCGCGCGACGTGCACGCGGCTGGCGCGCGCGGTCCGCGCGACCTGGAGGCTCAGACGGATCGTGCGGGTCTTCTTCGGGCCGAGCGTTCCCAGCTTCACCGTCACCACGCCGCGAGACACGGTTGCGGTCCTGGGGCCCTTCACCATCGCCATCCCCGCCGGAATGCGATACCTGAGCCGGGTGTTCACCGCGGGCGTCCCCGAGCGATTCCGGGCTGTCAGAACCACGTTCGTGCGCTGTCCGGCCTGGACGCGGCGCTTCGCGCCGACCCGTGCCATCAGGCTCGGACGCGTGCAGACACTGCCCTCGCCCGTCGTGGTGGTGGGCGGAACCGGCGTCGTGGTGCACTCCACGACCACGCTGCCGACCGCCGTGTCGTTGGCGGGGTTGCTGTCACGAAGCGGTTCGGGGGTGCTGTCACTGCCATAGCCGACCCGCACCGTGTTGGTGAGTGTGCCGCACTGCGCCGGGGTGACCGGTGTGCTGGCGGTGAACGTGATGGTCTGGCCGGGCGCCAGTGTGCCCGTCGGGGATCCCGGCGCGGGAGTGAGGACGAGGCCCGGCGAAATGACGCGGATGTCCTCGATGGCGACGGGCGTGTTGCCGGTGTTGGTCACCGGTACCGACCATTCGACTGTGTTGCCGGGCGTCGTCGTCGGGACGTTCGGCGTGATCCCCACGCCCAGGTCGACCGTGCAACTGCCGGTGACCGGCGTCGAGACCAGGTCCGTGTTGTCTTCGGTGGTGTACTCCGGCGCGTCCTTCAGGCCGGTGACGGCGTTCTGATCGATCATTCCCGTGGCGGTGCAGCTCACCGGGCCCGTCACGGTGTACGTGAGGGTGTCTCCCGGCTTCAGTCCGCCTTCCGGCACGCTGTTCGGGGTCAGCGGGGTGTCGCTGATCGACGGGACCCTGGTCACGATCTGATCCACGGGGATGGCGACGTCCGGCTGGAGATCCGGCGAGATGTCCGGGTACCCGGCATGGGTCACCGTGACGGTCCAGGTTCCGGTCTCACCGGCGGTGACCGAGGGGGGCCCGGCGATGTCGATCGTCAGGTTGGGCAGGCAGCGGCGCGTGCTGATCGACGCCGTCGCCGTCTCCGGTTCGGCGACCCCCGGCGTCTTGAGCGACCAGGTGACGGGCTCGTCCGGGAAGGCATCGACCCAGAACACGCCACGGTGTGCACCCGGCGCGAACTCGGTCACCTGGCCCCGATTCGGGTTCCCGGGGCTGAAGAAGTTGTGGCTGTCCCCGCTCGAGCGCACGGGGATCGTGGTCGTCTCGCTCAGCGGGCTGTCGTAGCCGAAGTAGGCGATCAGCCCGTCTTTGCCCCCCACCACGGTGCAGTCGGCCGTGGGCTTGACGGGTGTCGCGGAGGCAAACGCCGGGACGGCACCGATCGCCACGCCGGCAGCCAGGGCCCACGGCACGAGACGCCGCGAGGGCCGGGTACGGATGGGTTGGGTCATGGGCACTCCTTGTTCCTGCCGGGAAGAGTGGGGGCAGCCGGCGGGGTCGACGGCCGGATTCATCGGCATTCCGAAAGGGAATGGACGCAACACTAGTTGTGCACCCTGTGTCGTGCAGGAGTTCAAGGGGAAATCGAACCGCGCAGGTCGACTGAATCGTGTCGTTCGACGGTTCTGGCGATTTTCAGATCCGCTGCGGGCTCCGACATGACACCGTCGCCCGCTCCCGCAACTCGGCTCGCATCAGTGTCCCCTCGCGGAGGAACGCGATTGACGATGCGCTGCCAGGGTGCGCGCCGGCGCTGAGCGACCGGTCTTGTCCGGGACCTCTGCCCGCATCACAACGACAGCGAGGGCCGGGAGAATCTCCCGGCCCTCGCTGGGACCATCGGGGTGTGTCGAGGGCTCAGCCGGTGACGGCCGGCGAGACCGGACCCTGCACCGGGCGAAGCCGGACCGTGTTGACCGCACGCCTGGCCGTTGCGCAGTGCGCGCGCACGACGGCGGTGTGGCGGCGGGCACCCTCGGCGTTCCGGGTGATCCGGACTCGGAGCACCACGCCCTTGGTGTGATTCCTGGCGATGTTGCCCATGTTGACCGTGACCAATCCCCGCCGCACCGCGACGTTGCGCGGCTTGCCGGTGATGACGAAGCCCTTCGGGAGCCGGTAGGTCAGCTTGACCTGCCGGGCCGCCGTGCGAGCGCGGACCCGGAGCACCACCGTGGAGCGCGCACCCGCGAACGGGCGCTTGGGGGCGCGAATGGCGGCCACGACCGACACACGTGCGCAGATCGATGGGGACTGTCCCGCGGTGCCGCTCGTCGTGCCGGTGGTCTGCGACCCCTCGGTCCCGGCGGGAGTGCCCGTCGTGGTGCCGGGAGCACTGCCGCTGTCGGTCGGTGCGGGCGGCGCGCAGGAGACCCCCGCTTCCGCGGTGGCCATGTTGTTGGCCGCATTCGAATCGATGGGGCCGGACCCCGTGAGCGAGACGGTCACGGTGTTCTTGATGCCCTCGCACATCTGGGCGGTGACCGCGGTCTGCGCGGTGAAGCTCATGGTGGCACCGGGTGCCAGCACCGTCGTGGGGTTCCCGGGATCGGGCGTCAACGCGGCGTCCGCGTCGTCCACCTGGATGCGTGAGACCGGCACCGGGGCGTTGTCATGGTTGGTGACGACGACGGTCCACTTGGCCGTGTCTCCCGGCACGTAGGTCGCCTTGTCGGCCGTCTTGGTGACGCCGACATCGGCGGTGCAGCTCACCGGGACGGTCACCGTGTGGCTGTCGTCCGCGGTGGTCGACTGCTCCTGGTCGACGGTCATCGACGCCGTGTTGGTGACGCTCTTCTTGCTGCCGCAGATCTTGTCGTCGAAGGTCTGCGTGACCGTGTAGATGATGGCCCTGCCGGGCTTGAGCTCGCCGTCCTTCGGCAGCCCGTACTCGGGGTCGGGCGCGAGGCCCTCCATCTCGAGGCTGACGTCGTTGACGTGGATGGACGACACCGGAATGCCGACCGTGGACGCCATGGGATCCTCGGCGCCCGGGTACCCGGCGTGCCAGACCGTGATGGTCCAGGTGATCGTGCCGGGGCTGATCACGCTGGGCGCCGTCTTGTTGAGTTCCAGATTCGGGAGACACTCCGGCAGGCCGGGAACCGGCGCGCCGGGGACGTGGCACGTGACCCCCTCGGGACCCGTGTACCCGTTGCCGTATCCGCCACCCGGGGTCTGACCGGCGAAACCGGTACCTGCCATTGCGAGGGTTGCACACGCCACTGGGGCCAGAGCCAGGCCGAGCCGCCGGCGTGCTTGGGACCTGTTGCTGCTCATCGCTGTGCTGCCTTCCGCTTGTGAGTGGACGACGACCGAGAGGTCGCCGCATGCCCGAGATCCTGCCGTCATCAACCGCTCAACCAAATGAACCGTGGGGGAGGGCAGCGGCTACCCGAAGGTCCAGATGGGCCCGGGCGCTCCCCTGGGGGCGACGCGGCGGGGACCCTGGACCTCAGTGCACCGATTCCCGGCCCGCACCGGGGAAATCTGGAGATTCAAGCGGAGCCATCATACGAGTTTCGCGATCGGGCGTCCGATCGCGGATGAGTATGTCTCACAAGGTGACGCGAATCCGGCCCGGGAAATACGTCGGGGGCGACCGATGGCCGCCCCCGACGTGCGATTCCTGCGGGCCCCGTGCGTCAGCCGGTGACGGCCGGGAGCACCGCTCCCTGCAGCGGTCGGACCCGCGTGAGGGTGGCACCCGCGCGAGCGGTGGTGCAGGTGGCCGTCGCGCGCGCCACGTGGCGGCGGGCGCCGGCGGCCTGGCGCGACCACCGGATCTGCAGACTCACACCGCGCTGACGCGACCTGGTGATCGCGGCGACCGGGACGGTCACCACCCGGCCGCGGAGCGTGGCGCCCCGGGGACGCTTCACGAGCGAGGCTCCGACGGGAAGCGCATAGCGGACCTTGACCCCGCGGGCGGTGTTGGCGCCCCGATTCCGGACCAGGATGCGCACACCGGTGGTGCTGCCGGCCCAGGAACGCTTGCTGCTGAGTACGCGGGTCTGGAGCGTGGTGCGCGCGCAAATGGTGGGCCTCGGCGTGGACACCACGGGGACGACCTCGGGAGCCGGGGGCGTGGGGGTGGTGGTCGGCGGCGTCACCGGCGGGGTCGGGGCGCAGGTGCCCCGGTTGACCTCGACGCTCTGGCTCGCGGAGTCGTTGTCGGGGCGGTAGTCGACGGCGCCGTAGTCGTCGGCGAGCCGGACGCTGGCCGTGTTCGTGAGGGTGCCGCAGGCCTCGGTGCTCGTCGCGGCCTCGTAGTGCACGGACGCGTTGGGGGCCAGGTAGCCGTCGGCCGGCGGATCGATGAGGGTGGTCGATCCGGCCATCGGATCGGACACGATG
>JACJWX010000008.1 GCA_020636905.1 Actinomycetota bacterium | reverse complement strand
CGTGAAGGACGTATCGCGCTGTTCCAGTCCACCGAGGACGGGGCCGAGCTCATGACCTCCATCCTCGATGAGGGCAGCGTCTACTCGACGCTCGGAATGGACCGAGAGCCCGTCGTGATGGCGCTCGAGGATTCCGCGGTCTCGCCGCTCTCGGGTCGCGCGATCGAAGGGCTCATCGCCCGCTACCCGCGTCTGGGTCGAAACATCGCCACGGTGCTCTCCGAACGCATCACCGGCCTCAGCGAGACCATCGCGCTGGTCAGTGAGATGCGCGTCGAAGACCGTCTCAGAGCCCGTCTCCACCAGCTCGCCGATCGCTTCGGCGTCACCGCCACCGACGGTGTCCAGCTCCGGCTGGAACTGACGCATGCGCAGTGGGCATCTCTGGTCGGAGCATCGCGTGAGGCGGTGACCACCGCCTTCAGCAAGCTCAGGGCGGCGGAGGAGATCGTCACTGACGGCAGGGCGATCATGATCCCCTGGGCGGCCATGCCAACCATCCTGCCGGAGACCACCGCCGCGGCCTGATCACGGGTCTCGTTCAGCGGCCGCGGTGATTTCATCGCCGCTCCGCTGAGCTGAGCGCCTCGGGGTTCCCCCTGCGCATTCGCGCAACACGGGAAGGGGGAACCCCGATTGGCGTCCGGGGGAACACCGCATCGACGGTCCTTCGGTCGCGCGTTCTGCGGCCTCGCCGAGCGGATCCGGCCGGTGGGCCGAGTCGTCTGTCATGATTTCGGTGTCTTTGACAGGAATGTGTGCACACAGCTCAGTTCGGCACCCCTCGTGTCCGAATGGGTACTTGTCATTCCCCTCCGATCTGGACAGACTGCCCGAGAAGTGTCGACCTCTTCTGATCTACAGCGTGATACCCAGGCCGAACTCACGCCGGTGATGCTGCGTCGTGCGCAGCTCTCCATTGTCCGCCGCGGCTACAAGCCCGAGGAAGTGGATGCGCTGCTGCAGGCCGCCGCGACCGCACTCGAACGCGCCCAGTCCGAAGCCGCTGGACTCCGCAGTTCGCTCCAACAGGCCACGGAAGCCCCCCAGCCGGACGCGACGTCCGGCGAGGAACTCCAGCTCCTCGAGAGCGAGCGCCGCCGCCTGGACGAAGAACTCGCGCTGACGCGCGAACAACTCCAGGCACGCGACCAGGAACTCCAGCGTCGCCAGGGCGAACTCTCACGACTGCAGAGTGATCTGGGCCAGGCGAAGTCCGCATCCGACGCCCAACTTGCCGATGCCGAAAGCCAGCTCGAGGCGCTCCGCGCGGATCTGATGAAGGCTCGCTCCGAACGGGACGAGGCCTCGCAGACCCGGGCCGCGGGCCCCAATCGCGAACAGCTCATGGAGCAGGTCGGCGAAACCGTCGGCAAGCTGCTCCGAGACGCCGAGGCGACCGCTACTCAGCTGCGCGACGAGGCCGAGGCCGAGGCGCACCAGCTCACCATCCAGAGCCGCGCGGAGGCCGAGCGGGTGCGGCGTGAAGCCGACCAGCAGGCCCTGCTGATCCGACGCGAAGCCCAGGAGAACGCCGATGCGGTGGCCGCCGAGGCCCGCCGCGACGCGGATGCCCTGCGCCGCGAGGCCGAGACGGCGTCCCAGATCCTGCGCGATCAGGCCGCCCGCGACGCGTCAATCACCCGTCGCGCCGCCGAGAAGACCCGCGACGAGCTCGTCCGCACCGCTGAGGCGGCCGCGCGCGAGATGCGCGAGACCGCCGAGCGCGAGGCCCGCCGTATCGAACTCGAGGCCGAGGCACTGGCCGAGGGCAAGGTGCGAGCTGCCGAAGCGCAGGCCGAGCAGGCCCAGAAGGACGCCGAGAACCGCGCCCGCGAGATCGAAGAGGAACTCTCGGTCGTGCGCGAGCGCGAGCAGGCCCTCATCGAGCAGATGCGGGAGGCGCGCGAGGCGCTCTCCAGCCACCTGCAGGCGACCCGCAGCGGGCTGGAGCGTGTACTCAGCCAGGTCGCCGACGATCAGGTCCGCCAGCTCGTCGGCGGCAACGAGGTCTTCGAAGCCCAGGACGAGACCGTGTATGCGACGGTCGACGAGTCCTTCGACGAGGCCGAGACCGAAGCGCCCGAGGGCGACGAAGAAGCGTGATGTGAACCCGGCCGGGGCCTCGTCGAGGCCTCAGCCGGCGTCCATCCCCGCCCGCCGCAGTGTCGCCTCCGCGAGGCCGCGAGTGGCCACGTCGACCATCTCGTTCCCCATGCGCGCCGCGCCGAGCCCGTCGAGGGCGTCGATGATCTGCCGCGCTCGCGCGATCTCCGCCTCGGTGGCGCCGAACATCTCGTTCAACACCGGGATCTGACTCGGGTGGATGCTCCACTTGCCGTCACAGCCGAGTGAGCGCGATCGGACCACGGACCGTCGCAACCCGTCGGGGTCGTCGAGCACGCCGTACGGGCCGTCGATGACCTGCAGGCCGTGGGCCCGTCCGGCGAGCACCAGCGCGAAGAGGGCGTGCTCCTGGGGGTCGGGCGCCCCCGGTGCTGGGAGTGCGCCGATGGTCGGCTGAGGAGCGTCGATCGAGGCGGCGAAGTCCCCCGGGCCGAACACGAGCGACTCGACCCGCTCCGGTGCCGCAGCGGCGATCGCCCCCACGGTCGCCATGGCGGTGGCGGTCTCGATCAGCAGTTCCACCCCGATGGGCGGCCCCGACCGGCCGCGGCGGCGCTCGAGGGCGTCCAGCAGGTGGCAAACATACGCCACCTCGGTGGCGTCATTGATCTTGGGCACCAGCACGACGTCCGGCGGAACCGGGGCGTCGACCATCGCCGTCAGGTCGTCCAGGCACCAGGGGCCGTCGACGGCGTTCACACGCACCCCGAGGGTGGCCGCGCGGTACGACCGCTGGAGCGCCTCCTGCGCCAGCGCCTGGGCCCGGGCTCCTCGTTGGTGGACGGGGACCGAGTCCTCCATGTCGAGGAACACCATGTCCGCGGCGAGGCCGGCGCCCTTGTCGACCATGCGGGCGTTGGTGACCGGGATCGAGTGGCATGACCGCCGCGGGCGCCGTGTACGCATCGAGCTCCTTCGGTGAGAGACGTCGTCCCGGGACGATGAAGCATCGGTCGGACGCCGGGAAACGAGGGCGCGGCGCACACGGAGATGCGAACCGGCGCGCGGCGAATCGACCGCCGGCCGAGGGCAGGCTTCGTTGTGCCCCCGGCCTGGCGGGCTACCCCTCGGCGTCGAGCGACGACGAAGGGTCGGCGGCCCCCTCGAGCGAGGGGACGAACTTGGGCAATGCGATCAACAGGAGGGACACGCCGGCCAGGACGCAGGCGCAGGCCGTGAAAAGCGCCTCGGGACCGTTGCCGTCTCCCAGAAGGGTCGCGGCGACGATCCGCACGCAGAGCGAGCCGCCGGCGAGCAGGAGCGCGATGCCGGCCGTCGGTGCGATGCGCCGGCGCAACAGCGCCGAGATGCGGGCGCGGAGCGGTTTCCGCGCGATGCCCTGGAGCGTTGCCGCGGTCACGCCGCTCGACCGCTCCTCGACGTCGCCATCCAGTCCACGAGGTCCCGCCGGGAGTGCACCCCGGTCTTCCGGAGAATCGACTGTGCGTGCGTACGAACCGTGTGCCACGACACCCCCAGGTGCGTCGCGATCTCCTTGTAGGTGAGGTGCTGGCGCATCAACCGCAGCACGACCCGCTCCTGGGGCGTGAGGTCGACGTGCAACGACGACACCGTGCCCATCGACGAACCCCGGCCGCGGTGGCGCATCGCCTGCAGCACGGCGTCGGCGATCAGGTCCCCGGACCACCCCATCAGGATCACGTCGTCGCGACCGTCGAAGCGATCGACGAGCTCGTCGTCTCGGCGCACCCGCAACGGAGCATGCGCGATTCCGCGTTCGGACAGTTCTTCGAGCAGTTCGTCGCCGGGACCGTCGGTGAGGCGATCGTCGACGATCACCACATCCAGGCCGTGGCCTTCGGCGTATCGGATGGCCGCGTCGATCGTGTGGGCGCAGGTCGACGGGATGTCCGCCTCCTGGAGGAGCTCCGTCAACCCTCTCGCGTACGCCGGTGACGAGCTGGCGATCAAGACTGGGAGAGGCTCGGCCACACCCATCCATCGGCAGAACCGACCAAGATCATGACGCCGTGGGCCGGCCGCGCCCCGGCGGACGGGCTCAGGCCGTCAGGACCCGTCCCCTATCCGGCGGCGAGACTGGTGCGGAGCGTTTCGAGACCGGCACGGAGCGCGGGAAGCAGGGCGACCAGCTGCCGCGTCCTTCCCTCCGCGGCGGCCTGCGCGCCGCGGTCCATCGTCTTCGCGAGCTCGCCGAGGATGGGCGTGACCGCGGTGCGCTGTTCCTCGAGACGCGCGTCGTCCAGGCGTCCGGCGGACAGCCGGCCGAACGCGAGGGCGACCCGATCGGCGTCCTCCTGCAGCGCGGGAGCGATCCGCCGCGCCTCCACCGGTGTCACCTCCGGCGCCACACCCTCGAGCGTGGCGAGGTATCCGCGGATGCCCTGGGCCGCCAGCGCGCTGTCGGCGAGGTAGCCACGCGGGTCGACGGCACTTCCGGCCGGCCGGGTCGTCGTGGGCGTGGGGAGCGGGTCGGAGCCGCCGCATCCGGCGGCGACGCCGATCAACGCAATCAGGACGACTGGGGCGAAACGGCGGATGAGAGGCCTCTCATGCTGTTCAACAACGGTGGGAGGTCGCGTCGCAGGCGAACCGCGTCATCTTGCACCATGGCGCGGCCGACACGCTCCATGTGGGTCACCGTGGCCTGGTAGGCGCCGGCGAAGGCGTCGCGTTGCCGGGAGAGTGCGGGATCGGCGATCGGGCGTGCCCGAAGCTCGTCGAGGTCCCGTCGCGCGCGGGCGACGAGCCCGTCCACCTCGGCGCGCGAGACGACCCGTCCCGCGGGAGGGGTCGCCACCCGCGGGACGGCGAGCGAGGCGAGCCGGCCGGGAGCATGCAACATCTCCTGCACCCGGGACACGTAGTCCTGGGGACTGAGCGGCTGAGTGGACACCGGCGGGCTCGACGTGTCTCCCCCGCACCCGACGAGCCCTCCCACAACGGTCAGCCAGATGATGAGGATCGACACCGACTTCACGACTCACGACACCGGTGTCGTGAATGGAAGGCCTCGCGGCTGCCTGGCGGCTGCAAACTCACACGCAACCTCCACGGTCCCGGGCAACCCGTACGTCGCCGGGGGTGCGTCGTCGGCTCGGGCCATGCCACCGGCATTGTCCCGCACGTCCTCCTTGTTGCTTGCGGTTCTCACTCGCCACGCCGCTCCCGAACCTCCGACTCACGACACTAGTGCAAACGGCGCGCCGGCACGCGGCACCGAGGGTCACGTGACGGAAAGGCGATGGCGACGTCAGCGGCCCATCGAGGAGACCCGCGGAACGACCCCGCTCCCCCGGCTTGGCTAACCTGCGCCGAATGAACTGGCACAGCGACATTCCCCTCGCCCTCTCTTACGACGACGTCATGCTCGTCCCGCGCCGCAGCCGGATCAGCTCGCGGCGTGACGTGGACACCTCGACACAGCTCACCCGGCAGTTGCGGCTGGCGGTGCCCCTGGTGTCGGCGAACATGGACACCGTGACCGAATCCGCCATGGCGATCGCCATGGCTCGGGTCGGGGGCATCGGCATCATCCACCGTTTCCTCACCGTCGACGCGCAGGCGCGGGAGGTGGCGAAGGTCAAGCGCGCCGAGGCTCCGGTCATCGACGATCCGCATCGAATCGCCGACGACGCGCCCATCCGTGACGCCCACGCGATGATTCGCGAGCGCGGGGTGAGCGGTCTGGTCGTCGTCGACCGGCGGGACCACCTGGTCGGAATGCTGACCTCGCGCGATCTCGGGATGGTGCCGGACGCAGAGTTCGTGCGGGACGCAATGACGCCGCGCGAACGACTGGTCGTGGGCGAGGCGGGCACGCCGCGTGACGTGGCCCTCGCCATGATGCGCCAGGCCCGGGTGGAGAAGCTGCCGCTGATCGATTCCGATGGCCGCCTGGTCGGCCTCGTCACGATGCGCGACATGGTGACCCATGCGCAACGGCGTGAGACGACCACCGACGCCCGCGGTCATCTGGCCGTGGGCGCCGCGATCGGGGTCCGCGGGGACTACCTCGACCGGGCCAGAGCCCTGGTCGAGGCCGGGGCCGACGTGCTGGTCCTGGACATCGCTCATGGCCACGCGGAGCATGCGGTCGCCGCGGTCTCGAAGGTCCGTGACGGGATCGGCAACGATGCGGTGGGCATCATCGCCGGGAACGTCGCGACTCCCGACGGCGCGCGCGACCTCGTCGAGGCCGGCGCCGACGGCGTCAAGGTGGGCGTCGGTCCGGGCTCGGTGTGCACCACGCGCATCGTCGCCGGAGTCGGCGTACCGCAGCTGTCGGCCGTGCTCGCCTGCGCGGCCGCGTGCGCGGATCGCGACGTGCCGGTCATCGCCGACGGCGGTATCCGGTACCCCGGCGACGTCGCCAAGGCCATCGGGGCCGGGGCCGCCACGGTCATGATCGGCGGCCTGCTCGCCGGGACGCCGGAGAGCCCCGGCGATGCCGTGACACGCGACGGACGTCGGGTGAAGGTGTTCCGGGGAATGGCGTCCGCCACCGCCGCTGAGGCGCGGCGCTACGTCGATGAGGTCGAGGACGACTTCACGCCGACGGTGCCCGAGGGCGTCGAGACGGTCGTGCCGCTCCGCGACCCGGCCCCGGAGGTCGTCCGCTGGCTGGTCGGGGGCCTGCGCTCGGGCATGAGCTACTCCGACGCGGCCAGCATCGCCGAGATGCATCGCAACGCCGAGTTCGTCCGGATCACTCCGGCGGGTCTCAACGAGAGCCACCCGCACGCGCTGAACGGCTGAGCGCGGCGGAACCGGTGGGCGGCCGTGCGGAGTATCCGCCCGACCGCCCACCCTGGTCCTACAGGCTGATGGCGTCCCGCTGTCCGGAGACCTCGTTGGCCAGCTCGCCAACGACGGACTTCGCGTCGCCGAAGACCATCTGCGTCTTCGGGTTGTAGAAGAGCTCGTTCTCGACGCCGGCGAACCCGGCGCGCATGGAGCGCTTCACCACGAAGATCGACTGTGCCTGATCGACGTTCAGGATCGGCATGCCGTAGATGGGGCTCGACTTCTCGTGCCGTGCCGACGGGTTGACCACGTCGTTCGCGCCGAGGACGAGCACGGTGTCGACCTGCGGGAACTCCGAGTTGATCTCGTCCATGTCCAGCAGCTTCTCGTACGGCACGTTCGCTTCGGCGAGCAGCACGTTCATGTGACCCGGCATCCGTCCGGCGACCGGATGGATGGCGAACTTCACGTCCACGCCTTCGGCCTCGAGGGCGTCGGCGAGTTCGCGCACCTTGTGCTGAGCCTGGGCGACGGCCATGCCGTACCCGGGGACGATCACGACGCTGCGGCCCATCTTCATGATCTCGGCCGCCTCGTCCGGCGAGGCCGTGCGCACGGGACCGAGCCCGGAGGCGTCACCGCCGCCGGCGGCGGTCTCGTCGACGGCGCCGAAGGCCCCGAACATGACGTTCCGGAACGACCGGTTCATGGCGCGACACATGATGATCGCCAGGATCAGCCCGGCGGTGCCGTCGAGGGCACCGGCGACGATCAGGAGCTTGTTGTTCAGCACCAGACCGAGTGCCGACGCCGACAGACCGGCGTAGCTGTTGAGGAGCGCGATGACGGTGGGCATGTCGGCGCCACCGATCGGGATGATCAGCAGCACGCCGACGGCGAGCGCCAGGGCGGCGAGCACCAGCACCAGCCAGGTGTCCTGGGGCCGGAACATCAGGTACGCGACGATCGCGATGCAGAGCCCGAGGATCGCGAAGTTCGCGTAGTTCTGGCCCTTGAACATCAGCGGCCGCTGAGGAAGCACCTCGTGGAGTTTGCCGGCCGCCATGAGACTGCCGGTGAAGACGAGTCCACCAAGGAGGATCTCGACGCCGAGCACGGCCAGCTCGAACTTGCCGTAGACCTCGTGGTAGAGGAAGAACTTCCCGATACCCACGGCGCCGACGGCGAGGGCACCGAACGCGTGGCTGAGCGCGATCCGCTGCGGCATCGCGGTCATCGGCACACGAAGGCCGAGCGGGATGCCGAGCGCGGTGCCGATCACGAGCGCGATCGCGATGTAGACGTAGCCCTCGTTCGTGTAACCCGGGAGGGCGAGCGTGGCGCCGATCGCCAGCACGAAGCCGATCTCGCCGGCGAGGATTCCGCGGCGCGCCGTGGCGGCCGAGGACATCCACCGCAGGGAGAGCCCGAAGCCGACCGCGGCGACCAGATAGATCAGCTGGATGATGTTGTCCCGCATGATCAGGCCCCTTCGGTCGCGGCGGGCTTCGGCTTGTCAGAACGACGGAACATCCGAAGCATCTTGTCGGTGATGAGGAACCCACCGACCACGTTGATGGTCGATGCGACCACCGCGATGAAGCCCAGCACGGTGGAGTAGGTGGTCTCGTTCTGCCCCAGGATGAAGAGCGACGCGACCAGCGAGATCGCCGACAGCGCGTTGGTGAGCGCCATCAGCGGGGTGTGGAGCAGCTTCGGGACGCGGCGGATGACCTCGAACCCGAGGAATCCGGCGAGGGCGAAGACGAACAGCCCCGTGATGATCACGTCGCCGCTCAGGCTGTTGACGACCAGGTGGCCGCTCATGAGGAAACCTCCGTTGACTCGGCGCTGGGCTCCGGTTCCGGCTCCGGCGGGGCCGGTTCGGCGATCGCCTGGAGTCCGAGCATCTCGCGGACGCGGTTGTTGCGGACCTCGCCGTCGCGGATGACCATCGACTCGCGGATCACGTCGTCGTCGACGTCGCGGTTGAATCCGCCGTCGGTGAGCATCAGCTGGACGAAGTTGGCGACGTTCTTGCCGTACATCAGGCTGGAATGGGTGGGGACCGTGGACGGCACGTTGACCGGGCCGATCACGTTGACGCCGCCGACGTCGGTGTGTTCACCGGCGACGGTGGCGGCGCAGTTGCCGCCCTGTTCCGCGGCGAGATCGACGATCACCGAGCCGGGAGCCATCGCGGCCACCATCTCCTGCGTCACGATGACCGGGGCCTTCGCGCCCTGGACCTGAGCGGTGGTGATGACGACGTCGCTCTTGGCGACGGTCTTGGCGAGCAGTTCCTGCTGCTTCTTGAGCTGCTCCTCGGAGAGCTGCTGGGCGTAGGCGCCCGACCCGCCGCCCTCCTGCCCGGTCTCGAGCGGAAGCTCCACGAAGCGGGCACCGAGGCTCTCAATCTCCTCTTTCACCGCCGGCCGGACGTCGTAGGCCTCGACCACGGCCCCGAGACGGCGCGAGGTGGCGATGGCCGAAAGCCCGGCGACACCGGCACCGATGACCAGCACCTTGGCGGGCGGGATGGTGCCCGCGGCGGTCGTCATGAGCGGGAACAGCTTCGGGAGCGCCTCGGCCGCCAGGAGCACGGCCTTGTAGCCGGCGATGTTGGCCTGGGAGGACAGGACGTCCATCGACTGCGCGCGGGTCGTGCGCGGCACCAGCTCGAGCGAGAAGAGCGTGACGCCCTTGGCCGCGAGCGCCGAGACGGCCTCCGGGGCCGCGAACGGCGCGGCCATGCCGACGACGGTGTGACTCGGCTTGAGTCGGTCGACCTCGGTGGGCTCGTGCGCCGGATCCGGCGTCCGGACCATCAACAGCACGTCGGCCGCGAAGACCTCGTCACGGGTTCCGATGACCGCGCCCTTGTCGGCGAACGCCGCGTCGGTGAACCCGGCCTGCGCACCGGCGCCGGACTCCACGATGACCCTGGCGCCTGCCTTGATCAACGGGCCGAGGGCGGCGGGGCTCATGGCGACCCGGCGCTCACCGGCGCGGGACTCGGCGGGTACTCCCAGCACGACGCTGGGAGCGGCGGAAGCTTCACTCATCGGCACCCCGTTCGTCGGTAAGGGCTGATGGCGGCTGCGCGGGGAACGTGCCCGCGCGGGCGTGACTTGGCGGCATGGGTCGGTCCTGTGGATCGGCTCAATGTCGGGAATACGGCACCGCCACGTCGCCACGGGCCCGCAACGCTGGACGGTCGTTTCCCCCTGTCGCCCCCCCGGGGAGGCGGAGCCAGACTACCGGTTCGCGAGGTTCTGCGACTGGATTTTTCGAATGCGGCCGAATCGTGGACGTTGACCGGCGGGGAACGGCACGACATCGGCCCCGCGATTCCGGAACGTACACCGGCCGCCGGCACCGGTGGATGGGCCGACGGACCACCGTCCTGACAGGCCGTCATACGGGTCTGCGGGCCCTCGGCGGCACGACTCCAGCGACGGCCGTCGGGCGGGGGGCTACGCCCAGGGAACCTCGGTCTGGTTGCGCACGACCCGCTCGGAGAGGAGATCGTCGAGAAGCCCCTGATCGGCCAGGCGGTGCAGCGCATCGACGCCGTCCTCCCAGAGCCCCTGACCCGCCCGCTGGCGGCAGTCGGCGAGCATCTGCTCCTGGTCCATCCGGCTGGTCGCCGGTGTCCGGTGCAGCCCGTCCCAGCAGTCGGCCACGGCGATCACCAGGGCACCGTCGGGGATGTCCGAGCCGCTGAGCCCATTCGGGTAGCCCGTACCGTCCGGCCGCTCATGGTGGGCGCGGATCCAGCTCACCTGTTCCTCGCTCAGCAGGTCACCGAGGATCCGGGCGCCGAGTTCGGGATGCTGGTGGTGGACACCGAGGGCGTCGTGCTGGTCCGCGTCCAGCGCGCCGACCTTGCCGACGTCGTGGACGAGGGCCGCCTGGCGAAGCGCCGCTGCGCGTCCCGCGCTCCACCCCAGTTCGAGCGCGAGTGCATGTGCCAGCGCGGCGACGTTCTCGCTGTGCCTGGTCCGCCCGGGTTCGCGGGCGTCGACGGCCCGGGCGAGCGCCCGCACCGCGGTGAGCGTCCGAATCTGGTCTCCCCCGCCGTCGCACTCCTGAACCCGGAATTCGGCCGCGACCTCCGGAGTCCAGCGGTAGCTGACGTTCCGTCCGTTGCGCTTGGCCCAGAACAGGGCGGAGTCGGCACGGTTGACGAGTTCATCGGCGCTTCGGGCATCCACCAGCGAGCAGGCGCCGACCGAGATGGTGACCCGCCCCACGACCGGGAACTCCTCGCTCTCGATGGCCAGCCGGATGCGCTCGGCGGCGGCGAGCGTGCCGATGCCATCGGTCTCGGGAAGCATGACCGCGAACTCTTCACCGCCGACCCGCGCGGGCAGGTCGTGCACCCTGGCGAGCGCCTTCACGCGACGGGCGATCTCCGCGAGCACCTGATCGCCGACCTGGTGGCCGTACGAATCGTTCACCTGCTTGAAGTCGTCGACGTCCATCACCAGCAGGCCAAGCGCCCGCTCGTGACGGACCGCGCGACGAACCTCGTTGTCCAGACGTTCCTTGAACGTGCGGTGGTTCGCGAGGCCCGTGAGCGGGTCGGTGGTCGCCCGGGCCGTGAGCTGGGCGGTGGCCTCCGCGTTGATCAACGACAGCGCAACCAGGTCTGAGAGGTCGCACAGCAGCTGGTCGAGCGAATCCTCGTGCGCGATGCCGTCACCCGTGATGACGCCCCGCACCCGACCGGACGCGAGCAGCGGCACGGCGACGCCCGACTCGTCCCAGACGGTCGCGCCGCCCTCCATCGCCCGCCGGACGTGAGGCGCCAAGGCGGGAAGGTTGGGTTCCGACTCGGATTCCTTCATCCAGATCAGCGAGAGCGGCGAACCGATCGCTTCCGAGCTGAGCTCGAGGGCCAGGTCGGCGACCTCGGCCGGCGCCCGGCAACCGGCGACGGCCGTGGCGACCTTGCGGAGCACGGCCTGCCGTTCCTCGCTGCGTGCGCGGGCCTCGTACAGCTCACGCATCTCATGGCTGGAGATCTCGAGCGACCGCTCCAACAGGTACCGCTCGTCCTCGCCTTCGCGGTATGCCGCGCTGACGCGTTCGAGCAGCATCGCCCACGCCGCCGAATCCGGCGGAGTCTCTGCATCAGCGCCGATGCGCTTCAGCTGGCGTTTGAGGAGCGGGTGCATCGTCACGCAGCGCGTTCCCGGATGGTCGTGAGGGTCATCGACTGGTTGTGGAGGTCGCAGCGGCCGGAGATCAGGGACGAGATCTCACCGTAGGAGTAGAAGCCGACCTGCGTCGTCTGCGGCGGGAGTTCGGTGAGGACGGCTTCGAGTTCCTCCTCGGTCCGCTCACCGAGCACGAGGCGACGTCCCACACAGCTGATCCCGATCGACAGCAGCGGGGACGCGGACGCCGCATCGACGACGACCTCGGCCGCCGCCCGCTCCGCGCCCGTCACCAGACGCTCCACGTTGGCGCGCATGAGCTGGACGTACGAACCCTCGGGGATGTCGCCGGCGAACGTCAGGGACTCCTCGTCCTCGTCGATCGCGAGGATGGTCCGGGTGACGGTGGTTTCGTCGTCGCTCGACCGGCGCAACGCGAGCGGGAACAGCAGCGCCGTGGCGGGCAGGCCGCTGGCGAGATCGCCGAGGTACTCCTTGTAGAGGGACAGCGCCGGGCGCCCGTCGAGGGTGTGCAGCACGTTTCCACGCGATGCGGTCACCAGCCGTTCGGGACCAAACGGATCCCATCCGCCCTGGCAGCCCACGCCGACATCGACGCGATCGCCGTAGAACGCGATCGCGGACACCGCCAACGGAACCGGCCCGTCCTGCCCGAGGACCCAGGTGGCCTCGAACCGGTTGCCATCGCCCGCGAGGCCTCCCGTGACCGCCACCCCGTCGGGCACGGCCGCCGCGAGACCTCGCGCGAGTTCGCTCCCGTTCACCCCGAGGCCGTCGGACAGCACGAACACGGCGCGGAGATCGTCGGCGGCGAGGTCGGCGCCGATGCGCTGACCGGTGTCGAACGAGTCCTCCGGGGTCTCGCACCGCGCGGACGCCGAACGGAGTGTCGCCTCGTCGAAGCGACAGATCGCGGCGACGATGGATCCGTCGCTGACCTGATCACCGCTGATCTCCCCGGCGGTCGAGCATCCCAGCACGTGCGACTCGCGATAGGCGTCCAGGAGTTCGCGCAGCGGACCGGGTCCACCGCCGAATTCGGGCGCGCCGAAGGCGATGACCAGGGTCTGCGGGGAGTCCCATTCGGGAAACGGTTCGGACCATCCCCGCTCAGCCGTGTACTCGATCGTGGTGACTTCCACTCCGCCCCCAAAGACGCACGTCGAAAAATTGCCGTCAGGAGTGAATCGGTCGTCGGCGCCTCGAAATTGAGGAATGCTGGTCCTGGATCGAGGAACCACGGACCCGGATTCCCTGTCCGGGTCGCCATCGGCCGACCCGGAAGCGACCGGAATGCGTCGCGAACCGCCCCGCGGAGGTTGACAGCGAGACGCGCCTTCGATGGCCGACGCGCCGAGGCCGCCGAGCGCCCGTGGCGGTGCGAATCGGGATCTGAAGGGTCTGGGAGTAGGATGCGGCGCGGTCCTGTCCCCAACCGCAAAGGTGATCGTGCCGCACGAACTCGCCCCGGCCAACGAGGTGGTCACCACCATCAGAACGCTGTCGATCGACGCGATCGAACGCGCGAACAGCGGCCACCCCGGCGCCCCCATGGGCCTCGCCCCGGTCGCGTGGTCGCTCTTCGCAGACCACCTTCGGTACGCGCCCGGAACGCCCGACTGGCCGAATCGCGACCGCTTCGTGTTGAGCGCGGGCCACGCCTCGATGCTGCTCTACTCGTTGCTGCACCTGACCGGGTACGCGGTCTCGCTGGACGATCTGAAAGCTTTCCGGCAGCTCGACTCAACCACCCCCGGGCACCCTGAGCGGGGCGACACCCCCGGCGTCGAGATCACGACCGGCCCCCTCGGCCAGGGGGTGGCCAACGCGGTCGGCTTCGCCCTCGCCGAACGGATGCTCGCCGCGGAGTTCAACCGACCGGGTCACGACATCGTCGACCACCGCACCTGGTTCATCTGCTCCGACGGGGACCTGATGGAGGGGATCTCCCACGAGGCCGCGTCCATTGCCGGGCACCTGGGGCTCGACCGCCTCGTCGGGATCTTCGACGACAACCACATCAGCCTGGACGGCGCGACGTCGCTCAGCGAGAGCGACCGGACGGCCGAACGGTTCGCCGCCTACGGCTGGCGGGTCCTGACGATCGACGACGGCAACGATCTGGACGAGATCGGCCAGCGCCTCACGGAGGCCGCAACCTCGGATGGGCGGCCGACGCTCGTCTGCTGCCGCACCGTCATCGGCTTCGGCGCGCCGAACAAGGCCGGCAGTTCGAAGGCTCACGGTTCGCCGCTCGGCGCCGAGGAAGCCGCCGCCGCCAAGCGCGCGTACGGCTGGCCCGAGGATTCCAGCTTCCTGGTCCCCGACGAGGTCGCCGCCTGGGCCGATCACCTGCGCGCTCGGGGCGTCGACGAGGTGGCCTCGTGGAGCGAGCGGTTCGCGGCCTACCGAGGCGCCCATCCGGACCTCGCCGCCGAGTTCGAGCGGCGTATCGACGGCGGACTCCCGGACGGATGGCGGGATGCGCTCCCGACATTCCGGCCCGGCGACAAGATCGCGACCCGCGCGTCGGGCGGAACCGTGCTGAACGCACTCGCCTCGGCCGTCCCCGAGATCGTCCAGGGCGCGGCCGACCTCGCCTCGAGCACGTCGACGACCATCAGCTCGTCCGGCGACGTCGAGCGCGGAGATTTCGGACAGCGCAATCTGCGCTTCGGCGTGCGTGAACACGCCATGGGGGCGATGACCAATGGGATGGCCGCACACGGCGGCCTTCGGCCGGTGTGCTCCACGTTCCTGCAGTTCTCCGACTACATGAAGAACACGATCCGGCTCGCGTCGCTCATGCACCTGCCATCGGTCTTCGTGTACACCCACGATTCGGTGGCCCTCGGCGAGGACGGTCCCACCCACCAGCCGATCGAGCACCTGGCGGGGCTGCGCGCGATTCCGGGCATTGCGGTGATCCGCCCCGCGGACGCCACCGAGGTGGCCGCGGCCTGGGCCGTCGCGCTCGAGCGCGACACCGCGCCCACCGTGCTGGTCTTCACCCGGCAGGGGCTGCCGACGATGGAGTGGGATGCCGACGTGGCCCGGGGCGCCTACGTGGTGCGCGACGGCGACGATTGCATTCTGATGGGCGCCGGGAGCGAGGTGCACGTGGCGCTCGACGCCGCCGACCTGCTCCAGCGCGATGGGATCTCCGCTCGTGTGGTGAGCATGCCCTCGTGGGAGCTCTTCCTCGCCCAGCCCAGGGACTACCGCGAGCACGTCCTGCCCGGGGCGATTCAGGCCCGGGTGGCGGTCGAGGCGGGCGCGTCCCTCGGATGGCATCGGTTCACCGGCCTCGATGGGCGGGTCGTGGCGATCGACCGGTTCGGCGTGTCGGCGCCCGGCGACGTGGCCCTCACCCACCTCGGGATCACCCCCCAGGCGGTCGCGGACGCGGCCGCCGAACAACTCGACGGAGGACAGCGATGATCAGCTGGGCACTCGGTTCGCACGGCGCCGCGGTCGCGAGCGCCTGGCGGGACGCGGCGGCCGCCGACCTCGGGGGACGGATCCGCGCCGCGGACGGATCGGCCTGGGGCGAGCACGCGGCGGATGCCGCGCCGTGGCTCGGGTGGCTGCGCGCACCGTCCGAAATGCGGGCGCACGTGCCCATGCTCGAAGCGCTCGCCGGCGAATGCCGCAGGGGCGGTATCCGTCATGCGGTCCTGCTGGGGATGGGCGGCAGCAGCCTCTGCCCCGAGGTCGTCGCCCGCACCTTCGGCGCGCCCGCCGGCATCGAGCTCCGTGTCCTCGACTCGACCGATCCCGCCACGGTTGCCCGCGTCGGCGCCGGTGTCGACCCCGCTCAGGCCGTCTACATCGTGGCCTCCAAGAGCGGCACCACGGTCGAGCCGCTGACCTTCATGGCCCACTTCTGGGATGTGGCCGTGGCCGCGCTGGGCGAAGCGGAGGCCGGGCGCCACTTCATCGCCATCACCGATCCCGGCACACCGCTCGCCGCCGATGCCCGGACCCGCGGGTTTCGGGCCGTGCTCGAGAACCCCGCCGACATCGGGGGGCGGTATTCGGCCCTGTCGCTGTTCGGGCTGCTGCCGATGGCCCTCGCCGGAGCACCGGTCCACGCCATGCTCGACGGTGCCGCCGGTGCCCTCGCCGACGACGACGCGGTCAACCTGGGCGTCGCGCTCGGCACGCTCGGGCTCGCGGGACGTGACAAGGTCACCCTGCTGGTCGACCCGCCCCTGTCGGCGCTGGGCCTGTGGGTCGAACAGCTCGTCGCCGAGAGCCTCGGCAAGCACGGCAAGGGGTTGGTCCCCGTCGCGGAGGAGCCGGGCGGCGGCCCCGAGGACTACGGCCAGGACCGGGTCTTCGTCTACCACCGCATGACGGGGGTCCTCGACCAGGACGTCGCCGCGCTCGTCGCCGCGGGCCACCCGGTCGCCACGATGGACGTGGCGGAACCGGCCGACCTCGGGGCCGTCTTCATGGCGTGGGAGGTCGCCACCGCGGCCGCCGGCGCGGTGCTCGACCTCAACCCCTTCGACCAGCCCGACGTGCAGGCGGCAAAGGACGCCACCGTGCGCGTGCTCGGACAGATCGAGGCGGGTGAACCGCCTGCCGACGAACGCGCCGACGCCGCCGCGGCCGCCGAGCTGATGGCCGGGATCAACCCCGGTGACTACGTCACGATCCAGGCCTTCTGCCCCGAGTCGCCGGCGTGCGATCGCGCGGCCGCCGACCTCCGCCGGGTGCTGCGCAACAAGACCGGCGCCGCGGTCACCTTCGGCTACGGACCGCGGTTCCTGCATTCCACCGGCCAGCTGCACAAGGGCGGCCCCGACACCGCCGTGTGTTTCCAGCTGGTCTCGGACGATCCGGCCGACCTGCCGGTGCCGGGCAAGCCGTGGAGCTTCGGCCAGCTGAAAGCCGCGCAGGCGATCGGCGATGCCGCCGCCCTGGCCGATCGTGGCCGCCGGCTCGTCCGCGTCGGCATCGGCTCGGACGCCCCCTCCGGAATCTCCGCACTGGCGCGAACCCTCGCGCACAGTCCCGCCACAACGGCATAACCGCCCCCGAACAGAGGAGTCGCAGTGGAGCTCGCCATGATCGGTTTCGGACGGATGGGCTCAGGGCTCACCGGCCGACTGACCGCCGCAGGACACCGTGTCGTGGTCTCCGACCCCGGAGCCGACGCTGACGCCGTGGCCGAGAAGGGCGGCGAGGGACCCGTCGCGCTCGACGACATCCTGAACCACCTCACGTCGCGACCGCGGGTGGCCTGGGCGATGGTGCCCGCCGGGAACGTCACCGAGTCGGTCCTCGAGCAGCTGTTCGAGCTGATGGAACCCGGCGACATCGTGATCGACGGTGGCAACTCGAACTTCCGCGAGTCCCAGCGCCACGCGGAGCAGGCGGCGGAGCGCGGCCTGAAGTTCCTGGACATCGGCGTGAGCGGCGGGGTCTGGGGCCAGACCGAGGGATTCGGGCTCATGGTCGGCGGCGACGCCGACGCGTTCGCCCACGTCAAGGCGGCGCTCGTGTCGCTCGCACCGGAGAGCGGCGGGCTCGTGCACGCGGGCGCCAGCGGTGCGGGGCATTTCACCAAGATGGTGCACAACGGCATCGAGTACGGACTCATGCAGGCCTACGCCGAGGGCATCGAGATCCTGAAGGCGTCCGAGTTCGATCTGAAGATCGACGAGGTCACCGAGGCGTGGCGGCACGGCACCGTGATCCGCTCCTGGCTGCTCGACCTCGCCGCCGCCGCGCTGGCGCGCGAACCGGGGCTCGAATCGTTGCGCGACTACGTCGAGGATTCCGGCGAGGGTCGTTGGACCGTCCACTCGGCGATGGAGCTGGACGTTCCGGCACCCATCATCACCCTGTCCCTGCTGGAACGGTTCCGGTCGAGGCAGGACGAGAGCTTCACGGCGAAGGTGGTGGCCGCACTGCGACGCGAGTTCGGCGGACACGCGGTGAAGCACTCGTGAGCACGTCCCCGCCCGGAGCGGACGCGCCCCACCCGGCGTTCGATCTCGGCTCCCGGCTGACCGACACCCCGGCCCCCGCGGCCGTGGTCATCTTCGGCGCATCAGGGGACCTGACCCACCGCAAGCTGATGCCCGCCCTGTTCAACCTGGGGCTGTCGCAAATGCTGCCGCCCGAGATGACCATCGTCGGGGTCGCCCTCACAGAGTGGACCGATGACGAGTTCCGCGACGAGATGCGCGCAGCGATCGATGCCCACAGCCGGTCGGGCAAGGCCGACGACGAGGTCTGGGACGGCTTCGCGCGACGTCTGCGGTACGTCTCCGGGACGTTCGACGACGCCGACACGTTCGTGCGCCTGAGGGCGCTTCTGGACGAACTCGACGCGTCGATGGGCACGCGCGAGAACCGCCTCTTCTATCTCGCCACGTCCCCCACATTCTTCCCGCTGATCGCCGAGCAGCTGGGCAAGGTGGGACTCGGTGACGAGTCACGCGGCAACTTCTCGCGCCTGGTCGTCGAGAAACCGTTCGGCCGTGATCTGGAGAGCGCTCGGGAGCTGAACCAGCGGCTGAGCACGGCGTTTCACGAGTCGCAGGTCTACCGCATCGATCACTACCTGGCGAAGGAAACCGTCCAGAACATGTTGGTGCTGCGGTTCGCCAACCTCATCTTCGAGCCGCTCTGGAACCGGCGCTACGTGGACCACGTGCAGATCACCGTGGCCGAATCGCTCGGCGTGGAGACCCGCGGGGGCTACTACGACCAGAGCGGGGCGCTGCGCGACATCGTCCAGAACCACATCTTCCAGGTCCTGTCGATCATCGCGATGGAACCGCCCGCCCGATTCATCAGCCGCGACGTGCACGACGAGAAGGTCAAAGTCCTGCGTGCCATCCCGCCGATCACCCGCGACGAGGTCGATCTGCTGGCCGTGCGAGGACAGTACGACGCGGGGTTCATCGGCGGCGAGCCGGTGCCGGCGTACCGCGCCGAGGAGGGGGTGGCTCCGGACAGCAGCACGGACACCTTTGTCGCCATGAAGCTCATGATCGACAACTGGCGCTGGGCCGGGACGCCCTTCTATCTGCGAACCGGGAAGCGCCTCCCGAAGCGCGCCACCGAGGTGGCGATCCAGTTCAAGCCCGTGCCGCATCTCCCGTTCGCGGACACCGACGCGGCCGCGGTGGTGCCGAACCAGCTCACCCTGCGAATCCAGCCCGACGAGGGCGCTTCGCTGCGATTCGCGGCGAAGGTCCCGGGCTCGCGCGTCGACATCCGCACCGTGGCGATGGACTTCCAGTACGGCAGCTCGTTCCTGAAGCCGTCGGCCGAGGCCTACGAACGGCTGCTCCACGACGCCCTGATCGGTGACTCCACCCTGTTCGCGCGCTGGGATGAGGTGGAGCGCGCCTGGGAGATCGTCGAGGACGTGATCCACGCCTGGGCGGAGCAGCCCATCCAGCACGGGTCGTACGAGGCCGGCGGGTGGGGGCCTGAGACCGCCGACGAGCTCATCGAACGTGACGGCCGGAAGTGGCGGCACCTGTGAGCCTCGCCACCTCCATGTGGGACGGACACGTCGAGTCGGTGTCCGAACTGGCCGGCCGTCTCAACCGGTTGCACGCCGTCGACGACGACGGCCAGCCGCTGCCCCACGCCGGTGTGCTCAACCTTGTGGCCTTCGCCCGCGACGAGAACGGCGAGGACATCGAGAACTTCATCGAGGAGATGACGACCCACCAGCCCTCACGGGCGATCATCGTGAAGCGTGAATGGTCGGGTGAGGGTATCGACGCCCACCTGGAGACCCGGGCCCATGTCCTGGGCGGGTCGGGCCGGGCCTCGAAGGTGGAGCTCATCCGCATCACGCTCCGGGGCGAGTCGACGGGAGGCGCCGCCTCGGCCGTGCGGGCGCTGGTGCGGTCGGATCTCCCGGTGTTCGTGTGGTGGCCGGACGCCCCCGACATCAGCGATCCGGTGCTGGAGTCGGTCCTCGAAGACGCCGATCGCCTCATCAGCGAAAGCACCCACCACGCCACCCCGGCCGTGGCGATCGGCCACCTGGTGCACGCAATGAGCGCCGGACCCGCGCTCACCGATCTGGCCTGGGCCGAGCTGACCCCCTGGCGCCAGCTCATGAATCAGATGATGGACGCCGGCAACATCGAACGGCTCCAGAAGGGCGGATCGGCCGAGATCTGGTACCCCGGCGAAACGCCCACGGTGCAGGCCCTGCTGATGGGCGGATGGCTGCGCGACGCGCTCGGTTCGCGCCTGCACATCGAGTTCATCCAGCGACTCGGCGAGTTCCGCGAGGGGATCGCCGCGGTCCGCCTCGAGAGCCTCTCGGGCCGCCAGATGACGGTCGAGCGCTACCCCGACCGCGACACGGCGGCAGTCGTGATGTCGGCGCCCATGGAAGCGGCCCACCGGCGGGTGCTGCCGCTACCCTGTCGGAAGCGTTCCGAGTTGCTCGCCGGCGAGCTGGAGCTCCAGCGGCCGGATCGTCCATTCGAGCGCGCACTTCCCATTGCCCTGGAGCTCAGCACGCGATGAAGCCTGAGGTGATCGTCGTCCCGGACGGGTTGGCCCTGGCCGACGAGGCCGCCGAACGCATCGAGGCGCTCGCCGTCGCCTCCTCGACCGAGAAGCCGGCCACCGTCTCACTCGCCGGCGGCAGGACCCCCCGGGTGGCGTACCAGCACCTGGGTTCGCGATGTGTGCCATGGGCCAGGCTGCAGCTGTTCTTCGGCGACGAGCGGCTCGTTCCGCCCGACGACGAGGCGTCCAACTACCGCCTCGCCCGCGAGGCGTTCCTGGAACGCATGGCGGTCCCCCCCACGGCCATCCACCGCATCAAGGGTGAGCTGGAGCCGGAGGCGGCGGCGGCCGCCGCGGAGGCCGAGGTGCGTGCCGTGATGGGTGTCTCAGCGGGAACCGTCCCGCGCCTGGACCTGTGCCTGCTGGGAATCGGACCCGACGGCCACACGGCGTCATTGTTCCCCGACGATCCCGCTCTGGACGTCACCGACCGGCTGATGGTGCCCGTCCACCGGCCCGAGATGCCGCAACCATGGCGTGTGACGATGACCATGCCGTTCATCAACGCGTCACGACGGGTGTTGTTCCTCGTGGACGGCGCGGAGAAGGCCGACGTGGTGGCCCGAGCGATTGATGGGGACCGTTCCATTCCCGCCGGTCGGGTGCGGCCCACCGACGGCGAGCTCGTGTTCCTGATTACCGAGGCGACGACACGAGGGTGACCCCGGTCGACGGCAGGTCCCGGTGGACCGCGCCGACGAGCGGAACCAGCGCTTCTCGTGTCAGCTCGGCGACGAATCCCGTGGGCCATGCGAGCTCCTGATCCAGTTCCTCGCGGGTCCAGGTCACGGGATTGATGGTGCGACCCGCGCGCCGGCTGACCCGGCGTGCCAGCGCCGTGAGCGCCGCCTGGTCCGGTGACCCGACCACGAGCACGTGGATGGGACTCGGGCCCCCGATGACGCCCTTCGCCCAGTCCCCGAAGATCGCGGCGGCATCGACGCCGTCGAGCCTGCCGAGCCCCTCACGGAGCATCGCCTCGACCCCCACGGTGCGCATCGCCAGCTCGCGCAGGGCCGGATAGAGGGGCGAGTCGGTTGCGGCCCGATAGCAGGCGTTTCCGTCGATCTCCTCACGGCGCAGGATGCCCACCTGGGTGAGCCGTCGCAGCTCGCGGAACACGGTGGCGCGGCTCTCGTCGACCGAGTCGACCAGCTCGGCCGCGGTGATGCTCGCATCGTCGGTGAGCAGCAGTCGCGCGAGGATGTCGGCCTGGAGGGCAGACCCGAAGATCTGCGCAATGTGGCGGGAGTCCGTTCTGGCCATCGTTGACCAGACTTTCTTGTCTGGTGGGTGCGGTGTCAAGGCGTGCGATTGCGCGTTCTGCCCGGCGGTGCGGTGCAGTCGTCCCTAGCGTCCTGAGTCGGAGGTTTCGCGGCAGCCTGGCGGCTGCAAACTCACACGAAACCCCCCCACCGCCCCCGGGTCACCGGCGCCTCGCCGAGGGTGCGTCGTCGGCTCGGGCCATGCCACCGGCATTGTCCCGAACCTCCTCCTTGTTGCATGCGGTTTTCGCTCGCCACGCTGCGCCCGAACTTCCGACTCACGACACTAGCGTCGACCGATCTCAGCCCCCGACGCGTCGAGAGCGACGACCTCCACGCCTCCGCCGGTCTGTGCCGCCGGGATCGTCGCCGAGAACCATCCATTCCGCGGCCGCATGCGAGCAACCCGGGTGCCGTCGCTGCCCGACACGATCACCGTGCGGACGCCCGGTGCGACCGGCCCGAAGACGAAGGCCGCGGCGCCGAAACACTTCTCGATGACCGGCGCGGTCGGTCCCAGCGCGCACATTCCGTAGGCAAACACATTTCCACCTGCGGACGCGACGAGGCGGGCCGTCGTGGTCTCGAACTCCCAGGCCCGAAATCCTCCCGAGCCGGACGCAACGAGACGCACCGACCCCTCTCGGAAGGCGCCCGGCGCATCGAGGGGATCCAGGCCCGTCCGGACGACGAGGCGGAGCCGTTTCGGCGTCGGAATGCGACGGCCACCCCGCTGAGGCGGGGTACCGATGCCGCGCACCGATGCCTGCTGGAGAACAGCATCCAAGCCGCCGACGGAGATGGCCCACTCCGGCACCCTCCGCCCGCCTCCCAGCGCGAAATTGGCCGTCGCCACAGGACGGGAACTCGACCGCCCCGAGGCCACGATCGACGGCCCGTATCCGATGGCGAATGGTTCCGAAACGACGAGTGCTGGACGGCTCGCGACGACGGACCGGCCCAGGACCGCGCGAATCCGCCCTGTCGACTCCTCAATGCTGGTGATGTCGATGGAGTCGGCGACTGGGGTGTCCCGCAACACCCGGAACGAGGTGCCGGAGCGAGCGCGAGCGGCCACGACGCCTGAGCGAGCCTCGACCCACGCCCAAAGTCGTCGGCCCCCCGTGGGGGCGGAAAGCGGACCCGCGACGAGCTGCGATCCGGAGATCGCGTACCACTCTCCACTTCGCGCTGTACCGGGCCGCCCGCGAAGCACCCGCAGCGCCCGAGCCGGATCCGTCGCGGAGTTCGCGAGTGTCACCCGGTCCAGGTCGTAGATCGCCACCCGGGGCGAGCCCAGCAGCAGCGGCGCAAACTGCGACTCGAACTGCGCCCACGGGACGGTCACACGAACGAACCCCGGAGCCAGCACATCGGCCTGCACGTTGTCCATCCCACGGGATTCCCCGCGGGCCTCGATGATCGCGGCCGCCCGTTCGCTGGCGTCCTCCAGCGACAGCCCGCCTGGAGACGGCTCCACGCGCACGGTGGCCTCCATCCCCCAGCCGCCCTCGGGGATCGCGCCGGAGGGTGGCGGCTCGTCCTGCGGGCCGGTCATCACGAACAGCGCACCGACCAGGGCCGCCGCCCCGACCGCCGCCGCTCCGCCGATGATGCCGCCGATATGCACGCGACGACGCTGCGGCCGCGCGACGCGCGGGTTCCGGGCCATGATCTCGTCGCGCATCCGAACCCCCTCGGGTGCGGCCCCACGATCGCGGAGTGTGTCCTCCGAGACAGGGTTGCGGGCGGCCAGAAGCTGGGTGGGGTCGGTCATTCGGAGCCCTCCGGAACGACGGGTGTCGTGGTCGGTCGTCCGAGGAGCGCGGCCAGACGGCGGCGCGCGCGGTGCACACGGACGGTGAACGTGGCCGTGGTACAGCCCACGACTCGAGCGGCCTCGGCGTGACTGAGGCCGTCCCAGGCCACGAGCAGGAGCGCCTCGGCGTCGCGGTCGGACAGGTCGCGAATCGCTTCGGCAAGGCCCAGGGATTCGACCGAGCCGTCCCTGGCAACGGTGGTTGCGATCTGCTCGGCCAGCGCCGCTCGCCGTCGATCCGCGCGGCGGATGTTCGAGAGCGCGCCGCGCGCGAGGCCGAGCATCCAGAGCCGAGCCTGCTCCGGCACGTCGTCAATGCGACGCCATGCCGCGGTGAACGCCTCGGCCACGACGTCGCGCGCGGTGTCGGGGTCGGTGCGGCGGAGCGCGTAGGCCAGCACGGCGGCGTGCTGGGTGTCCCACAGCTCCTCGAAGCGATGGCGTGGGTCGTCCGAGGCGGTCATCACCGAGTAAGGGTCCGGAAGTGGCCCGATCCTTACACGCCCTCCGGGCGCGCCCCTGCACGCGCGCCAGACTTCCGAGCGCAGCGCCGCGTCACCGCTACATTGTCGCCATGCTCCTCTACGAGAACGAGCAGTCGGGCAACTGCTACAAGGTCCGGCTGGTGCTGGCGTACCTGGGGGTCGACTACGAGCGACGGCAGCTCGAAGTCAACGACCGATCGAACCGCCGCGAGGTGCTGGGCCACCTGAACCCCGCCCTGCGTGTTCCGACACTGGTGCTGGACGACGGCCGGGCGCTCCCGGAGTCGAACGCGATCATCTGGTACCTCGCGCAAGACACCGCGCTGGTGCCGTCGGACCCATTCGTCCACGCGCAGATGCTGCAGTGGATGTTCTTCGAGCAGTACGACCACGAACCGGCCATCGCGGTGGTCCGCTACATGCGCCACATCTCCGGACGCCCGGAAGACTTCGCCGACCGCCTGCCCGAGCTGGAACGCAAGGGCTACGCCGTGCTCGATGCCATGGAGGGCCATCTCGCTGACCGGGTGTACTTCGTGGGCGATGGCCTCACCCTCGCCGACGTCGCCCTCTACGCCTACACGCATGTGGCTCCCGAGGGCGGGTTCTCGCTGGATGCGTACCCGGCGATCCGGCGGTGGCTCGCCCGGGTGGCCGATCAGCCGGGTCATGTGCCCATCGATGCCTGACCGTCCCGTCGCAACCGCGGCAGGAGGTCGATGACGGTCCCCACCTGGGTCTGGATCGCCACGATCACCGGCATCGTCGGGTTGCTGGTGTTCGACCTGGTGTTCCACGTCCGCTCGGCGCACACGCCCAGCATCCGCGAATCGGCGACCTGGACGGCGATCTACGCCTCCATCGGGGTCTCGTTCGGGCTGGGGGTGCTGTCCTTCGGCGGACGCACGATGGGCACCGAGTTCTTCGCCGGCTACCTCACCGAACTCGCGTTGTCGGTGGACAACCTGTTCGTGTTCCTCATCATCATGAGCACGTTCCGCGTCCCGCGCGCGGACCAGCAGAAGGCTCTGTTGGTGGGGATCGTGTTCTCGCTGATCGCCCGCGGCGGCTTCATTTTCCTGGGCGCCGCGCTCATCAACCGCTACGCGTGGGTCTTCTACCTATTCGGGTTCTTCCTGCTGCTGACCGCGGGCAAGCTGCTGCGACCGGAGGGTGAGGGCGCCCACGCACAGGAGAGCATCACCGTGCGCCTGGCGCGCCGCCTGTTCCGCACGTCCGAGCACTACGACAGCGACAGACTGTTCACCGTCGTGGACGGAAAGCGCGTGCTGACCCCCATGATCCTGGTGATGGCGGCGCTGGGCCTGACCGACGTCATGTTCGCGCTCGATTCCATCCCGGCGATCTTCGGCCTCACCCAGAACACGTTCATCGTGTTCACGGCCACGGCCTTCTCGCTCATGGGCCTCCGTCAGCTCTACTTCCTGATCGACGGCCTGCTCGACCGGCTCATCTACCTGGGCTACGGCCTCGCCGGCATTCTCGGATTCATCGGGGTCAAGCTGATCCTCCACGCCCTCCACGAGAACAACGTGCCGTTCATCAACGACGGCCGTCCGGTGCACGTCGCGGAGGTCAGCATCGAGCTGTCGCTGATCGTGATCGTGAGCGTGCTGGCGATCACGGTGACAGCATCGCTCATGAGCCCGGCCGGCCGCGCACAGGACGCCGTCACCAGCGCCCGCCATCACGCCGAGCAGTACCTGGACACCAGCTACGAGACCGATCTCGGTCTGCGTAGGAAGATCTTCGAATCGCTCGAGAACGAGCTCACGATCATCCAGTCACTCCCGGTGAAGTACCGCGAGCGGATCCAGGACGAGGACGAACTGATGGAACTCATCGGGCGGGCGCTGGCGCTCCGCGCCGAGCGCCTGGCCGCCCGGGCCGGGATGGACACCCCGCCGACCTGAGGCCCGAGGGCTACCCGAGCAGCCGGGCGTGCTCGACCTTGATGCAGCGGTCGGTGACGACCTCGAGCCCGGCGCCGTGGGCGATCCGCACCGCGTCGTCGCTGTGGAGCCCCAGCTGGGCCCAGAAGACCGACGCGCCCGTGCCGATCGCCTGCTCGGCCACACCCGGGAGGGCGTCCGCCTTGCGGAAGACATCGACGATGTCTGGGGTTCCCGGGAGCTCGGCCAGTGAAGCGAACACGGGGACGCCGAGGATCTCGGTTTCCTTCGGATGCACCGGCCACACCGTGTAGCCCGCGTTGATGAGATAGGCAGTGACACCGTGGCTGGGGCGGCTCGGGTCGCCCGATGCGCCGACCACGGCAATCGTCGTGGCGTCGCGCATGACGCGCGTGAGCGCCTCGTCGTCGGGCGGCGTCCAGGTTCCCCGGTCGGTCTCGATCGGCGTGCTGCTGCTCATCGGGCTTCCTTCGGTCGTGGTCGAGGGATGCTTCGTGTGAAGGTCAGGTCAGCGCCGCGAAGGCTTCGGCCTTGCGGGTCTCGCCGAAGAGCACGACCAGGTCACCCAGATTCAGGATGGTCTCCTGGGTGGCGTAGGTGAACTTCCCGCCCGGGCGCTTCACACAGAGGATGCTGACCTCGTATGTGCTGCGCACACCGGCGTCGGCGATGCTCTTGCCGGCGACCTCACGCGGAACCGTCGTCTCGATGAGGACGAACTCGTCGTCCAGTTCGACGTAATCGATCGTCCGACCGATCATGGTGTGGGCGACACGGACGCCCATGTCCCGCTCCGGGAACACGACGCGGTGGGCACCCACCCGTTGGAGGATGGCGCCGTGCTGGGACGTGATCGCCTTCGCCCAGATGCGCGGCACGCCGAAGTCCACCAGTGCGAACGTGGCCATGATGCTGGCCTGGATGTCGTTGCCGATCGCCACCACCGCCGACCGGAACTGGTCGGCGCCAACCTGACGAAGCGCCTCGGGATCGGTGGCGTCCGCCTGGACGACGTGGGCGAGGTCGCCGGACATCGCCTGGCAGGCCTTGGCCGACGCGTCGATGGCGAGGACGTCGTGTCCCAGCTCGGTCATCGTCAGCGCCAACGCACGACCGAATCGGCCGAGCCCGATCAACAGGATGTCGTCTTTTCGACTAGCCAACGAGCGGACGCTCCTCCGGGTAGTTGTACATGCGGTCACGTTCGCGGGCCGCCAGTGCAAGCGCCAGCGTCAGCGGTCCCACACGCCCAAGGTACATCAGTGCAATCAGCACCGACTGCCCGAAGACGCCGATGTGGGGGGTGATCCCCGTCGACAGACCGACGGTGGAGAACGCGGAGATCACCTCGAAAAGGCACTGGCTCAGCGAGTACGGGGTCGAGGCCAGCAGCGCGAGTGTCGCCACCATGATCAGGTTCGCCGCCAGGAACATCACCGACAGCGCGCGCCGCACCACCGGCACCGCGATGGCCCGACCGAAGGCCTCGGGCGGGCGGCCACCACGCATCTCGCTGAGCAGGATCAGAATCAGGATCGCGAAGGTGCCCACCTTGATGCCACCGGCGGTCGAGGCGCTGCCACCGCCGATGAACATGAGCATGTCGGTCACCACCAGCGTCTCGTCGTGCAACGACCCCACGTCGAGCGTGTTGAACCCCGCGGTGCGGGCCGTGACCGAATGGAACACCGCGGCCAGCACCTGCGTCGACGGGGAGAGCGGTTCGAGCGTCTTCTCGTTGCCCGCCTCCAGGCCCAGGGTGGCGAGTGCTCCGCCGACCAACAGGACCGCGGAGGTCACGAGCGTGAGTTTGCTGTGCAGGGTCAGCCGGGACGGGTGCCGGAAGTGCTTCACCACGTCTTTCCAGACCGGGTACCCGATGCCGCCGATCACGATGGCCAGGGCGATCGGGACCAGCAGCCACCAGTCGCCCACGAAGCCGGTCAGGTTGTCGCTCCAGAGGGCGAACCCGGCGTTGTTGAATGCGGAGACCGCGTGGAAGACCCCTCGCCACACGGCGCCTCGGAGGGGTGCGTCGTGGTGGAGCCAGAGCCGCCCGCCGATGATCACCGCCAGGATCAGCTCGGTCACCAGGGTGAAGGCGGCGAGGCCGATCAGCAGCCGTTTGAGATCGCTGAGCGACACGTTGCTGGTTTCCTGCTGGGCGATGAGGCGGCCCCGCAGGCCGATGCGGCGACGCGCGACCAGGAACACCACCGAGGCCACCGTCATGACACCGAATCCACCGAGCTGGATCAGCAGCAGGATCACCGCCTCGCCGAAGGCGCTCCAGTAGGTGGGCGTGTCGACGATGACGTGACCGGTCACCGCGACGGCCGACGTCGCGGTGAAGAGGGCGGCCATGAACGACGGTCCGTCGGCGCCGGTCCGGGCGATGGGCAGGTACAGCAGGAGCGTGCCGGCCAGGATCACCGCCGCGAATCCCAGGAGGATCACCTGCGCCGGATGCGCCTGGCGTGTCTGACGAGAGTTGAAGAGTCGCATCGCTCCGATCACCCGATGATGGGCGCTTCCTCCGGATAGTCGTACATCCGCTGGTGTTCACGCAGTGCAAGCGCCAGGACGAGCGTGAGCGGCCCGACGCGCCCGACGTACATCAACCCCGTCAACAGCAGCTGCGCCGATTCGGGCAGGGACGGGGTGATGCCGGTGGAGAGCCCGACGATCGAGAACGCCGAGATCACCTCGAAGAGGCATTGCTCGAAGGAAAAGGGCGTCAGCGCCATCAGGGCGAGCGTGGCGACGGCGACGGTGTTCCCCGCGATGAACGTCACCGACAGCGCCTGTCGCAGGGTCGCCGATGGAATCGTTCGCCCGAAGGCCTCGGCCTGCCGCCCGCCGCGCGCCTCGGTGATGACGATGAGCACCAGCACGATGAAGGTGACCACCTTGATGCCACCGGCCGTCGACCCGCTGCCACCACCGATGAACATCAGCATGTTGGCGACCACCCACGACTCCTCGCGCATCTCGCCGATGTCGATGGTGTTGAAGCCGGCCGAGCGCGTCGTGAGCGATTGGAACCACGACGAGATGATCTTGCCGTGCAGGTCGAGAGCGCCGAGTGTGGCGCCGTTCTCCCACTCGATCACGGCGAACACGACCATTCCGCCGAGCAGCAGCAGGACCGTGCCGGCCAGCGTGAGCTTGGTGTGCAGCGACCACCTGCTGGGGCGGCGATGGTTGCGCCACAGTTCGAGCAGCACCGGGAAGCCCAGACCGCCGATGATGACGCCGACTCCCACCGGCACGATGATGGCCGCGTCCTCGGCGAAGCGTATGAGGCTGTCCTCCCAGAGGGAGAATCCCGCGCCGTAGAAGGCCGACACGCCGTGGAAGAGCCCGAACCATGCCGCGTCGCCGAACGCGTAGTCGTGCCCGAAGAGCAGGCGGCCGAAGAGCGCGAACGTGATCAGCAGCTCGACGCCGAACGTGACCACCGCGATTCGTGCCAGCACGCGGCGCAGGTCCTGGAGCGTGAGTGCGTTGGATTCGGTCTGCGCGAGCATCCGGGTGCGCAGCCCGATGCGACCGCCGGTGGCGAGCACGAGCAGCGCCCCGGCCGACAGGATCCCGAACCCGCCCACCTGGATCAGCAGCAGGATGATCACCTGACCGAATCCGCTCCAGTAGGACCCGGTGTCGACGACGGTGAGCCCGGTGACCGACGAGGCGGACGTCGCGGTGAAGAGCGCCTGCACGAACCCCGCCCGGCCGGGGCCGTGATGCGCCGCCGGCAGCATCAGCAGCGCGGTCCCGAGCAGAATGGTCGCCGCGAACCCCACCAGCACGGCCTGGCCGGGGCTCACGGAGCGAAGCAGAGGAAGGGATCGGATGCGCACGATGTGATGTGGTATCGGCGGTCTCAGGAGGGGCGTGAGTACCGCCGCGACGCGCGTGTGCAGGACGCGCACCGCACTGGGGCCATGCTAGAGCGTTCCCGGCGGCAGGACAGCCCCCGCGCCGGAATCCGGGACGGGATGGGTCCGGCCCGGGGCGGCCTCAGACGAGCGTGCCGGCCGCGACACGTTCGACCAGTGCGCGCCGCTCCGGGTGCCCGGAGATCTCGGCGACCAGCCCGACCGTTGCCCGCACCCACGGACTCCGTGATCCGTGCTCCTCAACGAGCGCTCGGAGCGCCGCCGCGGGCGATCCCGGGGCTCCCGCCGCGTCGGTCGTGAGGGCCGCGATGTCGAGGAGCTCGAGGACCAGCGCGGGACTTCCGAGCGGCTCGGGGAACTCGAGCCGGAGGCGCCGCCCCTCCCGCATCTCGAGAACGCATGCCGCGGCGCCGCGATGGGCGACCACGCGGGCCAGCGGCTCGCACCCGGCGCGCCGCAGTGAACGCGCCACCAACCACGGTTCATCCAGCTCGTGCAGCCAGGCGGCACTGAGCAGCAACCCGCGAACCGTCCGGCTCGCACCCGTCGCGCGGGCGAGGCGCGCCGCCTGCTGGGCGACGCCGCGCGTGTGGGCGTACCGTCCCGGGTCGAGCAGCGCCTCGGCGAGCGCATGGGCCGCCACCGGCTGATGGGCGTTGCGCCAGGTCGACGGCTCGATCACGTCGACAGCAGCATCCGCGCCTGATCGACCACCAGATGGCCCTCCTGGTCGGCCCGCATCCGCTCGGGCCCCGACACGATCGGCTCGACGTCGCCCATGAGCGTGCTGGTCACCACCCGCCCCAGGGCCGCTTCGGCATGTTCGCGCCACGCCGGCGGAAGCTCGTCCTCGAGCTCGACCCCGAGCATCGTCGCGAAGAGCATGGTCCACGCCCGCGGGACGAAGTCCGGGTTGTACCCGCCGCCGCCGAGCGCCACCCAGCGACCGCCGCAGGCCTCGGCCGCGAGCTGCTTGAGGGTCCGGTACAGGCGCGGGAACGCCGCGGTGGTCACCTGCAGGTGCGCGAGCGGGTCCTGGTGGTGCGGATCGGCACCGTCCTGGGTGACGATGATGTCCGGGTCGAAGGCGAGCACCGCGGGCGCGATGACCTCCTCGACCGCGCGCAGATAGGGCGCGTCGCCCGAATAGGCCGGAAGGGGGATGTTGACCGAGGTGCCCGCTCCCTCACCGACCCCGCGCTCGGCGAGCATTCCCGTTCCCGGGAACAGGTACCGGCCGCTCTCGTGCACCGAACACGTCAGCACCCGCGGGTCCTCGTAGAAGATCCACTGCGTTCCATCGCCATGGTGGACATCGACGTCCACGTACGCGACCCGCTCCGCGCCGGCGTCGAGCAGCGCGGCGATGGCAACCGCGGGGTCGTTGTACACGCAGAATCCGGCGGCCCGGTTCGACAGGGCATGGTGGAGTCCGCCGGCAACGCTGAAGCTCTGGTCCGCGCGGCCCTCCCAGACCTCCATCGCGCCGGTGATGGACGCGCCGCAGATGCCGGCGGTGGCCTCGTGCATCCCGGCGAACGCGGGCGTGTCCCCACCGGCGGCGAACCCCCATTGCGCCGCCTCCCAGCTCGACGCCAGGACGGGGCTCTCGCTGAACCGGCGGGCGGCGCGGACGTAGGCCGGCGCGTGCACGCGGCTGATCTGCTCGTCAGTGGCCGGTTCGGACTCCACGATCCGGACGTCGTCACGGTCCAGCAGTCCGTAGGCCTCGATCAGCTCCACGGCGAGCCGGCGATGGAGCGGCGACATCGGATGCTCGTCGCCGAGTCGGTACTCGGCCAGGGCGGGTGAACGGATGAACGCGGTGACGGTCACGGCCGAACTCTATTCCCACCGACGCCGCCGGCGCCGACGATCGCCCACGACGACCCGCGAAATCGCCCGACGTTCGTGGCGCATCGCGCGACGAGCAGGGCCGCCAGTCCCCACCAGACGCCCACGATCCCCAGCCCCGCGCCGACGCCGATCGCCATCACCGCCGCGCCGAGGGCGACGGAGCCGAGCATTCCCCACATGAGCGCCTCGGTGTCGCCGGCCCCGATCAGCACACCGTCCAGCACGAAGACCACCGCGTTCATCGGTTGCATGAGCACGAACACCCACCACATCCGGGCCGCCTCGTCGAGGACGCGCGGATCGTCCGTGAAGGCGAGCGGGATGCGGGCGTGGAGGAGGGCCAGAACAGCCATCGCCACCGCACCGGCGACGATTCCCCACCGCACCATCCGGCGCGAGAGGTCCCGGGCGTCGGCGACGTCACCGGCACCGAGCGAGGTCCCCACGAGCGTCTGAGCCGCAATGGCGATCGCATCGAGCACCAGCGCGAGCAGGATGAAGCATCGGAATGCGATCTCGTGCGCGGCCACCGACGCCGAACCCACCCGTGCGAGCAGCGCGGTGGCGAGCAGGAAGGCACCGAGGAGTGCGCCGGTGCGGACCATCAGATGCCCGCCCAGGTGGAGCAGCTCGCGCATCCCGTCCCTGCGCGGTCGGCCCAGCCCCGGGAGCATCGAGGGCAGGAAGGGGACGGCGGCGCCCCACTGGGCGATGACCGTCGACAGTGCCGAGCCGGCGATGCCCATGCCCAGGCCGAACACCAGCAGCATCTCCAGACCGATGTTGACCGCGTTCGCGGCGGTCAGGATGAGGAGCGGGCGGCGCATGTCCTGGACGCCCCGGAGGACTCCCTGGCCGGAGAGGGCCACCAGCACCGCGGGTGCGCCGAGCGCGCTGATCCACATGTACGTCCACGCCGCGTCACCGACGGCGCCGTTTCCACCCATTGCCCGGATCAGCCAGGGCCCCGCTGCGACGAGCGCGACGCCCACGGCGACGCCGAGGATGACCGCCAGCCAGAGGGCCTGGCCGCCGAGCGCGTCGGCCAGGTCGCGGCGCCCCCACCCGCACAGCCGGGCGACGCGGGCGGTGGTCGCATAGCTCAGGAAGTTGAGCAGCCAGAACGCGCTCGACAGCAGCCCGCCCGCCACCGCGAGCCCGGCCAGTTCGACCGTGCCGATGTGCCCCACGATCGCCGCGTCGGCGAGCACGTAGAGCGGTTCGGCGGCGAGCGCTCCGAGCGCCGGGAGCGCCAGGTGGAGAATTCGTCGATCCGCGTCAGCCACGACCGCGGAGTGTGTCAGCCGTGCCGGCCCGGTTCCGCACGCCCGTTGCACGGCATCGGCTTCACGGGGTCGGCGACCCTTGCGCTGACCCGATCAACACCATCCGCTCGCCGAGGCCCAGGCAGGTGGGGCAGTGCTGCCATCCCACCAGGCCGTGACCGGGAGCGGTGTGCCAGATTCGCCGCTGCCCCCAGCATCCGCCGCAGGGCTCCCAGGCGGCGCGTCCCGACGTTCCCGCTGTGTCTGAACCGTGCATCGACACCTCCCGAATCCATCAGTGGATCTCAGGTTGCCCGGCTCCGGGACGAGGGTCGTCGTCCAGACCACCAGGATGCGGTTCAGTCCGTTTGGCCCTGGGGACTACCGGGCTGCGCAACAGGTGTCACGACCGTGTAGGGCTCCACGCGGTGTTCGACGATGAGCCCGGCGGCCATGTAGGGGTCGGCAGCCGCGAACTGCTCGGCGAGTTCCGGCGTCGGTCCGCGAAGCACGATGAGCCCACCTGAGGCGGGGTCGCCCGTCGCTCCGGCGATGATCACCCGCCCGTCGGCGTACCACGCGGCGATGTGGGCCAGGTGCGCCTCGCGATGGGGCGCGCGCCGCTCGAGCATGTCCGGCGGATAGGTGTAGTGGAGCGCGTAGAGGTGTTCGGGCATACGGGTATGTACGCTAGCGTCGCGCGGTGATCCGCATGCGGTAGGCCATCGTCCCCTTGAGCGCCTTCGCCTCGACATAGACGAGACCGGTACGGCGCGCGCGGACGACCAGGACCTGGCGACGGCCGGGCTTGCCCACGTATCCGAGGCGATTCCGGCGGACGTTCGCGCGCGACACCTGGACGGTGCGCGTCCGGGGTCCCCAGATCGCCAGCCCGAGGCGGCCCGCCGAGTTCGTGGCGACGACACGGACGCGTTGCCCCTTCCTCACCCGCACGGGCTGGACGTCGGACGGATCGTCGAAGCGATCGAGGTCGGCCTGGACGGTGACCGGCCCGTCGTCCTGCGACAACCGGGACAGCCACCGGACGTAGCCGATGTCGTCGTTGACCTCGGAGGGATCGTCCGCCGGCGCGGGCGTGGTGACCGCGCGCGCGGCGTTGACCGAGCCCCAGCCGCTGCGGTTGTCGCGGCCCCGGGGACCGCGGTCGTCGGCGGTTCGTTCGATCTGGCGCATCACCTGGTACGGCGTGAGGCGGTTGCCGTGGGCGGCCTGGACCAGGGCGGCGACCCCCGCCACGTACGGCGCGGCCATCGACGTGCCGTCCCGGTACGCGTATCCGTCCGGGAGCCCGGCGTCGGTGAGCGGCGACGGTACGGTCGACAGCATGTCGATCCCGGGCGCGATGACGTCGACGCTCGCGTTGCGCTGGCTGAAGACCGCGGGCCCGTACGGGGCCGGGCAGTCGACGCTCCGGCGGGGCCCGCACTGCGCCCCCACTCCCAGCACGCGGCGATACGCGGCCGGGTACAGCAGGGGATTGTCGACGTCACCCTCGTTGCCGACCGCGGCGACGATCAGCGCACCCCGCCTGGTCGCCCAGTAGATGGTGCGCTGGAATGCCACGAGGTGGCCGGTTCCACCGGCGGAGATGTTGATGACCTTCGCGCCGTTGTCGACGGCCCAGCGGATCCCGGCCATCACGTCGTCGTCCCTGAACTCGCCGTAGCGGTCGGCCACCTGGACCGGCATCACCTGCGATTGAGCGGTGGCGGGTGCCACACCGACGACGCCGACGCCGTCGGCCGGTGCGGCGGCGATACCCATGACGTGCGTGCCGTGGCCGGTCCGGCCCCAGTCTCCCGCGGCGATGGGGTTGCGGTTGGGGATCATTGTCCGGGCGCCGACGATGGCGGCCGCGTTCGCCCCGCTCCACTCGGGATGGGTCATGTCGAGCCCGCTGTCGAGCACCGCGATGATCGGGCGGGGCTCCCGTCCGATGAGATCGTCGGACCAGCCATCGGTGTTGAGCCACCACTGCTGGGGGCGCAGCGGGTCGGTGATGGGGGTCGCCGGAGCGATGGGACTGAGCGGGGGAACCTCCGCCTCGCGCGCCTGCGTGCGCGACGACAGCGGCCATTCCACCGCCCGCACGCCCGGACGGCCCAGGGCGACACGGCGCGCGGCCGGACCGTCGCCGGCGGGTCGCAGCCGCCAGACGCCCGCCCCGGGAGCGATGGCGCTGACCCGTCCCAGGCCGTCGAGCCGATTCCTGGCGACGGACGCGCTGGGCGTGTCCGCGAACGTCACCACGAGGACGTCGGTGCCGCGGACCATCGTCCCGAACGACAGCGTGGTCCGTGGTGCCGACCACGCCGGCGCGGCCGCGGCGGACGCCGCCACGAGTGCGGTGCCGGCGGCGGCGAGTACCCGCGCGCGCATGAACCGGCCGGTGCGGGCGCGGGAACCGCGCCCGGACAGGTCCCGACGCGAAGCGGCGCCCGTTCTGGAGATGGCGCTACGCCACATGTCCATTCGTAATCGGCATTCTGCGGTCTTTCCCGAACGCCCGTGGAGACACCTTGATGCCCACGGGCCCCTGGCGGCGCTTGTACTCGGCACGATCGATCATGCGGATGACCCGTCGCACCGTGTCCTCGTCGTGCCCCATGGCCACCAGGTCATCGACGTCGAACTCGGACTCGACGTAGCCCTCAATGATCGGGTCGAGTATGTCGTATGGCGGCAGGCTGTCGGTGTCGAGCTGGTCCGGCCGGAGTTCGGCGGTGGGCGGCCGTTCGATCGTGGACTCGGGAATGATCTCGCGTTCGGCGTGGTCGTTGCGCCAGCGCGCCAGGCGGTAGACCCAGGTCTTGCTGATGTCGCGCAGGGGCGCGAAGCCGCCGACCATGTCTCCGTAGAGCGTGCTGTAGCCCACCGACATCTCGCTCTTGTTCCCGGTGGCGAGCACGAGGTCGCCGTGCTTGTTGGAGATCCCCATGAGCAGCGTCCCGCGGGTGCGTGCCTGCAGGTTCTCCTCGGTCACATCCCGCTCGGCGTCCTCGAACACCGGCGCCAGTGCCGCTTCGAAGCTCGCCACCGTGTCGGCGATCGGGATGGTCGCGAAGCGGATCCCGAGCAGGTCGGCGAGCCGGGACGCGTCGTCGTTGCTGCGATCCGAGGTGTAGCGCGAGGGCATCGTCACCCCCATCACCCGTTCGGGGCCGAGGGCGTCCACCGCCAGGGCCGCCGTGAGCGCCGAGTCGATGCCGCCGGACAGCCCGATGACAACGCCGCCGAACCCGTTCTTGACGACGTAGTCGCGGATGCCGGTGACCAGACCCCGCCAGACTTCCTCGGACTCGTCCAGCGGCGGCACGCATGTCGCGCCGGCGCCGAATCGGGGCGTCACGGTGACGTCCAGCGCAACGAGCTCCGGCGTGGCGCCGGGCTCGAGGCGGCGCCCGAGGGGCTCGCGGAGCCGGCGGCGTTCGGCGAGCTGCCGATCGATGTCGCAGACGACCAGCGACTCGAGGAACTCGGGCGCACGGGCGACGGTGATGCCACCGGCGTCGCACACGAGCGAGCGGCCGTCGAAGACGAGCTCGTCCTGGCCGCCCACCTGGTTGCAGAACGCGAGCGCCGCACCGGCGTCCGCGGCACGGGTGCACAGCATCCGTTCGCGGGCGTCACCCTTGTCGCGGTGCCAGGGCGACGCGCTCAGACAGGCGATCACGTCGACCCCGGCGGCGGCGAGGTCGGACACCACGGGTGTGGGGTACCAGATGTCCTCGCAGATGGTGAGGCCGACCCGGAGCCCGCAGAACTCGAGCACCAGCGGGCGCGATCCGGCCCGGAAGTAGCGGGCCTCGTCGAACACCCCGTAGTTCGGGAGGAACCGCTTGCGATAGACGGCCCGGCGCGAGCCCCCGCTCAGCACCGCCGCAGCGTTGTAGAGATCCCGATCCCACAGCGGAAATCCGATGATCGCCACGAAGTCGCCGACCTCGCGCGCGACACGGTCGACCGCGGCCTCACACGCGCGGGCGAAGCGGGGTCGCAGCAGCAGGTCCTCCGGGGGATAGCCCGCGACCGTCAACTCGGGGAACACGACGAGGTCGGCCTCGGCGGAGGCGGCCGCTTCGAGGGACCGGTGGATCTGCTCGACGTTCCCGGCGATGTCGCCGACCACGGTGTTCAGTTGTGCCAGCGCGATCCGAATGCGTCGCTCCCGCGTTCGACGGTCCCGGTGGAGATGGCCTGCGCGGCCGCGATAACCTCAGGCCTGTCGCCACACGATACGCCCTGAGGCCTGACGGCCCCGGGCCACGGGAGGACGGTCACCGATGAGCAGCCTGCCACCACAGCGCACCGGTCCGGGAGGGGCCCAGCCGGGACGGGGTCCCGGACAACAGCCGGCCAAGCGCGGCATGTCGCCCAAGCAGGGCGCGGAGGACGCGGAACGGCGGCTGGGAATCCCCTGTTTCCACCAGGGCCAGGTCGTGTCCGGACTCTTCGGCTGCGTCGCCTGCCAGTTCCAGATCCGCAACCGCAAGGGACTCCCGATGTGTCCGCAGTGCGGGGAGATCATCTGGGGCTACCTCGAGGACGGCCCACGCCCGGTCCCCGAAGGCGAGGACGCACCCGTGGCACCGCGAAACGAGCCCACGCCGCAGGTGACGGTCCAGGACAACGTGGACCTCGGCGGAGGGGCTTCCCAGGTGACCGTCGAGGAGGGCGTCAAGCTGGATTAGGAAGGTTCTCCCGAATCGACGGGAGCGCCTTCACGGATTGCTCACATTTGCGTGTCACAACGTTTACCTCGCACGCGCGCCCGGGCTCACGTTCGCGCCCAACAATCCGATGAGGATGGGCGCACGGTGCTCACCCCCATTGATGAGGTCGAACGGAATGTCACTGCGAATCGTCACCGCGGCCACAGCCGCAGCCTGCCTGCTCGCGTTCGGTGCCGGAGTGCCGGCCGCCCGAGCGAGCGCTGACGACAACAACGAAGACCGCGGCAGCTCGACGACGGTCTCCGGTCAGCTCCAGGCGGCGGGCGGAGGCTCGGTCACCCTCGACGGACGGTTCGTGTCGTTCGGCCTGGTGGCCGAGGGTGACGGTGAGGTCCGCGTCACCGACCGGGCCGGTGACGCCAGCGTCAGGATCAACGGTCGCAGCATCTCGCTGAAGCGCGGCGTGACCACGGCGGTCGAGCTCGACAGCGGCAAGCGGTTCTACCTCAGCGGCAGCCAGTTCCGTGTCGCCATCAACGGACACCGCTACGTGTTGAACGCGTCCGGGTTCGGAACGGCCGTGCTCTCCGGGAGCGGGTACTACATCCTCAACAGCGGGCGCCCCCAGTCGTGGAGCGGCACCGCGGCGCTCCGCCTCGGGGCCGGGCCCGATCCGCAAACCGCGCTCAGGGTCGCCGACGCGGTACGCAAGGCGGACGATGCGGCGGCGCGCGCGGTGCAGACCGCGCGACGGGCGAAGCAGGCGGCGCGAAAGGCCGTCGCCGCCGCCAGGAAGGCCCGCCAGTCCGCGAAGCGCGCCCGAGGGTCCGCCGGCGCCGAGCAGGCACAGAAGCGCGCGCGTCGCGCCGCCAAACGCGCCCGGGCGGCCATCGCCCGCTCCCAGCGGGCCTCGAAGCGCGCCGAACAGGCGAAGAAGCAGACACAGAAGGTCAGGCAAACCAGCTGACGGCGGGTGGCTGCTCGTCCGACCGGTCAGTCCGGTTCGGGTGATCCCGGCGCCCCAGCAGACCCAGGGAGTTCCGGCATGAGCACCACCCAGACGATCACGGGCCAGCGACGCGGTACGATCAGCCGGATGTCAGACCCTGCCGCCGATCACGTGCTGATCATCGAAGACGAGGCCAACATCGCCTCGTTCGCGCAGATGTACCTCGAGGCCGCGGGGTACCGGGTCACCATCGCCGACCGCGGCGACGAGGGACTTCGCATCGCCCAGGAGGAGCAGCCGGCGCTCGTCCTGCTCGACCTCATGCTCCCGGGTCTCGACGGATACGAGATCACACGACGGCTGCGGGCCGACGGCCGCCAGCCCATCATCATGCTCACGGCGCGCGACGATGCCGTCGACAAGGTCGTCGGGCTCGAACTGGGCGCGGACGACTACGTCACCAAGCCCTTCAACCCCCGTGAGCTGGTCGCCCGTGTCCGGGCGGTGCTCCGCCGCGCCGAGGAATCGGGCCACCAGTCCGCGGTCCCCGAGGACACGGTCATCGAGCTCGACGGCCTGCGCGTCGAGGTGGGCGGACGCGAGGTCTTCGTCGACGGAGAGCTGGTCGCCCTCACCCCGAAGGAGTTCGACCTCCTGGTGACGCTCCTCGACCAGCGCGGTCTCGTCCTCACCCGCGAGCAGCTGCTCGAACGGGTCTGGGGTTTCACCTTTCTGGGCGACAGCCGCACCATCGACGTCCACGTTCGCCAACTCCGGCGCAAGCTCGGCGACGCTTGCCCGATCCAGACCGTGTGGGGCACCGGCTACAAGGTCGCCGCCAAACGGTGAGTACGCCGTCCGGGGGATCCGGCGAGCGGAGCCGGCGCGCGCGCTGGGACGCTCCCTGGAACACCCTGCGCGGTCGCCTCGCGCTCGGCGCGATGGCGGGACTGCTCGCCGCCGCCATGGTGTTCGCCGTGGCGTCGTCCGGGCTCATCCGCTCGGAGACGACTCGATCGAGTCGCCAGGAGTTCGACCGCGCGACGGTGCGCCTCGCCCGGCTGATCAGCGCCCGCGTGCAGCGAGCCCTGGAAGGCGGACGATGCACCCAGATCAGCACGGCGGACCTCGAGGCATTCCTCGGGCGCGGCGCGCGGCTCTACGCGAGCGGGCCCGAGTTCTGCCCGGGAAGCGCTGAGCCCTACGGGTCCATTCCCGCGGCGCAGCGACCGCCGATCGACCAGGTCCTGATCCAGCGGCAGGGCTTCCAGCACCTGGACGGTGTCTTCACTGCCGCCGGCCCGAATCGTGTGGCCACCGCGGCACAGCTGCGCCTGACCGACCAACCGTTCGGGGTCATCATCGTGTCGAAACCGTCGTCGGCGGTCTCGACGCGCTGGGAGGACGCCGCGCCGAGCCTGCTCATCGCCGCGGTGATCGGATTCGTGCCCGCGCTGCTCCTGACCCTGCTGGTGACCGCGCGGGTCACGCGTCCGCTCGAGGAGATGGAGCAGGCGACCCAGCGCGTCGCGGCCGGCGACCTTTCGACGGTCGTCCCGACCACGGGGACGGTCGAGCTGGACCACGTGGGCGCCGCGTTCAACGAGATGGTGGACCGCCTGCGCGAGCGCGAGGACAGCAGCCGAGAGTTCCTGATGAAGGTGACCCACGACCTGCGGACGCCGCTCACGGCGATCCGCGGCCATGCCGCCGCCCTGGCGGACGGGATCGTCCCGGAGACCCAGGTGCCCCGCTCCCTCGCGGCGATCGAGGGTGAAGCGGCACGACTGGAGGGGATGGTGGCCGACCTGCTCGATCTGGCCAGGATCGACGCGCGGCGCTTCCGCCTGGAGCGGGAGGACGTCGAGCCCGGCGAGGTGCTGGGGCAGGCCTTCCACGCCTTCGCGGCCGACGCCCAGCGACGGAACGTCCGCTACGAACAGGAACTCGCCGAGCTGCCGGTCATCTTCACCGACCCCGCCCGGCTCGGGCAGATCGTCAGCAACCTGCTGGAGAACGCGCTTCGGTGGGTTCCCGACGACGGAACGGTCCGGCTGACCGCCGCCCCGTCGCCGGCCGGCGGGATCCACGTGGAGGTCGCGGACAGCGGACCGGGAATCCCGCCCGAGCAGCGCGAAACGGTGTTCGAGGCCTTTCGCTCCGAGGAGACCCCGGACGGGCGAATGGGTACCGGGCTCGGGCTCGCCATATGCCGCCAGCTGGCGCGCGAACTCGGCGGCGAGGTCACCGCCGGACACGCCCCGGAGGGCGGCGCGCTGTTCACGGTGACACTGCCCGGTCTGCAGCAGACCGCCCCGACGCTCGCCTGACCCCGAGGCACCCGGCCGCAACCTCAGCAAACCCTCACAAATCGCCGGTTGTCTGATCACCTCTGTCGGGCACACTCGGAACATGTCTCTTCGCGTGCACGGCGCGGCCGTCCTGATCGGCGCCGCATTGCTGGCGACCCCGGTCCTCGCCGACTCGGGAGCCAACGCCCCCTTCGGGATCGTCAACGCCCGAGGGACGGGAACGGCCATCGCCAGCGGCCAGATGGTGCTGGTGGGTGTGGTGCGCGGGCCCGCGACCATCGTCATCCGCGATCGGGTCGCCGAAGGCGACGAGGGCGCGGCGAGCCTCCGAGTCGGAGGTCGCGAAGTGGGCGTGAAGCCGTGGGCACCGAGCGCACCGTTCACGACCGTCCGGCGGGTCTCGGTCAAGAAAGGCTCGCAGCGGTTCATCCTCAGCGCGACCGACGCGTGGATCCAGATCCGGTCGCCGCGGATGTCGCTGGCCGGATCGGGCCGGTTCACGCTCCGCTTCAAGGGCAAGGGCACCCACCAGATCGACTCCAACCAGCGCGTGCCCTGGAACGGCCGGCGCCTGCTCCGCGTTGGTGACACGGGACAGGCGACAACCCGTTCGACCCGCTGAGCGCGGGTGCGGGCCCGGGGGCCCGCACCCGATCGATCAGGCGGTTGCTTCCTCCGGGTGCGGGGCCAGAACCACGGCGCCGCGCTCACCGGTACGGACACGAATCGCATCGTCGACGGGAAGGATGAAGATCTTCCCGTCCCCGGGATCGCCCGTGTGGGCGAGCTCGAGGATGGTTTCGACTGCGCGATCCACGTCGTCGTCATCGACGACCATTTCCAGCTTCAGCTTCGGGCGAAGGAAGATCTTCGCCTTCGCTCCCCGGTAGCTCTCGGTGATACCCGCTTGCCGGCCGGAGCCCTTCACCTCAGCGATGCTCATCGACGGAAGTCCCATCCCTGCGAGGCGATCGCGGATGGCGTCAAACGCTTCGTGTCGAATGAACGCTTCGATTTTCTTCACGGTTCCCTGCTCCTTCCTACGAGTTGGACGTGGCCGGGCTTGCCTGATGGACGGCTGACGCCCCTGCCATCGAGCCACTACCGGGGAACGCATTCTCGGGCATGGCACCCGGGACCTCGATGAACTGCTCCGGGTAGCCGAACATTCCGTGCTCCGAGATGTCCAGACCGGCCCGCTCGTGCTCTTCGCTGGCGCGAAGCCCGATCGTCATCTTGATGGCCATGAACACCACCGCGCAGAGGATGCCGGTGAACGCGACCGTCGCGATGATGCCGTAGAACTGCACCCACAGCTGGCTGACGCCGCCACCGACGAACAGGCCGGAACGCGAGTCCAGGCCGACCGCGTCGACGATGATCGGATCCATCCGCTCGGACGTGCCGAACAGACCGATCGCGAGCGTGCCCCAGATACCCGACACACCGTGCGCGGCGAGGGCGCCGAGCGGGTCGTCGATCTTCATGCGCTCGACACCAACGACGATCACGGGGATCAGGAGGCCGGCGACGAGACCGATCACGATGCCCGCCCAGTAGTCCACGAAGGCACACGGAGCGGTGATTGCGACCAGGCCGCCGATGGCGCCGTTGCCCATCTGCGACACATCGAGGGTCTTGAACATCAGGAGCGAACCGAGGGTCGCGCCGACCACACCGGCAGCGGCGGCCAGGTTGGTGTTGAGGATGACGTCGGCGAAGTCCGCGCCGTTGGCGAGCAGGCTCGAGCCGCCGTTGAAGCCCATCCAACCGAACCACAGGATGATCACACCGGCGATGGCGAGCGGGATGCTGTGACCCGGGATCGGAACAGCCTTGCCGTCGCGGAACTTGCCGATGCGCGGGCCGAGGATGATCGCGCCGGCCAGCGCGCCGAGGGCGCCCTGGAGATGGACGATCGAGGATCCCGCGTAGTCGAGGAACCCGTCCTTGAAGAGCCAGCCACCACCCCAGGTCCAGTGTGCGACCACGGGGTAGATGAACCCGGCGAACGGGATGGCGAACAGGATGTAGGCCGGGAACTTCGTGCGGTCCAGCATGGAGCCGAAGACGATGGCCAGTGACACACAGCAGAACACCATCTGGAAGAAGAAGAGGCTGCTCACGCTGGCGCTCGCGCCGTCGAACACACTCCCTGTGGCCTCGGGGAACCCGGTGGCGGTGAAGAACCAGCCTTCAGTACCCCAGAAGTCATTGCCGGTGCCGAAGGCGAAGGCAAACCCGGTCGCCCAGAACATCAGGATGGCCAGCGACATGTTGATGAGGATCTTGCCCATGACCGCTCCGGCGTTCTTGGCGCGCGAGAGGCCGACCTCCAACAGGGCGAACCCTGCCTGCATGAACAGCACCAAACATGCAGCAACCACGACCCAGAGTGAGTCGACGGCAGTGATGACGCTGCTGAGATCGTCAGCAAGCGTCTGGGTGGTGGGTGCGTCCTGTCCCACCGCGACGCCCGGGACCAGGAGGAGCAAGAGCCCCACCACTGGTGCCAGGCGGCTGGCGATTGATCGCATGGTTCTCCTTGGCGGTTGATGAATACGAGTCCGTGCCAGCTGATGCCAGCGTGTAGGCAATGTAGGAACGCGACCCCGCTCGACACCTTGGCCCGGTGGAGAAGGTCTGGCCGTTCCTTTACTCCGTTTGTCGAAACGCCCTTGCGGCGGGCGGCATACTGCCCGGAATGACCCGGCCGCTCACTTCAGCGCTGCTCACCGCCGCGATCCTGATCGCGCTGATGGTTCTCGGAGGGTGCCGGGACAGCGCCGATTCGACGAGCACGGGACTCGATGCGGTCCCGACGCTCGACCGGGTCGATCCGTCCGGGCTGCCCGAGCTGGCGGCCGGCTACACCGGGTGGCGGCAGCTCAACGCTGAACCGATCGCCGACGATCCCGAGGTCCCGCACGGCGGACGCAAGGACGTGTTCGTCAGCGTCGACGAGGAGGACGGGGCCTACCCGGACGGTGCCCTGGTGGTCAAGCGCGGTTCACAGGGCGACGACCCGGCGGGGCTGGTCTCGGTGATGCTGAAGGTCGTGAACGGCAACCCTCAGCATGGCGACTGGATCTTTCGTGAGTACGTGCGTCCGCGCCCCGACGCCGCGTACACCGTGCTGGCCGAGAACGAGGCGTGCTGGTCGTGCCATGACGGCGCGGGAGACACCGACTGGGTGTTCACGAAGGCCGACGGGTAGCCCTGCCGACACGTGGCGAATTCGGATCGCCTCGATGTTGGCCATCGGGCCAGCGCGTCCGGCACCCGCCGATCAGCAGAGTGTCGCCACGGACGGGATGGAGTGCACTGCCTACCTGGTCAATCTCGTTCGTGGCACCTGGACGACGCGCGGGCCGGGGACTCGTCCCCCTCCTCCCCGGCACCGCCGTCGGTCAGGACGAGCGCGACGCGTCGACGAGGCTCCCGATGATCGGACTCCCCTCGTCGGCTTCGGGATGCCACTGGACGCCCAGCAGATAGCGGTGCGCCGGTGATTCGACGGCCTCGACGATGCCGTCGTCGGCGACCCCCGTCGTGACCAGTCCGTCACCCAGGCGATCGACGCTCTGGTGATGATGGGACAGCACGTGGTGACGCGATTCGCCCGCCGCAGCGAACGCCCGGCTGCCGGCGACGAGCCGAACCTCGTGGCCGTTTCCGTCGAATGTGCCCGCGGTGCGCCGGTGGTCGGTGGTGTCGTGGGATTCGGGGAGGTGCTGCCACAGCGTGCCGCCGAACGCGACGTTGATGACCTGCAACCCCCGGCAGATCCCGAGGACGGGGATGTCGCGTGCCGCCGCTCGGCGCACCAGCGCCAGTTCGACGGCGTCGCGCGTGACCTGGGCGGCTTCGGCGTCGGCGTGCGGCACCGCGCCGTACCGGCAGGCGTCGATGTCGGCGCCTCCCACGAGCATGAGCCCGTCGATGCCGTCCAGCGCGGAGTCGGGATCGGATTCGAGCGCCGGATCGGGCGGGAGGAGGATGCTCCGCCCGCCGGCGCGCCACACCGCGCGCAGGTAGGGCTCCCCGACCAGTGCCGCCGGCATGTCCCACACGGCCCACCGGGCGCGCTCCAGCGGGGCGCAGATTCCGATGATCGGTGCGCCGCTCACCCCGTGCGCCACCCCATGTCGGTGATCCGGCCGTGGACGATGACGTACCTCGCGCCGCGTCCGCGACCGCGCAACACCACGGACACGGTCTCCCCTTCGATCAGCGCCAGCTCGGTGGGGAGTTTGCGCGCGGCCACGGTCGTCACCGTACCGTCGCCAGCCACCAGGTGGAGCAGGTGGCGGCCGCCCAGGTAGCGCGCCTCCAGGCGCGGCCGCCCGAGCAGTGTCGCACCCACGATCGCGGTGAACTGCTGCTGGCAGGCCGGGCACTTGACCGTGACCGTACGGCCCGCCTGGTCGGGGACCGCGGAGAGGGTTCCGCAGCTGACGCACGGGAGTTCGCGGAGGATCTCGGATGCTCCGACGGCCCCCGAGATGGCCGCGTCACGACGCTGCCGGTCGTAGCGGGCCCGGGCCGCCGGCTCTCCGAGCACCTGCCACGCCTCGTTCACGCGCTTGGCCATTCGCTCCGCGCGCGCGTGCTGTTCCGACGAGAACCGGTCGGGATGGAACGCCCGAAGCTGGAACCGCCAGGCCTCGCGGATGGTCTCCGGGTCGGCCGTCGGCTCGACGCCGAGCACCGCGTAGTGGTCCGGATCGCTCACGCGGGCCGTCCGCCGACGGGCGGCTCACCCACCGAGGAGTGAACAGGGGTTGAACAACCCGCGGGCCTGGAGCGTGCGAACGTCGCCATCCGTGCCAATGATGAAGCACCCGCCGGCGGATGACAGCGGGTCGGCGACGTACTCCGAGAACCCGCCCGAGTTGACCTGGACGAGTCGGAAGTCGCCGGGTTGGGCATTCGGCACCGTCCGTCCCTGCCGGACGCCCTCGGCCTTGCCCTGCTTGCGGCCCTGCTGGAGACCCGTCTTGCGTCCCTCGATGCGCCCCTGGGTGATGCCCTCGGCACGCCCCTCGGCCCGCCCCTGGGTCAGGCCCTCGGTGCGTCCTTCCTCACGGCCCGCGGCGAGTCCCTTCGTGCGGCCGTTGGCGAACCCGGTGCGGTAGGAGGTCTCCCTCGCGGCCTCCGCCTCGTCGACGCGATCCCCCAGGTACTGCCACGCCCCGTACGCGCCGCCCGCTCCCGCCAGCAGCAGCGCCACGGCCCCGAGGGTCACCCGGTTGCGCAACCGGCCGCGACGCCGCGCGGGCGGGACGGTCACCGCCGGCGCGGCAACCACGGTTTCGTCCTCGCCTCCGCGCGGCGGGGTGACCCGCGTGTCGCGAACGGGCGCCTCGCCGGACCAGTGCGGCAACAACCTCGTGGTGCCCGCGTCGGCAGGGTCCGCGCCCTCGGGCGCATCCCAGCCGTCAAACGCCCTCCGGACCGCCTCGACCACCTCGACGGCCGAGATGTCACGCGACTCCGGGGACTTGGCGAGTGCCCTGGCGAGGGCCGCATCGAGGGCCAGGGGCAGCTCCGATCGGATCCCCCGTACGGAGGGCGGCGCCTGGTTCAGGTGTCCGGCGGACACCTCGCCGGGGTCGGCGCCCGTGAACGGCAGCCGCCCGGTGAGCGCTTCGTAGGCGAGCACACCGAAGGAGTAGACGTCCGAGGCGCGGGTGGCGTCCTCACCACGGATCACCTCCGGGGCCGTGTACTCGACCGTGCCGATGAACTGGCCGTGTTGCGTGAGCCGCGGCATGTCGGAACTGAACGCGATACCGAAATCCGAGAGGTTCGCCCGGCCGTCCGGATCGAGCAGCACATTGGCGGGCTTCACGTCCCGATGCACCATGTCGGCGTCGTGAACGACCGTCAGGGCCTCGGCGACGTCGGCGAGAACCGACAGGGCCCGGTCCCGCGGGAGGGGTCCGCCCTTGGCGAGGACCTCGCCGAGCGATGGACCGCGCACCAGGCGCATGGCGATGTACGGCATGCCCCGGTGCACGTTGCAGTCGTAGACCATGACGATGCGCGGATGGGAGAAGCGCGCGCCGGCCCGTGCTTCGCGGAGAAACCGCTCGTTCGAGGCCGGATCGAGGGTGTTGCCGAAGACCTTCAGGGCCACGTCGCGCTCGGTGCCGGCCTGGTGGGCGCGGTACACGGCGGCCTGTGCGCCTCGGCCGATCCACGCGTCGATCCGGTAGCTGTCGAACATCTGACCTGGGACCAGCACACTCACTCCTTCGAGGGTGCAGGGAATGGTACGCGAGGGGGTTTCGAATGCCCGCGCGGGCGGTCATCCCCCCGTAGCGGCGGGAAGACCACAGACGGGTGAGCCTCACCCCGCGCCGCGGTCGGCGGGCGCCAGCGACCGGCGCAGCGCCTCGGGGTCGTAGATGTCGATGGGTTCGCCGCCGACCGGTACGTCGGGATGGTGGATCCAGACATCGAACGTCCCGCGCCAGGACGCCGCGAGCTCGCGGAGCCGCCACTCGCTGCGGACGCGAAATCCGTAGCCGCCGGTGTCCGCGCCAGAGGCCCCCTGCACGTTGATCCCGGCCTCCCGGCAGAGCGCCGCCGTCCGCGCAAGGTGGAAATCGCTCGTCACGACGACGGCGTCGGTGACGCCGAAGACGTCGCGGGCCCGTGCGCAGGAATCCCACGTGCGCCGTCCGCCGTAGTCCACGGCCACGGCGTCGCCCGGAATGCCGCGGCCGATCGACGCGGCCCGCATGGCCCCGGGTTCGTTGTACTCGGCGATGGAGTTGTCGCCCGACATCAACAGGCGGTCGACGATGCCGGCCCTGAAGAGCGCCTCGGCCTCGCGGAGTCGATCGTCGAGCAGCGGGGACGGACCACCGCCGGGAGCGAGCCCCGCACCGAACACGATGGCGACGCGATGCTGGCCCGCGACGAGCGGCGCGAGATCTCCGCCCGCCGGAAGCCCCCGGGCGGCGAACAGCATCAGCAGACGTCCGCCGAACACGACCAGCACGATGAGTCCCACGGCGATGGCGACACGGCGGCGCATCAGTTCAATGTAGGCCCTGGACCGGCGTGCGTCGGCTCCGCCCGTCGCGCCGGTACGGACCCCGGCCGTGATGTCAGGACACGGGCGAAGCCGGCTGGATCAGGAAACCCGACGCCCCTCCCACCGTGGCCCGACCGACGGGGACGTATCGAGTGCACGTCATCGGGCGCGCACCCCGGATCGTGTCGTCGAGACCCGTTCTCCCGACGAGACGCCGGGTACGGCGAGTTCCGCCGGTCCGCGGGCGCCGGGTGTGCCGAAGTCCACGTCGATGGGATGGACATCCGATGGGTCCTCCACACGGTGTCGTTGCCGAAGGCGATGCCACGGAGCGCACAGTTGCCCCTCGGCGAGGGCAGCCGCAACCCCGGCGCGGAGCAGCCCGAAGGGCCCCTGGTACCAGAGGTGTCTGGGGCGCCAGCCGGGATCGAACTTCTCGCTGAACCGATGCAGCGAGGCGATCTGGTATCCCGAGGCGGGCCGCGACTTCAGTACGCGGCGCACGACGGATTCGAAGCGCCCCCGGGGTTCGCGGAGCAAACGGCCCAGTATCACGAAGTTCAGCGACACCTCGTCGATACCCTGTTCCCGCAGGGACGCGATCGTCCATGTGACCATGTACTCGGTGAGGCCGTTCGGCGTGTCCCGGTGCCGGCGCATGGCCGCCAGCGACGCCGCGGAACCGCCCGGGCACGGCACCACATGCAGGAAGCCGCGGGGGGCGCCGGTCGCATCCCGGGCCACCACGACCCAGGTGTCGGCCTGATGCGCCCCGCCGACCCCCTCGAGGGCCATCGAGAAGCCCCGCTCGGGTGATCCACCTCGCCACCCGGCCGACACGCCGTGGAGTTCGCCGAGCAAGGAGTCCGGGACATCGCCCATCTGCCGCATCTCGAGGCGGTAGCCGGCACGCTCCAGGCGGTTGACGGACTGCCGCACCTTGCGGATCCGTCGCCCCTCGAGCGAGAACCGCCTCGTATCGACCACGACCTCGTCGCCCAGATAGAAGGGGCGGAGCCCGACCGACCGGTACACCGCTGCGAAAGCCGGCCCGGCGCCCACCACCGCCAGCTTCAACCCGCACCGGTCGGCGAGCGCGGCCACCTGGAGCACCAGCTGCCGGGCGCTCTGCGGTGGACCGACGGGGTCTCCGGACAGCAGCAGGACTCCCGCACGGACCCGATAGGCCGCGACCGCGCGTTGGTCGTCGCTGAAGACATGCTCCACGTCGGTGCGTGTCTTGAAGTAGCTGAGGGTGTCCGAACCGTTCTGCCTGACGATCGCGATCACCTGCCCAATTCGTGACCTCCAGGGGGCGGACGGTGGAGTGGCCGCCCGCATGAGCTCGTGCGTGCCCACGCCCACCATCACCGCGAGCAGCCCCGCCGCAAGGGCTTCGGGCCAACGCACGGCCGCCGGGATCGGTGCGATGGCGTCGGGAACGAGGCCGCCCGCCGCCCGCATCGCACCCGACGCGACCACGAGCCAGGTTGTGGGCAGAACCATGAGCGAAGCGATCGCGAACCTCCGGAGCACGCGCACGGCCGCCCCTGTGCCACCGCCGGTGGGCGGCTCGACCGAGAACACGGCGCGATTTCTGATCAGCACCCAGGTGAGCACCGACGTCGTGAGCACCACGGGCGCCGATGCGTGGTGGAGGACGGCGACCAGCAGGACACCCAACCCGGCCATGGTCAGTCCAGCCCATGCCCGCCTGCGCCGTCGCCACGCCGGGACCGCCAGCACGAGCAGCATGGAACCGAGCACCATCCCCCACGGGCGTCCGAGCGCGGCAATCACCGGTGCGCCCGGGGGGCCGCCGACGGTCCATCCCGGGACGAACGCTCCCAGCACCAGAACGACACCCGTGAGGCCCGCGACGACCGACACAAGCCATGGAACGGCCGCGCCCCCGCCGATGCCGCGGGCGGCGGGGCGGCGATGGATCGTCCAGGCCCAACAGGTGGTGTCCCTCCGTGAGGGCACCAGGTCGTTCCAGTCCTTCACGAACAGCCATCCACCGCCGACGGCCAGAACGGATCCACCGTGCGACGGCAGGCCGCGGTCCCCGATTGTGGCGCCCACCGCGATCAGCATCAGTGTCAGTCCCACCATGTATTCATGGATCCTGCAACCCAGCAGATAGAGCCTCGGGCCGAGGGGATGTCGCTGGAGGGTGACGAGTCCGCGGCCGGATGCCTGTCGGGTTGCCGGGTTCATGGATCTCCCGTGGTCGGGGCGTTCAACCGATGCGCCCGCATCCAACACGGTGTTGATGAGTGGCACATGAGCGCGGCGATCCCGAGGTCGTCGTCTCGACCCGGGTCAGGGATCCCTCTGACGCCACGAGACCCGAGACGCTTCAGGCAGCGCGGCCCGGGAGTGAGCGCCGGTCGGGCTATTTTCCCGAGCGGGCCTTCGGCAGGTAGAGGTCCGTGATCGTCCCCACGGCCGCCTCGGCGGACATGGCGACCGTCTCAGAGAAGGTGGGATGCGGGTGGATCGTCAGCGCCAGGTCCTCGGCGTCGGCGCCCATCTCCATGGCGTGCACGACCGGCACGATCAGGTCCCCGGCATTCACGCCCACGATGCCGACACCAAGGATCCGGCGCGAATCGGGGTCCACGAGGAGCTTGGTCCGCCCCTCGGGCCGTCCGACGGTGAGCGCCCGGCCGGACGCGGCCCATGGGAACACCGCCACTTCGTGGGGGACCTCCCGCTCGACGGCCTCGAGTTCGGTGAGCCCGGCCCACGCGACCTCCGGGTCGGTATACGCCACCGCCGGGATGGCCCGCGGATCGAACTCGGATGCCTGACCGGCGGCGGCCTCGGCCGCGACCGCCCCCTGGTGGGTGGCCTTGTGCGCGAGCATGGGGTTTCCGGTCACGTCGCCGATGGCGAAGATGTGCGGCACGTTCGTGCGCATCTGCCGATCGACGGGGATGATCCCGCGATCGCTCACCTCCACCCCCGCGGCGTCGAGACCCACGCGGTCGCCGTTGCCGCGCCGCCCAACCGAGATGAGGATGCGATCCGCGGTCACGGTCGACGTGCCGTCAGGCCCGTCCAGGGTGCAGCGCAGGCCGTCCTTGCGCGCCGCGACCTTGCTGAGCTTCGTGGAGAGGTGGATCGCCTCGTACCGCTTCGCGATGCGGGCGTGCAGCGGTTTGACGATGTCCGGGTCGCATCCGGTCAGGAGCTGGTCCAGCATCTCGACCACGGTGACCCGCGAGCCGAGCGCGTCGTACACGGTGGCCATCTCCAGTCCGATGACGCCGCCGCCGACGACGAGCAGGCGCTTCGGGACGTCCTCCAGGGCGAGGGCCCTGGTGGAGTCCATGATCCGCGGATCGTCGGGAAGGCCGGGCAGCATGATGGGCTCGGAGCCGACCGCCACGATGGCGTGCGCGAACTCCACCGTCACCTCGTCGGAGCCGTCGACGCGGAGCGTGTTGGGCCCGGTGAACGTTCCGAGGCCCGTCAGCACCTCGACCTTGCGCGCCTTCGCAAGTCCCGCCAGGCCCTTGGTCAGGGTGCCCACGACCGAGGTGGTGTGCGAGCGGACCTGGTCCAGATCGATCGTCGGCGCACCAAAGGTGATCCCGGACTCGGGGGCCTCCTCGGCGTCGGTGATCAGCTTCGCGGTGTGCAGCAGGGCCTTGGATGGAATACAGCCCACGTTCAGGCACACCCCGCCGAGCTGCGCGTCTCGCTCGACCAGCGCGACCGTCAGGCCGAGATCGGCGGCGCGGAATGCGGCCGTGTACCCACCCGGGCCCCCGCCGAGCACGACGACGTCGCAGCGGTGCGTCTGTTCGCTCACAGCACCATCCTCCCGGCGTCGGCCAGCACCCAGCACAGATACGTCGTGAACCTGGCGGCATCAGCGCCGTCGATGACGCGATGGTCGTACGAGAGGGACAGCGGCAGCATCAGTCGTGGTTGGAAGGTCTCGCCGTTCCAGACCGGAGCCGTCGACGATCGCGAGACCCCCAGGATCGCCACCTCGGGCGCGTTGACGATCGGCGTGAAGGCCGTTCCGCCGATGCCGCCGAGACTGGAGATGGTGAATGTGCCTCCCTGCATCTGTTCTCGCTTGATGGTGCCGTCCCGCGCAGCCCCCGAGAGCTCGGCGAGGTCGCGTGAGATCTCGAGCAGGCCCTTGCGGTCAGCATCGCGCACCACGGGCACCATCAGGCCGGCGTCGGTGTCGGCGGCGAACCCGACGTTGACGTAGCGCTTCAGAATCAGCTGGTCGCCGTCCAGCGAGCTGTTGAACTCGGGGAACTGCCGCAGCGCGTGGGCGCACGCCTTGATCAGCAGCGAGACCATCGTGACCTTCACACCGGAGTCGGCGTGTTCGGCGTTGACCGCCTTCCGGAAGGCCTCGAGCTCGGTGATGTCGGCCTCGTCGAACTGGGTGACATGCGGGATCGTGACCCAGTTCCGGGCGAGCGCCGGCCCCGAGATGCGCTTGATGCGCGACAGCGGCGTCGCCTCGACCTCGCCGAACGACGAAAAGTCGACCGATGGCCAGGCCGGGAGTCCGGCGACCGATGGGGCCTCGGTCCGGGCGGGAGCGGTGCCGGCCGCCTTCACCGCCGCCTCGATGTCCTCACGCAGGATGCGTCCTTTGTGCCCGGATCCGGACACGGTGCTCAGCTCGATTCCCTTCTCGCGCGCGAGCTTGCGGGCCCCGGGACCGGCGTAGACCTCCGAATCGTCACGAGGCGCAGCCGCGGGGGCGGTCGACGTGGCGTCGGCGGGCTCCGGGGACGACGGCCCGGGTTCCGACTCGGCGGGAGCCGCCTCGGCTTCGGGTTCGGATGTCTCGTCGACCGGCTCCTCCTCGACCTGGCCCGCGGAGGTGTCAGCCTCGCCCGCCGCTTCGCCGCCATCGGCTCCTGAGAGGGTGAGGATCAGATCGCCCTGCGACACGGTCTCACCCGGTGCGACCGCCACGTGTTCGACGTGCCCGCTCGCCGGTGAGGGGACCTCCATCGTCGCCTTGTCCGACTCCAGCACGATGAGCGGGTCCTCGCTGCTGATGTCGTCCCCGGGCGCGACGAGAACCTCGATCACGGGAACATCGGAATAGTCACCGATGTCCGGAACTCGAACCTCGGTTACCTCTGCCATGGTGCGTCCACCTCGGTGTCGATGCCGTATGCCGTGATCGCCTTCTGGACCACGGGCGCCTGGATCTCTCCGTCCAGCGCCAGTGAATGGAGCGCCGCCACCGCGACGTGGTGCCGGTCGACCTCGTAGAAGCGACGCAGGTCGACCCGGTAGTCGCTGCGCCCGAACCCGTCCGTTCCGAGCACCGTGTAGCGGCGATCGATGTACGGACGGATCTGATCGGGGAACTGCTGGACGTAGTCGGTCGCGGCGACCGCGGGCCCCTTCCGACGGGCGAGCTGCGCGGCGACGAACGACCGCTTCGGTTTCTTCGTCGGGTGCAGGCGGTTCCAGCGCTCGACCGCCATCCCCTCGCGAGCCAGCTCGGTGAAGCTCGTGACGCTCCAGACGTCGGCGCCGACGCCGTGCTCGTCCTCGAGCAGGTCGGCGGCCGCCAGCACCTCGCGGAGGATCGCCCCGGACCCCATGAGCTGGACCTTCGGTCCCCGCCCGCTCGCCTTCCGGATGAGGTGCATCCCCTTGAGGATCCCCTCCTCGGCGCCGTCGGGCATCGCCGGCTGGCGGTAGTTCTCGTTCATCACGGTGAGGTAGTAGAAGGCGTCCTCGCGATCGGTGAGCATCCGGCGCAGGCCGTCCTGGATGATCACGGCCAGCTCGTAGCCGTAGGTCGGATCGAAGGCACGGCAGTTCGGGATGAGGGACGCCTGGATGTGGCTGTGGCCGTCCTGATGCTGGAGGCCTTCGCCGTTGAGCGTGGTGCGCCCGGAGGTGCCCCCGATGAGGAAGCCGCGCGCGCGGCTGTCCCCGGCAGCCCAGGCGAGGTCGCCCACGCGCTGGAAGCCGAACATCGAATAGAAGATGTAGAACGGCATCATCGAGACGCCGTGGTTGGCGTACGCCGTCGCGGCCGCGATCCAGCTGGAGATCGCGCCGGCCTCGTTGATGCCCTCCTGGAGGATCTGCCCCTCCTTGTCCTCCCGGTAGAACATCAGCTCGTCGGCGTCCTCGGGCGAGTAGAGCTGGCCCACCTGGCTGAAGATGCCGAGCTGGCGGAACATGCCCTCCATCCCGAAGGTCCGCGACTCGTCCGGGACGATGGGAACGACGCGCGACCCGACGGCCTTGTCGCGCGTCAGGGTGCTGAGCAGCCGCACGAACGCCATGGTGGTCGAGATCTCACGCTCGCCACTGCCCTCCAGCAGCGTCTTGAACGCGTCCAGCGGCGGCGCCTCGAGCGGCTCGGCGGCATCGCGTCGCGTCGGAAGGCTGCCGCCGAGGGCCTCGCGGTGCTCCCGCAGGTAGACCATCTCCGGGGCGTCGTCGTCGGGCTTGTAGAAGACGGCGTTCCTCGCGTCGTCGTCGCTGAGCGGGACGTTGAACCGATCACGGAATGCGATCAGGGCCTCGGGGCCCATCTTCTTCTGCTGATGGGTGGTGTTCTGGGCCTCCCCGGCCCGCCCCATGCCATATCCCTTGACGGTCTTGGCGAGGATCACGGTGGGCTGGCCCTCGTGGCGCATCGCCGTCTCGTAGGCCGCGTAGACCTTGCCCGGGCTGTGGCCGCCGCGGTTGAGCCGCCAGATGTCCTCATCGGTGAGATGCGCGACGCGTTCCTTCAGCTTCGGATAGGCGCCGAAGAAGTAGTCGCGGACGTACTGGGCATCGCGGGACTTGAAGGTCTGGTACTCGCCGTCGAGGGCCTCCTCCATCCGGCGCTTCAGCAGCCCGTCCTCGTCGTCCGCCAGCAGCGGGTCCCACTGGTCGCCCCAGATGACCTTGATGACGTTCCAGCCGGCGCCGCGGAAGTTGGTCTCGAGCTCCTGGATGATCTTGCCGTTGCCCCGCACCGGGCCGTCGAGCCGCTGCAGATTGCAGTTGATGACGAAGACCAGGTTGTCCAGGTGTTCCCGGCCGGCGAGCGAGATCGCGCCCATCGACTCCGGCTCGTCCATCTCGCCGTCGCCCATGAACGCCCAGACCTTGCGCCCGTTGGTGTCGCTGATGCCCCGCCCGGCCAGGTACTTCATGAAGCGCGCCTGGTAGATCGCGGTGAGGGGGCCCAGCCCCATCGACACGGTCGGGAACTGCCAGAAGTCCTGCATCAGCCAGGGGTGCGGGTACGACGCGAGACCCTTGCCGCCGACCTCCTGCCGGAAGTTCTTCAACTGCTCTTCGGTGAGGCGCCCTTCCAGGAACGCCCGCGCGTACACGCCCGGCGACGAATGGCCCTGCATGTAGACCAGGTCGCCCCCGTGGTCCTCATTGGGGGCGTGCCAGAAGTGGTTGAACCCCACCTCGTAGAGCGTGGCCGCCGACTGGTAGCTGGCGATGTGACCGCCGAGCTCCGACGATTCCTTGTTGGCCTGCAGCACCATGGCCGCAGCGTTCCAGCGGATCAGGGAGCGCAGGTTGCGCTCGACCTCGGGATCCCCCGGAAGTTCCGGCTCGTCGTCGACGTGAATCGTGTTGACGTAGGGCGTGCTGTCGCTGACGGGAACGAGCGCACCCGCCAGCCGCGCCTCGTTGACCACCTCGCCCAGGAGCTGACCGGCCCGCTCGGAGCCGTACTCCCGGAGCACGTCTTCGACGGCCTGGATCCAGTCCTCGGTCTCGTCCGGATCGATGTCGAAGTGCGGGACGTGTGCGGTGATGCCGCCGGCCGCGTCGATTCCGTCGTACACGCCGCCCTCCACCTCAGGGTCGGTCCCCGGACGCGACGTCGACGATTCCGTTGGTTCGTTCGACACGATGCGGGTCTCCTCCAGGTGGGGGGTCCAAACCTGAGCGCCGAGCCTACTCTCACGCGCTCCGGCGACGCCGGGCCGACGTCGGATTCGAAATCGGCGTTACACCGCGCGAACTGAGCCGACGCACGGGAGCACTGCCCCGTGCGGGCGATCCGGCCGGCTGGTGCCGCGGTCGCCCAACGTCAATGGTCCGACGGGTCCATTGTGAACGACGACGCTCCGGAGGGTCGTTCATCCCGGTCTGAAGGTCCGGGGCTGGCGTTTCCGATCCACCGAAATACACTGCCGGTGACCGATGAACGCCTTCACCGCATCACTGGCACGACGCAGTGCGCTCGTCAGCGCGGCCTTCGCCGCGACCCTCACGGGCCACCTGATGAGCGGCGAAGGGCTGCGGGTCCTGCCCGTCGCCCCGGTGCTGTGGTGCGGGTTGCTCGGCGTGTTCATCATGCTCTCGGGCCGCCGCACGAAGCCGACCTTCGCCGCCTGGTCGCCGGCCGCCACACTTGGCGTCCTGCTTCTGACCCAGGCCGCGATGCACCTGCTGCTGCACCGGGTTCCCTGGGCGTTCGGCCTCCTGGCACATCCCGGGCATGAGCTGATCACCGCTTCGGCGGTGGCCGCACACGCCGTCGTGGCCCTGGCGCTGCTGGTCCCGCTCTGCTGGGGGCAGCGGATCCTGGAGCGGGCGGTCGCCGTGGTACACGCCCTCGCCGGCGGCGCGACGGATGTGGCGGGAACGCCGCGCCATGCGCACATCCTCGGTCTCGAGGTGCGCCGGCCCGCGCTCGCCCGGCGGGCGTCGACCCTTTCCGCGCGGGGACCGCCGACCGGCGAGTCCCCCCGCGCACCCGGGAACGGTCTTCCGGCGCTCGCCTGAGCCCGACCACCTGATTCTCCGGAGTGGGGGGCCTCTCCCGCCATCGCACGCGCCGCGTGCGCCATTCCCGGGATCGTCCCGGGCAACCACTTCGGAGGACCACTTCATGGGTTCAGTTCGTTTCCGCGCGCTCGCGCTCGCCGTGGCCGCAACCGCATCGCTCGGCGCTTCGGCCGCCGTTGCCGCCCCCGCGAAGGCCAAGCAGGCCAAGCCGGCCACACAGGTCGTCAGGATCAACTTCCAGGCCGTGTCCGGGACCACCCCGGTCACGTGTGGAACGCCGATCACCGGCCTGGGAACCACCAATGCCACCGCGCAACTCAAGGACCTGCGCTTCTACATCTCCAATGTCCGCATGATGCGCGCCAACGGCACCACCGCACCGCTGAAGCTGCTCAAGGACGACACCTACAACTACACCCAGGGCGGCAACCGGACGACGCTGATCGATCTGGAGAACGCCACCGGGATGTGCCAGGGCGACGCCGGTACCAACAGCGTCATCGTCGGTCGCGTGAAGCGCGGGACGTACGTGGGCGCACGGATGTACATGGGTGTGCCCCATCCGCTCAACCACACGGACACCGTCACCGCGCCGGCGCCGTTCAACCTCGCGTCGATGACCTGGTCGTGGCAGACGGGACGCAAGTTCGCGAAGATCGAGGTCACCGATCCGGACGGGGCCACGGGCACCTGGCCCATGAAGACGTTCAACGTGCACCTCGGCAGCACCGGCTGCTTCGGCAATCCGGCGGGCGGCGAAGCCGTGAACTGCATGAACAGCAACCGGATGTCGATCATGCTCCAGCGGTTCAACCCCGTGAAGCAGAAGGTACTCATCGACGTTCAGCAGCTGCTGCGCGGCAATGACGTCACCCAGAACAGGGCCGGTGCCAGCGGGTGCATGTCCGGTCCGACCGACCCCGAATGTGAGGCGGTCTTCGAGGCGATGGACATCAACTGGCTCAGCAGCGGGCTCGGGACCGGGACCAGCGGTCTCGGCGTGCAGCAGACCGTGTTCCGCGCGGCGGCCAAGTAGTCGTGGGTCGGGGTCCCCGACACCCGTCGGGGACCCCGCGGCCACGGCCGTGGGGTCTCCTGCGCGGCGTCACCGTGCTCGCCGTCGTCGCCGGCGCGTTCGCCATCGTCATCTTCGGAGGCGATGTCAACGCGAGCGCGGCGAAGGCGAAGAAGGGCGGATACCAATGGACGCTTCCCGCCAACCTCCCCGAGCCGCGAGTACCCGCCAACAACCCGATGACCCAGCCGAAGGTCACCCTGGGCCGCTTCCTGTTCTACGACGCGCGACTCTCCGGAAACGGCAAACAGTCCTGCAGCAGCTGCCACCTGCAGAAGAAGGCCTTCACGGACGGACTCCCGAGAGCCATTGGGTCCACCGGCGAACTCCACCCGCGCAGCAGCCAGACGCTCACCAACGTGGCCTACCACGGCGTGCTGACCTGGGCGAACCCGGGACTCACGCGGCTCGAGAAGCAGATGGAGGTTCCCCTGTTCGGCGACAACCCGGTCGAGATGGGGCTCAACGATCGGAACAAGGCGAAGGTGCTCGCGCGGTTCCGGCGCGTCAAGCAGTACCGGGTCATGTTCAAACGGGCGTTCCCGAACCAGGCGCAGCCGATCGGGTACGGCAACATCATCCGCGCGATCGCGTCGTTCCAGCGGACCCTCATCTCGGGGAACAGCAAGTACGACCGCTGGCTCCGCGGTGCCGCCACGATGACCGCGTCCGAGCAGCGCGGCATGTCCCTGTTCTTCGGTGAACGGGCGGAGTGCCACCACTGCCATGGCAACTTCAACTTCACCGATCAGGTCGTCTACAAGGGTGGCCCGACACCCGAGATCAGCTTCCACAACACGGGGCTGTTCAACATCGGCGGCACCGGGGCGTTCCCGGAGCCCAACCGTGGCGTCTTCGAGCTGACGGGCCGGCCCGATGACATGGGCAAGTTCCGGGCGCCCACCCTTCGGAACATCGCGGTCACCAAGCCGTACATGCATGACGGGAGCCTCCCGACACTTCGTTCGGTGGTCGATTTCTACGCCGCGGGCGGACGGGTGATCGCCGACGGGCCGCTCGCCGGCGACGGTCGCGCCAGTCCACTGCGGAGCGACCTGACCGTGGGCATCGACCTCTCGGAGCAGGAGAAGACCGATCTGGTCATGTTCCTGAAGACGCTCACCGACCGGAGCTTCCTCCGTGCGAAGGCACTGTCGGACCCGTTCGCCGCACAGCGCGCGCGAGCCCGGAGAGCGGCTGCGGCGAAGCGTTAGTGCATCCGGGTGTGCGGCGTCCGCAGCCGCACACCCGGGCTTGACCCTCCGCGGGCCCATCCGCAGACTGATCCGCATCGCCCATCCAAGGAATGCCACTCGGAGGCTGCCGTGCCCTCATCGCTGACACCAATCGACCAGCTTCCGAACGCCCTCGGCAGCATGTCCGAGTTCGTCGCCCGCATCGGCGATCGCAAACCGGCGGTGTTCCTCGACTACGACGGCGTGCTGACGCCGATCATCGACCGGCCCGAGGACGCCACGATCTCCGAGGGGATGCGCACCGTGGTTCGTGACCTGGCGTCCCGCTGCAGCGTGTGCGTGGTGAGCGGACGCGACCTCCAGATGGTGCAGCTCCTGATGGGCGTGCACGATCTCGCCGTCGCCGGCAGCCACGGGTTCGACATCTGGACGCCCGACCAGGGAGAGATCGAGCATCCCCGCTCGGACGACTTCGAGGAGATCATCGGCGAGGTGACCGACCGCCTCACCGAGGAGATCGGAACCGTCGAGGGGGTCCTGATCGAACCGAAGCGGGCGTCGGTCGGAGTCCACTACCGCCTGGTCTCGGTCGAGGATCGGCCCCGTGTGGCGGCCGCGGTGGAGCAGGTGGTCACCGAGGGCCCGGACCGGCTCCGGATCACGCCCGGGAAGATGGTGTACGAGGTGCTGCCCAACGTGGAGTGGAACAAGGGCTCCGCGGTGCTCTACCTGCTCGAGGTGCTCGGCCTGGACCGCCCGGACGTCGTGCCGATCTTCCTGGGGGACGACGTCACCGACGAGTACGCGTTCTCCGCGATCGCCGATCGAGGCATCGGGATCTTCGTCGGCCGTGCCACCGATCCCGAGGTCGGAGGCCGGCCCACCTCGGCCACGTTCGTGCTGGCGTCCCCGGGGGAGGTCCAGGCGTTCCTGGACAGCTTCGCCCGCTGAGCGAGGTCAGGCGGTCGCCGCGGTCCGGACCGCCGCGGCCGTGAGCGCGGGTTCCAGTCCCACCAGGGGAGACGGCTGGGGCACGACCAGGTCCGGCTGCCGGTTGCCGGCCAGGCGCCCCTTGAGCATGCGGGACACCGTGACCACGAGCCCGAACGCGGCCCCCAGCGCGAGGGTCGCCAGCACGCCCATCCAGATCGGCACCTTCAGCGAGGCGCCGAGTACCGCGTAGGCGATGGCGTGCGGTGCGCTGCCGACCGCGGTGCCCCAGAGGAACGGCCAGAAGCCGATGCTGCTGAGCCCCGCGCCATAGGAGACGAGGTCGAACGGCGAGCCGGGAACCGCGCGAGCGAGCGCCACGACCATCCCGGCCGACGGTGAGCGCCCGAGGTGTTCGATCGTCCCCGCCATGCGACCGGCGCACCCGGTGGTTTCGGCCCAGCGGGCGACTCGCGCTCGTCCCAGCACCCTGGCGATCGCGAAGCAGGCGGTTGCGGCGGCGATGCCGCCGACCCAGTTGACGAGGGAGCCCAGCCATGGCCCGAAGAGTGCGCCGGAGACGAAGACGAGCGCGGTTCCGGGAATCGGTGCGAGCACCCCCTGCACGACGTTCAGTCCCACGAGGGCGAGCGGCGCCAGGGCGCCGAGCGGCGCGAGGAGACCTTCGAGGGCGCCGGCGTCGGCGGTGAGCACCACCGCCAGGATCGCCCGCACGGGCGCCACGCAAACCGCCGCCAGGCTGACCATGAGTATCGCGAGCAGCACGAGGCGGAGTTCGCGGTGGCCACGGAGATCGGGGTCGCCCGGCGTCGGCCGCCGGGTCGTGTCCGTCACCTTGCGGGGCCTCATCGCCGCGGCCGGCGGGTGGTCGGCCACGACGCCCACCGATCCGGGGTGGTCGAGCGGAGCGGGCGTGGAGCCCATGCTGGTCGTCCGTGACAGCGTGTGCATGCACTTTCGATTATCGGCCGATACGGGCCGAACCCGACCCCCCGGGACGGGCACCGCCATGAGCTGATCCGCATCGGCCCCCAGGCGATGCGCGGGGCGGGGTGGTTTCCCCGGTCGAGTCAGCGGTGTGACGAGCGATGGACCGTGCCTCACCCCACGGCGATCGCGACGGTGGCGATCCCGCCCGCCACCAGGCAATAGACGCCGAAGGGCGTGAACGTGTGCGTTCGCAGGTACCGCATCAGGAACCGCACGGCCAGGTATGCCGACACGGCCGAGAACAGGGCGCCCACCAGGGCCGGCCCCCGCACCCCGTCGCCGGCGGAACCGAACAGGTCCGGAAGTTTGAGCAGCGCCGCGGCCCCGATGATCGGCGTGGCCAGCAGGAATGCGTACCGCGCCGCGTCCTCGTGGGACAACCCCGCCCGGAGTCCCCCGCCCATGGCCGCACCGGAGCGGCTGATGCCCGGGATCAGGGCGAGGGCCTGAGCGGTGCCCACCAGGATCGCCGACCGCCACGTCAGTTCGGTCGCGATCCGGGTGTCCGGGTCCCCGTCGGCGTGTGCCGGGGCCCGCCGGCGCAGGCGTTCGGCGCCCAGCAGCAGGACCCCGTTGACCATCAGGAAGAACGCAGCCGAACGCGGAGACGCGAAGAGGTTGCGGAGCGAATGCTCGAGCAGCAACCCGATGAGTCCGGCGGGGATGGTGCCCACCACCAGCAACCACCCCAGCTTCGCGTCCGCGTCGTCGGGCGCGATGCCGCGGTGGCGCAGACTCCGCCCCAGTCCCGCCAGGATGCGCATCCAGTCGTTCCAGAAGAAGCCGAACAGGACCAGCGCCGTGGCGAGGTGTGTGGCGACGAGGAACGAGAGGAAGTACTCGTCGTTCTGGTGGATGTCCCAGCCCAGCATGTGGGGAAGCACGACGCTGTGGCCGAGACTGGAGATCGGGAACAGCTCCGAGACGCCCTGGAGTGTCCCGAGCACGATGCTCTGGAAGTAGTCGATCTTCACCGGCCGGCCACCTCGTGGGCCTGGGGACCGGTGCGGAACCACACCAGCACGCCCAGGCCGAGCGCGACGACCGCCGCCGCGATGCCGTGCTTGACGTGGTGATGCGCGGATCCCGTCTCATGGCCGGGAACCCACGACGGCAGGCTCGACGCGGGCTCGGCGAAGTACACCACCGCCAGGACCACCAGGGCGAGGGCGGCCAGCGCCGTCAGGGCGTTCAGCACGCGTGTGTTGGACAACATCGGTCTCCTTGATGTCGAATCGATCCGGTCGGCCTGGGGACGGGTTGCCGACAGTGGGCACGTCGCGTGCCCACTCGATGACAGACCAGGCAGATGAACGCAGGATGAGTCCCCCCGGGGTCCCGGTGGCGCCGGGCGAGGGACCGCCCGGGCGACGGCGGGCTACCATGGGCGTCGCCATGCGCGTTCTCGTGATCGAAGACGAGCCCCCGCTGGCCGAGCTGATCCAGTCCGGCCTCCGGGCCGAGGGCCTGCTCGCTGACGCTGCGGCCCGGGGCGAGGACGCGCTCTGGATGGCCGCGGCCACCCCGTACGACGTGATCTGCCTCGACGTCAACCTTCCCGGGATGGACGGGTTCGAGACCTGCCGTCGACTCAGGGACGCCGACGTGCAGGTACCGATCCTGATGCTCACCGCACGAGATGCGGTGCAGGATCGGATCAGCGGCCTGGAGACCGGCGCCGACGACTACCTGGTGAAGCCGTTCGACTTCGGAGAGCTCGTGGCCCGGCTGCGAGCCCTCGCCCGACGGCCGCCCGACCGGGCGCCCGACCGGCTGGTGGTCGGCGACCTCGTGCTGGACCCGCGAGCCGGGACCCTGACACGCGCCGGAACGATGATCGACCTCTCGGTCAAGGAGCTGCAGATCCTGGAAGTGTTCATGCGCAACCCCGGTCGGGTGCTCACGCGGCTCGAGATCCTGGAGGGGGCCTGGGACGAGGGGTACGAACACCGCTCGAACGTGATCGACGTGTACATCCGCTACCTGCGCGAGAAGATCGACCGTCCCTTCGACCGGTCGACGCTGGAGACCGTGCGCGGCGCCGGATACCGGCTGCGCCGCGACGACCCGGAGGGCGGCGGGGCCGAACACCCTCCGCGCTGACCCGCGATCGGCGCGACGGACGGACGAGCCGCTGCGATTCGGGACACTCGGGCTACGATGCCCGCGTGATCGGACTGGCGGAACTGCACGCGGCGACGACCCACCTGGCCGTCATCGCCCTTCCCCTGTACGCGCTGTTGCTGATCCTCCGCCGTGCGGGGATCACCGTGTGGGCGCATTCCGAGGTCTGGGTCCTCGGCGCCGCCGTCGCGGGGATGCTGGCGAGCGGCATCACGGGACTGATCGTCCGCGGGGAGAGCCTCACCGAGCTTCGCGGCAGCGACAACACCATCGGCGCGGTGCACTTCTCCCTGGGCATCGCCATCGCCATCGTCCTGCTGATCGCCGCCGGGACACGGTTCCGGCGGCTGCGCCGCGGCCAGACGTTCACGCCCGCGCTCCCGGTGGTCGTCGTTGCGGTGCTCCTCGCCGGCGCGGTGCTCGGACAGGGCTACTTCGGCGGGAAGATGACCTACGCCCACGGGGTTGGCGTCGACGCACTGGGCCAGGGTGCGCAGACCGCCGTCGGCAGCCGCGATCTCGCGGTCGCGCTCGCGACCGGTACCCCGGTGGTCGACGCGGGCAAGCAGGCGTTCGGCGCCGACGGCCTGGGCTGCGCCACCTGCCACGGCGATCTCGCCGAGGGCGCCCGCGGTCCGCGGCTCGCCGGCGGCGTGGAGCTGGAGCACTTCCGCGGCGTCCACGGGGGCGGGCTGTTCCCGGCACGCGTGGTCACCGACGAACAGTTCGACGCCGTCAACGCCTACCTCGAGACGCTGGGTCCACCCGGCCGCTGACACGCGGCGTGGCAACGGTTCGACCGGCGGTCCACGCCGTTCGTACCCTCAGGCGAGCGGAAGCGTGAACAACGTCACGGCACCACCCTGCGGGTGGTTCTCGGCCCTGGCGGTCCCGTCCTGTGCCCGGACGAGCGCCGCGACGATCGCCAGGCCCAGCCCTCCCCCCTCCCGCGCGCCGGGTGCCTGGGAGAAGCGGTCAAACGCATGCGGGAGGAAGTCCGGGGGATAGCCGGGTCCGTGGTCGCGCACGCTGAATTCGACGTGGCCGTCGAGTCGCCGTGCCTGGATCTCGACATCCCCGGCCCCGTGACGCACCGCGTTGGTGACGAGATTGTCCAGCACCTGCCCGGTGCGGTCGGGATCCGCCAGGACCACGGCGCCGCCGGGGATCTCGCCGGTGACGCGCACCACGCGGTGCTCCGCGCCCGTGCGAGCGCGGTCGACGCACGACGCGAGCAGGTCGTGGATCTCGACGGGAGTACGGCGGATCGGGAGCGCCCCCTCGTCGACCCTGGCGAGCAGGAGCAGGTCCTCGGCCAGCCGTGCCAGCCGTCGGGCATCGCCCCGGGCGGCATCGAGGACGGAACGGAGGCCCGCCTCGTCGAGGTCCTGCCGGAGGGCCACATCGAGACGGGTGAGCAGCACGCTCACCGGCGTGCGGAGTTCGTGGCTCGCATCCGCCACGATCCTGCGTTCGTGCTCGACCGCGCGCTCGAGCCGCGAGAGGAGGTCGTTCAGGGTGGCCGCGAGGCGGTCCAGCTCGTCGCGCGTGCCGGGCGCCGCGAGGCGACGCTCGAGGCCCCCGGTGCCGATCTCCGCCGCCTGCGCCCGCATCGCCTCGACCGGACGCAGCGCGGCCCCGGCCACGCGGTACCCCGCGACGCTGGCGACCAGGAGCGCGAGGGGCAGGGACACTCCGAGGATCACCGCAAGACGGTGGAGTGCCTCTTCCCGGTCATCGCGTGCTTCCGCGATGGCGGCGACGCGGCCACCGGGAATGGCGAATGCCCGGACCCGCGCGCCGTCGGCGAAGTCCTGCAGCCGGGTGCGGGTGACCATGACCGGCGCCGCGCCGGCGTTCACGGCCTCGGAGCTCGCGATGAGACGTTCTGTGCCGAGCTGGCGGGATGTCGCCAGCAGCGTCCCGTCGCCCGTGTAGATCTGGATGAGCGGTTCACCGGCGTTCGCCACGATGCCGGCCGGATCGGGATCCTCGCGTGCGAGCAGCGAAACGACTGCCTGGCGATCGACGAGCGTCTCGTCGATCCGGGCGTCGACACCCTGGCGGAACACCAGATACGTGAACACTCCGGTCGCGGCCAGGGCGAGACCGACCACGATCGCGAACGTCGCCGTGAGTCGGATGCGGATCGGAATCCCCGGCCGCGGGGGTGCGGGAGCGGTCGGCATGCCCACATCCTCACATGGCCAGGGCGTCGTGCGGCCGGCCGCACGACGATCCGCTCGCGCTGGGTCGGCGGATCACCCGGTGCGGTTGGTGCGGGGACCTCAGGCCACCTGGAGGAGATGAAGCCGACGGGCCGGCGCCTTCGACGAGACGAGCTCGGAATAGAGCGCTTCGAGCTGATCGGTGACCACGGGCCATCCGAAGGTCTCGACAGCGCGGGAGCGGCCGGCCGCACCCATTTCGGCGGCCAGTGCGGGGTCGTCGAGCAGCCGGGCCAGCGCGGTCGCGAAGCCGCGTTCGTCATCGGCGCGATCGACCATCAGGCCGTCGACGCCGTCCCGCATCACGAGCCGGAACCCCGAGATGCGGCTCGCGACCACCGGCAGCCCTGCGCTCATGCCCTCCAGCAGGACCATGCCGAACGACGCCAGGCTGCAGGGCGTGCACAGGACCGACGCACTGGCCAGGTAGCGCGGCCGGAGCTGGTTGACGCGGCCCGCGAAGGTCACGTGCTCGCGCAGGTGCGCCGGAACCAGCCGCTCGACCATGGGCCGCAGCGGCCCGTCGCCGACGATGACCAGCCGGACGTCCGGGTGCGTGGTGTGCAGCAGGGTGAACGCCCGGATCATCGTCTTGACCCCGTTGCGCGGATCGAACCGGCCCACGAAGACGATGTTGCGGCGGTCGCCGAGATCCGGGAGCGGTGGCGCGTCCGGCGTGAAGAACCGCGTGTCGATGCCGTTGGGGATCGTCCGGAACTCCAGATCCGGGAAGTGCGGCCCGATGGACTCGACGACCGCGTCGGAGACCGTCACGCGGGCGTCGAGACGGCTGAGCACGTGGTGCAGCGGTCGTCGCGCCCAGCGAAGCGGCCGGTAGTCGCTCGGAACGACGCTGTGGAGCGTGCCGACGGTGGGCGTGTCGCGGGCCGCCAGCGCCGCCAGCATCGGGAGCGCCACGCCGAACGGGTTGTGGATGTGGACGAGGTCGAACCGGCCCGGCGCGAGCAACTGGCGCAGGCGCAGCGGGATGCGCGGGTCGATCGAGACGAGCGTCTCCGCGCCGTTGCCGTATGCCGGCCAGGCCGTGCCGACCCGGACCACGTCGAAGTCGCGCCCGGGCAGGTTCGCGCCGTCGACGGTGCTGGGGGTCACCATCACCTTCGGCGTGATCACGGTCACCTGGTGCCCGCGCCGCGTGAGCGCCGTGGCCTGGCCGTGGACCTGCTCGGTGATGCCACCCAGCTGGGGGTAGTAGTAGTCGCTCACGATGGCGATCCTCATTGCTGCGCTCCTTCGATTGACGGGGCCGGCCCGGTCCGGGGACCGGAGCCGTTTGCGAAACCTGCGAGTCCAGTGCGCATCGCGGTGAGGCGGCGCACCGGACCCGCCCCGGTGGCCACGAGCGGCAGCGCCGCGGCGCCGATCGCCAGGTCGGCCACGATGGTCGCCGCCTGCATCCCGACGCCGAACGCCACGGCTTCGGTCGCCGTCGCGACGCCGACCAGGGCGAAGCCGATTGCCGCCTGCTGCGTTCCCGCGTTTCCCGGCAGGAGCGGCAGCAGGGCCGCGGTCGACTGGGCGGCGATCACCGCCGCGACGGTCGCCGGTGCGGCCGAGAGACCGAACGCCATCAGGAACGCGGCGATACTCGCGGACCGCAGCGTCCAGCCGGCGACCTTCCACGCGACCACGCCGCGGAGGAACCCCATGGGGCTGCGAACGGCCCTGAATCCGGCCGCGAACCGGGCGACGACGGAATCCGCGTCACCGCGGCCCCGGACCACCAGAACCGTCGCCAGTGCGACGACGACTCCCGCGATCACGAGACCCACTGGAGAGGTCAGGGGGTTCCCCACCCCCAGGCGCGAGGTCCCGCCGCCCGACAGCACCCACCAGCCGATCAGGGCGACGCCGAACACCGACTCGACGATGGTCTCGAGCACGACCGTGCCCGAGAGGGTCGCGATGCTCAGCGACGGGAGCCTGCGATGCAGCATGCCCACCCGGGCGACGTCGGCGAGTTTGCCCGGGAGGAAGGTGGAGGCGCCGATCGACGACACGAAGGCGCCGAGCACGGGACGAAACGGAACGGGTCTCGGACGCGAGTCGGAGCTGGTGAGAACGCCGTGCCAGCTCCGCGCCTCCGCGGCCACCTTGAGGACGTGGAGGACGAGACCCACCGCGAGCGGCACCAGGTGCACGGCGCTCAACGAACGCCAGACCTCACTCGCCGGACCCACCGGATTTCCGATCACCGCGACTCCTCCGCTGCAGGGCCGGATGCTTCCGGCCCCCTGACGCGGCGGATCACAGCGGATCAAGATGAGTCCTCGATGAGCCGGGATCAAAGCGCGGCCGACCGGGCTCATCGTCCTCCCATTCGCACCCGCTTCGCTGGTGACGGGTCGGCCCCGCCGGCCCGCTGTCCAGTACACGTCACGGAGGTTTCAGATGATCAACTCACCCACGGTCAAGCGGTGGCTCGCGGCGGGCGCAACGGTGCTCGCGGTGGGCGGCGGCGGCACCCTGGCCATGGCCCAGTCGGGCGGCCACAACAACACGGCCACGACCCAGGTCCCCACCACGCAGCGGGCGGACACGCCCGAACGCGGCGACCGTCCCGACGCCGCCAACGACCGGTCCGAGGCGAACGACGTCAACGAGGCCAGGGACGCCAACGAGGCCAACGACGTCGAGCGGGCCGACGGCAAGGAGGCGCAGGAGTCCGAGAAGAACGGCGGCGACGAGGCGGCCGAGTCGGCGCGCCTCGCCAGGACCGCGACCGTCACCCGCACCCAGGCCGAGCAGACCGCGGTCGGGCGCGTGCCCGGCACCGTGACTGACGCCACTCTCGGAGACGAGAATGGCACGGCCGTCTGGGAGGTCCACGTGAAGGACGGCTCGGGCCGCGACCAGGAGGTCAAGGTCGACGCGACGACCGGCACCGTCCTGCCGCTGGAGGCCGACGCCGGCAACTGACCCTTCGATTTCGCCGTGGGGGCGGCACATGCGCCGCCCCCACGGCCGAAGGTCAACGAGAGGTCAGAACGTCCGCGGGCGGCTGGACTCCCCCCGGCAAGGCGATACGGTGAATCGATGTCCGAGACCGGCCTGCTGCTCATCGAAGACGACGAGGCGGTGGCCGCGGCCCTCCAACGCGTCCTCACCGGCAACGGATACCTGGTCAGCCGCGCCGCCACGGGTTCGGAGGGACTGGCACTCCTGAGCCCGGCGACCCGTGTGGTGATCCTCGACCTGGGGCTGCCGGACATTGACGGGATCGAGGTGTGCCGCCGCGTCCGGCAGGCTCAGCCGCTCGTAGGGATCATGATCGTGTCGGCCCGCGACCGCGAACTCGACGTCGTGAGCGGTCTCGACGCCGGTGCGGACGACTACCTGATGAAGCCCTTCAAGCTGGCGGAGTTGATGGCCCGGATCCGCGCGCGGCTCCGGCGTGTCGCCGCAGCACCCCCCGCGGAACCCGCGCGCATCGAGGCCGCGGGTGTGACCATCGACCTCGACGCCCACCGCGCATGGGCGGGAGGCGCCGAGATCACGCTGCGCCCCAAGGAGTTCGCGTTGCTGGCGCTGCTGGTCGCGAACGCCGGACGCGCGGTCACCCGGGATCGAATCATGGCCGAGGTGTGGGACACCGCATGGCTCGGGTCGACCAAGACGCTCGACACGCACGTGCTCTCGCTGCGCCAGAAGCTCGGCGTCGAAGCCATCACCACGCTGCGGGGCGTCGGCTACCGCTTCGAGGCCTGATGCGGCGGCGACTCCTGGTCGCGATCGCAGTGGTGGCCGCGGTCGCCGTCGCCCTGTTCGCGCTGCCCCTCGCCCAGGCACTCCGCAGCAACTCTCGCGACCAGGAACTCCCCCGTCTGCAGCGCGATGCCGTCTCGGACACCCGATCCGTCGACCTGGACCCCACCGAGCCCGACGGGATCGAACTCCCGACGAGCGGTGACCGCGTGGGGGTCTACGGCCTGGACGGGCGTCGCATCACGGGCGACGGGCCGCTTCGCGGCGACCCGGTCGTCCAGGGAGCGGTCGCGGGGCGGGAAGCTCACGCGGGAAAGATCGGCGCCGAGCTCATCGCCGCCGTGCCACTGGTCACGCGAGAGCGGGTCTCCGGTGTGCTTCGGGTCGCCCGCGACGCCGGGGTCGTCGACCGTCGCGTCCGGTCCGCCTGGTGGCTGCTGGCGATCCTGGCCGTCGCGCTCATCCTGCTCGCGCTGGGCGCGGCCTGGCTGATCGCCCGGCGGCTGGCCGGGCCGCTCGAGCGGCTCGCGGAGACGGCGGGCGACCTCGGGCACGGGACCCACGTTCCGGAGATCCCCGTGAGTGGAATGCCTGAAGCGGACGCGATCGGCGCGGCCCTCACCGCCTCGGCGCAACGGATCCGGGAGATGGGCGAACGGGAACGCGCCTTCAGCACACACGCCTCCCACCAGCTGCGGACCCCGCTGGCGGCATTGCGGATCGACCTGGAGGCGGTGGCGATGCGTGACCATCCCCCACCCGCGGAGACCCACGCCGCGCTGGCACAGGTCGATCGGCTGGAGACGACGATCGGCACGCTGCTGTCAGCGGCGCGAGACCTTCCGACTGGTCCGGCCGGCGCCGACCTCGGGGACCTGCTGCAGGCAACGGCGGGAGGATGGCGCACCACGCTCGAGTGTCGCGGCCGAGCCCTCGCGCTCGGGCTCCCTGACGGCCGGACCCCGATCCGGGCGCATGCGCCGGTGGTCCGCGAGATCCTGGAGATCCTCGTCGACAACGCGATCGTGCATGGCGACGGGACCGTCACGGTGTCGGCGCGCTGGGAGGGCGACGATTGGATCACCGTCGAGGTGCGCGACGAGGGCGTCGGGCTGGACGGTGATCCCGGGGCGCCGTTCATCCGAGCGGCCGACGCACGGGAGGTCGACCACGGGATCGGCCTCCCGCTCGCGCGCGCGCTCGCCACCGCCGAGGGGGGAACCCTCACACTCACCAATCCCGGCCCCGGCCCCTGCTTCACGCTCCGGCTGCCGACCACCGAGCGGAACGAGTGACCGACGGCGGCAGGATGGTCCCCGGAGGAGTCCACACCGACTGCCAGCCACCCACCCGCGTGAGCCGGACGTGAGCGCGGCACCCCGAACACTCATCGGCCATTCATACGCGCGGGCCAGAATGGGGCCATCGACGCAATCGGGAGGCCCTGAGATGAGGGTGTTGGTGGTCGAGGACCAGGTGAAGATGGCAGGGCTGATCAAGCGCGGCCTGGAGGGCGAAGGCAGCGTCGCGGATCTCGCGGACCGTGGCGAGGACGCGCTCTGGATGACAGCCGCCAATCACTACGACGCGGTCGTGCTCGATGTGATGCTCCCCGGAATCGACGGCTTCGAGACGTGTCGGCGCATGCGCGAGGCTGGTGATTGGACGCCGGTGCTGCTGCTCACCGCTCGCGACGCCATCGAGGATCGCGTCGCGGGGCTCGACGGCGGCGCGGACGACTACCTCACCAAACCGTTCGCATTCGCGGAACTGACGGCCCGCCTGCGCGCCCTCGTGCGTCGCGGACCCATGGAGCGACCCGCCGTGCTCCGTGTCGGGTCGCTCAAACTTGATCCCGCGACCCGGCGCGTGTGGCGCGGCGACACCGAGATCACGCTGTCCGCGAAGGAGTACCTGCTGCTCGAAACGTTCATGCGCTCGCCGGACGAGGTGCTGTCGCGCCTCCAGCTGCTCGAACGCGCCTGGGACTACGAGTACGAGAACCGCTCGAACGTCATCGACGTCTACGTCCGCTACCTGCGCGAGAAGATCGACCGGCCGTTCGGGGTCGAGTCCATCGAGACGCTCCGGGGGGTCGGGTACCGGTTGCGGGCGGACGGCGGATGAACCGACTGCCCATTCGCCTCCGGCTCACCGTGATCTTCGCCGGGGTGATGCTCGTGGCCCTGCTCGCCTTCGGCGTCCTGTTGCGGGTGCGGGTCACGAGCGCGCTGGACGGCAACATCGACCAGGCACTCCGGGCACGGGCGGCCGACGTCGCCGCGCTGGTGGCCCAGTCCGATGAGGGGCTGAGTGCCGCGGGCCAGAGTCCGCTCACCGAACGCGGCGAGGCGTTCACCCAGGTCCTCGACGCCCGCGGTGGCATCTTCGACGCGACGCCGCTGCTGCGCACCAGTCCCCTGCTCACGTCAGCGCAGCTCCAGCGTGCGCTGGCGGGCCGGATCACCGTCGACCTGCCGGGCATCGCCGGGATGGACGACGACGTGCGGTTGCTCGCGACGCCGGTCACCGCCCAGGGCCAGCGGCTCGTGGTGGTCGTCGGCTCCACACTGGAGGACCGCAACGACACCCTCCAGACGCTCACGTTGTTCCTGTTCGTGGCGGGTCCGATCGCCCTGGCGGTGACCGCGGCCGCCGGGTACTGGGTCGCGGCGGCCGCACTGCGACCGGTGGAGGCGATGCGGCAGCGAGCGGCACGGATCTCCGGTGAAGACGCCGAGGAGCGACTCCCGGTACCCGCGGTCCGCGACGAGATCCACGATCTGGGCGCGACGCTCAACGACATGCTCGATCGCATCGACGCGGCGATGCGTCGCCAGCGGGAGTTCGTGGCCGATGCCAGCCACGAGCTGCGCACCCCCCTGGCGATCCTCACCACCGAGCTCGAGCTCGCCCGCCGGGACACCATGACGGAGCCCGAACTGCGCGACGCCGTGAATTCCGCGGCCGACGAGACCGAGCGCCTGGTGCGCCTCGCCGAGGATCTCCTGCTGTTCGCACGGGCCGACGCCGACCGCCTTCCGATTCGGCCCGAACCCACCGTGCCCGAGGTGCTCACCACCCGCGTGGTCGTGCGTTTCGCCGGACGGGCGGAGGCGGCCCATCGGCACGTCGAGGTGCGCGGCGGGGTCGCCGAGCCGGTGGAGCTGGATCCGAGGCGCATCGAGCAGGCCCTGGGGAACATGGTGGACAACGCCCTGCGCCACGGCGCCGGGGATGTCGGCGTGGCGACCGGTCGCACGCCCGACGGGCTCCTGCGTTTCGACGTGACCGACGACGGGCGGATGGCCGAGGGTTTCGTCGACGAGGCGTTCGAGCGCTTCACGCGCGCGGATGCCGCCCGTGGCGAGGGCGGGGCGGGACTCGGACTTGCGATCGTGCGGACGATCGCCGAGGCGCACGGCGGCACGTGCGGGATCGACGTCGGTACCGGGGGGACGTGCGTCTGGTTCACCGTCCGCGACGGCGAGGCGGGAGCGGAACCGCACCACGCTCCGGAGGCCCCTCAGGAGACCTGAGGGAACGTCCGTGGGCACCCCCCTGGACCGGCTCGGTACATGCGTACCGGTACGATTGCGTACGCCCGGGATACGATCGCCCCACCCCCGCACCCCGCCCCCGAGGAGGACACGATGCAGGCCGATTCGCCACTCAGGCGGCACGTCGCACGGGTGCTCGCCCTCATCGGCGTGCTCGCCGTGTTCGCCGTCGCCGGCCCGGCGTCGGCGGCCACGCCTCGCCTGAACTGGGCGGCGCTCGGCGACTCCTACAGCTCGGGCACCGGGCTCGGCGACGTCACCACGAACTGCGACCGCGATGCGTACGCGTACGCGCCGCGGGCGTCCTGGGACATCCTCAACCGCGACTACCGCATCCAGCAGGACTTCGTCGCCTGCGCTGACGCGGCCACCCCGGACCTGATCGCCGACCAGGTTCCGCTGGTGTCACGGCGGCACACCGTCGCCAGCCTGACCATCGGGGGGAACGACATCGGGTTCGGCGACAAGCTGCGGGGATGCATCGCCGGCTTCTCGTGCGGCCCGGACCTGTTCAGCCTGAGTCCCGACACCGCGGACGGTCCCCAGACCTGGGATGAGATCCACGATCGCCTGGCGGCGGCGTACGTGCTGGTCCGGAAGCGCATGGACGCGAATGGGCACCTGTACGTGCTGACCTACCCGATCCCGTTCGCCCGCCAGTCCGGCGGAAGCTGCCTGGTCTTCGACCAGACCGAACAGAACGCCGCAAACGCGCTGGTCACCCGGCTCGACGACACCATCTACTGGGCGACGGTGCGCGCCAACGAGCTGCTCCAAACGGTTCACGGGCGCCCGGGCAACGTGCACTTCGTGGATTGGCGGACGGGCACCCGGGTCGAGAACGGCTACACGATCCCGGCCGGCTACGCCGACGCCGGACGCAGCTTCGCCACCTACGTCTCGCCCGACGGTCTCTGCAACACCTCCGGGCGGACGCCGCTGATCAACGGATTCGTCGACATTCTCGGGCCGAACCGCGGGAACTCGTTCCACCCCAACTCGACCGGCTACTGGCTGGGCGCCGAACTCGTCAGCGCCGCGATCCGGGCGCACCAGTAGGCGGAGCGCTCCGCGGCACCTTCACGAACGACCGACGCCCCGCGCGTGCGGGGCGTCGCAGGTGGAGGATGACGGGATCGAACCGACGACCTCCTGCTTGCAAAGCAGGCGCTCTCCCAGCTGAGCTAATCCCCCGGAGTCGGGCTAGCGTAGCACCGACATCCCGCTCAGTCGTCGTCGTGGCGCCGGGGCTCCGAGTGCGTGTCGTGGCCGGAATCGTCGGTCGTCGTGGGGGTGACCCGGTCTCCCGATCCCTCCGAAGTGGTGGTGCCGGTGGTGACGGTGGCTGGGCCGGTCTCGAGCGGAACCGCGTTGAGTGCGGAGATCGGGCGCAACTCCCCCAGGCCGTCCTGTTCCGAGGCCTCGAGGAGCGCGATGTTGGCCGCGATGCCGAGCGACATCACGGCCAGCACGGCCGCGGCGACCGCGGCCCACATCACGCCCCGCGAGCGCCAGGCGCCGGTCACCGGATCATCTCCGCCGCGAGCAACCGCCGATCCGGGACGCGCCTGCGACGGGAGCGGGGGAAGCGTCGACGCGGGTCGCCGCGGAGGCGCCGGCCGGCGGGTGGGCTCGGGAGCCGTCGCGGCCCGGCGAGCGGGCTGCGGGCGGGACGCGGTCCGGGTGGCCGGTTGCGGACGGGGCGCGGGCCGCTGCGGGGCCGGCCGCGGCGATTGCGATCCGGCACCGGCGCGGGTCGCGGGACGACCGCGCCGCGCCGTGCTCGCCCGCCATGCGGTCAGTGCGAAGACACCCGCCACGCTGCCACCGTACAGGGCCAGCGCCCAGGTGGTGCCGGCGTCGGTCCCCGCGCCGATGCCATGGGCGATCCCGAGCACGAACACCAGGTAGGTCCCGAAGTGCAGGCGCCGCCAGAAGGTGTTGCCCAGTTTGCCGCGCCAGCGGAACGACAGATGGATGACCAGGGCGAGTTCCGCCGCGATCACGCCGAGCGCGGTCCACACCGGCCGGTAGTCGGTCAACCCGGGCACCAGCAGCTGCAGCGGCGTCACCGGTTCGGTGGTGTCAAACAACAGCGCGGTGCCGTGCACCCCGATCAGGACGAGCGCGGTCGCCGAGAACACACGATGCAGGTTCACGAGCGGAGCGCCCCGCACCGTGCCGAGCGGCTCTCTGGTCCGAACCAGCAGCCCGGCGATCATGGCCGCGGTGAGCGCCAGGATGGCGCTGATGCCGGTGGCCCGGCTGATCACCCACGGCAACATGTCCAGCGTCATGCGAGCACCCCCATCGGTGTGGTCGTTCCGGCGCGCGTCACGAAGATCGCGGCGATGCCGAGCCGGTCGGCGAGATCCCGGCCGCGTTCGGCGCCGGCGGCGAGCAGCGCGGTCGCCAAGGCGTCCGCCTCGGCACCGGTGCCCGCGGCGACGGTGACCCGAAGCAGGTCGGTCGCGCTCGGATGCCCGGTCGTCGGATCGACGACGTGGTGCGCCTCGCCGGTGGTCGTGCGCCACCGCCGCCGGTCGACTCCCGAGGTTGCGATCGCACCACGGTTCAGATGCACGATCCGCTCACCGTCCGGCGTCGAGATCCCGACCGGCCATGGACCGCCCGAGATCGGCGGTCGGCTCGCGACGATGTCCCCACCGGCACTCACCACGGCGGGGCCGATCCGGTCGAGGAGGCCGCAGGCGACATCGGCGGCGTATCCCTTGGCGATGCCGCCCAGATCGAGCATCGTGCCCGGCCCGAGGCTGACCTCGCCATCGGGCTCCACCGACAGGGTACCCGCGGCGGTGCCCCGGTCGTCGGCCTCGACGATCGCGGGGAATTCGTCGAACGGGCGGTCGTAGCCGGCCGCGAGGACCGCCGCGCCCACGGCGGGGTCGAACCATCCCTCGGTGAGTTCGCGGAGGCCGATCGCCAGCTGGATGACCGCCATCAGGTCGCGCGAGACCCGTGCGCGCCGGAGACCGTTCAGCCGCGAGAGATCGGACGTGGGCCTGAAACGCGAGCAGACGGACTCGAGCCGGTCGATCTCGTCGCGAGCGCCGGCGAGCGCCCTCCGCGCCGAGGCGCCGTCGGCGTCGACGTGGAGGTGGAAGTCCGTCCCCATCGCACGGAAGAGGAGCTCACTCATGAACTCGTGCTCTGCATCTGGGGCGGATACGAGAACGTCGATCCGCTTTGGCCACTCGACGGCTGCGAGAAGCTCGGTTGCCCCTGCGCGATGTCGGGCGGCGACACGAACTGCGGCAGCGCATCCTGCGGTACCAGTGTCTGATCCGGCTGGGCCTGGGTCGACGACGCGGCCGCGTCCGAGGGCTGGGGATTGCGCGCGATCACGACGCCCACCACGAGGGTCACCGCCGCCGCCGCGATCGCGACGCCATTGCGTACGGGGTTCGCGGCCATCAGTCGTCCACCTCGTACCCGCCGCCGTCGTGGTGGTCGTGGTCACCGTGCTCGTGATCCTCGTGATGGTCACCCCACGAATCGTCGCCCGTGGCCGAATTGGTGGCGACCGATGAGACGGAGGCGTCGGTGTACGCCCCGGTGTCGATCACCGGCTGCTGGGCGGCGAGCGCCGCGACCGGCGTGGTCTGCGCTTGAGAGGGTCCGGTCGCCGACGCGAGTCCGATCACCCCGGCCGCCCCGACCAGCGAAGCGACCCCTGCCACGAGCATTCCCTTCATCCTTGCCTCCTCATGGATTCGACACCACCGACGGTAGGTGACGAAGATGTGAGACGGGCCAATCGACTTCTCAGGTTCTCCAGGCTTGGGTAAAGGAACTTCAAACCCGTCGACGTCCGGCCGATCCGCGCGGCACAATGGCCGTGATGCGCCTCCTCCTCGTGGAAGACGACGACGGTATCGCCGGCCCCCTGGTCACCGGCCTGGAGCGCGAAGGATTCGACGTCACGCGGGTGGCCAACGGTCAGGACGCCCTGAGCGCCGCCGAACCCGACCTGGTGCTGTTGGACCTCCGCCTGCCAGACATCGACGGGTACGCGGTCGCCCGCGGCCTGCGCGAACGCTCACGGGTCCCCATCATCATGGTGAGCGCCAAGGGCGAGGAGATCGACCGGATCCTCGGCCTCGAACTCGGCGCAGACGACTACCTCGTCAAGCCCTTCAGCATCCGTGAACTGATCGCCCGCATCAACGCCGTGATGCGGCGGGTGCGGGAACCGGAGCAACCCGTGGACCAGACCATCACGGTCGGCGACCTGGTCATCGACCGGCGTGAGCATCGCGTCCGTCTCGGGGACGCCGAGATCCCGATGACGCCGAAGGAGTTCGACCTTCTCATGGTGCTGGCGGGAGACGCGGGAGCGGTCGTCGACCGGAGGCGCATTCTGGAAGAGGTCTGGGGCACGCGCTGGTACGGCCCCACCAAGACCATCGACGTCCACGTGTCCGCGCTGCGACGCAAGCTCGGCGATCCGGGCTGGATCGAGGCGGTCCGCGGAGTGGGGTTCAGGCTGAACCAGCGATGACCAGGCGGCTGGTCGCCACCTACGTCGTGCTCGCCGCGATCCTGCTGGCCGTCCTCGAGGTTCCGCTCGCCGTGGTGCAGGCCACGAGCCAGCGGGAGCGACTGCAGCAGCGGCTCGAGCGCGACGCGGTCGCGCTGGCGGCGCTGGCGGAAGACGACCTCCAGCGTGCTGACCAGGCCGCGCGCCAGCGCATCCAGCTGACCGTCTCGCGCTACGCGGCGTCCACGGCGGTCCGGGTCGTGGTGATTGACCGCAACGGGGCGCTGCTGGCCGATTCGAGTCCCGATGCGGAGCTCGGAAGGGACTTCGCGAGCCGTCCAGAGATATCCAGCGCCCTGGCGGGGCGGGTCGCCACGGGTGATCGCCGATCCGAGACACTCGGCACACGGCTGCTGTACGTGGCCGTACCGGTCGCGTCGGGCGGGCGGGTATATGGAGCGGTTCGCGCCACCTATCCCACGTCGAACATCGACGCGCACGTCCGCAGGTACCGATTGGTGTTGCTCGGTATCGCCCTCGGCGCCCTCGCCGCAACGGCCCTGATCGGGTGGTGGATCGCCCGCTGGGTGAGCCAGCCCCTGCTGTCGCTCCACGGATCGGTGCGGCGGGTCGGCGGCGGCGACCTCGCCGAACGCGCGGACCCGCACCTCGGACCGCCGGAGGTCCGCGAGCTCGCGCTCGGCTTCAACGACATGGTCGCCCGACTCGAGCAGACCGTGCTGTCGCAGGAGGCGTTCGTCGCCGACGCCTCCCACCAGCTTCGGAGTCCGCTCACGGCGCTCAGGCTCCGCATCGAGAACCTCCAGGCGGCACTTCCCGAAGCGGATGCCGTGGAAGCCGAAGCCACCCTCGCCGAGGTGGATCGCCTGAATCGTCTCGTGGACGGGTTGCTGGCCCTCGCCCGGGCCGATCGGAAGGCCACACGGCGGTCGCCGCAGGCGGTCGGGGCGATCGTGCGCGAGCGGGTCACCGCGTGGGAGGCGGCTGCCGAGGAAGAAGGGATCGCCCTGGTCAGCGAGGTGCTCGACGACCACCGCGTCCGACTCGCGGAGGGGGCCCTCGAGCAGGTGCTCGACAACCTCGTCGCCAACGCGATCGAAGCGTCACCCGCGGGATCGGAGATCCGCATCGTGGTCCAGGCCGACGCCGACCTCACCCAGATCCAGGTCGCGGACCGGGGCCCCGGGTTGGCCCCGGAGCTCCGCGAACACGCCTTCGACCGGTTCTGGAGCGAGCGGGGGACCAACACGGGGTCCGGCCTCGGCCTCGCGATCGTGCGACGCCTTGTCGAGGCCGACGGCGGGACCGTGCGGCTCGACGAGCACCAGGGTGGCGGGCTCACCGCTGTGGTCCGCTACCCGAACGCCTGAGCAGTCGGGGTCGACCGGCGGCAGCCGGTGTGACGCGCTCGTGGCGGCTCCTAACCCATTCTTTGATCACGCCGGCTGGAGTCCTTACCCGGCGGCGTCGAGTATCCCGACACCAACCCCACGACGGAGGATCGACTGAATGAACAGCGTCTTTGGCGTGCCCGCCCACCCGCTGATGGTGCACATACCCGTGGTGATGATTCCCCTCACCCTGGTGCTCGCACTGCTCGCGATGGTGCTTCCACGGACCGCACGCGGGGCTTCGCTGGGCCTGCTCGCCACGGCCACGATCGGGATGATCGGGGCACAGCTCGCCGTCATGAGCGGCGAGGACCTGGAGCACCGGGTCGAGGAGTCGTCGCTCAACCATGACGTGTCGCTGATCCACGACCACGCGGAGCTCGGCGAGATGACCCGCACCATTTCCTTCTTCGTCTTCCTCGCCGCGGTGGCGTTCGCATGGCGGATCTGGAACGACCACCTCCCCGAGCGGTTCCGGGGGGTCGGGACACGACTGCAGGGGCGCACGGCGGGTGCCGTGGTCCTTGCGGCGCTGCTGCTCACCAGCGCCCTCTGCACCGTCTGGGCGGTCCGCACCGGACACGTCGGCGCGAAGGCTGCGTGGGGAGACCTGCCGGCCGCCAGCGCCACACACGGCTCGGACGACTAGCGCGGACGAACGGATCGGCCAACTGACAGGGGCCGTGGCGTGGGTGGGGTAGCATCGACCCACCCACGTTCATCCGCGCTGAGGACCGCCGACCATGGCCAAACCGATTGAGGGCGAAGACCCCTACGACTTCATCGACCGGCTGCTCGAAGAGCAACAGATGAAGCACTTCGAGCTCGCGGGGCTCGTCGGCGAGTACCGGCAGCACTTCGAAGACATGCGCGAGAACCCCACCGCGGAGGCCGCGACCTTCGCGCGCGGCCTGCCCGGCGCCAAGTACCGGGTCAACTCCAAGTTCGTCTCCGAGAACTGGCTGGTTCTGGAGGCCGAACTGCAGCGGCTGTTCCCCCGGCCCGAGTGAGCCGCCACGACCGGCTCAGGCGAGCAGGTCGCGCAGCGCGGCCTCGAGGTCGGTGAACCGGAAGTCGTAGCCGCGGGCCTGGAGGGCCGCGGGAAGCATCCGCTGTCCGTCGAGCGCGAGCGTCGACATCTCGCCCAGCAGGATCCTCAGGGCGAACCCGGGCGTGGGAACGAACGCCGGTCGGTGAAGCACACGCCCCAGCGCGGACGCGAACTCCCGCTGCCGTACCGGAGCGGGGGCGCTCAGATTCAGCGGGCCGCGCAGCGAGTCGTCGTCCAGCGCAAGCAGGATGGCGCCGACGACATCGGCGATATGGATCCACGGCTGCCACTGGCGGCCGCCGCCGAACGGCCCTCCCAGCCCGAGCCGGAAGAGCGTGAGCTGGCTGACCCCGAGGGGCGGGAGCGGGTCGTGCAGGGCGCCGCCGTCACTCGCGAGGACGATGCCGGTGCGAAGCAGAACCACACGGACCGACCGCTGCTCGGCCGCCACCGCGGCCGCCTCCCACGAGGTGCAGACCTCAGCGAGGAAATCGTCACCCGCCGGCGATGTCTCGTCGACCGTCTCCTCGCCGGTGCCGTAGTAGCCGGCGGCGCTCGCGTTCACCAGCACACCCGCCGTCCCGCTTCCGAGCGCCTGGACCAGCGCGTCGGTCGTCTGGATACGGCTCTCCCGGATCACCCGTTTGCGGTCGTCGGTCCACCTGGCGGCGCCGATCCCCGCGCCCGCGAGGTTGACCACGGCGTCGACCTGCACCACCTCGGGCGGCGGAGGTCCGTCAGCGGGGTCCCAGGCCACACCGGTGACACCCCGAACCGTGTCGCCGCCGCGCGACACCGGCAGGGGCACGTCACCGCGGTCGGCCAGGGCGGCCACGAGCGCGCCGCCGATCAGTCCCGTTGCCCCCACCACCGCCACACGCATACTCGGTCCTCCGTGTCGACTCGTTGAAGCCTAGGAGTTGACCGCGGACGTCGCCTGGCGAGTGCGGTGTCAGGCGGCCATGGGTGTCCCGGAATGCGACGTCCCGCGACCCCCCGGGGCCGGGCAAACGTCGCGCCCGACGCGGTGCTCGTGTCGTGAGTCGGAGGTTCGGGAGCGGCGTGGCGAGCGAAAACCGCACGCAACACGGAGGAGGCTCGGGACAATGCCGGTGGCATGGCCCGAGCCGACGACGCACCCCCGGTGACGCACCGATGGCCCGGGACGGTGGAGGGTTGCGCGTGAGTTTGCAGCCGCCAGGCTGCCGCGACACCTTCGACTCAGGACACTAGACGTCGCGGTCGCCGCGGGCGAGGCTGAGGAGATCCGCGGCCTTCACCCCGGGCGGCGCCGCCGCGCGCCCCATGGAGGTCACCCCCGGGAACGCGTCCTTGAGGCGCAACCTGATTCGGGCGAGCACCGGCTCCACGGTCGGTCCGTCGACATCGGCCAGCAGCAACGCGAGACTGGAGGGAGAGTCGCGCCAGATCCCGTCCGTGTGGCGCACCATGTTGCGGATCGCGTCCGCCACGCGGTGCAGCGTCAGATCCAGGTCGAGATCGGCCCCGTGAACGTCGATCGCCACGAGCGTCAGATGGCGACGGCCCCGTCGTGCCTCACTCAGCGCCAGATCGATCGAACGGCACACGCCGTCCGGATCGGGAACCCCGAGCGGGCCCGCAGGCGTCGGTGCGATCAGTGACGGGCGCGGTCGCCCGTCACTGCCGCGTCGCCGATGTCCGGATCCGTTCATGGCGCATATGCTCCCACCCGGGGAGGACGCTGACAACGATCGCTCGGACGGGACCGGACCATCCCGGCGGGGGGTGACAGCAGCGCCGGCCTGGAGACCGTCACGTCGCGTCCGCCCGCGATCACGCGGAGACGGTCTCTTCCGAGAACAGGAGCGGGAATCCCACACGTTCGAGGAGCGCCTCCTCGGACGGAGGCGCGGACATGCCGACCGGGAGGTCGAGCGTGAGCCAGGACGGATCCGATTCGGTGTAGAGCCGGTGGGCGGTGCGCCGCAGGACCGACGTGCCGGAGCTCGCCCATTCGGCCATCTCGGTGACCGGCGCGGCCAGCAGCACCGCCGGATAGCCGTACAGGTCCCGCTCCGTTCCGACTCGCCGCATGTTTGCGAAGGCCCGGTAGAAGCGCTCCTGCTCGGGCGCGACCGTGATGGACACGATGTACTCCGGACGGGTCAACCCGATCCGCACCTGTGCGGCGAACAGCATGGTCAGCAGGCGCCGCTTGTGTGCCCGCGCCGCGGGCGCGATCGCCAGTGAACCGGTTTCGATCGGCACGCCGGTCGCCCTGATCCGGCTGAACTCCTCGGGGTACACGGCCTCGGAGGGCAACCCGAACGGGCCGTCTGGCACCGACACGAGGGCACCCGCGGGGCGACCCGCGATGTACGCCACCGCGAAGAACGTCCCCGGGTTGAAGTACTGCGGGATCACGCGTCTGCGGGCTCGCTGGGGACGCATGAAGCCCGACTCGACGAACCCGTCGTGCACGAGGGTGAGCGCCGCGTCGATCGCGCTGATGCGATCCGTGACGGTCACCGTGATCCGATCAGGCATCCAGCGCGCCCACGTATCGGGCCTTGTGGGTCCAGTCGCCGGCCTGGTGGAACGGGTAGTCGGCGGCGTCGTGGAGGCGAACCGCGGCGGGTGTTCCGAAGGCGTCGCCGAGGCGGTCGGCGAGGGTGTCCGCATCGGCGGAGAGGCCCCCGGGCACGGAGCCGCGGACCTGGACGTGGCAGTCCAGGCGGTCGCCGTCGACGAGCAGGCGGAAGCGGCCGGTCGCCTCCCCCGCCAGCGCCGGGAGCGCGAACAGCCACTCGCGGACCTGTTCCGGATAGACCCGGCCCGCCGGCCCGGTGACGTGCGCGGATCGTCCGAACACGGCCACGATGTCGGGCGGAAGGCCGATCCCGGCCTGCGCCTCGAGCGCCGCGACGTCGTCCGCGTCCAGGACGACCCCGATGTCGCCCAGGTCGTACCGCACGAGGGGCAGGTCCCGCTCGGCGAGCGTCGTGACGGCGATGGTGGGCGGCCCGTCGGGGTGGGTTCGCGTCTCGAAGTACAGCAGGGACGGGTCGTAGGTGAACAGGCGCGGCACGTCGGTGCGGCGGATGAGGTTCCACCACGGCCGGAGGGCGGGGTCACCCGCGCTGATCGCTCGATGGGTGTGCGCAAGCTGCGGGGTCTCATTCAACACGTGCACGCCCACCTCGGCGACGCCCATCGAGACCATCACCCGGAACGGCTCGACGCCGAGCACCGAACAGCAGTAGGTACGCCAGGATTCCGCGACGGGTTCGCCGCCGGTCACCACCCAGAGGTCGGGATGCACGGCGCCCCTGTCCGCCCAGCGGCGCGAGAGTTCGGTCAGAAAGGGCGGTTCGCCGACGAGCACCACCCGGTCGAACTGCGGCGCGATGTCGCTGAGCACGTGGAGCGCCATCTCCAGGTGCACCGACGGCGTGGCGGCGGTGGCGATGCTGGTTGGCACCGAGATCCCCATCGGCAGCACGTTGACGAGCAGACTGCTGCTGTCGGGCCCCGCGCCGAGGCTGGCGAGCATCGCGTCGACCCGGTCCCGCATCGCGTCCTGATCGGCACGGCTGGTCAGCCCCACCGAGACCGCAGGTCCGGATTGGCCGCTGGAGCAGACCACCTCGGCCGCGTTGGCGAGGCGGCCGCCGACGGCCCACTGGGCCGGATCCGCCCCGAACACGGTGGCCTTGTCGGTGAACGGGACGTGCGCCCACGTCTCCGCGCTGATGTCGTCGAGACCCGCCGCCTCCAGGTGGCGCCGGTAGGCGGGAACGGTGTCTCGAACCCGGCACGCAGCGCGCACGGGAACATGAACTCGGGCAGGGGCCGCCCGAACGTCGGGTGATGCCATCGTGAAGCGGTTTCCTTGAGGGGGCCGGCGGGATTCGACACCGCTTTTACGACTTCATAACACACGTTCGCGGGGCCACGAAGGTGACATGGCGGACTTGCGAAGTCCGGGAACGTGCGGGGGACGGTCGGCCCGGAAGACTGGCGTCGCCGAATTGCACTCGACCAGAAAAACGCCTACGACCAGCGAAAAAGGCGCAGTCCGATTCCGCCGGCGACGGCGGCGAATGCGATGAGCACGATGAGCACGATGAGCACGATGAGCACGATGAGCACGATGAGCGGAACGACGATCGCGGATGGCCCCTGGCCACGCACCATGACGTCTTTCAGCCCCTCGATGAGGTACGAGAGCGGAAGGGCCTTGGCGAGCGACTGCACCCATCCCGGCGCGTTGTCGAGCGGGAAGAAGGCACCGCTCAGGAACGCCATCGGCAGTGTGATGGCGTTGGCGATCGCGCTCCCGGCTTCCTGGGTGCGGGCGAACGAGGCCACCAGGAAACCGATGGCGATGAAGGTCAGCGCCCCGGCGACCACCAGCGGGAACGCGAGCGGCCACCAGCCCGTGAGGCGGATCCCGAACACGAGCCAGCCGACCAGGAAGAACGCCACCGCCTGTGACAGGGCCAACGAGCACCGAGGCGGTCGCCTGGGCGAGGCCCATGTCCCGTGGGCGCGCCGGCGTCAGCTTCAATCGACGCAGCAACCCCGAACGCCGCCATTGGACCAGGGTGAGCGCGATCCCGGACCAGCGAGAGGACCGCTTCGCGGACGAGTGCGGTGAACACCCTCACGCCCGGTACTCCCGCCCGGTCACCTCAAGGAACACGTCCTCGAGCGTGGCCCCCCGCACCTGCAGCCCGTCGAGCAGCCCGCGGTGGGCCAGACCGACCAGGATCTCCCCCGTGTCGTCGCCGTTGAGCGTGAGCCCGGAGGCGGTGATCGTGGCCGAGGCCACCCCCGGCAGGTGCCGCGCGTCATCGGTGGGGACCGCGTCCGCGGGCAGGCCGATCCGGACCGGGCCTCGAGGTCACGGACGAGCATGGCCGGACGCCCGGACACGAGGATTCGTCCGGCATCCACGATCGCCACGCGGTCGCAGAGTTCCTCGGCTTCCTCCATCGAATGGGTGGTGAGCACCACCGTCGCGCCGTCCTCGCGGATCTGACGGATCGTGTCCGAGAGATTCCTGCGCGACTGCGGGTCGAGGGCGCCCGTCGGTTCGTGGAGGAAGACGAGCTCCGGTTCGTGCACCAGCGCGCAGGCGATCGAGAGCCGCTGCGCCTGACCCCCGCTCATCTCGCCGGTGCGGACATCGGCCGATTCGGTGAGACCGACGAGGGCCAGCAGATCATCCGGGCGGTTCGGCGACGCGCCGAACAGATCGGCGAAGGTCCGCAGTTGCTCCCGGGCGGTGAGCTTCTCGAAGAACGCACGCGATTGGAGCTGCACACCGATGCGGCGGAGCAGGCCGGGATTCCGCGGCCACGGCGCCTCACCCAGCACCCGGATGGTGCCGGCGTCGGGGGCCCGCAGTCCTTCGATCAGTTCCAGGGTCGTCGTCTTGCCCGCGCCGTTCGGCCCGAGCAGCCCGAAGATCTCGCCCGTCTCGACCCGAAGATCGAGATCGTCGACCGCCGCGAGATCCCCAGAGACCTTGCGCAGGCCGATGACGTCGATGGCCGGAGGCATCGTCCCACCCTGCGCGCCCCGGAGCGGCGTCGGCCCGCGCCGGGCGCGGCGGTCACCGGACCATGACCGCCGGGCGTCAGTCGGCGGGCTTGACCGGCGGCTCGCCGTGCCCGTACTCGCGGGACGCCTCGGGATACCGCGCGAGCAATTCGTCGATGGCGGCGGCTTCGTCGTCGGTCAACGGTGCCGCTGCCAGGGCCGCGTTCGCGGTCGCCTGATCCGCGTCGCGGGCACCCACGATCGCGGCGGTCACCTCAGGCCGGCGCAGGACCCACATCACGCCCAGCTCCGCCGCCCCTCCCGCGCGTCCCGACTCGTCGGCGATGCTCTGCATCCCCTCGACCACCGCCACGCGGTCGCCCAGATGTCCGTCGGCGAAGAACTCACTGTTGGCCCGCCAGTCGTTCGCGGGGAACGTGGTACCCGCGTCCATCTTGCCGGTCAGCAGCCCGTGCGCCAGCGGCCCGTAGGCGATCACTCCGACGGTGTGCTCCGCACACCACGGCAGCTCGGCCGACTCGATCTGGCGTCGCATCACGTGGTAGCCCGGTTGATAGCTCACGAACGGTGCCGCCCGATACGCGGCGTCGAGCTCGTCGGCATGGTAGTTCGACACGCCGATGTGCCGGATCTTTCCGGCCTGCTGCAACTCGAGCAGCGCGCCCATCGTGTCCTCGGGCGCAACCCCAGGAACCGGCCAGTGCACCTGGTACAGGTCCACGTGATCGAGGCCGAGGGCGACAAGGCTGCGATCGAACGACATCCGCAGATAGTCGCCGGAGGCCTCGCGCCAGATGCGCAGCCCGCCGTCGGTGACCTCCCAGGCGACCCCACCCTTGGTGGCGACGTACGCCTCGCCGGGCCGTTCCCGGACGACACGCCCGACGACCTGCTCGGCCCGTCCCTGACCGTAGATGTCAGCGGTGTCGATCCAGTTGACCCCCGCGTCGAGCGCGGCGTGGCAGGCGGCGGCGGAGCTCTCGTCCTCCGCCCCACCCCACCGTCCGCCGAAGACCCACGTTCCGAGCCCGATCACCGAGAGTTCGAGATCGCTGGTCCCGAGGCGCCGCCGTTCCATCACTCGTTCTCCTGTTGCTGGTCGTTTGCCACCGCCACCGACGATCGCGGTGTGACCGCGAGCAGCAGGCCGCCGTCGTCGTCGTAGGCGGGGAACACATCGATTGTCGCCGGCTGGTCGGTGGACAGTCCAGCGGGCCGGAACGTGCACTTCACGTCCATCTGGCGAACGCCCCACTCGAGTGCGGTCGCGACCGGATCGCCCTTCGGGAAGTTCCCCAACCCGAGGCGCTCGACGATCTCGTGTCCGATCAGATCGCCCTCCTGGAAGCCGGTGACGGCCGTAGCCGAATGTCCGGCGGCGATGATCCTGCGCTCCTGATCGGTGACGACGAGAGCGGTGGTCGGACCCGCGTAGTAGTCCTCGAGCAGTTCGAACATGAAGCCGAACCCGCACTTCGAACACCCTCTGGGCTGATGGCTCGAGTGGCGGTCCGACGCCCGCTCGCGTCGCGCGCACCGTGGGCAGATGAATGTCGGCATCGGCGCCGATGATACCGGGGCCTCGACGGTGCGCCGTGGCGTGCAGTCGCCGACGTCGGGGCAGATTGGCGCCCGTCCGTCAAGACGCCTTCCGGCTCGCCGATACACACGGTGTACGGCAGAGATCCAATGGAGTGGACACTGTTGACCTCGGGACTGACCCCGAGGGCCCGGCACGGATTGCCGACCGCCGTTGCCCTCTTGGCATGCGCGACAACCGCGCTCACCGCGTTTCCCGGCCCCGCCTCGGCCGACGTCGGCACATCGCTCGCCGAGCGTCTCCAGACCGCGGGCGTGGATGAACGCATCCCGGTGCTGGTGACGCTGAACCGCCAGGTGGACGGGGAGCGCTTCGACGGCGATCCCCAGGCCCTGATCATGGCGCTGCAGCGGACCGCGGACGCCACCCAGCCCGAGGTGCTGGAGAACGTGGACGCGCCCGCACAACGCTTCTGGCTCGTGAACGCCGTGGCCGTCCGGGCCACTCCGGGCGAGATCGCGACGTTGAACACCGATCCCGCGGTCGCCCGGGTCGACGAGGACACACCCGTCGCGATCGCCGCGGACACGCCCGACATCGACACGTTCCCGAACGCCCAGGGCGGGGACTGGGGGCTCTCGGCGCTCCGGGTCCCCCAGGTGTGGCGCCAGACCGGAATGACCGGCCGCGGTGTGGTGATCGGTTCGATCGACACCGGCGTGGACACCCGCCATGCCGATCTGACCGGCAAGGTGGTCGCCTGGCGGGACTTCGTCAACGACCGCCCCGCCCCCTACGACGACAACGGTCACGGCACCCACACCATCGGCACGATGGTCGGTGGCAGCGAGGGAGGCGCCCCCATCGGGGTGGCTCCTGGCGCCAGGGTCATCGTGGCCAAGGCGATCGGCGCCAGCGGGGTCGGCCCCGGCAGTTCGCTCATGGCTGCCGCCGAATGGATGACCGATCCCGATGGTGATCCCGAGACCGCCGACCAGCCGGTGGCGATCAACAATTCCTGGTCGGCGGCCCGGGCCAACGACCCCTGGTTCCGCTCGATCATCCGACGGTGGGTCGAGCTGGGAATCACCCCGGTGTTCGCCTCCGGAAACACCGGACCGGACGCCGGATCGGTGGGCAGCCCGGCCGGCTACCCCGAGTCGCTCGCGGTGGGCGCCACGGACGACACCGGCGCGCTCGCCGACTTCTCGAGCCGCGGCCCCATCACCTGGCTCGATCTCGACGGCCTGGGCCCCGCCCGGGGCACCGTGATCACCAAGCCCGACGTCGTCGGCCCCGGGGTCAACATCACCTCGTCGGTCAAGACCGGCTACGTCTCGTTCACGGGAACGTCGATGGCGTCGCCGCACGTCGCGGGAATCATCGCGCTCATGGCCCAGGCGAATCCGGAGGCCCGAGGCGAGGTCGCCGCGCGCATCATCCGCGAGACGGCCATCGACGTCGGCGCGCCGGGGACCGACCAGCGGACCGGCCATGGCCGCGCCGACGCGCTCAACGCCGTGCGGGCGGTGCTCGGACCCTCCAACGCGATCGGTGAGGCCGAGGCGCCGGACCCGGCCGACACGGCCCCGGAAGCCCGGTTCACGCGGTCGTCGCGCGTCATCACGCGGCGACGCTATGTCCGCCTGCGGGTCAACGTCTACAACAGCAGCGCCGTGCGGTGGCGGGTCAACGGGACGGCCTGGAGTGAGCCGCGCTACTCGCTGAGCCTTCGGGTGAAGCTCCGCGCGGGCCGCAACGTGGTCCAGGTGCAGGCCGTCGGAGACGGTGAGGTGGACAACGTGCCGGCCCGGCGTGTCGTCGTCCTCGATCGCACGCCGCCGCGGGTCCGGGTGCGCGCGCGCCGGCGGGGAACCTCCACGGTGCTGGTGGCGCAGGTGAGCGACCGCGTCTCAAAGCCCGATCTCCGTTCCATCCGCTGGACGCTCGACAACGGCGTCCGCGCGCGGGGACGCTCCGTGAACACGCACTTCACCGGCGCAACCGTGCGGCGCGTGCAGGTGTCGGTTCGGGACCGGGCGGGGAACGTGGCCAGGGTGCTGCGCCGGATCCGCGTCGCCCGGTGATCAGCCGGTCGTGACGGCGTCCCCGGGATCGGTCCAGGGCGGACGATCCGGATCGGTCGTTCCCGGCACCCGGTAGTCCCAGGCCGGATGGTCGGTGATCCCGCCGGACCACGCGTGAAGCTCCCGGAAGGCTGCAGGAACGTCCAACGCCGCGGTGAGCTGCTGGGGCGTCAGGAGGTCCACCGAACTGGCCACGACCGTCCCGCGACCCACCGTGCGCCGGATGATCGCCGGTGCGCCGTCGAGGAAGCGCGCCAGCACCTCGGTTCCCGGGCTGAGGGCGGCGAAGCCGCGCGGCCGGGGCGCTTCCAGCACCAGGTAGGCCGGGGAGGCCGGGCGTCCCGCGCTGATGGCGTCGGGCTCCATCCTGAGCAGGGTTCCCTGCCTGGGCGCCCCGAGCGCGGTGCCCAGCAGCGCGCGTCGAACGTCGCCGAGCGAGCGCCCGCGGGGGGTGCGGGTGAACGCGTCCGGATCCATCACCATGAGCGTGCCGCCGCCCTCGACCCAGGTTCGCAGGCGCGCCGCGAAGCGCCGGTCCAGCGTGTCGGCCCGGGGGAGCCAGACGACCTTCGCCCCATCGAGGCGATCCGGCTCGCGCTGCAGGCGCATGTCCGAGTCGAAGGTGAACGCGCCGTGGCCGAGTTCGCCCAGCATCGAATAGAGCGTGTACAGCTCGTCCACCGAGGACAGGTAGCGGTCACCGCCGGAGCGCCAGGGCTGCCCCTGCCCCTCGGAGGCCGTGGCGTAGACGACCAGCACGTTCGGATCGGTCGGCGGTGCCGGAAGCCGTGTTCCGCGCAGGTTGCGCGCCAGTCCGAGCATCGCGGTGTAGAACCGCCGATCGGTGAAGCGCGGGTTCTGGGACGCGAACAGGCTGATGTCCGTGGCTCCGGCGCGCAGGGCCTGCCCCGCCCAGGTGTAGAGGTCCGCTTCGGTCGGCGTGTAGCCCGCGTACGGGAACGCCTGGAGCACGACCCGGGTCCGGGCGCCCGTGAGATCGGACATGAGTTTGGCGCCGAAGCCGGCGTTGAAGCGGCCGCGGCCCGGGCGGAGGTTCTCGGCCAGGCTCGGATACGGATCGGTCTCCACCGCGTCGGCGAATCCGGCCAACCGGGTGTAGTCCCAGGGGACGATGCCCCGGATCGCCCCGTAGTCGTTGGGCAGGATCGTCGCGCCCGGGTCGAGTCGGCGGATGAGCCGGGCCTGCTCGGCCTTCATCGCGAAGAAGCGCGTTCCCGCCCAGCGGTTGTAGGCGAGCCAGCGGAGTCCCTCGCGCGCCGATCGGGTGGCCCGGGCCGTCGCCCTCGGCGGCGCGAAGCCCCCGGTCTTCCGCACCTGGCTGCGCATCATCCGGGCGTACGGGGTGCGCTCGGCCGCGGCACCGCGCGGGAGCCGGATCAGCGGCTCGTCGGTCCCGTGGTAGGTCGACACGTAGGGGGCCCCGCGAAGACGGGGCACGATACGGCGGATCTCGGCGAGCGCCGCGCGACGGTAGACCGGGTCGAGCAGTGAGACCCGCTGGGTGTAGGCGCGCGCGTCCACGGTGGGGTCGAGGGTGCTCACCTTCGGCGACCGCAGGGCACGACGCCCCGCCCACACCTCGTAGAACACGTCCCACGAGAGCCCCGTGGATCGGTACTGGCGGGCGAAGTTCCGCGGGGTGCGCCACGCGACCGGCTCGACCGGCGAGAGCGGCAGGGGCGGAAAGGGGAGCGCGCTGGGGCCGCTGAACCACAGGCCGTTCTCTCCCGCCGTGCGGAGCATGTCGTCCATGATCCGATACCAGCGGGACGCGGGAATGACCGGACGCGACCGCCCGGGGCGGTGCTGCGGAAGCTCGTCCTGGTTGAGCTCGTGACCCCAATCGTAGACCGCACCCATCGGACGATCGGCCTGGCCGGCCGCCGGCACCGCCCAGGCGAAGGTCAGGGCGGCCACCGCCGCCGTGACACGTAGCGGCAGCGCCGCACGCCTGCGCGCGCGGGCCGTCAAATCCCGGCGCCGTCGATGTTGTCCTTGGTGGTGGCGCGGAGGGTGTCGGAGCGGAGCCCGAGCCGCAGCGTTTCCAGCGGGATGACCTCGTCGGGCGCGATGTTGCCGAGGTTCACGTTGGGTCCGAACTGCTCGATGAACCACACCTGCTGCTGCTTCTGGGGAGCCTCGAAGAGCAGGCTCTGGGGGTCGATGGCGTGTACCACCTCCTCGACGAGGCCCATCCGGACCTCACCGCTGGTCCGGAACACGCCGGCGGTACCGCTCTCGCGGGCTTCCGTGATGACCTTCCAGGCTCCGGCGCGAAGCTCGCTGGTGATGTGTTCCACCCACTTGTACGGCGCGACCACGGCCTCGCTGTCCTTGGACCCGACCTCGCTGAGCACGACGAAGTCCTTCACCAGACGGCGGATGTGCTCGAGCTTTAGGTCGTGCGGCATCGACACCGTTCCGTCCGAGACCTCGACGTGCGTGAGGCCCAGATCGGTGACCCACCGCCGCCACTCGTCGATCTTCTGCTGCGCGAGACACACCTCGAAGAAGGTGCCGCCCAGCACGCCGATGATGCCGGCGTCCTTCAGGAGCGAGATCTTCTGCGCCAGGTTGGGCGACACGTACCCGGTCCCCCACCCGAACTTGATGATGTCGATGTAGTCACCACTGGTGAGCAGCAGGTCCTCGAACTCCCGCGTCGACAGCCCCTTGTCGATGACGTGGGTGATGCCGGTCTGGCGAGGCTTCGATGGACGTCCCGGCAGTGCAAGGAACTCCGGGGTCCGGACGGACTGCGTGCTCACATCGTTCTCCGTTGGTTGATTGCCGTCTCGGCCGCGGCCTGGCCGGCCACGCGTCCGAAGACGACGGTGTCGAGCAATGAGTTGCCCATCAGGCGGTTGGTCCCGTGGACTCCGCCTGCGATCTCACCGGCAGCGAACAGCCCGGAGAGCGTGGTCCGCGCATGGTCATCGATTCGCAGGCCCCCGTTGCGGTAGTGCAGTACCGGAAAGACCATCACCTTCTCGCGGGTGATGTCGACGCCCGCTTTGCGGTAGCGGTTGGTCACGTAGGCGAGGCGCTCCGCAGTAAACCCACTCCCGTTGACGCGATCAATCGCGGTGGTGTCCAGCCACACCGCGTCGCGGCCGTTCGGCGCCGTGACGCCCTGGCCGGCCGCCACCGTCTCGATGATCGCGTTGGCCACCACGTCCCGGGGGGCGAGCTCGTCGACGAACCGGTTGCCGTCTCGGTCGAGCAGGGTCGCGCCGTAGCTCCTGGTCGTCTCCGGGAGCGCGTACCCGGCCAGCGCCTCGGGCCACACGGACCCGGTCGGGTGGCGCTGCCACGAATCGAGGTGCACCGCCTCGGCACCCAGGGCGACCGCCGTCTCGAGCACTTCGGGAGTGGCGTCAGGATGGTTCGTGCTTCCGACCCCGAGGCGATCGGCCTCCCCGCGCAGGCCGCCACCCGCCGCCAGCAGGAGCGTGCGGGTCTGGATCTCGCGGTGCTCGGGATCGTCGGTGCGCACGAGCCATCCGTCAGCGGCCGGTTCGAAGCCCACCACCCGGGTGGTTTCCATGATCGAGATGATTCGCGCCCGCACCCCTGCCCGGAGGGCCTTCACCATCTCTGCACCGGTGCGCTCACCGGCCTGCAGCAGGCGCGGCCTGCTTGCACCGCCGCAGCGGATGATGCGGAGCTCGCCGTCGTCCTCGGTGAACGGCACGCCCAGGCCGGCCAGCCAGCGGATCGCGCCCGGACCGTCCTCGGTGAGGCGGCGGACCAGCGACGGTTCGCCCCGGTCGTGACCGGCCGCGAACGTGTCGCGGAAGTGTGTGTCGGGAGTGTCCTCCGGGCCGACCGCCGCCTGGATGCCGCCCTGGGCACGACCGGTGTTCGACGCCCCCAGTGCGGACTTGGTCACCACGAGCACGCTCGCGCCCGCGTCGGCGGCGGTGATGGCCGCGGACATCCCGGCACCCCCCGAACCGACCACCACGACGTCCCAGGGCGTCGTCGTGCCTGCCCCGCCGTCCGGCCGGGTCATGTGGCCGCGTCGCGAGCGGCGACCAGCCGCTGCTGGGCGAACTCGGTGAACGCCTGCACCGCCCGCCGCGGGGTGCGGTGGGCGTGCTGGACGATCCAGAACTGACGCGCCAGCCCGTCGCCCTCGACCGTGAGTCCCACGAGGTTGCCGTCGGCGATCTCCCGCTCGACGGCGAGCCGCGAGATCACGGTGATGCCGAAGCCGTCGAGCACGGCCGCCTTGACCGACTGCTGCAGCCCCAGCTCCATCGTCACCAGGAGGTCCGCGCCACGGATGCCCGCGGCGCGCAGGGCGGCCTCGATCACGGCACGCACGCCGCTCCCCTCCTGCTGCATGATCAGCGGGTACGCCGCGAGCGCCTCGAGCTCGATGGAGCCCCGCCCGGCGAGTTCATGGTCCGGCCGGACGATCACGACCAGCTCGTCGCGCATGAACGGCTCGAAGGTCAGGCCCCGCTGGGGGCGGGCCGCCCCCACGACGCCGAGCTGCAGGGTCTCGTCGAGCACCCGGTCGCAGACCGACTGGGTGTCGATGACATGGAGCCGGACGTCGACCTGCGGGTGCGCCGCCGCGAACTCACCGAGCAGCCGTGGGAGCACCAGCTCCCCGGGGCCGGTGGACGATCCCAGGAGCAGCGGCCCCGAGATGTGCCGGTCCAGTTCCTGCAGCTCGCGGACCAGGTCCTCCTCGAGCGTGTGCAGGCGCCGGGCGCAGCGATTGGTGGCCTCGCCCGCCTCGGTCAACGCGAGGGTGCGGCCGCGCCGGTCGAGCAACCGGTGTCCGAGCGCCTCCTCGAGCGACCTGATCTGCAGTGAGACCGCGGGCTGCGAGATCTCCAGCTCTTCCGCCGCCGCCGAGAACGACCCTCGTTCGACCACCAGCCGGAACGTGTGCAGCTGACGAAGATCCATTTCCGGTGATTCTAGTGCCCCGCGCAGGAGCGGTGGGCGAAGGCGTCCGTGCGACGGATGCCCTCCGGGTCTTCGTCGTTTCCGATCGATTGCGCATGCGATGAAGCCGCCGGAAGCTCCAGAATTTCGAACTCCCATCAGAGGGTCAATCCCGGTCCGTGGCGGGCCGATACATGCGCCATGGAGCGGGAGTTCGCAATCCTCGAGGAGCACCTCCGGCGCGCGGGAATCAGCGCTGCGACGCCGCAAGCGCCGGCGCGTGACGGCGACGCCCTGGGCCGGTGCCAGCTCTGCCACTCCAAGAGCGCCCTGCTGGGCGACCACTACTGCATGGTGTGCCGCACCGAGCTGGTGGTGACCTTCATCCGAACCCTGATCGGCGACAACACCACCGAGCCGGTGAAGCGGGGCCAGCGGGTGTCGGACGTCTTCCAGTTCGATCTCTCGGCCCCGGAGGTCGCGCACGCCGGGATCAGGAGTTCGCGCCTCCGGCCCGAGCACTGACGAGGTCGGGCGTCAGCCCGGAGATGGCACTCAGCAGTACGTGGGCGGACCCCATGACGTTCGGGTCCGGTGGATAGTCGGGATTGGGGATGACCACGACGCGCATGCCGGCCGCCGCCGCCGAGCGCACGCCGCTCGTCGAGTCCTCGACCGCCACACATGCCGTGGGGTCGACGCCGAGTCGCCTGGCCGCCTCCAGATAGACGTCGGGGGCCGGTTTTCCCCGGGCGACCTCCTCTGACGAGACGACCTCGGCGAAGGCGTCCCTGAGGCCTGCTGCCCGTAGCGCCGCCTCGATGACCGCCAGCGGCGACGACGACGCCACCGCCAGGGGCCAGTGACGTGCCATCCGCCGGACGGCGTCGGCCGCTCCGGGCAGCAGGGGCAGTTGCTCGGTGTAGCGCTCGATCAGGGCGCGTGTCACGTGGTCGAGAATCGCCTCGGGAGGAATCCCGACGCCGAGTTCCTGGTGCATGTAGCGGGGCCACTCGGCGGAGTTCATGCCCATCATCGCGCGATGCGCGCGGTCATGCCAGACGCCGCCCTGCGCACGCGTGAGGTCTTCGCGAATGCGATCCCAGGTCGACTCGGAATCGAGCAGGACGCCGTCCATGTCGAAGATGACGGCGGTGGGTTCCGGTGGCACGGGCATCGTTTCCTGACGGTGGCCTGACGGGTCGATCGGCGCGTCGGCGCGATCGGGGGGAGTCTCGCATCCGGGCTTTGCAGCGTGGACGTCCGCTGCGGTTCCCGCCGATCGCCCCGCGGGTTTGACTCCGCTCGTTACCATCCGTAACCTCTCATTCACCGGTTACCTATTTCGAGGGACCGCATCGATGAGGTGAACATGGAGTACGGCCCCGCATACGAGCTTCCCGTCCTGCCGCTGGACGATGCCGTGCTGTTGCCAGGCATGTCCGTGAGCTTCCCGGTCGTGGACACCGAGCAGGAAGTCGCCATCGAGCACGCGGTCGAAGGCCGTCTGGTCGCCGTGCCACGCCTGAACGGCGCGCTCGGCACCCTCGGCGTCGTCATCGAGATCACGGGCTCCGCCTCGCTCCCGGACGGGACGCGCGCGGTGTCGGTCGACGTGCGATGCCGCGCGGAGGTCGGCCCGCCGGTGGGAGATCCCGCCATGGTGAGCGTGCGCGAAATCGACGACGTGCCGTCGGACGCGCCCGACATCGAACGCCTTGTCGCTGAATACCGCGCGATCGTCGAGGAGATCGCTTCGAATCGCGGCGACTCCTCCCGGGTGGCGGCGTTCCTACGATCCATCGAGGCGCCGGGCCGGCTGGCCGACTCGATCGGCTACGCACCCGAGATCCCGGTCGAGACCAAGGCGGACGTGCTCGCGACGGTCGACGTCGGGGAGCGGCTGCGCAAGGCCGTGGAGGCGCAGCGCCAGCGACTGCTCGAGATCGACACGCGCAAGCGCATCCTGAACGAAGTCACCGAAGGGATGGAGAAGAGCCAGCGCGAGGCCATCTTGCGGCGGCAGATGGACGCGATCCAGCGCGAACTCGATGACCACGCCGGGACCGGTACCGAGGACTGGCGCGATCGGATCGCCCGGGCCGAGATGCCCGAGGCGGCCCGGGCCGAGGCCGAGCGCGAACTCGGCCGGCTGGAGCGCCAGGCGGACGGCCCCGAGGCCGGCATGATCCGGACGTACCTGGAATGGATGGTGTCGCTCCCTTGGAGCGTGGTGAGCGACGAACAGCTCGACATCGAGCGGGCTCGCGCGATCCTCGACGAAGACCACGCGGGACTGGACAGGATCAAGGAGCGCATCATCGAGTACCTGGCCGTGCGCAAGCTGCGCCGCGACCGGGAGATGGACGAAGGCGGCACCGGCGTGATCCTCAGCCTGGTCGGGCCTCCTGGCGTCGGCAAGACCTCGCTGGGCGAGTCGGTCGCGCGCGCCATGGGACGTGAGTTCGTTCGCATCAGCCTCGGCGGCGTCCGCGACGAGGCCGAGATCCGCGGTCACCGACGCACCTATGTCGGAGCACTCCCGGGCCGCCTGGTGCGGGCCCTTCGCGATGCCGGGACGAGGAACCCGGTGATCCTGCTCGACGAGATCGACAAGGTGGGCAACGACTGGCGCGGAGATCCCACCTCCGCCCTGCTCGAGGTCCTCGACCCGGCGCAGAACCACACGTTCCGGGACCACTACCTCGACGTCGATCTCGATCTGTCCCAGGTGCTGTTCATCGCCACCGCCAACGTCACCGACACGATCCCGCAGCCGCTGCTCGACCGCATGGAGGTCATCACGCTCGACGGGTACACCGAGGACGAGAAGCTCGCGATCGCTCACGGCTACCTGCTGCCGCGCCAGATCGAGCGGAACGGCGTCCGTTCCGACGAGGTCGTCGTCGACGACGACGCGATCCGCCACGTCATCGGTGACTACACACGCGAGGCCGGGGTCCGGCAGCTCGAACGCCACCTTGCGGCCCTGGTGCGCAAGGCCGCCCTGCGGATCGCGGGCGGGGCGGAATCGGTGACGATCGTCGAAGACGACCTGCGCGACGCGCTGGGCCGCCCCACCGTCCACCACGAGACCGCCGACCGCACGGCCATGCCGGGCGTGGCGACGGGACTCGCCGTGACGGGCACGGGCGGCGACGTCCTCTTCATCGAGGCGAGCACGCTCCCCGGTGGCGACGGATCCCCCCTCATCCTCACCGGCCAGCTCGGCGAGGTCATGCGTGAGTCGGGTCGCATCGCCCTCTCGTGGGTGCGCGCCAACGCGGATGCCCTCGGCATCGAGGCCAGCCACATGGACGAACGCCAGGTGCACCTGCACGTGCCGGCCGGCGCGATCCCGAAAGACGGACCCTCGGCCGGCGTCACGATGGTCACGGCGCTCGCGTCGCTCTTCAGCGGACGAGCGGTCCGGCCGCACGTCGGGATGACCGGTGAGGTCACCCTGCAGGGCCGCGTGCTCCCGATCGGAGGCGTCAAGCAGAAACTGCTCGCCGCCCACCGGGCCGGGCTCACCGACGTGATCATCCCGGAGCGCAATCGGGGCGATCTCGACGACGTGCCGGCATCCGTGCTGGACGCCGTGCGGGTGCACCCGGTGCTCACGGTCGAGGAGGCGCTGAAACTCGCACTCGAGCCGCACCCGGCTCCGATGGGGGCCTCCACCCGATGAACGTCCGCCCCGGCGAGGGCGACCCGGTCTGTCCGCGCTACCAGGATGCCGCGGAGCTCGTTGGCCGCCGCTGGAGCGCGGCGGTCATCCGGGTCACCCTCGACGGCCCCGCCCGCTTCACCCACATCCAGCAGCGGGTGCACGGCGTGTCCGCCAGGCTCCTGACGCAGCGGCTGCGGGAACTCGAAGACGCGGGGATCGTGGAACGCGCTCCCGGTCCCGCGGGCGCGGTGAGCTACTCCCTCACCGACAAGGGGCGGGCGCTGGCCCGGGTGATCGCCGAACTCGAACGGTGGTCCCGGGCGTGGACGTGACCGCCGGGGCCTGACCCGCCGCTACGCGGGGGCCCGCGTGACCGGACCGCCCAGCGCCGCGGCGACGGCTCGCGCGGACTCCAGGGAGCGGGCCGGCGGCGGCGGGGACCATCTCTGCAACACCGAGCCCGGCGCGGCAGCAACCGCGACGAGTTCGCCCCGCCCGTACTCCCGGATGTCCTCGACGAGGTGCGCCACGGCGAGCAGGTCCGAGTCATCGCCGACGACGGCGATCACCGCGGTCGCGCCGAGCGCGCCGATCGTCGCCGGAGCGTCCGCTCCGGGAGCGAGTTCCAGTGTCAGCGGCGACCATCCCGCCGACGCCGACGCATCGCGCACGGCCTGCGTGGTAATCCGTCGCGCATCGAGCCCGAACGGCATCACCGCGACCACGGGGGCGGCCTTCGCCGCCGGGGTGCGGGGCCACCTGGCCACGGCCGAGTCGATGAGCCAGATCGCGCGATGATCGGCGGACCGGCGTCCGCCTGAGGCGAGCAGCACCTCGCCCAGCAGGCGCAACGTGGGGAAGATCACCGTGTCGTACGCCGGGAGCGGTCCGCGGATTCGCACCACGTCGGCGAGCACGGCCTGCACGGCTCGGATGTCGCCGCTGGAGGTCGCCCGCAGGAGGCGCCCCATCTCCACCGACGGGCCGCTTTCGACAGGAACGATTCCACCCGGCTCGTCGGCGAGACGATGCTGCTCGGCGCGTCGCAGCAGAATGGGAGCGGTCTCCCCGTGGCGGAGCGACGCGACCCCGACGTCGACCACCTCGACGTCGCCCCGTTCACCGGCGATCGCCCGGCGGGCACGACGCGCGGCGGCGACGGCCCCGTCGAGGTCGGTCTCGTGGAGGATCCACAGCAGCGCGTCCGGGTCGCATCGGCCGAATGTCTCGTCCACGCGGGTGGCGTCGCGCAGTCGCCGGGCGGCGGTCATCAGCGTCTGCTCGGACTCATCGGGCGACCCCGACCGAACGTCGACGCGTACGTGGACGACGGCCAGCCCGCGCCGGTGACGGAAGGCCCGCCGCACTTCGGCGTCGAGACGGTCGAGGGTCTGCTGCCGTTCGGACGCCGAGGCGAGCGGCGACGCCGGTTCCCGGGGAGGCCGGGAGGCCCGGTCCTCCGGGGAGTCGCGGATGAACGCCACGACGAAGGGCGAACCGTCCCGCTCGACGACGTCGACCCGGACCGGAACGTCCGCCCCGCCCTCCGCCTCCCAGCGCGGTCGAGCCGTGAACACGATCGACCGCTCGCCGATGCTCAGGAGCGCGGTGATCCGATGCTGCAGATCCTCGGCGACGAGGTCGGGCAGCAGCCAGGCGATGTGATGCCCGAGCGGATCCGATCCCAGCAGCGCGAGGGCCGTGTCGTTGGCGGCGACGATGTGCAGGCGCTCGGCGTCGGCCACCACGACCGCCTCGCCGGCACCGCCGAGGGCCGCAACCGCCGTTCGGAGCGAATGATCGTCCGTCGCGGCCATGCCGCGCTCGAGACTAGGCGGTGGGGACGGTGTCGGGGCGAGCGGTGAAGTGGTGCTGCCCGGGCTCGCACCAGAAGACCATCCCGCCGGACGGCGCGGTTGCGACGCAGCCACACCGTGGCGCCGGATGGTCGGGGCACGGACGCTGCACGCCGATCAACAATCCCTCATGGTCAACCGGAACTGCACCGTCCGGGAGCCCCCGGAGTGTCGGCGCGGCAACAAGCGTGGTCATGTGGAGCTACTCCCTTTGGTGACCGTTTCCGTGTCGTGGACTTCGTGTTCGTGGAGGTGTTCCCTGCTGATTCCGAGCGTTGTGGCGAGTGCGGCGTCGAGCCCGACCTCGCGCCGGTCCGACACGCGCCGGCGCAGATCGCGCAGGCCGTCGTGGAGGAGGGCCGGTGGCAGCGGTGCGCGGGTGGCCCGCATGACCTTGCCGTACCTGGTGGGCTGGACCTGCTCGTCGACGTTGAACAGTTCCTCGTGGAGCTTCTCGCCGGGGCGGATCCCGACGACCTCCACCTTGATGTCCTTGTTCGGTTCGTGGCCCGACAGTTCGATCATCCGGTGGGCGAGATCCAGGATCCGGACCGGCTCGCCCATGTCGAGCACGAAGATGTCGCCGCCCTCGGCGATCCCGGTGGCCTCGATGACGAGCTGGACCGCTTCGGGAATCGTCATGAAGAACCGCGTCATCTCGGCGTGGGTCACCGTGACCGGCCCGCCGGCGGCGATCTGGCGCCGGAAGATCGGGAGCACCGAACCGGAACTGCCCAGCACGTTCCCGAACCGAACCGCCGCGAAGCGCGTCCTCGACGATGACGCGGTGCGTTCCTCGATGACTCGCTCGGCGAGCGCCTTCGTGGCGCCCATCACGGTCTTGGGTTCGACCGCCTTGTCGGTCGAGATGAGGCAGAACCGCTCGACGCCGTGTTCCTCGGCGAGGTCGGCCATCAGCTCGGTGGCGAGCGCGTTGTTCGCCACCGCCTGAAGCGGATTGAGCTCCATCATCGGCACGTGCTTGTAGGCGGCCGCGTGGAACACGATGTCCGGGTGACAATCGGCGAAGGCCTTGCGCATGCTGGCCTCGTCCTTGCAGTCGCCGATGATCGGGGTGAGTCCGGACCAGCCCCGCTCGCGGAGTTCGAGGTCGATCTCGAAGAGGTTGTTCTCGGCGTGGTCGATCATCACCAGGCGGCGTGCGCCCAGCGCGGCGACCTGTCGGCAGAGTTCGCTCCCGATCGACCCGCCGGCCCCGGTCACCATGACCGTCCGCCCGTTGAGGTAGCGCGCCACCTTGGCCAGATCGATCTCGATCGGCGCCCGGCCCAGGACGTCCTCGACGCGAACCTCGCGGAGGCGTCGGACCGTGACATCGCCCGTGATCAGCTCGGGCAGTCCGGGGAGGGTCTTGCACGTGACGCCCGCGGCCCGGCAGGACTGGGCGATCTCCCTGCGCACCGAACCCGGTGCCGACGGCATCGCGATGATGACCTCGTCGACGTCGTGTTCGCGAAGCAGGCGGGGCAGGTCCTCGCGACCGCCGCGGGTCTTGACGCCCATCACGCGCATCCCGTGCTTGCGGGTGTCGTCGTCGACCAGCCCGATCGGGACGTAGCCGAGGGTCCGATTCCGCTGCATCTCGCGGATGAGCGTGTGCCCGGCGTTCCCGGCGCCGCAGACCAGCACGCGTTTTCCGCTGGCCACGAGCTGGTTGCGCGCGGGGCGTTCGATGATGCTCCGCACCAGGAAACGCGCACCGCCGACCAGCACGAGGGTCAGCAGCATGTCGGCCACCAGGACGCCACGGGGGATGGCGGCCACGTGTTCGGGCCGCCAGAAGCTGAACAGCGCGGTCACCAGCAGGCTGGCCAGGATGCTGGCCATGACGATGGCCTGCAGGTCGCGCAGGCTCGTGAACCGCCACCACTTGGTGTAGAAGCGGAAGCCGACGAAGACGAGCATCTTGATGGCGACGATGATGAGGACGGTCTCCTCGAAGACCCGGTCGAAGCGCCGCGGTACCTCCCAGTCGAACCTGAGCTGGAACGCGAGCCACAGCGCGAGCGAGACGAGCGCGACGTCGACCAGCGCCTGACCGACGCGATGCGCGAGCGAGCGGAGCGCCCATCCGGTGCGGGCGACGCGTGGCGAACTCATACGCGGTTCTCCATTGGTTCGAGCATCAGGTCGACGAGGAATTCCGGGTCACGAAGGACTGGTTTCTGCTGGCGTGTTCGCGGCACGAGTCGAACATCCTCGGGATTCTCCAGCTGGATGAGGTCTCCCCGGGCGATCAGCGCCCGGTCGACCGCACCCATACGGCCGCCGAAGGTGGTGTAGGCGGGAACGCCGAGCGCGACCGCCTCACGGTTCATCGTACCCCCTGCGCTGATCACCACGTCAGCGGCGGCCACCAGGCTGGGACCGTCGACCGGGCGTTCCGGGACGATCGCTGGGCGTCCCTCGAGCGCGGTGCGCTGTTCGGGGGTGCGCGGGAGCACGACGGTCTGGACGCCGGGCGCGTCGAGGAGCCGGTCCAGTGTGCGGGCGAAGAGGTCGGTGCTGACGCCGCGGTGGTAGAGCGTCACCTCCGGGGGCGGGCGAAGGACGGCCACCACGGCATCGGCGCTGAGCCCGAGTTCCGAGCGGACCCCGGCATCGATGGGGTGGTCCGCCAGGCAGTACTCCTCTTTGAGCCCCGGGTACCGCACGAGTTTCGGCGACCGGATCCCGTACCGCAGCAGCGCCGACTCCGGAATCGCGTCCGGGACCAGTACCCGGGTCGCCAGCCGCCCGTTCCAATGGTGCATCGCCGCGGCGAACTCGTAGTCGAACATCGTGACCTGGGGGATTCCCGCGACTCGCGCGGCGATCGGCTGGTCCGTGCTGCCGTGGGCGATCGCGAGATCGAAGTCCATGGACCGCGCAAACGCGGTCAGCTCCCGGGTGCGGGAGAGCATGGCCGTCGCCTTTCCGCGACTGCTGGCGCCGCCGTGGGCGCCGAACACCGAGTGCTCGATCCCGAACCGTTCGAGCAGACCCAGCGTCTGCGCGAAGTCGCGGGCGGTCACCGTGACCTCGTGGCCGCGGTCGCGGAGTCGGCGGATGAAGGGCGCGAAGATGACGACGTGCGGGGAATTGGTGAGATCGAACCAGACATGACCCCGCCCGCCCTCGGTCGACGTCGAGGCGGCCGGACGCCGGCCCGCGCTCCGGAGCCCGCCGGTCACGTGCGGCCCCCCATGAGGGGGACGCCTGTCGTGCCGACCCCCGGCATGGACGCCGAACTCAGGAGGCCGTCCCGGCCGGGATCCTGGACACCGCCTCCACCACGCGCTCGACATCCTGGCGCGTGAGGTGCGGGTGCATCGGCAGCGCGAGCGCCGACTCGGCGCAGGCCTCGGCCACCGGCATGTCCCCGGCGCGATACCCGAGGTGGGCGAACACCGGCTGCAGGTGCATGGGGATGCCGTAGTAGACGGCCGACGCGATCGACTCGGCGGCGAGGGCGGAGCGGATCGCCTCGCGGTCGGCGTGGCGGGCCATGTAGAGATGGTAGATGTGGTGACACCCGTCGCGTTCGGCGGGAAGGTCCATGAGATCGCCGAGTCCCGCCTCGCGATAGGCGTCCGCGGCGGCCCGGCGCCCGTCGTTCCAGCGGTCCAGGTGCCGCGCGAAGATCCGGATGACCGCCGCCTGGAGTTCGTCGAGGCGGGAGTTGTAGCCGACCTCGGTGAACGTGACCTTGTCGCGGGAGCCGTGGAACCGGAGGCGGCGCACACGATCGGCGAGTTCCTCGTCGCGGCAGATCACCATGCCGCCGTCGCCGATGCCGGGGAGGTTCTTGGTCGGGAAGAAGCTCACCGTCGCCATGTCGCCGAAGGTGCCGATCTCCCGGCCCGTGATCGTCGCCCCGAACGCCTGCGCCGAGTCCTCGATGACCGGCAGATCGTGGGCCCTGGCCACCTCGCAGATGGCGTCCATGTCGGCCGGATGCCCGAAGATGTGCACCGGGAGGATGGCCTTCGTGCGCGGGGTGATCCGGGCGTCGATGGCGGCCGGATCGAGGCAGAAGTCGTCCTCGCGGATGTCGCAGAAGACCGGGGTCGCCCCGAGCCGCGCGATGGCTTCGGCGGTGGCGAAGAAGGTGTACGGGGTGGTGATGACCTCGTCGCCGGGTCCGATGTCGAGCGCGTTGAGGGCGATGACCAGGGCGTCGGTGCCGTTCGCGACGCCGACGCAGGGACGACCGCCCATGCGGTCGGAGACCTCGGATTCCAGCGCGGCGACCTCGGGACCGAGGATGAATCGCCCGGTGTCGAGCACATGGGCGATCGCCTCGTCGATTTCGGTTCGAAGGGGCCCGTACTGGGCACCGATGTCCATCAGCGGAACGCTCAGGGTGTCCTCCTCGCGGCGGCGGCGCCGTGCTGCACGGCGGCCTGCGGCATCAAGCTCGGTGGTGGATGAGCCACGGCACTCTAGCGCGTGGCGTCGGATGGTGAATTGACGCGGTCGCCGTCGTCGGACGAGCCACCCTCGACCGTCGGCAACGTGACGCTGACGGTCGTCCCGAAGCCGAGGCGCGACTCGGCGGCGATCGTCCCGCCGCTGCGTTCGATGATGTGTTTGACGATGGACAGCCCGAGGCCGGTGCCCCCCATCCGCTTGGAGCGCGACGCGTCCACACGGTAGAAGCGCTCGAAGATGTGCGGAAGGTGGTGTTCGTCGATGCCGGGGCCGGTGTCGGTGACCGTCAGCCGGCATTCGCCGCCATCGGGCTCGACGGCAAGCGCAACCTGGACGTGGGTGCTCGGTCCGCCGTACTTGATGGCGTTCTCGACGAGATTGATGCCGATCGTCCTGGCGAGGCGGTCGCCGAGCGGCACGAACACGGCCCGGTCGGGCAGGGTCGTCTCGATCGTGACCGAATGCTCCTCGGCCAGGTCTCCCAGCAGCTCGACCGCAGCGGTGGTCGCCGCGCACAGGTCGGTGGTCTCCCGGGTGGCCGCGGCGGGGACCGCCTCGAGCTCCGACAGGAAGAGGATGTCGGTGATCAGCGCTTCGAGCCGCTGCGTCTCCGCGATGGCGCGGGTCGCGAACCGCTGCCGCATGTCCTCCTCGATGTCGTCGTCGGTGAGCGCCTCGAGCAGCCCTCGCAACCCGCTGATGGGCGTGCGCAGCTCGTGCGAGACGTTGGCGACGAACTGCGACCTGAGTTCCTGGTAGGCGATCCCCTCCGTCAGGTCCGTGATGAAGATGAGGGCCCCTGACGCGGCGGCCCCGTCCGTGACCGGCTCGACGACGATCCGATAGGTCCGCCGGTCGTCGGTGAAGAGCTGCACCTGGGACTTCGACGGGCGGGCGTTCCGCATCGACTCCGCCACGGTGTCGGAGAGGCGGTGTTCGCCGAACGCCTCGAGCAGCAGCTGTCCGGCCCGGAGGAACGGGAAGGCCGCTCGCGCCTGTTCGTTCATGGCGGTCAGCCGCAGCGAATCGTCGACGTGGATCGCCGGCTTCGGCATGCGCTCGAACGCATGGCCGAGCCCCGGGTTCGCCGGTGACGGCTCCTGCTGCACCGGCATGACGCCGGCCTGGCGGCCGGATTCACGCGTCGCCGAATACCAGCGCGCGGCGAACACCGCGGCGAGAAGCGTCATCACAATGGAGATTCCGATCCACATCGGGCGAAGTATCGCGGGTCCCGCGGCGACGTGCCGATCGTGGTGCGACGGACCGAGACCGTTCGCGCCCATCCGGGTGGTCTCGCTACCCTGCGGCCCCGATGTGGATCCGTGCCGCCCTCACTCCCGCTGCGTCCCTGCTCGCGCTCGCCGCGCCGGCGGCGGGGGCGCCCGTCGTCGAGTCGATCCCGCTGCCCGAGCCGAAGGTCGAGCAGGTCGCACCCGGCATCGTGCACCAGCGCATCGTGCAGTCGGGCCCCCAGGTCATCCATGTGGTGCGGGCGCTGCGTCGTCCGAAGGTCGGGCTTTCGCCGGTGCTCGTCGCCGGCGCCACCGGACGGCGGGGAGCCCTGTCGACGGCGGTCACCGACGGGGCACCGATGGGAGCCGCGGTGGGCGTGAACGGCGATTTCTTCAACACGACCTGGTCGTACCCGAGCGGACTCACGGTGACCACGGACGACGGCCTGGCCAGTGAACCCGAACCCACGCGCAGCGCGCTGGTCATGGACCCCGAGGGCGGACTGTCCACCATGCATCTGGAGTTCACCGGCACCTGGACGCCGGTCGACGCCGACGGCGGCGACCTCGCGACCGGCGGCCGCATCGCCGGAATGAACCGGCCCCCGGAACGCGGCAGCGAGGTGGTGCTCTACACCCCGGCGTTCGGCAACACGACACCGACCGGGTCGAGCCGGTCCGACGTGGTCGTCCGGCTGACGAATCCCAGCGCGCTCAGGCCGAACGTGCCGATGGCCGGGGTGGTGGTTGCGCTCAACACCGGCGGGGGAACCACGCTGCAGAAGGACGGCGTCGTGCTGACGGGGGTCGGTGCCGCCCGTCGCACGCTGGTTCAGGCCCTTCCGCTGGGAACCCGCGTGCGCATCGACCCGACCATCGAGGGCCTCCCGGCTGACGCGCTCGCCATCGGGGGTGGGCCCCGCCTGGTCGAGAACGGCAGGGCCGTCAACGCGGCCGGTGAAGGCTTCAGCATCGCCCAGCTGACTCAGCGCACGGCACGGACCGCCGTGGGCGTGGGCGCGCAGGGCACGTGGATGATCGTCGCGGCGGAGGGCCCCGCGCAGGGAAGCCGCGGCCTCACGGTCGCCGAGCTGGCCCGGCTGATGGACCGGCTGGGATCCGAGACGGCGTTCGCCATGGATGCCGGGGGCAGCGCCCAGCTGGTGCTCGACGGCCGCCACGCCGTCCCCTGGTCGTCGCCGCGCTCGATCACGACGGCGCTTCTGGTCACCTATCGGGGGGTGCGCGTCGCGCCGGTGGTGCAGCGCCTGACACCGAACGGCGACGGGGTGGACGATCGCCAGACGGTGGAGGTCACCGCGAACGAACCGGGCCGCCTGATCGTGACCCTCACACGCCGACGGGGCAGCGCCCGCCGCACGCTCTTCGACGGCCCGGTCGAGGCCGGGCGCCATCCGGTGGGGCTGAACCCGAAGGCCCTCAAGATCGGGGACGGCCGGTACCGGATCACCGCCGAGCTGGCGCCATCCGGCGGCGATGCGACCCTCGGGGGGCGCTCAGTGCTCGTCGACCGGACGCTCGGCAATCTGCATGTCCGCCCCACCCTGGTTCGCGTGGGCCGCCGCAGCGTGCCGCGGGTGCGCATCCGATTCACCCTTTCCCGACCCGCCCGTGTGACGGTGCGGGCGCGCGATTCAGCGGGCCGGGTGCGCGCGGTGATCGCCCGGAATCGCCTGTTCCGGCGGGGGACGCGTCTGGTGCTCTGGGGGCGGCGCCTCGGCACCGGCTACGCAACCGGCACGTACACCTTCGAGGTCGTCGCGCGGACGCGGTTCGGACGCCCCGGACTCACCACCAGCATGACGCTGGGCGCCGTTCCCAGGACCCGGACCACGGCACCCGGGGGCTGAGCCGGCCGCCCCTTCAGTCGGGGTCGGTGCCGTCCGCGGCGTCGAGCCGGGCCACGACCTGGCGCATCTCCTCGACCAACCGGTCGATCTCCGGCTCGAGACCGGCTTCGCCGTCACGCTGCCGGTACACCGTGGCCCCGAGCGTTTCGGCGAGGACCGCGAAGCGACGGCGGAGGCCGATACCGCGGCTCGTCTCGGCGGCGTCACCGCCAACGCGCTTCATCGCGTCCACCGCGGTCCTGGCAGCCGCGCGGGCGCCGCCCTGCAGGGTCATGACCGATCCTGCTCCCGCCACAACCAGACCGACAGCATTACACCGACCACGGCGAAGACCGCGGCCAGGAGCAGCCCCCACTTGCGCGAGGTCACCTCCAGGAGCACGGCGAACGTCATGATGGCGACGACCGAGCTGCAGTAGGCGGCCAGCGGGATCGGCGCGATCGTCACGGGGATCTCGATGTCGAACGCCGCGGCGGCGAGGGCGCCGGCGCCCACGAGCGCCAGCAACAACGCGATCCAGGGGGACGGCATGGTGTCCCAGCCGGACGCCGTCTGGTTGGCGATGCCGATCCAGGGGAAGAACAGCAGGCTGATCGCGTAGAGCACCAGCGCCCCGGCGGCGCCCAGCATGCGCTGTTCGGTCGACAGCTCGGACGGGTTCACGACCGCTCCTTACCTGTTGGGGATCATCGGCGCCGCGACGGAGTCGTCGCTCGTCTCCCGGTCTCCGTTGTCCCCGTCGTTCCGGTAGCACGGCGCGGCCCGGAACGCGTCGACCGGATCCGCTCCGCAAAGACGCCAGCGGAGTGACCGAACCCGATCCGTGCGCGAGGCCACGCGAGAGGCGGCGACACCGATGAGCCCCCACACCAGCAGCCAACCGCGACGGCTTGCACGGGGACTCATGGCGCTACTTCAGAACCGAGAGGAACTCTTCAACCGGGATCGCGGTCAGCGTCTGGAAGTGCGCCGTGCCGCGAGCCGCGAGTTCCATCGACACGCGGGCGATGGTCTTCTCGTCGGGTGCTTCGACGATGTTGACGAAGTCGTACGGACCGAGAACCGCCCACTGGTCGACGACCCTCGCGCCCATCTGCTCGATCTCGTCGTTGACTTCCAGAAGCCGACTCGGATTGGCCTTCAACGTACCGACGCCATGCGGGCTGAGCGTGCTCAACAGGATGTAGGTCGGCAACTTTCCCCCCTTGCGTGGTGCCTGCGGCGTCCAACCCCACGAGCCTAGCACCGTGGCCAGTGGCGTCCCGCCGGTCGCCGCCCCCGTCTCACGGGGCCGGCGACCCGATTCCTCTAGCATCGAGCGTCCTGAACCTGTCGAGTCCTTCCTGCCGATGCCGCCTCACCGACCGATCCTCCCCCCGCTCACCGCGCTCGCCGGCTCGATCGTCGCAGCCGTCGTGGTGTTTCTCCCCTGGTACGAGCCGGATCTCGCGCCTCCCCTGAGCCCCAACTCGGTCACGGGCTGGGATGCGACGATCGCCGCCAGGATCGTGCTCGCGGGTGTGGCGCTCTGCGGACTCGCGTCGCTGGCGGTCCTGCTCGACTCCCGCGACGTGATCGCCCTCGACGGAGGCGGTATCGGCCTCCTGTCCATCGTCGCGGTGCTGGGTGCCTCGGCCTCGGTCGTCGCAGTCGCATTTCGTGCGATCGTGCTCCCCGATCCCGCCGCCGAACTCTCGCGTCAGCTCGGGATCTACCTCGCCGTCGTCGGTTGCCTGGTGGCACTCGCAGGAGCGGCCGTGCAGCTCATGGTTTCCGACACGGCGCCCCGTCTGCCCGGGCGATTCGGCAAACGCTGAAGACCCGGCCCGCGCCGCCGATAGTGACGGCAGATGGGTGACGAAAACCTTCACTACACCCCGTTCTCGGAGCGCGACCCGCACGTCGAGCGGATCGAGGCCATCGGCCAGACCCACGCCCACGAGCACGGCGGTCCGTCGGGCGGCGGACCCGAGGGACGAATCGTGCGGGTCCGCGAGATGCCCCGCGCGGCGGCGATGGACGCGCTGACGGGCTGGGTCGACGGCGGCGCCACCGAGATCGTTTCCCCGGCGGGAACGCGGGCGCTGGAGCGCTCCCGACGTGACACGGCCACCGGACTGCCGCGTCTGCAGCGTATGGCCGTCGGACCGGGGGATCCCGCCCGGGTCCTGAACTGGTCGGCGATCACCCCGACGACGTCCGAAGACCGCGCCGCCTGGGAGGCCGGGCTCGAATCGATCGGGCATTCCCCGTCACCACCCCCTCCGCCGCGGAGGCCGAATCCGCATCTCGGGTGGACGGCATAGCCGCTACCCTGGGCCGATGAGCGACGAACTCCACCTGTGGGCCGCCAGCAGCGGATGGGACGGCCCGTTCCAGCATCACGAGGTGCTGGTCGCCGCCGGCACCCTGGACGAAGCGGCCGCGGCGGCCGAGGCGGCGTTCGATGCGGTGGTCCAGCCGGTGTGCCGGGCGAAGATGCGGATCACCGACCTCGGCCCGGTCCGTCCGGGTGCGGTGGGGCGGCCACGGCGCACCGGCGAGGCGTACTCGGACCGCGGGGTGCCGATCGACCGCCGCTGCGGGGTCGAGCCGGGCGCCTGATCCACCCGCGGCCGGAGCTCAGCCCGGCATCGACGTCCCCCCGGGAGTGTGTGACGATGGCCGCATGGCCGGACGGACCGGGGCGGCCGTCGCCCACACACACGAGACCCTCAAGCTGCTGCGCCGCGTCCGGGACCGCATCGATCGCGAATACACCCGGCCGCTGGACCTCGATACGCTCGCCCGGTACGTGCACATGTCGTCCGGCCACCTGAGCCGCCAGTTCAAACGTGCCTACGGCGAATCTCCGTACCAGTACCTGATGACCCGCAGGGTCGAGCGCGCCATGACCCTGTTGCGTCGCGGGGACCTCAGCGTGACCGAGGTGTCCGTCGCGGTCGGATCCGTGTCACTGGGGACCTTCACCACCCGGTTCACCGAGCTGGTGGGTGTGTCGCCCGGTGTCTATCGGTGGCAGGCGGACGCCACGGCGGGCATCCCGCCGTGCGTGGCGCGGCGGATCATGCGACCGGTCAGGAATCGAGAAGAGGGCGGACCCCCGCCCACCGTAGGCTCGCCCACATGACCACCATCACCATTCACGCCAGTTTCCTTCCCTTCGAGGATGCGGACGAATCGCTCGCCTTCTACCGCGACGTACTCGGATTCGAGGTGCGCAACGACGTCGGCTACGCCGGCATGCGCTGGATCACGGTCGGCCCGCCGAACCAACCCGACACGTCGATCGTCCTGCAGCCCGCGGTCGTCGACCCCGGTGTCAGCGACGACGAGCGGGCGGCGATCAGCGCCATGATGGCCAAGAGGACGTTCGCGGGCATCGTCCTGGGGACGGACGATCTCGACGCGCTCTTCGAGCGCGTGCAGGCCAGCGGCGCCGACGTCATCCAGGAACCCATCGACCAGGACTACGGGATCCGGGATTGCGGGGTCCGCGATCCGGCCGGGAATCAGCTCCGCATCCAGCAGGTGCTGTGACCCGCGGGACGTCAGTCCCGCGGGTTCCGGTTCGTCGCGACGGTCTCCTCCTGTCCCGCCCCGGATGAGATCCAACCCGCGAGCGCGGCGCGCGAGCGGATTCCCAGCTTCGCGTAGATGCGGCCGAGGTGGAACTCCACCGTCTTCGGGGACAGGAAGAGCCGCTCGGCCGCCTCGCGGTTGCTGATGCCCTCCGCGACCAGGGCGGCGACCCGCTGCTCCTGCGCCGTCAGCGGCCCGTCGGGTTCGCTTCGCGAACGTCCCCCGGCGGCCCGCAGTTCGGCGTTCGCCTGGGCGGCCCACGGTGTGGCCTCCATTGAGCGGAACAGCTCGCGCGCGGCCCGGAGCTGCCGCCGGGCCTCGATTCTGCGCCGCGCCCGATGCAGGTGGCGGCCATGTGCCAGGAGTGCCCGTGCCTGCTCGAACGGCTGACCCGCCGCCGCCTCGAGGTCGACCGCACGCGCCAGGCGGGTCTCGGGGTCGTCCCCCGCGAGCCCCCGGCATCGCTCGAGCATGGCCGCGAACAGCGGCCCGTCACCCCGGGCGGCCGTGCGTTCGACCCAGGCCAGCGCCTGGCGAAGCCGGTCTGGGCTCCCCGCCGCCACGTTCGCCTCGACCCAGTCGATCCCCCACGGCACGAGGACCTGTTCGCGGATCCCGCTCGCTTCGGCGACGCGGGCGGCCGCATCAAGGTGGTCCGCGGCTGCGGCGGGATCTCCATCCGAGAGGGCGATGAACCCGAGGGCGGCATGCGCGTAGCGCCGGCCCGCCGCGACCCCCGTGGCCTCGGCGAGGTCCCGCGCCGCCTCCGCCGCGCCTCGCGCGCGGTCGATCTCACCACGCGCGGCGTCGAGCCGGCATCGGACGATGAGCCCGTATCCCCGCCAGAGGTGCTGCCCGGCTTCACGCGCGACGTCGAGCCCCTCGTCGAGGAGCGTCCGGGCGTCCGACCATTCCCCGAGTCGCAGTTTGCCGTCTCCGGCGATCACCAGGGCACCGGCGAGCGCCCCCAGCGCCCCGGCGTCGCGGGCCACCGCCGCCGCGGTCAGCGCACGGTCCGTCGCCCCCTCGAGGTCACCGCTCATGAGGCGGGCCCGCCACAACACCGTGAGCCACTGGCTGCCGGGTTCGACGGCGTCGGCCCCGGCCGCGAGCGACTCCGCGAGTGAGACCAAGCGCATGGCGTGGCGCGCGTGGCCCCGAAGCGCCACGGAGAAGGCCCGCGTCGCCGCGGCCGGAGCGCGCACCAGATCGGGCTGGGCCGCGAGCAGTCGTTCGGCGCGCCGCGCGAGGGCGAGCGCCCTGGGGGCATCACCGAGTCCGGTGCAGGCCACGGCCGCCTCGGCCACCAGGCGTCCCGCCGCAGCCGGATCGATGTCGGCCAGCGCGTCGACCTGCGCGAGCAGCACCTCGACGGACTCGCCGACCCGGGCGCGCCAGATCAGCGTCTGTCCCCGCGTACGCGCCACCTGGGCGAGCACGTGGAGGTCCGTCGATACGGCTGCGGCCTCGTCGCACAGTCGCAGCGCGCGCTCGTCCTCGCCCGCGGCCATGGCCGCCGTCGCGGCCCGAGCGATCCGCGATGAGAACCGGCACGGGTCGGGCGAGAGGCGGGCCGCGCGTTCGTAGGAGCGCGCGGCCGACTCGGGCGCCCGGCGCGCCATCGCCTGATCGCCCGACCGTTCCAGATCGCCGGCGACGTCCTCATCGGGTCCGATGCATGCCAGGGCTCGATGCCGGGTCCGGCGCTCACCGTCGTCGAGCGTCGCCGCGAGGGCCGAGTGCGCGACGCGGCGCTGCGCGGCCGACGCTGCGTCGCGGACGGCGGCGCGGGCCAGCGGATGAACGAACCGCACGCGCCCCTCGCCGATGGTGAGCAGCCCCGCGGCCTCACCGGCTTCGAGTGTGGCCGCCTCCAGGCCCAGCTCCTGAAGGGCCGGTATGACGGCCCGGAGCTCGTCGGACCCCGAGAGGGACGTGATGAGGACCGCCATCGCCGTGGCGTCGTCGAACGCGCCCACCCGCGCGCCGTAGATCCGGCCCAGCGTCGTATCGAGCACCGGCGCCCCGCCGGGGGCGGTCTCCGCTGACGGGGCGGTGAGTTCGGCGATCGCGAGGGGGTTCCCGGCCGCGGTCGCGAGCACCCGGGCCGCGTCCGCCGCACCCAGGTCGGGGGAGCGGATCTTCAGCATGGTCCACGCGTCCTCGTGGGGGAGCGCCTCGACGGCAAGCTGGCCGAACGCGGCGTCCGCGAGCCCCGGCGGTGCGGGCTCCCTGGTGGTGATGACCAGGAGCATTCCCGGGATGCCGCGCCTGGCCGCGAACAGGAGGCATTCCAGTGACGGCACGTCGAGCCAGTGGGCATCGTCGACGGCGACCAGGAGGGGGTTCGAGCGGGCGGTCGCGCTGAGCACACCGTGTGTCGCGACGCAGACGGCGAGCCGGTCACCGGGTCGCGTGGGAGCCAGGGCGAGCGCCCCGCCGAGTGCCGCGGCCTGCGGGCGGGGAAGGTCGGCGAACCGCTCCGTCAGGGGCCCCAGCACGTCGGTGAGCGCCGCGAACGCGATGTCCGTCTCGGCATCGGTCCCGCGTCCGCTCAGCAGGCGCAGCCCGTCCTCGCATCCCCTGCGGGAGACATGCTCCAGCAGCGCCGTCTTCCCCACTCCCGCGTCACCCCGCAGGATGAGCGTCCCGCCATGGCCCGCGAGGCACTCGGTCAGCGCGGCGTCGAGCCGGCCGATCTCGCTCTGACGGCCGATGAGCATGGCGCGAGCCTACGTCGAGGGGTCGGCGCGGGAAACCCTCCCTGGCCGAGCGGGCCGGGGATGCGCGCCGGGGATTCACCCGGTGCGTTCCGGAACGTTCCGACCGGACCATGGCGACGTACGCGATTTCCGAAGAAAGGTTGCACGATGCGATTCCTTCGCCCACGCTGGCTGGCAGGCGCCCTCGGGGTGGCCGCCATGGTCACGTTCACGTCGCTGAGCGGGACGGCGGCGACGGGTCCCGCCCCGGGTACCGGCCCGCAACCGCCGACCAGCCCCGTTCCGGGTGACGTCGTCTCGATCGTCTGCGACGGCGTTCCGGCAACGATCGTCGGCACCAACGGCGTCGACAGTATCCACGGCACGCCCGGCCGTGATGTCATCCAGGCCAACGGCGGGAACGACAATGTCTTCGGGCACGGCGGAGACGACCTCATCTGTGGCGGCCCCGGCATCGACCAGCTCTATGGCGGACCGGGGGACGACACGGTGTTCGGCGGCGACGACGGCGACCTCATCCGCGGCCAGGGCGGCAACGACACGCTCCGGGGTGAGCACGGCAGCGACGTGGTATTGGGCGGCACCGGCGCCGACGATCTCGACGGCGGCGACGACATCGACCGGATGACCGGCGGATCGGGCGCCGACACACTCCACGGCGGCGCCGGGGATGACGTCCTGACGGGCGGACCGGGCAACGACCTCGTCTACGGCGGCGGAACCGCCAACGGCGACGACCCCACCGGACGGGACACCATCAACGGGCAGGCCGGCTCGGATCGGCTCTACGGAGGCGCCGCGAACGACCGGATCAATGGCGGCCCGGGCGTCGACTCCATCTTCGGCCAGGACGGCGACGACGGACTCACGGGCGGGTCGGGCAACGACCAGATGTACGGCGGCGATGACGACGACGTCATGATCGGCGGGCCGGGGAACGACAACATGTTCGGCTCGCTCGGCGACGACCGGCTGTTCGGCCGCGGCGGCGCCGACTCGCTCCGGGGGCAGGACGACGACGACCACCTCGACGGCGGCCCCGGCAGGGAGAAGGTGTGCGACGGCGGCTCGGGGACGAACGTGATCGTCAACTGCTCGCCGTAGCCGGCGCGCGGGGGACGCAGTCGTCGCGTCCCCCGCGCATGCGGGTACGCTTCGCGGAGGGTGAAGATGTGTTCGCGGCGACGGCTGAGGTGGCGATGCCCGAGGATCACCAGGGGACAGAGCCCGCGCCCCGTCTGCTCTCGGGCGGCAACCCGCAGATCCCGAAGGGCGACGGCGAGGGCCCGGTGCAGGCGTACATCGACGCCATGCCGGACTGGAAGGGTGACGTGGGACGCCACCTGGACCGCCTGGTACGGGCGGTCGTGCCGGACGCCCGGCGGGCGGTGCGCTGGAACTCGCCGTTCTGGGGGTCCGACGATGGCTGGTTCCTGAGCGTCCACTGCCTCACCCGCGCGGTGAAGGTGACGTTCTTCGACGGTGTGTCGCTCGACCCGCAGCCGCCCGTGGCGACGAAGGACGGTCGCGCCCGCTGCGTCAACATCGCCACCGAAGCGGAGATCGACGACGAACGGTTCACCGCGTGGCTCCGGCAGGCGGCCGAGCTTCCCGGGTGGGACGGCTTCTGAGTTCCCGGCTCCACACCGGTGGTGGCGCCGGCTGACGCCACCACCGGGTCGACGCTCAGGCGGCGACCGGCGCCACCGCCCGGAAGGTGAACTCACCGGTGTCGGTGAGGTCGACCTCGACCGTCTGGCCGTCGGTGAATTCGCCCTCCAGGAGCCGCAGCGCCAGGGGGTCCTGGATGCGCTTCTGGATGACGCGCTTCAGCGGACGGGCCCCGTAGGCGGGGTCGTATCCCTCGTTGCCGAGGCGCAGCGCGGCCGCGTCGGTGAGGACGAGGTCCAGGGAGCGGTCCTCGAGCCGCCTGCGCAGGTCGCGGAGCTGGAGCTCGACGATCCGGTCGAGTTCCTTCCGGTCGAGGCGTTCGAACAGGACGATCTCGTCGATCCGGTTCAGGAACTCCGGACGGAATCCATCACGCAGCGCGCCCATCACGCGTTCACGGGCGATCTCGAGGTCCACGCCCTCGGTGAGGAAGTGGCTCCCGACGTTGCTGGTCATGATCACGACGGTGTTCGTGAAGTCGACGACCCGCCCCTGTCCATCCGTCAGCCGCCCGTCGTCGAGCAACTGCAGCAGCACGTTGAAGACGTCCGGATGCGCCTTCTCGATCTCGTCGAGGAGCAGGACGGCGTACGGCCGGCGTCGCACCGCTTCGGTGAGCTGGCCGCCCTCCTCGAAGCCGACGTACCCGGGAGGTGCGCCGATCAGCCTCGCCACGCTGTGCTTCTCCATGTACTCGGACATGTCGATGCGCACCATGGCCCGCTCGTCGTCGAACATGAACTCCGCCAGGGCCTTCGCGAGTTCGGTCTTGCCGACACCCGTGGGGCCCAGGAAGATGAACGATCCGATCGGCCGGTGCGGGTCGCTCAGGCCGGCGCGGGACCTGCGCAGCGCGTTGGCGACCGCCTCGACCGCCTCGTCCTGGCCGACGACGCGTTCGTGGAGCCGCTCCTCCATGCGGATGAGCTTCTGCACCTCGCCCTCCATGAGGCGGGCGACCGGGACCCCGGTCCAGGACGCGACCACCTCGGCCACGTCCTCCTCCTGTACCTCTTCCTTGAGCATGCGCCCCTGGTCGTGCTGGCGTTCCAGGTCGTCGTTCGCCTGCTCCAGCGCGCGCTCCAGCTCGGGCAGGGTGCCGAACTTCAGGCGCGCGGCACCCTCCAGGTCGGCCTGGCGCTCGGCGCGCTCGAGCTCGATCCGCGCCTGTTCGATCTCTTCCTTGAGCTCGCGCATGCGCGTGATGCCGCCGCGCTCCTGCTCCCAGCGAGCGCGCATCGCGTCCGCCGCTTCGCGCAGATCGGCCAGCTCCTCGCCCAGGGCGATCCGGCGCTGCGCGGACGCATCGTCGGTTTCCTTCGCCAGCGCCTGATCCTCGATCTCGAGCTGGATGATGCGGCGCTGCACCGTGTCGAGTTCACTCGGCACTGAGTCGATCTCGATGCGGAGCCGCGACGCGGCCTCGTCCATCAGGTCGATGGCCTTGTCGGGGAGGAAGCGGCCGGTGATGTAGCGGTCGGAGAGGCGCGCGGCCGCGACCAGGGCCGCGTCCTGGATCCGCACGCCGTGGTGCACCTCGTAGCGCTCCTTGAGCCCGCGAAGGATCCCGATGGTGGCTTCCACGGAGGGTTCGCCCACCAGCACCGGCTGGAACCGGCGTTCCAGGGCCGCATCCTTCTCGATGTGTTTGCGGTACTCGTCGAGGGTGGTCGCGCCCACCGCGCGGAGTTCGCCGCGCGCCAGCATGGGCTTGAGCAGCTGCGCCGCATCCACCGCACCCTCGGCGGCGCCGGCGCCCACGATGGTGTGGAGCTCGTCGATGAACAGGATGACCCCGCCCTCGGCCTCACTGACCTCCGCCAGCACGGCCTTGAGACGATCCTCGAACTCACCGCGGTACTTGGCCCCGGCGATCAGCGCGCCGACGTCGAGCGCCACGACGCGCTTGTCGCGCAGCGACTCGGGGATGTCTCCGGCCACCACCCGCTGGGCGAGCCCTTCGACGATGGCGGTCTTGCCGACCCCCGGTTCGCCGATCAGGACCGGATTGTTCTTCGTGCGACGTGACAGCACCTGGATGACCCGGCGAACCTCGTCGTCTCGGCCGATGACGGGATCGAGCTTGCCGCTTCGCGCGGCGTCGGTCAGATCGCGTCCGTACTGGGCGAGCGCCTGGTACTTGTCCTCCGGATTGGGATCGGTCACCTTGGCCGAACCGCGCACCTGCTGCAGCGCGGTCTGAAGCCCCGCCTCGGTGAGTCCGGCGGTCGTGAGCGCGTCCCGGGCGGGTGACGGCTCCGCGAGCAGCGCCCCGATGAGGTGCTCGGTGGAGATGTACTGATCGCCCATGGATTCGGCGTCACTGCCGGCCTTGCGCATGATCCGCGCGAATGCCGGCGAGACCTGCTGGTCGACGTCGGCGCCGCGGACCTCGGGCCGCTTGGCCACGGCCGCCTCAGCGGCCTGACGCAGCGTGTCGAGCGACACGCCCGCCTGCTCCAGCAGGGGTGTGACGATGCCCTCGCGCTGCTCGAGCAGTGCGAGCAGCAGGTGTTCCGGTTCCACCAGCTGGTGGTGACGGTCGGCGGCCTGGCGCAACGCGCCGGCCAGCGCCTCCTGGGCGCGTTCGGTGGGTTTGTCGACGGCCATCGGGTTACCTCCTTCCCCGAATGATGGGCCTCACCACCGGCACAAGTGCCGTTTCGGTGCACGTGACGCGCACCAGCTCAGCCCGCGTTGATCGTTTGTAGTCGTCCATCGCCTCGGTGTGCGCCCGTTCACGGCGCACCAGTTCCTCCTCGAGCTGCGCCACGCGGGTCTGTGCCCGCTCCAGACGCGCCTCGAGTTCGAGCACGCGTTCGATCCCGGCCAGGTTCAGGCCGAGTTCCGAGAGCTCGTGGATGCGGCGCAGCAGGGCCACGTCGGCATCGGTGTACCGCCGCGTGCGACCCTCGCTCCGCTGGGGGGTGATCAGGCCGCGCCGCTCGTAGAGCCGCAGCGTCTGCGGATGCATTCCCGCGAGCTCGGCGGCCACGCCGATCAGGTAGACCCCGATTCGCCGGGCGCTCATGAGAACAGCCCCTCGCGCGGATTCCCCGTGTTGAGCTGCGCGAACCGTTCCAGGGCCGTGCGTTCGGCCTGGGTGAGCTTCTCGGGGACCTGGACGCGGAGCCTGGCGATCAGGTCGCCGTTGCCGGATCCCTTGAGCTTGGGCGCGCCCTTGCCGGGCACGCGCAGGCTGCGCCCGTCCTGGGACCCCTCGGGCACCGTGAGTTTGATGCGCCCGTCGATGGTGGGGACGTCGACGCGCGCGCCCAGCGCGGCCTCCGCGAAGGTCACGGGTACCTCGACGACCAGGTCGTCGCCCTGGCGGGTGAAGACCCTGCTCGGGGTGACCCGGCTGACGACGTAGAGGTCGCCCGGCTTGGCACCACGTGTCCCCGCCTGGCCCTTGCCGGCCATCCGGATCCGTGTGCCGTCTTTCACCCCCGGAGGGATCTTCACGGTGTACTTGCGCCGCGCGGGGATGCCACCCGCCCCCTTGCACTTGTCGCAGGGGTCGTCGATGACCGTTCCGTTGCCCTGACAGCGGGGACATGGCTGCCCGAGCGAGAATCCTCCGAGATCGCGGCCCACCACACCGCGGCCGCGGCATTCCGGGCACAGCCGCGGGCTGCTGCCGGACTTCGCGCCCGAGCCGCCGCAAACGTCACACGCCTGCTGGGCGTCGACGGTCACGGGGAGCTGTGCGCCGCGCATCGCCTGGTCGAACGACAGAGTCACCTCGACCTCGAGGTCCGAACCCCGGCGGCTGGCGGTGCGCTGGTCGGCGCCTCCACCGCGGCCCCCGCGGAACATGCTCGAGAAGATGTCGGCGAAGTCGCCGAACCCGCCGCCCCCGCCCGAGGCGTTGCCACCCCCGGCGTTCCCGGTTCCGAACATCTGACCGGCGTCGTACTGCCGCCGCTTCTCGGAATCGGACAGCACGTCGTACGCGTGCGAGACCTCTTTGAACCGCTCCTCGGCCTTCGCGTCCCCCGGATTGCGGTCCGGGTGATACTCGCGAGCGAGCTTGCGATATGCCTTCTTGATGTCGTCTGCGCTGGCGCCCTTCGAGAGGCCCAGCACGCCGTACAGGTCGTTCAATGAAGTCCTTCTGCCAGGCCGGTGGAGTGCCGGCCTACGTGGATGGGGTCCCCGCCGAAACGACGACCTTCGCGGCCCGGACGACCTCGTCGCCGGCCCGGTATCCCTTCTGCACCACCTCGATGACCGTGCCGTGGTCGGCGTCGGCGCTGGGCACCGAGGCCACCGCCTCGTGGACGGTCGGGTCGAACTGCGCACCGTGCGCGTCGACTTCCTCGAGGCCACGGCCCCCGACCACCTCGGCCAGTTGCGTCCGCACCATCTCGACTCCGCCGGCGAGCTCGGCATCCTTCGCCCGCAACGCCTCGACAGCCCGTTCCAGGTTGTCGAGCACCGGCAGCACCTCGACGAGCACCTCGTGGTGGGCGGCCGATCGCTGGTTCACACGCTCGCGTTCCATGCGCCGGCGGTAGTTGTCGAACTCGGCTTTCAGCCGTTGAAGTGCGTCGAGGTACTCGTCGCGCTCGGCCTGGAGGCGCTCGCTCTGGTCGTTGCCGGCGGCGTCCGATGTGTCGGCGGCCTCCGGTGTCGGCTGCTCCGCGGCGTCCGGAGCCCCGGTGGGGGTGGACTCGTCCGCCCCCACCTGCTCTGGCTGCGCCGCGGCGTCCTGTGGGTCGCCGCTCTGCATCACTCCGCCGTCGCCTCGTTCGTGTTGACGACGATCTTCCGTGGCTTCACCTCGTCGGCCTTCGGAATGCGGATCTCCAGCACGCCCAGGTCGAACGCGGCGGAGATCTCCTCACCCTTGACGTCCTTGGGGAGGCTCACGGAGCGCGAGAACCGACCGTACGCGCGCTCGAGCCGGTAGTTGCGCTCGTCGCCGGTCCGCTCCTCGAACGTCCGCTCACCCGAGATGGTGAGCACGTTCTCGTCGAGTTCGACGTCAACGTCCTCGGGACGCAATCCCGGGAGTTCCGCGCGAAGCACGATCTCCTCGGGCGTATCGAAGACGTCCACCGGGGGCGCCCAGGTCGCGTTCTGCGCCCCGGACGGCACCGGCTGCCCGCCGAGGCTCCGGCTGAAGAGTCGGTTCACCTCGTCGCGGAGCGTCGCCACGTCCCTGAAGGGATCCCAACGAACAACTGATGTCATTGCTGTGTCCTCCCTACGCGCCCTTCGGCGCGTCCTCGTCGACGATCTCGTATTCGGCGTCCTCGACGGTCTCGGCTCCGCCGTCGGCAGCGTCCCCGGAAGGGGCCTCGGCCGCGGCGGCGCGGTAGATCTCCTCGGACATCCGGTGCAGTGCTTCGGTGAGGCTCTCGCTCTTGGCCTCGATGTCGTCGGCGTCCTCACCCTCGACCGCCGACTTGGCGCTCGCGATCGCGCCCTCGATGTCGCGACGGGTGGATTCCTCCACCTTGTCGCCGTTCTCCTTGAGCTGGCGCTCGGCCTCGTGCACTCGGGCCTCAGCCTGGTTGCGAGCGTCCGCGATCCGCCGCAGGCGGCGGTCCTCGTCGGCGTGCGACTCGGCGTCGCGGACCATGTTGTCGATCTCGTCGTCGGACAGGCCCGACGACGCCTTGATCTCGATCTTCTGCTCGTTGCTGGTGGCCAGATCCTTGGCCGACACGTGGGTGATGCCGTTCGCGTCGATGTCGAAGGTGACCTCGATCTGCGGCACGCCCCGCGGCGCCGGCGGGATGCCCACCAGGTTGAACTTGCCGAGCGTGCGGTTGTAGGCGGCCATCTCGCGCTCGCCCTGGAGCACGTGGATCTCGACCTGGGTCTGGCTGTCGTCGGCGGTCGAGAACGTCTCGCTCTTCCGCGTCGGAATGGTGGTGTTCCGCTCGATGAGCTTGGTGAACACTCCGCCCTTGGTCTCGATGCCCAGCGACAGGGGGGTGACGTCGAGCAGCAGCACGTCCTTGACCTCACCCGCGAGGACCCCGCCCTGGATCGCGGCGCCGATGGCCACGACCTCGTCCGGGTTCACGCCCTTGTGCGGATCCTTGCCCGTGATGGTGCGCACGCGCTCCTGTACCGCCGGCATGCGGGTCATGCCGCCGACGAGAACCACATGGTCGATCGCGTCGCCCACGCCGGAGTCGGAGATCGCCTGCTTGGTGGGCGCCACAAGGCGCTCCAAGAGCGGATGCACGAGCTCCTCGAGCTTGGCCCGCGAGATCTGAAGGTCGAGATGCTTCGGACCGCTCTGGTCGGCGGTCACGAACGGCAGGTTGATCTGGCTCGACGTGGTGGTCGAGAGCTCGATCTTGGCCTTCTCGGCCGCTTCGTAGAGCCGCTGCAGCGCCATCTTGTCGACCGAGAGGTCGATGCCCTGCTCGCGCTTGAACTCGGCCACCATCCAGTCGACGATCGCCTTGTCGAAGTTGTCGCCGCCGAGATGGTTGTCGCCGGCGGTGGACTTGACCTCGAAGACGCCGTCGCCGATCTCGAGCACCGACACGTCGAAGGTGCCACCGCCGAGGTCGAAGACGAGGATCGTCTGGTCGGTCTCCTTGTCGAGTCCGTACGCCAGTGCCGCGGCGGTCGGCTCGTTGATGATGCGCTTGACGTCGAGACCGGCGATCTTGCCGGCGTCCTTCGTCGCCTGACGCTGCGCGTCGTTGAAGTACGCGGGGACGGTCACGACCGCGTCGGTCACCGCCTCGCCCAGGAACGCCTCGGCGTCGGTCTTGAGCTTCTGGAGGATCATCGCGCTGACCTCGGGCGGGCTGTACTCCTTGTCCGCGGCCTCGATGCGCGCGTCGCCGTTGGGGCCGCGAACGACCTCGTACGGCACGATCTTCATCTCTTCGTCGACCTCGGCGTACTTGCGGCCCATGAACCGCTTGACGCTGAAGACGGTGTTCTCGGGGTTCGTGACGGCCTGCCGCTTCGCGACGGTGCCCACGAGACGCTCCCCGGAGCTGGTGAACCCGACGACCGACGGCGTGGTTCGCCCGCCCTCGGAGTTCGGGATGACCTCCGGCTCACCACCGGTGAGCACGGCCATGCACGAGTTCGTCGTGCCGAGGTCAATGCCGATCGTCTTACCCATGCGCTGAAGACTCCTTGTCGATCGGGGTCCGCGTCGGCCCAATCCGACCGCGGTCAACACCTGACATCGACCATGGTAGATCTGACATGAGGCATGTCAAGTTAGGAATCGACAAAGTTGAGTCGTCTCGACTCAACTTTGTCCCTGTCGGGATCAGGGTGTGTCAGGCCTGCAACGGCTCGGAAATCGGGGCCGGGAGCGCTGCGTCGCGGCAGTAGGTGGAGTAGGCTCGTCAGGTACGAGCTCACCACCGAAAAGGAGCTGATGCGCCATGGCCGTCTGGACCCCCAAACGAGGCGTGGTCGTCATCATCCTCGCCGGAGGCCAGGGCTCCCGCCTGTCGATCCTCTCCGCCCACCGCGCCAAGCCGGCGGTGCCGTTCGGCGGCAAGTACCGGATCATCGACTTCGCGCTGTCGAACTGCGTCAACTCGGGGCTCTACGACATCGTCGTGCTGACGCAGTACCGCCCGGTGTCCCTCCACGACCACATCGGCACCGGCAAACCGTGGGACCTCGACCGTTCGCAGAGCATCGGCGTGCGGCTCATCTCGCCGTATCTCGGCCGGCAGGGATCAGGCTGGTACCAGGGCACAGCCGACGCCGTGTACCAGAACATCGACGAGATCCAGGAACTCGGTGCCGAACACGTACTGGTGCTCGGCGGGGACCACATCTACAAGATGGACTACCGGCCGATGCTCATGGAACACCTCGCGCATGACGCGGACTGCACCATCGCGCTCCAGCCGGTGCCGATCGAGGACGCGCACCGGTTCGGGCTCGCGCAAACCGGCGACGACGATCGCATCACCAAGTGGCTCGAGAAGCCGCCGGAGCCCACCACGAACCTTGCGTCGATGGGGTTCTACGTGTTCCGGACCGAAGCGCTCATCCAGCGCCTGCGCGAGGACGCGCGGCGTGACGAATCGAAGCGCGACTTCGGCGGCGACGTGGTCCCCCACATGATTTCGTCGGGCGATCGGGTGTTCGCCCACCGCTTCGACGGGTACTGGCGCGACGTCGGCACGATTCAGAGCTACTGGGATTCCAACATGGAGCTTCTGGCCGAGCCCCCGGCGATCGATCTCGCCGACCGGGGCTGGCTCCTGCACACCAAGTCCAAGGAGCGTCCGCCCGGCGTCATCACCTCGACAGGTTCGGTCACCCAGTCGATGGTCTCCCACGGCTGCCACATCGAGGGCGCGGTCGAACGGTCGGTGCTGTCCCCCGGGGTCATCGTGGAGCGCGGTGCCGTGGTGCGCGACTCGATCATCATGTTCGACTCCGTCGTCCATCGGGACGTCCTGCTCGATCGCGTCATCGTCGACAAGGAGGCCATCGTCAACGCCGGCGCGCAGGTGGGTCTCGGCGATGACCTGACGATCCCCAACGAGGTCCAGCCGACGCGGCTCAACACGGGAATCACGCTCATCGGGAAGCGCGCGACCGTCCCCGCGAGCGCGCGCGTGGGTCGCAACTGCCGCATCGATCCCGACGTGGGACCGAGCGACTTCCCCACCGACGGGGTGGTGCCCAGCGGCGGCACCGTCACCCGTCGGGACGCTTCGTGAAGATCCTGATCGTCGCCGCCGAGTCGGCCCCCTACGTGAAGGTCGGGGGGCTCGGCGACGTCGCCGGATCGCTCCCACGCGCACTGGCCGCGCTCGGGCACGAGGTACGGCTCATGGTGCCTCGCAGCGAAACCGTGCTGCCCCACGCCGGCGCGACCGTCGACTGGACCGGGGACGTGCGGTTCGGCGATGGACACGTCCGCGTGGCCGTGATCTCGGAACCGCTCCCCGGGTCGCCCGGAGTGGAGGCGCGCCTGGTCGACAGCC
>JACJWX010000007.1 GCA_020636905.1 Actinomycetota bacterium | reverse complement strand
GCGCCGCTCCTGAAGCAGACCGAGCAAGCCGAACTGCACCGTGAAGAACAGGAAGAACGTCGCCATTCCGGCGGCGACCTGCGTCCTGGCCGACAGTCCCCCGGCCTCCTGGGCGTCAGACAGGACGATCGGAACCGGTTCGGCGGCCAGCCTCGCCACTGCTCGCACCCCCTGGTCCGCCACATTGCCCCCCGCAGGCAGCACACCCACAGCACGTTCGGCGCTCACGAGTGTGGCCGCGGCGCCGATCTGGGTGGCGGTCGCATTGGCGAGTGACGTTGCGATGGCCGTGCTGATCGGTGAGTCGGACCGGTGCTCGATCACCAGGGCACCGAGGGGAGCCGCCGCGGTGGCCGGCATCGACCTCAGCGCCGCGCCAACCGTGTCGTCGTCCAGCGCCGTCGTCAGCGCATCGCGGGTGGCGAACGTCGTGATCGTCGCGACGCCCTCCTTCGTGACGACCGGAAACACGCCGAGCGTCAGCGCCTGGTCGACGGCCGTCGCCTGCGTCGGCGGGAGGTAGCCGATCGGCCATGTCGACTCCTCAGTCCCACTCAGCAGACTCGAGAAGATCGCCATCAGTGCAAGGGGCGCGATGAACGCGATGACGATCGCCGAGCGGTCACGCAGGCGTGCGCCCAGGTCGCGCAGCACCATGTCGAGGATTGCGCGCACGGCTAGTCGCGCAGACCGGTGCCGGTGATGTGCAAGAACACCGCGTCCAGGCTCGGCTCACGCACCTGAACGTTCTGAACCGCCAAGCCGGCGTCAGTGAGGCGCGTCACCAGCCGCGGCAACATCACCGCTGCGTCATCCACGACGCAATCGATGCACTGGCCGTCGGCCGCACTGGCACGCACCACCCCCGATTCAGTGTCGAGGGCACGAGCCGCCCGCTCGGCCCCCGAAACCACCATGACCGTGACGGCGTCGTGCTCACCGACCAGGGCGATCAGCTCGCGACGGGTGCCGACCGCACGCACCTGGCCGTGGTCCATGATCGCCACCCGCTGGCACAGGCGTTCGGCCTCCTCCATGTAGTGCGTCGTATAGAGCACCGACATCCCCTGGCGACCGAGCGCTGCCACCGCCTCCAGGATGGCGTTGCGGCTCTGGGGATCGATACCGACCGTGGGCTCGTCCAGGATGAGCAGGCTGGGGTTGTGCAGCATTCCCGCGGCGATGTTGAGCCGCCGCTGCATGCCGCCCGAGTACTCCCTGGCACGGTCGTCGCCGCGTTCGGACAGGCCCACCACATGGAGGACCTCGTCGATGCGGCTTCGGGCCGCGGCACCGCGTAGTCCGTACAGGCGCCCGAAGAAGCGCAGGTTGTCGCGTCCGCTGAGGTCCGGGTAGATCGCGAGCTCCTGCGGGACGTACCCGATGTGCCGCCGTCCGCTCCTGCGCCCGACGCTGATCGGCTCACCGTTGACGACGACGCTGCCGTTGTCGGGTTCGAGCAGTCCGCAGATCATGGAGATCGTGGTGGTCTTGCCCGCGCCGTTGGGCCCCAGCAGACCGAAGGTCTCGCCCGCGTCGATGGTGAACGACACGTCATCGACGGCGACCATCTCGCCGAAGCGCTTGCGCAGGTGGGAGACCTCGAGCATCGCGCGCTCCTTCCCGGGCGGTCGACGTCGGTGTCAGGACCGCATGGTGCGAGGATACCCGTCTGCGGACAGCCACCGGTGCCACATTGGCGCGGAGGTCGTTGCCGTCGCCGGGGCGTCGTACCATGCCCGCCATGCTTCGGCCGTCCGTGGAATGCTGGATCACCCGCCCGGTGCGGGACAGCCCGCACGTGCTCCTGCTGCACGCCCCCGAACGACCGGGGGTCCGGCCGGCCCTGTGGCAGCCGGTGAGCGGCGGCATCGAAGACTGGGAGGACCCCATCGAGGCCTGCCTCCGCGAGGTCCGTGAGGAATCAGGTCTCGATCTTCCACCCGAAGCCCTGGCCACCGTGGTGGAGGACGTGACGCTCGTCTTCAACGCCGACCGGGCGCTGCGGAAGTTCGTCTACGCGGCCGTGGCACCGCCGGGCAGGATCACGCTCGATCTGCGGGAACACGACGCGCACCAGTGGATGGCCGCAGATGCGGTCGCCGCCGCGCTCACCCGGGAGAGCCACCGCGCGATGTGGGAACTGGCCGAACCGATCGTGCGCACGATCGCGGCGTCCGATCAGTCCGAGACCGACTCCGGGTAGGGCGGCAGCGCCGCGAGCGCCGCGCGCAGCGAGGTCCCCCAGTTGGTGGAGAGCTCGCGGAAGTACTTGTCGCTCTCCTCGATGCGCCGGTCGTGGGTCGCCCGCAGTGCATCCTTCGGGATGACCTGGATGTCGAGCGGAAGCCCGACCGAGAGGTTCGCCCGCAGGGTCGAGTCGAACGAGACGAGGATCAGCCGGAGCGCCTCCTCCAGGGTCATGTCCGGCCGGTATGCGCGCACCACGATCGGCCGCCCGTACTTGGTCTCGCCGATCTGGAAGAACGGGGTCTCCGGGGATGCTTCGATGAAGTTCCCCTCCGGATAGACCATGAAGAGGCGCGGCGGAATTCCCTTGATCTGTCCGGCAAGGATGATGCTGGCCCCGAAGGTCCCCTGGTCCCCTTGCTGACCCGAGCTCTCGGCGATGGTGTCGCGGATCGCCTGGCCGACGATGCGCGCCACCTGGAACATGGTGGGCGCTTCCAGGATCGACGGGTGCCGTTCGGCCGGAGCCTTGGCCCGCTCTTCGAGCTGGCTCACCACGGCCTGGGTGGTGGCCAGATTGCCCGCGGTCATGACGGTGATGATGCGGTCGCCGGGCACGTGCCAGCTGAACATCTTGCGGAACGTGGAGACGTTGTCGACGCCGGAGTTGGTGCGGGTGTCGGACACGAGCACGAGTCCGTCCTCGAGCATCATTCCCACGCAGTAGGTCAACTGGTCTCCTCGGGCCCTTCCCCGTCGCGCACCGTGACCCGCTCGACCTCGACGCTCACGTGCATCTCCGTGTCCCTGGCGCCATACGACACGGCGGTCAGGGGCGCAGCATCCACGTAGTCCCGACCGGTCGCAACCCGAACGTAGCGTTCATCCGGCGAAATGCCATTCGACACATCGAATCCGATCCAGCCGACGTGGTCGATCGCGACCTCCGCCCAGGCGTGGCTCGCCTCGTGGCGCACGCCATCGTCGGACGAGGCCAGGTAGCCGCTCACGTATCGCGCCGGGTGCCCCAGTTCACGCGCGGCGGCCAGCATGATGTGCGCGTGGTCCTGGCACACGCCCTTCCCCGCGACCGCCGCCTCCTCGCCGCTCGTGGTGGCGTCGGTCGCGCCGACCATGTAGCTCACCCGGTCGGCGATGATCGCCGAGAGCGCGTGGAGGCGATCGATGTCGTCGTCGGCCGAGCGGTCGCGGATCTCGTCGACGATCGAGGTGATCGCCGGGCCCGGCAGGGTTCGCGGCGTGTGACGCTGGAACAACCACAGCGGTGCGGGTCCCTGATGCGATCCGACGATGCCGTGGCGACCGGCCTGCGTCTCGACCACGCCGTCACAGCGGATGACCACCTCGGTCGCTCCCTCCGCCACCTTCACGAGCACGACGTGGTTGAGGTGCTGGTCGTCGTACTCGGCCTCGCGGTATCCGCCCTCGACGGTCATGTCCCAGTCGATCACGCGCTGCTCGTGTGTCGCCTTGGGCATCAGGCGCAGCCGCTGCAGACCGTACGGGACGGGGCGGTCGAAGCGGTAGTGAGTGGCGTGGTGGATCCGGATGCGCACGGTCAGGCCACCCGGAACCGGAAGTCGTGTTCGATCTGGCGCGCGAGCATCCCCACGAGATGTAGGTAGCGCTGGAGCGATTCGTGGAGGCCGAAGTCGAAGATCCCCTCCATGGTCGCCCCGGCGAGTTCGCGGTGCAGGTCGTCGGCCATGTCGTGGGCCGTGTGGCGCTCGCCATAGGCCTGCTCGAGCCAGCGCAGGCTCTCCTGGACCCGGCCCACGGAGAAGGCGAGCGACCGGGGAAAGCGGTCGTCCAGGATCAGGAAGCTGGCGATGTTGAAGGCCGCCCGGCCCTCCGGGTGCAGCCAGTGGTAGCCGCGCTGGGCCGACAGGGAGCGGAGGATCGTGTCCCACTGCACGTTGTCGAGCGACGAGCCGACCATCGAGAGCGACGGCAGCAGCACGTAGTACTTCATGTCGATGATCCGGGCGGTGTTGTCCGCGCGTTCCAGATAGGTCCCGATCTGCGCGAAGCTGAAGGCGTCGTTGCGCAGCATGGTCCCGTGCAGGGCGCCGCGGACCAGCGCGCTCTGGCGGCGGATCTCGCCGAGCACGTGCACCAGCTCGGTCGAACGCACCTGGCGTGACAGCCGGTCGCGCATCGTCATGTAGCACTCGTTGGTGGCCTCCCAGAGCTCCTGGGTGATGGCCGTGCGGACGGTCCGTGCATTGGTGCGCGCGGACTCGATGAGCGCCATGACCGAGCCGGGGTTGGTCCTGGCGCGGAGCAGGTAGTTGGTGACGACCGCGGCCGTGTACTCCCCCGATCCGTGTCGCTCGAAGCCGTCGGTCGCGCCGACCGTCGTGAGGATCGAGCGCCACTCGTCCGGCGCTTCCCCGCTTCTGGTGAGCGCGATTCGAAGCCCGGCCTCGATGAGCCGCGCGATGTTCTCGGATCGCTCCATCGATCGGAACATCCACACGATGCCGTCCGCGTTCTTGCTGAGCATGTCCGGTGAGCGCTGCGGGCTATTCATCGAGCACCCAGCTGTCCTTGGTTCCGCCGCCCTGGCTGGAGTTCACCACCAGGGACCCCTTCTTGAGCGCCACCCGGGTGAGTCCGCCGGGGGTGATGTCCACGCGGCCCGGCGACACCAGCACGAACGGCCGCAGATCGACGTGGCGCGGCGAGAGCCCGTCGCGGGTCATGGTCGGCACGGTCGACAGCGAGAGCGTGGGCTGGGCGATGTAGTTGGCGGGGTCGGCCAGCAGCACCTTGCGGAACGCCGAGATCTGGCGCTTGCTCGCGGTGGGACCGACGAGCATCCCGTAACCGCCGCTCCCGTGGACCTCCTTCACGACCAGTTCGTCGAGGTGGTCGAGGACGTAGCCGAGCGAGTCCGGTTCGGAGCATCGATAGGTGGGCACGTTCTCCAGCAGCGGCCGCTCGCCCGTGTAGAAGCGCACGATGTCGGGCATGTAGCTGTAGATGGCCTTGTCGTCGGCGATCCCGGTGCCCGGCGCGTTCGCGATGGTGATCCCGCCGGCGCGGTAGATGTCCATGATCCCCGGAACGCCCAGGACCGAATCCGACCGGAACGTGAGGGGATCGAGGAACTCGTCGTCGACGCGTCGGTAGAGGATGTCGATGGGGCGGTACCCGCGCGTGGTCCGCATCGCCACCCGACCGCCCTCAACGCGCAGGTCGTGCCCTTCCACGAGCTGGGCACCCATCTGGCTGGCCAGGAACGCATGCTCGAAGTAGGCGCTGTTGTGGATGCCGGGGGTGAGCACCGCGATGACCGGGGTGCCCTTGCAGGCGGGCGGGGCGGCGGCTTCCAGCGCACGACGCAACCGCTGGGGGTAGTCGGAGACCTCGCGGATCCGGAGCCTCGAGAACAGCTCCGGGAACATGCTCATCATGGTTTCGCGGTTCTCGAGCATGTACGAGACGCCGGAGGGGATCCGGGCGTTGTCTTCGAGCGCATAGAACCGATCGGGTCCGGTCCGGACCAGGTCCACCCCGAGGATGTGCGTGTAGACCCCGCCCGGCGGGTTGAAGCCGATCATCTGATCCAGGAAGGCCGAGTTCTCGGCGATGAGGCGCTGCGGGATCCGGCCTGCCCGCAGGATCTCCTGGCGGTGGTAGATGTCGTGCAGAAACGCGTTGATGGCGCGCACCCGCTGCTCGATCCCGCGCGTGAGCCGTGACCACTCCGAGGCCGACAGGATGCGCGGGACCACGTCGAAGGGGATCAGCCGTTCCTCGGCGTCGTCCTCCCCATAGACCGCGAAGGTGATGCCGGTGGTGCGGAAGAACTGCTCCGCCTCCCGGGACTTGCGCTGGATCCAGTTGCCGTCCTGTTCACGAAACCAGGACTCGTACTCGCGATAGGGCGGGCGCGGCGTGTCCTCGGACGAGCCGAACATCTCGTCGAATGGGACACGGTCAACCATTTCTATAGCGTGTCAGATTGCCGGCGGCGCTGCCGCCGTGAGGGGCTCGTGAATGCCGTCGCCATCACGGTGATCCCCCCTCGAGGAGCTCGGCGAGTTCGAGCCATTCCTCCTCCGCGGCGGTGTGCGCGTGGCGCAGGCGAGTCGCTTCGACGGCGAGTTCCCGAAGCTGATCCGGCTCGGTGGCCGCTTCGGCCATGGCCAGATCGAGGTCTCCGATCCGGGACGTCGTACGTTCCATCTCGCGCTCCAGACGCTCCATGCGTTTCCGGGTCTCGCGGATCTCCGAGCCGCGCGGACGCCCCTTCTGCGGAGCCGACCGTTGTGGCGCGGCGACCGGGGCGGCGCGTTCGTCCAGGTACTGGTCGACGCCACCCGGCAGGTGCCGGATGCCGCCCTCGGTATCGAGCGTGTACACGTCGTCGCACACCCGCTCGACGAAGTAGCGATCGTGGCTCACGACGATCAGGGTGCCGGCCCAGTCGTCGAGCAGGTCCTCGAACGCCGTGAGCGTTTCGATGTCGAGGTCGTTGGTCGGTTCGTCGAGCAGCAACACGTTCGGCTCGGCCATCAAGAGCCGCATCAGTTGCAGCCGGCGCCGCTCGCCACCGGAGAGGTCCCGCACCGGGGTGCCCGCGCGCGGGCCCCGGAAGCCGAACCGTTCGCACAGCATCCCCGCGGTGACCTCGCGGCCGTCGGGCAATGTGGTCCGGCGACGGACCTCCTCGAGCGCGTCCAGGACCCGGAGGTCCGGATCGATCTCGTCCAGGTGCTGGTCCAGTACCGCACAGCGCACCGTGGCGCCGCGCTCCACCGACCCCGCTTCCGGGTCCAGGTCGCCGTTGATGAGGCGCAGCAGGGTGGTCTTCCCCGAGCCGTTCGCACCGACGAGCGCAACCCGGTCACCGGGACCCAGCCGCCAGGTCACGTCGCGCAGCACCCGCCGCCCGGCGATGCTCACGCCGGCCTCCTCGACGTCGACCACGCGCTTCCCGAGCCGGGCGGTGGCGAAGCGGACCAGTTCGGCGGTGTCGCGGGCGGGCGGCTCGTCGGCGATGAGCGCCGAAGCCGCCTCGATCCGGAACCTGGGTTTGCTGGTCCGCGCCGGCGGCCCACGCCTCAGCCAGGCGAGTTCCTTGCGCAACAGGTTGCGCCGCCGGTGCTCGTGAATCGCCTCGACGCGTTCGCGTTCGGCCTTCGCCAGCACGAAGGCCGCGTAGCCGCCCTCGTAGCTGTGGACGGTGCGGTCGACCACCTCCCAGGTCTGCTCGACGACCGCGTCCAGGAACCACCGGTCGTGGGTCACCACCACGAGGGCCCCGCGCCACCTCGAGAGGTGTCCCGCCAGCCAGTGGACCGCTTCGACGTCCAGATGGTTGGTGGGCTCGTCGAGGATGAGCAGATCGGGGGCCTCCAGCAGGGCGCGCGCCAGGTCCACCCGGCGGCGCTCGCCGCCAGAGAGCGTCCCGATGCGAGTGTCGAGCCCATCCGAGAATCGGTTCCCGGGGGTGCCGAGCAACCCGTCCACGATCTCCCGAAGCCGCCCCTCCCGCGCCCATTCGTCCGCCCCCGCCGCCGCCGCGAGAACCTCGCCGATGCTCGACGCGGAGTCGAGCCGGTCCGCCTGGTCGAGGGTCACCACCTGAAGGCCGCGGGTAAGCGTGGCGCGGCCGCGATCGGGTTCCTGGAGGCCCGCGAGCACCCGGACGAGCGTGCTCTTGCCGTCGCCATTGCGACCGACGACGCCGATGCGCTGGGTGTCCGAGACACCCAGGCTGACGCCCGCGAGGACCTCCCGGGCGCCGTATGCCACGTGGACGTCCTGAAGGTTGACGAGATTCCGGGTCGAGGACGACATCAGGTCCAGTCTGACCGGTTTCCCGCCGGCCGGGTCTCAGGTCCGGGGACGAATCCTCAGGCGAGGTCCGCTGAGGGGCAGAACCCCGACAGCGGGCATGCTCCGCAACGCGGACGACGCGCCCCGCAGACCGCGCGACCGTGGAAGATGATCCGCAGGCCGGTCTGCGCCCAGAGCCGCCGGGGGAGCAGCCCCATGAGATCGCGCTCCACGCGGACGGGGTCATCGGACTCGGTGAGCCCCAGGCGCCGGGCGACCCGCAATACGTGGGTGTCGACAGCGATGCCGGGGACGCCGAACCACAGTCCCAGCACGACGTTGGCGGTCTTGCGGCCAACGCCCGCGAGGGTGACGAGATCCTCCAGCCGCCCCGGTACCTCGCCGTCGAATCGTGCGACGACGTCCTGCGCCATTGCGACGAGGTTCCTCGACTTGGTGGGCGCGAGCCCCACCGATTGAATCAGGCGCTGGACGTCCGCCGGATCCGCGGCGGCCATCGACGCCGGATCGGGATACGCGGCGAACAGGCCCGGCGTGACCCGGTTCACCATCGCGTCGGTGCACTGGGCCGACAGGATGGTGGCGGCCAGCAGCTGGAACGCCGAGTCGTGCGTCAGCGGCGCTTCGACCGTCGGATAGACCCCGGCGAGGATCTCGGCGGTCGCCCTCGCGCGGCCCCGCGGTGTGCGGGGCCGGCGCGTCGGCGAATCAGACGGTGCTAGGCGGCCTTCGGGTTGCAGTACTTCTGCTCTTTCGACCAGGCGTCCGTGATGGGGCCGGCCTCGCCCGCCTCGTTGCGGTTGAAGGCGACCACGTAGGAACGGTACTTCCCGCAGCGACTGTTCGACCCGGCCTGGACGGCGCAGCGCGCGCCGGTGCAGGACTGATTCGTGGTGGAATCCGCGTAGTAGCCGCCGGAGTTCCTGAAAAGGGCGACGAGGATCACCGAGCCGTCGCCCTCACAAGTGGCGATCCCCAGTCCGGAGGGACGGTTCATCGTCCCGGCCACGCCGAGGTTGCGGCGCGTGCCGGCCTTCGGCGCGCAGGTGACGGTGTTGGCCGACGGGCCTGCGGAGGGAGCGGGCAGCGCACCCGCGGGGAAGACCACGCTGGGGTCGTCGCCCTCGCCGATGCCGAGCGCGATCGCCTTCGCGCTGTCGGCCCACAGGGATTCGATGTCCGCCTGGTCCGCGTTGGTGGCGAGCGCGTCCACGAGCGCGCCCTTCGCACCGTCGACGAGGCCGCGTCCGCAGTCGATCCGCTCCTGCGACCCGGTCGGGAGGTTCTGGCAATCGGTGACCGCGGCCGCCAGGTCGTCGACGCTCGGAATCGTCACGTCGGTCGGCGTGGTCTGGGTGGTGTCGACGGCGACGGGGGTCGGGAGCTTCGCTTCCTGGCCGTTGGCGCCGAAGAAGACGCCCAGCCCGCCGATCAGGGCCGCCGTGGCCCCGGCGACGATGGCGCCACGTCGATCGTTGTCGTCTGCCATGCAGTTCCTCCTATCGAGCTCGCGTCGGAAAACGGGGGAGGGCGCGAGCAGCCCCGCGGCAGCCTCCCGCCGCGACCGCCGGGATGACAAGTCGGCGTGCGAAACAGAGGCGACCGTTCTGGAGCTTTTCAGAGTTTGCGGTCCCCTGGAGGGCACATCACGCAGCCAGGACGAGCGGATGCGGGTCGCCCGCGCCGCTGGACTGTGGTTTTGCCGCAACGGATATCCGCGCCTTATCCGCAAGTCAGAACGGAAGTGCTCGGATGTCACCACGCAGAAAGTCCGACTGAATTCCCGGCATGAATGCGACTCAGCTCACGATCACGGTGATGTACTGCGCCGTGACGGCAATTGGGGTCGTCGCCCTTGCGGCGGTGATCGCGACGACCCGACGTTCCAAGCGCGAGGCCGGTTCCGAACCGAACATCGAGAAGATGGAACGGGGCGAGAACTGGTGGGCGATCATGACGGTCGCCATCCTCGTCATCTTGTTCGCCGCGACGTTCGCCGGTATTCCGTGGTTGAACCGCGCGAACGCCGACAGCACGGTTCAGGTCCGAGCGCTGCAGTTCGCGTTCGTCGCCCAGCCGGCGTCAGTGCCGGCCGGAACCATCGACTTCGAAGTCAAGTCCGACGACGTCAGCCATGGTTTCGCGCTCTACGATCCGGACAACGTGATGGTTGCCCAGATCCAGGTGCTGCCCAACGTCACGTCGACCGTGACGGCAAAGCTCGACAAGCCCGGTCCCTACACGATCCGGTGCCTCGAGTTCTGCGGCTTCAACCACCACAACATGATCGGCCGAATCGAGGTGACCCAGTGAGCACAGAAGCCCGCACGGTCAGCACCCCGGCGCTTCCGTACGACGACTCACCGGTGCTCGACGAGGCGACGATCAAGAAGACGACATCCATCGTCAAGCGGTACATGTGGACCGCGACGCTGTTCCTGGTGATCGCCGGCATCCTCGGTGTCGTCCTGCGTCAGAGCCAGGCCGACATCGTCCGTACCGACGACAACCTCTGGTACGCCCTCATGACCGCCCATGGTCTGGGCGCCTTCGTGGCGTGGGCCGGCTTCTTCCTCATGGGATCGCTCTACTGGATCCTCATGAGGCTCGGATTCCCGCTTCGGACCTACATCTTCGCGGAGATCTCCTACTGGTCGATGGTGATCGGAACCCTCGGCATCGTGTGGACCACCGTGATCGCCGGCTTCGGCGCATCGTGGGTGGCCCTCTACCCGCTTCCCTTCTACTCGCAGGGCAAGTGGAGCGATGCCGCCACCGGCTGGTTCTCGTTCTCGGTGCTGCTCGCCGGCGTGTCCATCCTCACCTGGTGTGTCGCGTTGATCGTGGCCGTCACCGGCCCGGCCATCCAGTCGAGCAAGAACGGCTGGCTCTACAAGGTCGGTCTGGCGCTCGGTCTGGCCACCCTGTGGCCGTCGCGCTTCAAGCACAGCGGTGAGCGCAAGGCGCCGTACCCGCTGATTCCGATCACGGTCATCGCGATCAACATGTTCCTGATGACCCTGCCGTTCGCACTGCTGCTGGTCTTGATGATCATCCAGTCGATCGACGGCTCGTTCACCACCGACCCGCAGTTCGCCAAGAACCTGCTGTGGGCATTCGGCCATCCGGTCGTCTACCTGCTGCTGTTCCCGGTGGTCGCGAACCTGTACTACTTCATCCCGCGGTACGCGAAGCGGCCGCTCATCGCAGGTCGCGTCGCGGTGCTCGCGTGGTTCGTCGCGCTGATCACCAACTGCTTCCTGTGGGCGCACCACATGTACCTGGACTACCCGGACGAGGGTGCCCAGTGGCTGCTGAACACGATCCACGAACCGGTGACGTTCGCGATCGTGCTCGCGTCGTCGGTCAGCATCTACGCGTTGAGCGCGACGATCTTCAAGTCGAACTTCACCTGGAACGCAGGGTCGAAGTTCATGATCGCCGGGATCTTCGGCTGGCTCACCGCAGGCTTCCAGGGTGTGCTGAACGCCGACATCCAGTTCAACACGGTGCTGCACAACACCCAGTGGGTGGTGGGCCACTTCCACCACATGGCGTTGCTCGGTATGGGGATGGTCCTGATGGGCGTCTTCTACGCCGTACTGCCGCACCTGTACCACAAGCCGATCTACAGCGAGGCCCTCGCCGACATCCACCTCTGGGGGATGCTCATCGGTGGCTATGGCTGGGTGATCTGCTGGCTCATCCCCGGTCTCGAGGGCGCACCTCGTCGCTGGGCGGTCGAGCCTGAGGCCTGGGACGTGTGGACGAAGGCGTCCATCCCGTTCCTCGCCCTGCTGGTGATCGCCATCGCGGTCGGGCTGTACAACTACGTGCGCACCATCACCGGTTCGCCGTTCACCGTCGACGTCGAACGAGTCGCGTCGGTCTAGCCCTTGGCAAACGTCCTCCTCACCCACCTCCCCCACATCGGCCTGGGCCTCCTGGTCGCCGTGTTCATCATCTGGATGGAACGCGCCGACCGGAAGGCCCGCCTGGCCGGGGTGGATGGTGAGGTGAGTGAGGAGGACGTCGGCGGTCCCAGCTTCGCGACCGTCGTCGGGTCGGTCATCACCGTCTCGTTCTCGATGTCAGTGGTCGGTCTCGCCGCCCTGTCATCGCTCAGTGATCCGCCGGGTGTCAGCCTGGTGGCCACGTATCTCCTTGCGGGCGCCGCCGCCGCGGTCTGGGCGGGCTGGTCGACCCAGCAGCGACTCCCCAACGCAGTACGCGGCCGGATCGGTCGCCCGGGGCAGTGGATGGTCGGTGGCGTCATCACCCTCGTACTCGTGTGGGGTGTGGTGTTCGGCGGCCTGCTGATGTCACAGGGCGTGCTGCTCCCGGCCGCGGGGTAGACCCGCAGCCGTCGCCCTCGGCACGTTCGGCGGCCGGCCACCGGGGCGTCCTCCGCGATCAGCGAAGAGGAGTCGAACCCGCCGCGTCCCCGACGTCGTAGCGGACGAACAGCATGTCTCCGGACCGCGCCAGTGCCCGCAGGCGAAGCGGGGACATCGGGACCAGTTCCGGGCCGGAAAGCAGACGCGAACTGTCCCCGGCCGCCAGGCCGGGCGAGAGCGTCAGGAACAATTCGTCGACGAGCCCTGCCGCCACGAGGTTCCCCAGCAGCGTCGGCCCGCCTTCGCACAGGACCAGCCGCGCACCGCGCTCGTGGAGCAGGCCGAGCGCGGCGGCGAGGTCGACGGCCCCCCGCCCCACGGCGAGGTGGTCGGCTCCGGCGGGGACGCGGAGGTCGGCGTCCTCCGGGGTGATCACGACCGTGGCCACCTCGGCCCGGCTCACCAGCGGGGCCGAGTCGTCCAGCCGCAGCGATCGCGTGACCACCGCGATGCCCGGCACCGCATGCTGGCCGCGCGCCAGACGCTCGCCACGCACGGCGTCGGACGGGTTTGCCGGGCGGTACCTGTCGGCACGCATCGTCCCGGACCCCGCGAGGACCACGTCGACGAGTCCTCGCAGGTGATGGAACACCTCGCGATCAGCCGGGCCGGAGAGCCCGCGCGACTCACCATCCACCGCCGTCGCGCCGTCGACGCTGGCAACCATGTTCGCGAGCACGAGGGGCCGGTGCGGCGGGACGGCGCGGGTGCCTCCCGCGAAGCGCTCCAGTGGTGTCGCGGCCGAGGCATCGGCCGGGATGAGCACCTCGATGTTCACCGCCGTGGACGCCGGTTCCAGACCACTGCCGCGACGCCTCCCAGCGCGGCACCCACCGCCACCCACACCGGTTCGCCGGTGGCCACACGGGCCACGCTCCCCACGACCATTCCGGCGGTGGCCCAGATCCCCACCCGACCCATCCGGCGAACGGCAAGCGCGCGATCGGTGCCAGGTTCGCTCATTCGGTCCGCTCCATGTGGCCGGCGAACATCTCGCAGATCTCCTGCGGCGAGTCGGTCACCGTGACCAGGTCAAGATCGGTCGGGCTGATCATTCCCTGCGGCGCCAGCGTCCGTTCGGCCCACTCGAGCAGGCCGCTCCAGAACTCGCTGCCGTAGAGCATCACCGGAAACCGCGTGGTCTTGCCGGTCTGAATCAGCGTCAGGGACTCGAACAGCTCATCGGCGGTTCCGAAGCCGCCGGGGAACACGACGAACCCGTCGCTGTACTTCACGAACATCGTCTTGCGCACGAAGAAGTAGCGGAAGTCGATACCGAGGTTCACGTAGGCGTTGCCCTCCTGTTCGTGCGGGAGTTCGATGTTGCACCCGATCGAGAGTCCGTTCGCTTCGTGAGCACCTCGATTGGCGGCCTCCATGATCCCGGGACCGCCTCCGGTCATGACCCCGTAGCCGCATTCCGCCAGGCCACGCCCCACCTCGACCGCCGCCTCGTAGTAGGGGTGTCCGGGGCCCAGCCGGGCCGATCCGAACACCGAAATGCACGGCCCCACCCGCGCCAGGGCGTCGAACCCGTCGACGAACTCACCGAGGATCCGCAGCGCCCGCCACGGATCGGTGTGCACGAACGAGTCGTCTCGCTCGCGGCGGAACAATCCCTGGTCGGCGAGGCTGATCCGCTCCTTGGCGGGTCCGCGGACCGCGAGGCGGCCGGTGCGCACGGCGTTGTCGTCCTTCGTCATGTGACGGTCCTGTGGGTTGGGGGGATGGCGCTGGTCACCGGCAGTCCAGCACACATGTCGGACCACCCGCCGCGCCTGACAGGATGCCGCCATGACCGTCGGAGTCTTCCCCCGCGACGAACACTTCATGCGGCTCGCACTGCGCGAGGCGGTGGCCGCCGGCGAGCAGGGCGACGTCCCGATCGGCGCCGTGGTGGTCAAGGACGGTGAGGTGGTGGGCACGGGGCGGAACGAGCGCGAGGCTCGACCTGACCCGACCGCCCACGCGGAGGTGCTCGCACTGCGCGCCGCGGCGCTCACGCTGGGCGGATGGCGACTGCAGGGGGCCGTCCTCTACTGCACGCTCGAGCCCTGTCCGATGTGTGCCGGCGCGATCCAGCAGGCGCGCATCGCGCGTGTCGTCTACGGCGCCCCCGACCACAAGATTGGTTCTGCGGGGTCAGTCGTAAACATTCTTCAAGATGCGCGCCTGCTCCACCGTGTGGAGGTACAGAGTGGGGTCCTGGCCGCCGATTCGCTGGAGGTCATGCGTCGGTTTTTCGAGGATCGACGGTAACGAAGAACCGGGTGGGCCCAGGGCCAGCCGACGCGTTGGTAGTCTCGCCGCCCGCTCACCAAGGAGGAGCCGCAAACGTGCCCAGACGACTCAGCCTCACGGTCGCCGCAGCAGCGTGTTCACTGGCAGCCATTCCCGCATCCGGGATGGGTGCTGTCGCAGCAGTCCAGGACGATCGACTCGCCGCCGCCACGCTCACCGAGATCCCCGGTCGACTCGACCTCGCCAAGGAAACCGGAGCCCGCGTGGCCCGCGTCGACCTCTTCTGGTCGGACATCGCCCTGAGCCGCCCGGCCTCGCCGACCGACCCGAACGATCCGGCCTACGACTGGACCACGACCGACGCGAAGCTGAGCGGCCTCGCCTCCCGCGGGATCACCCCGCTGATCTCGGTCTACAGCTCACCCACGTGGACCACGGACGGCCGCAAGACCGACACACAGTACAACCCGTACGCGCCGAAGCCCGGCGACTACGGCAAGTTCATGGCGGCGGTGTCCAAGCGCTACAGCGGCACGTTCACGCCCACCGGCGGCACCTCCCCCCTCCCGCGGGTCAGGCTCATCGAGATCTGGAACGAGCCGAACCTGAAGTCGTTCTTCCGCGTGGGCGGCCGCACCAACCTGAAGGTGTACCTGCGCCTCGTCCGTGAGGCCTACGGCCCCATCAAGCGCAACAACCGGCGGGCCATCGTGATCGCCGGTGTCGGCGGACCCCGTTCCACCAACGGGGCCGGCAACCTCGGTGCCCGGCAGTGGCTCAACGGCATCGTGCGCAGCCCGCTGAACGTCAAGTTCGACGCGTACTCGCAGCACATCTACCCCAATGCGGCTCCCTTCAGCCGCACGAAGGCGTTCCCGTCCTGGAACAGCATCAACGAGATCCTCCGCACGCTGGACACGCGGCGGGCCCGTGAGATCCGGACCGCGCGCGGCCGGGCCAGGATCAAGCTCCGCAGGGCACCGAAGTTGAAGCTGTACGTCACCGAGGCGGGCTACACCACCCAGGCGACCCCGTTCCGCAAGGTCAAGGTCAGCGAAGCCCAGCAGGCCAAGTACCTCAGCCAGATCTTCAGGCATCCGCAGGTGCGGCGGAACCGCCGCCTGAGCGCGATCGTCTGGTTCAACCTGCAGGACAACCCCAATTGGCCCGCCGGGCTGGTGCGCGAGGACGGCACCGAGAAGCGCGCCTGGGCGATGTTCAAGAGCTGGTCCGGGAAGGGCGCGCTGACGCCCGACCTGCGCCCGTAGCAACCGCCGCGGTGGGGGCCTCCCGGGCCCCCACCGGGCGACACCACGGCGGGTGGGTATTGCGGCATACCCAAACATCACCGGTATTATCGCAACCATGGCAGGGCAGCTGCCATCCGGTGCGCCACCACCGTCCCCGAGCCGTCGCGCGGCTGTCGGCGCTGGAGCGCTGCAATGAAGCGCCCGAGCCGGCTCATCGGACGCGCGGCTGACCTTCAGGCAGTCCGTGCGCTGCTGGACGATCGGATTCCCACAGTGCTGGTCGGCCAGGCCGGGGTCGGCAAGACGCGCCTTGCCGTCGAGGTGTGCAACCTTTGCGACGCCGACGGACTCCGCGTGGTCACCGCCCGCGGTGATCACGCATTCATGGAAGTGCCACTCGGTGCGTTCGCCTTCGCCGCGCGACCGGCACCGGATACCGGAGGCGACCTGCCCACACGACTTTGGCACCTACAGACCGCAGTCCTGGGCGGCAGTGGCCGCCGCACATTGGTGTGCGTCGACGACGCTCATCTGCTTGATTCGACCTCGCTGCTGCTCCTGGACCGCATAGCGCGCACGTCAGCGGCACGCGTCCTCCTCACGGTTCGCACAGGCGACGAGATTCCCACGTCGATCACCAACCTCTGGTCCGACGGCACCGCGCAGCGACACGAGGTCCCACCCCTTGGCCGGGCCGAGCTGGTGGCCCTCGTCGCGGAACTCGTTGAGGGAACCCCTACCCGGGAGCTCGTAGGCGAAGTGTGGCAGGCATCGCAGGGGAACCCGCTCTGCGCGCGTGAGCTGTGTCTCGGAGCGCTGGATGGCGGAACGATTGGCGTGCACCGAGGAATCGCCCGCCTGACCGGCCCCCTGGTAACGGGTGCACGGACTGAAGACATCATCAACGCCCGCTTGGCAACGTTGGATGCGCACTGTGTCGACGCACTCAGGCTGCTTGCCGTCGGCGGCGGCCTACCCGTCAGACTCCTGGAGGCGGCAACTGCTCCCGGAACACTCGCGGAGCTCGACAGGCGTCGACTCATTCGCACCTCCTCGGACGATCGGCGCCGCATCGTGCGCACAAACCATCCGCTCTACGGCGAACTCCTGCGCCGCGCGATGGGAGACGAGGATCGTCGAGCTGGCCTCGGGCGTCTCTACGACCTCGCCGCAGGGCTTCCCTGTCGTCGCAGCGACGATGATCTGGTCCTCGCGGATTGGGGTCTCAGCGCCGGGCGACCTATTCCGAACCCCCAGCTGCTGGCCGCGGCGAAATCCGCCACCACCAGCCTTGGAGCTGCCCAGGCGGAACGTTTCGCCCGTGCGGCGGAAGGCCCGGTCGCCCGGTTCCTTCTGGCTTCAGCTCTCGCGGCGCAGGGCAAACACGATGCGGCGGACGACATCTACACGGAACTCGTCACGAACGAAGACGAACTCCTTCGCACGGAATCCATCATCTCGAGGGCATGGATGCACGGGATGCCGCTGGGCAATCTCGAGCGCGGGGCGAACATGCTCGCCCAAGCCGCCGACGTCGCTGAGTCGGAAGGCGCCCGGGACCTTCTTCGTAGCCACCTAGGACTCTTCGTGCTGTGGACGCACGGGGACAGCGCAACGATGTCCGCCACCGCGCCCGTACTGGATCGGGCCCGAAGCACTTCCCCGCAGGCGGAATCGATGGCAAGGGCTGCCGCCTACACAAGTGCAGGCCTCGCAGGGCGTGTCAGCGATGCGCTTAGTGACCGACACCAAGTGCGAAGCCTCGATGCCTTCCATCGGGTCACGCTGTTGGACCTCGGCGCCGAGATGATGGTCGGCTGGGCACTACTCCATGCCGGGCGCCTCCAGGAAGCGCTCCGACATGTGAAGCAGCTTGAGGACGGCAACCCAGGTGTGGGGCCAGTCATCAAGTTCGCTGGCGCGATCTACAGCCGGTTCCTCGGCAACCTCCGTGTCTCGTTTGAGGTTCTGGAGCCGGTCAGGATTCAACTCGAAGCACTGGGCGATCCGATGGGCCAGGTTCCTTGGGCGAAGGCGGTGCTCGTTGAGCTGTCCACCCGCTTGGCTCCAAACACCTGCTCGTCGAAGGACACTCTGATCTCGCAGGCAGAGCTGTCGCAGAACACGATCATGCTTCCTGACGCCCGGCGATGCCTCGCTGTTGCGGACCTTCTTCGAGGTAAGACCCGGAGCGGATTCGAGGGTCTCCAGCAGTCACTCGACGACGCGGCACGCCTCGGACATCAAACGCACGCGATTGCCACGCTCGACTCGATGGCCGAGTTTGGCTGGGCGGAGGAGGCCGCCCCCGAGGCTGCGCGAATCGCCGAGGGCGCCGACGCGGAATGGCGGACGGTCCACCCGGTCAACCGGTACTGCACCGCGGTCGCCGCCCGCGATGCCACGGGCCTCGACGAGGCCGCCACGGCGTTCGCCGACGTGGGCTACCTCCTGCGAGCCGGGGACGCCGCTTCCCAGGCGAGTGAATTCCACACCGAGGCTGGGGACCTCCCGGCCGCCTTCCGTTCCCAGGTCCGCGCCCGGACCTGGCTCGCCGCGGTCGAAGCCCTGGACACTCCCCTGGCCGCACGCCGCAAGCCCGTCTGTTCGGCACGGAGTCTGGAGATTGCGTTGCTCGCCGCCGAGGGTGCAACCGACGCGGCGATCGCGCAGCGGCTCGTGCTGTCGCCGCGAACCGTCGGAAACCACCTGCACCGCACCTACCGCGCGCTCGGTATCGGCGGGCGCAGCGATCTCATCGATCTCGTGGAGCAATCCCGGGTGCGGGAGCACACCGTCAACCTTCCGCGATTCGAGCACCGGGAAGCGCCTGCTGAGTAACCGGCCTCGCCCGGTTGAGTAGCCGTTGCAGTTGCCGAAGCGTCGATGTCCGGCGACCGTCCGGCCAGAGGGTCCGGCTTCGCGCGAGCGACGAAGCGCTCGGGGAACGCCACCGTCACCACCCGTTATTGCAGAGCGATCGTCCAGGAACTCTGGTGGCGGGCCGTGGCAGCCGCAGCCGGAGAATCGGTGTCGGGTGGTGGCGCACCCGACACCGACCACGCGACGACGGCGCATCGGAGCGGCGCAGTTTGCGTCCCGACGCGGTTCGATTCGGGCGGGCCGTGGGATGCTGAGGACGCCCCAGAAGCGACGGAGCGGAGGTCCCGGATGATGATCGCCAGCACGAGCACCGCGTACGAGGACCTGATCGTGGAGGCCACCGACGGGCGCCTGACCGTGACCATCAATCGGCCCGATCGCCTCAACGCCCTGCGGACGCGGACGCTCGAAGAGCTGTGCGCCGTCTTTTCCGACGTGACCAACGACCGGACAATCGGCGTCGTGGTGCTCACGGGCGCCGGTGAGCGCGCGTTCTGCACCGGCGGCGACGTCCGCGAGCCGACGCGGACCGAGGAGGAGAAGCGCGAGCAGGTCACGCTGTACCTGCAGCTCGGTGAGCTGATGCGCGCCTGCGGGAAACCGATCATCCTGCGCGTGCGCGGGTACTGCATCGGCGCCGGACACGAGATGAACGTCATCGCCGACCTCACCATTTCCGGCACCTCCGGGGTCTTCGGCCAGGCCGGCACCCGCCTGGGATGGGCGCCCACCTGGTGGTCGGCGCAGACCCTCACCCGGCTCGTCGGTGAGAAGCGCGCGAGGGAGATCGTGTACCTCAGCCGCCGCTATTCGGCCGCCGAGGCGCTCGAGATGGGGCTCGTCAACCGCGTGGTCCCCGACGACGAACTGGATGCCGAGGTCCAGGCCTGGTGCGACGAGATCCTGGACCACTCCCCGATCGGGCTCCGGTTCGCCAAGGCGGGGCTGAACGCGGGCTCGGACTTCGCGCGCACGTCGATCCTGCCGTCGACCGAACTCCATGTGTTCAACCATCTGCACGGGCCCAATCCCGCCGAGGGGATCGCCGCGTTCCAGGAGGGGCGCCGCCCGGATTGGCGCCGGTTCCGAAACGGCCAGGGCCCGGCGCCGCTGGAGCGCTGAGCGGGTCGCAGCGCGGCGAGCGAACGAACCAGTCGACGAACGGGGATGAACTCCGCGCGGCCATCGCCGCTTGACCGCTTCGTCACCTATGAAGTCAGCACACGTACGCCAGCCGCGAGGTGGACCAGACGCGGCCAGCTGAGGACTGCCGTCGGTTCAACCGTCCATCCGGACCAGCACTCGAGCAGGGTCCCGGCCGGTCACGAACGCCGCGCGTAGCTGGGCGGGACTCAAGACGGTCGCCCCCGGCACGTGGGAGCTTCCATCGGGTGTGGCGCCCCAAGCGGCCGCCTGGCGACGCTGCCCATCGGGACCGACCACCCACAACCGGTAGCTCTCCCTCGACGGAAGTCCCCGCACGTCGAGCTGGAGCGCCGATCCCCAGGTACGAGCGTCCACCGAGAGGCTGGCCCGCACCGATGCCGATGTTCCGCTGAGCGTCCGCTCGGGCCCGTCCCCGGACGGCCAGATGCGCACGGTCGCCGCCACGAGCAGCGCGATCAGTGCGGCGCTGGAGCCGATCGCCACCGTCCTCCACCCCCGGCGCGCCGCATCAAGCCTGCGGCCGACGCGTCGGGCTTCCGTCAGGTCGAGAAGGGAGATCGCCTCGGCCTGCTCGGCCTCGTCGTCCGGGCGTTCGATGGTGTCGAGGAACCGAGGCACGACCGCGAGGCGAGCGACCTCCCTCTGGCAGGTGGGACAACCCGACAGGTGGCGCTCGAAGTGGGCTCGGTCGACGGGGGCGAGCGCACCGAGCACGTACGCCGCCGATGCCGCCAGCAGGTCGTCGTGATGGTCCTGAGCCGTCACCCCGCCACCCCCCACTCCGTGAGCACGTCACGCAACCGACGCAGACCGTAGTACAGCCGCGACTTCACCGTTCCCTCCGGAATCCCCAGCTTCAAGGCGATCTCCCCCACGGACTGCCCGTCGAAGTGTGCCGCGACAAGCACCGCGCAGTGGTCGGGGCTGAGGGCGTCCAGCGCCTCGCGGACAAGGGATGCCTCGACGGCGCGCTCAACCTCCCGGGCGGCCGACTCAGCGTCCCCGCTCTCCGGGGGTGATGCCATGGGCACGAAACGACCAGAACGACGAACGTGGTCGTCCATGACATGCCGCGCGATGCCGAACAACCACGCTCGCTCGGCACCACGGTTCGCGTCATAGCGGTCGTGATGCAGCCAGGCCCGCACGAGGGTCTCCTGCACGACCTCCTCGGCCGTGCTCGCATCGCCCATTCGTCGAGTCACCCAACGCAGGAGTGCGCCACGGTGACCGTTGGCGACGTGGCGGACGGCGGCCTCGGCCGCCGCCGCCGCGTCGCCGCCGCGAATGCCGTCACGTGCGGGCACCGACGTCGCCCGCCTACTCCACCGAGTATTCGATCGGCACGACCGCCACCGCGCCAGCCTCCTCCTGGAGCGCGGGTGCGTCGGTCGCTTCGTCCGGGGGAGCGAACTCGTACGCTTCGTTGACGTTCACGTCCACGTGTGCCATCGGCCACACGGTCGCCGACGACGTGATCGGGGTGTCGAGCGCCACCTCGACATCGTTGCTGTCACCAGCCGGCAGCAGGTCGCTATGACCGATCACCGGGCCGGGAGCACCACCCCCGTCGGCGTGGATCACGATGAACCCGGGCGCGGGCAGGGTCAGCCGGGCGACAGTCACGCTCCGGCCGTCACCAGCCTGATCGTCGGCGGCGATCGATGCCGGTGCCAGTGGAGCGGGGGCCGACAGCGTCGTCTGGTCTGCCGCCGATTCGTCGTCGTCGCAGCCGGCGACCAGCAGGCCGACCGCAAACATTGGCACGGCAAGCATCGTCACGAGTTTTCTGCGCCTCATGTCGTTCCTTTCGGTGAATGGTCGTATACCCCCTTCGCACAGGGGGGCCATCCGGTTCACCGGAGTCGAGACGATCACCACGGGCCGACAGCTGGGGCCCCAGTCGGAACGGACGTCCGAACACCGTGTAGCGGCGCGCTCTCGCAGTGGTCTGCGGCGCGGCTGTCGTTGTCCTGTGGGGACCGCCGCCGGCGCGTGACCATCGTGCACGCTGATCGGCGTGCGGGGCAAGCGAGGATGAGCGGACTCAGGTCCGGACGAGCCCAACGACCCGTCCGGACCTGAGATCACGGACACCCGCGTGAACAACGGAGGAGGGGGGATTTGAACCCCCGTCGGACCGAAGGCCCGAAACGGTTTTCGAGACCGCCGCATTCGACCGCTCTGCCACCCCTCCGCGCGGGAAGGTATCACGGGGAACCGGGCCGCTCATGGTGCATCCGGACCCGGCGGGGCTCAGCCAATCCGCACCACCTGAGCTAACATCCGCCGTTGCAACCCGGAGAGGTGTCCGAGCGGTCGAAGGAGCGCGACTGGAAATCGCGTAAGCGGGTCAACCCCGCTTCGAGGGTTCAAATCCCTCTCTCTCCGTTCCGGGGTGCCGGCCGAGGCGTCGGTCGGCACCGTCCGCGGGTCTGACCAACCGGCATCCGCGATCGGGGTGGTATCCTCCCGACCCCCGGGCAGTTAGCTCAGCGGGAGAGCACTCGCCTCACACGCGAGGGGTCACTGGTTCGATCCCAGTACTGCCCACTTCTTCGAGACCGGCCCGATCACCGCTCGGGTGAACACCTCCGGACCCGGCCGCGGCGAGCCTAGTCCTCGTCCAGCAGCCCGTCCACGCCGAACATCCGGGTCTGGGCGATCGTCCGCCACGAGGCATGGTGGTGGATGATGCGCCAGCCCTCGCGCTCGAGCAGGTACACGTTGGTCGCCAGGAACTCGCAGTCGCTGGTGCCATCGTCCTTGAAGATGCGTTCGGAGCACGACACCGTGGCGATCGGATCCTCGATGGAAACGCTGAGCACCTCCATCTCGACGGTGCTCCCATCCATCGCGCTGAACGCATCGCGGTAGACGCCCTCCACCGCTCGCCAGCCCAGCGCCGCCTCCCCGACAGGGGGGATGCACACGATGTCGTCGCGGGACGACCACTGGTCCATCATCAACACCAGGTCGCGGGCCTCGAACGCCTCGTAGTAGTCACGGTTCGCGAGCTCCACCTGGTCGTGGATGCTGATCGTCATATGGGTCTGCCCTTCTTGCTCGCTACCGACTGTCGACAGCGAATCGCTACAGGGGTCGATTTTGTCAGGTATCGACCAGCGACGCCGAGAACGGGCAGCGTTGGGCGCACACTGCGAGACCCGCGCGGATCGCCTTGTCCGGTGGAGCGGGGGTCGCCCGCTCCACCGGACGGCTGACGCTAGCTGGCGACCGGCTTGAGGATCAGGAGCTGCCCGTCCTCGACCGTGTTCACGCCCGGAGCGACCGTCGGGCTGTGCGCCTGCACGTTGAAGAGCCAGCTGCCCTTCCCGAAGCTGGCGTCGGTGGCGATGATGCCGCTGCTCTCCCACTCACCGGGACCGACCTCGGCGCCGTCACGGCCCGGGGGATCGAGTTCGGCGACCCGCACGCGGGACGCGGCGTCGATGCCGGTTCCGCCCTTCATGAGGTTGAAGCGCCAGATCGAGCCGTCGCGACCGCGCTCGCCCATCACCTTGCGGCTCTGGCTGGTGCCGTCCTCCTGGAGCATGACGTACTCGTTGGAGACGCCGATGTTGTCCTGGCTCATGGGACCGTCGACGCCCCGAGCGGTGTCGGCGTCCGCGTTGGTCACGACCGTGAGGACCGGGTCGGACAGTGGGTTGTGTCCCAGGTCGAGTGTGTAGGTGCGGCCGAGCGCGTTCGCCTCGTCGTCACCGCCCGTCGTGTTGAAGAAGAACTGGCGGCGGTTGTGCGGGTTGAACGCACCGTCTTCGGGACGCGCCAGGGGCATTGCGCCGACCGCGTCGCTGGCCGCCTCGAGCTGCGCCTGGTCCATGTCGGCGGCGCCGTCGATGGCGACCCACTCACCCTCGATGCTGCCGGACTGGAACTCCTTCACCGTCGCGCCGTGCTTCGCCTTGAAGACGTAGAGCGTGCCGCCCACGAGGCCGTTCCGCTCCAGCACCGTCGCGCCCTTGCGGCGCTGCTTGGTGCCCACGTACATGTAGAGCTGGCTGTTCTCGACGGCGGGGTCGGTCGTGGCCGGCCCGTCCTCGGTCAGGAGGATGACGGTGCGGTTGCCGTGGCGGTTCGGCTGCACCACCGAGTTCTCGGCCGGGAGATGGCCCAGCGCCGGGAGGCCGTGCGCCTGGCCGTCGAAGATCGCGACGGTGAGCGAACCCTTGCCGTCGAAGCTCGTTTCGGGGTTCCCGTCCTCTTCGTTGGTGAAGAAGATGTCGCGGTCGAGGCCCTCGGCCCGGCCGGCGAGCATCGCCGAGCAGAAGCGGGAGAAGGCGCGCGTATCGTTGCCCACCATCGCCGGGGGGCCCACCTTCTCGTCGTTGACATAGACCGTGTCGTAGGCGGGCTTGCCGCTCACGACCGTGCCGTCCTTCTCCATCTCGTACAGGGAAACGAAGGCGCCGCGGTAGCGCGGGTCACCGAGCACCGGCTCGGATTCCTTGCTCGACGACATCTCCTGGTTGAGCCACAGGGTGCTGCCGCCGTCCTTGTGTGCGCGGATCCCCATTCCATCGGGGATCCCGACCATCTGAAACTCCTTGCCGGCGGCGCCGGTCATGGGGACGGTGTCGCCCACGCTCATGACGACCGACGTCTCGTACTGGGACACAAGCGACGTCGCGTACGGCTTTGCCTCGCCGTCGATGGCCGAGTAGGCCGCGCCCGCGGCGATACCGGCGAGGGCCACCGCGATCATTCCTCGCTTCAGCACAGGTCACGCTCCATGGTTGGGTTCAAACATTCGTCCCGAACGAAACCGCCGCATCGGGTGCCGTGGGTTTCATGGCCGTGAACCTGAGGTGACCGTGGACAACAGCGGGCCGGCGGGTATCGTTGCCGCATGTCCGAACGCGAACGTCCAGGCCTGCCCACCAACCGCGTCGCCCTCGTCGGCCTCGGCGTCCTCCTGGGAGCCGTCTGGGGGGTCGTGATGTGGGGACTCACCAAGCTCACGAGCGGCGCCGACCTCAGGGACCTGCTGTACGTCGTCGTCACCATGGCGATGATCGGCGGCGGTGTGGCCGCAATGTTCGGCGCGGTCTCGGTGCGGCGGCGCGGTGAACGCGTCTCCCCCGACGTCAGGCGCCGCAAGAAGTAGGCACCACGCTCGGATCGCCGCGCGCGCTCGCGGAACCCCCACGGGTGCTCTAGGCTCCCGGGGTGACCGTGCTAGGCGGGGAGTTAGCGGTGCCCTCCACCCGAAATCCGCTCAGCGGGGCACAATTCCCGTCCGAGGGGCTCATCCCGGGTGGTCGGGCTCGAGCAGTGCGGTGTTGATGGCGAGGTCCCATTCGGTGGGCGACCGTGAATCAGGTCAGGTCCGGAAGGAAGCAGCCTTAAGCGGATCCGCCTTCGCGCAGTGGGGCAACCTCACCGGAGCAAGCAGCTCGAGTACCGTCTCGGAATGACGTTTCAACGACGGGTGCACGGTCACACTTTCAGCCAGTGAGTAATCAGCCAGCCTCAGGAAGCGGCGGGAGTCTGTACAACCGCCACCGACCACTCCGATTCGAGGAGATGGTCGGTCAGGAGCACGTCGCCACCGCCCTCGGCAACGCGCTCGCCTCCGGGCGCCCGGCGCGCGGCTACCTGTTCTCGGGCCCTCGCGGGACCGGCAAGACCACCACCGCCCGGATCCTGGCCCGATGCCTGAACTGCCAGTCCACCGAGGGCCCCACCCGCACGCCGTGCATGAAGTGCGATTCTTGCCTGCGCACGGGCCACGACGACTGGCTCGACGTGGTCGAGGTCGACGCGGCATCGAGCGCGCGCCGCATCGACGAGATGCGGGATTGGCTCGAGACCGTCCGGTACGCCCCGGTGTCCGCCCGCTACCGGGTCACGATCATGGACGAGGCGCACCAGATCCAGGAGGGCGCGGCCAGCGCGCTGCTCAAGACCCTCGAGGAGCCGCCACCGCATCTGGTCGTGATCCTGTGCACCACGCATCCCTGGGACATCCTGCCGACGATCCGCTCCCGCGTGCAGCACTTCGTGCTGCGCAAGCCGGGGGTCTCGGCACTCGTCCAGGTGCTGGCGCGTGTCGCGGAACAGGAGGGGATCGATGCGTCCGAGGCCGCCCTCGACACGCTGGCCCGTGCCGCGGACGGCAGCTATCGCGACGCGCTGGGACTGCTCGATCAGATCGCCGCCTACTCCGACGGCCGGGTCGAGCTGAACCAGGTTCTCGGACTGCTGGGTGCGGTCGCTCGCGAGTCGCTGTTCGAATTGGTGGACCTGGTCGCGGGCGGCGACGCGTCCGGGGCCTTCGCGCTTCTCGAAGACGTGCTCGACTCGGGGAACGATCCCGAGCAGCTCCTGCGGGGCCTCGTGACGCAGCTCCGGTACGTGTGCCTGCTCCAGCAGGGGGCGAGCGCACAGGACGAATGGGCCTTCGCCGAAGACGAGGTCAGCCGACTCAGGGCCCAGGCGAACCAGCTCTCGCCCGCCCAGGTCGTTCGTGCCCTGGACCTGCTGTCGGATGCCCACCTCCGTATCCAGCACGGCGGCGCCGATCCGCGCCTGCAGCTGGAACTGGTGACCGCGAAGCTCGCCCGGCCCGCGTTGGATCCCAGCCTGCAGGGGCTGATGGCTCGCATCGAACACCTCGAACGAGGCCGGCCGGCGGCGGCACCCGGCGAGGCCGCATCCTCCCCGGCGCCAGAACCGCCGCCGCCCCCGCCCATTGCCGAATCGCGCGCCGCCGATGACGCACCCGCCGCGGAGCCGCCCGCGCCGCGGGTGGCCGACGCGAGCCCGGAAGCGCCCCCGCTCGAGCCCGAACCCGCCGAGCCCCGGGCGCCGGTGAGCACACCCGACCCCCCACCGCCACCACCACAGGCCGGCGTCACACTGGACGTCGCTCACGTGACCCGGCTCTGGCCGCAGGTGCTGAACCGGCTCCTGAGCGAGCACCCGCCGCTTCACAGCTTCGTGGAGGACGCCACGATCGCCGAGGTCGACGGGGACCGGATCAAACTGCTGGTCGGCGGCGGCGTGGGGGCCAGCATGCTGTCCCGCGCCGAGCACCGTGAGCAGCTGGAGCACGTGCTGTCGTCGGTGTTCGGCACGCGTGTCCACGCCCAGGTGGAGGCGGGTCCGCCCCCGCCCGCGGCGAGCGCCAGGACTCAGGGCGCGCCGTCCGGCGAACACACCACACTCGACCTCGACGCACTGCGCCAGGCCGTCATCAACACCTTCGACGCCACCGAGGAATGACCCTCACCACCCGCCCAAGGAGCACCCTGTGTCAGTGAACCCACAGAAGATGATGAAGCAGATGCAGAAGATGCAGGAGGACATGGCGCGCGTCCAGACCGAACTCCAGGAGGAGACCGTCTCGGCGACGGCCGGTGGCGGCGCGGTCACGGCCACCGTCAGCGGGGGGCTCGAGATCAAGGCCATCAGCATCGATCCCAAGGTGGTCGACCCCGAGGACGTCGAGATGCTCGAGGACACCGTCGTGGCCGCGGTCAACGAGGCGATGCGCCAGGCTCAGGACCTCGCCCAGAAGCGCATCGGCGCCATCACGGGTGGCCTGTCGGGCCTCGGCATCCCCGGCCTCTAGGCGCGGTCGGCCATCCTCACCCCGTCGCTCGAACGGCTGATCGGGGAACTCTCACGACTTCCCGGCATCGGCCCGCGCAGTGCCCAGCGACTCGCGTTCCACCTCCTCAAGGGCCCTCGCGAGCGGCCGGTCGCACTCGCCGACGCGCTCGTCCAGATGGCCGAGAAACTCCGCCCCTGCAGTCGCTGCCATGGCTTCGCCGAGGCGGAACTGTGCCCGATCTGCGCCGACCCCCGTCGTGATCCGACCGTGCTCTGCGTGGTGGAGGAGCCCGGAGCCATCCTCCCGATCGAGCGCACCAACGAGTTCCGGGGCGGCTACCACGTGCTCGGTGGCGCGCTCTCACCCATCGACGGTGTCGACCCGGACGACCTCACGATCGACGCCCTGGAGCGGCGCATCGACGCCGAGGGGGTCACCGAGGTCGTGCTGGCCACCAACCCGACGATGACCGGAGAGGCCACGGCCCTCTATCTGGCCGACCTGTTCCGGGGCCGGGTGCGGATGACCCGCCTCGCCAGCGGTCTTCCCGTGGGCGCCGACCTGGAACACGCCGACGAACTGACGCTCGGTCGGGCGCTCCTGGGGCGTCGCGACCTCTAGTGTCCTGAACCGAGGGCTTTGCGGCAGCCTGGCGGCTGTAGGCCCACACGCAACCCTCCAACGCCCCGGATCATCGGTGCCTCGCGAAGCGTGCGTCGTCGGCTCGGGCATGCCACCGGCAGTGTCCCGAACTTCCTCGGTGTTGGCCGCGGTTTTTCGCTCGCCACGCCGCTCCCCGACCTCCGACTCGCGGCCCTCAACCGCCTGGCGCACGGCCAGCCGGGTTGAACCTCGATCAATCGCGCTCGTGGTGCGAAGCCGCGGTTTGGGCATTGAACGGCAGGGACACCACCGCGTCCGCGAGCGCACGATCATCCCAGAGCGGTGCCGGAGCGACCGCCTCGGGTGCGCGTCCGGCGGCCACGACGTCTTCCAGAGCCGCGAGCGCGATGGGGCAGTACTCCCGGCCGGCGCAGCGGTGGATCTCGGCGAGTGCCCGCTCCGACGGCCACGCCTCGCGGTAAGGCCGGTCCGTGGTCAGCGCGTCGTACACGTCGGCCACCGACACGATCCGGGCGTACGTGGTGATGTTGTCCGCTCCGACACCCTCCGGATACCCCGAGCCGTCGAGACGCTCGTGATGCTGGCGGACCGCGGTGCGCAGCGGCCCGGCGAATCCCTCGAGTTCGGTCAGGAGCTCGTCACCCCACACCGGGTGCTGCTGAATGAGCTTGAACTCCTCGTCGGTCAGCCGTTCGGTCTTGCCCAGCACGCTGTCCGGCACACGGAGCTTGCCGATGTCGTGCAGCAGCCCCGCCGTGGCCAGCGCCCGCAGGTCGTTGGCGCCCATGCCGAGCCGTTCGCCGATCAGCACGGCCAGAACCGCGACGCGACGCGTGTGCGCTTCGGTCGAGAGGTCCTTGCGCTCCAGGCATGCCATCAGCGCGCGCACCTGCGCGCCGAGGAACTGTTCCTGCTGGTTGACGAGCTCGGCGGCGCGCATGTCGCCGCCCAGCGGCCGCGAGGGACTCGTCGACCCCAGGTCGAGTGCGACGGGGACCGCCACCGCGGTGAGGCCGGCCAGGATGAGGCCGTCCAGGATCCAGAACCCCAGCTCGCCGGCGGGATAGCCGCCGCGCATCACCTGGGCCGCACCGAGCCACACGAGCCCGATCCCGACCGACGGGTCGCGGCGCCGACGGGTCATCAGGTAGGTGCTCGACGCGCGAGTCGCCAGAAGGAGATACCCGGCCACTCCGATCCCCAGCGCCGCGAGGCCGACCGGACCGCTCGGATCGGGTGCGGGAACAGCTCCCTGCTGCCCGAGGCCGCGGACGAGCAGCGCGGCGATCAGCGCGAGCCCGCCGATGGTGGTGATGATGGCCGTCGTGACGTGACGCGGGCCACGCAGCGCGGGGTGTGACGCGACGATCAGGAGCACCGCGCCGGAGGGGAGCACAAGGGTGCCCGCCAGACCGGCCGGCGATCCGATGGGTGCGATGAACCCGGGAGTTCCCGCGGCGTCCACCAGGAGCAGCGCGGCCACGATCGCGAGCGCCCCGCCGATGGCCGCACTCCGGGCGTCGCCGAGACGTTCGGCGGTCACGCCGAGGAGCCCGGCGCCGATCGCCGACATCAGCGCGGCCGCGCCGGCGAGCAGGACGTGCCAGGCCGGCGAGAGGGACACGTCGATCCGCCCGAGCAGCACGAAGCCGTAGATCGGGATGATTGCGCTCGCCACCAGAATGATGGCGACGTCGAGTGTATGCGGGAGTCGGCGACGCATGTGGTTCCATCAGAATGTCGGCGGCCACTCGCAATGCCTTGAGCGGGTGGGCATCCGCTCCAGCGGGGCCGCCGCGCGGAGGCGAAGCCCGGCCCGGCGACCGCCAAATCGACGTGACCGGACGTTCGCGACCCATCGCGGCGGCCACCGCTAGAATCGTGCGTCGCTCACACGTTCGACCCAAGGGAGCCCACATCAGTCTGCGGGTGATGAAGTTCGGCGGCTCGTCCGTCGCCGACGCGGAAAAGATCAAGAACGTCGCGGGACGTATCGCCGCGGCCCGGGAGACCGGGGACGACGTGGTGGCCGTGGTCTCGGCCCGCGGCAAGACGACGGATGGCCTCGTCGCACTTGCCCAGGAGATCAGCCCCTCGCCGAAGCCGCGCGAGATGGACATGCTGCTCTCCACCGGCGAGCGCATCTCCTGCGCCCTCATGGCCATGGCCCTGCACGATCTCGGCCACGAAGCCGAATCGTTCACCGGGTCGCAGGCCGGCATCCTGACCGACGCGGCGCACACCAAGGCGAAGATCGTCGAGATCCGCGCCGACCGTCTCCGGAACTCGCTCGACACGGGCAACATCGTGCTCGTGGCCGGCTTTCAGGGGATGTCCATGGACGGCCACAACGTGACCACGCTCGGACGGGGCGGAAGCGACACCACCGCGGTCGCCCTCGCAGCCGCGCTCGACGCCGACGTGTGCGAGATCTACACCGACGTCACCGGCGTGTTCACCGCCGACCCGCGCGTCGAACCCGCCGCGGTGAAACTGCCCCGCGTCACCCACGAAGAGATGCTCGAGATGGCCGCGTCGGGTTCCCGCGTGCTGGCGCTGCGGTCGGTCGAGTTCGCCCGCAACTACGACGTGCCGCTGCATGTCCGCTCATCGTTCCTCCCCGACGAAGGAACCTGGATCACCAAGGAGTCACCCGATATGGAACAGGCCATCGTCTCCGGAATCGCCCACAAGAGTGACGAGGCCAAGGTCACCATCACCCGGGTCCCCGACACGCCGGGCGTCGCCGCCGCGCTCTTCACCGCGCTGGCGGACGCCCTCATCAACGTCGACACCATCATCCAGAACGTCGGTACCGACGACCACGCGGACGTGTCGTTCACGGTTCCGCTCGATGAGCTGAAGCGCACCATCGAGGCCGTCGAGGGCATCCGGGGCGACCTGAAATTCGAGGATCTGCGCGCGGACGACCAGATCGGCAAGGTCACGCTCGTGGGGGCCGGGATGAAGTCGAATCCGGGCATCGCCGCGAAGATGTTCCGGGTCCTCGCCGACCAGGGCATCAACATGCAGATGATCGACACGTCCACCATCCGCATCACCGCGGTCATCGACCGCCGGGACGTGGAACGGGCGGTCCGGGCACTGCACGATGCCTTCGATCTCACCTCGGAAGCGGTTCGGAGGGGCAATGTTTAACGTCGCCGTGGTCGGCGCCACCGGCGCCGTCGGAACCACCATGCTCCGCGTCCTGGAAGAGCGGGGATTCCCGGTGACCGAGCTTCGCCCGCTCGCGAGCGCCCGAAGCGCCGGCCGTACCCTGGACTACCTCGGCAAGCCGTTCACCGTCCAGGAGCTGACCACCGACAGCTTCGCCGGCATCGACATCGCGCTGTTCTCGGCCGGCGGGAGCCGATCCAGGGACTTCGCTCCCGCGGCGGTCGACGCCGGGGCGGTCGTCATCGACAACAGCTCCTACTTCCGGATGCGGCCGGACGTGCCGCTGGTGGTGCCGGAGGTAAACGAAGACGCCATCCCCGCCCACCAGGGGATCATCGCGAACCCGAACTGCGTGGCGGCGCCGCTGGTGGTGGCCCTCAAGCCCATCGCCGATGCCGTCGGCCTCGAGCGGGTGGTGGTCAGCAGCTATCAGGCGGTGAGCGGCACCGGCGCCGCGGCGATCGAGGAGCTCCGCGCCCAGACGGGCGGCAACCTCGCCGGTGACGAGCCGGAACCGTCCGTCTACCCCCATCCCATCGCCTTCAACGTGCTGCCGCACATCGGCCCATTCGACGAGAACGGCTACTCGGACGAGGAGCTGAAGGTCATCGCCGAGACCAAGAAGATGCTCGGCCTGCCCGACCTGGCCGTGAGCGCCACGTGCGTCCGCGTCCCGGTGTTCCACGGGCACAGCGAGGCGATCCACATCGAGACCACCGAACCGATCGACGCGACCCACGTGCGTGAGCTGCTGATGGCCGCTCCGGGCATCTCGCTCCGGGACGAGCCCGGTGACGGCGTCTACCCGCTGCCTCGTGAGGCCGAGGGACTCGACGAGGTGCTCGTGGGCCGCATCCGCAAGGACCTCTCCCACCCGAACGGCATCGCGCTGTGGCTCAGCAGCGACAACCTTCGCAAGGGTGCCGCGACCAACGCGGTGCAGATCGCCGAGTCGCTCGTCACCAACGGGTGGATCACGCCCTCGACCGTCTGAGCCCGTCCGGGCCGGCCCACCGCCGCGCCGCGGTCAGGATGTCGCCGAGGTGCTCGGCGGCGCCTGGCTCGGCGGGAGATCATCCGGGGGCGGCTCGGCGTCCAGTCCCGCCAGGGTGAGCAGCATCTCGACGGGGATGTCGTCCCAGATCACCGGTCGGCCGTCGAGGGGGACGGTGCGGCGGGTTGGGGGATCGCCGGAGTCGACGCGAGCGCGGCACGCGTCGCAAACCGGCGCGGGGAGCTCGCGCCCCGGAATGCGCGAGAGCCCCATTGCCGAGCCGTGGGAGGGGTCCACGGCGCACAGCCCGGCGAACAGTCGGTTCGCGACGGCGGGAGCGTCGTCACCGAACACGATCCGGCAGCCCCGGTTGAGCTTGTGCGCGGCCTCCGCCATGTCTTCGCTGCGCCCCAGGCGGGCCGCCTCCCGCCCGGAATCCAGGTAGCGCTGGGCGGCGTCCATCTCGGCGCCGGTGAGGTCCGCGCGTCCAACCGTGGCGGCGAGCTGGCCCTCCAGGCCGTCGAAGGCCAGGCGGAGCAGTGCCCGCCGGTCGGCGACCACCGCCCGCGCACGCCGCTGTTCGCGCCGGAGACCCCAGGTGACCGCCCAGATCCCGCCAAGGATGGTCAGGCCGACCAGGGTGAGCAGGCCGCGGGGCGCCGGATCCGGATCGGGCGGGGGCGGCACCGCCAGGCCCGCGGCGGTGATGAGACGCTGGGTCGCGCTGGCGATGTTGTCCACGTCGCGCGCCTTGAACGCCCCCTGAACCGACCCGGGCGAGCGCGGTCCGGACGCACCGACGGCGCCGTGTGGGGTGGTGACGAGGACCGTGCCGTCGAAGTCCAGGTCGTTCCGGACCCGATCGGCGAAGGCGAAGGGATCCTCTCCCCCGAAACTCGACACAATGCCCAGCTTCACCGGCTGTGAGCGCTCGGCCAGCTCGAGGGCCCGGAGTGCCAGGCGGTCCTCGACCACCGGAGCCAGCGTGCCGAGCGCCGACCGGCTCGCATAGACGTCGCGCACGCTGAGCGCCTGGACGAGTTCCGCCTCGTCGGACACCGCACCTCGGGCCGTCGGTGCGCCGCCGGCCAGGACGGCGACGATCACGGCCACCAGCGCAAGCCATGCTGCGGATCTCACACGGGCTCCGGGCGCACCACCGGCGATGGGCGGACGTGCCGCAGCAGCCGACGGATGCGCGCCTGGTGTTCCACGGGAATGGCCGCGTCGAGCTGCAGTCGCATCAGGCTCACCGCGCCGACCGACCGCACCGCGTGGAATCCCAGCCGTCGGAGCACCTCCGCGTCGAAGAGCGTGTGGTGGTGCTCGCGGCAGGTCGACGAGTCCTGAGGCGCGGAGGGTTCCAGCGCGAACGCCTCGACGAGGCCAAGCCCTCTCGCCTGCACGTCGGCCAGCGCTTCGAGGAGCAGCCGTTCGACGATTCCCCGCGGGTCGTCAGAACAGACGTACGCGCACGTGATCAACACCGAGCGCCGGTCCGGGGGTCCCGCGGGAAGCGCCCAGGCATTCGCGAAGTACCGCGACGGCCCGTACTGCACGAGGCCCCGTGCGTCAGCGCCGTCGTGGATCACGCGGCCCCAGGCGCCGAACTCGTCCTCGATATCGCGAGCCCAGTCCGCCTTCGCACCCGGGTCCGCGACGACGTCGCGCCGCTGCCAGAAGACGCAGTCCACACAGCAGTGCGGAACCTGATCCCTGGAGGAGCCAACCAGTGCCTGCACCCGAGTCACGACCTGATCTTGCCACGGATGGCCCGCCGTCGTCTCCAGAAACGCCTGAGGCCGCCCGATGGGCGGCCTCAGGACGAACCCCGCGTGCCGACGGCGCTAGCTGCCGACGACCTCCAGCACGTTGTTCACCGGCACCATGTGGCGCTTGAACTCCATGATGCTGGTGTCGATGCCCAGGCCCAGCCCGATGAGCTGCGGCAGGTGGAGCACCGGCATGTTGTACTCGGTGGCGTTCGCCGCCTCGGCCTTGCGCTGGTAGGCGTCCATGGCCAGGTGGCAGAGCGGGCAGGGCGTGACCATGCAGTCCGCGCCGGAGTCGCGGGCCTGCGACAGCGCCACGTGCGATTCCTTGAGCGCCACCGCCTCGCGAGCCAGCAGGATCGGGAAGCCGCAGCACTTGCTCTTGGCTTCGTAGTCGGCGACCTCGCCGCCGAGCGCGCGGATGAGACGCTCGAGCGACTGGGGCTGGTCGGGATCCTCGAAGCCCATGACCGACGAGGGACGCAGCAGCTGGCAGCCGTAGTACGGCGCAACCCGCAGCCCCTTGAGACCCTTGGGCCCCTGCTTCTCGAGGAGGGAGAGCCCCTCCTCGGTGGCGAGGAACCAGAGCAGGTGGGTGACCTCGCGGGTGCCCTCGTACGGGCGGGCGCCGGCCTTCACCAGCTCCTCGTTGACCGCCTCGAGCAGACGCGGGTCGTCCTTGACCAGCTTGTTGGCGCGCCGGAGGTTCAGCGTGCACACGTTGCAGATGGTCATGATGTCGACGCCCATCTCCTCGGCCTGCGAGAGGATGCGGACGTTGAGCGTCAGGTACAGATTCGGCTTGGCCTCGGCGATGTCACCGGCGCCACAGCACGTTGCGGCGGGCATTGGCAGGAGCTCGATGTCGAGCATGGGCGCCAACGCCTTGGTGGTGCGATTGAGCTCCTTGGAGCTGAACTCGGCGACGCACCCGGGGTAGTAGGCGAACTGGCGGGCCACTAAATCGTCTCCTTCACGTTCTTCATGAGCTTCTTGACCTCGTCGAGCTTCTTGATGCGGTGCGGGATCGGTGACGGCGCCTTGCCCTTCGAAAGCATCCGAAGCGCGAACGGGAGGTCCAGCTGCGACTTGATCGGATTGGTGAACGGCACCAGCAGCGTTTCGTTGAGTTTGCCGCCGGTCCGCATCGAGATGAGGAACGCCTTGGCGTGACGCGCACCCGCGTCGGCCCAGCTGACGCCTTCGTTGAAGGCGATCCCACCGAGCTTCTCGATGGCGTCGCGAGGATCGACACCCTTGGGGCAGCGCTCGTTGCAGTACATGCAGCGGGTGCAGTCCCAGACCCCGTGCTCACCCGAGTAGAGCTTCGCGCGGGCGGTGCGCTGGCCGTCACGCTCGTCGGCGGCGAACCGGTAGCCCCAGGCGAGCGCGGCCGGACCGACGTAGTCGGCGTCGGCGGCGAGCGAGTTGCACTCCGAGTAGCAGGCTGCGCAGAGAATGCACTTGCTCTCGTTGTAGATCTTCTGCATCGCTTCCTTGGAGACGATGCGCTCCTTCTCGGGCGCCGGACCGTCAGGCACCAGGTAGGGCTTCACCGACTTGAACTTCTCCCAGAAGGGGTCCATGTCGACGATGAGGTCCTTGAGCGGCTCGAAGTTGCCGATCGGGTCGACCTTGATCGGCTGTCCGCCGTTCTGGGCCTTGAGGTCCTCGACCTGGGACATGCAGGCCAGGACGGTCTTGCCGTCGGCGCGGCAGGCGCACGACCCGCAGATCGCCGAGCGGCATGAATACCGGACCGCGAGCGTGCCGTCCTGCTCGTTCTGCAGACGCAGGACCGCGTCGAGCAGGGTGAGGTCGGCGTCGTGTTCCAGCTCGTACGTCTGCCGGAAGTGCTCGGGACCGGTGTCGGGCTGGTACCGGAAGATGTCAAACGTGGACGTGGGCATCAGTAGGTCCTCACCTGGGGCTCGTACTTGGTCATCGTGACCTCGGAGTAGTCGAGGCGGATGTTGCCGTCCTCGAGGTAGGACAGCGAGTGCTTCATCCAGTTCTCGTCATCCCGGTCCGGGAAGTCCGTGCGCGAGTGGGCGCCTCGGCTCTCGGTGCGGTTGACCGCGGCGGTCACCATGCAGTCGGCGAGTTCGAGGAGGTACCCGGTCTCGAGCGTGTGGATGAGCGACTGGTTGAACGTGCTGCCCTTGTCATCGACAACCACGTTCTGGAATCGATCGCGCAGTTCGCCGACCTTCTGGCGGGCGGCGGCGAGATCGTCACCGTTGCGGAACACGCCGACCTGGTCCTGCATGACGTCGGCGAGCTCGTCGCGGATCTCGTGCTGCTTGGGACCCTTCTCGCGCTCGAGCAGCGCGCGGATCTCGGCTTCCGCCGCGACCGCATGCTCGGGCCGCGCCTGACTGCCCTTGCCGTTGACCTCCTGCGCGTAACCGGCCGCGGCCCTGCCGGTGCGGGCACCGAAGACGACCGCCTCGAGCAGCGAATTGCCGCCCAGGCGGTTCGCGCCGTGGACCGACACGCAGGCACATTCGCCGGCGGCGAAGAGCCCCGGCATGTGCGGAGCGGCGCCCCACGAGTCCACGTGCACGCCACCCATGTGGTAGTGCGCACCCGGCTTGATCGGGATGGGGGCGTCGATGGGATCGACGCCGGCGAACGCCATGGAGAGCTCGCGGATCTGCGGCAGCCGCTCCATGATCTTGTCCTTGCCGAGGTGCGTCAGGTCGAGCAGCACGCAACCGTTGACCCCGCGTCCCTCGAGGATCTCGGTGGCCTCGGCGCGCGACACCACGTCGCGGGAGGCGAGCTCGAGCTTGTTGGGCGCGTACTTGCTCATGAAGCGCTCGCCCTCGGAGTTGAAGAGCATCCCGCCCTCGCCCCGGGCACCCTCGGTCACGAGCACACCGCTCGGGCTCAGGGTGGTGGGATGGAACTGCATGAACTCCATGTCCTTGAGCGGCACACCATGGCGGAGCGCCAGGCTCATCCCGTCTCCGGTGGAGCTGTGCGCGTTCGTGGACGGACGGTAGACACGGCCGGCGCCGCCGGTGGCGAGCACGACCGACTTGGCCCCGATGGTCTCCATGGTCCCGTGGACCATGTCGTAGGCGACGACGCCGGTGCAGCCGCCCTCGTCATCCGGGATGAGGTCGGTGACGAAGTACTCCTCGTAGGTCGGGATCTCGTACTTCACGCACACGGTGTAGAGCGTGTGGAGGATGACGAGGCCCGTGAGGTCGGCGGCGTAACAGGTGCGCGGGAAGCCCGCGCCACCGAATGGACGCTGGGCGATCTTGCCGGTGGTCTCGTGACGGGAGAACACCGCGCCCCAGTGCTCGAGCTGGATGATCTCTCCGGGAGCGTCGCTGCAGAGGATCTCGATGGCGTCCTGGTCGCCCAGGTAGTCGGAGCCCTTCACGGTGTCGAAGGTGTGGTTCTCCGTGCTGTCATCGGTGGCGTTCCCGAGTGCGGCGTTGATGCCGCCCTGGGCCGCGCCTGAATGACTGCGTACCGGATGGACCTTGGTCACGAGGGCGACGTCTACGCCTGCCTCGTGTGCGGCGATCGCCGCACGCATCCCCGCCAGGCCGGCCCCGACGACGACAACGTCATGGGTGTGCAAACTTCCGCCCCCCGCGTGCTGAGTAGTGGAAATGGTCGTGCTACCGACGCTGCAATCTACCGTACCCAAACCGGATCGGTGCGGGACATCCGACCCCACCCGGGACGGGCAAACGGGGTCCCGGGCGGTGCCCCCGTTCCAGGCGGTCCGCACGGGCGGCGGGCCCAGGCGGGGTGGGTATACTCGGCCGGTCCGCGCGGCCGGTCCGGGCCAATCGTGAGTGCCCTGAGACGACGGCCGCGAATAACCTTGCCACCAGAAGGACGGATTTCAGTGGCTCATCGCGTCACGTTCATTCCCGGCGACGGCACCGGACCGGAGATCGCCGAGGCGACCAAGCGCGTTCTCGATGCGACCGGGGTCGAGTTCGACTGGGACATCCAGCAGGCCGGCGTCGACATCATGGAAGAGGCGGGAACCCCCCTTCCTGAAGCGACGATTCAGTCGATTCTCACCAACAAGGTCGGCATCAAGGGCCCCATCACCACGCCGGTGGGCACCGGGTTCCGGAGCGTCAACGTGGCGCTGCGCAAGGTGTGCAGCCTCTATGCATGTCTACGTCCGTGCAAGAGCTACGAGGGCGTACGCAGCCGGTACGAGGACATCGATCTCGTGATCGTCCGCGAGAACACCGAGGACCTCTACGCCGGCATCGAATACGAGAAGGGCCAGGAGGACACGGCCCGCCTCATGGAGTTCATCAAGGAGACCCGCCCCGACGCGCACTTCGGTGAGGGCACGGGGATCTCCATCAAGCCCATCTCCGTCGAGGCCACTGAGCGCATCTTCAAGTACGCGTTCGAGTACGCCCGCGAGAACGGCCGCAAGAAGGTCACGGCCGTCCACAAGGCCAACATCATGAAGTACACCGATGGCCTGTGGCTCGCGGTCGCCGAAGAGGTGTCCAAGCAGTACAGCGACATCGAGTTCGAAGAGCGGATCGTCGACAACATGTGCATGCAGCTCGTCCAGAAGCCCGAGCTGTACGACGTGCTCGTCCTCCCGAACCTCTACGGCGACGTGCTGTCGGACCTGGGCGCCGGCCTGGTGGGTGGCCTCGGGGTCGCTCCGGGTGCCAACATCGGGACAAACGCCGCCCTGTTCGAGCCCACGCACGGCTCCGCGCCGAAGTACGCTGGGCTGAACAAAGTGAACCCCATGGCCATGATGCTGTCGGGGGTCATGATGTTGAAGTACCTGAAGGAGCACGAGGCCGCGGAGAAGATGGAAAACGCCATCGCCGAGGTGATTCGTGCGGGCGAGCGCGTCACCTACGACATGAAGCCGCACCGTGATGACCCCACGGCGGTCGGCACGTCCGAGGTCGCGGACGCCATCATCGAGACGATGGGAGCCTGATGGCCATTCGAGTCGCCGTGACCGGTGCCGCCGGTCAGATTGGATACGCCCTCCTGCCGCGCATCGCGGCCGGTGAGATGTTCGGCAAGGACCAGGAGATCGATCTTCGCCTCCTGGAGATCCCCGTGGAGCAGGTCCAGAAGGCCCTCACCGGGGTCGCGATGGAGCTGGACGATTGCGCGTTCCCGCTCCTGACCAAGATCACGTGCACCGATGATCCGCGCACCGCCTTCGGCGATGCGGATTGGATCCTGCTGGTGGGGTCGAAGCCGCGCGGGCCGGGGATGGAGCGCGCAGACCTGCTCAAGGACAACGGCAAGATCTTCACCGAGCAGGGCACGGTCATCGACGAGGTCGCCGCCGATGGCGCGACGGCCGTCGTGGTCGGCAATCCGTGCAACACCAACGCGATGATCGCGGCCAGCCGCTTCAAGCGGCTCTCGCCCGAGAGCATCACCGCGATGACGCGCCTGGACCAGAACCGGGCCGCCACCCAGCTCGCACAGAAGGCCGGTGTTCCCGTGACGGCCGTCGACAACATCATCATCTACGGCAATCACTCGCCGACGATGTTCGCCGACTTCAAGCACGCCACCATCAACGGCACGGCCGCCACCGAGGTCATCAGCGACCAGCAGTGGCTCGAGGAGGACTTCCTCCCCAAGGTCGGCAAGCGCGGTGCCGAGATCATCGCCGCTCGGGGACTCTCGAGCGCCATGTCCGCCGCGAACGCGCTCATCGACCACGTCAAGTCGCTCTACACACCGAGCGACGACGTGCACTCGATCGCCGTGCGCAGCGACGGGAGCTACGGCTTCGCCGAGGGCGTCTGGGCCTCGATGCCCGTCAAGACGGTGGCACCCGGCAAGTACGAGGTGCAGACCGGCGTTCAGCACGACGAGTTCGCCCAGGCGAAGATCGCCGCCTCCAACGACGAGTTGGTCGGCGAGCGCGAGACCGTCGCGGAGCTGCTCTAGCGGGATCGCGTGTGTGGTGGTCGGCGACGGCGCCGGCCACCACACCGCTCACCCTCCGAGGTCGGGCGACTCGGCGGGCACCGGAACGGGACGGCCGTCGGCGCCGACCGCGACCATCGTGAAGTGACCCTGGACGCAGAGCTCGCGTTCGGTGGCGGCGAGGTCCTCTCGCCAGACGTCGACGCGCACCCGCATGCTCGTGGTGCCCGCGCTGATGACTTGTGCGTCCACCTCGACGAGTTCTCCCAGACGCAACGGGATCCGGAAGCCGATCTCCTCCATGGCCCGCGTCACCACCGGACCACCGACCCGGCGCATCGCAGCGTAGGCCGCCGCCTTGTCCATCCATCCGACGAGGGTTCCGGCGAACAGTGTGCCCAGTGAGTTCGTGTCCTGGGGGAACACCGACTGCAGGATGGTTGCGCGCATCAGGACCTCCGGACTGGGATGTGGCCGGACCCTAGCGCCCCGGGCCGGGTGCGCCTCCGGTGTCACCGCCCTCGGGCCTCGTTGCCGTTCGCGGTCGCGCGGTGCAGCATGGCGGGACCATCCTCGACTCGGGAGCATCCATGGACGCCGAACGCGTGGTGTCGGTCAACGTGGGGGCGATACGACCGCACCCCAACGCCCCGTCCACGAGCACCGGAATCATCAAAGCGCCGAGCGATTGTCCGCTCATGCTCGACGTCGAGGGCTTCGAGGGCGACGGCCAGGCCAACCGCAGGGTGCACGGCGGTCCCCACATGGCCGCGTACGTGTACAGCGCCGACGACTATGCGTGGTGGGAGACGGAGCTCGAGCGTCCGCTGTCGCCGGGGACCTTCGGAGAGAACCTCACGATCACGGGATTCCGTGACGCCGACGTGCGAAGCGGCGACCGCTTCCAGGTCGGCGAGGCGATGCTCGAGGCCAGCATCCCGCGGATTCCGTGCGCGACGTTCGCGATGCACATGGGCGACCCGGGGTTCGTCAAACGCTTTGCGCAGGCCGGGCGGCTGGGGTTCTACTGCCGGGTGGTGACACCCGGAGCCGTCGGTCCGGGCGACCCCTTCGAGCGCGTCGCACGAGGGGCGGTCCCCGCCGCGACCATGGCCGAGCTGGGCCGGCTCCACATCAGTGCCCGCACCGAACTCGACGGTCTGCGTGCCGTCGCCGGGGCCGCGCCGACGTTGCACCCGCGCTGGGTGTCCTGGATCGAAGAGCGCCTCGCCCAGGTGGACGAAAGCCGGCATTGAGCGGATCCCTGCCCGCCGCCAGGTCGGCTGTAACACATGTGCAACGGCGTATCGCGGGAGGCTGGACCCGACGTATCGTTGGAGGGTGACGATGAGGGTCAGCACCGAACGCGAGATCAAGCTGCTCCTCGACGAACGGGCCACCCTCCCGGACCTCGACGGAGTCGGCGGCCTCCGCGTTCGCCCGGTCGGCGTGCACGACCTCACCGCCACCTACTGGGACACCCCCTCGGCCCGCCTCGGCGGATGGTCGGTCACTCTCCGCCACCGCGACGGCACCTGGACACTGAAACTCCCGCATCGGCGCGGGGGCCCGCTCATGTCGCGTCAGGAGATCGAGATCGACGCGCCCGCCGACCGGCTTCCCCCCGAGCTCCTGGGAGCGGTTCGTCCATTCATCCGCCACGAGGCGCTCGCGCCGATCGCCGAGCTGGTGACGCACCGCGAGACGCTCGAACTCGGCACCGAGGACGGCGAGGCCGTCGCGCTCCTGACCGATGACCGCGTGACCGCGACCGGCGCCGGCGTCGCCGAACCCCGCTTCCGCGAGATCGAGATCGAGCTTGCCGGCTCCGCCGACGAACGGGCCATCAGGCCGATCGTCAAGGCGCTCGTCGCGGCCGGCGCCGAGCGGGCTGACGCCCGCCCCAAACTCTCGCGAGCCCTTGGAACGCCCGCCGACGCCGTCCCGGAGCTCTCGGTCCCGAAAGCTCCCGGCGACCCCCACCGCCCGTGAGGTGATCGTCGCCGCCACCGCCGCGGCGACCAGGCGGCTGGTGACCCACCTCCCCTCGGCGTGGTTCAGGCGATCCGGAAGGCGTCCATCAGGCGCGCGTCGCAAGCCGGCGGCTCCGTTCCGATCTCAGCACGTGGGGTCCGCTGGTCGATCGCGCCTGGGCAGACCCGCTTCGCGCCGAGCTCGGATGGCTCGGCGGCGCCCTGGGCGCCGTGCGCGACCTGGACGTGCTGGTCGGAAACGTCGCGGCGATCGGTGATCTCCACCCGGAGATCGAGGGAGCATCACTCGCGGCACTGCGCGAGCTGCTGGAAACGCGACGCCGGGCCGCCCGGGAGGAGCTGCGACAGGCGATGACCGGCGATCGCGCACTCGACCTCCTCGACGCCCTGATCGACTCCGCCGCCGACCCGCCGACGTCCCCGCGGGCGCAGGGGTCGGCGGCCACACGGCTTCAGAGGCCGGTACGCCGGCGCTGGGTGAAGATCGCGGCTTCCGCGCGGCGCCTGCCGAAGTCACCGTCGTACGAAGCGCTGCACGGTCTGAGGATCAGCGCCAAACGCGTGCGCTACGCGGCGGAAGCGGTGCGTCCGGCCTTCGGTACGCGCGCTGCGAAGCTCGCCGGCGCCGCGGCCGAGTTGCAGGACGCGCTCGGCGACCTCAACGACGCCTCGGTGGCCACCGAGATCCTCCGCGAGGTGGCGGCCGAATCCGGTGCGGCCGCGTTCGCGGCCGGTCAGGTGAGCGGCATCATGCTCGCCCGCGGACGACGCGGGCGCGACCGCTGGCGCAGGCGGTGGAAGCGGCTGGACACCGCCTCGACGCGTCGCTGGCTCGAGGCCTGAGTTCCCAGCCGTTCAGTGCGGCGGGTTCGCCATCCGGCGTTTGACCAGACGGGTCCCGAGCACGCCGAGTCCCCAGCCGATGAGCGCCGAGAGCACGATCACCCAGATGAGCGACAGGTGCATCTGGAAGAACAGGAACGAGACGCGCACCGTCTGACTGTTCTGCACCACGAACATCAACAGCAGCAGCGCCCCGACCACGATGCCGCCGATGGTGCCGACCCGCTTCGGGTCGGCGTCGTTCATCGCTCGACGGAGATCACCGCCTCCACCCGGCGGCGTGCCCCCGGGAGGGGGATCGCCATCGGTCACGGCTACCCCCCCGAGACCGCGTTGCGGAACACGTCGCCGAGCCGGCTCATCCCCTCGCGGATCTCGTCGGGAGACACACCGCTGTACGCGAGCCGGATCGTGCGCTCGCCACCCTCGACGAAACAGTCGCTGCCCTTGACGTAGGCGATGCCCGCGTCGGCCGCCGGTGCGAACAGGGCGTCCGCCGAGAGCCCCTCGGGGAGTTCCATCCACATGAAGAACCCGCCCTGCGGAGGCGTGCAGACCGTGCCCTCCGGCATGTGCACGAGTCCCTCGACCATCGCGTCGCGCCGTTCCTTCATCAGGGCGGTCACGTGCTCGATGTTCCCCGGCAGCCCGCCGTCGGCGATCAGCTGATTGATGGCCGCCTGCGCCAGCAGGGACGGCGAGATGTACGTCCGCGACGCCGCCGCCGTGAGGGTGGCCGCGTCCTCGGGTGACGCCACGATGTATCCCACGCGGAGCCCGGGAGCGACGGTCTTCGAGAACGACGAGGTGAAGGTGACCGGGGCACCGCCCGCCGTCTCGTGCAGTCCCGGAATGGGATCGCCTTCGAAGCGGAGCCTGCCGTACGGGTCATCCTCGAGGATCGTGAAGCCGTGCCGGTTGGCGAGCTCGATCAGGCGGATGCGCTTCGCCCCGGAGAGCGTGGCACCGGACGGGTTCTGGAAGTTGGGGATCGTGTAGAGGAGCTTCGGCACGCGGCCCGCCTCACAGGCTGCGGCGAGGGCGTCCACGTCCAGACCGTCAGCCTGGACCTGGATCGGGAGCACCTCCATACCGTTGAGCCGGAGCTGCAGCAGCGCCCGGTCGTAGGTGGGCGCCTCGACGGCGACCAGGTCGCCGGGCTGCAGCAGCGACTGCAGCATGAAGACGAAGCCCTGCAGGGAGCCGTTGGTGATGAACACCTGGTCGGGCTGAACGCCGTGCTGCTCGGCCAGTGCCTCGCGCAACGGCGGGTATCCGTTTCCGGCCCCGTAGGACAGGATGCGGGTCGCGTCCTTCGCCAGCGCCGCGGCGGTACAACGTGCGATGAGGTCGCCGCTGAGCGCTTCGGCGCAGGGTGCTCCGCGGGCGAACGAAATGGTGGAAGACACGCGGGGCAGTCTAGCGACCGCCCTCGCGCGTCGTGGGTTCGCGGGTCAGCCGGCCGTGGCCGTCGAGGTGGTCTTGGCGGTGGTCTTCTTGACCACCTTCTTCTTCGGCAGCGGCTTGATCCTGAACCAGCTGATGCCGAGCGGCGCACGCGAGTAGCGCTGCTTCTGGCCCATGTACGGCCACACCCGCCACACGTACCGCTTGTTGGGCTTCATCTTCTTCCACGGGACGCGAATCTTGGTGCCGCGCGGGAAGACCGAATGCACCTTGATGTACCGGTTGCCGCGCACCAGGAACACCTGGACGTTGTAGAGCGTGGCTCCCCGAGTGCGCTTCCAGCGCAGGATGACCTTCTTGCGGTTGATCGCTCGCCCGACCTTGGGGAACAGCCGGTGGGCGTTCCTGGTGGCGGGGCGGAACGCGGTGGTCTTCGCCGGAGGCTTGGTGATCGCCGTCGGAGCCGTGATCGTGAACGGTTCGGGCAGGCTCCAGCCGCCGCCGTTGGTTGCGCGGTCGATCTGACGCACGCGGAACGTGTAGCTCCCGGGCTTCAGCGGCGCGGGCAGCTGCACCGAGGTGTCGGTGGTCGACGCGGGGCCCTGCGCGATGGCGCCGCCCACCCCGTAGACCTCCCAGGTGAACGATCCGCCCTGCTCGGCCGGCGCCCAGGCGAACGCGGGCTGGGCGTTGGCGCTGGTGCCGGGCCGTCCCGTGATGGTGGGGATGCCCGGTGCGGTGGTGTCGACCGTGAACTGCGTCGAGGCGAAGTCGCTGGTGGTGCCGTTGAGGGCCTTCTGGTTGACCTTGAAGGTGTAGGTCCCGTCGGGCAGCGTCGGCAGCGTGATCTCCGGGCCGACGGCGCCCGCGCCGCTCGCCCCCGCCAGGTTGACGGGATCACCTGCGCTATTGAGCGTCTGCCAGCTGAAGGTCGACCCGGCGAGCCCCGCAACGGTGAACGTGGGCGTGGTGTCATTGGTCGCGGCGCCATTGGTGGGGCCCGCGACGATGCCCGGCGCGTTCGGCGCCGTGGTGTCGACCTTGACCTCGACCCAGGCGCTGTAGACGCCGAAGTTTCCCGCCACGTCGACGGCGCGCACGCGCCAGAAGTACGTGGTGTTGTTCACGAGGTTCTGCGCCAGCGGGTGCGTCACCTGCGTGCCGGTTCCCTGGGGAATCCCGGTGACGTTGATGGCCCCACCCGCGGTCTGGCTGGTGTTGATCTGGAGCTGGTAGCTCCCGAAACCGGAGCCGCCGACGTTGTCGTCGACCTGGGACCAGGTGAACACGGGGTTCAGCACGTTGGTGTACCCGTCCGGGGTGGCGCCGACGGGCGTCCCGGGGTCCACCGTGTCGATGCTGACGCTCGCGGCGGGGAGGGTGGTGGAGTTGCCAGCAAGGTCGGTGACCGGCCCCATCGCGAGCGGGTGGACGCCATCGGTGGTGAAGGTCACGTTCGCCGGGGCAGCTTCCGGGTACGACGCCCGATCCGCGGGATCAGTGCAGGAGAAGGTGACCGTGACCGGGGTCGTGTACCACCACCCGTTGGCCCCCGTGGACGAGGGGATGTTGCGGCTGAGCGTCGGCGCCAGGGTGTCGACGCCGGAACGTCACGGACGCCGGTGCACCCTCATCGCCTGGTCGGTGCCGTCCTCGAAGCACCTCGACCGTGTGAATCCCGTCCGCCTGCGATGGGAGCGTCAGCGGCACGGACGTCACCTGGGCGCGTCCTCCGCCCCGCCGTCAACTGAACGACCACTGGAAGCGTTCGGCCGCCCCCACCGCGTTGCGATGGTGATGCTGGGCGTGGAGGTCGTTGGTGTTGGCCTGTGGCCTGGTCAGCGTCAAGGGCGCGAGCGGTGCACCGAGCACCGGAGCGGCGAGGACCAGGGCGCCGACACCGGCCACGGCGAGCGCGGCCCGAAGCCGATTCGAGGACGAGCGGAAGCGGAGTGAGTTCACCATGGGGCCACACTAAACCGCCAATCCCGCGAATGGACCGCCTGTCCGTGGAGTATCCGCGCCCCCCGGGCTGGACGTTCGGGGTGGGGAGAACTCCGGAGCCGCCGCGGCGGCGGCACTACCGACCGATTCGTCCGATGACGAGCGTCGATCCGGTGAGCACGGCGGTCTTCCTGGCGGTCGTCGTCTTCTTGACCACCTTCTTGCGGACCACCTTGCGGGTGTCGAACCAGCTGATGCCGAACGGCCGCTTGGTGAAGCGCTTCGACTTGGCCATGTACGGCCACACGCGCCACATGTAGCGCTGCCCGGGCTTCATCCGCTTCAGCGGCACCCGCACCCGGTTGGTGCGCGGGAACGCCGTGAACACCTTCTTGTACCGCTTGCCCTGAAGCCGGAAGACCTGGACGTTGTACAGCGGCGCCGAGCGGACGCGCTTCCACCGCAGGATGACGCGGCGGTGGTTGAGGCGGGCGCCGGCCTTGGGCCGCAACCGGTTGGGGAATCGTGTGGCGGGGCGGGCGAGCGCCGACGCCGTGCGCTTGGTGGACGTGGTGCTCGGGGCAATGGGCGGACCAACCACGTTGAACGACGCCGTCGCCCAGGCGCCGGGGTTGCCGGCGACATCGCGCTGCTGCACCCGGAACACGTAGGCGCCGGGTCCGAGCGGGGCGGGAAGACGAACCGAGGTGTCGGTGGTGGTGGCGGGCCCCTGGACGCCGACGCCGGCAGGATTGACCACCTGCCAGGTGAACGACCCACCGACCTCGGCGGCGGCCCAGGCGAACGAGGGCTGACGGTCGTTGGTCGATGTCGGAGCCGCGGTCACGCGGGGTGCACCCGGTGCCACGGTGTCGACGCGGAACAGCGCCACGGCGGCGTCGCTCTGACGCCCGTCGGGGAGCGTCTGGCTCACCGAGAAGCTGTAGGTGCCGTCCGCCAGCGCGGGAAGCGTGACCGGTCCCTGGCCTGAACCGCTGCCACCCGGGATCTCGGTGTCGTTCGCGTCGAGGGTTCGCCAGGAGAACGTGGAGCCCGCGACCCCGGTGAACGCGAAGGTGGGTGTGCGATTCGCGGTGGCACCGCCGCCGCTGGGCCCCGCGGAGATGACCGGCGCCCCGCCGGCGGCCGGATCGATGCGGAAGCGACGCTTGGGCGACGCGCTGCTGTTCCCCGCCTGGTCGACCGCGAACACCTGCCACTCGTAGGTGCCGTCGACGAGCTCGTCGGGAATCATGAATCCGGCCTGGAGCGCGGCCGAGGCGGGAAGCGTGTACGTCTTTCCGCCGATGTTGATGCGGTACTCCTTCATCCCCACGCCCGCGTCGGCACTGGATCCCCAGGTGAAGGTGGGCGTCCGGTTGCTGGTGACCGCGTCGCGGGCCGGGCTGGCCAGGGGCGGGACGGTCGGCGCGATGGTGTCGACGACGGTGTAGTTCACGGTCCGAGCGCTGCGGTTTCCGGCGCGGTCCTGGGAGACCAGCGTGAGCTGACGAGCCCCGAGCGTTCCGGGATTGCCCACCTCGCCGACGTCGAGCCCCATTCCGTTGCCGGTGGCCGCGCCGGTTCCGTAGCGCGCCTCGCAGAGATCGACCCCGGACGTCGCGTCGTCGGGGCAGCGGAGTGACACCGTGGCACCCACGCCGATTTCATAGGCCTTCCCGTCGACCGGCGTGGAGATGACGGGCTGCGGTGGCGCCACCGTGTCGACCTTCGCGTCGATGGCGACCTGCGCCGCGCGCCCGGACCGATCGACGACGGACCGGATCCAGGGACCGCGGCCGTCGGGCAGCCGCTCCTGGGCGGGGCAGCTCGCGATGCCGGATCCGGCGTCGGCACACACGTACGACACGGTCGGCGTGCGGGTGAACCACCCGGACGCGTCGGGTGCCGGGGACACCTGGAACTGGATCGACGGATCCGCCAGGTCGATTCCTGGAAGGGACGTTTCACCGGTGGAGACCTCGCCGGCCGCATCGGTGCAGCTCGCCGTGACCACCCCCCCGGGAGGCTGGTCCCCGAACGGCCCGAGCACGGTCGGCGTGGCGGTGCTGCCGGGGTCGCACATGACCCCCACCGTGATCGGCTGACTGAGCCAGCCGTTTGCATTTGGTTGCGAAGACAGGGAAAACGTTGGCATACTGGGCGCCGCCGCCGATGGCCCCGCCGTGAAGGCCAGCGCTGCGACACCCGCAAGGGCACCAAGGATCCGATGTCGTCTGGGCACACTCATCGCCTTCTGGCGATGCTATCGCGGTGCGTCTGGAATGAAGCTGTTCGAACGGGGGGGATTCCCGGCGAACGCCCTATTCGCAGCGGACGTTTCACCCGGATCGCGCGGCGGTCGCCGGGCGCGCGACGATTCCGCACCGTCGGTCCGCCCCATGGGTCGCGTGGCCCGCGCTCTGGAGGGCCGACGAGCCCGGGCTACATGATCCGGACGGGCATCCCCGGTTTGGCGACGCGCCAGATCCGCGTGGCGGTGTCGTTCGCGACGCGCACACACCCGTGGCTGACGGCCTGGCCGAGCAGCTGCGGTGCGCTCGTTCCGTGGATCGCGACCAGCCCGTTGCCCCCCATGAACGTCCTGAGTACCGGGGAGAAGGCGGTCAGCGTGATGATGTAGGGGCCCAGGTAGCTGCGCTGGCTCGCACTCGAGACAACGGGGTCCTGGACGGCGAAGAGGCCACGAGGGGTGGGCGTGCTTCCGGTGCCGACCGCCGCCTTGTAGCGCTTGACGACCCGGCCGTTCTTCACGACCTCCACCGTACGGGCGCCGAGGCGCACCCTGAGGCTCGTCGTGAGCCGGTTCAGGCGCACCGACGACGCGGGCAACCACGCCGACGACCCGTTCGGACGCTTCGGGAGCTGGACTCGCACCCAGCGGAGGCGACCATTGGGTGCGTACTTCGCGCCGGTCACCATCAGGGTGTTCTGCCGGCGCGAGAACGCCGTGAAATGCATGATCTGCGCCACTCTTCGGGCGCGCGGCGAGGGCGCGGCACGGCCGGGGACCGGCAGCAGCACGGTGGCCGTCCACGACTCGGCGTCGGTGGGCGCACCGGGGGTCGGCTGGGCGGCGGCCACGGTCGGAAGGGCGACGGCGACTCCGAGCAGAAGGGCGCTCACGGCCGTTCCGACTGAGGTCCTGCGATGAATCCTGGGCACGGCCGGAATTGGACACGATGGTTAAGTGTCAGTCAAGTGTGCGTCCGGCCCCGGGCGCAAAAACCGCCACGACTAATGCGACCTTCACATGGCGCGGCGTTTCAATTACGCAAATGGTTGTGTCGCTACTCCTGATGCCACCCGGATGAGGGATTCGACCCACTGACGGGGACCGAACCTGGAGAGGACGTCGGCTCGCGCGGCGGCCGCCATGGCGCTGACACGGGACCGATTGTCCGGGTCGAGCGCCCACGAGATGGCGTCGCGCATCGCGATCGGGTCCTTCGGTGGAACGACCGTCGCGGTCTCGCCGTCACGAACGTAATCGCGAACACCCGGGCAGTCGGTCACCACGACCGGCTTGCCCATGGCCATCGCGTTGAGGTACGTCTGCTCGCCGCCGCTGCGTTCGGTGTCCGATTGCAGGGGCACCGCGACGACCCCGGCATCCCGGAGTTCGACCATGAACCGATCGTGCGGGATCCGCCCGGCCTGCACGTTGGCCGGAATGTCGCGCCGGTTGATCACGTCGGGTCGCGACGTGGCGATCGTCACCTGCACGTCGAGCGGCCTCACGGCCTCGATGAGGGTCCCGTAGTCGCGCATCGGGTTGCCTCCGGCGAACACCCGCGGCCCGAGCGTGGTGGGCGCCGCGAGCTCGTCGTCGCTGAGCGTCCAGTAGAAGGGCGTGTAGGCGATGCGGTGGTCGGCCAGCCCCCACGTCGAGGCGAAGACGGCCTCTTCGTGCCGGGACACCACGCAGAATGCGTCGATTCCCCGGCCGATGGTGTGCATGCCGAGTCGCCGGGCGCAGCCGTTGAGTCCGGCGCCGGGCTTCCAGTTGGCCTCGGCCATCACCACCGCGGGGCGACGCGACTTCGGCCGCAGTCCGAGCAGAGCAGCGACGGCCAGGTCGGGATTGCCGGCATGGATGCCCGGCGATCCGTCGAGCACCACCACCCGATCCGGCGTGGCTTTCTTGAGCATGGTGCGGATGACGTGCATCCGCGAGCCGCGAACCACCTCGGCGAGCTCGTTCCACTCGTCCCGTTGCGGGTAGTCGAGTGTGGTGAGGATTGGCTTGTCCCGCATCGCTGCCTCCATGCCAGGTGCGGTTCGGTGGGCCGGGTGCGGCCGCCGGGGCGGCCGCACCCGATCCACTCAGTCGAGGACGCTCCGCAGAACGTGGAAGGCCTCGGCATACCCGACGCCGATCTCGCTGCCGCGGAGGTAGGCGAGCGCACGGACGTTCTCGGGCGAACGAATATGCGGCTCCTCGCGGAGCTGCGTTGCGTAGAGCTTCAACGCGTCGATCTTGTCATCGATCGTGTCGGTGATGTCGACGTACATGTGCGGCTTGAACGGCGCGTCCGACCAGATGATCTTCGGGATCTCGTACGTCCAGATGTTCTTGGGAAAGAACTTGGACGTGCTCTGGGGGATGGGCCGCGCGGCCGCGAACGCCGCACGGTAGGTGTGACGGTGGTCCTGATCGAAGTCCTCCCCGTGGGGAAGCAGCAGCAGGTCCGGCTCGTGCCGGTTGTAGGCGTCTTCGAACAGGTTCACCATCTCGCGCTGACTCACCGTGTCGAGCTGCTCGATGAGGTCCTTGCCCTCGTAGAACACCTCGTAGCTGAACTGCAGCCGGGCGGCGACCGCATCGATCTCGTCGTTGCGGCCGGTCAGCGTGGTGGGCTCGTCCAGGCCCCAGTGCTTGAGTGCGTCGACGGCCATGAGGATGACGTGCACCTTCGCGCCCTGTCGGGCGGCGCGCATCATCAGACCACCGGCGCCAAGCACCTCGTCGTCGGCATGCGGCGCGACGACCAGGATCGACCGGATCCCCTTAGAGTCGAGCATTCGCGCCCCGGGTGTCCGCATGCTGCGAGTAGTAGTTGATGGTCTCGTCGATGAGCTCCTCGAGCGTCACCTGCGGCTCCCAACCGAGATCCTTCGCGTTCTTGAGCTCGGGAAGCTTCTCAAAGCTCTCGGCCTCGTCGTACTGCGGGCCGTAGATGGCCTTGGAGTCGGCGAAGACGATCTCGGACTCCGAGCCGGTCTTGGCCTTCACCCGCTCGGCGAGTTCCCACACCTCGACCGCGTTGTTCGGGTTGCCGCAGTTGTAGACCTTCGGGTTGTCGAACGCCTCGGGCGTCAGGTGGTCGTTGATGAACCGGCACAGATCGGTCACCGACAGGAACGCGCGGCGCTGCTTGCCGGTGTGGAACACCGTCATGGGCCGGCCGACGAGCGCCTGCTGCACGAAGGTCGGCATCACGAATCCGCCGTAGCGGGACTGACGCGGGCCGGCCACGTTGAACGGGCGGATGGTCGCGGACCGGAGGCCGCGATGCTTGCTGTTGATGACCATCGACTCGGCGGTGAGCTTGCCGAGGGCGTATTCGATACGGGGGTTGTAGTACGGCGGCACGCGGATGTCCCCGTCCTCACGGAGGATCCCCGAACGGCCGTAGATCTCGGCCGACGAGAAGTTCACCAGCGGGATGTCCGACGCGATGCACTTCTCGATGAGCGCCGAGGTGGCGGCGACGATGGCGGGCCCGAGCTGGCCCGCATACTTCAGGATGCTGGCGGGTCCCACGTAACTCGCGCAATGCACGACCATGTCGTACGCGTCCAGCGACGGCGTGCGGAGGATGTACTCCTCGACACCGACGAGTTCGAAGTCCACCTGGCCGGCGGGGATCTTCAGATCCTCCGGCTCGAGGACCGACGACACGCAGGAATCGACGACGGTGATGTGTGCACCACGGTCGGCCAGGCTCTCGGCCACGAACGAGCCGATGAAGCCCAGCCCGCCGGTCACGAGGATCCTCTGACCGTCCCGCTGGGTCAGCTGGTCTGCCACAACTTCCTCCCACGTTGACGCCGCGAATTCGATACCAGCATCCGGCCGGTGGCGCGACGTTTTGAATACACCTGCAAGGTAGGTGGGAATGCGGAGAAGGCGCACCCCCCACGCGCACAGGAGTCCGGTCGCCGGAGGTCGAGAGTCAACAGAACTACGGAATCGGTCGGTTGAGTGGCGAGGCGATCGGTGCCCGGACGAAGGTCGACCGGTGGGGCGTCAGCTGGGCGGCGGCGTCGGGCGCCACGGGCGGGACGCGCGCACGCAGCATTCGCCCTCGATCACCTCGACCCGCTCGCCGACCTCGATCTCGCCCTCGGCGATCAGCGGCCCCAGCGTCTCGGCGGTCTCGGCCAGGTCCGGCCCGATGATCGCGGACGTGATCGCGGGCGCCTCGCCCGCGATCACCCAGATCTCGCCGACGGTGCCGCAGGTCGGGCAGGCCGGGAGCCGCTCGACCTGGCCGGCCCTACGCAGATGCTGGAGCGCCACCGCGATGTCGGGCGCGGGGAGCTCGCCGAGCACACCGCCCGCGACGCCGCCGAGCGCCACCGTCACCGCGGGCGCGGTGACCGGTCGCCCGTAGCGTTCGAGGAGGTCGAGGACGGCCTGGTTCAGATCGATATCGGACACGCGGCCATTCTAGGGGCGGATCGCGGTTCTCCAACACCGATCCGGGCCCCGGACCGCCAGCCCGGGAAGGCGGACGCATCGGACTGCTTCCCACCCGCCCGGTGACCCGGCGCCTCCTGTGGAAGTGGATGTTGCAGCGGGGAAGCGCCAGGTTCACCATGACCACTGGTGATAAACACTCGCAATTCGGCTCTTGCGTCACCGGAAACACGCCCGGCAAACGGACTAGACGTTCGGGTGATGCCCCCGGGAAAGTGAATTGGTTGACTGCTTTCGGTGGCGCCACGGACCGGCGCCCGAGGACTTCGAACGACATCACGGGGCAGTCACGATGGGACCTTTCAAGCAGTGGAACAGGCGGCAGGCTGAAGCGCAGGGATCCGGCTTCGGACTCCCGATGCTGAACGACGCCGCGCACCTGCTGGCCTACGAGTTCGCTCGTGCCCGCCGGTACGAGCGACCGATCTCGGTGGTGGCAATCGATCCCGCCGACCTTCCGGACCAGAGCGACGTGCGCCTGCGGTTCTGCGACCTGCTGTGCACCGACCCTCGGACGGGCTCGGCGCTCATCGTGCTTCCCGAGTCGAACGCCACCAGCCTGGCCGGGACCGTGCAGCGCATCCGCGGTGCGCTGGCACCCGACGTCCGGCTCGGCGCGGCCTCCTTCCCGGACGACGCGCTCACGCTCGAGGAAACCGTCTCCCTGGCGACCGCGCGCCTTCAGGGCACCGCCGCCCCCAGCGAGGTCGCCTGATGCGGGTCGTCGTCACCGGTGCCGCCGGCTTCATCGGCTCACACCTGAGTGAGTACATGCTCGCCGCCGGGCACGAACTGGTCGGCGTCGACGGCTTCACGCCCTTCTATGGGCGCGACGCGAAGGAAGCGAACCTCGAAGGGCCGCTCTCACACGACGACTTCTCGTTCGTCGAAGCCGACCTCCGCAGCGCCGATCTGAGCGAGATCGTCCGGGACGCGGACGTCATCGTGCATCTCGCGGCCCAGCCGGGCGTGCGCCACAGCTGGGGTGACCAGTTCGAGGTCTACACCGGCCACAACCTGGTCGCGACCCAGCGGGTGCTCGAGGCCGCCGTCGTCGCGGGCGTGCCGCGACTCGTCTTCGCGTCCTCGTCGTCGATCTACGGTTCAGCGGAGACGATGCCGACGCCCGAGGACGTGCGGCCGAAGCCCATCTCGCCGTACGGCGTCACCAAACTCGCGGGCGAGAGCCTGCTCCATGCCTACAGCCACTACGGGCTGTCGACCGCCGCGTTGCGGTACTTCACCGTTTACGGCCCGCGCCAGCGTCCGGACATGGCCATCCGCCGGTTCCTCACCTCGGCCATGACCGGGGCGTCCGTGCCGCTGTTCGGCACCGGCGAGCAGCGACGGGACTTCACCTTCGTGTCGGACATCGTCGCCGCCACGGCGGCCATCGCCGAGGGCGACATGGAAGGACCGTTCAACATCGGCGGCACCAACCCCGTGTCACTGAACGAACTGTTCGACACGATCTCCGACGTCCTGGGCCGCCAGGTCAACATCGACCGCCAGCCGGCCCTGACCGGAGATCCGCCCAGCACTTCGTCGTGCGTGCAGCGGGCTCGGGACGCGTTCGGTTACGAACCGAAGGTCGGTTTGACTGAAGGTCTGACCGCCGCTGCCGATTGGCTCGAAGACGTACTCATCCGCGACGCTGAGGTATCCAGCGTATGACCACCAATCCGGCCATCACCGAACTCCAGCAGTGGGAGGCGCCCGTGCGGCACCTCGAGGCTGCGCCGGAGCCGCCGATGGACCACGTCGGTGGACTGGATCTCGACCGGGCGCTGCTCGCCCACGTGCTCAGCGGCCGCGCGCGGATCGCCGCGTCGTCGACGGCCGCGTCGCGTCCGTCCCGCGCCTACAGCGGCAGCAAGCGGGCGTTCGACGTGATCGTGGCGTCGTCGCTGCTGGTGGTGACGCTGCCGGTCTCGGCCGTGCTCGCGACGATCATCAAGCTCGGAGACGGCGGCCCGATCCTCTTCAAGCAGGAGCGGACCGGACGCGGCGGACGTCGCTTCAAGATGTTCAAGTTCCGGAGCATGCACCCGCGGGCCGAGGAGATGAAGGCGGAACTCCGCCACCTCAGCACGGTCGCCTGGCCCGACTTCAAGCTCGAGAACGACCCTCGCATCACCCGCGTGGGCAGGTTCATGCGCGCCACGTACCTTGATGAGATCCCGCAGCTCCTGAACGTGCTCCGGGGCGAGATGAGCCTGGTGGGGCCGCGGCCGACGTCGTTCGCCGCCACGACCTACTCGGTCTGGCACACCGAGCGCCTGGAGGCCACCCCGGGAATCACCGGCCTTTGGCAGGTGAAGCGCTCCGAGAACGAGACCTCGTTCGACGAGCGACTGCGGCTCGACGTGGACTACATCCGCAACCGTTCCATCGGCGGCGACATCTCGATTCTGTTCGGAACGCTCACCAGCTCGATCCGGCGCTCAGGCAAGTAGCACCGGCCGGCAGGACGCGGGCCCGCCGGCGCCAGAGTCGCGGCCGACCCGCACTCCGGCAGAGTTCAAGGAACGACCAGCGAGGCGGCAGCGCGCCCGTTCGCCTCGAGATCCTCGGCGCCGCCCGACGGCGCGAGTGCCATGGAAGGGAGGGCGTGTGCGGCCATCGCTGACCATCCTGAGCTACCACAACGTGGATCACACCTGGGCCTTCCCCAGCGGCCCCGGACGTGCTCCCGCAGGGTTTCGCGCCCAGCTCGACTGGCTGGCCCGGTTCACGAACGTCGTCGCCCTCGAACCCGCTCTGGCCGCGCTTGCCGATGGGCGACCACTCCCGCCCCGGGCCCTGGCGATCACCTTCGACGACGGCTACCGGGACAATCTCGAGATCGCCGCGCCGGAGCTCCGGCTCAGAGCGATGCCCGCCACCTTCTTCCTCGTGCCGGGGCTGATCGACCGCGCGGTGACGCCCTGGTGGGAGCGCCTCGCCTGGGGCATCCGCGCCGCCCGGGCGACCGCCATCAGCCTGGATGGGACGGACTGGCCGCTGGTGACCGCCGCCGATCGCGCCTCGACGGCCCGCGAGGTCACGCGGCTGCTGAAGGCGAGCGACCGCCAGACCCGTGAGGCCCGAATCGACGAGATCGTCGCCGCCCTCGACGCCGGCCACGAACCCGACTTCGGCGCGCTCTACGTCGACTGGGACGGCGCCCGACGACTGGGCGACATGGGCTTCGAACTCGGCTCGCATTCGTCATGGCACGCGATCCTGGGCAACGAGACCCCCGAAGCCCAGCTCGCTGACCTCACGTCGTCACGCCAGCGGCTCGAGGCGGAACTGGATCGGCCGATTCGCACGCTCGCGTATCCGAACGGCACCGTGCACGACTACTCAGCGGCCACGGTCACCGCGGCGATCGAGGCCGGATTCACCCACGCGTGCACCACACGGATCGGGCGAAACACCGGCGCCACGCCGCCGTTCGAGCTGCGGCGGTTCGTGGTCGTCCCCGAGCGCGGCGCAAGCCCCCTCCGCTGGTCGACGGCACTGGGCCAACGGGCCGTGCGGGTGGCCCGACGCCGGTTTGGGCGTCTGGGTCCGAGAACCAGACCTTCGGGTGGCGAATCCACATGACCGAGCGCAGTAGACTCGTGGGTATGTTTCGTCGGCTTCTTCTGAGTTCGCTGGTCGTCGCGTTCTTCGTGATCGCGGCGGTCGCGACCGCGCAGGCCCCGATCCTGCCGCCGGGCCCGGACGCGCCACCGCCAACCAGCTCACCCGCTCCGAGCACGAGTTCGGGCAGTTCGGGGTCCGGCTCGAGCGGCTCGAGTTCCGGAGGCTCGAGGTACGTGCCCCCGGCCACACCGAGCGGACCGACTCAGGCGGAGATCGACGCGCAGCAGGCCGCCGCCCAGGCCGAGCAGGCCCGACAGGAGGCCGCCCGCCTCGAGCGGGAGCGCCAGGCGGCGCTTCGCCGCGAACGCGCACGCCAGGCACGCATTCTCGCCGCTCGCCTGGCGTCCATTCAGAACGGCACCGCGAGTGCGGTGACGGCCGTGAGCGACCAGGTCGATCCCGTCGCTGCGACCGTCCCCGAACCACTTCCGCTTCGGCCGCCGAGCACGGCGCCCACCGACACCGGTGGCGGGCACGGCGCGGCGATCGCGGGCGTGCTCGCCATGCTCGGAGCGCTCGCCGTCGGCAGCTTCGCCGTCCTGCGCCACCGCACCGGTGGCCGCAGGTTCGGTGACCGGCTGGGCATCGGAGGCGCCATTGCCATCGACCGGCGCCACGTGAGCATCGCGATCGCCGCGGCGTTCGTCGTGGCCGCGGCCGTCGCCGCCGCCGTGCTCGCCTACCTCATCGTGAACCCCTCGGCGGTCGGGTAGCCCCACTCCCCGCGGGATTCGCGGCACGGATCGGTTCCCGGCCCACCGCGCGCCGGAAGCCCCGGAGGGCGGGTGATGTCTCAGGGACGCCAGGCCGGCCGAGCGGCCGTCGTCGCGCGGCAGCGTGCCGCGTGGTGCGGGCCGCACGTCCGGCCCGCGCCGCGCGGAAGCCTCAGCGCACCTTGAAGCGCTTCACCGACAGCTTCGTGGCGTTCCCGGAACGCATCCGCCACACGCCGAGTTCGGCGGTGCCGACCCGCGCCGCCGACATCCGCAGCTTGAGAATGCTCGTGCGCCGCGGGCGCAACACCCGGGTGACGAGGCGAGTCCGAACCGGACGGCCGCCCGTGGCGGCGAAGGTCCGCAGCCGGACCCGCACACGGATGGCGCGGTTGGTCGTGAGCGCCACACGCACGTAGACCCGGCCCCGGGCGACGAGGGACTTCCGCTTGACGCGGATGCGGACGCCGCCCGCGGACCCGGTGCTGGTGGACGGCGAGGCGCTGGATCCACCGCCGCCCGTGCCACCGCCCCCGCCACTGGAACCGGAGCCGCCACCAGAGCCACCGCCGCCGCTGAGGCCGGGCTGGGACGGTCCCGGGGTTCCCAGGCCCGCAAGTGCTCGCATCCGCTGGTAGGGGATCGCGGCGGCGATGAAGTTGTAGTAGCCGCTCCGCGACGCCCCGATGAGCCCGGTCCAGGGGTTGGCCTCCCCGACCGCCGTCCAGCCGATCGGGTTGGCCATCTGGAATCCGTTGAAGTTCCCGGAGTTCGTGACCGCGATGGCCCCGTAGCGCTGCAGGGTCCGCGCGAGGATCCGGCAGAACCGCTGTTGCTTCGCGTCCCCCTGGCACGGGAGGGTGCTCACGTTGACCGCGGGATCCAGGAACACGCGCTGACCCATGGCGAGTGCGTTGGGGTCCGAGCTGGTGCCCTTGTTCCACAGCGCCGGGGCGATCGCCGGGAGCTTGTTGCTCACGCTGTGATGAACGAAGGCGAGCGCGTGGCCCAGGTCCCCGTCCTCGCCCTTCGCGACCGCCCGGCGGACGTCATCAGGGGTGATCAGGCCGGCGAGCTGGGAGATGCCGGACTCGCGACCCCCGCTCGAGTCGGCACGGTTCGCACCGTTGCCGGACAGGGACGCCATACCGCCGGAGGTGGCCTGCAACACCCCGCCCGAAACGGGCTTGGCCTGGTAGAGGCTGATCACGAGGTCGCGTTCGGTGTCGACGATGGTGACGTGGGCGTCGCTCTCGCTCGACGGCACCGCTCGCGGGTCGACCCGCACCTTCACCCCGTCGAGCGGGTTCGGGGTCCACGACAGCCGGATCGTGATGAGCGGATCGGAGGGGCGCGACACGTAGACGGCCGGCGTGTAGAACTCGTTGCTGAGGCCGAGGGCGCGGTCGATGTTCCCCGAGTTGCCCGCGATCTGCGGATTGGCCGGGACCAGCTGGTTGAAGGGGCTGCCGGCGGCGAACGGGACGCCGTCAGGGGCGGCCGCCACGGCGGCTCCGGTGACGCAGGTCGATGCCGCGACCGCCAGTGACGCCAGGCGAACCCCGCGGCGCAGACACGTGAGAGTGGGCACGTGCTCTCCTCGTGATCGAAACGTTCAAGAACTTCCGGGCGCCGACCCTACGCGCTCGGGCCGGTTCCTGCCAAGTGTCCCGGTCTGCCGGGACGGTGAACGGTGTTCTTACAGGTAGGATGCACGGCTGGCGTCGCGCGCAGTCCACGCCGTTACGTCGGACCTGACCACAACACCCAGGGGCAACACTTGGATCTCTTCGAGTACCAGGGGAAGCAACTGTTCGCTCGCCACGGGATTCCCGTGCCCAGCGGCGAAGTTGCAGAGACACCGGAGGCCGCGCGATCGGCCGCAGAACGCATCGGCGGCAAGGTCGTCGTCAAGGCCCAGGTGCAGGTGGGCGGCCGTGGCAAGGCCGGCGGCATCAAACTGGCGGACACTCCGGCCGAGGCCGAGGAACACGCCCGCGCCATTCTCGGGATGGACATCAAGGGCCACACCGTCCACACCGTGTGGATCGAGGCCGCGTCGGCCATCGTCAAGGAGTACTACGCGTCCATCACCTTCGATCGCGGCGAGAAGAAGCCGCTGGTGATGCTCTCGGCCATGGGCGGAGTGGACATCGAGGAGGTCGCCGCCTCCAACCCCGAGGCGCTCGCCCGACTCCATGTCGACCCGCTCACCGGATTCCAGGCGCACCACGCGCGCTGGCTCGTCTCGAACGCGAAGATCGACGTGGGCGCGCAGAAGGGCGTCGTCGCCATCCTGCAGCAGCTCTACGCGGCGTTCATCGACCTGGACGCAATGCTCGTCGAGATCAACCCGCTCATCTGGACCGAGTCCGGTGACGTGGTGGCGCTCGACGCCAAGGTGACCATCGACAACAACGCCCTGTACCGCCATTCGGACCTGGCCGAGATGCAGCAGTCGGTCACCGAAGACGAGCAGGAGCGCATGGCACAGGAACGCGGCGTCACGTACGTCAAGCTCGACGGCGACGTCGGCATCCTGGGCAACGGCGCCGGGCTGGTCATGAGCACCCTCGACGTGGTGGCGCTCGCCGGCGGACGGCCCGCCAACTTCCTGGACGCGGGCGGCGGATCGCAGGCCGACGAGGTGGTGACCGCGCTCGAGGTGCTGCTGTCGGACACCAAGGTGAAGTCGCTGCTCATCAACATCTTCGGCGGCATCACGCGCTGCGACGAGGTGGCGAAGGGCCTGCTGACGGCCCTCGACAAGATGAACGCGACACTCCCCATCGTGGTGCGCCTCGACGGGACCAACGAAGAGGAGGGCCGCAAGATCATCGCCGAGCAGGCCCCGGACAACGTGGTGGTGGAGCAGACGATGCTCTCGGCCGCCCAGCGTGCCGTCGAACTCGCGAAGGGAGCCTGAGCATGGCGATTCTGGTTGATGGCAACACCAAACTCGTGGTGCAGGGCATCACGGGCCGCGAGGGCACCTTCCACGCATTGCGGAACCGGGCGTACGGCACCAACGTCGTCGCCGGCGTCACCCCCGGCAAGGCCGGTCAGGACGTCGAGGGCATCCCCGTCTTCGACACCGTCCGCGACGCGGTCGAGGGGACAGGGGCCAACACGGCCATGGTCTTCGTGCCGCCGCGGTTCGCCACCGACGCCATCTATGAGGCGCTCGAGAGCGGCGTCGACCTGGTGGTGTGCATCACCGAGGGCATCCCGGCCCACGACATGCTGCGCATCTACACCCACCTGAAGCGCGGGGACCAGACGCTCATCGGCCCGAACTGCCCCGGCGTGATCAGCCCCGGAAAGGGCACCGTCGGCATCATGCCGACCCAGGTGTTCAACCCGGGCCGGGTCGGCCTCGTGTCGCGCTCCGGCACGCTGACCTACCAGATCAGCAAGGAGCTGGCGCTGCTCGGCATCGGGCAGAGCACCGTCGTCGGTATCGGCGGTGACCCGATCGTGGGATCGTCGTTCATCGACATCCTCAGCCGGTTCGAAGCCGACGACGAAACCGATCTGGTGGTCATGGTCGGCGAGATCGGCGGCAACGAAGAGGAGAAGGCCGCCGAGTACATCTCGCAGAACATGTCGACGCCGGTGGTGTCGTACATCGCAGGATTCCAGGCGCCTCCGGGCAAGCAGATGGGCCACGCCGGCGCCATCATCACCGGAAGCTCCGGAACGGCTCAGGGCAAGAAGGAGGCCCTCGAAGCCAAGGGTGTTCGCGTGGGGACCAACCCCACCGAGGTGGCGGAACTCGTGAGGGACGCCCTCTCCTGACGCCCCCAGGCGGTGCCACCGGACACCAGCGTGGTCCGGTGGCACCGCCGACGTCGGGGAACCGGCGTCACGCTCGCGGGCGGCTCGCCCCGCGGCCCCGGGGAGGCCCCAACCGACCACGAGGCTGATGAACCCAAGCTCCCATTCCCACCTGTCCGCCCGTGTCGTCACCGACGTCCAGGCGCTGCGACCGTTCACGGAACGATGGCGGGAACTCGCGATCCTCGACGGCTCGCCGTTCGGCACCCCCGAGTGGTTCGACGCCGCGCTCGATGCCACACCGGGCGCGCTCCCGGCCGTCGTGGTGCTGACCTCGGGCGACGAACTCCTCGGCCTGCTGCCCCTGGTGCGGGTGTCGCGTCGCGGCGTGCGGACCCTTCGGTTTCCGGGTGATGCCCTGGGGGATGCGTATCCGTTCCTGCTGGCGCACGACGCGCCGGCGCGCCACTGCTGGACGGCGGCGGGACGCGCCCTTGCCGCCCTCGAACCGGGGTGGCACGCCATGCTGCTGTTCGGCGCGGACGGCGATGCCCCGTGGATCGAACACGTGGCGGTGGCGGCACGGTGCACCGTCCACGATCGCGGCGATCTGCGCCGCCCGGGCATCGATGCCCCGGAAGGAGGTTGGGACGGGCTGCTCACCGGGATGTCCCGGGGGAACCGGAAGGAGACCCGGCGCATCCTGCGGCGGATCGAGGAGCGCGAGGACGCCGAACTGGGCCGGTCCGAGACGGTCGAGGATGCCCGCGCCGACATGGCCACCCTGTTCCACCTGCACGATCTGCGCTGGGGAACGCGCGGGGGCTCCAGCATCGACACCGACGAGATGCGCGGGGTGCTGATCCGGTTCTGCGAAGCCGCCGCCGGCCGAGGTTGGCTCCGGCTGTGGACGCTGAAGCTCGAGGGAGGCGCTGCGGCGTCCGAGCTGGCGTGGCGCATCGGCGATCGGCAGACGCACTACCAGGGTGGATTCGACCCGGAGTTCTCGAAACTCGGTGTGGGGATCGCGGTCTTCGCGCACGCGATGCGCGACGGCCTCGAGGCGGGCGTCACCCGAATCGACCTCGGCCAGGGAGAGAGCTCCTACAAAATGCGCTTCGCCACCGACGTCTGTGTCTCGCGCCGGGTGGTGCTGACCCGGACCGGGCGACCGGCGGGGCTCGTCGCCAGGTCGGCGCTCGCGGGCCGCCGGGCGGCCAAGACCTGGGCGGACGCAAACGACGAGGCTCCACGCGACCGGCTCAAGGCCGCGGTCCGGGCGCTCCGCGCGCGGCCGAACGACACGACCGACGAGTCGCCACAGTCCGCGGGCGAGTAGACGCCGCGGGCACGGGCGCCGGCCCGTGCCCGGAGCGCGTCCTTCAGGATCCGACCTCGGCCGGGAGCTGCTCGGTCTGACCGGCGGGGTCCTGCGTGGCGTCCAGCACTCGCAGGATGGCGCCGGCGACCGTGGGCCACGAGTGGCGCGTGTCGGACAGACGCTTGGCCGTCTCGCCCATCCGGCGGGTGTGTTCGGGATCTTCGAGCAGTTTGATCACGGCGGCGCCGAGCGCCCCGGGATCCTGTGCCGGCACCACGTACCCGCTCTCGCCGTCTTCCACCACCTCGGGAAGGCCGCCGACATTGGTGACCACGACCGGGCGCCCGAACGTGTACGCCACCTGCAGCGTCCCACTCTGGGTGGCGCTGCGATACGGCAGGACCACCGCGGTGGCCATCTCCATGTGCGGCTGGATCTCGTCCATCTCGACGTACCCGGGGGCGATCGTCACACGATCGCCCACTCCCAGCTCGCGGGCCCGGCGCGCGTACGCATCGGGGTCGACGCGCTTGCCGGCGTGGCCCACGACCACCAGGCGGGCTTCGGGGTACCGCGCCACGACCGCCGGGAACGCATCAATGATGTCGCCGATGCCCTTGCTCGGCAGCATGTTGCCGAAAAACAGCAGCACGGGTGCGTCCGCCGGAATCCCGTACCGGGCCCGCAGGTCCACATCGGCCGGACCCGACGGCGGCATGGGCATGATGTTGCCGATGTCGATCGCGTGGAGGCGCGACGACTCGATCTCGGGATACAGCGTGTGCATCACCTCGCGGTTGGCCTGGTTGTGCACGAAGAGCGCATCGAACGGCCGGAACACGCGGTGGTAGAGGCGGCGATCGAGGGCGCTGAACAGGCCCCGTCCGGAGTCGCGTGCGTTCGGCTCGTGGACGATCGAGGCCAGTCGCGGACCCTTCCGGCGCAGCTTCGCCAGGAACGGCGCCTCCAGGAAGAACTCGATGCTGCCGAACATCACCCAGTCGGGATCGTCGGCGGCGAGTTCGTCCACCTGCCGGCGCCACTCGCTGATGAGCCTGCCGAACGCCCCGGCCTTCCGGGTGGCCTTGCCGGCCATCCGCTGCACCTTCCCGAGCGGGCCGCCGACCGTACCGTTCCCCGCTCCGGCGCGCTGTCGCGTGGCGGGACGCCACGAGCGGGACAGCATGTAGTCGCGCGGGTAGTCGATGAGCTCGAACTCCGGCCCGGTCACCAGGGTGACCTCGGCTCCGGCCGCGGCGAGGCCGTTGCAGAGCTGGTGCGCGTAGTGCGCCATGCCCCCCGTCTCGCGGGGTTCGACGACGGTGATCTTCATGCGGTTCCTTCCAGCCACGAGCGGTACATGTCGGCGAGCGCGCGCGCCTGGGTCGCCAGGTCGAACCGCTCCTCCACGAGACGGCTGCCCTCCTGCCCCATGCGGGTGAGTTCGGCGGGCGCACCCACCAGCGCGTCGATCGCGCCGGTCAGCGCGTCCACGTCGTCGGGCGGAACCAGGTGCCCGTTACGCCCCTCGAGCACCATCTCGGGCACTCCGCCGACTTCGCTCGCGACGATGGGCAGTTCGGCCGCGCCGGCCTCGGCGAGCACGGTGGGGAGCGCGTCTTCCAGCGTGGGATGGACGAAGAGGTCCGCGGCGGCGAGCAGGTTCGGGACGTCGGTCCGCGCTCCCGCAAAGTGCACCCGGTCCGCCACGCCGTGGTCGGCGGCGGACGCCTCCAGCGCCTGGCGGTGGTCGCCGTCGCCGACGATGACGTAGTGCAACCCCGGGTGGCGCCCGGCGAGGCGCGAGAGTGCCGCGATGGCGCGATCGAGGCCCTTGGCCGGGCGGAGCACGGCGACCGACACCATGACGGTGGCGTCGTCCGGGACGCCGATCCCGCGCATCACGGCGCGGCCGGCCGCGGCATCACCGGGATACGCCGACAGGTTGATGCCGTTGCGAAGGGTGACGAGGGCGCGTTCCGGGTAGCGGCCGTCTTCGAGGTAGAAGCTTCGGGCGCCGTCCGACACGCAGATGACCGCGCGGCAGAGCCGGCCGATGATGAGATCGCCGATCCGATTGCGCCAGTAGGCCCGTGACTTGCGCGACAGGCGCGTCATGGTGTGCAGCGTGGACACGGTCGGCAGCCGGCGGAGTCTCGCCGCGAGCGTGCCGAAGGCATCCGCGAACTCGAGCTGGGTGTGGACGATGTCCGCGTCCACCTTCTTCAGGTACCGGGCGATGCGGGGAATGGCGGTCAGATCGCGCAGGTGGTCGACCTGCACCAGGTCGACGGGGAATCCGAGGGCGCGGATCTCGTCGCCGACGGGGTTCCCTTCACGGGTCCCGAGGGCGCAGACCCGCACGTCGAAGCCCGCGTCGCGGAGGTAGGGCAGGTACTGCAGGAGCAGCCGCTCCGCCCCTCCCCACCCGAGGTGATCGATGATGTGCACGACCTTCGGGCGGTGTGCACTGGAGGTGGCGACCTTCGTGGTCATGTCGTGGAGCTCCCTGGCGACTGGTTGCTGAGGGGGGCGGTGCTCACCGCGTCGCGTGGCGAACACCGTATCGCGGGTGTCGAGCCTCGGCTTCGAGGTCCCGTCGGGGACCCGATTCCGGAGTGCACACCCCGCGCTGTGAGTTGCGTGATCGGGCGTTCGCCCGGGTGGCTGCGTGGCCAGACACGGCTGCGGCCGACGGATGCTCACGCATCCGCCGGCCGCGACATCCCGCGTGCCGTGTCGACTACGAGAGCTTGTCAGCCCCGATCGACCCGTTGGCGAAGTTCCTGCCGGTGAGCCCGCTCATCAGCTGACGACGCACCTTGTTGAGGATGGCCGTCGCCTGACGCGACTGGAGCTCGGCGCGACGCAGGTGGACCAGGGTCGACGCCTTGGCCGGCGTGGCCGCAACCTTGATGCCGGCACGGACCGTCTTCGACGGTGCCGCCGACGCCCCGGTCTTCGCCGTGACGATCAGGCCGCGGTTCAGCTTGGCCGTGGTCACCGCGCCGGCGACCATGTCACCGCCGGTGAGCTTGCCGTTGACGCGATTGTTGATCGCCTTCGCCCGGATGAGCTGAGCGCGTGCAATCCGGCCGAGGGCGACGGCCTGCGCCCGGCTGACCCGCTTGGTGCGGACGAGCTTGGCGGTGCGGAGCCCGATGACACGGGGCTTCGGCGCCGAGATCGACTGCAGGACGGTGCCGGCGTCGGTCGGAGCCGTCAGATCGGCCGCGCCGATCGCCCCACCGCACAGGTCGTCCGTACGGATGCCCTGACGGAGCCACTTCTCGATGGTCGAGGCCCGCAGCGCCGCCGTGTAGACGTTGCGGCGGGTGGCCGCGTACGCGGCGCCGCTGGCGGCACCGATCTTGACGCGTGAGACCTTCGGCAGCTTGCCGTTGGGCAGACAGACCGTCTGGCTCGAGATGGTCACCTTCGGAGCCGGGCCGGGAGTCTCACCGCCGCCACCGGTCGGAGGAGGCGGCTGCGGAGTCGTGAAGCCGTTGGTCGACTTCATGATCAGCTTCATCCCGTTGACGACGCCGGTGTCACCGGTGGAGGCGTCCACGATCCGGAGCTTCCACACGCCATTCGGGTTCTCCCCGATGAACGCGCCGAACGCACCCTCGGCGACAGCGCCGCCGGCGAGGTTCGGGACGTTCTGGGAGGCCGACTGCGGCCATCCGAGCTGCGACTGGCGGCTCATCAGGTTGGGCGCGTTGTCGTCCCAGATCACGTTGTTGAAGAGGTTCGGGAACCCGGTGAACTTCCGGAGCGCCAGACCGTCGCGCGTGGTGAGCGGCACGGTCGTTCCGGCCGGCGAGATGAGGTACATCTCGAGGTCGGGGCTGTAGGTGTGCATGATCCCGGCCTGCAGATTGACGTCGAGCAGGTACGAGCCCTGTCCGGCGACCGTCAGCGGAACGTCCGTGGTGGACGGGTTCGTGGTGGTCGGGGGAAGTGCGTCCGCGATGGGCGTGACGGTGGTCGACGAAATCGTGTTCACGATTTCCGGAGCCGCGTTCGCCATGGTGGCGATCTTGAGGCTCCAGCTGTTCAGCGACCCGGAGTCGTTGGACGCCGGACGCGGCGGAACCGCGAGCGGGTCGCCCGGATCGTCCGGGATCTTGTCCTGGATCCGCAGCGTCCACGTGCCGTTCGGATTCTCACCGACGAACGCGGCCATCGCGCCCTCGGGCACGACGCTCCCGAGCGGGATGAAGTTCTCGCCACCGGGCGGGAACACCAGGGTCTGATCCGACATCAACTTGGTGGCGCTGTCGTCGAACGTGGTTCCGTTGAACCAGTCGTCCTGGGTACGACCCGTCGGATCCCCGTTGAAGTCGAGCGTGGTGTCGGTGAGCACAACCGTCGTCCCCTTGGGCGAGGTCAGCGTGATGCGCAGATCGCCCGACGAGGTGTGCGGAATGTTGGTGATCAGGTCGACGTCACGGATGACGTTCTGGGCACCGGCGACCTGGATGGTCGACGTGACGTTCGCACCATCGGGCAGCAGCTGCGCCGTGGTGTTGTTGAGCGTCAGGATTGTTGCGCTCGCGCCGGCCGGCGCTGCAGGCGCGGCCGCGAAAGCGGAGGTGGTGGCAAATGCGCCACCAAGAGCAAGGATCGCCGCGCTTCCGGCAATCCCACGATGAAGGTTGATGCGTCGCCGTCGTGGCACCCGCGCCCCCTTTTCCTTGAGGTTCGGCATAGGGGCATGTTCGCGCCGACGCGGCGTGAGGGCGACCATCGTCCGGGGAGTCGCACACTCCCCGAACGGGGTATATCGGCTCGCCTCGTTCGTACTTGAGGCGAGCGCCACTCAGACCTGGGAACGGGGTTGTGTGGCGAATGTGAAGGCGGTGTTCCCGCGGAACTGGCCGGCTTGTTCCGCGGGAAGACGCTGCCATGGAACCCGGGCTACTGGAGCGTGAACACGCTCCGGTCGAGCACGCGCATCCGCGACCACGGGATGCCCGAGTTGGCGTCGCGCTTCAGTCCGTCCGACGGCGACGTGACGTCGCGGATCAGGTGACCGTAGGAGCCGTACCGCGCCGCGCCGATCACCGAATCCCAGCCGGCGGTGGACTGATGCTCCATCATCAGGACCAGGTTCCGGTCGCTGGTGCCGTCGACCGCGATCATCCCGTAGCGCTGAAGCGCCCGGCAGACGATCCGCAGCGTGCGGGTCTCGTTGCTCTGGTTCGAGTAGCCGGCGACCGTGCGCGTGTCGCAGTCAAGCGACGGGTCGAGCTGGAGCCGCATCCCCATCTCCATGGCGGTCGCGGGATTGCGCGTCGTCGTGCCCTTCGGCTGGTCGGTCTTGATCGCCGGGGCGCGGAACGTGCTCACGAAGTCCCGGTTGGAGTACGCGAACCGGATGGCGTGCCGGATCTCGCCCGCCTGGATCTCCTCGGGACGGATCAGGCCGGCCGTGATGGACAGTCCCCACCCGGTGCCCCAGCCGAGGAACGGCTGGCCCAGGCTGCGCTGCCCGCCGAACAGGGCACCGTCGTTGTTGTAGTGGAAGAGCCCCGCACCGTTGGCGCTGAGGGTCCGGTTCTTCGTGTCGACGGTGGCCTGCCACAGGCGCAGCTCCACGTCGGTCCCGTAGTCGGGGTGGTTCGGATCCTGAACCACCAGGGGCGCGTCGGAGCCCCCGCCGATGGCGAACGAATCCGGGAGGCGGAACCGCACCGTCGTCCCGGCGACCGTCGTGGTGTACCAGGGATCGGTGGGCGCCGACACGTAGACCGGTGGCACGTCCGACTCGCTGGCGAGGAACGGCTTCATGACGCTCACGTTCTCGGCGAGCTGCGCGACGATCGCGTCGCTGCGCGCGTCCGAGGCGATCCCGTCCGGGATGAGCTGGTTCACGGCGGCGAGCGGGTCGAACGGATAGGCGCCCGAGGACCCTGCCGGCGGGGGCGTCGGATCCGGGGTCGGCGTCGGGTCAGGCGTCGGCGTCGGGTCAGGCGTCGGCGTCGGGTCAGGCGTCGGGGTCGGGTCCGGGGTCGGTGTGGGATCGGGCGTGGGCGTGGTGTTGTCGACCACGACTTCCAGATCAAGGCTGGCGCGGTTGCCCTCGGTGTCGGTCGCGACGGCGGTCAGGGTGTGCGGACCGTTTGCGACCCCGGTCGTGTCCCATGTCCCGCCGGGCCCGATGGCGTACGGCGCGAACCGGTCCACCGAATGACTGCGCCCGTCGATGAGGAAGCGCACGCTCGCGACACCGGAGGCGTCGTTGGCCGCCACCCACACCGGCACCGACGCGCCGCTGACGGTCGCGCCGGCCAGCGGCGCGAGGAAGCCGAGTACGGGGGGCTCGGTGTCGGGGGTGGCCGGAGACGGGGTCTTCGGAGGTGTCGGGATCACGGGCGTGCGCGGGGTGGTGATCGGCGGCACGGGGACAGGAACCTCGACCCGGGGCCCGGGCGGCGGCGTGGACGCGCCCGCGTCCGGGTCGGGTGACACGGGGCGGGCCGGCCCGACCGAGGGGCGGGTGGCGAGCGGTTCCCTCACCCGGCGAGCGGCGGGAGGTGCGGCCGCCGCGCCGGTCGCGGTCACGCGTGTGTCGCCCAGCAGCAGGCCGTGGCCCCTCGCAGCCCGCAGCTCGACGATGCGGAGCATGACTTCGTTTCCGGCTCGCCTGGCTTGCGCCCGAATGCCCACACGGCGGTATCCGCCGCGTCCGACCAGGACGTGTCGCGAAGCCGAAACACGGACGAGCCGACCCGACCGGTCCAGCTCGCGCAGCTGGAGCTGCACGATGCTGCCCCGCCCCGTCGAAGCGGACGAACGCAGGGTCACGTTGGCCGCGATGCGAACGCCGCGACGACGTGGCGTGACGACATGCCGCTCGATCGCGTAGGTCGCGCCGCGCCGTCGCGTCGCCCGCAGGACCCGCGGACCGCTCGTCCCGGCGTTGCTCGCCGGGGCGACGCCGGCGTTGATTCCGGTCCATCCGGCCGGGCCGTACTGATAGGTCTTCGACGGAGCGGCCTGGGCGGGGCCGGTCATGGCGCCGACGGCCAGCAGCCCGGTCAGGGCAGCGGGCACCGTCAGCCGACGCGCGGATGCGCGGGCACGCACGAGATGCACGGTCGGGTTCCTTCCCGATGTATGTGGGCACGCGTTCCCCCGGCACGGTGGGAACGCCGGACCCGCGGCACGTCATGTGCGCGAGTCGTTCGCCCATTGCATCGGCCTCAGCCGCGAAATGCTTGACGCCGCCCCGAGGGCGACGGCCCGAGGCGCCGTTCAGCGGTTGTCGATCAGGATCGCCTCGACCTGTTCGACGAGTTCGCCGAACTCCGGCGTGCGCTTGATGCGGGGCGTGCGGTCATCCGGGAAGGGCACGGGAACCTCGGCGGCGACGCGGCCCGGATGTGAGCTCAGCACGTAGACCCGAGACGACAGGTAGATGGCCTCCTCCACATCGTGGGTGACCATGACCACGGTGGCCCTGGTGCGGCGCCACACCTCGAGCAGGTGATCCTGCATCGCGCGTTTGGTCTGCGCGTCGAGGGCGCCGAAGGGCTCGTCCAGCAGCAGTACGTCGGGTTCCGGGGCGAGCGCGCGAGCGATCGCCACCCGCTGGCGCATGCCGCCCGACAGCGCTCGCGGGAGCTGGTCGGCCCAGACTCCGAGGCCCATCACCGTCAGCAGTGCGTCGACGCGTGCCGGACGGCGCGATTTCGGGACGCCCGCGGCCTTGAGTCCGAACTCGACGTTCTCGCGGACGGTCTGCCACGGGAACAGGCTGTACCCCTGGAACACCATGCCCCGATCGGGGCCCGGGCCGACCACCCGGTGGCCGTCGACCGTCGCCGCGCCTTCGGTGGGTTCCTCAAGCCCGCCGATGATGTTGAGCAGCGTGGACTTCCCGCACCCGGACGCGCCGACGATGCACACCAGCTCGCCCGCGCGAACCGTCAGGTCGATGCCGTCGACCGCGAGGGTCCCCGGCCGCGACCGGCGGCCGGGATACCGCTTCACCAGGCCGCGGACCTCGAGCTTCTCGGGGCGCACGATGATCGTCTGGGCAGCCATCAGGTCCCCTTTCGCAGTGGAGCGGGCCTTGGGGTCCGGTCGGGCCCGATCATGGACGGGCCCACGGAGCCGCACGGTTCCGGAACCAGCGCAGGCTCAGGTCGGTGGCCACACCGATGATCCCGAAGATGATCAGGATGGCGAACATGTCGTCGATCTGGCGGAACCGCTGCGCACGCACGATGCGGAAGGCGAGTCCCTCCTCGGCGGCCAGGAGTTCGGCGACGACGAGGATGGCCCACGCCGCGGCCAGGTTGATGCGCGCGACGTCGATGATGCCGGGCGTCGAGTGCGGCAGGATGACCTGGCGGAGCACGCGCAGGCGCCCCGCGCCGAGGGTGTACGCGGCGCTGATGAGTTCCTTCGGGACGTTGCGGACCACGTCGGCCACCATCAGCACGTTGAAGAAGACGGAGCCGATCACGATCAGCGCGATTTTGGGCGTCTCGTCGATCCCCAGCCAGAACAGCATCAAGGGGACGAGGGCCGTGGCGGGGACGTACCGCATGAACGCGATCGGGGCCTCGAGGAAGGACTCCGCCGAGCGGAACGACCCCATCAAGACCCCGAGCACGACGGCGATGGCCATGCTGATCGCGTAGCCGATCAGGATGCGGCGGAACGAGGCCCACACGTCGCCGGTGAGGGTTCCGTCGTTCCACATGCGGCCGATGCTCTCGAGCGCCGCTCCGGGGCTCGGCACCAGCACCGTGGCCGAGCCGCTGGTGGCCATGAACAACCAGATCAGCAACGGCACGACCAGCCCCACGAGGGTGAGCGACATCCGCCAGCGGGGCGAGAGTTCGTCGCGGATCCGGAACACCGGGTGGTGGCGGCGCCCGCGGGTGCGGGCGTTGCGGGCCGCCAGCGACCGGCGCCAGTCAATGGTGTGGGGGCCCTCACCGGACCCCCGCACCATGGTGGATCCCATCCCGCCATCGGGACGGTCCTCGATGTCGCCGATCTTGAGGCCGTTCCGACGCAGGGGCATGGGCTAGCTCCCCCCGTCCACGACGGCCTGGGTGAAGCTCGGGTCGAACAGGTTCTCGAGTGGCGCCTCGTTCTTGGTCAGACCGGAGTCGACGAGGAATGGGTTGATCTTGGCCGCGGTGCGGGGCAGGGAGGTCGGAACGTCCGCGTCGGCGAAGGCCGCGAGCGCGTCATCGGCCGACAGGATCTGCGTCCCGGCGTCGAGCGTCGCGTACTCCTCGGTGCTGACACCCGCCTGGTCGGCCATGATCTGACGCGCCGCATCGGGATTCGAGCTCAGGAAGTCGACGGTCGTGTACCAGGCATCGACGATCTTCTGGATGTCCTCCGGGCGGTCCTTGACGATCGCGGCGGAAAAGACCAGGTGGTCTGGAATCGACCCCGGGTAGTCCTTGCTCGAGAACAGCACGTGCGATCCGGGCCGCTTCAGGGCCTCGATGGTGAAGGGCGCGAAGACCCCGACCGCGTCGAATTGCCCGGCCGCGAATCCAGCCGCGGCGGCGTCGGTGGGCGTCCCGCGGAAATCGACGTCCTGCTCGGTCATCCCGTTGGCTTCAAGCCCCTGCAGCAGCAGGAAGTGGTCGACAACGCCGGCCTCAGCCGCGACCGTCTTGCCCTTCAGGTCGGCCACCGACGTGATCGATCGATCGGCGATGATGGCGTCGTTGCCGGCGGAAAAGTCGGTGTTGACGACGATCCGCACGTCGGAGCCGGTGGCCGCGATGGCGAGTGTGTCGTTCAGGGTCTGGGCGTTCGCATCGACCTGACCCGCCGCGAGCGCGTCGATGGAGGCGGTGTAGTCGTTGAAGTACTTCAGCTCCACGTTCACGCCCGCATCGGTGAAGAACCCCTGCGCTTCCGCCACCTTGAGCGGGAACCACCCGGGCCAGGCGCTGTAGCCGATCACGATCGGGTCCGAGGACGCCGAGGAGGAGTCGTCGCCGCAGGCCGCGAGGCCGAGCGCGAGCAGGACGGTTGCAGTGAGGGCGAGCGCGAGACGTGAGATTCGTCGCAAGTTCCACCTCCGGTGGGTGCATCGACGCGGACAACTTTCAACACGCTATTGAAAGGTGCCGGGCGCGCCGTGGGCCCGATGGAGCAAACGGACCGGCCCGTCCTTGTCCCGGTGGCGAACACGCTCAGAACATCCTGAGGTAGCGGTCACGCTCCCAGTCGGACACGTGGGTGTGGTACTCGTCCCACTCCCCGCGCTTGAAGCCGACGAAGGTGTCGTGCATCAGGGGCCCCATCACGTCGCGGGCGAGCGGGTCGGCCGCCAGCTGCTCGACGGCCTCGCCGAGCGTCCTGGGGAGAAAACGGATGCCCATGGCCTCCAGCTCGCCTGGACCGTACGCGTACATGTCCTCGTGGAACGGCTCGCCGGGGTCGAGGCGCTCGGTGATCCCCTCGAGTCCGGCGCGCAGGATGAGCGCCGCCCCCAGATAGGGGTTGCACGAGATGTCCGCCGCCCGGCACTCCACACGTCCGCCCGCGAGCGGGATGCGCAGCATGTTCGTGCGGTTGTTGCTGCCGAACGACACCTGCACCGGCGCCCACGTGAAGCCGCTCATGCTCCCCCGGCTCACCAGCCGCTTGTAGCTGTTCACCGTCGGGGCGATCAGCGCACACACCGCGCCCGCGTGCCGGAGCACGCCGGCGATGAACGCGTAGCCGAGTTCCGAGAGCCCGCAGCCGCGCGGATCGTCGCCGTCGGCGAACAGGTTCCGACCCGTGTCGATGTCGGCCAGCGACATGTTGAAATGCGCCCCGCTACCGGTTCGGTCGCCGAACGGCTTGGGCATGAACGTCGCGAAGAGTCCGTGGGGTCGGACGATCTCGTTCACCAGCAGCCGGAAGAACGTCACCCGGTCGGCCGTGACCAGCGCGTCGGCGAAGGCGAAGTCGGTCTCGAACTGCCCGTTCCCGTCTTCGTGGTCCCAGGAGTAGACGTCCCATCCGAGCCCGTTCATGGCCTCGATGAGTTCGGACGCCCACGCGTAGTTGTCGAGCATCCCGCGGATGTCGTAGCAGGGCCTGTCCAGGGTGTCGCGGGCCGAGGCGGGCGCGACGCCGCCCTCGTGCTCCCGCAGGACGTAGAACTCGGTTTCGACCCCGAGGTTGAATCGGTATCCGAGGTCCGCGGCCACCGCCAGGGCCCGCCGCAGGATCCCGCGGCTGCAGGCCTCGAAGGGCATCCCGTGAAGGTGCAGGTCGCTGGCGAACCACGCGATCTCGGGCTGCCACGGAAGCAGCATCACGGACTCGGGGTCGGGATGCGCGGAAACCTCCTCGTCATTGACGGCCTGAGGAACCCCGTCCAGCGCCGCGCCCGTGTAGAGCTCCGATCCCTGCAGCATGTCGGCCAGATGCCGGATGGGCACCACCTTCCCTTTGGAGATGCCGTGGATGTCGACGAAGCTCGCGAGGGCGTTGCGGACGCCGGCGGCCTCCAGGTCGCGTACGAGCGCACGTGCGGGCTGCTCGATTGATGTCGTCACCGCGGTTCCTCCATGTCGATCGGCGGACGTTCGAGCCGCGCCCGGTCGAGCAGATCGACCAGCGCCGTGATGCACCCTTCGACCAGCGCTTCCCCTTCCGGCACGGTCGCCAGGGTCGGGATTCCCACGACGCCGGACGCCGTCTCCTGGTCCACCCGGTAGCTGAACACGGCATCCCGGCCACGATCGGGCTGATCGGTGGCCAGGTCGAGTCGCACGAGGTCGGGTCGCACGGCCATCACGAGCGCCGTTTCCGCACGATTGGCGTGGAAATTGACGGCATCATCGTGGTACGCCGCGTGAATGTCGGGTGACAGGTCCCACAACGACCGGAGCGCCACCCGCATGTCGCGGAAGTCGTGGCGGATCTCCTCCAGCGCGCACCGCAGCGGCGCGTGATTCGTGACGTGGCCGTTGATCATCACCAGCCGCCGGATGCCCGACTCGTGAAGCCACTCGGCGATGTCGGTGACCACCCGGGCCAGGGTCCCGGGGCGGAGCGAGAGCGTTCCGGGCCAGCGGGCGGTGTGGCCGAGTGAACAGCCGACGCTGATGGGCGGCAGCACCGGGATGCCCGTCCGGGCCGACGCCCCATGGGTCACCGCGAGCGCGGCGAGAGTGTCCATGCCGAGCGGCAGGTGAGGGCCGTGCTGTTCGGTGGCCCCGACCGGGAGCATGACCGTGTCGAGGCCGCCCTCGATGAGCGCGGCAAGCTCGGGCCAGCTCAGCGAATCCCAGAGAACGGGTGTTTCGGCAGCGGGTTCGGACAATGGCATGCGCGGCACAGTAGGGAGGGCGGCCCGCCCGCCTCATCATCCACATGGCACAAGCGACGGGGGCGCCATCCGGACCTGGGGCGAAACGGCCCGCTCGCCGCACACCCGCCGAGGGGGGCCGAAAAGGGCCTCGGTGCGCCGACCCTGACGAACTCAGTCGCGGGGGTCGAGCTCCAGTGCGCGCGCACGCAGGTGATCGACCTCGTCGCGGTCGCGGAGCAACCCCGCAAGGGCCAGATCGGCGACGAAGGTGGCGATGTCCTCGGGGTCGTAGTGCTCACCGCCCACCTGGCCGAACTCGCCCATCGACCGGAACCAGTTCTGCGTGCCCTCGTCGTTCGAGAGCAGCACCAGCGCGGTGAGGGTCGGGTCCACCTCGCGCAGGGCCCCGTCGGCGATGCCTTCGGCGATCAGCGCCGCCACCGCGTCGTTGAGTTCCTGGCGCTCGTTCCAGAAGTCCGCGAAGCGCTCGTCCTGCAACGCGCCGAGGCGGTAGATCTCGTTGATGTCGAACGCGAATCGGCACATCTGCCGGGCGTCGAACCGGAGCAGGCGGTAGAGACGCTCGGCGGCGCTCCCGCCGTCGGCGGTCACCCGCTCGAGGTGTTCCAGGATGACCCGGTTCGCCACCGAGACGATCTCGACGAGGATCTGGTCCCGGTCCTTGAAGTGGTAGTAGACCGAGGACTGCCTGAGCCCGGAGCGCCGGGCGATCTCGCTCATGGTGGTCCGCGCCACGCCGTGTTCCGAGAACAGCCGGCTCGCGACGGCGATGATCTCGTCGCGTGGATGCCCCTCGTTGCGGCTGCCGTCCGCCCGCGGCCGTCCGACGTGCCGTCGCCTCATCGCCGGGTCGTCGTGTCTGGGGTCGGGGTCATGGCGCTGACCGGGAGTGTACGCAGCCAGGGGCGCCGCGCGCTGCCGCCGGGGCCACGACCGATGATCGTCACCCGTCGCTTGACTTTGGCTCACCGACGCGCGAGCGTGGAGGGACTTTCTAACGCTCATCGAAAGTCGGAGGTCAGCGTGGCCCTCTCTCCCGGGTCGAGCACCGCAACGACACACGCCGCGCGCGCCCATGCCCGATCCCAGGCGGGAACGGCGGCCGCCACACAGCCGACCGTGCCGGCCCGCACGGCGACCGATCGTCCGCCGGGCGTCGCCGCGGAGGCGATGATCTGGGAGGAGACGCTCGGACCGGGCGGGGCCGCCACGCACCGCCTGCCCCGCGGCGCGCGGCTCCGGCTCCTGGATGTGGAGGGAGACGCGTGCGTGGCGATGGTCCTGCATCGGGCCGACGCGCCGACCGAACGCCTGAACGTGGCCGACACGGTCAAGGTGCAGTGGCAGGCCTACCCGGGGCCCGCGTCGGTGTTGCTGTCGGACATGGGGCGCGCAATGGCCTCGTTCATTGAGGACACCTCGGCCCGCCACGACACGATGTGCGGCCCGTCCACGCCGGCCGACAACACCGCCCGCTACGGGAGCGGTGACGCGTGGGGAGCGCATCCGTCCGCACGGGAACGGCTGCTGAACGGGCTGGCCAAACACGGGCTCACCGGCCGCGACCTGCCGGCGGCGGTGAACCTGTTCAAGCGAGTCGTCGTGGAGCCCGACGGGGCACTGGTGCTCGACGGCGCCGCGGCACCCGGTCGCCACGTGACGTTGCGGGCGGAGATGGACCTGCTGGTGTCGGTGGCGAACTGCCCGCATCGGCTCGACACCCGCCCGGCCTACACCGCCACTCCGGTGCGACTCACCGCGTGGACCGGCGCACCCGCCGCGTCGGACGATCCCATCCGCGGATCGAGCCCGGAACGGGCGCGGGCGTTCGACAACACGGACGAGCTCTGCGACGCGGGAGGTGCGCGTTGAGCCCGACCCTGGATGTGGTCGTCCCGGCGCGTGCGCCGTGGAGCGGCGTCGTGCCCGCCGGGGCGACGCTGGAGATCGTCGACGAGGGCGGCAACCAGGCGGTGGACTGCCTGCTCTACAACGCCCACCGAACGGAGGAGCGCTACAGCGCCCAGGACACGATCAGCGCCCGGGGCAACATCTTCCTGACGACCGGCAGCGAGCTGCGATCGAACGAGGGCAACGTGCTGATGCGGGTGGTTTCGGACACCTGCGGGCGGCACGACACCATCGGCGGCGCCTGCAGCCAGGAGTCCAACACGCTCAGGTACGGCCACCACACCAGGCACCAGCACGCGTGTGTGGAGAACTTCCTCCAGGAGGGTGCCCGGCACGGGCTGGGCAAGCGGGACCTGGTCAGCAACATCAACTGGTTCATGAACGTTCCGGTGGAAGCGGATGGAACCCTTGGCATCGTCGACGGCATCTCCGCGCCCGGCCTGCACGTCGTGCTCGAGGCGGTGATGGACACGCTGGTGCTGATCTCGAACTGCCCGCAGATCAACAACCCGTGCAACGGGTTCGATCCCACGCCGGTCAGACTCGTCATACGCGGAGGTTCCGCGTGAACGGCGTCGTGCTCGTCGCGAATCGCGGCGAGATCGCCGTTCGCATCCTTCGCTCGGTGGCCGCCCTCGGCATGGCCGGGGTCGCCGTGTACTCCGACGCGGACGTCTCCAGCCCGCACGTCCGCGTCGCCGACCGCGCGGTCAGGCTCGGCGGGGGTCCGCCGGCGGAGAGCTACCTCGACACCGCGGCCGTCCTGGCCGCAGCGGCCGAGACCGGGGCCTCGATGGTGCACCCCGGCTACGGCTTCCTCAGCGAGAACGCGGTCTTCGCCGCCGCCGTCGAGGACGCCGGGATGGCGTTCTGCGGGCCCACCCCGGCACAGATCGGCGCATTCGGGCACAAGGACGCGGCCCGGGCGCTCGCCGCCGAATGCGGGGTCCCGATGCTCCCCGGCTCGCCCGCCGTCGACTCGGTCCACGACGCCCTCGAACAGGCCGAGGCGATCGGCTATCCGGTGATCCTCAAGAGCGTCGCCGGCGGCGGCGGCATCGGAATGGCCGTCTGCCACACCCCCCGGGACCTTCGCGAACACCACGCTCGGGTCACCCACCTCGCCGAGGCGAGCTTCGGTGTGGGCACCGTCTACCTGGAGCGGTACATCACACGCGCACGCCACGTGGAGGTCCAGATCTTCGGTGACGGCGCCGGCCGCGTGGTCGCGCTCGGCGACCGCGACTGCTCGATCCAACGCCGCCAGCAGAAGGTCGTCGAAGAGGCGCCGGCTCCCGACCTGCCCGATGACGTGCGGGAGATCATCCATGACGCCGCCATCGCCCTCGGTGAAGCCGTCGCCTACCGATCGGCCGGGACCGTCGAGTTCATCCTCGACCGCGACTCGGGACAGCCGCACTTCCTGGAGGTCAACACCCGGCTGCAGGTCGAGCACGGCGTCACCGAGGCCGTCCTGGACATCGACCTGGTCGCCTGGATGCTGCGGCAGGCCCGGGGCGAGAACGTGCTGGGCCAGTGGACCGGCCGAGGACCCAGGGGACACGCGATCCAGGCGCGGGTCTACGCCGAAGACCCCGCCCGCGAGTTCCGCCCGAGCGTCGGCACCCTCACGTCGGTGGAGTTCCCCGACGACATCCGGATCGACACATGGGTCGAGGCGGGGACCGAACTGACCCCCCACTACGACCCCCTGCTCGCAAAGCTGATCGTGCACCGTGAGGATCGATCCGCGGCCCTCGACGCGCTGGGCGACGCGCTGTCGCGCAGCGAGGTGTGGGGCATCGAGACCAACCTCCCCATGCTGCGGGACCTGGCCCGGGGCGCCGCGATGCGCGGCGGCGAGATCTCGACCTCGTTGCTCGCCGGCCTCGACACCTCCACGCCCACGGTCGAAGTGCGCGCGGCCGGTCTGAGCGCGACGTTGCACGACTGGCCCGGCCGACGTGGCTACTGGTCGGTGGGGGTACCGCCATCCGGACCGATGGACGACTGGTCCCACCGGCTTGCCAACCGCCTGCTGGGCAACGAGTCCGAGGACCTGGTCCTGGAGATGACCCGGATCGGGCCGTCGCTGGTCTTCATGCGGGCGACGACGATCTGCCTGGCCGGCGCCGACATGGGCGCGACCCTCGACGGCGAGCCGGTGCCGCGATGGACCCCGATTGGTGTGCCGGCGGGCGGAGCGCTCCGCCTGGGGGCGGTCGAGGGCCATGGGGCCAGGGCCTACCTCGCCGTCCGGGGCGGGTTCCAGGCGCCCCGCTTCCTGGGAAGCCGCGGCACGTTCGCGCTGGGCGGGTTCGGCGGGCACGCGGGCCGGCCCCTCCAGGCGGGGGACGTGCTCCGGCTCGATCCCGAACGCGCGTCGACACCCGCGCCGGCCTCCGCCGCCCCGGACACCCTGATCCCGTGGCTCGATTCCGATTGGGAGATCGGCGTGGTGTACGGCCCGCACGCCGCACCCGACTTCCTGACCGGCGATTCCGTCGACCGCATGCTCGACGCGACCTGGACCGTGCACCACAACAGCGACCGCACGGGTGTCCGGCTCATGGGGCCCGTTCCTGAGTGGGTGCGCCCCGACGGCGGCGATGCCGGGCTGCACCCGTCCAACATCCACGACACGCCCTATGCGGTCGGCGCCGTGGACTTCACCGGGGACATGCCGGTGGTCCTCGGCCCGGACGGTCCCAGCCTCGGCGGGTTCGTGTGCCCCCTGACGGTCGCGCGGTCCCACCTGTGGAAGCTCGGCCAGCTCTCGGCCGGTGATCGGGTGCGTCTGCGCCTGGTCGATCCGGGTGAGGCGCTCGATCTCGACCGGGCGCGGACATGGGCCGTCGAGCACCTGGCCGCGCCCCGCCCGGTCACCATCGAGCGGACGCCACCGCGCGAGGCGGTGGTGGCCCGCGCTCCGTCACGCGGGAAGCGGCCCGAAGTGACCTACCGGCGCAGCGGCGACGAGAACCTGCTCGTCGAGTTCGGCCCCATGGAACTCGACCTGGCCCTGCGGATCCGCGTGCACGCGCTGATGTGCGCACTCGATGCGGATCGTCCCGCCGGGGTCATCGATCTGACCCCCGGAATCCGGTCCCTGCAGGTCCACTTCGACCCGTACGTGACCGACCTCGGCGCCATCCTCGACGCGGTCGAAACCACCGAGGCGGCGCTCGCCGACATGGACGGGCTGCAGATCCCCAGTCGCATCGTCCGCCTTCCACTCGCCTGGGAGGACCCGGACGCCCGGCTCGCCGTCGAGCGCTACATGCGGTCGGTCCGGGCCGACGCTCCCTGGTGCCCGAGCAACACCGAGTTCATCCGCCGCATCAACGGACTCGACGACGTTGCCGACGTCGAGCGCATCCTGTTCGAGGCCCGGTACCTGGTGATGGGCCTCGGCGACGTCTACCTGGGAGCGCCGGTGGCGGTGCCCCTCGATCCCGTCCACCGTCTGGTGACGACGAAGTACAACCCCGCGCGCACCTGGACGCCCGAGAACGCGGTCGGGATCGGGGGTGCGTACCTGTGCGTCTACGGCATGGAGGGACCCGGCGGATACCAGCTCGTGGGGCGCACCGTGCCGGTCTGGAACACCCACCGCGTCACCCCCGACTTTCCGGCGGGCACCCCGTGGCTGCTGCGGCAGTTCGATCAGATCGAGTTCTTCCCGGTCAGTCACGACGAACTGCAGGACTGGCGGCGGGGCGTCCGCGACGGGGACCGCAGACTCGACATCACCGAGACGGCGTTCGACGTGGGCCACCACCTCGCGGCGTTCGCCGGGACCACCGACGCCGCCGAGGCGTTCCGCGGAGCCCAGCGAGGAGCCTTTGCGGCCGAGCGGGAGCGCTGGGCCGCGCAGCCGCCCCCGCCTGAGCCGCCACCCGCACCGGACGTCGCGACGCCCCCGGCAAGCGGGGATCCGATCAGCGCCACCCTGGCGGCGAACGTCTGGAAGGTGGAGGCAAGCGAGGGGACCCCGGTGGCCGAGGGCGACGTGCTCGTGGTGCTGGAGGCCATGAAGATGGAGGTCGAGGTGGTCGCGCCGCGCGCCGGCACCATCGAGCGCATCTGCTGCAGCCCGGGCGATCTCGTTTCCCCGGGACAGGCCCTGGTGACCCTCGAGGAGGACGCGTGAACTCCCGCACCGCCATCGACGAAGCCCTCGATCGGATCGCGGCGGGACCCGCCGAGGTCTGGATCGATCGGCGCGCCGACGCGGCGATCGCGGCCGAATGCGTCGACGCCGACGGCCCCCTGGCGGGTCGGCTGCTGGCCGTGAAGGGCAACATCGACGTGGCCGGGTTCCGAACCACGGCGGGATGCCCGGCATACGGCGAGGTCGCCGCCCGGCACGCCCCCGTGGTGGAACGCCTCGAAGCCGCGGGGATGACGGTCGTCGGCACCACGAACATGGACCAGTTCGCAACGGGCCTGGTGGGGACCCGGACGCCGCACGGAGCGCTCACCTCGGTCCTGGCTCCCGAACTGATCGCGGGGGGATCGAGCAGCGGGTCGGCGGTGGCCGTCGCGTCGGGCCTGGTGGACGTGGCGCTGGGAACGGACACGGCCGGATCCGGCCGTGTGCCGGCCGCGATGAACGGCATCGTCGGATTCAAGCCGACGCAATCGATCGCCACGCGCCTCGGCGTGGTCCCGGCATGCCGGAGCCTCGACTGTGTCTCGGTCTTCGCCCGTGACCTCGACACCGCCTGGACCGCACTCGGCGCGATGGCCGACCCCGGAGCCCACCCGTGCACGGCGGATCCGCGCGTCATCGCCCGGCCGCGCGTCGGTGTGCCCCGGCGCGATCAGCTGCAGTGGTTCGGCGATGTCGAAGCGGCGACGCTCTTCGACGAGGCACTCGAACGCCTCGTCGCCCTTGGCGCGACACTCGTCCCCATCGATCTGGAGCCGTTCCTCGCAATGGCCCGCCTGCTCTACGAGGGCCCGTGGGTCGCCGAGCGGGACGCCGCGGTGGGCGACTTCATCCGGGCCAATCCGGACGCGGTCGACCCCGTCGTTCGCGAGGTCATCCTGGGCGCCGCCGGCGTCGATGGCGCCGCGGTGTTCCGGGGGCTCGCCGAGCGTGACCGGCTGCTCATCGAAGCCGAAGCGGAGTGGGCGACGATGGACGTCCTGGCCCTCCCCACGACGCCCGTCGCGCCGACCCTCGTCGAGACCCTTGCCGATCCGCACGGCACCCACGCCCGCCTCGGCACGTACACGAACTTCGTCAACCTGATGGGCCTGTGCGCGGTCTCGGTCCCCGCGGGTGTCCGGCCGAGCGGTGGCCCGTTCGGGCTTCAGCTCATCGCGCCGGCGCACGGGGACGCACTCCTGTTCGAGGTGGCCCGGCGCTTCGACCTCGCCGATCCAGACCGGACGATCCTGCTCGCCGTGGTGGGGGCGCATCTTTCGGGACTTCCGCTCAACCATCAGCTGACCCGGCGCGGGGCCCGCCTGCACCGGCGCACCACCACCGCGCCCCGGTACCGGCTCCATCGACTCCCCGAAGACGACCCGCCGAAACCGGCGCTCGTCCGCGTCCCCGAGGGCGGTACCCGGATCGAGGTCGAAGTCTGGACACTCGACGCGGCGGCGTTCGGGTCCTTCACCGCCCTCGTGCCTCCACCGCTGGCGATCGGCAGCGTCGAACTCGCCGACGGGGCGGTCGTCAAGGGGTTCGTCTGCGAGGAGTGGGCCGTGCGCGGCACCCGGGACATCAGCGCCGCCGGCGGGTGGCGCGCCCACCTGTCCGAGCGGTGACCCGGCCGCCGGGGCTCCAACCGGCCGGCGGCGAAAAGCGAAACCATGCGGGGTCATTTCGGCCGAATCACCCGGGGGATCGCATCTTCCTCACGAATTGCGCGTAGGGTGCCGTCGATGCGATGCACCGTCGCCCTCGCACCCCGGACACACGTCGCGTGACCCAGATCCGGGGGATCCTCCACATCGACCTCAGCGCCCGCTACGGCGGCGCCGACGTCAGGGTGACGCAGCTCGCGGAGGCGCTGAGCCAACACCATCGCTGCAGCGTGGTCTGCATCGAGGGCAGCGGACTTCACGAACGGCTTCGCGAGATGAGGGTCAACCACGTGCCGCTGTCGAGCGGGCGCGGCGACCCGCTCACCGGCCACGCCATCGCGCAGCTGCTGCGGTCGGGACGCTTCAACGTTGTGGACGCCCACAATCCCCAGTCGCAGCTCTGGGGAGCCCTCGCCGCGGCGGCCACCCGCACGCCCGGACTGGTGCTGACGGCACACAGCCAGTACCGGCAGGAGCATGGGCATCGATCGGTACGGGGCCACGCCTACGAATCGGTGCTGCGCCTGGGACGGCGACTGGGCGCGCGGTTCGTGGCCGTGTCGGACGCCACGGGTGAATATCTCCGCGGGCTGGGAATCGATCCGGACCGCGTCGCGGTCATCCCGAACGCGATCGGCGCGCAGCCCCCGGTGCCCCCGGCGGAGGATGTCGTGCCGGCGACCTGGCCGCCGGATCGGCTGGTCCTCGGCACGGTTGGACGGCTCGAGCCGGTCAAGGGCCTCACGGACCTGCTCGACGCCCTGGCGACCGTCCGCGCGGAGGGCATCGACGCCGGCCTGGTGATGGTGGGCGAGGGGCGGGAGCGCGCCGCACTCGAGTCGCAGGTCCGCGAACTCGGACTGAGCGACGCCGTCGCGTTCGCGGGATTCCGGAAGGACGTGGACGCCGTGCTGCCCGCCCTGGACGTGTTCTGCCAGCCCTCGCACTCCGAGGGCCTTCCGTTCGCCCTGCTGGAAGCCGCGGCGTCGGCCCGGGCCGTGCTCGTCACCGCGGTCGGCGAGGTTCCGGGGGTGGTCCCGGACGGCGGCGGCATCGTCGTGGCGCCGGGCGATCCGGCCGCCCTCGCGGACGGGCTCAGGCGGCTGGCCTCCTCACCGGAGGTGCGGCTGCGGATGGGCACGGCCCTGCGCGAATCGGTGGGCGCGCGGTTCAGCATCGAGGCGCTCACCGAAGGAACGCTCGCGGTGTACGAGGCGGCGATCGCCGGGAGGCCCGTGGCCGCCGGGTGAGGCGGGGTTTCGTCCCCGGCCTGGACGGGAGTACGATACCCCCAAGGGTATCGCCATCTCGAATGAGGGGAACCGTCATGGCAGACGTGGTCATCCTCGGCGCGGGGGTCTCCGGGCATACCGCGGCACTTCATCTGTCCCGCATGCTGGGCAAACGCGACCTCCGAAGCGGCAACCATTCCATCACCGTCGTCTCGCCGAACGCCGATTGGAACTGGATCCCGTCCAACATCTGGGTGGGAGTCGGAAAGATGGAGCCGCCGCAGGTGCTGTTCCCGCTCCAACCGGTCTACGAAAAGCGGGGCGTGAAGTTCGTTCAGGCACGCGCCACGGCCATCCGGCCGTACGGCACCGGTTCGGACGACGATCGACCGAGCGTCGAGGTCACCTACACGGGGCAGGACCGTGACGGGGAGTCGGAGGTCATCCCCTACGACTACCTCATCAACGCCACCGGTCCGAAGCTCCGGTTCGAGGCCACGCCCGGGCTCGGCCCGGACCATCACTCGTACAGCGTGTGCACCGCATCGCACGCCGCCGATGCCTCGGCGGCGCTGGGCCGCTGCATCGAATCCATGAAGGACGGCAACGAATGCACCCTGGTGGTCGGGATGGGCCACGGCACCTGCACCTGTGAGGGCGCGGCGTTCGAGTACGCCTTCAACGTCGATCACGAACTCCGCGAAGCCGGTGTCCGCGAACAGGCCCGGCTGGTCTTCCTGACCAACGAGGCACAGCTCGGCGACTTCGGGGTCGACGGCCTCACGTTCGAACACGAGGGCTTCGTCACCCACAGCGAGCTGTGGGCGTCGTCGCTGTTCCGCGAACGTCAGGTCGAGGCGATCGTCGGGGCACACGTCGAACGCGTCGACGAGGGCACCGTCCACTATGAGACCCTCGACGGGGAGCATCACTCGCTCGACTTCGACTTCGCGATGCTGCTGCCGCCGTTCGGCGGGGTCCCGCTGAAGGCCTACGACCGCGACGGCGAGGACATCACCGACCAGATCTTCGCGCCGTCGGGCTTCATGAAGGTCGACGCCGACTACACGCCCCGGCCCTACGAGGAATGGACCGTGGACGACTGGCCCGAGACGTACATGGCGCCGGGATTCGACAACGTGTTCGCCACGGGGATCGCATTCGCCCCGCCGCATCAGATCAGCCGCCCCAGGAAGAGCCCGAACGGCACGGTCATCGCGCCGTCGCCGCCCCGCACGGGCATGCCGTCCGGGGTGATGGGAAAGACGGTCGCCACCACCATCGCGCGCAAGATCACGGACGGCGAGGACGCGGTCCCGCTGAAGGCGTCGATGGGCCGGCTGGGCGCGGCGTGCATCGCCTCCTCGGGTGCCGGATTGCGACGGGGTACCGCCGCGGCGATGTCGATGCTCCCGGTGGTCCCCGACTACGAACGGTACGAGACGGGCCGCGACCTCCACGACACCCGCGGCGAGATCGGCCTGGCCGGCCACTGGCTCAAGCTGATCCTGCACTACCTGTTCATCTACAAGGCCAAGGGCCGCTTCGGCTGGCACCTGATTCCGGAGTGATGCGATGAGCGACGAGACGTCCAACACCACGCCCATCCTGGACATGTCCGGGGTGCCGCTGCCCACCGCACGGACGGTCCGGGCGCGCACCAGCCTGTTCAAGCAGACCATGCGCTTCCTCGCGCTGAACCTGCGGCTGCTGCGCATGGTCCGCAAGGGACACGCGAGCCGGTAGCCAACCTGATCCCCCGGCGACGGCCGGGGGATCACGTCACGAGCTGACGGGGACCTCGGCGGGTTCGTCGTCGGGCGCGCCGAACCGACCCGGGGCGACCTTGCTCGCCACGTACTGGAGCTGGTCGCGCGCGACCATCCACATGGTGCCGAAGTAGGCCGCACCGCCGAGCACGATGGCCAGCAGCACCTCGACCCAGGGCACGTCGAGTGGCAGCTGGATCGCCAGCAGGACCACCGCGGTCACGAGGCCGGCGAACAGGTTCGCCCGGGTTGCGCGCCACAGGTCGACGTACCGCACCGGAATCATGTGCGGGACGATGATCAGGCCGATGACGAAGAAGAGTGCGGTGACTCCGGCCACCACCGACGCCACGGCCTCGATCCCGTACTTCGCCATCGGGATGGAGAACGCGATCACGAGCACCACCTGCGGGATCGCGAGTTTGAGCAGCAGGTTGGCTCGCCCGATGGCCTTGTAGACGGTGCCGGCCGGGATCCCCATGGCGTAGAAGAACGCGTAGGCGCAGAGCACCTGCATGGCGCCGACCGACCCGAGCCACTTGTCGCCGAACAGCGCGAGGGTGACCGGTTCGGCCATCACCACCAGGCCAACCCCGAGCGGCAGCGCCAGCATGAGGGTGAAACGCAAGGCCTTCAGGAACGCGTCGCCGAGTTGTTCGCGGGGTACACCCGCGAAGGCCGGGAAGAGCACCACGCCGAGCGAGACCGACAGGTTCAGCACGATCAGCTCGGGCAGGCGCAGGCCGATGGAATACAACCCCAGCGCGTCCTGGCCGATCATCCGGCCGATGACGATCCCGTCGACCGAGTAGAGGACCGCGGCCGCGATGTCGACCAGGGTCAGGGTACCGCCGAACACGAGCAGCCCACGAACGGGAACGGTCGCGCCGCCCCAGCGTGGCCGCCAGCCGACGGTGAGCCACAGCGTGATGGTGAACAGGATCGCGCCGACGACGTAGGAGAGCACCAGTGCCCAGACGCCGAAGCCGATCAACGCCATCACGACGCCGGCGAGGCCCCGGCCGCCGGTGTTGACGAGCTCCGCGATGGTGCGGCTGCGGAACTCGAGCCGCTTCTGCGCCAGGGCGTAGTGGGTCAACGACAGCGCACGGATGAGGAAGGTGGAGCCCAGGACCGCCATGATCGGCGCGACCCGGGGTTCGTCGAAGTAGTCCGCGGCCAACGGCCCGATCGCGATCGCGACGATCCAGAGGCCGCTGGAGATCAGCAGCCCCCAGCGGAACACCGTGTTGGCGACGGCGTCCTCGTCCGGGTCCTTCGAGATGACCAGCCCCTGGCTGAGGCCGAAGTCGCGGACGACGTCGAGGAACCCGGTGACGATGAGGGCAAAGCCGAGCAGGCCGAAGTCGGCGGGTGTGAGCAGCCGGGCCAGGAGGGCCACGGCCACCAGGCTGAGGATGCGGCCGCCGAACGTGGACCCGTATTGCCAGATGAGCGCGCGGGCCGCCCGGGCGCCCATTGAGTGGGACTGGCCCACCGGGCTACCTCACCGGGTCCCAGCGGATGGGCTGCGCCTTGCGCGCACCGCGGATGACGCCGATCCCGACCGAGTAGTTCCCGAGGATGAACTGCGCCGACGCCTTCCCGATCCGCCGCAGCGGCCCGGGCGACGGACGACCCGCCAGGTGGGCCAGCCCGGGACCGTAGAGCGCCAGCTGCGACAGCGCCGCGAGCCGGTAGACCCCGCCGCGGCGCATCAGCGCGAGCGAGGTCACGAGCGCGACCGGCAGCAGAAACGGGAGCACCAGACGTCCGAACTTGTGGGAGAGCACACGCCAGAGGAACGGCGTGGGAAGCCCGTCGAGCTCCGACGCCATCATGAAGCGCCCGGCGGCCATGCGCGACCGTCGCGAGCGCTCCTGGGTCATGTCCACGGCGCTCTCGGTGCTGGTGGCCTCGGGTTCGTAGATGGAGCGGCGCCCGTCGCGCGCCATCGTGCAGAGCAGCCAGAGGTCGTCGACCACCGCGTCGGTGGGGAATCGCGGGCACTCCTCGCGGCGCACCACGACGAACTCCCCGGACATCGCCGCGACGCTCCCCGAACGGGTCTCCAGACGGCGGATCATGTCTTCGTACGCGTCGTACGTCGACCCCTGCTCGCCCCGCTTGCCGGCCACCACCGCGATGTCGGCGTCCACGAAATGGCGGACCGCCGCGCGGATGCTCCGGGGCTCCAGGACGTTGTTGGCGTCGGTCATGATGGCGATCTCACCGGTCGCCGCGTCGAGTCCGCGGTTGAGCGCCGCCGGCTTGCCGCCCCGGTCGGGCTGGAAGAGCACCCGCGCCGCCGGCCACGCCTCGCGCGCCAGGGCCGCGGTTTCCTCGTCCTCGTCGACGACGACGATCACCTCGAGCCGGTCCGCCGGGTAGTCGAGCTGCGACAGGGCGCGGAGTTTCGCGGCGAGCAGCTCGCGTTCCCGAAACGCCGCCACGATCAGGGTGACCGTCGGGGTGAACGTCTCGTCGGACTCCCAGGGCCTGCGCGGCAGCGCCGCGAGTGTCGCGGGGTAGCCCACCATCACCCATCCGACGACGCCGCTCGACGCCCAGAACGCGGTCCGCAACATGCTCACGATGTGGCCTCCTGCCGATCGATCCGAACGCGTTCCGCCAACAGCCACGAGCCCGCGATGAAGCCCAGCGACATCCAGAGGTAGTCGGGCCAGGCCTGGTGGAGGAAGATGGCGGCGATACAGAAGCCGAGGGTTCCCGCCAGCACGGCTTCGAGCAGACTCGCTTCACGGAAGTATTCGGCCTCGAGCAGGCGCCGGCGCGCCCGCAGGCCGGCGACGAAGGCCGTGACCAGCATGCCGATGAAGGCGGCGGCGCCGAGGGTTCCCGATTCCGCGGCCATCTGCAGGTAGCTGTTGTGCGCGAAGCGTTCCGCGCGTGAGTCGAGCCCGATCGCCTTGGCGTATTCACGGTAGTTCGACGAGTACTGGTCGGCGCCGACCCCGAGCACCGGGTGGTCCTGCCACATGTGGAGTGCGGCGATGTTCTCTGACAGTCGTCCGCGGATGGCGCCGTCCTCGGCCTGGGAGGCGTTGGTCAGCCCCTGGAGCTCCGAGAAGCGGGTGGCGGCGTTGGTGGTCGCGAGCGCCACGATGATGGCGATGGGCACGAGTACCAGCGATTTCCGGTAGTTCCCGCCCTGCCACCACATCCACAGCGACAGCGCGATCACGAGCGCGATCATCCCGCCCCGCGACTGCGTGTACATGATCCCCGCGAACATCACGACGATCACCGAGGCCGAGAGGACGCGGGACGCGTGGCCGGTACGGGTCTTGAAGGCCCAGAACCCGAGCGGGATCGCCAGGACGAGGCACTGGGCCCAGAAGTTGGGGTCGGCCACCGGCCCGGCGACGCGAGCCGCCAGATCGATCGGGATGCCGCTCCGGTTCATGATCGCCTGGAGTTCGGCGGTGATGGGTGTGTCGCCGGCGAAGCCCATCCAGGTGCCGCCGATGCCCGCGCGGCGCAGGATCGTGGCGGCCGCGATCCCGCCGGCGGTGAGCACGACCACGAAGGCCATGGCGCGCATGTAGCGGGGACGAGCCGCGAGGGCCGTCACCAGCAGCAGGACCATCAGCCCGTACATGTATCCGAAGGCGACCTGGCTGGAGTCGACACCGGGCGCCTGGATGGCGGACAGCACCCGCACGGCGACGAAGATGACCGACGCCCACAGGATCGGCGTGGACTGCCACAGCGCCGACCGCCAGGTGGCCCGCGTCAGCAGCAACGCGAACAGCAGCAGCAACGAGCCGCGCAGGACGTTCGGCACGCCGTAGTCCTGGTTCAGCACCAGCCCGGCGTTCGAGAACACCAGCGCCGGCACCACGAGCGCGGCGCGGTCAGGCCAGAGGACCGCAAGGATGAGGAAGGCCGGGGCGGCGATCATCACCAGCGCCTTGACCGGAGAGGCCTGGGCCGATGCGATGCTCAGAAGCCCGAAGGCGACGACTGCGCCGAGTGCCGCGGTGAGCGCGGCGAGCGCAATCGCCCGCCCCGGGAACCCGGGGCCGGCGGTGCGCGCGGTCACCGGCCGAGCGGCTTCCGCGACTTCTTGCGTACCCGCCGGGCCGCGGAATCCGCCGAGCCGGCGCCGGCGCCGACCGGTTCCGCCTCGTCGGCGTCGTCCGAATCCTCATCGGAGACGTCCGCCGCGTCGGCTTCGGGATCGTGTTCGCCCTCGGCCTCGGCCTCGGCTGCGGGAGCGTCCTCGGTGGCCTCGCCCTCGTCATCCGACGCCTCGGCCTCCGTGGCGTCGGCCGCCTCCGGCACCTCAGCGTCGGTTGATTCGGCCGCAACGGGTTCCTCGCTGACCGATTCCTCAGACGGCGCGGACTCCTCCGCGACCGGCTCCTCGACCGGGGCGGACGTGTCGGCTGCAACCGGTTCCTCGGCGACGAGGGTGGCCTCATCGGCCTGCGCCTCAGGCGCCCGGGGCGCGGTGTCGGTCTCGGCGGCGATGGTCACCGTCTCAGCCTCGGGCGTCACGGCCTCCGGGGCCGGACGTTCATCGACCGGGGCTTCGGCCACGGACTCGTCCCGAGAGGGACCGGAGTCCTGTCCCGATCGCGATTCGGCCGCACGCTCGGCGGCATGGACGCCCACCGCGGCACCGGTTGCGCCCGCGGCGACCCGGAGACCCCGGCCGGCGCCGTCCTGTGCGGCGTCACGTGCCACGGGCTGCGGTCGGGGCCGGACACCGCCGCGCTGCGGGCTGCGGGCGGGCATGGGATCGAGTTCGACGTCGAACGTGTTGTCGCCCTGGGTGCCTCCGTTGCGACGCGGATTCGCACGCTGGCGACGCTTCGACGCGAGCTGCTCGGCATCGTCGCTCTCGACCGCGCGCGGACCCGGCGCCGGTGTTGCCGGCGTCGACGGACGGTTCGGCCGCGCAAGGCGGGCCCTGGGCGCCTCGGACGCCGGTGCCTCGTCGGCGCTGCCCCTCGGGAGGAGGGTCGCGAAGATGTCCAGCGCACCGACCCGGTCCAGCCGCTGCAGACCGGCGTAGCTCAGCAGGGCCAGACCGGCCGCCACCACCAGGGTCATCATCATGAGCAGACCACCCGCGGGGCCGGACGCGATCGCCGTTCCCTGTGCGATCCCCTGGACCGTTGGAGTGAACGGATCCGTGAACCCGCTCAGGTCGGGCTTGCTCGCGGCAACGGCGTCGGCTGCACGCTCCGCGAGACCCGGATCACCCGAGCTCCCGGTGATGAGGATCTTGCTCGTCCCGGCGATCACGCTGGTGCTCACCGAGACCTGACTCGCATCGGCGGTGGTCAATCCACCATTGGCGAACGCCTGACGGACGTTCGTGTCGCTGGCGAACGCCTCGGCCAGGGTCTCGGCGACGATGCCACGGCTGATCGTGTCGATCGCGCCGATCTTGTCGCCCGTCGAAAGATTCGCCGCGGGCTGCACGATCACCGACGCCTGAGCGGTATAGGTGGTGCTTCGCTGCGAAATGGCGAGTACGCCGGCGATGAGGGCGATGACGCCCACGGCGATACTGACCAGTGCAATGGCGCGCTTCGACACGAGCCGTCCTCCTCATGGATCCGTCCGAGATTCGAGCGTACCTCAGCCCGGCGAGTGGTCCCTCTCCCGTTGGTGCAGGTTGGCGTATACCACCCTGCCCGTTCTGGGGGTATTCACGCCGAACCGGCGCCCCCCTGCGGGCGGAGCCCGGCTACGGGGCTTCGGCGATCACCCGGAGGCGGTCCCAGGGGATGCCCGATGTGTCGTTGCGATCGAGGCCGTCGTCGGGGGAGCCCTGGGAACGGACGATGTAGCCGTAGCTCCCCTCGCGGGTGTCGCCGGCCACCGACGTCCAGTCGGCGGTCTGGTCGTCCTCCATCTCGATGAGGATGCCGTCGTTGGTGGTCCCGTCGAGCATGATCATCCCGTACTCCTGCATCGCCCGGCAGAGGACGCGCAGGAACCGGGTCTCGCGCGACCGATCGGACTTCCCGGGCACCGTCCGGGCATCGCAGTCGACGTCCGGATCGAGCTGGAGGCGCATCCCCATGTCCATGGCCACGTCGGGATCGCGCGTGTAGCCGCCCTTCGGCTGATCGGTCTTGGTGGCGGGCGCCCGGAACCGGTCGGTGCTGTCGTACGCCGAGTAGGCGAACCGCACCGCATGCTGGATCCGACCCGACGCGACCTCCGACGGGCGGACCAGGCCGGCCAGGATCGACAGGCCCGAACCGGTCCCACCGCCCCGGAACGGCACGCCGACCGACCTGCTCCCATCGGGGTTCAGCCGGGCGTCGGTGTGGTTGTAGTGGGACAGGCTCTCGCCCTCGGCGTAGATCTCGCCGGCATCGCGATCGATCCAGGCCTGGAACAGGCGGAGTTCCACGAACCGGCCGAAGTCCGGGTGGTTCCGATCGAGCAGCACGAGCGGGTGGTCCTCGCCACCCCCCGGGCTGGCCTGGTCGGGGACCCGGAAGCGGATCTTCTCCCCGTCCACCCAGACCGACAGGAACGGGTCGTCGGACGAGACCCGGTAGATCGGCGGCACTTCACCCGTCGTGGCGATGTTCACCCGATGCACGTTGGCGTTCTCGACGAAGCGGCTGATGACCGCATCGCTCCGAGGATCGGTTTCCGCGCCGTCGGGGATCAGCTGGTTGAACCGCGCCGACGGGCTGTAGGGCACGTCCTCGGGCGCATGCGACTCGACGGCGTCGGTGATCTCCGGCTCGGCGTCACCCCCTCCGCAGCCCGACACCAGCGCCACGGCGGCGACGAGGAGCAGGACGAGAAACGGGACGCGCGTGCCCGACCGCGGCGAGCTCATGTTCGACGACCCGGCTCGGGAGCGATGACGGCCGGGGCGCCGAATGCGACGCCCGGGCGAAGGAAATGCGTGAACGTGACGACCACCGCGCTGCAGGATAGGCGACGCACGGGCCGGCACGCGTGACGTGTGGTGCGCGACGGGTGTACGGCGGCGGTTCCAGGAGTAGGCTGGCCGCATGGGACCCGGGTTCTCGCACGTCGCTTGCTGTGTCGACGCATCGCCGTCCAGCGACGCCATCCTGACCGCGGGGCGCCGGCTCGTCCGGGACGACGGACGGCTCGCACTGGTCCACGTGGTCTCCGCGCCCCTGGCGGCCATGGAGCTGCCGGCGCCCGACATGCGCTCGGTCGTCGAGGATGCCGAAACCTGGCTGACCGGGCGGGTCGACGAACTCAACGCCGCCTCGGGCGACCTCACCTTCGAAGCGGTGCTGCTCCACGGGCGCCCGGGTGTGGCCGTCTGTGAATGGGCCGAGACGACCGACGTCGACGTGCTCGTCGCCGGGTCGCATCGAGGCCTGCTCGACCGGGCCCTGCTGGGCTCCTTCGCGGGGTACATCGCTTACCACGCACCGTGCGCGGTGCACCTGGTCCGGCCCGCCAAGCCCCACTAAGCAGGGCGACGGGTCCACCCGTCGAAGATCGTGCCGATGGCGATCCCCCAATCGCAGAACGCCGCGATGCTTCCGCGAGCCACCGCCGCGGTGTCCGTCGCCGCCGGGTTCGGCGTGCTGGTGCTGGCGGCGGTGACCTCACGCTGGTTGCTGCTCGCCATCGGCGCGTTGTTGCTCTTCGCACCCCTGCTGCGGCACGTCGCCGCACTCCGCCTGGTCAAGACGTCGCCGCTGCCCGCGGAAGAGCTGGAATTCCCGCGGATGGTCGGGCTGATGTCGATGGGCAACGCGCAGATCCCGCGGGTCGCCATCCGCACGGTCGCCACCGAACACGCCGTCGCGTACGTGTCCGGGTGGCCCGGCGGCCAGACCCTCACCGTGTCCGATGGGCTGCTCCACGACGAGGACGTCGGCGCCATCAAGGGGGTCATTGCGAGGGAGCTCCACCGCACCACGACACCCGTCGCGGCACTCGACGGCTTCGTGTGGATGCTGCCCATCGCCGCGCTGCTCGTCGCCGTGTTCCGGCTGGGGACCGGCGCGTTCGGCGTCACGGTCTCGCTGCTGGCCCTGGCGGTCGCGCTGGCCGCGTTCGGCGTCCACGTCTACGGCCGCGAGCTGCAGTCGGACGCCGGCGCGGCGACGCTGATCGATGCCGATCACGAGGTCGCGGTCGCCGACGGCATCGAGCGCCTCGACGCAGCACCCCCGCGGGGGCCGCGCTGGTGGCCGATGGTGCTCCTGTTCCTGGCGATACCGGCCTCGCGTTGGCTTCGCGGGTTCGTCCACCCGGATGCCGCGGGCCGGGCCGCGCAGATCCGGGCCGCCCAGGCGGCGAACGTTCGAGAGGCACCGGTGCGGCCGACTCCCATCCGGTCGGTGGACGAGACGGTCACCACAACGGACGGCGAGGTCCCCGAGGAAGCGCGGGACCCGGCCGCGAAGGAACGGGACCCCACCGCGACCGCCGTGTTCCTGTCGGTGCTGGGTGTACTCGCCCTGCTGCTCGTGCTCGCCCTGAGCACACTGGGCGGCGGGGGATCCTCGGGAGGTGGTGGCACCACCACGCAGGCGAAGGCCGACACGGACGCGGAAGCCGGGACGACGTCGACCGGGGCCTCCACCGAACCGTCACGCACCGACACGAACGTGTGCCCCAGCGGGTCGAACGGCAAACCGGACGATCCCGTGCTGATCGATGGTGACGTGTGGACCCAGGGAACCGACCTGCTCTGGCGCGTCCTCTGGTGCGACGATGCCGATCGCGGGGACGCCTGGGTGCTGCTGCACCTGGCCTACGATTCGCCCCGGCGCAGTCGCAGGATCATCCGGCGGAAGATCACCTCGCGTTCCCACCCGGTGGAGGTGAAGTTCCGCGTGGTGCCCGCGCACCTGGGAATCGCTCCCGGCAGGTACCGGTGGACGCTGATCGTCCGCGACGTGAATGCGAACACCGATCGCATTCGGGGAACGCAGACGATCTACGTGCCGGGAATCCCGTAGGGCACGCGGTCCGTTCGGGTCACTCCGCGTCTTCGGAGATGATCGCGATCAGCTGGTTGGCACCCACGGAGTCTCCCTCCGCCACCGACAGCTTGTGGACGGTGCCGGGCTGGTGTGCCGACACCTCGTTCTCCATCTTCATCGCCTCGATGACGCAGATGACATCGCCCTGGGCCACCACGTCGCCCTCGGCGACGTTCACCCGCAGGACGGTGCCCTGCATGGGGCTCACCACCTGCTCCGGCGCCTGCGATCCATGCCCCGCACCGCTTCCGCTCTCGGTCCGGGACCGCTTGCGACGAGGTGCCGGCGCACCCGCGGAGCCCAGCTGGCTCTCGGGGATGAACAGGTCCACGGCGAACCGGCGGCCGTTCACCTCGGCGGTCAGCGACCGCTTCACGGTCGGTTCGGCCTCCTCAGCATCCGCGGCGGGCGTCGCGGCCTCCTCGGTCCCTGGAATCGGGGTGGCCGACTCCGCGAGCTTCGCGACCTCAGCGTGGCACGCGCCGCCGTCGATGAACTCGGGGAGCTGCAGCAGCCAGCGGTGGAAGGGGATGAGCGTCCTGGGCCCCTCCACGACGTACTCGTCGAGCGCCCGCAGCATGCGGCGGCGCGCCGTGTCCCGGTCGATGTCCCAGACGATCAGCTTCGCGACCATCGGATCGTAGATCTCGGGGATCACCGACCCGGCCTCGACACCCGAATCGACGCGGATTCCGGGCCCGGTGGGCTCGCGGTAGGCGGTGATCGGCGCCGGCGAGGGCAGGAACCGGTTGGCGGCGTCCTCGGCGTTGATCCGGCACTCGAAGGCGTGGCCGCGCGGATCGACGTCGTCCTGGCCGATGCTGAGCGGCTCACCCGCCGCAACCCGGACCTGTTCGCGGATGAGGTCGACGCCGGTCACCATCTCGGTGACCGTGTGTTCCACCTGGATCCGCGTGTTCATCTCGAGGAAGAAGAACTCCTCGCCGCTGACGAGGTACTCGAGCGTGCCGGCCGACGTGTACCCGACGGCTTCCGCGGCCCGGACCGACGCCTCGCCCATCCGGCGGCGGAGATCGTCCGAGACGATGGGGCTCGGGGTCTCCTCCACCAGCTTCTGATGCCGCCGCTGCACCGAGCAGTCGCGCTCACCGAGCCAGATGGTGGTGCCGTGGGTGTCGGCGAGCACCTGGACCTCGACGTGGCGCGGCTCCGGGAGGTACCGCTCCAGGTAGACGACCGAATCGGCGAAGAACTTCTCGGACTCCCGGCGGGCGCCCTCGAACGCATCCTCGAGCGCATCCGGGGTCAGGGCCACGCGGAAACCCTTGCCGCCGCCGCCGGCGGCGGCCTTCACCGCGACCGGATAGCCGATCTCGTCGGCGATCGTCCTGGCGTCGTCCACGGTGTCCACGGGATCGGTGACGCCGGGCACGATCGGAACCCCGGCGCGGTCCATCAGCGCCCGCGCCTCGATCTTGGAGCCCATCGCGTCGATCGCCTCGGCGGGCGGCCCGATGAAGACGATGCCCGCGTTGGCGCAGGCGCGCGCGAATCCAGCGTTCTCGGCCAGAAACCCGTATCCCGGATGGATGGCCTCGGCGCCGGCCCGCTGCGCCACCGCGACGACCTCGTCGCCCTTCAGGTAGCTCTCGGTCGCCGGGCCCGGACCGATGCAGTAGGCCTCATCGGCGAACCGGACGAACCTCGCGTCACGGTCGGTCTCGCTGTACACCGCGACCGACTGGATCCCCATCTCGCGCAGTGTGCGGAACACCCGGATGGCGATCTCGCCGCGGTTGGCAACCAGGACCTTCGTGAACACCGCTACTCCTTCGTGGTTCTACTCGTGTGAGGCGTCAGCGGACGCCCGCCAGACCGTCACACCCGGCATGACCGGGACACGTGACGCGACCCCCTCATGGAGCCCGGCCCTGCGCCATGCCGGAATCGCGGGCCCGGACTCGACGGGGGACCCGCCGCCCAGAAGGACACCCATGGCCGCCGAGATCGCGGCCGCCACCTCGGGATCGGGATCCCCCGCGATGCGCAGGCTCGGACGCGCGCTGCTCACAGGGGGATGTTCCCGTGCTTGCGCGGCGGTCCGGGCTCGCGCTTGGTCAGGCACGCCTCGAGGGCGTTGATGAGCCACGGGCGCGTTTCCTCGGGTTCGATCACGTCGTCCACGTACCCGCGCTCGGCGGCGATGTACGGGTTCGCGAATCGCTCGCGGTACTCCTCGATGAGCTCCGCGCGGCGGACGGCGGGGTCCTCACCGCGTTCGGCGGCGGCCTCGAGTTCGCGCCGGAAGACGATGTTGACGGCTCCGTCGGGTCCCATCACCGCGATCTCGGCGGTGGGCCAGGCGGCGTTGAAGTCCGCGCCCAGGTGCTTGCTGCTCATCACGTCGTAGGCACCACCGTAGGCCTTGCGCGTGATGACGGTCAGCTTGGGGACCGTCGCCTCGGCGTAGGCGTACAGCAGCTTGGCTCCGTGCAGGATGATCCCGCGGTACTCCTGGTCGGTGCCCGGCATGAACCCGGGGACGTCGACGAAACTCACGATGGGGATGTTGAAGGCGTCGCAGAACCGGATGAACCGGGCGGCCTTGACCGAGGCGTCGATGTCGAGCACACCGGCGAGCGAGGTGGGCTGGTTCGCCACGAGCCCCACCGAATGACCGTTCAGGCGCGCGAACCCCACCACGATGTTCTGGGCGTAGAGCGGGGCGACCTCCATGAAGTCCCCGTCATCGACCACCAGCTGGATCACCTTGCGGGCGTCGTAGGGCTTGGTGGCCTGGTCGGGGATGATGGTGGCCAGCTCCGGCTCCTGGCGATCCACGGGGTCGCCGACCGGGTCGTCGGCGGGGAGTTCCAGGTTGTTCTGCGGAATGAACGACAGCAGGTCCCGGACCATCCCCAGGCACTGTTCTTCGCTGTCGGCGGCGAACTGGCAGACGCCCGACCGGGTGGCGTGCGCCTGGGCGCCGCCCAGGGCCTCCATGCTGACGTCCTCACCGGTGACGGTCTTGATGACCTCGGGCCCGGTGATGAACATGTGGCTGGTCTCGCGGACCATGAAGATGAAGTCGGTGATGGCGGGGCTGTAGACGGCGCCGCCGGCGCAGGGGCCCATGATCACCGAGATCTGGGGGATCACGCCGCTGGCCTGGACGTTGCGGTAGAAGATGTCGGCGTAGCCCGCGAGGGAGACCACGCCCTCCTGGATGCGGGCGCCACCGGAGTCGTTGATCCCGATGAGCGGGCACCCCATCTTCACGGCGAGATCCATGACCTTGCAGATCTTCTCGGCGAACACCTCGCCGAGGCTCCCGCCGAACACGGTGAAGTCCTGGCTGAACACGTAGACGCGGCGGCCGTCGATGGTGCCGTGCCCGGTGACCACCCCGTCGCCCCAGGGGCGGTTGTTCTCGAGCCCGAATCCATGTGAGCGGTGGCGGGTGAACCGGTCCAGTTCGGTGAACGATCCCGGGTCCAGCAGCAGATCGATCCGCTCGCGCGCGGTCAGCTTCCCGCGTGCGTGCTGCCGCTCGACCGCGGCCTGGCTCCCGGCGTGGACCGCCTCGTCGCGCAACGCGATGAGCCGTTTCCGCTGTTCTTCGACCGACACCGTCCCCCCCGGTGAATCTCGACGGCGGCGAGCATATCGGGTCGCGAGCGCGCCCCGACGCACGTCCGGGAGCGCTTCAGGCGAATCGTCGGAGACGACGCGTCACAGGGGACCATTCGTCCCGCAGGGCTCCCGCCGCGCGATACAGTGGGTGGGTTGCGGTACCGAGCATCAGCGGGGCGCTCGGGCGGGTTGAGCGAAAGGACAGCGAGCGATGGTCGGAATCTTCTTCCTGTACGCGGTGTGGATCGTCCTTGCCGCACTCACGATCTACATCATGGCCAAGGCCATGGAGCAGGAGCACGACGGACACCACTAGCGGCGCGCGCGTCCGCAGCGGACCGATGGGGCGACCTCGGCGGAGCGTGCTCCCGCGCCGCTGACGATCGTCCCTTGTTGGGCTTCGACCCCACGAGGCGCCCCACGGCCACGCCGGATCGATCGGCTCAGCGCGGGGTGCCCACCCGGGCCGTTCCCCCGACCGGCTTGGGACGCGGCATGGCCCGGTCGTAGACGACGCGGCGCCCGCGGCCGTCGGTCAACACGGCCCGGATGATCCGGGGCCGTGCGCCGGAGCGGAGCACGAATCGGCAGGTGAGCGTGCGACCCCGGGAGACGGGGGCGCTGCAGGTTCCACGCACGCCCTTGCCCGGCAGCGGCGTGACGGTCGCCGATCCGGACGTGCGCGTGCGCAACCGGGTGGTCAGGCGCGGACCGCGACGTACCGCCGACATGCTCACCACGACGCCGCGCCCCACGCGCATGCGGCGACGGTACTGCACGGCTCCGCGCACGATGCGCAGGTCGGCGACCAGCGCCCCCGCGTCGTAGACGCGCGGAAGCCTGACCCGGCAGACGAGGATCCGGCCCCGACGGGCCGACACCCTGCAACGACCCACCACGCGACCGGCCGCGCGGACGACGCCGATGGCACGCCCGGAGATGGGTGCCCGGACCGTGAGCCGGAGCGTGCGGCCGGAGAGCACCCGGCGGAAGACCCGCAACTTCCTGACCGCTGCCTTCGGCCCGCCACTCGTGGTCAGCGGCGTGGACACGCCCACTGTGATGGACACCCTGGGGAGGACGGCGGCGCGAGCGGGTACCGGCTCGACCGTTCCGCCGACGATGTTGAGCGTCGAGTACGCGAAGGTGTCGACCCCCGGCGAACCGTCGGAGGTGTAGCGGAGCGCCGTGGGGTCGGCGTCACCGGTCCAGCCGGGGGCGACCGCGCGACCCGCGGCGTCGGTGAGGCGGCCGTGACTCGGGAGCGAGTCGACGCGGTACCGCGGAGTTCCGGCGTCGGCGTACCCGAAGGGCGCCTCCGGGGACACCTCCGCGGTGGCATCGAAGCGGGTCGCGGACAGCGCGATGTCGACCGACGCGCCCGGGCGGACGGTGACCGAGACCGGAGCCGCCCGGAAGCCGGGAACGGTGACCGGCTCCGAGAGTGCGACCCCGTTGTTGGCCTCGTTGGCTTCGGCGATGTGGTTGGCCGGATCGACCCGTGTCCCGATCCGGTATCGGCCCGGCGGCACTCGCGAGACGTCCAGCCACTGCCGGTCCAGATCCGCGTCGAGCACGGCGCGGTAGCCCTCGGAGATCCCCATGCGAACCGTCGTGGACGTCGGCTGGTCCTGACCGCAGACCGACACGGGGTCCAGGGCGGTTCCGTAGATGGGGGCGTCGGGCCCGAGCGGCGTCGGATCGGGTTCGATGTCGCCGAAGCAGGCGTCGTTCCGGCTCGGGCCGAGGATCTGCGTGGTGCCGGCCAGGTCCCACAGCGTGTATTCGACCGCGTCCCGGACCTGGAACCGCCCGCCGACGCGGTAGGGCTCGTATGTGACCGGAACGCTCGAGCCGGACACCGCCGACCAGGCGGCGGACGCACCGGGGGCGGCCACGAGTCGGTCCGCGCTGCCGGCGTCGACGCCGGTGGTGTACTGGGTCAACCCGGGGACGGTGCCCCACAGGTCGAGCGGCGCCGGACCGATGTTGTGCACGTACCCCGAGAACCGCAGCAGTAGCGACGTGTCGTCGGGGGTCTCACCGACCGGGTCGGGATACCTGCCGAAGGTCGGGTCCTCGGCCGGATCGGCGACGAGATCGGGGAGTTGCGCGGTTGCAGCCGACGGCAGCACCGCAGCGAAGAAAAGGGCGAGGCCGAGGGCACGGCGACCAGCCCGGGGGCATCGTCTGGGCATCGGCCCCGCATCGTAAACGGATGGTGGCCGATCTCCAGGGAGACCGACGACCATCCGTTCACGGTTCGCGCACTATCAGCGTTTCTTGATGCCGATCTGCCGGATCGCGAGGCGCCCCTGGTTGTCGCGCATCCTGACGGTGGCGACCGCGGCAGCCCGCGGAATCCTGCGACGGCAGACGAGCGACTGGCGAGACGTGACGCGCATCGAGCAGCGCGCGCGCACCCTGCCGCCGGAGGTGAACGTGACCGTCAGGAACGAGGCCCGCTGCGGAGTGATCACCGCGAGAACCTTGTTCGCCGCGTAGCGACGGATCGTCACACGCCGGAAGTTGGACGGTCCGAGCCGTGACGCCGAGCGGATGACCTTCCCCGCGTCGGTCTTGAGGGTGGCCCGCACCACGATGGTGCCCGGATCGTAGGCCTGCTTCATCCGGATCTTGCAGGACACCCCGCGGCCGGCCACGGTGCGCGTCACGCACTTGGCGATGCGCTTCCTGCCCCGCATGAAGTCCACCCGGAGCACACCGGACGCCTTCACCTGCAACCTGACCGTGACGTTGCGGTGGTTGACCAGGATGCCCGGCTTGGACAGGATGCCGGCGCTCGGCGCCGGATCCACGACCGGACGGGGCCCGCCGGGCGGCGCCGCGACGACGTTGATGGTCGCCTCCTTGTAGGCGCCCACGTCCTCACCCGCGCTCGCGCGGACCGTGATCGGTCCCGGCGTGGACGGCGCGGTCAGGACGCCGGTGGCGGAGATGCTGCCGCCGGTGGTGTGCCAGAGGATGCCGCTGCCGTTCGAGGTCGTCGCCGTGAGCTTGACCTGCGCCCCGGCGTCCATCTGTCCCGGCGCGCCGGAGAGCGACACCACGTTGATCCCCGAGCCGCCGACGACCACCGAGGCGGTCGCCGTGACCGGCGAGGTGGGGTACGCGCTGCCGTTGACGCCGGTGTTGAGCACCGAGTAGGTGAAGCCGTCGGCGCCCGAGAAGTTCGCGTTGGGAACGTACGTCACGGAGTTCGCGGTGGTGACGCTGCCGACGCTCATGACGATGCCGCTGCTGTTCTTGAGCACACCGCCGACCGGCAGGCTCTCGATGCGGAAGGTCCGCGTTCCGAGGGTGGCGCCGTAACCGCTCGGTGCCGTGTAGCTGGTCGAGTCGAACGTGACGGTGGCCTGGCCGCGGTAGCCCATCGTGAACGGGCCGACCGCGTTGGCGCGGTAGCCGGGAACGACGACCGGCGCGCTGAAGGCGTACCCGTTGTTGTTCTCGTTCGATTCCTTGATGCGGTCCTCGGGGTCCATGCGGGCCGCGAGCCGGTATTCGCCCGGGGCGACGTCGGAGACGTCGATCCACTGGTAGTCGAGCGTGTAGTCGTAGATGTCGCGGTAGCCCTCGGAGATCCCCTCACGCAGCTGGGTCGCGGCCGGCTGCGCCTGGCGGCAGAAGCCCCCGGTGAAGGTGTCCCCGTAGACGGCCGCGGTCGGCCCCTTGCTGGTGCTGACGCGCTGGCTGTCGTACTGGCAGAAGCCCACCTTGCTGCCCGGCTTGACCTGCGCGGCCTTGTCGGAACTCCAGAGCGAATACTCGGCGACACGCTGCACATGGAAGTGGTTGTGGGTGTCGCTCATGTCGAACACGACCTCGGGGTCGCGCGGGTGATCGGTCACCCGGACCCAGCCGCTCGGGTTCGTCGACGGGTTGCTGGTGCGCGAACCCGTCCCGGTCCAGAGGTACTGGTCCATGCCGCCGGAGCTGCCCGTGGGGAGCTGGGGGTTGCCCTGGAAGTCGAGCGGACCGGCGCCGTCGTTGTGCACGTAGCCGTTGAACCGCAGCAGCAACTCCTGCTTCCCGGCAACGGGGTTGTACGTGTCGAACCGTGCCCCGTCGGGTGAGTCGCTGACCAGATCGGGCAGCAGTCCGTTCACGGACGGTTGCGCGAGGGCGAAGAGCGGGACCGCGGCGGCCGCGGCGGCGGCGGCCCCGACCAGGGCAAGGGAAACTCTGCGACGGCGTGTCATGGGGCTAGCCTACGATCACCCTCGTCGGGCGGGCATCGCCCGGATGGAGGGGAACCGACTGGACCAGTGGGTAGGGTCGCCGCGTTTTCCGGCATTTCATGCGGGTTCCCGCACACCACGCAAACAGTTCACCCGCACCACCTTTACATCATTTCCCCGAGCACTCGAAGGAGATACCCGCATGCCAGCACCAGACGATCCCGCCCGGGGACCTGGCGTGGTCATCCAGGACCCCATCATCGCCGACCCGGATCAGGACGTCGAAGCGGAGCTCTGGACCGACGACTCCGGCGAGGACTACGCCGGTTGGTACTGCGTGCGGACCGATCCCTGGCCGTGTCCGGCGGAGGGCTGTGAGTTCGTGGCGACGCACCTCACGGCCGCCCATCTCATCATCGTCTGGCCCGAGATCGACGATCCGAGCCTGCTGCGCCACTGCGCCGCGGCGCGCGACATCGGACGGAACCCGAAGGTGGAGGAATACGAGCCGTCGATGGGGCCGCCGTGTTCCTACTATCGCTGGGAAGCGGCCGGGAACCCGGTCCACGCGGTGCGGGCGAGTTCGGGCGACGACGTCTACGGGAAGAAGAAGTAGCGATCACCCTGGTCAGATGACGCCACGTTCCTGGGCGGCGGCGAGCGCCTGAACCCGGTTGTGCACACCGAGCTTGCCGAACAGGGTCCGCGTGTGACTCTTGACGGTGTTGGCCGACACGCGGAGCTGGTCACCGATCTCCTGCGTGGTCAGCCCTCTGGCGATCAGCATCAGCACGTCGCGTTCCCGATCGGTCAACCCCGACTCGCGCGACGTCGTCGGACCGCGACGCGGCAGGGCGGCGCCCGAGATGCGGGGATCGAGGACCGAGCGTCCGTGCACCGCCTGCATGAGCGCCGAGAGGAGCTGCTGCTCGCCGGTGTCCTTGAAGAGGCATCCGCGCGCGCCGGCTTTGAGGCAGCCGCGCACGGCCATCTCCTCCGCGTGAGCGGTGAGGATCACGATCGCGATCCCCGGATGGCGGTCCAGGATGCGCGTGCAGATCGTGGCCGCGGGAAGGTCCGGCAACCGGAGGTCCAGGAGCAGCACGTTGGGTCGGAACTGCTCGCACCGGAGGATCGCCTCGGCGCCGGTTCCGGCCTCGCCGACCAGTTCGAAGAAGCGGCTCCCCGCTCAGCAGCAGTCGCATGCCGGACACGACGATCGGGTGGTCGTCGGCCACGACCACGGTGTGCGGGCGCGTGCTCATACCAGGGGGACCCTCACCTTCAGGATCGCGCCGGAGTCGTCGGCGCGCGCGAGCAGCAACGACCCTCCCAGGCGCTCGAGTTCCTGCCGCACCTGTCCCAGCCCGAATCCGCCGTCGCCGGTGCCCGCGCCGGGTCCGATGCCGTCGTCCTGCATGATCACCTCGACGGTTCCGGGGCTGAACCCGATGGTCACGACGACCTCGGATGCCTGCGCGTGGCGCTCGATGTTCCGCAGGCCCTCCTGCACCGCACGGATGAGCGCATCGGTACGCCCCCCGTCGATGCGCTCCGGATCGCCGATCACGATCAGGTGCGCCGGGATGCCGGTGCGGGCGTCGAAACCGGCGAGGTCCTCGCGAACCTTGACGGCGAGTGCCCCCGCCGGAGCCGTGGGCGTGTCGAGTCCGGTCAGGGTCCGCCGGAACGATGCGCTCACGCCGGCGATCTCCTGTTCCAGCGCGAGCAGCTGGGTGAGGAGGTCGGCGCGGCCGCTCGTGGCGCTTTCGCGGGCGTTGCGGGCGGTCATGCCGATCCCGAAGAGGCGCTGGCCGAGGTCGTCGTGCAGGGCGCGGGCGAGCCGCCGCCGTTCGCGAAGTGCGGCCACTTCCTCCACGCGGCCGCGGTCATGCGCGGCGGCGAGGGCCGCCCCGGCGTAGGTGCACAGGCGCGACAGGGCCTCGATCGTGGCGGTGCCGAACGGGCCTTCGCGGCGCAGGCCCGCGTGGAGCACGCCCCGGACCTCGCCGCCGAAGCTGAGCGGGATCGCCGCCAGCCCGATCACCCCCTCCTGGTCGACGATGACCTCGCGCAGCTCACGGTCGAATCCGCCGCGCGCGTAGTCGGCGATCTCGACCGGCGCGCCCGTCTGCATGACGCGGCCGGCGACACCCGCCCCCGGCTCGAGGCGGAGACCGGGCAGGCTCGGTCCGCGATTGCCGAGCACCGCCCGCATCTCGAGCCGGTCGAAGCAGTACCGCAGTTCACAGGGCTGAGGGTGCTCGCAGCCGGTGGCGCGAAGCGACACGCCCACGACATCCACGGCCACCAGGCGGCTTGCCTCCGATGCGGTGGCCCACGCGATCCGAGACGCGACGAGCTCGCGGAACAGCCGCTGGCCGGCGGTGTCGGCGCGCCGCATCAGGTTGATCTCCGACGCGGGTCGTCGCGGATGCGTCACCAGTTCAACCGTCACTCGCGCCCCCTGAACACGGCCGCAGCCTAAGTCCGCGACACCTGCCGGAACAAGTCGGTCTCACCCGAACGGGTGAGACGCGCCGAACCGAGGGAGGCCATCCCGGTTTCCTTGTTCCGAAGCCGATCTCCCCGAGCCCGATGCTCCATCAGTGCCGCGGCCGGCGCAACGCGCGCTGGTGCATGGGTCCGGGCGCGATTCAAATCGACGCGACTCACGACCGACAGGGGGATCCATGGCCGACACCATGCGTGCTGCCGTGTTCAAGGATGTCCGCGACATCCACATCGAAGAGGTTCCAGTACCGACGTGCGGGCCGACGGACGCGATCGTCAGGATCACGACGACCACGATCTGCGGGACGGACTCCCACATCTGGCGGGGGGAGTACCCGGTGGCGCCGGGTCGGATCGTGGGACACGAGCCGGCCGGGGTCATCCACGAGCTCGGCGAGGCGGTGCAGGGATACGAGGTGGGCGACCGAGTGGTGGTGGGGGCGATCACCCCGTGCGGCACCTGCTACTTCTGCCAGTCGGGCGACTTCTCGCAGTGCGCGGGGTACGAGGACCAGTGGGGGATCATCGGCGGCTGGCGGCTGGGGAACTCGATGGACGGCGTCCAGGCCGAATACTTCAAGGTCCCGTACGCCCAGTCCAACCTGGCGAAGATCCCCGAGGGCCTCTCGGACGAAGAGGTGCTGTTCGTCACCGACATCGCCACGACCGGGATCTCTGCGGTGGAGACCGCCGACGTGCAGCTCGGCGACTCGGTGGCCGTGTTCGCCCAGGGGCCCATCGGGCTCTGCGCCACCGCAGGGGCCCGCCTGCGCGGCGCCGGACTGGTGATCGGCATCGATTCGAACCCCCGGCGGCTCGAGATCGCCAGGGCCATGGGTGCGGACGTGGTCATCGACTACACCCAGGAAGACCCGGTCGCCAAGATCAAGGCGCTCACCGAAGGCCGCGGCGCCGACGTCTGCATCGAAGCGCTGGGCATCCAGGAGACGTTCGAGAACTGTCTCAAGGCGGTGCGCCCGGCGGGGATGGTCTCATCGCTGGGCGTGTACGGCGACAAGGTGACGATTCCGCTGGAGCCGTTCATCTACGGCATCGGCGACATCGACATCCGCACGACGCTCTGTCCCGGCGGCAAGAAGCGCCTGAGCGCCCTGATGAACCTGGTGAAGGTCGGCCGCCTGAACCTGGGTCAGCTCGTCTCGCACCGCTTCGAGCTGGACAACATCGAAGAGGCGTACCACATGTTCTCCAACCAGGAGGACGGGGTGGTGAAGGTGGCGATCACGCCCTAGGAGCCGTGCGTCGCGAGCGGTCTCACCCCTCCGCCCCAGCGGGCGCCACGGGGGCGTGGGCTGCTCGCGCCTGCGCGGTGCCGAGGCCGTCCGCCTCCGCCACGGCGTCGCCGTAGAGGAGCACCGCCCCGATGGCGGCGTAGGGCACGACCACCCCCAGCGCGAGCACGGCGATGCCCGAGAACAACCAGAGCGGCAGGGCGGTCAGCCAGACGAGCATCACCAGGCCGACCGCGGTGGCGACCGCGCCGACCAGCAGGTTGGCGAGGCTCATGGCGAGGGCCGTATGGAACCATCGCCCCCGGACCAGGCGTGCGCTGCGATTGCGCGCGGTCCCGCCGCGGACGTCGTCCAGCGCGGTGGCCTGCGGCACGAACTGGTACCGGACGAGCTGCCTGAGTCCCCAGGGGATGCCCACGACGCTCGCCAGCAGCAGCGCCACGATGGCCACGGCGCCGGCCACCGCGTCCCGGAGCGCGCCCAGCCGGGGCCCGATCCCGGCGAACGCCGCTCCGCCCGGCGGTCGTTCGTCGAGTTCCAGGCGCCGCATGAGATCCGCGACGATCGCGATGCTCGCGGCGAACCCGACGGTGTGGCCCAGGCCCCCGACGAGCACGGTCACGAACACGCCCGCCAGACCGAGTCCGCGGTCGGTGTCGAGCAGCGCACCCAGGACGGGGACGTGCGCGGCCACGCCGGCGAGGGCGGCGACCACGAGAGCGATCGGGAGATACACGAGGCCGACGGACACGAACGTGGCGGGCCGGCTCCGGTAGAGGTGGAGCGCCGCACCGGCGATCTGGCCGAGCCGGCGGCGACGCCTGATCGGCAGCGGCCGGACCGCGCCCCAGTCGGTCCGGCGCGCCGCCACCGCGATCGACGCGAGGAGGATGACCAGCACGGCGAGCATCCGCGAGGGATTCCGCTGTGCCGCCATCAGCACTCCCGAACCCCCCTCCACGGCTCCGCAGAAGGTCGACACCAGCGACGGCGCGGCAGAGGCCCCGCCCGGAATGAGCACGCTGGAGGGGCGGAGTTCCCGGTCCCAATCGACGGGCCGGTTCCAGCGGTCCTTCATGGCGGGGCCGGTCGGGCCGTTGAACGGGCCCCCGTGGAGTTCCCCCCAGTGCCCCTCGAACGCCAGCCATGCGAACGGGTCGTCCCGGGCGTCGACCGCTGACGGAAGCAGCACCACGTGGGGATCGACGGTCCGGCTCGGTCCCGACGTGTCGTCGCAGCCGAACCCCTCGGTGGCGCCCCGCCCCAGGTGGAGGCCGGAGTCGAAGTAGCTCGCGTGGGATCCGGTCGACGAGTACACCACGGGCCGGGTACCGCGCCGCTCGAGTTTCCGATCGCCCCAGTGAGCGCGCTCGCCGCCCTCGTGCTGGGCGTATCCGACACTCGCCGGCTCCGCGCCCAGCGCCGCCGCGGGATCGTCCGCTTCGAACAGCAGCTGGATACCTTCCCAATCGCTCTCGTGGCGATTGTTCCAGTCGTTGTAGTACCAGTAGAACCAGTACTGGAGCGCCAGCAGGCCGGGCTCGTCGGCCTGCCGGGCGATGTGGGCATAGACGACCGGGTTGCGGCCCCTGCGATAGCGCGCGAAGTCCCATTCATAGAGACAGCCCGGGCTCAGCGCATCGCCCGGAAAGTCGAGGAAGAACCCCTCGCCGAGATCGAACAGGTCCGGAGCGCCGGCGCCGGCGGCGCGTACCGGATTCCCATCGCTGACCTGGCGCAGGAGGATCTGCGGGTTGCCGAGCACCACGTCGACCGAGGCCGGCTCGAATGCCTCTCCGGTGTCTCCGCACGGTTCCTCGCGTACCTGCAGCGCGAACACCGGGGCGAATCGTTCGGCGAGCCGCCGGGCGTCGGGGTCCGGTTCGGCAGCGGTTCCCGTCACCGACGCGAACGCGAACAGCAGCGACACGAGCGCCAGCACGCGGCGGAGTCCGAATGTCGAGATCGCGGCGCCCTCCACTCGAGGTCGGTGGTGCGCGGTGCGCCACCCACGCGTGGCGACGCTACCAGCGTGCCCTCGGGACGCGCGAGGCCCCGCGGGTCGCGCACCGACGCGCCCTCCGCTCCGCCGGCGCCAGGATCCACCGGCGAAAATCCCACGTCCGGGTGATCAAGAATCGGATTTCGCCGCCGATGAGCGGGCCATGTCCACACTCATCCCTCGCGCCCTCACCGGCGCCGCGGCGTTGCTGCTCGGCGTCGTCGCAGCCGCTTCCGCGGCCACACCGTTCACGTCCCGCTACACCACCAACGCGGCGGGCGACATCTCCATCATCGGCAACACCTCGCTCACGTGCCCATCCTCGAGCGGGAGTTGCGCGTCAGTCCTCGCCGGCGCCAACGGCATCAACAACAGCTTCGCCATGGAGTACGTCGACATCGACTCCGACGCCTCCACGTTCGACTCGAGTTCCGCGACCCTGGCCATGCCCACCGACGCCCAGGTGCTCTTCGCCGGCCTCTACTGGGGCGGCCGCCGGACCGCCGGCGGTGGCGGTGGCGCGAACGCGCCCGACATGGCGGCGTCCTCCACCGTCAAGCTCCAGGTGCCGGGCGGCGCCTACGCGACGGTGACCGGCGCCGAGACCGGAACGTACGTCAACGGAAGCGAGACCTCCTTCCAGGCCTTCGCCGACGTCACCTCGCAGGTGACGGCCGCCGGGAACGGCGCGTACACCGTCGCCAACGTCCAGCTCGGAACCGGCAGCAACAGTTACGGCGGCTGGAGCCTGGTGGTGGTGTACCGCGACGACGCGGCCCCGCCGCGCAACCTGGCCGTGTTCGACGGCCTCGCGACCGTCGATTCGGGAAACCCGAACGAGACCATCACCGTGACCGGCATGCAGGCGCCGCCGTCGGGTGACGTCACCGCCCGCATCGGCGTGGTCGCCTACGACGGTGACCGGGGATCGACGGGTGACACCCTGCTGCTCAACGGCACGGGCCTGTCGGATGCCGAGCATCCGGCGAACGACATGTTCAACTCCAGCTTCGCCGATCGCGGCGTGCGCCAGACGGCCAAGAGCCCCGACTACGCGAACAGCCTCGGCATCGACGCGTCGGTGTTCACCGCTGACAACCTGATCGCGAACAGCGCCACGTCGGCGACCATCGCACTCTCGACCGGCGGCGAGACCTACCTCCCGGGCGTCGTCACGAGCGCGATCGACCTCTACGCACCGCGCCTCGTCGTCAGCAAGACGGTGAAGGACGTCGACGGCGGGGATCTGCTGGCCGGCGACACGCTGGAGTACACGATCTCCGTGTCGAACCAGGGCACCGACTCCGCCACCAACGTGGTGCTGTCGGACGTGATCCCCTCCAGCACCACGCTGGTACCGGGCTCCCTGAAGATCACGGCCGGAGACGGTGCGGGGACCTTCACCGACGCCGGCGGGGACGACCGCGGTGACGCCTCGGCGTCCGGCGTGACCGTCCGCCTCGGTGCCGGTGGCACCGCCACGACCGGTGGAACGCTCGCCGTCGGGGCGTCCACCACCGCCGTCTTCCGCGCGAAGATCGACACGAGCGCCGCGACGGGCACGAAGATCAGCAACCGGGCCGACGTCGCACACAACGGGGCGAGCTCGAACGTGAGCCTCCTCGCACGCAGCAGCACGGTCGCGGCAACGGTCGCAGGCCCCGCAGCGGCGCCGACCACCCCCGCGCCGACCTCGGCGAAGCTCTCGATCACCATCAAGGGTCCGTCGGTGCTGCGCGCCCGGCAGGCCGGCAAATACGTGGTGACGGTCCGTTCGCTCGGCCCGGCCACCGCGAAGAACGTGCAACTGCGCATCCCGGTTCCGCGTGGGTTCACGGTGGTGTCACGGCCGAAGGGATTCCGTCTCGTCAAGGGCGTCGTGATCGGCCCGAAGATGTCGCTGAAGAAGGGCGCGACGCGGCGCATCGTGCTCAGCTTCAAGCCCACCTCGGCCGCGGCGAGTCGCCTTCCGGCCCGGCTCACGGCGACCGCCCGCGGCGCCGCGGTCCGAGCCGTGCGGGATCGCACCCCGGTGCGGGTGGTCCCGGTCCAGCGCCCGGCACCGGCGGTGACCGGCTAGGACTCGGCGGGGGATGGCCGCGTGCCCCGGCCATCCCCGTCGTCGACCGCTGAGGGGTGGATCGATGCGGGGCTTCGACCCCCGTCATCCACCCCTCAGCGGTGCGTCACGGCTGTGAGCGCTCCCGTCCGGCCGCCCCGGTGGCGCGGGCGCGGAGCGCCGCGAGTTCGCTTCGGAGCTGCGTCCACATCGCGGGCACGACCCCACCGAGGGCGCCGGGATCCGCGTCGGCGAGCAGTGCTTCGAACCGCTCCTGCTGATCGAGGTACTTCCGCGCTCGAGGCCCGCCCCGGGCGACGTTGGCGACGCGATCCGCGAGCTTGACGGCGACCGCTCCGGGAGTCACGGCGATACGGCGCCAGGAATCCTCGTGCGCGGCGGCATGATCGGGCCATGCGGGAACCGTGAGGGCCTCGACGATCGCCGCCACGTCGGCCCCGAACTCTGTCCGCAGGGCATCCACGGTCACGGGCGTGTCCTCGACCACATCGTGCAGCCAGGCGGCGGCGATCAGCAACGGGTCATCGATCTGATGCCGGCCGAGGACCCCGACGACCTCCTGCAGGTGATCGGTGTAGGGACCACCGTCGTAGTGCTGCCCCACGTGGGCCAGCGTCGCCAGCAGCCGCGCGCGCTCCACCAGGTCCTGGCCGGGGGAGCGGCGCCCGCGACCGCGTCGGCGAGGGAACACGTCGCGGGCGAGCGAGGCGATGCGATCCAGGATGAGGACACCGTCCAGATGGTCGATCTCGTGCTGGATGATGCGCGCCTCGAAGCCCTCGGTGTCGAACCGCACCTGGCGACCGTCCGGTGACTGCGCCTCGACGGTGATCGCATACGCACGGCGCACGTCCGCGGTCAGTTCGGGAAGCGACAGGCACCCTTCACGGGCGACGTCGCTCCCCTCCGACGCGGTGACGCGCGGATTGACCAGCACCATCGCGGGGCGCGGGAGCTCCACTTTGGGCGACTGGCCCGAGTCGACGTAGATCACCCGCCACAGTGCACCGACCTGGGGAGCAGCGATCCCCACGGTTCGCGGGAACGACGCGGCCGTGTCGCGGAGATCGTCCGCCAGGCGGGCGAGTTCGGATCCGAACGTCCGAACCGGCACCGCGACCTGCTTCAGGCGTCGGTCGGGGTACGTCAGAACGTCGCGGATCACCGGTTGACGCGCCTCACAGGGCTTCGTCGTCGACCGGCTGCACCGAGACCTCGACGTGCGACGTCTCGGCCGCCGACGCGAGGGCGGCCTGCAGCGCGGCGATGGTTCCACCGGGTGGCAGATCGACCTCGACGGCCAGCGCATAGATGGGTGGCTGACCGGCGGCACGCGACTGGAGGTCGATGACGTTGGCGCCATGGTCGGCCAGCGCGGCGGAGACCGCATGGACGATGCCCGGGCGATCGATCCCGTAGACGCTGACCACGCAGCGCGGCCCCCACGACGACGCGTGGTCGGGCGGCGATGCCTCCCCGACCCACAGTCCGAGTCCCATCTCCGCGGCCACGGGTTCGAGCAGCGCGGCGAGCTGCGCCCGGGTCACGTCGTCGGCGACGTCCACGAGCATCGCCACCGCGAACGACCCGCGCAGCAGGGCGGCGCGGCAATCGGCGAGATTGCCGCCCACCTCCAGCAGCGCTCCGGTGAGCGCAGCGACGATTCCCGGGCGGTCGGAGCCGACGGCGGTGACGGCGAATTCGGTCACGACCGCCCCCCGGGGCCCGGGCCGGCGGCGAGCCACTCGGCGAGGCTGATCTGGGGCGCGTCCTCGTCGACGCCCATGAGTTCCCGCCGGACGTCGCCGAGCAACCCGCTCCGCTCGGCCTCGACGTCGTGGGCGTGGATCGTCTCGAAGTTCGCCTGGTGGGCCCGCAGGAACGTCGCGTCCGGGAGTTCGGGGAGCCGTCGCACGACGCCGAACACCATCTCCCGCACCGAATCCTCGACGAAGCGCGGCCGGCGGTGGGCCCGATCGACCACGTATCGCTCGTCGGTTCGCTTGAGCAGTTCGTAGATCTCCGACGACATCGAGTCCTCGACGATGTCGATCATGGTGTCGAGCGCGACCGGGGCCGGCCCGCCGATGATCAGGGTGCCCTTGGCCCGCTGGTTGTGGGTCGCGATCGGAACCCGCGCGAGGATCCGGGCGATGTCGTCGCCGCCGAACCCGTCGTCCCGGAGGGCGGTTTCGGCCTGCTCGCGCATCAGGTCCTGCGCACAGGGGCAGGCGTTCATGCCCTGGACGGTCACACCGACCGCCGTTCGCACACCGTCCGGTCCGGCCACGGCGACCCCGGTCAGCTCGTAGAGTTCCTGGGTCTGGAGCCCGGACGCCGGTGTCCGGCGCGTGACCGGATGATCGGCCGTGATCCACACCTCACCGCGGCGCGCGTCCTGCGCGTCGGCCACACGAACCGCGATCTGGGTCGCGAGCTCGGCGATGTCGAGGCCGCCGCGCTCGACGATCTCCTCGATCGCCGCGTTCATCTGTTCGTCGAACCGGGACATGTGCGCACCCTTCCGGGTGGCGGCGAGATCCGAGAAGCAGGCGATCTCCGCGCGGATGTGATGCTCCTCCGCACCCGTCCGCAACCGAACCCGTTTCGCCGAACGCGTCACACCCGCGCGACTCAGGCGAATGGGCGCAGATGGAGGCGATTCCTGGATGTCATTGGTCGGCCGGGCCTGCCGCACGTTCATGCAACGCCCTTTCATTTTCCGTTTGGATGCCGATGAGGGAAGTGAGTCCGGACCGGAACCGTATGGCCCCCGACAGGTTTCCGCCCTGTTGTACGGGATCATGGTGGGTCAGCTCCCGAATACCAGGGGGGTAGGATGATTCGGGCTCGGTTCGTCACCCCATCCCCCTCGGAGTGCACCATGGCCGTCGATTCTCAGCCCACTGCGCAGGAACGTTCGCCCAACCGGGCGATGCAGGAGCTGGTGGAGCAGGGCCGGGAGAAGGGCTTTCTGGCGCACGAGCAGATCGTGACCGCCCTCGAAGACTTCGAGATTTCGGCCGAGCGGCTGCGCGAGTTCGTCTCCAGCCTCGTCGAGCAGGGCATCGAAGTGCTCGAGGACGATCCGGACGAGGGTCCCCAGGAGCGGGGCCGGAACGTCGATCTGAGCGTCGAGCCGAGCCTCGACTCGCTGCGGTTGTACCTGCGCGAAATCGGTCGGGTGACGCTGCTCACCGCCGAGCAGGAGGTCTCCCTGGCCAAGCGCATCGAGCGCGGCGACATGGCGGCGAAGCAGCAGATGATCGAAGCCAACCTGCGGCTGGTGGTCAGCATCGCCAAGGGCTACCTGGGACGCGGGCTCTCGTTCCTCGACCTGATCCAGGAGGGGAGTCTGGGGCTGATCCGCGCGGTCGAGAAGTTCGACTACCGGCGCGGCTACAAGTTCTCCACCTACGCCACGTGGTGGATCCGCCAGGCCGTCACGCGGGCGATCGCGGACAAGGCGCGCACGATCCGCGTCCCGGTCCACATGGTCGAAAAGCTCAACCGTGTGGTGCACATGGAGCGCCAGATGACCCAGCGCCTCGGACGCGAGCCCCGGCCCGAGGAACTGGCGGCGGAACTCCGCGCCGACGTCGACGAAGTGCAGGAGATCCTGCGCATCGCCCAGCTGCCGGTGTCGCTCGAGCGGCCGGTCGGCGAGGAGGACGATTCGTCCCTGGGCGACTTCGTGGAAGACGAGAACGCGCCGTCACCGTTCGACGAGGCGCGGCGGACCCTGCAGGACAGTGACGTGCGTCGGGCGTTGGACGCGCTTCCGGAGCGGGAACGGCGGGTCCTGGAAATGCGCTTCGGCCTGACCGGCGGTCAGCCGTGCACGCTGGAAGAGGTGGGCCGCGCATTCGGTGTCACCCGGGAGCGCATCCGCCAGATCGAGAACAACACCCTCCGCAAGCTCCAGGTCCTGCCCGAGGCACAGCGCCTGCGCGAGGTGAGCTGAACCTCAGCCGGGGTGCTCGGCCTCGTCGAGCATGCGCTGGATGCGGTCGGCGAGGGTGGGTTCGACCGTTGAATCCGGATCCCGCAGACGCCCGACGGCGTCGGTGACCCCGACGATGGCGGCGTAGAGCCCGGGACAGGTGGGACACCCCTCGAGGTGCACCTCGAGCTGGCGCCGTTCCTTGGTCGTGAGCGCGTCGTCGAGGTAGTCGTCGATGCGGACGCGGGCCTTCCAGCAGCGGAGCGGGACCGCGGGCGGTTCGATGCGCCGCTCGGCGTCGGACGCGAGGGCATGCATGAGCGCCGCGCGCCCGCGCCGCAGACGTTGTTTGGCGGCGGGCAGCCCGACGTGCTGGACGGCGGCGATCTCCGCGGTGGTCATGCCGGCGACGTCGTGCAGGACGACCGCCGAGCGGAGGATCACCGGCAGCCTCGACAGCGCATCCAGGAGATCGTCGCGGACCTCGGCCCGCGCCACGACGTCGCCCGCGTCGACCGTGAACGTGTCGTCGCGCCACGAACGCTCGACCAGCGCGGCCAGCCGTTCCGGTTCGACCAGCACCGGATCACGGTGCCGCACGAGGTCCACGTGCCGGTGGTGCATGATCCGATGGAGCCACGTGGTGAGGGACGATTCACCGCGGAACGTCCCTCCGCGCTCGATCGCGCGGAGCATGACGTCCTGCAGCAGGTCCTGCGCATCGTCCTCGTTGTGGGTCAGGGAACGCGCGTAGGCCAGCAGGCCCGGCGCGTTGTCCATCAGCTCTTCCGCCGTGATCGCCACGGCGGAAGGCTACGGTGAACCGGCTAGCGGCGCACCCCACAGGTGTTGATTCCGAGGAGCCGGTAGGGCGGGCAGAAGCCGACGGCGGCCGTCACGGCCATGAGCGCCGCCACGATCCAGAGGACGATTCCGAGTCCGCCACCGATGCTCAAAGCCCCGATCACGGCGAGCACGGCGACCACGAGCCGAATCACGCGATCAACGGTTCCCACGTTGGTGGTCATCTTGCGTTTCCCTCTCATTCAGGCCGGCCCGTTGCCGACCGCTGAACCACAGACGGGAGACCCTTCGAAAGGGATACATCCGAATCAGGCCTCGACGCGCCCCGGCATCGTGGTCGCCCCGAGCGCCCGGCCTCCGGGGAGTGATCGCGCGGTCGCGGCGAACCGGTATCCCACGCCGTGCTGGGTCTGGATGTAGGTGAACCGGCCGGGTGTCTCGTCGACCTTGCGGCGCAGCCGCCGTACCAGGACGTCGACCGAGCGGTCCCCGTGGGGCCGCTCGCCGTCCCAGACACGACGGAAGATGGTGTCGCGCGAGATCGCCCGGCCGGCGTGCTCGGCGAGGACGCACAACAACCGGAACTCGAGCGGCGTGACCTGGACGGGTACGTCGTTGATGGTCGCGGTGAGCCGGTCGAGGTCGATGCGCATGTCGCCGGCGGTGATCGGCGCAGCGCCCTGACCTCCGGCCTCGACGGCCGCGCGGCGCAGCACGGCCATCACTCGCGCGGCGAGTTCACGCATCGAGAACGGCTTGGAAAGGACGTCGTCGGCCCCGAGCGCGAGCACCTCGACGCGGTCGAATTCATTCGTTCGAGCGGTCACGACGATGACGGGCAGACGGGGCGCCCACTCGCGCACCTCGCGGATGATGTGCCATCCGTCGACGTGCGGGAGCATCAGATCGAGGACCAGCGCATCGGGAAGACGCGTCCGAAGCGCCCGGAGCGCGGCCAGACCATCGCTGGCCGTCGTGGTTCTCATGCCCACCCGATCGAGATGGAATGCCACCGCCTCGGCGATGGACTCATCGTCTTCCACGACCAGAATGGACGGCGGGTTGGAGGTCACGGGGCGGAGGCTACGAGCGCGTGGTGCCCCAGATGCCTCAACTGCGTGGTGATGACGTGAACGACCTGTGAACACCGGCGGTTCTCCCCGACCTCCACAGACGAGCTGGGGAAAACGGCTCGAAATATGAGCTTTCCGAGATCAGACCGACCACAGGGTGACGAACGCTCCCCCGCGGGTCGACGTCGAGGCGGGCGGTCGGCGGGAGGGCTCCCGACAGCCCATCCCGCCCCGCACGCGGCCGTGGGTAGCGGCCGATGCCTCATCGGGCCAGGGGACGAACTCGGCAGCCGATGAGGTCGAGACCAGTGTGACCCGGCAATCGCGGCAGGAGGTTACGACCGTGTGTCCGTCGCGTGACCCCACTGTGTCGAGACGCTCCCGTCGTCCGGGCGCGGCGTTCAGGAACTGCTCAGATGCGCTTCCTGCTCGGCGTCGCGCCGGAGTTCACCGAAACTCATCCCCTCCGCGAGGAGGAAGCCGAAGCCGACCACGACGCCGACCACCGCTTCGGTGAACTGGAGGATCACGCTGAACGCGAGGGCCGGAGCGGCAGCCACACCGTAGGACGCGGTGAGGGGGACGACGACCGCGGCCTGGAAGACCAGCAGGTTGCCGGGAAGGAGCGGGAACGCCTGCGCCAGGGTGACCGTCACCAGGAGCAACCCCGCCCCGCCGAGCCCGACGTACCCGAGGTCGAATGCGTGGAGCGCGAAGAGGATTCCGGCCCACTGGGCGATCCACGACCCGAGCGAGGCGCCGCCGACGCGGGCGAGCAGAACCGGATTGCGGAGGCCGACGTGGCTTTCCTGAACCGCGCCCCAGAGTCGCCGCACGGTGCGTCCGATCCGCGCCGCGTGTGAGCTGCCCGCCATCCACTCCGGCAGGTGGTGGCCCGTGGCGGTAAAGGTGGCCAGGATCACCACGACCAGACAGGCCAGACCGAGCCCGATGCTCGCCACCCATGCGTAGAAGGGCAGCGGCAGGAAGATGCCGATGCCGACCACGACGAGCACCCAGACGATCGTGGCGATGAGGTTCTCGGCCACCACGGTGCCGAGCAGGGAGGCGGCGGAGACGCGCTGGCCCCGGTTCGCGAGCCGGCGCCGCACGAGCATGATCCTGACCACCTCGCCCAGCCGTGCCGCGAGCACGGTGTTGAACAGGAAGCCGATGAACAGCGGGCTGATGAGGTCGCGGATCCGCGTCGGCCGGGAGAGCGACGGAAGTCCGTCGACCACCGCCTTCCACGCGAATCCTTTGCACCAGACCGAGACGAAGTTGCTCAGGATGGCCGCCAGCAGCAGCCCCCACGACGCGGGGTGCAACACCAGGTCGAGCGCCGACCAGTCGAATCGCCACGCGACCAGTGCGGCCACCACGGCCACGAGTGCGAGCTGGAGCACCAGCGGCCGGGTCGCGACCCGCGCCACGGTGGAGCGCGAACCACCGCTCATGCGGTTTCCAGAAGATCGGTGAACGTCACCAGCTCGATCCCTCGCCGCCGCGCGGCCTCGCAGATCCCGGGAAGCGCCATCGCCGTCTGCGGACGGGCGCGTCCGGTCCGCCAGCCGTCGGCGTCGTGCAGCAACACCACGGCTCCCGGGCGGAGGGCGGCGTCGCAACGGTCGACGATGGTCTGGACGCCGGGCTCCGCGGTGTCGAAGACGCCCGCCGTCCACCCGGCCATCCGGTACCCGGCCGAGCGGACGCCGATCCACGTCGCCGGTCCCCGGAACCCGTGCGGGGCACGGAACCAGGGTGAGATCGCGTCCGCCCCGGCGGCGTCGTTGATCGCCGCCTCGGTGCGCGAGAGCTGATCGCGCACGTGCCGCACGCCGCGGAACACCAGGATCCCGTGGTCGAAGCCGTGGCTCGCGATCTGGTGGCCGGCCTCGTGGATCCGCCGCACGATCTCCGGGTAGCGGACCGCATGCGCACCCAGCACGAAGAACGTCGCCCGGACGCCGGCCGCTTCGAGCGCCTCGAGCACGGCCGGGGTCGAGGGCCCCGGGCCGTCGTCGAACGTGAGGGCGGCCCTCGGTCGGTCACCGGGACCCGTCGCCGCCACGGGTCCCATGATCGGGGTGTTCGCGGCAAACGCTCCGGCCGTGAACCACGCCGCGCCGGCCAGCACACCCGCGGCGGCCGCGGTGTGTCCGGTCGATCGTGCGCGACCGGCGAGCCCGAGGGCAGCGGCGCACACGCCAATCGTTCCGGCGATGACCTGCGACTTGTTCATTGGCGTGGACATGAGGGAGATTCGGGCCGTACGTGGGTGCCTACCACACATCCCACGTCGCTGGGCGGGATTTGGCACACTCTCCTGGTGAGTGCCAAACTGGCTGGCACCGCAACAGTCCAGAACGCCGCTGACGAGGTCGCACGTGCCGCTCTACGAATACCGCTGCAATGCCTGTGGACGCAATTTCGAGGTCGTCCAGAGTATGACGGCGGATCCGCTCACCGAATGCGACGAGTGCGGCGGCGAGGTCGTTCGGGTGCTGCATGCGCCGGCAATCCACTTCAAGGGGTCGGGTTTCCACAACACCGACTATGGCACCAAGCGGCGCCCCGCCGGGGGTGACGGCGACAGTGGCGGCGGAAGCGGCGACGCCAAGTCCAAGCCCGCGGGTGACAGCGGGGGCACGTCGGGTGATTCGTCCTCGGGGGCATCCGGTGGTGGTTCCGGGTCGTCCAAACCGGTCGGTCTCGACAAAGTCTGATCGCCCGCGCTTGACCCGGGGCCCGGTTCGCCGCTTGACTGCGGCAATGCCCGGCAACTGAACAGCCGAACGATCACGACGCCTGGAACGCCGGGCGGTGCGCTGGGCGTTCCTTTCGGACGCAATCGCGCTCTATCCGGTCTACGCGCTGCTGTTCGCGGACCATGGCCTCAGCGACGCGCAGATCTCCGGACTCTTCACGCTCTGGGTCGTCGTCGGCCTGGCCGCGGAGATCCCCACCGGTGTCCTCGCCGACCTCCTGCCCCGGCGGATCATCCTCGCCTGCGGCAACCTGCTCGCGGGCACGGCGTTCGCCATCTGGGTGCTCGTGCCCGGCACGGCCGGCTTCGCCCTGGGCTTCGTCTGCTGGGGGATCGGCGAATCGCTGTTCTCGGGAGCGTTCGACTCGCTGCTCTACGACGGGCTCGATCACCTCGGCACGGGCTCGGGCTACACGAGAGTGCTTGGTCGGGCCGAGGCCGCCAGCCTGCTCGGCCAGGTCCCGGCCGGTCTCGCGGCGTCTCCGCTGTTCGCGATCGGCGGCTACGTCCTTGTGGGCGGCGCGAGCGTCGCGGTCTGCCTGGCGGCGGCTGCCACGGCGCTGACGCTCCCGGAGCCTCCGCGACCGCCCGACCGAACCGGATTCGCCGCCACGCTGCGCGACGGGATCGGCGAGGTGACCGCGTTCGGCGCCCTCCGTTCGAGCGCGCTCGTGGTGGCCGCCGTCCTGGGACTGGAGGCGATCGAGGAGTACGACGGCCTGCTGGCGCACGAATGGGGCGTGCCGACGACGTGGGTGCCACTCGCCATCGTCTGGCTCCCGCTCGCCGGGGCCGCCGGGGCCGCGATCGCGCACCGGCACGAGGCCACGGCCGGCCCCCGGCTCGCCCTGGCGCTCGCCGGCGGCGTGGCGATGCTCCTCAGCGCCGGACTCCTCGCGGCACCCCCCGGCGTCGTCGCAATGCCCCTCTTCTACGCGGTGCTGCAGGTGGTCCGTGTGGTCGCGACCGCACGGATGCACCATCGGATCGCGGGCCCTCGCCGGGCGACCATCGCGTCGACCGCCGAATTCCTCGGAGGAGTCTCCGGCCTGTTCGTCTTCGCCGGATGGGCGATCGCGGGACTCTGGGGCGCGATCGCGGTCGCCGCGGCGGTGGCGGTCGGGGTGGTGTTCCTCCCCGATGTCGGGCCGGTCAGGAGGCCAGGAAGCGACGAATCTGCTCGTCGCCCTGAGTGGGGTCGTAGATGACGTAGGACGTCCCGCCGATGTACTCGGGTGTTCCCGCGAGCACGTAGCGGTCGCCGGGGTCCTGGCTCAGACGCCACTGGAGCCACCCGAACTTGGCCAGATCGCCCACGCCCATGTCGGTGCTGATGGCATCGACCGCCGCGGCACCCTTCCACGGCGCCTTCCACGCGGTCCAGGGCGACACCAGCTTCGACTTCAGACCGGACAGGAACAGCTGCTGCCGCCGGGCGCGCGCGAAATCGTCGTCGCACTTCCGAACCCGGACGAACTCCAGGGCGCGTTCACCGGTGAGCGTGATCCGCCCCTTGGCGAACGACACCGTCCGGCCCCCCGGATACGGACAGTTCGTGATCGCCGTGGGGTTGTCCACGGTGACCCCGCCGACCGAGTCGACCAGCTTCGGAAAGCCGGTGAAGCGCACGAAGATGACGTGGTTGATCGGGATGCCGGTGAGGCGCCTCACGGCGCCGATCACGCCGGCCTGCCCGGCGTACCGCAGCGAGTGGGCGATCTTCTCGTCACCGTAGGGCCCGAGCTGAATGCGCATGTCGCGCGGGATGGAGAGGAACTTGATCCGCCCCGAGTCGGGGTCGGTACGCATGATCATGATGGTGTCGGCGCGTGGCCGTCCCCCGTCGCCACCGGCGTCGCCGCCCACGATCAGGGTGTTGGTCGGAGAGCCCAGCATGCCGCCGTCGGACGCGAGCTTGGCCTTGGCGGCGTCACTGATCCGGCCGTTCGAATCCGCGACCGAGCCCCGCACCACCAGGAATCCCACGAACATCCAGACCACGAAGAGCCCGGCGAGGATGACGAGGCCCCGCAGCACGATCCCGCCGGGACCGAGACCGCGGAACGACCACCACGAACGGCCGGCGCGCTCCAGCGCACGCTCCCGCGAGCGCATGTCCGGCTCGGGGACGCGCGCACGGGGCGCCCGCGGTGGCGGCGCCGGCTCGCGGGAGTCTCCGGACACGTTGCCGCGCTCACGCTCGGTGAGGTCGCGCAGCGCATCCATCCCGCCGTCCTTGTGGCCCCGGGCGGTGAAACGTCGATACGGTTTCTTCGTGGTGGACATTCCGGCGATCGTAGCTGTGCGGGTACCCGTTGCCCCGGGACACGGGCATCGTCAGTGAGCGGTGTCCCCCCCGTGCGCGTCGTGGGCACGCCCATCGGGAATCTCGGAGATCTTTCACCGCGGGCGCTCGAGGCCCTGCGCGACGCGACGATCATCGCGTGCGAGGACACCCGCCGCACCGGCACGCTCCTCTCGGCGCACGGCATCCACACCCGGATGGTCGCAGTCCACGCGCACAATGAGGCGTCCCAGACGGCGCGGCTGCTCGAGTCGGTCCGGAACGGCGCGCGCCTGGCCGTGGTCAGCGACGCCGGAATGCCTGGGGTCAGCGACCCGGGAGCCCGGCTCGTGTCCGCCGCGCACGACGCCGGCATCGCGGTCGAGGTGGTCCCCGGCCCGAGCGCCCTCACGGCCGCCATCGCCGCGACCGGCGTCCCCGGGGAGGCCGTGACGTTCGTCGGGTTCTTTCCGCGCAGGGCGGCTGACCGTGACGAACTCCTTGACCGGCTCGACGCCGCGGGCGTCGCGATCGTGGGGTTCGAGAGCCCGCAGCGTATCGCCGAACTGCTCATCCACCTCCAGAAGCGCGACCCGACGCGCCGCGGGGGGGTCTGCCGCGAGCTGACCAAGCTGCACGAGGAGGTGGTCGTGGGAACGATGGACGAGCTCGTCCGGGCCTTTCCCGACGCACCGCGCGGAGAGATCACGCTGGTGCTCTGGCCCGCACGGCCGGCGGCGGACGACGCCGGCGCGGCGCTCGAACGGGTTGTGGCGGTCCTCCTGGACGCGGGGCTCTCGCCGAAGGCCGCCGCGCGGGCGGCCGCGGATCTGGGCGCGGGAGCGCGGAACGCGGCCTACGCGGCCGCGACCGCCCGCAATCGAGACCGCAGGTAGTCGATCCGCGGCGGTGGGCCTCCCGCCGCGGCGATCCGCGCGATGCGGTCCCAGTCGCCGGCGATCAGGGCCGACACCAGGGCGTCCTCCGGCGGCGCCACCATCACGCTGAGGCCGCCGGCGTCGACCCGGCGGCAGTGATCCCACATCTCGGTGTCGGACGGAGCGGCGCCGCTCGCCTGCGCCCCCTGGGACGCCGCGAACAGTTCGACCGCGATCCCGCCGTCCGGGGCCGGAATGACCACACCACGACCGGGAAACGGCCGGTCTCGCGGCTCGAACCGGACGGCCAGGAGCGCTTCCAGGCGCTCCACGTCGGCATCCCACACGACGATGTCGAGATCCCGCGGCGTGTCCTCACCGCCGAGCAGCAGCCGTCCCACGCTCCCCACGACGGCCCAGCGAACCGAGGCCCGGTCCAGCGGCGTCTGCATCCGCTCGAGCGTCCGCATCACACGACTCGGAACCGCGGGCACTAAACTGCCGAACCTGTGACTCGCGGCACCTACTACCTCACCACGCCGATCTACTACGTGAACGCGAATCCCCATGTGGGGCACGCGTACACCACGATCATGACCGACATCGTGGCACGCCACCATCGACAGCTCGGCGAGGACGTGTTCTTCCTCACCGGCACCGACGAACACGGGGCGAAGGTGGCGCAGGCCGCCGTGGCCGCCGGCCGGTCGCCCAAGGAACACGCCGACCAGCTCTCGGAGCGGTTCCGGGCCCTGGGCGCGGAACTCGACGCCACGAACTCGTTCTTCATCCGGACGACGGACGACGCCCACAAGGCCGAGGTGCAGCGGCTGCTCACGATCATGCACGAGCGGGGCGACATCTACCGCGGAAGCTACGGCGGCTGGTACTGCGTCGCATGCGAGACCTTCTACAACGAGGGCGATCTCGCCGATTCCCGCACGTGCCCGATCCACGGCACGGCGGTGGAGTGGATGGAAGAGGACAACTGGTTCTTCCGCCTGTCGGCCTACCGCGACCGGTTGCTCGCCTGGTACGACGAGCACCCGGATCTGGTGATCCCGACCGCGCGCCGGAACGAGGCCCGGCGGATGATCGAGGACGGCCTCGAGGACCTTTCGATCTCCCGGGGCCAGATCGACTGGGGCATCCAGGTCCCGTGGGATCCGGAGCAGGTCATCTACGTCTGGGTCGACGCGCTCTTCAACTACTGGACCGCACTCCAGTACGGAGCCGGCGCCGACGGCACCCGCTTCTGGCCACCCGACCTCCAGGTCATGGCCAAGGACATCCTGAAGTTCCACGCGGTGATCTGGCCGGCGCTGCTGATGTCGGCCGGGTTGGAGCTGCCACATCGCCTCGCCATCCACGGCTACGTGCTCAAGGGCGGCGAGAAGATGAGCAAGACGACCGGAAACCTCGTGGATCCGTTCCCGTTCATCGAGACGTACGGCCTGGACGCGCTGCGGTACTACCTGGCACGGGAGATCCGGTTCGGTGAGGACGGGACCTTCAGCGCCGAGGGCTTTCATCAGCGCTACACGACCGAACTCGCCAACGAGTTCGGCAACCTGCTGAATCGCACCGTCAACATGGTCACCCGCTACCGCGACGGCGTGATCCCACCCGATCGCGGCCGCGACGCGGCGCTCGCCGACGAGATCCACGCGCGGATCACGGCGGTCCGCGGCGCCCTGGGCGACACCGACATCACCCGCGCGGTCGACGAGGCGTGGGTTCTGGTGCGACGCCTCAACCGCCTGGTCGAAGAGCGGACACCGTGGACGCTCGCCAAGGATCCCGACCGGACCGAGGACCTGGACCAGGTGCTCCACTCGCTGTGCGAGGGGCTCCGCGCGGTTGCGGTCCTGCTCTGGCCCGTGATGCCCGGGAGCTGCACGCGCGCGATGCAGGCGCTGGGCGAAGTCCCCGGTGAGATGGCGATCCACCGGGCCGAGTGGGGCACCGGCGTCGGCGGCGGGACGGTCGTGGTGGGCGAACCGCTCTTTCCCCGGGTGGAAGGGCTCCCCGAGTAGTCGACTCCCACGCACACCTGGACTCCTGCGACGCCGACGTGGCCGACGTCATCGACGAGGCTCGCCAGGCCGGGGTCGACCGAGTGGTGACCATCGGGGTCGGAGAGCGGTCGAGTCGCTGGGCGGTCGAGACAGCCGAGGCGCACGACGAGGTCTGGGTCGCGGTGGGCGTCCACCCCAACGATGCGAACGCCTGGACCGACGCGGACGCGACCTGGATCCGCGAGCTGGCGGCGCACCCCCGGGTCGTCGCGATCGGCGAATGCGGGCTCGATTACTACCGGGACCACGCCACCCCCGAGGCGCAGGACCGCGCATTCCGCGCCCAGATCCGGCTTGCCGGAGAGCTGAGGCTCCCGCTGGTCATCCACACCAGGGACGCCACCGCCGACACGCTCGCGCGACTGGAGTCGGAGGCCGCGGGCCGGCCGGTGATCCTCCACTGCTTCAGCATCACCGAGCCCGAGTTCGTCGACCGTGTGATCGACGCCGGCTGGTACGCGAGCTTCGCCGGTCCGCTGACATACCGCCGCAACGACGCGCTCCGGGAGGCGGCCGCGCGCATCCCGGCCGAACGGCTGCTGGTCGAGACCGACAGCCCGTACCTGGCGCCGGAGCCCCGCCGGGGCCGCCCCAACCGCCCCGCCAACGTGGCGCACACGCTCACGCGTCTGGCCGAGGTGCGCGGGCT
>JACJWX010000006.1 GCA_020636905.1 Actinomycetota bacterium | reverse complement strand
CTCGGCCTGCTGCCGCTCCGCAAGTCGGTCACCCTCATCACCCAGGCCCGCGAACGCGATTCGCGGGACCGCGTGCTGGCGTGGGTCTACCCCGGCGGCGGTTCGGGCAAGGCGTCGGTCAACTGGAAGCTGGTGCAGCGCGGCCAGGCGCCGGCGAAGGTCGCCGGCGGGATGCGCTGGGCCACCGAACTCCGCGAGGCCGAGCAGGTCGCCCGCAAGAAGCGTCTGGGCCGCTGGGGGAACTCGTGCAGCCTCTCCACCGTCGCCGGGATCCAGCGGCGGCTGATCGGCCTGGGCTACCTGCCCAACGGCGCCGACAACAACAGCCTCGACTACCGCACCCAGCAGGCGGTGATGGCGTTCCAGGGCTGGGTCGGGCTCACCCGGACCGGACTGGTCGACGACACCACGCGCAAGCGCCTGTCGACGGCCAGCCGTCCCGTCCCGTGGAATCGGAGCGCATCGGGTCGCCGCCTCGAGGTTCACATCGACCGGCAGGTGCTCCTGCTCATCGAGAACGGCGTCACCCAGCGGGCCATCCATGTGTCGAGCGGCGCCGGCGGCCGCACCCCGCGCGGCCGGTTCAGCGTCATCCGGCGCGAGATCCGATCGTGGTCGAACCCGTTCAGCGTGACGCTCCCGTACGCCCAGTACTTCTACGGCGGCTTCGCCTTCCACGAGTACCCCAGCGTCCCCGGATACCCGGCCTCGCACGGATGCGTGCGCCTGCCGGCGCCGGAGGCCCCGGTGGTCTGGAACTTCAGCTCGTACGGCACCCCGGTGACCGTCGGGTAGATGTGCATCGGCGGGGCGGCGATGCCGCCCCGCCGCCGGCCTCAGCCCAGGCGTTCCACCCGCAGCATCACCACTGGCGCCTCGCAGCTCTCGAGCTGTGAGATCCGCTGGATCGCCGACTGCACGGCGCGTTCGGTGGTGATGTGGGTCAGGACGACGAAGTCCGCCTGATCCTCGGCCTCGCCGGGTTCCTGCTGCAGGGCGGCGTCGATGGACACCTCCTCGTCGGCGAGGATGCGCGTGACGTCGGCCAGCACGCCCGGCCGATCCGCCAGGCGCAACCGCAGGTAGTAGCCGCTCTGGACGTCGTCCATGGGCAGGATCGGGGTGTCGCCCATACGGTCGGGCTGAAACCCGAGGTGCGGCACGCGGTGGCCGGGGTCGGCGGTGATGAGCCGCGCGACGTCCACCAGATCCGCGATGACGGCCGAGGCGGTCGGCTGCGACCCGGCGCCCGCGCCGTAGTAGAGCGTCTGGCCCACGGCGTCGGCTTCGACCAGGACCGCGTTCATGACGCCCTCGACGTTGGCGATCAACCGTGATCCGGGCACCAGGCAGGGGTGCACGCGAAGTTCGATGCCCTCGTCGCGTCGACGCGTCAGCCCCATGAGCTTGAGGCGGTAGCCGAGCCGTTCCGCGTAGCGGATGTCGGTCTGCTCGATTTTCGTGATGCCCTCGACGTAGCAGTCGTCGAGGCTCACCGGCACGCCGAACGCCATGGCGGCCATCAGCGTGATTTTGTGGGCCGCGTCGATGCCCTCGATGTCGAAGGTGGGGTCCGCCTCGGCGTACCCCCGCGCCTGTGCGTCGTCGAGTGCAACCTGGAAATCCACGCCGCGGTCGCGCATCTCGGACAGGATGAAGTTCGTCGTGCCGTTGATGATGCCGGCGATCCACTCGATGCGGTTGGCGACCAGGCCCTCGCGCAGCGCCTTGATGATGGGGATGCCGCCGCCCACGGCCGCCTCGTACGCGACGACCACGCCCTGTTCCTGGGCGGCCGCGAAGATCTCGTTGCCGTGGGTGGCCAGCAGCGCTTTGTTGGCGGTGACGACGTGCTTCCCGTTGGCGATCGCGTCCAGCACCAGATCGCGGGCGATGCCATAGCCGCCGATGAGCTCGATGACGATGTCGACGTCCGGATCGCGCGTGACCGAGTAGGCGTCGTTGGTGACGTCCGCCTGGCCCCCGGTGACCGACGTGGCCAGTTCGGTGTTGAGGTCGGCGACGCGGGTGATCACCAGCGGCCGTCCCACCCGGCGGGTGATCTCTTCACGGTTGCGCGTGAGCACGTCCCAGGTGCCCCCGCCCACCGTTCCGATTCCCAGCAGTCCGATGCGAATAGGCGTCAACTCGGTCCCAACCTGTCGGCGTGACGGTGCGGCGCAACGGTACCAGGGCACGCCGGGATGCCCCGCGCGACGCGAGGCATCCGGGTGTGCGGACTCCGGGTGGTTCAGGCGGGGGGCGCGGTGGTGAACGCCCGCGGCCGCTGGGCGCCGGTCAGGCGATCCAGGTCGCGCACCGCACCGAACGAGGCGCTGGTGGCGAGTGCCGCGTACGCGCGGAGGGCCTGACTGACCGGACGGTTGCGGTTGACCGGCTGCCACGGTTCGGCGCGGGCCTCCATGGCCTCGCGACGCTCCTCGAGGACGTGTTCCGGGACGTTCAGGTGGATGGTGCGGGCGTGCGCGTCGATCTGGATCTCGTCGCCGTCCTCGACCAGGCCGATGGCGCCGCCCGTCGCCGCCTCGGGGGAGACGTGGCCGATGGAGAGCCCGGAGGTGCCGCCGCTGAAGCGGCCGTCGGTGATGAGCGCACACTTGTCACCGAGCCCCGCGCCCTTGAGGAAGGCGGTCGGGTAGAGCATCTCCTGCATCCCGGGGCCGCCGGCCGGGCCCTCGTAGCGCACCACGAGCACGTCGCCGGCCTGGATCACCTTGTTGAGGATGACCTCGATGGCCTGCTCCTGGCTCTCCACGACCCGCGCCGGACCGGTGAAGGTGAACAGCGACTCGTCGATGCCGGCCGTCTTCAGCACGCAGCCGTCCTCGGCCAGGTTGCCGCGAAGGACGTGCAGCCCGCCTTCCACCGTGTAGGCGTGCTCGACATCGCGGATACACCCCTCCGCAGCGTCGGTGTCGAGGTCGCGCCAGCGGTTGTTCGTCGAGAAGGGCTCGATGGTGCGAACCCCGCCGGGGGCGGCGTGGAACAGGTCGACAGCCTCCTGGGAGGGCGACTCCGCGCGCACGTCCCACGAACCGAGCCAGTCGTCGAGCGAGTCGGAGTGCACCGTGGTGACCTCCGTGTCCAGCAGTCCGGCACGGTGGAGTTCGCCGAGGATGGCGGGGATGCCGCCGGCCCGGTGGACGTCCTCCATGTGGTAGTTGCTGTTCGGCGACACCTTGCAGACGCACGGCACCTGGCGGCTGATGTCGTCGATGTCGCCGATCGAGAATTCGACGCCCGCCTCCTGCGCCGCGGCCAGGATGTGCAGGACTGTGTTGGTCGAGCCACCCATGGCCATGTCGAGGGCCATCGCGTTCCGGAACGCCCGCTCACTGGCGATGCTCCGCGGGAGCACCGACTCGTCGTCGTTCTCGTAGTAGCGGCGGCAGAGGTCGACCGCGAGCTCGCCGGCCTGCACGAACAGGGCCCGCCGTGCCGCGTGGGTGGCGAGGGTCGAGCCGTTGCCGGGGAGTGACAGGCCCAGCGCCTCGGTGAGGCAGTTCATCGAGTTGGCGGTGAACATGCCCGAGCAGGACCCGCAGGTGGGACAGGCGGACCGCTCGACCTCCATGAGCCCCGACTCGGACACCGCGTCGTTGGCCGACGCGGCGATGGCCGTGATGAGGTCGGTGGGAGCCTCGGCCACACCGTCCACGATGACGGCCTTGCCGGCTTCCATCGGTCCGCCCGAAACGAACACGGCGGGGATGTTCAGCCGCAGCGCCGCGTTGAGCATCCCCGGCGTGATCTTGTCGCAGTTGCTGATACAGACGAGCGCGTCGGCGCAGTGGGCGTTGGCCATGTACTCGACGCTGTCGGCGATGATCTCGCGGCTGGGAAGGCTGTAGAGCATGCCGCCATGCCCCATGGCGATGCCGTCGTCCACCGCGATGGTGTGGAACTCACGCGCCACGCCGCCCGCCTGCTGTACCGCCTCGGCGACGATGTCGCCCATGTGTTTGAGGTGGACGTGCCCGGGCACGAATTGGGTGTAGCTGTTGGCGATGGCGATGATCGGCTTGCCGAAGTCGCTGTCGGTCATGCCGGTGGCGCGCCACAGTGAGCGGGCGCCGGCCATGTTGCGGCCGTGGGTGCTGGTGCGTGAGCGAAGTGGTGGCATGCGGAGAGGCTAGACGAGTTTGGGGTCCCCCCGCAGTACGCGGTGGTCACCCCGACGCCATGGGCGTTTCCTCCAGGTAGGCGGCGAACTTCTCGAACGCCTCGGACCACCCCGAGACGTGGCTGTCGCGCTGCGGTTCGTTCTCGAAGGTCGCCTGGGTGAAGGTCATCTCGGTGCCGTCGCCTGACGCGGCGAACGTCACCGTGACGAGCATCTCTCGATCTGGCGTGCCATCCGCGTTCTCCCACGCGAAGGTGTACTCGAGGTGGCGCGGGGGCTCGATGACACGGAACACTCCGCCCTGGGCCATCTCACCCCACTCGGCCGAGGTCATCACCAGCCGCCACGTGCCACCGACCCTGGCGTCGGCCCGGTAGTCGGTGACGGTGAACCCGTGGGGGCCGGACCAGCGGCGGACCTCGTCCGGATCGGTCCATGCCCGCCACACGCGGTCGGGCGACGCGGGGAGGTGTCGCCGGATCTCCAGACCCGGTCCATCGGAAGGGGCGGTGTTCATTCGTGCTCCTCGGTTGGCGCGGCAAGGTGTTGCTCCAGCCGGTCGAAGGCCTGCTCCCAGTACACGCGGTACTCGTCGATCCAGTCCGCGGCCTCGGTGAGCGGCGAGGCCACCAGCCGGCAGGGACGCCGTTGGCCGTCACGGCCCCGTTCGATCAGCCCGGCCCGCTCCAGCACCTTCAGGTGTTTGGTGATGGCCGGCATGCTGATCTGGAAGGGTTCCGCCAGCTCGGTCACCGTCTTCTGCCCGTGGCGGAGGCGATCCAGGATGGATCTGCGCGTGGGATCGGCCAGGGCCGCGAAGGTGGCGTTGAGCTGTGCGGTGGCGTCCATGTATTTCACCGTACGGTTATTTAACCGCACGGTCAAGTATTCCGGGCCGGTCACGCTCGCGTGGTGAACTCCTCGATCAGCTCCGCCGTCCGGACCGCCGCGCTCATCGGGTGCAGCGGGCTCTCGAGCAGCCCGTCGCGGAGACACTCCTCGACGTGGATCACCTCGTGCGCCAGGCCGCGACCGAGCGGCGGCAGGTCGATCACCTCGGTGTGATCCCCGCGGACCAGTTCGATGCGTGAGGGATTCGGCAGGGGTGACACCCTCAGCGACCCCTCGTCCCCCACGACGGTGGCGCCGCGTGGCAGGTCCACCCGGAATCCCCAGGCCAGCTCGGACACCACGTCGTGCTCGTGCCGCACCGACGCGACGACCATCTCATCGACGCCACTCGTCCCCCACACCCCCTGCGCTGAGGAAGCAAGGATCGGCCCGCCGAGCAGCCGGGCGACCGTGAGCGAGTACACACCGAGGTCGAGGGTCGCGCCGCCGCCGAGGGCCGGGTCGAAGAGATGCGGATACTCCTCCGCGTCCCGCCTGGCGACGAACGACGCCGAGAGGTGACGGACCGTCCCGATCGCCCCCTCGCGGACGAGCGCCACCGCCCGCTGCATCGCCGGCATGCACGCGGTCCACATCGCCTCCATCACGAACCGGCCGCGGTCCCGCGCGTGCTCGGCGCACGCCAGCGTGTCGGCGGGCGACGTGGCGAACGGCTTCTCGCACAGGACGTGCTTGCCGGCGTCGAGCGCGGCCATCACGTTGTCGCGGTGCAGGCCATTGGGGGTGGCGACGTAGACGATGTCGATGTCCGGATCCCGCATCAGCGTCTCGTACCCCGCGTACGCACGCGGGACCGACCATCGTTCCGCGAAGGCGTCGGCACCGGCCTGCGACCGTGAGGCGACGGCGTGCAGGTCCGCCTCGGGGACGAGTGCGATCGCCTCGGCCATCTCCGTGGCGATGCGTCCGGTGCCCAGGATGCCCCAGCGGGTCCCCATCTCAGGTCACCAGCACCGTGATCGTGTGGATGACCAGGCCGGCCAGCCCGCCGACGACGGTGCCGTTGATGCGGATGAACTGCAGGTCGCGCCCCACGTGGAGTTCGATGCGACGGGCGGCGTCCTCACCATCCCAGCGCTCGACGGTTTCGGTGATGACCGCGGTGAGCTCATCGCCGTAGGACCGCACCGCGAATGCCGAGATGTCCTGGGCCCGGGTGTCGAAGCGGGCCCGCACCTCGGGATCGTCGCGCAGACGCTCACCGGCCTCGACGAGTGCCTGGATGCCGCGCTGGCGCAGTTCGCTGCCGGGATCGTCGGCCGCGTCGATCAGCACCGTCCGCAGATGCGCCCACACGTCGTCGAGGGCGGCGCGGAGATCGGGGTGCGCGATCACGCGCTGCGCCATCCGCTCGACCCGATGCATGGTTCCGGGATCCTGTTGGAGGTCACGAGCGAACTGCAGCAACACGTCGTCGAGACTCCGCCGGAAGGCGTGGTCCGGCGTCCGCCGCACCTCTTCCACGAACCGCACCACCTCGGCGTAGACGCGCGCCGAGATGCGTTCGTCGGCCCACTTCGGCATCCATCCGGGCGTGCGGTTGGCCACCATGTCCAGCACCCGCGCGCTGTTGGTCCGCAACCAGTGGTGGAGCTGCGAGGCGATCAGGTCCACCAGGCGGTGGTGGCTCCCCTCGGTGACGAGCTGCTGGAGCAGCCGGCCGGCCGACGGGCTCCAGGGCCGCGCGGCCAGCGGCCGCAGCACCGCGTGTTCCATGATGAGCGCGGCGTCCTCGTCACTCAGGCGGCGCAGACCGTGCGCGGTGACGCGGGCCAGTTCCGCACCCACCCGCTCGGCGTTGTCCCGCTGGCTGAGCCACCCGCCGATACGGGCTCCCACCTGCGCCCGCCCCACGCGCTCGCGCACCACGTCCTCGGCCAGGAAGTTGTCGGTGACGAACTCCTGGAGACTCCGCCCAAGCTGGTTCTTGCGGGTGGGAATGATGGCGGTGTGCGGGATCCTGATCCCGAGCGGGTGGCGGAACAGCGCGGTGACGGCGAACCAGTCGGCGAGGGCGCCGATCATGGCCGCCTCCGCAGCGGAGTTGACGAAACCGACCCACCCGCCCCGGTCGATGGTGAGCAGATAGACGACCGCGGCGGCGATCAGCAGGCCGACGGCGATCAGCTTCATGCGCCGCAGCCCGGCGCGGCGAGCGGCGTCGGCCGCCTCGGTGTCGCGGATGCGCGGAGCCGGGGTGGTGGTCGTCATCGTTCCGCGATCCTACGCGGGAGAGGCGCCCGGCCTACTTCAGGAGGTACACGAGCGCGACGGCCACGGCGATGGTGACCACCACGCCGCGAAGCACGCTCGGATGCGCACGACGGACGTAGCGGCCTGCCAGCACGCCACCCGCCAGTGCGCCCACGGCCATCACCGCGGCGGCGCTCCACACCACCTTCCCGGAGAACAGCAGGAAGGCCGCGGCGGTGACGTTGGCCAGAAACGACGTGAGCTGTTTGAGCGCGTTGATGCGGGCGAGCGACTCGGGGACCACCTGGGCGTACAGCGCCAGCAGGATGATCCCGAGTCCAGCCCCGAAGAACCCGCCGTAGGTGGATCCGACGAAGGCCGCGATGGCGGCCGGGGCGGTACCACCGCCGGCCGCGTCGTGAGCGGCGATCCGGCCGGTGACCCACCGTTTCAGCCAGCGGTCCGCGCCGATCAGGACCGCGGCCACGAGCAGGAGCCACGGCACCAGCGCCTCGAACAGGTCCTCACCGGCAAGCAGCAGCAGGCCCGCGCCGAACAGCCCCCCCAGAACCGCGGGCAGCGTGATCGCCCGGGCGCGAGCACGCTGCCCGGCCAGGTCGGTCCGCTGCGCGAGGGTGCCGCCGACATACCCCGGTGTGAGCGCCACCGTGTTGGTGATGTTCGCGGTGAGCGCCGGGACGCCGACGGCCGTGAGCGCCGGAAAGCTGATCAGCGTGCCGCCTCCGGCCAGCGCGTTGACGGCGCCGGCCGCAAGCGCGGCGGCGGCGAGGAAGGCGAGTTCGAGGATGCTCAGGTCGATGGCGGATCAGTCCCAGGGTCGGTCGCGGAGGGCGGGGCTGCCCGGCTCGCGCGGCATCACACCGGTCACGGGCGACTCAGAACTCGAAGAGCGCCCGCACCCCGTCGAGCACCGCGGCCGACGGGCCACGGCCCTCCACGTCGAACACCGGATCGCGCAGCACCTCGTCCGCGAGCACCACGTGCAGGGGTGCATCTGGATCATCGGCGGCGGCGAACACGGCGTCGGCGACGTCCTGCGCCCGCACGGGCGCGTCACCGCGGACCGCGCGGAGCCGTCCCAGGATCGCGTCGCGCGGAGCGGCGTACGGGGTGGCGGGGGTCCCGACCGCTCCCGAGATCACCGTCGAACGAGCGAACTCCGTGTCGACCACGCCGGCCTCGATGACCGTGACACGAACGCCGAACGGCGCCATCTCCAGCGCCAGCGCTTCACTGACCGTGGTCAGACTGAGCTTGGCGGCGCTGTACATGCCGAACAGCGGCAGAGGCACTCGCCCGGACAGGCTCGACACGTTGACGACGGCACCGCGCCCCGCTTCGCGCATGCGTGGGAGTACCTCCTGCAGCAGAGCGACCGGCCCGAAGAGCTGTGTCTCGAACTGCCGCCGGGCATCATCCAGGTCCACGTCCTCGACCGCCCCGAAGAGGGCCCACCCGGCGTTGTTGACGACACAATCCAGGGCACCCCCGGCGATCGCGTGCGCCCGGTCGGCCGCCGCCGCAATCTGTTCCGGCTCGTTCAGGTCGAGGCGAACCACCTCGACTCCCCCGACATCGAAAGGCTCCAGGTGGGCGGGGTCGCGCACACCGGCGATCACCGACCATCCGCCGCGCGCGAAACGCTCCACCGCCAGACGTCCGATTCCCCGTGACGCCCCGGTGATGAGTACATGTCTGCGCGTGCCCGTCACGCCGTCTCCCCCCATTGGCCTCGGGATGCTAGCCCGAACGATCGACGATCGGGCGGTCGGCCGTATTCGGGGGTTCCGCGGTGATTCTTGACAGCGCAAGTATCTTCCTCGATAGTTACTTGCTAGAGCAACAATTGCCACCGTCAGGAGACCACATGTCCACCGTCACGCAGCTCATCCCCACCGGCACCTGGACCGCCGACCCGGTCCATTCAGTCGTCGGGTTCTCCGTCCGTCACATGGGCATCGCCACCGTTCACGGCGTGTTCGAGCGGTTCGAAGCGCGGCTCGAGGTCGGCGAGAGTCTCGCCGAGGCCCGCGTTGAAGCGAGCGTCGAGGCCGCGTCGATCACCACGCGCGAATCCCAGCGCGACGAGCACCTGCGGTCGCCCGAGTTCTTCAACGCCGAGGCATTCCCGCAGATCACCTATACCTCGACTGGAATTCGCGTCGTCGACGACGAGACATTCGTGGTCTCCGGCGACCTCCAGATGGCGGGTGTCACCAGGTCGGTGGAGCTGACCGCAACGGTGGGCGGCCTCGAGACGGATCCCTGGGGCAACGAGCGTGTGGGACTCGAGCTGCGCGGATCGCTCAATCGCGGCGATTTCGGCATGACGTTCAATCAGCTGCTCGGAGGCGGCAACATGCTGGTGTCGGACACCGTCAAGATCGCGATCGACATCTCGGCGATCCGCTCGGCCGGCTGATCCCGAAATCGGATGGCACACGTGACCCGAACCTCCCCCGAACCCGGCATCTCCGACGCGGCGACCGACCGCATCACCTACGGCGCCGTCCACGTGCGCGTCACCGACCTCGAACCGTCGCTGCGGTTCTGGTGTGACGTGGTGGGACTTCGGCGGATGGATGGTGCCGCGGATGGGGTGTGGCTCGGCGTTGCGGGTCGTCCGCTGGTGGTGCTGCATCCGGGTGCGGACCGTCCGACGGTTCGGGGCACAGCCGGTCTCTTCCACCTGGCGATCCACCTCCCCCGTCTGGGTGAACTCGCCCGCGCGCTCGTCCGGTTCAGCCGGGCGGGCGTGCCGATGGCCGGCGCCGACCATGTCTTCTCGAAGGCCGGGTACGCGACGGCCCCGGACGGCATCGGACTGGAGCTGACCGTCGAGACCATGGAGGAGTACGGCAGCGCCCGGGTCACCGCCGCCGGACCCATCATCATCGACCGTGACGGCCGCCCGCGATCTCCCACCGAGGCGCTCGACGTCGCCAGGGTGATGGACGAGCTCCCCGCGACGGCTCCTGATGATCCGCTCGCCGACGGAGCGTTCATCGGCCACGTCCACCTCCACGTCGGGGACGTCGATCACGCCGCGGACTTCTATCGCGACGTGCTGGGCTTCGAGGACCACATGCGCATGCCGACCTTCGGCATGAACGACCTCAGCGCCGGGGGCCGGTTCCCGCACCGGCTCGCACTCAACAACTGGGCCGGGCGCGGAGCGGTTCAGCCGCCGCCCGGCTCGGCCGGCCTGGCCGCCGTCGAGCTCCGGATCAGGGACGCGGCAGTCAGGCGAGGAGCGGCCGAGGCCGCCGGTGCACAGGCGATCGACGGTGGACCGCTCGAACTCCTCGATCCCGCCGGAAACCGCCTCCTCGTCACAGCCGACCGGGTCTGACACACTCGCAGTCGATGGAGGACGCCACGACACAGGACCCGGTCGACGAACGCACCGTCTGTCTGGGCCCGGTGGTCTCACGCGCCGGGTTCATGATGGGCGACCACCCCGGCCGGGAGTGGAGCGACGAGCACGCCATGGCGTGGGAGGGGCTGCTCGAAGTGGCGCGGCGGCTTCGCCGCGAGGCCGAAGCGCTGCTGGAGCGCCAGCACGGCCTGAGCGTGAGCATGCTGGGCATTCTGGGCCGCCTCGTATCGACGCCCGATCACACCCTGCGCCTGACCGACCTCGCCGATGCCATGGGCCTGAGTCTCAGCAGGATCTCGCGCGTGATCAACCTGCTCGAGGAACGCGATCTGGTGGACCGCCACGCGTGCCCGAATGATGGACGTGCCGTGCACATCCGGCTCACGCCCACCGGATTGGATCGAGCCGGCGCGGCCCAGGAAACGACGTTCCAGTTCGTGCACCGGGAGTTCGCCGATCGACTCAGCGACGAGGAGATCCAGGTGCTCGCGACGGTGTTCTCGCGTCTGCTGGGCAGCCCCGCGGGGCCGCCCCGGCCGATCGGCGCCGACGACACCTGCTGATCGGCGCGGCGCCGGCGAGCCCGGTGATTGAGTAGCCGAGCGGCCGGAATGGAGTACACCCGGCGCGTTCCCGGGTGCCGGCAGGCGGGGTGGAATGGATCTCGACATTCCCTCACCCCCGGAAAGGGCGGGACACATGAGTTCGCCGCAATCAGCAGCACTCGATCGCTGCGTCGGATCGATCCACGCGTTCAACGACGCGGATTGGGAGCGATTCTTCGAGCTCGTCGGTGACATGGTCTACGTCGAGCCGCCGACCGGACGCGTCCTGCAGGGGGACGCCTACCGGGAGGCACTCCTGGCCTGGCGCCGCGCGTTCTCGGATCTGACCGGTGAGATCACGAACCGGGCGGTCACCGCCGACACCGCGGTGCTGGAGATCGTCTGGCGCGGCACGCACGATGGACCCCTGGCGATCCCCGGCGGCGAGCTGCCGCCCACCGGCAACACCGCCGAGGTACACGGGGCGATCGTGTACCGCATCGAGGGTGACCGCCCGGTGCAGGGGACCCACTACCTCGACCTGATGGCGGTCCTGCGGGCGGCGGGCGCGGCCTGATGCCGCTCGGCCCGGGTCCGGCGCATGGAGGCGCCGGACCGGGGCTGGGCATGACGGTGCACGTCGTCGTAGGCTCGTCGGACCACGAGGGAGGAGCCCACCCATGGCCGACGAGACGATCCACCACGTCCACGTGCATCTCACCCGCGAGCAACCACCGATCCGCAAGGCGGTGATGCAGATGACCGGCACACCCGTGACGTTCGGGGTTCCCGGCTGGCAGGGGGAGCACTACGGGTTCGAACCGGGAACCGTCGAGGAACATCCGGGAACGCTCGACTATCTGGTGGCGTCGGTCGCCGGCTGCCTGATCGGAACCTTCGGGGGAACGCTCAAGGCGCGGGGGATCACGGCCTCGGGCGACGCCCTCACGTGTGACGCCGACGGTGAGGTGGTGGTCGATCCCGACGGCGTCCTGCGGCTCCGCAAGATCATCGTGACCTACCACCTCAAGGCCGAGGAGGAGCAGCGCGCGGCGGCGGAACGGTGCAACTCGATCCACGCCCACCACTGCCCCAACGCCCGGTCGGTGGCCGCCGCGATCGAGATCGTGACCGAGCTGGACTTCCAGCCGGTGCAAGCAGCCGCAACCGCCTGAACCCGTCATCCAGCCGAACCCGAGGAGCCCCATGGACGTCGTCGACGCCATCCGCAAACGCCGCGCCGTGCGCAACTACACCGACCGCCCGATCCCGCAGGAGACCCTGGATCGCATGCTGCGGCTGGCGCTGTCCGCACCCACGGGCAGCGGGGCGCAGGCCTGGAGCCTGCTCGTGGTGCAGGACGCCGACCGTCGCGCCCGGGTCGCCGACCTCGTGATCGCCGGCGGAGGACGGTACTTCGCCGAGATGCGCCCCTGGAAGGACGACGTGTCCGACGACGAGAAGCAGGCATGGGGCAGGGAGTCGGCCGAGAAGGTGCTCGCCAGCTACCGCCAGGTGCCGGCCTGGGTCTTCGGCCTGGTGGTCCCTCGCGACAACTACCCCGCATCGATGCGCGAGGGCGGCCACATCGACGACGTCATCTCCGTGGGCTTCGCCATGGAGAACCTGTTCCTGGTGGCCCGCTCCGAGGGCATCGGATCGGTCCCCACGACCGCCTTCCAGCGGTTCGAGAAGGACCGCCTCCGCGAAATCCTGGGACTGCCTCCGGAGGTCGATCCGGTGATCCTCACCCCGCTCGGCTACCCCCAGGAGTTCCCCGAGGGCCGTCCGGTGGCGATGAAGAAGACCTTCCGGAGCTGGAAGTCGCTGGTGCACGACGAAACCTGGGGCAACACGCGGGAGTAGTGGCTGGGGACTGCGGTGTTCGCCGATTCCGCGGCCAGTGATCGTGCCGCGGTCGGCGACGCCCCCGCGACGAATGCCCCCGGCAGGATTCGAACCTGCGACACCAGGTTTAGGAAACCTGTGCTCTATCCCCTGAGCTACGGGGGCGCAGGCGCACTTTACCCGCTGCGGGCCGGCTTCCCGATCAGCCCCGGGACGCCCGCCGCGACACCTCGGGGAGCCGCATTCCGAGCACGGCGCCGGCCAGGCCGATCACACCGAGGAAGGCCAGCGCCACCGCGGAGCCCAGGGTGGCCAGGCCGGCCGTGATGCCCCCGACGACGAGCAGCACCGCGCCCATGATGGTGTTCGACACCGCGACGTACTCGGTCCGCTCGTCCCCCTCGGCCAGGTCGACCACGTAGGTCTTGCGACCGACACGGATCCCCAGATGGATGACCGAGAGCACGAAGAACGCCCCCGCCAGCAGCATGGCGTCGGTGTGCCCGAGCGCGATGGCCGCCGACATCGCCAGCCCGACCGCGGACGCCGCCGCCGCGCACCCGGCCATCAGGACGCGCGACGAGCGGTCCGCCGCAGCGCCGAACAGCCGGCCCCCGATCAGCGCGGAGACCCCCGAAGCCAGGACGAACCCGCCGAGTCCCGCGAGACCGCCCGCGTCGCCCGATTGGGACGCCGCCACGAGGAACGGCGGCGACAGCGCCGACACGAGCAACAGCGCCCGGACGATCACGAAGCGTCGGAACGGACGGTCGCCCCGGAACGTGTACCAGGCGACCGCGAGCCACCCGTCGTCATCGGTGTCCGCCGGGTCCGGAGTGTCGGCGACCGACTCGTCGACGCGGCTGAACACCGCCGCGGCGACCGCCCAGGTCGCGCCGCCCGCCACCAGCAGCCAGGCGATCGTGCCGGTGGAGAGGTCCGCCCCTCTCCACCGCAGCACCAGTCCCAGGGTGAGGGCGACGAGGCCCCCCGCGGCGGTGGCGGTGCCGGTGATGCGCCCGCGATCTCCCTTGGGAACCGTGCGCCCAAGGACGTCCTTGCCGGTGAGCGAGCACAGCGACCGGGACAGGGCCAGCACGGCGAGCAACAACACGATCAGCACGCCCGCCACGGCTCCGGAGGCGGTGAGGGCCGTGAGACCCAGGCCGACCGCGACCGCGCCCTGCGCGAGGGCTCCCGCCACCCAGAAACCCCGTCGCCGAACGCGAGCCGTGACGATGGGAACGAGCGAGGCCTGCGGAAGCATCGACCCGGACTCCCGCACGGGCACCAGCATTGCGACGAAGAGGCCGGGAGCCCCCAATCCACCGAGGAGCCACGGCAGAACGGTCTTGGCGTTGGTGACCTCGTCGCCGGCCTGCTGGAGGGCGTTGGCCACGATCTGGAGCCGGGCGTTGCGCCGCGTGGCCTCAGGCATGGAACCCGGCGGGGTGGTCACGCCGCACAACCTATCCCCCGGCCGGTGCCACCCAGGTGACGACTCCGGGCGCGGCGCATTCAGTGGCCGTCGTGATGAATCGATCAGCAACCCGTCTTGGACCTGCTTCACCGCGTCGACCTAGGCTGACCCACGCCCGGAGTCCGGCCGGGCCCCACGACGAGCGAAGGACACCCATGGACACGAAGCCGATCGGCGTCGACTACTCGGAGCTGCACAACCTGGACAGCCCGGTGAACCGCCTGCTGCGCGACAGCATCTGGGACCGCAGGGACGACATCGGCCAGCAGTCCTTCACCACCCTGCGCTACATGGACGACCTGATCGGGCGACTCGGCATCACCGAGGACACCCACATCCTCGATGTGGGCGCCGGCACGGGTGGGCCCGCCGTCTACATCGCCAACGCCACGGGGTGCCGCGTCACCGGCATCGAGATCAACGAGGTGGGCGTCCAGGTGTCGACCTCGCTCATCGGCAACGCCGGTCTCTCCGACCGGGTGAAGGTGATCCAGGGCGACGCCTCCCAGCTCCCGTTCGAGGACGAGTCCTTCGACATGGCCATCAGCCTCAACGTGATGAACGTGTTCGAGGACAAGGAGCAGGTCATGCGCGGCGTGTACCGGGTGCTGCGCCCCGGCGGCACCTGGGCGTTCCTGTCCGGCACGTTCCAGCTCGGCCCCGAGGACGCCGCTGCCCGTGAGCATCTCCGCCGCGGGTACCTGATCCCCCAGTACTACGACTCGCTCGAGGAGTACAAGGCCAAGCTGCGCGCGGCGGGCTTCTCGATCGACGAGGCGCTCGAGTTCATCGCCGACTTCTGGGTGCAGGTGAGCCGGTGGCGCGACGCACACCGCAAGCATCGCGAGGTGCTGATCGAGGACGTCGGACAGGACACCACCGACTACCACATCGCCTACTTCGACACCTACGTTTCACTCATCGAACAGGGCAAGGCGGCCAACCACCTGATCGTCTCCCACCGGCCCGGCGGAGGTCGCACCGACACGCCCGTGTGACGCGTCGCGGGAACCCGCCCCCGATCCCGGCCCGTGGAGCGCTTGCCCCTCCCCCGACGTGAGGTCGTACGGTGGGTCCATGACCACCGCAGATGACACCGCCCGCGTCCGCGTGGGCCACCTCGCGACGGCGGCCGGCCTCACCGTCCGCGCGCTCCACCACTACGAAGAGATCGGTCTCCTGCGCCCCAGCGACCGCAGCGAGGCCGGTCATCGCCTGTACGACACCGCTGCCGTGGCGCGCCTCTACCGCATCCTGCGGCTCCGCGATCTCGGTATGCCGTTGGACCGGATCGGGCAGCTGCTCGACGATGCGGGGACTGACCCGGGGAGCGCGCTCCGCACCCACGCAGCGGACATCGATGCCGAGATTGATCGTCTGGTGTCCCAGCGCGAGCGAGTCGCGAACGCACTGAGCGGGCTGGCCGCCGGGGCCGATCGCATCGACGACTGGATGGAAGTGCTGGCCACCATGGACGAGCGACGACACGGTGTACGCCAGCGGATCTCGATCCTCGTCTACCGGGATCTCGGCGCGGCGCACGACCACCTGGTGCGGGTGTTCGGGATGACCCCCGGAGAGATCCACCGGGATCCAGACGGCAACGTCGTGCACGCCGAGGTCTTCGGCGGAGATGGACGGATCTGGCTCCATCCGGAGTCGGACACATTCGCGCTCGCATCACCGGCGACGCTCGGCCGCGCGACCGCGACCATGGCGATCATGGTGGACGACGTCGACGCACACCATCGGTCGGTCGTCGCGCACGGGGGCGACATCGTCTACGAGCCGGTGGATCAGCCCTACGGCTACCGGGAGTACGGCGCCCGGGACCCCGAAGGCACGCTGTGGTCGTTCATGAGGGCGCTCGCTGCATGAACACCGCCACGACGCCGAAGGAGTTCATCGCCCAATGGAGCGAGGCGATCGTCGCCAACGACGTCCCGCGCATGGAGTCGTTCGTGGTGTCGGGGTGGGTGCTGGTCGACCGGCCCGGAATCATCACCCGCGAGGCCTTCCACGCGGCGGTCGACTCCGGAAGGCTGCGACATGAAGCGATGCGGCACGAGGTGGTCGAGGTCCGGGAACTCAGCGCCGACGTCGTCGTGTTGATCACGCGATGCCGCAGTCGAGCGGTGTTTCAGAACGACGTCCTCGACGCCGACGAGTGGACCACGGATGTGCTCCTGCGAACCGGCGGCCGATGGCGCTGCGCGATCACCCAGCTCACCCCGCGCGAGCGTGGCATGTGAGGACCGCCGACCGGGGCGGGACCCGGGCCGCAACCGGCAGGATGGATGCCCAATCTCGACGGAGGTCACCATGGCGGAGCCGGGACATCGCGAACGCCTCGAGCAGCGCAAGGCGGACGTGATGGCGTTCTACGACCTCATGTTCAACGAGTGCAGACCCCGCGAGGCCATCGAGCGGTACGCCGCGGCGTACTACCGCCAGCACAATCCCCATGTCGCCGACGGCCGTGAGGCGTTCATCGAGTACTTCGAGCGCATGGCGCACGAGTACCCCGGCAAGCACGTGGAGTTCAAGCGGGTCATCGCCGAAGGCGACCTGGTGGTGCTGCACTGCCGGCAGACGTGGCCGGGCGATCAGGACTACGCCGGCATCGACATCTTCCGCATCGACGAGGACGGGAGGATCGCGGAGCACTGGGACGTGCTCCAGGTCGTGCCGGGCGAGGCGGCGAACGACAACGGCATGTTCTGAACGCCTCCCGGACGGCCTGAGCGCATGGTGTCCCGGGGTACCCCGGTGGTAGCGTCACCCGCATGATCACCGGACTCGACTTCGTCGGCATCGCCTCACGCGACGCCGCCCGCTCCCGCGCCTTCTATGTGGACACGCTCGGGCTGCGGCCCGACGACACGTCCCAGTACGAATTCTGGGTCGGGGACACATGCTTCGCCATCTGGGAGCCCGAGAAGATGGGTCGAGAGTTCGTCGCCAACACCGCCAGCTACCCGGCGCTTCACGTCGACGACATCGAATCCGCCCGCGCGGATCTCGAAGCCAGAGGGGTGCAGTTCTTCGGCGACACGTTCGACACCGGCGTCTGCCTGATGGCGTTCTTCGCCGATCCGGACGGCAACTCGCTGATGCTGCATCACCGGTACGCACCCCGCTGACGTCGCCGGCTACGCCCTGGCCGACACCGCTTCGCAGGCGGACTCCACGGTCCGCACGGCCTCGGAGGGCCGGCCGTCCGCAACCACCAGGTCGATGCTGAACGTGGCGTCGGGATCGTCGACCGGGCGATGCGTGACCCCCTCCCAGCTGCTCGTGGTCATCGACACGGGCCCCAGGAACATCAGCCCCGCGTCGTTCGCCAGGCGGGCGTAGAGCGCCTCCCGCGCGTCGGGCACCGTCAGGTCGGTGACCTGGACGTCCAGGCCGTGGGCCGCGACCAGGCGCTGGATGAGCCGCAGGAACCCCGGTGAGAACGACGGCGGCACGCAGAGCAGATGCTGCCCCTCGAGATCGCCCCCGCTGAGCGTCGACCGGCCGGCCAGCTCGTGCGACTCGGACAGGAAGGCGGCGACCGGTTCGCGGAGCAGGGTGACCATGCGCAGACCTGGCTCGGCTTCGGCCTCCCGGACGAGACCGGCGTCGACGCGCCCGGAGCGGACGGCGGACAGCACGTCCGAGTGCCGCGCCTGATCGGCCTCCAGCGAACGTCCGCGCCGACGGACCTCGTCCAGGAGCAGCGGGATCACGCGGAACCCGACGCTCGCCGTGTAGGCGACCCTGATGGGCTCGCCGTGTTCTGGACGGCGCGCATCCCCGACCGCGCGGTCCAGGTCGGCGAGGATCGGAACGAGGCGCTCATGGAGTCGCTGCCCGGCCGGGGTGAGCGTCACCCGGCGGGTCGTGCGGTCGAACAGTGTGACGCCCAGGAGCCGCTCCAGCGCACTCACCTGAGCGCTCAACGACGGCTGCGAGACGCGCATCGCCTCGGCCGCGCGGGTGAAGTGCAGATGGTCGGCCACAGCGACGAAGTAGCGCAGCTGCAACAGCGTCGGACTCATGTCGGAACCGTAGCGGCCGACGGAGAACACGGTGCCGTCCGTCGCGATGGTCGCGCGGACCCCACCCGCCCCACACCGCAGAACGCCGCGCCTATCCTCGCCCGAGGAAACGACAGGGAAGTCCATGACCACACCACACCGCGTCGCCATCATCGGATCCGGGTTCGGGGGGTTGTTCAGCGCCCAGTCGCTGCGCACGGCCGACGTCGAGATCACCCTCATCGGCCGGACCACCCACCACCTCTTCCAGCCCCTGCTCTACCAGGTGGCCACCGGGATCCTCAGCCCGGGCTCGATCGCACCCTCGACGCGAGAGGTGCTGGCATCCCAGAAGAACGCGCGCGTCGTGCTGGGCGACGTCACGCACATCGACCTGGCGGACAGGACGGTGACCCACCGGCTGCTCGACCACGAAACGGTCACGCCGTACGACTCGTTGATCGTCGCCGCCGGTGCAGGGCAGTCGTACTTCGGCAACGACCACTTCGCCGAGTACGCACCGGGAATGAAGAGCATCGACGACGCCCTGGAATTGCGCGGGCGGATCTTCGGGGCCTTCGAACTCGCCGAGGTCACGACCGACCCGGACGAGCTGGCCAGCATCATGACCTTCGTGGTGGTCGGGGCCGGCCCCACCGGCGTGGAGATGGCCGGACAGATCGCCGAGCTGTCGCGACGCACGCTGCGCCGCGACTTCCGCCACATCGATCCGACAAGCGCACGGGTGATCCTGCTCGACGCGGCGCCGAAGGTGCTGCCCACGTTCGGGGACCGCCTCGGCGTGAACGCGCGCAGGGAGCTCGAACGCATCGGCGTGGAGGTCCACCTCGACACCATGGTGACCGACGTCGACTCGACCGGGATCGAGGTGCGCGACCCGGACGGGACGACACGGCGCATCAACAGCCTGTGCAAGGTCTGGGCGGCGGGCGTGCAGGCCTCTCCGCTGGGGCGGCAGCTCGCGGAGCAGAGCGGCGTCGAACTCGACCGGGCCGGCCGGGTGCGCGTGAACCCCGATCTCACCATCCCGGATCATCCCGAGGTCCACGTCCTCGGGGACATGATCGCCCTGAACGACTATCCAGGCGTCGCGCAGCTCGCCATCCAGACCGCCCGCCATGCAGCGAAGGCCATCGAGGCCCGCGTCGCCGGCGCCCCCGCGAGTGAGCCCTTCCACTATCGCGACAAGGGCAGCATGGCCACGATCACCCGCTTCAAAGCCGTGGCCAGTATCGGGCGTGTGCGTCTGACGGGATTCGTGGCCTGGCTCGCCTGGCTCGTGGTGCACCTGATTTACATCATCGGGTTCAAGCACCGCGTGACGACGTTGCTGCACTGGCTGGTGAGCTTCATCGGCCGGGGACGGGCGGAGCGCGCCGTCACGCTCCAGCAGATCTTCGCTCGGAACGCCCTGAGCCAGCTGGGCGACCGCTTCTCGCCGTCGGTGCACGCCGCGCTCGGACGCCCGCCGCGCCCCGCTGAGACACCCGAGGAGATCGACGCCGACTAGACCTCGGTCAGCGACCCGTCCTCGACGCTGAAGACGAATCCGCGCACCTGCTCCCGGAACGGAAGGCGGGGATCCGCGCGCAGCGTGTCGGCCACCCACTTCGCCGTCTGAAAGGGCGTGAAGGTGGGCGCCCGGTCGCCGTGGGCCAGGCAGTTGGTGTGATGGATCACCATGATCTCGCGCGTCAGCTGCATCTTCTGCGAGATCGCGATGCTCTCGACCACGTCATCGGTGACCATGCCGCCGGCGTTGCGCAGGATGTGCGCGTCGCCAAGCCCGATGCCGAGCATCGCGTGCGGGTCGAGGCGGGCGTCCATGCAGGTGAGGATGAGCAGGCCGAGTGCCGGCTGCGGCGGCGGGAACTCGTAGTTCGGGCCGGAATTGGCCGCGACCACTCGATCGATTGCGGACTCGTGGCTGGACATCTCGCGCCTCCGTACTGTCGAGGGACCCCCGCGAACCTACCGGGTACGGAGGTACGGCTCCCAGCTCTTGGGCTGGCGCGGTGCGGCAACCGCGATGAAGACGTCGGGCGGCGGCGGCTTCGGGGCGCTGCGCGGATGCATGCCGACCTCTTCCGGCAGGCGGTCGGCCTTGCGCACGTTGCACGGGGCGCAGGAGGTGACGACGTTGTCCCAGCCCGACCCGCCTCCGCGGCTCTTCGGAACCACGTGGTCGACGGTGAGGTGGGCGCTGGCGCCGCAGTACTGGCACCGGTAGCCGTCGCGGGCGAACACCGCCCGTCGCGAGATCTTGCGCTGCGCGTGACGCGGGACGCGCACGTAGCTGACCAACCGGATCACCAGGGGATGCACGAAGTTGGTGGTCGCGGAGCGAAGCTGGCGTGCCCCCCGCTCGAGCACCTCGGCCTTGTTCTTGAGCACCAGTACGACGGCACGCTTCAGCGTGCACACATTGATGGGCTCGTAGGTCGCATTGAGTACCAGTACCTGTTGCGCCATACCCCCCAGCCCTGCCGTACGGGTGGACGTCGCGGGAGAGTTTACCCAAATCGCCAGTCGCGCCAGAACCCCGGGATCACCGGTGACGTCGGCGTGACACGAGCGATCAGCCGGTGCTGGCCACCGGGTACGACCCGAGGGAGATCACCCGCGCCAGGTCCTGATCTTCGATGGCCCGGATGGCCGCCGACACCGGCAGGTCGCGTTGCTGGCTGCCGTCGGCGTCGATGAAGAACATGTAGCGGCCGATCCCTTGCTTGGTCGGGCGGCTCTCCAGCCGGCTCAGGTTGACCGCGCGCATCGCGAACTCCTGAAGGATGGCAAGCAGCGCTCCCGGGCGGTCGCGGGTCAGCGTGCAGACGAGTGAGGTGCGGAACAATCCCGGGCCGGTCGTGCCCTCGGCGGGTTCGGTGCCGATCAGGATGAAGCGGGTGCTGTTGCGGTCGTTGTCCTGGATGTCGGCGGCGAGTACCTCACCCCCGTAGATGTCGGCGGCACGCAGCGGCCCGATCGCCGCGCGCGAGTCGTCACCCTGGGCGACGATCCGCACCGCCTCGGCCGTCGAGTTCGCGGCCTGGACTTCCACGTCGGGCAGGTTGCGCCGCAGGAACCGGCTGCACTGGGGTGGCGCCATCGGATGGGTGATGACCGCGGTGACGTCGGAGAGGCCCACCCCCGGGCGCGCGATCAGGTGCTGGCGCACCGGATGGATGACCTCGGCCCGGATCAGCAGCCCGCGGGGGCCGAACGCGAGCTGGTCGAGTGTGGTGTTCACCGCACCCTCGATGGAGTTCTCGATGGGGACCAGCGCGTCGGTGACCTCGCCGCTCGCCACCGCCTCGAAGCACTCGGCCACGGTCGCGTACGGCACGTGCTCGATGTCCGCCGCCGATCCGAAGAGCCGCAGCAGCGCCTCTTCGGCGAACGTCCCGGGGGGACCCAGATACCCGACCTTCATTCCTCGGCAGCCTTTCGGAGTCGATCCCGACCGTCGGTGGCCAACGTGATCGCGCGTTCCTCCTCGGGGGAGAGCCGCTGCGCCGAGGCGCCACCGCTGATCTCCTTCATGTAGACGCGGGCGTGGTCGCGTGCGTGGAGACAGCTCATGACCGTCCCGTCGGCGGCATCATCGAGCAGCGCCACCGACCAGGACTGGCGCCCGCCCATGTCGCCGTAGGCGTCATATCGCACCAGCCCCTGGTAGCGCAGCGACTTCGCCAGCTCGCGGGCCGTGGTCTCGGCCTGCGCGTCTACCAGCGACCGGAGATCGGCGAGCGCCGACTCCACGCTCGACAGGTCGGTGCGAAGCTCCGCCTGGCGATCGGCCAGCGTCACGGACGTGCCATCGGGGAGCAGCACCGACTGGGCGGCGCGCACCCGCCGCAGCCGCAGCAGACCCCAGACGGCCAGGCCCAAGGCGAGAACTCCGGGGACTGCCGCCACCGAAGCGGCGACCAGGTACGGCTCCATCAGTCCCCGCTAGCCCAGAACGAACTTGACCGGGTACCTCGCGGAGTTGTTGTTCCCGTTCTCCTCACCGGTCACGGTCGCGACGGTGACCTGGAGGGTCCCCTGTGTTCCGAAGGTGAGGTTGTCGGTCGTGAGCCCCTTGACGTCGATCGACACGTCCTTGCTGGCGTCGATCGTGTCGATCGTCGCGGTCAGCGATGCGGCGGGCTCGGACTGGTCGGGATACGTGAGCGTCGCGGTCACGTTGATGTTGTTCTCCACGAAGTCGCCGCCGTTGTGCACGACCACGCGGAAGCCCTCGGTGTCGGTGGCGAGATCCGTTCCGGAGCTGGACAGCAGCGTCCCCGACGGCAGGGCCGTGACCGACACGAGGTTGGTTCCGTGGACGTCGCCGCCGCCACTGGAGTTCGATCCGGAGCTCGTGCTCGGGCGCTGGCGCCGCAGCGGCGCGACCAGGAGCTTCGCGAACTGGTCGGTTGCGTACCGGTCGTTGCTCCCGCGCAGGAACTTGGCGCTGTCGGGATCGGGCGGCGCCACGTTCTGGATGCCCTCGTCGCGGAGCGCCTGGGACGTGGGCTCGATGAAGCTGGTCTCGACGATCACGTCGGACGCCGTGAACATCTTCATGTTCTGCTTGATGAGGTTGGCGGCCTGGGCCGTGTCGCTCTGGCTCACGATCTCCGGCAGGGCGCCCTGCAGGCTGCGCAGGCCGGTGGTGCGGTATTGCAGCCCCAGCAGGAGCGCATCGTTGGCGCTCGAGAGCTTGCCGGGCGGGCTGAGTCCGGCGGCGCGATCCTGGAGCGCCTGCGCCTGGTTCGCGAGCGCCTCGACGCGCTGCTGCAGGGCCGCGACGCCCTGCGCCTTGCCGTTGTTGAGCACCGTCAGGAGCTGCGGCCCCTGCTTGGCGGATTCCTCGGAGACCTGCGCAGCGTTGTTGACGTATTGCTTGTAAGCGTCGATCTGGGCGTCGCGCCGGCAATCGCGCACCACCAGGGCGAGCACGGCGATGAGCACCACGGCGAAGAGCACACCGAGACCCAGGCGCATGGTGCGATTGTCGATGCCGAGCGAGTTGGTCCCGCCCCGACTGCCACCGCCGCCGCCGCCGCGACCGCCGGACCGGCTGCGGCGCTTGGGCGCCCGCAGTCCGCGGGTGACGCCGCCGCGACCACCTCGTCCGCCACGCCCGCGCTGACGCTCCTGGCGTCGGCGTTCGGCGGCGGTCAGCGGTTCTTCGCCGCGGGCGATCTCGTCGAAGCCGAAATCCTCGGGCTCGGGGCGATCGTCGCCGGCGTCGACGTCCTCGTACTCCTCGAAGAAGACCGAGTCGGGGTCGTCCTCGAACATCTCGTCCGCGAGATCGAACTCGTTCCGAGCGTCGTCAGCGGGGGGAAGCGGCCGCCGGCCGGTGTCCCCTTCGTATTCGAGACGGTCGTCCTCGTCCGCCATCGGCTACGCCCCTGTCAGCTGCGTTGTCGAGATGTTCGATGTCACATGGAGTCCTGAGTGGGCGAGGGGGGACTCGAACCCCCACGCTGCAATGAGCACTAGACCCTGAACCTAGCGTGTCTACCAATTCCACCACTCGCCCAGGACGTCCTGCTTGAACAGGGCGCGTAACGCTACCACGGTGGAGCGAATTGCTCGTGCGGCACGCGGTTCAGACACCCACGCACGGGACTCCGGACGCCCCCCTTTGCCCCATGACGCACCGGCCATGGGGGCTCCCCCGGGCGATGCGTCCCCTGACCGTTCCGAACCGACGCCACCGGAGAGGGACGGCGCCGGAATGGTCGAAGGTGCGTTGGATGAGCACCGACACCAGCACGATCATGGGCCGCTACGTCCCTCGCGGGGTCATCGGCCGTGGCGGGACGTCCGTCGTGCGCCGGGCAACCGACACCCACGACGGCCATGACGTGGCGATCAAGTCGATCCCCCACGATCCGGACCTGGTGACCCGCGCCGAGATCGAGGTACGCGCCGCCAGACGACTCGACCACCACCACATCGTGCGGTTGCTCGACTGGGGGCGGGACCGCGACCAGGTCCATCTGGTGTGGGAACTGATCGACGGCCCGAACATCCGCGACGCGGTCCCCGCCCAGGGCGCGGCGGACGGATGGGCGCTGCTGCGGATCGCGGAGGTCATGGACGCCCTCGACCACGCCCACGGGCAGGGTGTCGTCCACCGTGACGTCAAACCGGCGAACGTGCTGCTCGCACCGGACGGCCGCGCGATGCTGTCCGACTTCGGCGTGGCGCGACTCGCCGACCACGGGTCGGTGACGGTTGCCGGTGACGTGGTGGGCACCGCCGCCTACATGGCACCGGAACAGGCTCGCGGCGAACGCGCCACCCCGGCAACCGACGTGTACGCCGCGACGCTGGTCCTGTACGAGCTGCTGACCGGAACCCGCCCCTTCCACGCGAGGGAGGCGATGGTGGCCATGCGCCGTGCCGCACTCGGTGAGCGCGACGCCCTCGATCAGGTGCGCCCCGACCTGCCCGCGCGCCTGGTCCGCGTGATCGAGCGGGGACTCGCGCTGGATCCCTCCAACCGGCCCGCGGCCCGCGACATGGCGGATGACCTGCGCGAGTTCGGCCGCATCATGGATGCGCGGGCGGCCGGGATGACCGGGGCCGCTCGCCGGCTCTCCGGCCACCTTCCCGCGGCGATGGTCGGCGTCGGCGCCGCCCTGGTCTGCCTGGCCGTGGGGTCACTCGAGGTCTGGCAGGCCCTGCTCGCGGGCGCGGGGCTCGGGCTCCTGGCGGTGCCGGCACCGGGTCCCGCCACGGCCGCGCTGGCGGTCGGCGCGACATTCCTGCTCGGTCGGGCATCCCCGGGGGCGGCGATGGCGTTCGCGCTGCTCGTCGCCCTGATCGTCGCGGCGGGCTGGAGGTGGCCGAAGCTCCTCCTGGCGCCGCTGGCAGGACCGATCGCGGCGGCGATCGGCCTGCTGCCGTTGGCGATGGCCGGCGGCATGCTGTTCTCGAGCTGGCCGAAACGCCTCTGGTACGCCGGTTCCACCCTCGCGCTGGCCTTCTCCTGGCAGGTGTGGGCGGGGGGCAGCGGCCGGCTGCTGGGCCCGAGCCCCCTGCGACCGGCCTCCGCGGCGCTCGACGGCGAATCCAACCTGTTCAGCGCGCTGGACGTCGCGGCAACGGCCGCGCGGCCGACATGGGTGCTGGTTCAGGGCGCCACGCTCCTCGTGGCGGCGCTGGTGGCGCCGCTCCTGCTCCGCGCGCCCATCGGCGCCGCACGAATCGCGGCGGTCGGGGCCTGGAGCACGACGATCGTCGTGGTGTGCGCGGTGAACAGCTCGGACCCCACTCGCGTGGTGGCCGCGGTGGTACCCGCCGCGATCATTCTGCTGGTCTGGGCGATGCGTCCGTGGTGGACCCGCGCCGAGCTCGGTGGTCCGGCCGGTTCCGCTACGCTCCCGAGACCCCTCTGATGAGCGTTCTACGGAAATTCGAACAATCCATCGAGTCCGTGGTCGAGCGGGGGTTTCGGCGTGCGTTTCGAAGCCAGCTCCAGCCCGTTGAGCTGGCCCGGAAACTCGCCCGCGAGATGGACGACCACAAGACGGTGTCGGTCGCCAAGATCTACGTCCCTAACGAGTACACGGTGTACCTGTCACCCGCGGACCGCGGCGCGTTCGAGAGCTACGAAGCGACGCTCACCGGTGAGCTCGCCGCCTACCTCGAGGCACACGCCAGGGGGAACGGGCTGTCGGTGGTGGCCCCGCCGACCGTGAAACTCGAAACCGACTCCGACCTCCGCACGGGCGAGTTCGGCATCGCCTGCCGCATGGTCGACGCACCCGCGCCGGCGGCGGCACCCGCGATCTCGCCCGCACCGGCTCCCGCCCCTCCGCCGCCGGCGCCGGCGCCCGTGAATCCGGCGATGGCCGGGGTGAGCGGAACGCAGGTGATGTCCGCGGAAGAAGCCCGCAAGGCCGGTCTGCGTCCCGAGACGATGACCCTGGTGGTCAACGGGGCGAGGCACCGGCTGACCTCGCGCATCACGAGCCTGGGCCGCAGCAAGGATCGCGACATCGTGGTCCCCGACCCGAACGTGAGCCGTGCCCACTGCGAGATCCGCCACGTCGGCTACGACTACTTCCTCATCGACCTGGACTCCACCAACGGCGTCGAGGTGAACGGCGAGGCCGTCAAGCGCCATGCCCTCGCCGACGGTGATCGGATCGTGCTCGGGACCACCGAGATCGAGGTGGAGGTTTCATGATGCCCCGACGACCGCGCCGACAGGTGACCGCCTCGTGACCGAAACCGGATTGCTCGTCGCTCAGGGCGCCATCCTGCTGGTGCTCTTCGGCTTCCTCGTGGCGATCGTGCGATCGGCCGGAGCGCAGCTCGGGCGCACGACGCCGCCGCCCCGCTCGCTCCCGATCGCCGACCCGGCCCCCGAGCCGGTGGCGGCCATCGTCGATGCGCCCGATCCGGTGTTCATGGACGATCCCGCCCTCGAGCCGCTCGATCCCATCGACATCGAACCGGAGCCCATCTTCGACATCCCCACCACGGCACCCGTCGTGGTGGCGGACGCGCCCATGGCGCCGCCCCTCGCGGACGACCCGTTCGCACCGTCAGGAGACGTCGGCGACGAGCTGCCGCTCCAGTCGCCGACCGGCGGCAGCACCGGGCGAAGCCGCCCCGCCATTCAGGACGACGGGGCGGGCTTCCTGGCGATCGGCGAGGGCCTCCAACCCCGGCTGGTGGTGGAGAAGGGACCCGGCCTCACGGAGGGCGCCGAGTTCCCCATCGGCCAGGGACTCACCATCGGCCGGTCGCGCTCGAACGAGCTCCACCTGGAAGACTCGTTCGTGTCGCACATGCACGCCCGCATCCTGCGACGCGGCGCCTTCTACTACGTCGAAGACCTCGGCTCCACCAACGGGACCTTCCTCAACGACAAGCCGGTGGAGGACGGCACCCCGGTCCGCGTGCGCGACACGCTGCGGCTGGGCGAAACCGTCCTGCGCTACGAGGAATAGCCGTGGCCGACACGCTCCAGGTCGTCGAACTGGCCGCGCAGTCCGATACCGGCCGGGTTCGCGACCACAACGAAGATCGGTGCTTCGCGTCAGCCGACCTTGTGGCCGTTGCCGACGGCATGGGCGGCGCCCTCGCGGGTGAGGTCGCCGCGCAGGTCGCCGTCGACGCCATGGAACAGGTGTCCACGCCGATCGACGCGATGGCCCTGAAACGCGCGATCGAGGGCGCCAACCGCGCCATCCGCACGATGGCCGCGCGAGACGCCGCCAAGGCCGGGATGGGCACCACCATGACGGCGGTCGTGGTCGCGGGCGGGCACGCCGAGGTGATCCACGTGGGCGACTCGCGCGCCTACCTGTGGCGGGACGGCACGCTCACCCAGCTCACCGACGACCATTCGGTGGTGGCCGAGCTGGTGCGCCGGGGCACCATCTCGCAGGCGGAAGCCGAAGAGCACCCGCACCGAAACGTCATCACGCGCGCCCTGGGCGCCGAGGCGGAGGTCCAGGTGGACCGTCGTGAGATCGACGTCCGGTCCGGAGACGTGCTGCTGCTCAGCAGCGACGGTCTTCACGGCGAGATCTCCGACGCGGACATCGCCGGGACCCTCGCCGAGGGAGGCCCGCTGGAGGACCTCGCCCGCAGTCTGGTCGATCGCGCCAACGACGCGGGCGGGGCGGACAACATCACCGTCGTCCTCGCCCGGATCGGCGACGGGGAGCCGGCGTCGGCGCTCTCCACCAACCGGCCGGTGGACACCGCGGAGTTCCCGGTCATCGAGGGTGCCCGGGGAGCCGGTACCCCCGGTCGGGCGACCACCGTCATCGGGGGCGTCAGGTCGTCGGTGCCCGAGGGCGCCGAACCGGCCCGCTCGCGCGGGCTGCTCGAACCCGTGGAGGCCCCCAGGCGGCGGCTCAGTCCGCTCATCGCCGGGGTCGTCGCCGTGGTGGTGCTTCTGGGCGGCGCCACGACGTGGGCGCTCTCACGCGCGTATTCGATCGAGCAGGGCGCCGGGGGCACCCTGTGGGTGCGGGAGGGCATCGCCCTGGGCCCCATCGACCTCGCCAACGACTGGCAGGACACCGGCATTCCGGCCGGCGAGGTCGCCGACGGCCCCCTCCGGTCCGACGTGAGCGACGTCGGCGGACAGGGCGCCACCGTCTGGCGCGCCGTCCGGATCATCTTCTCGGATGGCATCCCCGAGGCGCCTCAGGTCACCGCGGCCGATCCGGTGCGCCGACTGCCCGGCCTCGGCGGGCTGGCCAGCAGCGGGGGGAAGGGCTGATGCGCGAGATGTCGTCCCGAACGCGCGAGCTGCTGTTCCTGATCCCGGCGGCCCTGGTCGGGCTGCTCGGCGCGGCATCGGTCGCCAGCGCCCGGACGGATGAACTCCAGGCCGGCCCGGTCGCGATCGCCGGAATTGTCGCCGCGCTCTTCGTGGTGATGCACATCGCGCTGCGGATGCGCTGTCCCCAGGCCGACCCCTACACCCTCCCACTGGTGGGGATGCTCGCCGCGATCGGGCTGGTGACGCTGTACCGCATCAACCCGGATCTGGCGCGCGATCAGGTGCTCTGGCTGGGCGTTGGAACGCTCGTCTTCGTCGCCCTGCTCGTGTTGTTACCCGACCACGGGATGCTCGAGCAGTACCGGTATCTCATCGGACTCGCCGCCGTGGGACTGCTCCTGGTCACGATGATCTTCGGCACCGAGATCTACGGCGCGCGGCTCTGGATCACCCTGCCGGGCGGACAGACCGTGCAGCCGGGTGAACTGGTCAAGGTCCTGCTGGTGATCTTCCTGGCGGGCTACATGCACGACAAGCGGGAACTGCTCGCGATCCCCACCAACACCATTCGCGGAATCCCCGTTCCCCCGCTGGCGGTCCTCGCACCGATGCTGCTGCTGGTGGGCGCGGCGCTCGGACTCGTGGTGGTCCTCAACGACTTCGGTACCGCGCTGCTGTTCTTCGGGGTGTTCCTGGCCATGCTGTTCGTCGCGACCGGGCGCGCCCCGTACGCGGTGGTCGGATTCGCCATGTTCGTGGTCGGGTCGCTCGCGGTCTGGGCGGCCACGCCCCGGATCCAGGACCGGGTGGACACCTGGCTCCATCCGTTCGACGACCCTCAGGGCCGTGGCTACCAGCTCGTGCAGTCGTTGTACGCGCTGGCCGACGGCGGGGTGCTCGGCCCCGGCTGGGGCGGCGGATTCCTCGTCACCGAGAACGGCCAGACCATCGTTCCCGTGCTGGAGACCGACTTCATCTTCACGGCGGTGGGGGCCGAGCTCGGCCTCGTGGGCGCCCTCGCGGTGCTGGCGGTGTTCGTGTTGTTGATCGCCCGGGGCTTCACCATCGCCGCCCAGGCCCAGAACGGCTTCAGCAAGCTGCTCGCGGTGGGACTCACCGCAACGCTCGGCCTCCAGGCCCTGCTGATCATCGGCGGGGTCGTGCGCCTGGTCCCGCTCACGGGCGTCACGCTCCCGTTCATGAGCTACGGCGGGTCGAGCGTCATCACCAACTTCGGCGTGATCGCGCTGTTGCTCATCATCAGCCACCGGAGTCGCCGCCCGTACCGGCCCAGGGTGTCCCGCGGCGGCCAGGCGTGGCGCAGCAGCGTTCCAGTTGATTCCGGCGGCCGGGACGACGACGCCGAGGTGATCGCGTGAACCGATCGATCCACCGGCTGTTCACCGGACTCACCATCGGGTTCGTCGCGCTCGCGGTCATGCTCGGCTACTGGCAGGTGATCGCCGCGGACGACCTGAGCAATCACGGCGACAACACGCAGGCGTTGCGACGCGATCTCACGGTCGACCGGGGACGCATCCTTCTCGCCGACGGAACCGTGGCCGCGCGGAGCGTCTCACGGAAGGTCGAGGGTCAGACCGTCTATCGCCGCGTGTACGACGACGGCACCCTGGCGCCGCACGTCATCGGCTACGCCGTCCCGGAACAGGGCAAGACCGGTCTGGAACTCGAATACAACAACTACCTCAGCGGCAGCTACGGCGTGGAGCCGATCCTGCAGCGGCTCCGCCTCCGTACGGCCAGGGGCGCCACGGTCGAAACGACGCTCGTTCCCGCGGTGCAGCGAATCGCCAACCAGCAGCTCATCGGCCGGCGCGGCGCGGTGGTGGCGATGGATCCGACGACCGGTGCCGTGCTCGCCATGGCGTCGTCACCGGGGTTCGACCTCGCCAAGGTCGCGACGCGCAAGGGATTCGCCGAGATCCTGAAGCGCCCGGATCAGCCCCTGTTCAATCGGGCCACGATGGGGCGGTACCCCCCGGGCTCCACCTTCAAGGTGGTCACCACGACGGCCGCCCTGGAAGCGAACGTGGGCATCACTCCCACGACGCGGTTCGACGACACCGGCGTGTTCCGCACCCCCGGGCCGGACATCACCAACTTCGGGAACGAGCGCTTCGGTGAGCACACTCTCTCCACGGCGCTCACCAAGAGCGTCAACACCACGTTCGCTCAGATCGGGACCACGCTCGGCGCCGATCGCCTGGGCGCGACCATGGACGCGTTCGGCTTCGGTGAGGTGCCCCCGATCGACCTGCCGAGCGGCCAGGTGGAGGCGTCCGGCCGGATGCGGAACGGCAAGGTCGTCGCCAACGACGAACAGGGCGAGGACGTGGCCCGCATCGCCATCGGTCAGGAGCGGCTCGCGGTGACGCCGCTCCAGATGGCCATGGTCGCCTCGGCCATCGCCAACGACGGCACGCTCATGCGCCCGTATTTGATGTCGCGGGTCCTCGACCGGGGGAACTCGGCCATCCGCGAGACGCGGCCGGAAGAGCTGTCGCAGGTGGCGTCACCGGCCAATGCGAAGGCGGTCGCCCAGATGATGTCCAACGTCGTGCGCGAGGGCACCGGCACGGCCGCCGCGCTGACCGGGTTCGCCGCCGCGGGCAAGACCGGCACCGCCGAAACGGCCGTGAACGGGATCAACGACGCCTGGTTCATCGGTTTCGCGCCGGTGGAATCGCCCCGGGTCGCCGTCGCCGTCGTGATCGAGGGCACCACCGAGACCGGTGGTGCCGCGGCCGCGCCCGTCGCGCGGGAAGTCATGCAGTCCGCGATCACGGAGTTGCGCTAGTGCTCGACGGTGGCTCACCGGTGCTGACCGCACGCATCGACGATCAGGCCGTGCGGTGCCGGCGCCCGGTCCCTGCCCTCGTGGCGGTGCACTGAGATGGACGACCTGCACCGCGGCGATGTGATCGGGGATCGCTACGAGATCCTCGAGGTGCTCGGCACGGGCGGGATGGCGCGTGTGTACCGGGCCCACGACCCGCGCCTGGGCCGCGACGTGGCCATCAAGGTGCTGGCCGAGCGATACGCGGCCGACCCGAACTTCGTTGAACGGTTTCGCCGCGAGGCATCGGCCGCGGCACGGCTCAACCACCCCAACATCGTTCAGGTCTTCGACCGGGGCGAGGCCGCGGGCAGCTACTACATCGTCATGGAGTACCTGCCGGGACCGGACCTGAAGCAGGTCATCCGCGCAGACGGCCCGCTGGACCCCGTCACCGCGATCGACAACACGCTCCAGATCCTGGCCGCGCTCGCGACCGCCCATCACAGCGATGTCATCCACCGGGACGTCAAGCCTCAGAACGTGCTGCAGGCGCACGATGGCACCCTGAAGGTGACCGATTTCGGAATCGCGCGGGCCGGGGCGGGGAGCGACGTCACCGAAGCCGGTTCGGTAATCGGAACCGCGCAGTACCTGTCGCCCGAACAGGCGCGCGGGAGCGACGTCACCCCGGCAAGCGACTGCTACGCGGCGGGAATCGTCCTGTACGAGATGCTCACCGGTCGGGTCCCGTTCGACGGCGAACGGCCCGTGGCGATCGCCATGAAGCAGATCAACGAACCGCCGGTCGAGCCGCGGGCCTACGAACCGGGGATTCCCCCGGCGCTCGAGGCCATCGTCCTGCGATCGCTCAACAAGCGCCCGTCCGAGCGGTTCCGGACCGCCGAGGAATTCAGCGCCGCCCTGCTCAGCGTGCGCGCGGAGCTCGCCGGTGCCAGCGGAGCGACCGTGCCGATGACCGCGGTGACCACGGGCGGAACCGCACAGACGCGTATTCAGACCCCCGACGAGCAGGCCACCCGCATCGCGCCGCCGCCTCCGCAGCGTCCCCAGACGAGGCCGTCCCGACCCCGGGCAACCGCACCGCCACCGGAACCGCGTCGCAACCCCACCCCCTGGGTGCTGGCACTGCTGGCGCTGCTCGCCGTCATCGCCGTTGGTGGATACGTGCTGCTCGCCGGCGGTGGAGGGGGCAACACGGTCCAGATCCCCACCGACCTGGTGGGCAAGCGCCCCGGCGAGGCCGCGGCGGAACTCAAGGCGCTCGGACTCGAGTCGCGCCGAGAACTCGCCACGAGCACCGAAGCCGAGAAGAACACCGTCATCGGCACGCAGCCGAGCGGCGGCGAGGAGGTCGCTGCCGGGTCCGAGGTGCTCCTGCGCGTCGGGAGTGGCCCAGACACCGTGCCCGTGCCCGACGTCGTCGGCGAGACCAGGGCTGACGCCATCGCCGCCATCGAGCGCGCCGGGCTCACGGCGAAGGTGGTGGAAGCCGCGGACGACACGGTCGCTGCCGGGCGGGTGGTCTCCCAGCAGCCGGGCAAGGACGAACAGCTCGCGAAGAACCAGACCGTGACGATCACCGTCAGTACCGGCCCCGATCTGATCCCGATGCCGAAGGTGACCGGACAGCAGCTCAGCACCGCCACCGAGACACTCAGGGGGCTCGGGTTGAATGTGCGGACCGTCGAGGAGGAGCGCGGCGACGTGACCGCGGGGACGGTGCTCGCCCAGACGCCCGACCCCGGCGCGAAGGTGAAGCCCGACGCGACGGTTCAGCTCACCGTCGCCGTGGCGCCCTCGACGGTTCCCGTGCCGGACGTGATCGGCATGACCGGAGACGACGCGAATCGCGAGCTGGTGCGCCAGGGCTTCGAGGTCGTCAGCGAGGGTGCGGAGGACTCGGCCCCGGTGGGCGAGGTCATCGACCAGCAACCGGCCGGCGAGACCCTCGTGGCGCCCGGTTCACGTGTCACGATCACGGTGAGCCAGGGACTCCCCGACATCACCGGTCCCACGGACACCACCGCTCTGCCACAGACCACCGCCAACCCCCCGGGTACCCCATGATCGACGTCCTCATCCTGATGGGCGGCCGCAGCAGCGAGCACGACGTGTCGCGGTCCTCCGCCGAAGGGGTGCTCGGCGCCATCGACCGGAGCCGGTTCCACCCCCGCGTCGTCGCGATCCGCCGCGACGGGGTGTGGCTGCACGACGGAACGCCCGTGGCGCTGTGCCCGCTCTCCGGAGGACGCGCCGGGCTGATCGCGCTCGACTCGGGCGCCGTGGAAGCCGTCGACGTCGTGTTCCCGGTGCTTCACGGTCCCTTCGGCGAGGACGGAACGGTGCAGGGGCTCTGTGAAACCGTGGGCGTCCCGTACGTGGGCGCAGGGGTGGCCGCGTCGGCCGTCGCCATGGACAAGGCGCTCTTCAAGCAGCTTGCGCTGCAGGCCGGGCTGCCGGTCGCCGAGGCGGTCACGCTGACGCCGCGGACCTGGGAACTGGAGGGGGACGCGCTGCGCGAGCGGATCGCCGCCCTGGGCCTTCCGGTGTTCACCAAGCCGGCGCGGCTCGGGTCGAGCATCGGCATCACCCGTGTGGCCACGGTAGATGCACTCGACGCTGCGATCCAGGAAGCGTTCCTCCACGACGACCTGGTGCTGGTCGAGCGTGGCCTGTCGGGACGGGAGGTCGAGGTCGGGGTGCTCGGCGACGACGACCTCACCGTGTCGCCGCCCGGGCAGATCGCGTTCGACGCCGACTGGTACGACTTCGAGACCAAGTACCAGGCGGGCCGCGCCGAGCTGATGATTCCGGCACCCATCCCCGATGACGTGGCTGAACGCACGCGGGAACTCGCGGCACGCGCCTACCGCGCCGCGGGGTGTGAGGGCATGGGGCGCATCGACTTCTTCGTGACCGACGATGGCCAGGCGGTGGTGTCGGAGCTCAACACGATCCCGGGATTCACGCCGACCAGCGCCTACCCGTCGCTGATGGCGGCCGCCGGCGTGCCCTACACCGAGCTGGTCACACGACTCATCGAACTCGCGATGGCACGCCATCAGCGGCACGCGGTGCTGCGACGCTGATGGCGCGGACCGTCCGCGTTGGCCTCATCGCCGACAGCCACGTCGGCGAGTTCCTCGAGGAGCTTCCGGCCTGGGTGCACCGGGTCTGCGCGGAGTGCGACCTCATCCTCCACGCCGGTGATCTGTCCCGGATGGAGGTCATCGAGGAGCTGGAACAGCACGCCCCCGTGATCGCGGTGCGTGGGGATCACGACGTCGGCTGCGACGCGCTGCCGACCTCGTGCGTCGTGACGGTGCAGGGGTGGCGTATCGGCCTCATCCACGGCGGCCGGGGATTCGCGCGCGACTCGGCCACCGTCATGAATCAGATCACGCTCGGCCGGGGCGACTGGCACCGTGCGCTCCACCGCAGGCTGCTGGAGCGCCTCGGAGGTGTCGACGTCTGCGTGTACGGCCACTGGCACGTCCCGATGATCGAGCAGGCCGGGTCGACCCTGGTGGTGTCGCCGGGGGCCATCTGCCCATGGGGCTCACTCGAGGGTGGCCGCGAGCCGCGGCCCGGAATCCCCGGTGTCGCCGACCGGGCCGTGCGGCGATTCCGGCGGCAGATGGGGCCCGATGTGCTGGAACCCACCATGGCCGTTCTGGACGTGGGCCGGCGGGGGCCGCGAGCCCGGCACATCCGTGCCATGTCGGCACAGTCGACCTGATTGAATGCCCGCCGTGCCGAGCCGCCTTCGTGAACACCCCCTGCTGATCGCCGGGCTCTGGCTGGGCGTCGTCGCGGCGGTGGTCGCCGCAGTCGCACCAGGACGAGTGCTCGTCGAGGGACCCGCCCGCCGCGGTTTCGAGGTCACGTCCATCGACCTGCCGCAGGGCATCCTCGTGGTGTTCGTCGTGCTCGCCGCGGTGATCGCGGCGGCGGCGCTCCTGCCCCAGCTGTGGGTGAGGCTCGTCGGGATCACCGCCGTGTGGGGCATCGTCGTCACCAGCAGCCTCATGATGATCATCGGGAGGTCCAACGATCGGTTCGCATCCGAGACCGATCTCACCCTCCGGAGCGGCGGATGGTTGCTCGCGGCCGCACTCGGCATCGCGCTCGTGGCGAGCGTGCTCGCGCTGATCGGGTTCCGCACGGTCGCCGAACCGCCGGCGGTACCGGTGGACGAGCTGGGCAACGCCCTGACCGCACCCACCACCTCGGGACACGCGACGGCCGCGCTCGTGCTCGGCATCTGCAGCACGCTCGCGCCCCTGCTGGCGGTCCCGGCCGGTGCCTTCGGCCTGCTCGGAATGCGTCAGATCGACCTCTCGAACGGGCATCGCACCGGCCGGGGCATGGCAGTGGCCGGACTCGTTCTGGGCATCGTGTGGATGTCGATCTGGGGCCTGCTTCTGGGCCTCAGCGTGTTCGTCGTCACGCCGACGGGCCAGTAGCCCTCCGAGCGGCGGGCGACGGATGCTCCGGCCAGGCGTTCCGAGACGGTTGTGGGCGTGGTCGCGGGGAGGGATCGTGGCCGCGATCATCGGAATCGCCCTGCTGAGTGGGTGCGGCGGTGACGATCCTCCGGGTTGGGCCGAGGCCTGCGCCACCGCCAGCGCGCGGATCGACGCGCTCCCGCAGTCCGGCTCACGCACGCGACTCGGCCTCATCGCGGGTGCCACCGCGGTCAACCTGCGCGACCTCGCTGCGACGTTGCGGGACAGGCCGTCCGGTGGTGACGCCGCCGCGGCCGCAAACCTCCGCAACGGCGTCGCGGCGACCGCGGTCGGGTTCGACGATCTGGCCGCATCGATCCGGGGCATCGGGACCGGTGGGCGTGCGCGGGTGGAACGCGACGTTGCGGCCGCCTACGACCGGATCGACGTCGCGGCCCGCGACCTCGGGCTACCGGAATGCGCGGCCGAGGCCCTGGGATCGACACGTTTCACGCGTCTGCAGGAGCGGGCCACCTCGCAGAAGCTGGAGGAGTCTCCGGCGAGCGTCGCGGCCCATGCCTGCGCGCGGATTCGGCAGGCCTACGGCATCACCAGCGTCCCGGTCGACGCCGCCGCCGCGTCGACCCAGCTCCGTCGGTCGCGGGACGTGTTGAGCGAGATCATCCGGGACGTCCAGGGACGCACGGACCGCGTGTCGGTGCGCCTCCGGTCAGCCGCGCGTTTCGGCGTGGCCACGCTCACCGCGGCCGATCGACGGGTTGCGACCAGCGCGAAACCCGGTCTCGTGGCGCTGCTCGCGATCAAGGCCACCACGGTGCGCCTGCGTGGGGCCTACGCCGCGTCGGGGGTCCGCTGTCCCGCCCTCGCGGCAGCGGAGATCCCCTCCCTCACCCCCTAGCGACGAGGTCGTCAGCGGGTGGCGCGTGCGCGGGGGTGGGCCCGGTCGAAGTCCGACTTCAGGTGCGCGGCGGTCACGTGGGTGTAGATCTCGGTGGTCACCGGCGAGGCGTGCCCGAGGTGCGCCTGGACGTAGCGGATGTCGACGCCCGACTGGATCAGGTGTGTCCCGCACGAATGGCGCAACGCGTGCGGGAACACCCGTCCGCCGTCGTCGATGAGTCCGGCGCGTTTGGCCACGGCCCGGACGATGCGCCAGACGTCCTCGCGACGCAGACGTCGGCCGCGGACCGACAGGAAGACGGCGTCGGAATCGTCGCGGGCGCGCGGAGTCGCCGCGGCCCGCAGCGGCGGCCGGCCGACGGTGAGGTATGCCCGCAGCACCTCTCGCGCACGGGTCGGCACCGCCACGGCCCGGGTCCGTCCGCGCTTGCCGGTGACCACCAGGTAGGGATCGTCGGGGTCGTCGACGTGCAGCGCCGACAGGTCCAGGGACACCGCCTCGCTCGCCCGCAGCCCGCACCCGTAGAGGAGCTCGACGATCGCGGCGTCGCGGGCACCGGTCGGCCCCGGCGCGTTCGCGGCCTCGCACATCTTGCGGGTCGCCGCGGGAGCGAGGGCCACGACCTCCCGTCCCGGGGCGGCACCGCGCGTCGCCCCGCCGGGCGGCCGGAGCTCGCTCACCGGGTTCTCGCAGTCGAGCGTGAGCGACCACCAGCGGCAGAAGGCGCGCACCGCCGCCACACGCCGCCGCCGGGTGGCGGTGCTGCCCTCCAGCTCGTCACGCCACCGCTGCCACCATTCGATCCCCAGTCGCGACAGCTGTTGCGCGGCCGCCCGGGCCCCCGGATCGTCCTCGACGCCGAACGACGTGCGGATGTCGTCGTCGTCGGGGATCGCTGACTCCGCACCGAGTGCGGTCGCCACGTGGACGAGATCTCGCCGGTAGGCCTCTCGCGTTCCGGTGTTCGTCCGGGTCGCGAGGAAACCGGCCAGAAGCGCGCGGAGCCCCGGGGCGTCGATGTCGGTCATCCGCGTGGATGCCCGCGTCGGAGCTGACGTTGGATGTCCCTCGTCGTCACTCCGGTGTATCGCTGGGTCGTGGCGAGACTCGCGTGGCCGAGCACCTCCTGGACGACGCGCAGGTGGGCGCCCTCGCCATCGCGCGGTCCCTCCAGCAGGTGTGTCGCCGCGGCGTGGCGCAGCAGATGCGGCCCGCCGCCCCGACCCATCGCTCGCAGCAACGGTGCCACGATCCGGTAGACCGTGCTCCCCTCCATGGGACGCCCTCGGATCGTCAGGAACACCTCCGCCCGCGCCGGCGCGTTCGAATCCACGACGTGGGGCCGGCCGTCGGTGAGCCAGCGGCCGAGCGCCGCGACGGCGGGCTCGGTGAGCGGAACCGTTCGCGCGCGGTTGCCCTTCCCGACCACGCGGAGCGTCTCGTGTTCGAAGTCGAGGCCGTCCAGCCGGAGGTCGCACACCTCCTGGCGCCGCAGGCCGGACCCGTACAGCACCTCGACGATCGCACGATTGCGGAGCTGGAGCGGCGTTCCCCCGTCGGAGAGGGTCGAATCGAGGAGGACGGCGGTCTCATCCTGTGACATTCGCGGAACCAGCGGCGCGTTGACCGCGGGACGCTGGATCCGATCGGCCGGGGACCGTCCCGGGGCATGGTGCGGCGCGAGCCACGCGCGAATTGCGGTCAGTGCACGAGCCTGGCTCGCCGCCGACCACCCCAGCGCGCGGAGCGCTGCGGCGAGCGCCGAGGGCGTGACCGCCTCCGGCCCGGAGATGCCGTGGTCGCGCAACCAGCCCGCGGCCGCGCGGGCGTCCTTCAGGTAGGCGCGTTGCGTCGCCGCGCTCAGCGGCTTTCCCCGCCCCCCCTGCCGTCGCAGACCGGCGGCGTAGGACGCGAGGCTCTGGTCCCAGGAGTCCACGGGACGGTGTTCTGTGACGTGGTGGTGAGTCCTGCCCACGTTGTCGCGACAGCCCACGGAGACGTTCTCCTGCCCGACGGGAGGGTCATCGGACGCGCACCGAGATCGCGCGGCTGGCAACGGCCCGATACGGCCACCCGACGTCATGCGGGACCGCAGCCCGAATGCGCAGGATGAATCGCGGCACCGCCGGATTCGGTGCAAGCACGCGGTGCACGGAGAACCGTCCACCAGGACCGGTCTTCACCTGCCGCCATACGCGCCAACCGCGCCCGGGCGCCAGGTACTGGAGCTGTACGAGCTTGCCGGTGACGGCCGGAAGGATTCGACCGCGGAGACCGACGGCCCCGGGCGGAGCCACCGCCCGGGTCGCCCGACTGAGCCGTATCCCCGGACGGACGACGATCTTCACGACCGCGGTCGTCTCCCCCGCCTGAAGCGTCCACGAGCCGCCCGCGCGAGCCGGGACCCGCATCCCGTACCGGCCGTCGGGACCGGATCTCGTCGTCGCCCGGACGCGTCCCGAGGGATCGAGCACCCGGACCTCCACGTCAGGCGCCGGAGCGACCCCGCGCGCGACCGATCCCGCGAACGCCGCCGGCCGGCCGAACCCGACCGCGACGCTGCGCCGCGCGGGGATCACCGTGAGCGCCCCGACCGTCGGAGTGGTGGCCACTCGAACCACCGCGAGGTCGCGTCCGCGAACCACGCCGGATGGCGCGGTCACGACCTCCCGCGCGCCGTCCGCGTTCGACGCGGTGACGCGGGCTCGCATCGTTGAACCGACGTCCTGGTCGGCAACCACGTAGTCCTGAGATGCCGCGATGGTCGTGCAGTCGTCCATGGACGGAGCGCAGCGCTCCCACCACACGGCCAGGGTCCGCGGAGAGCCGCTCCAGACCCCGGTGTCGACGGTCAGCGCACTGCCGACGACCACCGACCCGTCCGCGGGGAGACGCACGTACGGGTCGAGCACCGGGGTCGGTGCCGCGCCGTGGGCGAGCGCCGGAAGCGCGACGACCGACATCGCCACGCCGGCGAGCATGCGCACTACGAGACCACCCGGAACGGGGCCACCGTCGGAGCGAGCGACCAGCCCGACTGCCTCGGCACCGCCAGCCGATACCGGCCCGGCAACCACTGCCGGCGCGCAAGCACGCGACCCGCCGGGCCGGTACGAACCGACGCGATCGTGACCCAGCCTCCGCCCTGGCGACGCTGGACACGGACGATCCGCCCCTTCAAACCGGGCCGGATACCGGCTCGGAGCGCCGTCCATCCCGTCCGTGGCCGCGTGACCCACCGCATGCGGGGTCGCACGATCAGGTTCGCCGTCCGGGCCGATTCGGTGCCGCCCTGGTTCGCATGAAGGGTCCAGACGCCACCCCGCGTCGCCCGCAGACGGAACACGACCCGACCGGCCGCATCGCTCGACACCGCTCGAAGCGTGCGTCCCGCGGGATCACTGAGCGTGACGGGCACACCGGCGGACGCACGACCGTTCCGGCGCACCACCGATCGGATGACCACACGAGCTCCGAATTGCGTCGGCCTCACGCTGACCGGAGCGAGTGTCAGCGACGATGCGCTGGCCGTGGCGCGCTGGACCTCCGACGCGGTCGCGGCGTTGGAGGAGTCCCGCTGGAAGCGGACCGTTCGTTGTGATTGGTTGCCCGCGGCGTCACAGACGGTCAGCCGGAGCAGGTTCTGGCCGTTGCTCACGGTCGCGAGCGGAACCGAGAGGGTCACGCGGCCGGACACGTCCGAGGAGGGGAGTCGGAGGGCCTCGGTCCACTGCCCCCCGGCCGGTGCGATCTCGACGCCGATCGGACACCCGGTGTACGGGGCACCGGTGTCGGGGGTCAGCGAGAACTGCGCGCGCACTCCCGCCGGGTCGACGCCGCCCACCTGCAGGTCGTCAACGAGTGGCGGGGTCCGATCGATGCGGATCAGCGCCGTGTCGGACGGGGCGGACCGATTCCCTGCATGGTCCATGGCCCGAGCCCGGATCCGGTGGATGCCTTCGGTGCTGATGGCGGCCGGTGGCTCAGCCGTCCAGCCACCGCCGTCGACCGAGAACTCGTTCTGGCGCCATCCCGAGGTGGCGTCGGCCGTGGGTGCCGCGTGGAACGACACGCGATCCGCATTCGTCCAGCCCGTCGTGTCCGTGGCGACGACCGGGATTCCGGGTGCGGTGCGATCGACCATCACGACCCCGGACGCGGATCTCGGGGCCCACCCCCAGCCGGATCTCGTCAGGACGAGCTGGTGCTGACCATCGGCGATTCCGTCGAGCGGAAGCGTCGCCGAGGTGCGGCCATTCGGCACGTCTCCGAGATCATGGATGGGACCGCTGCCGATCTGTGCCTGAACTCCGCCGCGATGGAGGCCGTTGTCGGCCGTCGTGAAGTCGACCACAAGGTCGCCTCCGGTGAGCCACCCTGAGGGTCGCACGGCGACGTCGGTGACCGTCGGCCCCACGTCATCGCGAATCGCGACCTCCTGGAGGGCACTCGTCCACAGCAACGGCGCATCGATGTGATTGCGAATGACAACCTGGGACCACACGCAGTCTGATGGGGCCATCGCCGGCGCGGCACCCGCCCAGAAGCCGATGCTGTCCGCCCGATTGTGCGGCAGGTCGACGTCGGCGATCCGCTGCAGTTCACCTGCACCGCTGTGGAGGATCATCACGGCGGCATTCCCGTGCTCCACGTGCCAGCGTCCCGCGGCCATGCGGAACCCGACGATCGTTGTACCGCTCCCGTACGGCGAGCAGTAACGCTGGACCGTCGAGTGGCCGGCGAGCGTGCCCGTCGCCGCACTGCTGAAGACCCGATCCGGTGCAGCCAGCAATGTCCCGCCGGATGTGGTGACCTCGGTGAATGCCGCAGGCACGGTCATGACGGGCCCGTCCGCCACGGCACCCGAGGCCGACAGGGCCACGGATGTGACCGCCGCGGCGACGCCGAGCGTGCGTGCCAGGGTGCGGGTGCTGACGGGAGTGCGGTTCCTTGAAGTCATGGTGCTGGTCTCTCTGTGGTGGACGACGGGCGATTGACTGCGGTCAGGGGCCGATGCTGATGGCGGCGGCGCCGGCACGGTCGGCCGCCGGACCACGGGCCGGGGGCGCCGCCGAAGGAGCGGACGCCGGGGCGGCTGTCACCGAGACGGACGGCGTGGAGGCCACCGAACGGGTCGTGGGCACGCTCGGCGGTGATGAGGTGGTCACCCTCACCCTGGGCGGGGGATCTGCCGGCGGGAGTGCGGTGGCGCCCGCCCGACGCCGCGTGGACGGGACGGACACAGCGGTCGAAGGTTTGGCGGCCTGCGTCGGCGTCGCGCCACCCGCGGACGTGCCGGGTTGACCCGTGGCCGGTGTCGCGGTGGCGGACGCGCTCACCGTTTCGAGCGCCCGAACCGCCGAGGCCAAGGGGATGCCCACCGGGGAGGTCTGGGTCGCGGCGCCACCGGTCAGGAGCGGGATGCCCGCCGTCCCCGCCACGGCGGCAACCGCCGCACCGGCGGTGATCTTGGCGGCAACGGAACTCGGCACGTCCATCACCACCTGGACCACCTGCCCCATGCGAAACGTGGCCCCGGAGCCGGCGCGATCGATCCATGACAGGAATGGGCCGGGATCAGGCGTGGCGAGCTGGTCGACGGCCCCGGCCAACAGAACGGCCGGAACGAGGGCCGACAGATCGGGCGGGTTCTGGCGCCGGTCCCGCAGCAGGGTCCGGCAACAGCGGCAGTGCAGGACGTGTCGTCGAAGCTTCCGCACCTCGTCGCGCTGGGCCAGGCCGGCGGCGACCCGATCGATGGACACGAGCATGCCCTCGCAGGCGTCGCCGTGGTTGATGCGGGACTCGGCGCGGGTGAGGGCGGCACGTCCCTCGAGCACCGACCGCTCGACCTTGCGCCGGCTGAAGCCGGTCGCGTCCCCGATGGATTCGTAGCTCGCTCCTGCGGCCTGGAGCAGCACGCAGGTCCGTTGCGACTCGGTGAGGTGGCCGAGTGCGTCGTGGACCCGCAGGTAGCGCTCCCGCCACTCCAGCCGGGCGAACGACGAGTCAACCGCTTCGCCCGCCGACTCGAGCTGCTGGTCCGATGCGGGCGTCTCACGATGACGGCGGCGCGAGATCGCGAGCGCTTCGTTCCTGATGACGACGCGCAACCACGCCAGGAACCGTTCGAACTCCACGACCGGCGCCTTCTGGAGCGCGATCTCCATCGACCGTTGGTACGCGTCCTCGGCGTCCGCGATCGAGGTTGAGAACCTGGCGGCGTGGCGGATCAGACCGGGTGCCTGCGCAACTGCGCGGCACACCGCCTGGCGACGTTCTTCGGAGGTGGGTTCGGGCGTCATTTCTACCGATTGGGTGTCCAAAGTCATGAGACCACTCGTGATCGACACCCGGCAGAGGCGTTCGGACGGTCGGATTCACCCCCCTTCGTGGAGGAACACGTGCGCGTTTCTCCGCAAATTGCGCACATGTCAAATCCTCGCGGTCGAGTTGACAGGACGCGGAGAGCGAGCGCCGACGTGCAGGGTGGCCCGGCTACACTGGAGCCGTGTCGCACGAACCCTTCGTCCACACGCACCCGTTCCGGCTTGCGATGGCCGAGGTGGACGTGGCCCAGATCCACTTCACGAACCTGTTCCGCTGGATGGATCGCGGCCTCTCGGAATGGCTGGGCGAGGTCGGATACCCGTTCACCCGCCTGCTCGACGAGGGACCGGGCATTCCGATCGTCGACGTCAGACTCCAGATCCAGGGGCGGATGATGCTCGACGACCAGCTCGTGCTCGCCACCTGGATGGCCGCCCCCGGGAACAGCTCGTTCCGGAGTCGACACCGGTTCACGCGAAACGGTGAGTTGATGGCGGAGGGCGACATGGTGCACGTGTGCGTCGAACGTGAGACCCGCGCCACCGTGCCGGTCCCGAACTGGCTCAGGGATCTCTGCGCGGACGACGAGTGGCGCCCTGACTGATCGGCGCGAAGCCGCGCGCTGATCGACGCACGCCGTGCGCCCGGTGCACGGTTTCCGGTTGGAGAGTGCTGGAGCACCCACTCCCAACACGGAGGTCGCACCCATGGAACCGCAGGTCCACACCTGGTTGATCCATGATCGGCTCGCCCTTGCCGAACGCCCCGGCGGCGGCGGGCGGAGCCACCGGATCACGCGCCGAACCGCCGAACTCGAATGGTGGAAACAGCAGGGCATCAGGACCGTCGTCTCGACGCACCCCGCGCGGACCGGGCTCCTCGATGCCGCCCTCGCCGGCTTCGCGGTTGAGTGGCATCCGCTGCGAAGCGAGGACGAGGCCGCAGCGTCGCTTCAGGAACTCGCGATGGCCGTCGGGGCCCGGCTCGACGATGAACAGGAGGCGATCCTCGTGCACTGCGATCGCCCCGGCGAATGGCTCACCGCGGTGGGTGCCGTACTGAGCGCCCATCTGGGCTGCACCGATGGTCCCCGCGATGCACTCGCCGACATGCGTTCCCGGGGCCTGGTAGTAGGATCGCTAGCGATCAGACTTGTCTCCACGTGGGAAGAAGGGCACGCGTCGCCTCCGGTGCCTGCCCATCCGGCAATCGCGTCGGACGGATGAACGGAGCGCCGCGACATCCGCATGAGCACCGAACGTGCCACACCGCAGGACCCCAGAGACACACGGAAGCTGGTTCACCGCGACCACCGCTTCCTGCCGCTGTTCGCGGGACCAGCCGCGAACGCCCGGATCCGGCGTGGGCTCTCGGTGCTCGTGTTGCTCACGATCGATCTCACCGCCCTGTTCCTGGGTCTGTACCTGGCGCTTGCCGGCAAGCTGCTGCTGAAGTCGGAAACCATCGACTCCAACGCCATCTGGGCGGCGGAGCAAACGGCACTGCCGCTCGCGTCGGTCGCGCTGGTGCTCACGTTCGCCAAGAACCGTCTGTACGCCCCACGCGAGCAGCGCCCGGGAGCCCATGCGGTGCTGGCGTCGGTGACCATGGCCACACTGGTCATGCTCGTACTCGTCCTGGTGGCCGAGTGGGAGTTCAACACCTACTACATCTTCTTCGCGACCTGGTTCATCGTGTCCGGCCTCGTGATCGCGATGCGCGCGAGCTACGACAGCATCACCACGCTCTTGCTCGACCGCATGAACTTCCACCGCGACGTGCTGCTCGTGGGCCCGACCTCGGCGACGAAGGCGCTCGCGGAGACCTTGCTGCACACGAGCAGCCGGAGGGGTGTGCCGTATCGCGTCCTGGGACACCACGAGCTGACCGGCACGTACCCCGACGGTGCACGGGTCGACGACCTCCTGGACACCCCGGGTCTCGACGAGGTCGTGCTGACGGGCATCGGCGCGGAAGACGCCGAGATCCTTCGACTCCTCGACGAGTGTCGGCGGCGGGGCATTCCGGTTCGACTCGCGCCGACGACGGTCGGGTTGCTCTCCCACAGTCTGCAGGCGGTCGCCGCGCCGGGGTTGCCGCTCTTCGCGGTCAATCCACCGATGCTGTCCGGCCTGCAGTTCGTGACCAAGCGGGTGTTCGACATCGTCGTCGGGGGCGCGCTGCTGGTCGTCTCGTTGCCCATCTTCGCCGTCGCCGCGCTGGCGATCCGGCTGGGCGACCGCGGACCTGTTCTGTACCGAAGCGAGCGGGTGGGCGTCGACGAGACCGTCTTCGACTGCCTCAAGCTGCGCACGATGCGGGTGGACGCCGACGACCTGCAGGCCGACGTGGAACACCTCAACGAGGCCGACGGTGCGATCTTCAAGATGCGCAACGATCCCCGCGTCACCACCGTGGGCCGCCTGCTCCGCCGGCTTTCCATCGACGAGCTGCCGCAGCTGATCAACGTCCTTCGGGGCGAGATGTCGCTGGTCGGCCCGCGACCGCTGCCGCTGCGCGACTACGAACTCCTCGACGACGTGCAGAAGAAGCGCTACATGGTCCTCCCCGGTGTCACCGGAATGTGGCAGGTGAGCGGCCGCTCCGATCTCGGCTTCGACGAGCTCATCCGACTCGATTTCTCCTACATCGACCAGTGGTCCATCTGGATGGACATGGTCATCCTGGTGAAGACGATCCCGGTCGTCTTCGGGCGGAAGGGCGCCTTCTGAGCGTCGAGTCCGGTGACCCGACGCCCGAGGAGCTGCTCGTCCGGTTGCGCACGGAGGCCGGCGACGCACCCCTCCCGCCGCTCAAACTCGCAGTGGGCGGTGGCTCGACCCGTGGGGGCATCGCGGGACGGGCGGTCGACGGCATCCGCGGGCTGATGCTGCGCCTGATCTCTCCGAGCCTCGGTGAGCTGCTGAGCGAACTCGAGCGCGACCGGCACCGCACACGCGCCGAACTCGCCGAACTGCGACGTCGAATCGCTCTGCTGGAGTCGGGAACCGCGACCCGCGACGACTGACGTGGACGTCGTCTTCGTGATTCAGCGCTACGGCGAGGAAGTCGCCGGCGGCGCCGAGACGCTCTGCCGGCAAACGGCCGGAGCGCTCGCCGATGCGGGTCACTCGGTCCGGGTGCACACGACCACGGCGCGCGACTATCTGACGTGGGCGGCGCATTACCCCGCCGGGATTTCGACGGACGGGGGGGTGGCCGTGCATCGCCACGCCGTCTCCGAAGCGGACCCGGCGATGGCGTCCGCACTCGTGCGCAGGCTGGGACTCGACGCGAGCGACGGGGACGCCGAGCGCGCCTGGGCGCTGGCTCAGGGTCCGGTGGCACCCGGGCTCGTCGATGCCGTTCGCGGGATGGACCCGGGTGGCCTTCTCGTCTGTTGGACCTACCTGTACGCGACGACACAGCTGGCCATGGCGGCTGCCGTCGGCCCAACGGTGCTCGTGCCGCTCGCCCACAACGAACCGATGCTTCGCTTCCCGATCACCCGCGGCGTGATGCGCCGCGCCGATGGATTCGCGTTCATGACGCCCGAGGAGGCCCTGCTGGTGGACGACTTGCACGGGATCGGCGGTCGTCCCGTCGAGATCGTCGGGGCGGGGTTGGCACCGGCGACGCCGTCCGAAGCAGCCGCCGCCCGGGCAGGCTTTGCCCTGCCCGATCGATTCGCGCTGTATCTCGGACGCATCGATCCGGCGAAGGGCATCGACGAACTCCTTCGGGCACACGCCGGATACCGCGCGGGCGGCGGTGAGCTGGAACTGGTGCTCGCCGGTCGGGCGACCGTTCCCATGGAGTTCCCCGACTGGGTGGTCACGACCGGGTTCGTCACCGAGAAGCAGCGCGCGTCCCTCATCGACGCGGCGAGCTGTGTCGTGCTGCCGTCGCGTCACGAGAGCCTTTCACTGGTGGCGCTGGAAGCCTGGCAGCGGAGCACGCCGACGCTTGCCAACGGCCACAGCGAGGTCCTGGCGGGCCAGACGCGTCGCAGCGGCGCGGGTCGCATCTACATCGACGAGGGCGAGTACGCACGCGAGCTCGCAGCGATCGCCGGAAACGTCGCCGAATGCCAGGCGATGGGCATGCGTGGCGCCCACTTCGCGTCGGACGCGACCTGGCCGGCCTGCGTGGATCGGTGGGAACGCCTGCTGTCGACGGTCGCCGGCGAGGCCTGACCGGAGCCTCGGACCCAGGGTGTCGTGCCGGCCTTCACACCGGTGCGGTCGGGGGTCATATTGGCGGCATGGCAATGATCCGCTCACGTCGCCTGTCCAATGCCGCCGGCCTGCTCGCAGTCGTGCTGGCGCTCGGTGGCGCGGGCATCATCGCGGCACTCGTCTGGCCACGAGCGTTGCCCCTCGCGGGGGCCTGGGCCCTCGCCGGTTTCGTCGTGGGCGCCACGGCATACGAGCTCCGCGACCGACCGATCCTCGTGCTGCTCCTGGGTGCCGTGGCCGTCATCGCGACGGTGTTGCTCGGCTGGGTCGGCGGCGCCTTCATGTTTCCGAGCGCGCTCGGACTGCTGGTCTGGGCGCTGCTCGGACTGGGTTCCGGCGATGGCGACCGGAGACCCGCCGCGTCCGGGAACGGGTCGACGGCAGCGCCGGGCTGACGGGGACCAGCCGGGCCCAGGCGACGAGCCTTTCGGGCCGTCTTCATCGCCGGAGACATCTTCGTGATCGATGCTCCGCACTTCCTCGACTACCGGGACGCGCAACAGGAGCATGAAGCCCGCGTTGTCGAGAACATGCCGGACATCGGTGACCCTGGGGGCGGGCGAGGGCACCTCGGGTGGGCGTGCGCCCGACGATCCGGGGCTGCTCCTCAGCGGGACCGATTCGCGGCGACGATTCGACGCCGATGGCAGCCTGTGGATCTTGAGCTTCGTTCCAACGAAGGCGGAACGTGCGGAGCTCATGGACCAGGCGCGATGGGAACGTCGCACCGGCCGCGGTGGGTGGCCCTCGGGCATGGCCCTCGCCCCGGTGGCCGTGCCGTACACGCGGCGCCGACGGGGATCGGCGCGGGGCTAGAGGATGGGCAGCAACCGATCGATCTCGAATCCGCTGACCTGGGAGCGGTACTCCTCCCATTCGCCGCGCTTGATGTCGATGAGCCGCGAGTGGATGTGCTCTCCGAACGCGGTCAGCAGCAGCTCCGACGCGGCGGCGAGTTCGACCGCTTCGCCGAGGGTCTCGGGGAGGGCCTCGATGCCCTCGCGCAGGCGTTCCTCGTGGGTGAGGTGGTAGAGGTTCATTTCCATCGGCTCGGGGAGGGGCATCCGGTGCTCGATTCCGTCGAGTCCGGCGTGGAGGATGGCGGCGAACGCCAGGTAGGGGTTGCACGCGGGGTCAGGACTGCGCAGTTCCGGTCGTGCGGCCGAGGCGTCGCGCACCGGCCCCTGCTGCGGGACCCGCAGCATCGCGGAGCGGTTCCGCTGGCTCCACGCGACGTACACGGGGGCCTCGTAGCCCGGCACGAGCCGTTTGTACGAGTTCACCCACTGCGCGAACGACAGGCAGAGCTCGCGCGCGTGGCGCAGGACTCCGGCGCAGAAGCGGCGGCCGTCCTCGGACAGGAGCTGCGGATCAGCCACGTTGAGGAACGCGTTGCGACCATCCCGCATCAGCATGAGGTGGGTGTGCATGCCGCTGCCGTTGCTGTCCATCAGCGGCTTCGGCATGAAGGTGGCGTACCAGCCGTGCGCGTGGGCGATCTCCTTGACCACGGTCCGGTAGGTCATGACGTGATCGGCCATCTGGAGCGCGTCGGCCTGCCGCATGTCGATCTCGTGCTGTGACGGCCCGCTCTCGTGGTGGGTCGACTCCACCTGGATGCCCATCTGTTCGAGCGCCAGGATCGTGGCCCGACGCACGTCGCTCGCGGCGTCCAGGGTGGTCAGGTCGAAGTACCCGCCCCGGTCGAGCGGCTCGGGCGCGTCGGCGTTCTTGAAGTAGAAGAACTCCAGCTCGGTGCCGACCTGGAATCCGTCGAACCCGAGTCCTCGCGCGCGTTCCTCGGCACGACGCAGCACGTAGCGCGGGTCGCCCTCGTAGGGCGCTCCGGCCAGGGTGCGGATGTCGCAGAACAGCCGGGCGACCGCCTGCTCCTGGGGGCGATATGGAAGCACGGCGAACGTGCTGGGATCGGGAACGGCGACCATGTCGGATTCCTCGACCGGGTTGAACCCGGTGATGGACGATCCGTCGAAGCGGACGCCCTGGGTGAACGCCGCTTCGAGATCACCGACGGGGAGCGAGAAGCTCTTCAGGTGTCCCAGGATGTCGGTGAACCACAGCCGCACGAATCTGACGTCGCGTTCCTGCACTTCGCGCAGCACATCACTCGGTTCCACAGCGTCTCCCTGGCGTCGTGATGAGTGGTGGGCCGTCGCGGCCCACCACTCATCCGCGACGTCCTACCTGATGAAGAGCATCTCCGAGTACTTCGGCAGCGGCCACAGGTCGTCGGGCATCAACCGTTCCAGCTGGTCGGCGACCCGTCGGACCTCACCCATCGCCGGGAGGATCGTATCTCGCATGTACGCGGCTTCGACCTCCAGGCCCTCCGGGTGGTCGAAGTTGACCTTGGAGAGCTGCTGGGCGTTCGCCACGAGCTCCTCGACGAGCGGACGGATCGTGCTGTCGAGCGCCTCGATCTCGGCATCGTCGATCATCTCGAGATAGCGGAGCGTCGCGGGGATGATCATCGTGTGCGCGATGTCCGCGGCGGTTTCCGCCTCGATGTTGACGTTGACGATGTACTGCTCGGTCAGGACCTCGTACCGGGCGTGAAGCTCCCGCTCGTTCATCACCTCGTAGCTCTCGAAGGCGGTGACGGTGGTGGGCTCGATCAACTGCGGAAGGGCATCCGGGGTTGAGCGGAGGTTGAGGAGTCCACGCTCCTCCACGGCCTCCTTGTGCCAGTCCTCCGAGTAGCCGTCGCCACCGAAGACGATGCGCTTGTTGGCGCGGTAGGCGGCGCCGATCACCGACTGAGCGGCGCTGTCGACGTTGCCCGTGGTCTCGCGCAGCGCGGCCTCCAGGTCCTCGGACAGCGCGTCGATGGCCTCGGCGACGATGGTGTTGAGCACCGTGTTCGGGAGGCTCGGCGACATGCTGGAGCCGAGCGCCCGGAACTCGAACTTGTTGCCGGTGAAGGCGAACGGGCTCGTCCGGTTGCGGTCGCCCGCATCCTTCGGCAGGGGCGGCAGCACGCGGGTGCCGAGACCCATGAACTGCCCGGTCGTGCTCACGTTGACCTTGCCCTCGGCCATGCCGTCGAACACGTGCTCGAGATCGGTTCCGAGGAAGACCGAAATGATCGCCGGCGGGGCCTCGTTCGCACCCAGGCGGTGATCCTGCCCCGCGCCGGCGACGCTCGCCCGCAGCAGACCCTGGTGCTTGTTGACGGCCTGCAGCACGGCGGAGGCGAAGAACAGGAACTGCAGATTCTCGTGCGGCGTGTCGCCCGGGTCCAGGAGGTTGTGGCCCGAGTCGGTGCCCATCGACCAGTTGTTGTGCTTGCCCGAGCCGTTCACGCCGGCGAACGGCTTCTCGTGGAGCAGACACACCAGGTCGTACTTCGGGGCGATCTTCTTCATGACCGTCATGAGGAGCTGCTGGTGGTCACACCCGAGGTTCGTGTTCTCGAACATCGGAGCGATCTCGTACTGCGCCGGGGCGACCTCGTTGTGACGGGTCTTGATCGGAACGCCCAGCTTCAGCAGCTCACGCTCGGTTTCGAGCATGCAGGCCAGCACCCGCTCGGGGATGGTGCCGAAGTAATGGTCGTCCAGCTCATGACCCTTGGGCGGCTTGGCACCGAAGAGCGTGCGGCCGCAGTTCACCAGGTCGGGGCGCTGGTAGTAGTAGCTCTTGTCGATCAGGAAGTACTCCTGCTCGGGGCCCATGGTGGTGAACACCCGCTCGGTGGCGTCGTCGCCGAACAACCTCAACGCGCGAAGCGCGGCCTTGTTGAGGGCCTCGATCGAACGGAGCAGCGGGATCTTGGCGTCGAGCGCCTCACCGGTCCACGAGGTGAAAGCGGTGGGGATGGCGAGTACCGACCCGTTCGGGTTGGTCATCAGGAACGCGGGGCTCGTCGGATCCCAGGCGGTGTAGCCGCGGGCTTCGAATGTCGCCCGGATGCCGCCGGTGGGGAAGCTGGACGCGTCGGGCTCACCCTTGATGAGTTCCTTGCCCGAGAACGTCGCGAGCGCGGTCCCGTCACCGGTCGGGTTGTAGAAGGAGTCGTGCTTCTCGGCGGTCGACCCGGTCAGCGGCTGGAACCAGTGCGTGTAGTGGGTCGCGCCGTTCTCCATCGCCCAGTCCTTCATCGCGGCGGCCACGGCCTCCGCGATCGACGGGTCGAGTTCGTCGCCGTTCTCGATGGTGCGCTGCAGCGTCCGGAACGTCTCCTTGTTCAGCCGCCTGCGCTGTTCCTGCGGGCCGAAGACCAGCCGTCCGAAGGCATTGTTCTCGTGAGTGGTGTAGTCGAGCTCGCTGAACGCGGTGGCCTCTGGGGTCCACTGGGCGGCGGCGACATTTGCAAGTCGGATTCTGGGCATCGGGTGTGAACTTCCTCCTGGCGTCTCATCCTGTAGGCCCTGCTCGATCGCACCCTACGGCACGTCGGGTCCGGCCATCCACAGCGGCATCCGGGCGATGCCGCCGGGCTGCCGTCATTCCGGGGGTGATCGTACGGGGACGGGACGAATCGGGATTTCGCCGATTGTCCAAGCATTCGACCCCCCAGTTGGCCGCAGGGCGAAATCGCCGCGGGCAGCGGGGTGATCCGCTTGACCTCGGGGTTCGCACTCCCCATCCTTGCGCAATGCCCAGACGCAGAGGATCTCTGACCGCCGGTGGATCGGCCATCGCACCGACGACGCTCGGTGACCTCCTGCGCCTGCCCGCCTTCGAGCGGGCCGTGCTCGTTCCGAGCTCGGCGGACCCGACGATCGAACTGACCAAGGCGGGTCCGGTCGGGAGCGACGACCACGACCACCGCCTGACGATCGCCGAGGCGGCGCCCGTGAAGCCACCCATCACCGCCGGCGTGGTCGTCGCCATGGCGCCGCCGCCGGACGACTACCCGGTGCCCGTGATCGTGCTGCCGGAAGGAACCTCGTGGACCGCCGTGTTCGAGGAGGTCGCCGACCGGCTCGGGCCCAGACGCGGGCGCCGGGCCGCCGAGGATGCCCGCGACGCGCTGCGCGCGCCCCTGCTGGCCGGTGAGGGATTCGCAGGGATCGCGCGGGTCTGCAGCGAGTACATCGGTGCGCCGGTGGCACTCCTCGACGACTACATGGACCTCCTGGCCGCAGCGGATCTCGACCCGGAACACGAGACGCTCCTCAACGATGCGGCGCGCGACGCCCGAGGGCGGGGACCCGCCTCGATCCTGGGCTCGTTCCTGGAGCACATCCCGGACGAGGTGACCGTGTGCACGGTCGGCGAGGATCCGCACCAGCTGGCCGGTGTGGTCGTCGCCTGGCTGGAGCCGCCCCTCGCGCTCGAACACGACGCGGCCATCCGCGAGACGGTCCGGGCATGCGCACTCGAAATGAGCCGTCAGGACCTGCGCACCCGCACCGAGTCGGCGCTCCGTGGAGACCTCATCCGGGAGCTGGCAGCCGGCGAGTCGGTCAGCCGTGAGTCGCTCATCCGTCGCGCCCGGCATCTGGGCGCCGACCTCGCGGCGGGCGCCGTGGCACTGCTGGGCCACCTGCAGGATCCCCACGAGCCCGACCGGACGATCAGCGATGAGCGGCTCATCCGCCGCTTCCTGCACCAGACCCGCGCCGTACTCGACATGCACTGGCCCCGGGCGCTGGTCGACTGGGACGAGGGCCGGCTCCTGGTGCTGCTGCCCGGCCCGCGCGACGAAGACGAGGCCGACCCGGCGACGGTCGAAGAGCGGGCCCGGGTGCTCGCGGGCCGCCTGATCGCCGCGACCCGGGAGACGGTTCGCGGTCTTGCGCTCAGCCTCGCCACGTCGAGGTTCACCCCCCAGCCCGAACGCCTCGGCGCCGCAATGGAGGAGGCGGGCCTGGCGCTGTCGATCGGCGAACGGCTGGGCCGAATCGGCGACGTGGTCACGTTCGAGGAGACGGGCACCTACAAGCTGCTCTTCCAGATCTTCGCCGACCGGCCCGATGAACTCGCCGCGTTCTACGAGCAGACCATCGACCCGCTGGTGCGGTACGACGAGCAGTACCAGACCGAACTGGTGGCGACCCTCGCGACGTACCTCGAGTACGACTGCAACCTGGCCGCCACGGCCAACACGCTGTTCACCCATCGGCACACGGTCCGCTACCGCCTCGACCGCATCGCCGAGCTTTGCGGGCTCGAGATCGGCCGCACCGACGACCGCGAGAAGCTGTCACTCGGATTGAAGGCCATGCGGCTCATGGGGCGGCGGGTCCCGCAGCCGATCGCCAAGGAGGCCACCCGAGGCCGCGCCAAGCGGTAGCGGGCCGACCGCCCCGCAGGTCGGCCGATGTCAGCTCAGACCGGGTCCGCCCGTCGCCGCCTCCACCACCAGGCGGTAGGCGGCCTGCTGGCCGCGGGCCATGGGCCCGGGCCGTCCCGTGCCGATCGGCTCGCCGTCGACGCTGGTCACCGCCGACACACCACGCAGGGCGCTCACGAGCACGATCTCCTCGGCCGTCTCCCACTCCTCGCGGGTGGCCGCACGCTCGACCACGTCGGGAACCAGCTCCATCATCACCCCGCGGCCGACGCCGCGTAGCAGCCCGCGCACGGGTGCCGTCAGCACCGCGCGGGGCGTGCGCACGAACACCGAGGCGGTGGTGGCCTCCCCCATGCGTCCCTGCTCGTCCAGGAGCAGCGCCGTGTCGGCGCCGGTCTCACGTGCCCGGCGCTCGGCCCAGGACCACAACGCCCGGCTCGAGGTCTTGTGCTGGGCCGTGAAGAGCTCCGGCCGCCATGAGCCCGGCATCGTGATGGCCGTCAACGCCCGGGGTTCCACGGGCAGCGGCTCGGTGGACTGCGCCTCGACCCAGAGGGTGGGTGCGCTGCTCACCGCCAGGCGGATCTGCAGATCTCCGGGGCCCGCCGCCGCCAGGATGGCGTCGAGTTCAGCACGGATGCGGTCGTCACCGGGGAGTCCGGACATGGACAGCGCGCGCGCAGAACCGTGCAGACGTTCCAGGTGCTGATCGAGCCGGAACACCCGGTGATTCCGGGCCCGCATGGTCTCGATGAGGCCGTCGCCCGCCCGGGCGAGGGGGTCGTCGAGGCGCAGCGCGGGCGTGTCCGGGTCGACCGCACGCCCGTTCACCCGAACCACCTTGACGGGGGAACTCATGAGGAATGCGAGACCGTGGACACCACGCGCGGACTCTAGCCGAGTCTCCCAACAGCGACGGCAGGCCGGCGGCCGCCTTGTATTTCTAGCAACCGTTTCCGATAATGTCGCCGCCCGGTCGCCCGACGTCGTCAGCCACAGCAGGAGCCGGATGCCGCGCAGCCGCCGCTTCGTTCACCGCCGCCTCACGGTCGCCGCCGCAAATCGTCGCACTGGCCGCACCGTTCGGCGCCGGATGCGGGGACGACGATCCCACCGCCAGCCGCGCGGAGGTCATCGAGCACTACGCGGCGGGAGTCCACGCCAGCTACGAGACGAGCCTCGCCTCCGCCCGGCGAATGGACACGGCCATCGACGCGTTCGTCGAGGCGCCGTCGAGTCGCACGTTGCGGGCCGCGCGAGTCGCGTGGATCGCCGCCCGCGACGACGATGGAAGGACCGAAGCGTTCCGGTTCTACGGCGGGCCGATCGACAACGATGAGACCGGCAGGGAAGGCGAGATCAACGCCTGGCCGCTGGGATGAGGCGTACGTCGACTACGTGGTCGGTCAGCCGAACGCCGGGATCATCAACGATCCCGCGGTGTTGGGACGGATCACGCCGGAGGCATCGCGGAACTCAACGAGCGGGGTGGCGAAACCAACGTCTCCACCGGCTGGCACGCCATCGAGTTCCTGCTCTGGGGCCAGGACCTGGATCCGGATGGGCCCGGCGCACGTCCCTTCACCGACTACACGACCCGCGCCAACGCCGATCGTCGCAAGCGATACCTGGCGTCCGCGTCGGACCTGCTCATCGCGGATCTGAGCGAGCTGGCGGACGCGTGGGCGCCGGACATGGCCGACAACTACCGGGTGGAGTTCACGTCCCAGCCCGAGGGGGAGGCGCTACGCAAGATGCTGCTCGCACTCGGCGAGCTCAGCCGCGGCGAGCTGTCCGGGGAGCGGATGAACGTCGCCTACGCCGATCGATCCGAAGAGGACGAGCACTCCTGCTTCTCCGACAACACGGTCAACGACTTCATTGCGAACGCCGAGGGGATCCGGATGGTCTACACCGGCGACTACCCCGGAACCGATGGTCCCGGAATCGGCGATCTGGTCGGCGGATCTGACCCTGACCTCGACACGGCCATCCGGACCGCGCTCGACACGTCGGTTCAGAACGCGGAGGCCATCCCGGCGCCGTTCGACCGGCTGGTGCAGGAGGGCGTCCCGGATTCGGACCCGGGACGCCGGCAGGTGCTGAGAACCATCGTCTCCCTCGAAGACCAGGCAGAGCTGCTGGCCGATGCCGGAACGGCACTGGATGTGAAGGTTGTTCTCTCCTAGCCACCTGGCCTCCGCCGCCCGCAGGCGTCGTCTGCGGGCGGCGATCGGCCTCGCGGCGGTGGCCGTGGCCACCGCCGCCGCCATGTCCGCGGGCAGGAATGCCGGTGCACCCCCCGCGCCGGTCGAGTTGCTGGACGCGCTCAGCGGGGGCGACACCACGGCGCTCGACGCGACCACGAACGCCTTCGGATTGGCCGCCCGCAACCTGGGTCGTGAGGAACGGCGGGCGTTCGAAATCGGCGACTCGCTGTTCACCCAGAACTGGGTCACCGCGCCTGCCAGCACCGCGAACCGCGACGGCCTGGGACCGCTCCTGAACGCGCAGGCCTGCGCGTCGTGCCACGTGTTCGACGGTCGGGCGAAGCCTCCGACAGACCCTGATGATCCCGAACGGGGGCTGCTGTTGCGGCTCGGCGTGTCGGAGGGGGACACCGAATCGCCCCATCCGGTCTACGGCGACCAGCTCCAGGACCGGGCCATCCTCGGTGTCGATCCCGAAGCACAGTTCGTCATCGACACGACCGACGTCCCGGGTACGTACGGCGATGGCACTCCGTACACGCTCCAGCGACCGACGTACCGGATCACCGATCCCGCATACGGCCCGCTCGGCCGGAATCTGCTGCTGTCTCCGCGCATCGCGCCGCAGCTCGTCGGGATGGGTCTGCTCGACGCGGTCCCCGAGGCCCAGATCCTGGCGAGTGCCGATCCGAAGGACGCCGACGGCGACGGCATCTCAGGACGGCCGAACCGGGTCCGCGACATTCAGACGGGACGGGCGGTCGTCGGTCGCCTCGGCTGGAAGGCGAACGTGGCCAACACACGCGACCAGACCGCGGGCGCCTTTCGGGGCGACATCGGCGTCACTTCCCGCCTCGCCCCCGAGGAGCCCTGCACTCCGTCCCAGACCGCCTGCAACGACGCGCCCACCGGTCCCACGCCTCAGCTCGATGACGAGGCGCTCGACCGGGTCACCTTCTACGTGACGACCCTCGCCGTTCCGGGACGCCGCAACCTGGACGATCCCGCGGTCACCACAGGCGCGCGCTTCTTCCAGACGGCCGGCTGCACCGGCTGCCACACGCCCACCATGACGACGTCCGCCTCGGATGTGACCAGTGCGGTGGAACACCAGACCATCCACCCCTACTCCGACCTGCTCCTTCACGACATGGGGGATGGGCTCGCGGACGGCAAGCGCGACGGCCGGGCCACCGGTCGTGAGTGGCGCACCCAGCCGCTCTGGGGCATCGGGCTGGTCGAACCCATCAATGGGCACACTCGGTTCCTGCATGATGGCCGGGCCCGCAATCTCGAGGAGGCGATCCTTTGGCACGGTGGCGAAGCAGTGGGCGCACGCGAGGCGTTCCGAACCGCGGACCGCGCGACGCGCGACGCGCTCATCGCGTTTCTGGAGTCGCTGTGAAACACGGAATCGTGGCGCTCGCGCTGCTTGGCGGAGCGGTCGTGGCCGGCTGTGGCGGATCGGACGGTGACGACGCCCGGCGGGCCGCCATCGCCGGCGTGGTCGATCAGCGCATCGTGCCCGCCTATGCCGAGGCGAGCACCGCCGGCGACGCCCTGCGGGACGAGGTCTCCGCACTCTGCTCGTCACCGACACCAGCCGCGCTGACCAGCACCAGAACCGCGTGGCGGCGGACCATGGCCGCCTGGCGACGCACCGAAGCCGCCGCCGTCGGGCCGGTGCTGCAGCGCCGCACGCTCGACTACGTCAACTGGCCGGTGAACGTCGCGCGGGTCAAAGCCCTGATCGCGGGCGACACCGCCCTCACACCCCTGGGCGTCGCGTCGGTCTCCAGCGGATCACGGGGTCTGGGAGGCATGGAGGTGGTCCTGTTCGCGCCGGGGGACCCCGCGACGATCACCCGTGGACGTCGATGCGCCTACCTTCGCGCCACGAGCGGCCTCATCGCCCGCGAACTCGCCGGCGCGGAGGAGGGCTGGACGGGCACCGCCCGACCGTTCGCGAAGGTCCTGACCGGCGGTGACGTCGCCAATCCCGAATCCCCCCAGGATGCGGTCAACATGCTCGTGAGCCGGCACGTCGACCTGCTGGAGATGATGGTGGACCAGGAGCTCACCCTGGCGGCGAGCAGCACGAACCCCGTCGATCGGCGGTCGCTGCTGAACGATGGCCCTGCCGCCTCCGCCGCCGCCGACATGGCCAATCGGCTCCGCGGCGTCCGCGACGCCTACGCGCCGATTGAGGGCGGGTCGTCGCTCGGGGCGCTGCTCGACGGGACCGAAACCCGTCTGGTCGAACAGCTGGACGCCGCCATCGCCACCGCCGACGCGATCGCGGGCCGCTCAGCGAGTCGGACCAGCTCCGGGCGTTCGCCGGGCAGGTCAGGGACATCGAGGTGCTCGTCTCGACCGAGGTGGTCAGCGAACTCGGGGTGACCGTCGGCTTCAGCGACAACGATGGTGACAGCGGCTAACCGCCTCACCCGTCGGGTGTCGGCCCGGGCCACCCGGTCCGTCGACGGCGCCGCCCTGGCGGCGTTCCGGATGCTGTTCGGCCTGATCGCCGCCGTCGGTGCCGCGCGCGCTTCCTGGTCAACGGCTGGCTCGAGCCGATGTACCTCGATCCGGCCTACCACTTCACGTACCCGGGCTTCGGCTGGGTGCAGCCGTGGCCCGGCTGGGGCATGCACGCCCACATGGCGGTGCTGGTGGGGCTGGGCGTGGCGATCGCGCTCGGCTGGCACACCCGGGTTGCGCTCGGTGCGTATCTGCTCGGCTTCACCTACGTCGAGCTGCTCGATCGCACCTACTACCTGAACCACTACTACTGGATCACCGTGGCGGGACTGGTGTTGTTGCTGCTGCCCGGCGGTCGCGTCTGGTCGCTTGGACGCGCGGCGCGGCGGGTCGGGGCGACGAGGTGGCCGCCTGGATGATCTGGGCGCTCCGGGGACTCGTCGGAATGGTGTACGTGTACGCGGGCATCGCCAAGCTCAACCCCGATTGGCTCCGGGGCGAACCGCTTCGGATCTGGTTCCCGCAGGACGCCGACCTTCCGCTCGCCGGCCACCTGCTCACCCGGGAGTGGGTGGCGGTCACCGCGAGCTGGGTGACCGTTGGATTCGAACTGCTTGTCGTCCCCGCGCTGATGTGGCGGCGCACCAGACCGATCGCGTACGCGGCGGTGGTGTGTTTCCACCTGGGGACCTGGATCGTGCTGCCGCAGATCGGGGCGTTCCCGTTCATCATGATCGGCGGGGCGCTGGTGTTCTTCCCGTCGGACTGGCCACGTCGCCTGCTCGCCCGCCTGGGCGTCAGCCGGCGAATGCGACACGGCCGGGCCGTGGTGCCGCACCGCGGGGTGGCCTGGGCGGTGGGTGTCATCGCGGTCGTCGAGCTGCTGCTGCCGCTGCGACCGGCGCTCTACCCGGGTGACGTCCGCTGGACCGAGGAGGGCTATCGCTTCTCCTGGCGGGTCATGCTGACCGAGAAGGTGGGTCATGCGCGGTTCGTCGTCGAAGACCCTGACACGGGCCGCCGGTGGACCGTCGACCCGGGGACCTTCCTCAATGCCCCCCAGGAACGCGCGATGAGCGTGCAGCCCGACATGGTGCTCGACGCCGCCCACATCCTCCGCGACCGGTATCGGGCCCGCGGGGTGGCCGAACCGCGGGTCTACGCCGACGTGATGGTGGCCATGAACGGGGCACCGCCACGGCGGCTGATCGACCCCAGCACGGACCTGGCGTCGGTGGGATGGAGCCTTGCGCCCCGCGACTGGATCCTGCGCCGCGATGCGAGCCCGCGAGCCGTGGCCGCCCGGCGGACGCCACCGCATCTGCCCCTCGCGGGATGAGTCCGGGCGGGCGGCACCGGACACCGCCCGGACTACGGCCGTGGTTGGTCCACGAGGCTCCAGATGGCCCTGGCGTCGGCCGGGTCGAGCTCGAAGCACCCGAAGCGGATTCGCGAGACGGGCAGGTGGCCGCGGACGTCGTCCAGCGGCAGCGGCTCGATCGCTCGAAGCGAGGCCCGGCGGCGGAACCCTCCGGCGATCACCTCGCTCGGCTCGGGCGCCTCGCCCGTGATCTCTCCGACGATCCTGATCGCGCGCAGCGGCGCGCCCCGCGGGAAAGTCGTCGTCGGGGAGTAGACGAGGACACCGTCCCCGCGCGACATCCGCGCCAACGGCGCCCGCTTGCCGTGGTTCGCCATCACGAAGCCACCCTCGACCCCGCGCATCGCGTGGTCGCGTGAGGCTACGATCACCCAGTTCCGTCGTGTCGCCACGGGCACAGCCTAGGCGTGGCGGCGGCACCGACACCACCGGACGGGCGTTCGCGGATGACCGATGCACTTCGACTGACCACCGTGTTGGAGCGGCGCGGCCCGGCGGGCGCGGTCGTGCTGAGCGACGAGCAGATCGCCGGGCTCGGCGGTGGCACCAAGACTCCGCCGGTCACCGTCACGGTCAACGGCGAGTACACGTTTGCGGGCCGCGTCGGGCGGCGCGGCGGCGAGAACCTGGTCGGGTTCACCCGGACCACCAGAGCCGCAGCGGGAGTCGAGGTCGGGGACACCGTCGAGGTCGTCATCACCCTCGACGCGGGCGAACGCAGCGTCGACGTCCCGGACGATCTGGGCGACGCGCTGCGCCGCGCCGGGCTGGACGAACGCTTCGCCACCCTGGCTCCCTCGCACCGCAAGGAATACGTGCGCTGGATCACCGAGGCGAAGAAGCCCGAAACCCGCGCTCGGCGGGTCGGGCAGGCCCTCGAGCGGATCACGAACGGGGCCGGATCCCGCTAGCGCGTCGAACGTCCCGCGCCGGGGATCCGACACAGGGCGGGCGTTCCCGCTACTATCCCGCGTTCACGGCTCTCCGGAGCCCCCAAGCGCAGTCGTCCTGGATTCCGGTCGCCTTCGCTCGACCAGAGGCAGGATGACGATGACGACGTTCCACGCGCTTGGCGTGCCCGACCGTGTGACCGAGCGGCTGACCGCCGCGGGGATTCACGAGCCGTTCCCGATCCAGGCGGCGGTGATTCCCGACGCGCTCGCAGGGCGCGACGTGCTCGGACGCGCACCCACCGGCGGCGGCAAGACGCTGGCGTTCGGGATCCCGCTCGTGACGCGCATTCCCGCGGCCGCGAAGCGCCGGCCCACCGGTCTCGTGCTCGCCCCGACGCGCGAACTCGCGGAACAGATCGCCGTGGAACTCCGCCCGCTCGCGAAGGCGATGGATCGCCGGGTGGTGTCGGTGTACGGCGGGGTGTCCTACGGTCCGCAGCGTGCGGCGCTGAGCCGCGGCACCGACCTCGTCATCGCGTGCCCGGGACGGCTCGAGGATCTGCTGGCCACCGGTGCCCTGGTGCTCGACGACGTCCGGTTCGTGGTGGTGGACGAGGCCGACCGCATGGCCGACATGGGCTTCCTGCCCGCGCTCACCCGGATCGTCACGGCCACGCGGAGCAACCGCCAGACGATCCTGCTCTCAGCCACCCTCGATGGCGCGGTGTCGCGGTTCTCGGCCGAGGTCCAGCGTGACCCCGTCGAGCACCGGCTCGGCCCCGAAGGCCCGGACATGGCCGCCGCCGAGCACCATTTCTGGAAGGTCCCGCACTCCGAGCGCGTCGATCTCGCCGCGGGTGTGGTCGAGCGGATGGGCTCGACGATCATCTTCTCGCGCACCCGGCGCGGAGCCGATCGCATCGCCCAGAAGCTCGAGGACAGCGGCGTCAGCGCCGCCGCCATCCACGGCGCGCGGAGCCAGCGCCAGCGGGACAGCGCCCTCAGGCAGTTCACGCGGCGCTCGGTCCAGGCCCTCGTCGCCACCGACGTGGCCGCACGCGGCATCCACGTGGACGACGTCGCCGCGGTCATCCACTTCGACCCGCCGGAGGACGCGGCGGCGTATGTGCACCGCTCGGGCCGCACCGCACGCGCCGGAGCCACCGGAACCGTCGTGTCGTTCATCGAACCCCGCGGTGTGCGCAACGCGCGGGCCCTCCAGCGCCAGATCGGCATCCAGGTCGATCCCAGCGGGCCGCAGCTCGACGCCCTGACACGTCCGATGCCCGGCGAGGACTCCGAGCGCACCCCGCGGCCGGCGCGGGCGGCGCGGGCCGAGCGTCAGGACACGCCCGAGGGACCGCGCGCGTCGGATCGCCCGGAGCGCAAGCCCCGCCGCGACACCGCCCCGCGAGGCCGCGGCGCCGACCGCAAGCCGCAACGGGAAACCCCGGCCCGTCGCGACGAGACCGGACACGGCATCGTGAAGTCGTTCGACAGCCGACGCGGATACGGGTTCATCCTCCATGACGGCGGACAGGATCTGTTCGTCCACCACTCGAACATCGCGGCCGCCGGGTTCCGGCAGCTCGAGAAGGGGCAGCGCGTCAGCTTCGAGATCGGACCGGGACGCAAGGGCGTCGAAGCTCTCAACGTGAGCGTCGTGACGCGGGCGGCGGCGAGGTCACGCGGCTCCTGAGTCGCGTCAGACCACGCCGCCGACGATGGCGCGCTCGAACGGCGCGGCCTTGTCCATGGCCTCCCGCTGCTCGGCCACCGGATCCGAATCCCAGGTGACCGCACCGCCGCTCCAGTAGCGCGCCTCTCCCCGGGCCAGCCAGGCCGTGCGGATGAGCACGCTCGACTCGATCGAGTGGTCGGGCCCGACCACGACGAGGCTGCCGTACGCGGGACCCCTGCTGACCGGCTCCAGGTCCCGGATGACCTCCATCGCCCGCACCTTCGGGCAGCCGGTCACGGATCCGCCCGGGAACATCGCCCGGAGGACCTCGCGCGGCGTGACGCCGGGAGCGAGCTCCGCCCGGATGCGGCTCACGAGATGTTCGACGTAGGCCGTGCGCAGCGGAACGCACAGGTCGGGAACCGAGACGCCCCCGGCCCGCGCGACCCGTCCGAGGTCGTTTCGGACGAGGTCCACGATCATCACGTGCTCCGCCCGGTCCTTTGGACTCGCCGCGAGCATGCCCGCCGCGCCGGCCGGGGCCGTGCCCTTGATGGGCTCGCTGTAGGCGACGCCCCGGTGCACCGCAACCAGGCGTTCCGGCGACGCCGACACGAGCGTGCCTTCAGGCAGCCCCATGAACCCCCGGTGCGAGCTCGGGCCGGCGGCCGCCCACAGCCGGGCGGCGAACTCGAGCGGGCTGCCCGACCACGGTGCCCGCAGCCGCTGGGCCAGGTTGACCTGGTAGCAGTCGCCCGCCCGGATGTGCTCGCGGATGCGCTGCACCCGTTCCTGATAGGCGCATGACGGAAGCGACGAGGCCACGGAACCGCCGAAGTCCCCGCCACGGATCACGATCGGGTCTTCGCACCGTTCGGCGAGCCGGGCCAGCTCAGCGGCGGCGCGGGGACTGCCGGCGGCGAGGATCTCGCACGACCCCCGGGCATCGATGGCCGCAACCGTTTCGTAACGACCCATCACCGCGACCGGCGGCCCGCCGGTGTCGGGCAGCGGCACCGGAAGCGACTCGACGGTGCCGCCCAGGTCGTAGCCGAGCAGGCCGATCCACCCGCCTGCGGGGGGACGCGCGCCGTCCACGCGGGGCATCGCCAGGGCGTCCCACACGTCGGGTCCCCGCACGACCTCGACGGGGTCGGCCGCGACGATCAGACGACCGCCGTGGGGCGCCAGAACCGGGTAGGGATGATCCAGCAGCCGGGCCAGCAGTCGTTCGGCGACGACGCGGCGTCCAACGTGGCGCACGCCGATTCGCGTGTGGTGTGTGACAATTGCGGGCGTTCCGGCGTCATCCGCGTGTTCAGACACGCGGCCACCGTACCAGCCAACCAGGGGAGCACATGCGACAGACCATCGCCTTCCAGGCAACCGGCTTCGACTGCCAGCCCGTCGAGGTCGATCCCGAGGACACCGAGCCCGGAACCGACCCGGACGACCTGCCCACGGCGGTGCTGGTGTTCCAGTCCGGCGCGAACGTGGTGCTGACGGTGCCGCTGTCCGAATCCGATGCCGAGAACATGATGAACGCCTTCACGGAGGCCGAGCCGCATCGGGCGAACGTCCCCGAGGTGCAGTGGGAGCCGCAGCCGGCGGGACTGCCGGAGGGGATGTTCTGGATGCTGTCGCCGGCGGTCGTCGGAATCGCCGTCACCCCGCCGCAGTCGACTCCCGAAGGAGTCGTGCCGCATTGGACCCTGGCCTTCGACGACCCCGAGGGGAGCCAGGTCCAGGTCGCGGTCGGTGACGCGATGTGCGTCCAGGTCGTTCGCATGCTGGCGCAGGTGGCGCACGGCGAGCTCGGCAACGACGCCCAGAACGGCGCCGAACCAGCGGAGTGATGCAGCCCTGATTCGCGGTGGGCGGCTGGGCATCACCCCCATCCGCCCACCAATTCACCATAATGATGGTGGGCAATGTGGTATTTATCCTGGCCGCGCATCAGGCGGTCGAGGACCGCGCAGTCATGACACGAAAGGCCCACCTGGATGAGCAGCGCACACGGCTGGAGACAGCGCCTTCTCGGCGCCATGCCCGAGGATCTCGCCGAGGAGATCGATGTCTTCGAAGCCCAGGTCGAACTTCGCAAGCAGGGCCGGGTGGAGGAACGGGTCTTCGCTGAGACCCGGCTTCGGCGCGGCGCCTACGGGCAGCGCTACGACAACGGCCTGCGGCACGACGGCGAGGCACAGAAGCGCCTCGAGTACCCGTCGGACCTCACGAAAGGCCCCGACACCGTCTTCGACGCGCCGGGCATGCTGCGCATCAAGATCCCGTACGGCGGCGTCACACCGGAGCAGCTCGACGTGCTCGCCGAGTGCGCCGAGGAACACTCGGACGGCATCCTGCACATCACCACCCGCCAGGACGTCCAGCTCCACTTCGTCCATCTCGAGGACACCATCACGGTGATGCGACGGCTCGCCGCGGTCGACATCACCACCCGCGAGGCCTGCGGGAATGGCGTCCGCAACATCACCGGATGCCCCATCGCCGGCGTCTGCTGCACCGAGGCGTTCGACGTGTCGCCCTACGCCGACGCGCTGTTCCGGTTCCTGCTGGGCCACCCGGACTGCCAGGACTTCGGCCGCAAGTTCAAGATCGCCTTCTCTGGCTGCAAGGACGAGGCCTGCGGGCTCGTGATGATGCACGACTTCGGCGCCATCGCCGACGTCCGCGACGGGTTCGCGGCTTCTCGATCTGGGTGGGTGGCGGCCTCGGCACGACACCCCACCAGGCCAAGCTGCTCTACGAGTGGATCCCCGCGGGAGAGCTCCTGCCGATCACGCAGGCCATCGGACGTGTGTTCGGGCGGCTCGGTGAGAAGAAGAACCGCAACCGTGCCCGCATCAAGTTCCTCGTCTCCAAACTGGGCGTCGACGAATTCCGGCAGCTCATCGACGACGAGCGCGCGATCCTGCCGCACGACGACCGCTGGACCGCGTTCCTTCCATCGGCGGAGGCCTGGGAAGACGAGCCGGCCCGCCCCGGCGCCCCCGAGGCGGCCGACGACTCGCCCGCGTTCACCGAATGGCGACGCACGAACGTCTACGCGCAGCGCCAGGACGGGTACTCGACCGTCACCGTCGCGCTCCCGCTGGGCGACGTCACCTCGGCCCAGACGCGCCTGCTGGCCGACATCGCCCGCCGCTACGTGGGTGACAACGTCCGCACCACCGTCGAGCAGAACATCGTGCTGCGGTACGTCAGCAACGCCGACCTCCCGGCGCTGCATCGGGATCTGACCGCCGCGAAGCTCGCGGAGCCCGGTGCCGGGACGATCATGGACATCACCGCCTGCCCGGGAACCGACACCTGCAAGCTCGGCATCGCCTCGTCGCGGGGCCTCGCCGCCGAACTGCGGACCCGCATGGCGCGGGCGTCCTTCATCGCCGATGCCGCCATCGAGGGGCTGCGGATCAAGGTGAGCGGCTGCTTCAACAGCTGTGGTCAGCACCACGTCGCCGACATCGGCTTCTTCGGCAACAACCGGAAGGTCGACGGCTATTCGGTGCCCCACTTCCAGGTGGTGCTCGGGGGACGCTGGCGCGAGAACGCCGGTTCGTACGGCATGGCGGTGGGCGCGATCCCCAGCAAGCGGATCCCGGACGTGGTCGAGACGCTCACGACGCGCTTCGCGTCGGACCGGAGCGGCGATGAATCGTTCCAGGACTGGATCGCCCGGCTCGGCAAGAAGGAGATCGGCGCCATGCTGGCCGACCTGAAGCCGGTGCCCGCCCACGATCTGGATCCGTCCTTCTACGTCGATTGGTCGGACGCTCGCGAGTACTCGGTCGGCGACATCGGCGTGGGTGAATGCGCCGGCGAGGTCATCACCAGCACCGTGCTGGAACTCACCGAGGCCGAGGGCGAGGCGTTCGAGGCCCAGGTCGCGCTCGACGAGGGAGACCTCGCACGTTCTGACGAACGTGCCTACGACGCCATGCTGAAGGCGGCGTGGGCGCTCGTGCGCACCGAGTGGAGCGACGTACCGCAGCATCCGGACGTGATCGTCCGCGAGTTCCAGGAGCGGTTCGCGGCCACGGGGCGGATCAAGCCCCAGTTCACCCGCGCGCTGATCGACCGGCACACGGCGGGCGCCCCCGAAGCGCCCACCCCCGAGAGCGCACGGATCCTGGCCGACGAAGCCCAGCTGCTGATCGATGCCGTCCACCAGTTCGAGATTCGCGAGGCCGGCGCCACCGGCGCCGTCCACTAGGAGCCTTCATGACCACCACACCTGACCAGGCCCACCGCGTCGCCGTGACCTTCCCCGTCGCCGGGGAGTCCCTGGACGTCGACGCGGCCATCGCGGTCTTCCATCGCTGGATTCGCGAGGGGTGCGCCCTGGAGGGCCTCCTCATCGACGTCGCCGACTACCGCCACGTCCCGGACGGGCCCGGAGTCCTCCTGATCGGTCTCGACCGGGATCGATCGATCGAGTTCAGCACCGGGGAAGTCGCGATCCGCAGCATGAGCAAGCGACCGCTCGCCGACGATCTGACGGGGCACGTCCGTGCCGTCGCCCACGACGCGCTCGTGCTCGCCGCGGGACTCGCGGAACCCGACGCGTTCGGTGACACGGCCCGCATCGACCTGGGCGGATGCCGCGTGACGGTGCTCGATCGGCTGCGCAGCACGAACGACGCCGCCGGCGCGGCCACGGTGGAACCGGCGGTCCGCGAGGCGCTCGAAGGCCTCGAGCCGGGCGAGATCGTCCGCGAGATCTCCGATCCGCGGGGACCGCTGAGCCTCCGGGTCGCCCTCGGCGCGGGTGGTGATCCGGCCGCGTTGGCCGAGCGTCTGACGGCGAGCGCCACCCGCGGCTGACCCTATCGCCGGCCGAACGGTCGGCGATTCATCCGCGCTTCGCTATGCTGCGCGGCCGAGTTGACCCACAGGAGTCTGAATGTCGTCGTCCAATCACGTCCAGCTGCAGGCCGCCGCCCGCGAAAAGACCGGGAGCGCGGAGTCGCGGCGCTTGCGTCGTGCCGGCATGGTGCCCGGCGTCCTCTACAAAGCCGGTGAGCGTTCCGTCGCCTTCCACGTCTCGCATCACGATCTGGAGCGTGCGGTCCATGGCGGACATGGACGCACGGCGGTGTTCGAGATCAGCGTCGACCAGGGCCCGAAGGTCCCGGCCCTCATCAAGGACTGGCAGCTGAATCCGGTCCGCAACGAGTTCATTCACGTCGACTTCCAGGAAGTCGACCTCTCCAGCACCGTCCAGGCGCTGGTGCCGGTGGTGCTCGAGGGATTGTCGCTCGGTGTTCGCGGAGGCGGCGTGCTCGACCAGCCCACCCGCGAGATCACCGTCGAAGCGCTTCCCGACGCCATCCCGGATCACATCGAGGTCGACGTGACGGACCTCGACATCGGCGGCGTGGTGACCTTCGCCGACCTCAGCGCCCCGTCCGGTGTGGAGCTGATCGGCGACGATGAGATGGTCATCGCCTCCGTGACGGCCCCGACCGAGGTCGGCGAGATCGAAGAGGTCGAGGAGGGCGCGCAGCCCGAACTGGTCGGCGGGTCCTCGGAGGACGAGGACACCGAGTAGTCAACCGCTCAGGGGCGTCACCGGCGCGGCCGGGCGACGCCCCATGCGAGATCGGTGCCGGGGCGTGATCCGCTCCGGCACCGCCCGATCTCTGTACCTAGGCGGCCACCGCGGCATCGCCCGCCGTTGCCAGGTACTCGACCGCGGCCAGCAGCGCCCCGGGCGCGTCGCTGGTGAGGTCGTGCCCTCCGGCGACCTCCTGGAAGCGTGCCCGCCGAAGCCAGATCGCGAGTTCGCGTTGGGACGATGCCGGAGTGCGGCGGTCGTCCTTCCCGGCGATCACGACGGTCGGGGGAACCACCTGGGCCAGCGCGCCGCGCCAGTCGGGGCGGTTGGCGATGGCTTCGGCGGCGTGTGCCGGCCCGTCGTCGCCCCGCTCCTGCAGCGCACGCGAGACGCGCAACCAGCGTTCCTGACCCTCGGGGTCCTCGGCGCGAGGCCCCATGCCGCTGAGCACGAGACCGGAGACGAGCGACGGGTGCCCGAGCGTCAGGGCCAGCGCGACGACCGCCCCGAGGCCCTGTCCGACGAGGATCGCCGGGTTGCCCTCGAGGGCGATGATGCGTGCGATGTCGGATGCGATGTCGTCGACGCTCCAGGGGCCGCCGGGTGTCGGCGAGGCGCCGTGCCCTCGCAGGTCCGGCGTCGCGACCTTGTACCCGTGTGTGGCAAGCGGCCGGAGCGCGTTCATCATCGCCAGGCCATGGCCGAGCAGGTCGTGGATGCCCACCACGAAGGGTCCCTGACCGGCGGAGTGGACGTTGAGTTCAATCGCAGGTGGAAGCGACGGCATACGTGCCAAACCTCACATTACGCGGGGTGTTTGGGGAAGTGTTCACCGGTGAACCTATTGGGACCGGTCGGGGGTGTCAAACATCCGAACGATCAGTCGACGATGGTCTCGCAAAGTGCATCCACGTGTCCGGCGACGGTCCGGGGGGCTTCGAGGGCTGACATGTGCCCCACCCCGTCGATGACCGTCAGCGAGGCCGCCGGGATCCCGTCGGCGAGTACCTGGGCCATGTCGGGTGGCGTCAGCGCGTCCTGATCTCCGACGATGACGAGCGTGGGACAGGCGATCTCCGCGAGCAGGCCGGTCACGTCGCGCCGGGCGCGGAGCGCTCGCAGCGCGGCGATCACCGCCGCCGGCGCCTGTCGGCGAGCCATCCCGTCGAGCGCGCTTCGAACCTCGGCCGGCGCCGCGGCAGCCAGGGTGCGCGGCAGGAACCCGTCGAGGTATCGGTCGAGTCCGTCCTCGCGGATCGCCCGGATCGCGGCGTCCCGACCATCCTGGGCGAGGGTGTCGTCCGCCGCGGCACGCGTGTCGGCCAGGACCAGGCCGGAGAGCACGTCGGGGTGGCGCAGCGCAAGCTCGAGCGCGACGTATCCGCCCATCGACAGCCCCATCACGACCGCCCTTCCCGATGGAGACGTCCCGCGCACCCGCTCGGCGACCCGGTCGGCGAAGCCGGCGATGCTCCACTCGTCCTCCGGAGGAGCCTGCCCGAAACCCGGCGCATCGACGCGGTCGACGGCGTCGTGGGTGAGGTGACCCCGCATCGGTTCCCAGAACGACCCGTCCACCGGGAACGGATGCAGCAGGACCAGTGGCGTCCGGGATGTCATGCGGCAGAGCCTACCCCGCGGATGATCCGCGCCGCATTCGTGTTGCGCCGAACGCTACGGTGTCCGAATGCGCAGCCCCTTCACGGTCGCCACGGTGCCCACACGGCAGCACACGTCGTTCGGTGGCCTGCTCCCGACCGGCGCGGTCATGCACGATGACGCCGTCAGCGTGGCCGTACTGGGGTGGAGCACCACCGGGATGGATGTGCCGTCCCGCCCTGGTCCTCGCACAAACCCCCGGCGTGCTCGCCTGGAACCTCGACGACCACCTCAGCGCCCGCGACGATGTGGGCACCGAATACCGGGCCACGAGCATGAGCAGCCATGCGGGACTCGGGTCGCTGCAGACCACCGCCTGGCTCACACCCGCGGTCCCCGCGGCGGCTCGGAGGTTGACGCTCGAGTTCGACGGGATCCGCCGGGTGTCGTCGCCCCGGGGCGGCGTCGGCATCGAGCGAACACTGTCCGGTGGGTCACGGAACATCGACATCGACCTGTGCCCGACGCCGACACGCTGCGAGCCCCCGGCGCCTCCGCCGTCCGCCGAACGCGCGGCGGACGTCCCGCGGACGCCGACCCGGAGCGTGGCCGGATTCGAGGGGGTCCTGCCCGTGGGACAGACACGATTCGGCACGCGACGGGTGCTCTGCGCCTGGGCGATCGAGCGCTACGAGGGCCGTGCGGTGTTCACCGGGGCCCTGCTCCACGAACCGGGCGCGGCACCCCGCGGCGCGAGCTTGGACGTCTGGGACGATCGGGGCACGGTCTACGAATGCAGCGCACTCCACGAGGCGTCGTTCGGAAGCTGGACCGAGGTGGCGCACGCGCTGACCCCGGGAATCGATCCGGCGGCCGAGCGGCTGGGCGTGCGCGTCTCGCTCGACGAGGAGCCGGACCAGATGACGATTGGCGTGCGCGGCCCCGGGGCGGTCGCGGCGTGAGCAGCGGGACCGGCGTGCCTGTCTGGGTCGTGCTCCCGACCTATGACGAGGCCGAGAACATCACGTCGATGCTGGCCGCCCTCACGAGGGTCTTCGACACCAACAGCATCGACGGGACGGTGCTCGTGGTCGACGACGGCTCACCGGATGGCACCGCGGATCTCGCCGACCGATTCGCACAGGGCGACGACCGCGTCCGTGTCCTGCGCCGGACGCTCAAGGAGGGGCTCGGGCCCGCCTACCGTGCCGGATTCCGGCTCGCCCTGGACGCGGGCGCGGCCCGCATCGTCGAGATGGACTGCGACTTCTCGCACGATCCGGCGGCGCTTCCCGCACTCGTCTCGGCCGCCGACGACGCCGATCTCGTGATCGGCAGCCGTTACGTCTCCGGCGGCGGCGTCATCCGCTGGGGTCTCGTGCGGCGCATCATCAGCCGCGGCGGATGCCTCTACGCGCAGGCGGTGCTGGGACTGCCCATCCGCGACCTGACCGGTGGGTTCAAGTGTTTCCGGCGCGAGGTGCTCGAGGCGATTCCACTGGACGAGGTCGCCGCCGCCGGATACGGCTTCCAGGTCGAGATGACCTACCGGGCGGTCCTGCTCGGGTTTCGCGTCACCGAGGTGCCGATCGTCTTCAGCGAGCGGGTCCACGGTGTGTCGAAGATGCACCGGCGGATCGTCATCGAGGCGGCGACACTGGTCCCGCGATTGCGACTGCGCCTCGGACGAACCGGGCGCCGAGCGCGGCGGCCGATACCGTCGGAGTGAGCGCGGCGGTGTCGGCGGGGGCCTCGGCGGGCACCGCCAGGGCCAGGCGCGCCTGTCGATCGAACGGATCCAGCAGGTGCACCTGGATCCAGGCCACACGCGCCTCGGCGGGATCCGGAATGAGGATCGCCAGGCGTCGCCAGGCCTCGGGGTTCTCCGGCTGGCGCCGCACCGCGCGTCGGTAGGTGTCGACCGCACCCTGCCGGTCGCCCTGCGCGATCAGGGCGAGCGCCCGCTGCTGGAACGGCGTGAGCGAAAACGGGTTGAGGTCTCCGGCCAGACCCGCGCGCGACCGCGCCGTGACGAGGTCGCCCTGGAGCCGCGCCTGCGTCGACGCGCGGCTCGCCCAATCCGACAGCCAGGGCAGTGCCGCCGAACCGATCACGATGCCCGTCACCAGGACCGCGGTCCCGAATCGGACCGCCCCCACCTCGGGCGTGCGACGGCGCCCGCCCTGCGACGGGGTCGCCGTCGCGATCAGGATCCCGGCGGCCACCCCGACGGGAATGGCCACACCGGACCAGGCGAGCGTCCAGTCGGTCTGGGATTGGGCGACCCCCGCAGCGACCATGGCGAGGGAGGCCACGGGCAGTCCGCCGCGCAGGCGGACCACCGCCCAGACGAGGCCTGTCGCCACGGCCAGCAGCGCCAGGACACCGAGGACACCCAGGTCCGAGGCCCGCGACAGCACCACCTGGTGGGGATCCCGGGTGGTGAACGCATCGATGTCGTCCTGACGATGACGGCGTTCCACGACGGTGAACGAGCCTGCGCCGTTGCCGATGACCGGTGCGTCGCTCCAGCCTTTTGCGGCCTCGCACCACCAGGCCCCCCGCTGGTTCGCCGTGACATCGGTGAGGCGATCGGCCCGATTGGAGACCGCGCCGCGTTCGCAGGAGACGATCGCCGATCCGTTGGCGGCGATCGCGGCGAGCGGTGCGAGTGCGGCGGCGACGGCCACCGCCATCGCGATGCGCCGCGCCCCGGGGACCCGGACCGAACGCGCGCGCCTGACGAGCGGCGGCGCGAGCACCGCCGCGAGCACCATGCCGCCCGCGAGCGCTGCGGCGAACGCCGGATCGGCGTCGCGGCGACCGCTGTCTCCCAGCCCGAACAGGAGTGGCGGCACGGCGGCGACACCGACCGCCAACACCATTCCTGCCATGGCCCGCGCGCCCGGGCTCAGGGCGCACACGAGCGCCACCGCGAGTACCGCGACGGCGATGCCGGAACGGGAGCCCGTCAGCACGAGCGCGACGGTGAACGCGGTCCCGGCCGCCGCCGCGAGGGCGACCACCAGGGATCGCCGCTCCGTCGCCAGCAGGAGAATCCCGGGGGTTGCGCACGCCATCACCAGGGCCATGCCGTTCGGATAGTCGACCGGAAGCGACAGGCGGCCCACGACGGGATCGGATCCGACCGACGGCGCCGCGTGGACGACCAGCGCCCAGATCGCGGCCGGAAGCGCACCCGCGCTGACGGCGATGGCGAACGGGCGATCCACCCCGGGACGGCGCCAGGCGAGCGCCGCTCCGACGAGGATGGCGCACACCACCACGGCATCGCGGTTGGTCGATCGCCAGGCGGCGGCGGGATCCACGGCCCAGACGACCGACAGCGCGCTGAGCACGACGCCCCCGATTCCCCCCGCCAGCGCCAGCGTCAGTGGACTGCGCGGCGACGGCCGGCCGGGCCACATGGCGACGGCCGCCGCCGCGAGCGGGGCACCCACGCCGAGCGCGACGAGCGCGCCGAGCGGGCCGCGGCCGCCGGTCCCGAAGCCGAGATCCATCCCCGCGCCGAGCAGCAGAACCGAGACCCACCACGCGAGGCCGATCAGGCCGAACGCCCGGAGCGGTTGCTGCGACCTGTGGGCGCCAGTACGATCCGCGACGCTCACGGGGGCCGTTCCCCCGGCCTTCGACATCACGTAGCGGTCGTGTTGCAGAGACGCCTCACCAGTCTGATCGTATCCACCCTGTTGGTCTGCGCGGCCTGGACGTCCGTCGCCACCGCGAGCGGTCGCTCGGTCCTCGACGACTACGATGACGACGGCCAGATCCAGCGGTGCTACTCGGACGCCGAGTTCACCGACGCGCTCAATCTCGCCGACACGAACCGAGAGGTCTACGGCGCGGCCATCGACATCATCGAGCAGCGGCGGCTGGAGTGTGCGCAGACCACCACCGCTCCGACCTCGACCACGACCGAGGACGGCGGAAACCCGGCGCTCTGGGCGACGATCGGATTGATCGGCGTGGCGGCGCTCGGGGCGATCGGATACCTGGCCTGGGCTCGCCGCCAGCGATCCGATGACGACACTCCGGCATGAGGCGGCTCGTCCACGACGCCATCCTGCCGAGTGCGATCGCCATCGCGCTCGCCTTCGTCATCCAGGCGTCGGTCGCCAAGCCGTACGAGATTCCCACCGAGTCCATGGTTCCGACGATCGAGGCGAACGACCGGATCATCGCCAACCGGCTCATCTACCGCCTGCGCGACCCCAGGCGGGGTGACGTGATCGTGTTCAACCCGCCGCAGGCCGCCATCGACGAATGCCGCCCCCCGGCCGGCGTGCCCTTCGTGAAGCGCGTCATCGGCCTTCCGGGCGACCGCATCGAGATCCGCCGCCGGGACGTGCTCGTGAACGGGATCCCGTACGACGTGCCGGCCGCGATCAAACCCAACCCGCTGGGCGGAGACGAGCGTCCCCAGGTGTTCCCGGTGGTGCCCAAGGGCCACCTCTTCGTCCTCGGTGACAACCGGCCGTACTCCTGCGACTCCCATCAGTGGCGGAGCTCGCCGGTTCCCGACCCGCGCACCGATCCGTTCGTCCCCGAGGCGAACATCATCGGCCAGGCCGAAGGCACGTACTGGCCCATCAGCCGCGCCCGGTTCCTCGACTAGTTTCGTGAGTCGGAGGTTCGGGAGCGACGTGGCGAGCGAAGACCGCATGCAACACGGAGGAGGTTCGGGACGATGCCGCTGGCATGGCCCGAGCCGACGACGCTCCCTCGGCGAGGTACCGGTGACCCGGGGGCGCTGGAGGGTTGCGTGTGAGTTTGCAGCCGCGAGGCTGCCGCGAACCGGTCCGCCCGGTGGCGCGCGCACGGGCACGCGCCCAGGCGCACGCGCACGTATTCCCACCCACCCGGGTCGGTCGTCCCACACCGCACGGATCGAGCACTAGATGCGGCGAATGCTCCGGGACCTGGTCCTTCCCATCGTGGTCGCCTTCGCGCTCGCATTCGTGCTGCAGGCGGCGGTGGCGAAGCCATACGAGATCCCGACCGGGTCGATGCGCCCCACGATCAGCGAGCAGGACCGGATCATCGCCAACCGGCTCGTCTACCGCTTCCGGGACATCGCGCGCGGAGACATCGTCGTGTTCACCCCGCCGGCATCCGCGATCGCCGCGTGCAGGCCACCCGCGGGGGTGCCATTCGTGAAGCGGGTCGTCGGCGTCGCAGGTGATCGCGTGGACGTGGTGAATCGCCGCACGCTGGTCAACGGCCGTGAGTTCGTCGTGCCCGGCGCCGACCCGCCCCAGTACGAGGCCCACTTCCCGGTGGTGCCCGAGGGCCACCTGCTGCTGCTGGGCGACAACCGGAACGCGTCCTGCGATTCCCATCTCTGGGGATCGTCGTGGAACGGCGACGCGCGGCCGAACGACGCCTTCGCGCCGGTCGGCAACGTCATCGGGCAGGCTGAGATCACCTACTGGCCGCCGGGCCGCCTGGGCTTCCTCGACTGACGACCGGCGGGATGGACGGCGCGCGCCGTGCGGTGGAACATTGCCGGCATGTTCGCCGAATCACTTCAGTACCCGGAGCTCGCCGACCGGGACCTGGCGCTCCGTCCCCTCTCGACCGACGCGATCGAGTGGATCACCGCGGCGTGCCAGGAGCCCGCGATCCCTCGCTGGACGACGATTCCGAGTCCCTATGAGCGCCACCACGCCGCCGAGTACGTCGCGGAGTCGGCGGCGAAGTGGTCACAGCAGGCCGGCCTCCGGCTGATCGTCACGCTCGACGGGAGGCGGATCGGCATGGTGGGCCTCGAAGCAGCGCGAACCCGGCGCCGCGGAGATCGGGTACTGGATCAGCGCCGCCGGACGGGGGCATCGCGCCGCCACCCGGGCCGCTCGCCTGATGGCGGACTGGGGCTTCAACGGTCCGTGGAAGCTCGACACGATCCGGCTGCTCACGGTGGTGGGCAACGTCGCCTCCCCAACGATGCTGCGAGGTTGCTCGGGGCCAGCGGGGTCCCGCGCCCGAATGCACGGTCACACATGCGGGCGGGCCGTGGTGGGCCTACACATGGACGCTCGCACAGCCCGGCCACCTTCGCCTCCCCTCACGGTGAGGTCCGGCGAAGCCCGCTCCGGCGAACTCCCGGTGGTCGATCGGTCGCTCAGCGCCGGGCGCTCCCTGTGGACACTGTGGACGAGCCGACCCGTCGTCGGACGGGCGCGGCGAACGTCGGTCGCCGCGCGGGCCGAGCGAAATGCATCGGACGAATCAGTTCGTGACACACCTCACGTGATTCGTGTGCTCGGAGCACAAAAACCGGTCGCAACCTCCCCGAAGGGGGCTGGTGCGATGACGCAGAAAAATGGAAGGATGCCGCCCCGACACGCTGAATGTAGCGTGTGGAGAACGTGTCCGACCCCATATCTAGTTGCCCACATGCTCTGTCCATTTTGTGAACATCCTGATCACCGCGTCGTGGAATCACGCGTTCCCGATAGCAAGGACGCCATTCGGCGGCGACGCGAATGCCTCAACTGCGGACGGCGCTTCACGTCGTACGAACGCGTGGAGGAGATGCCGATCGCGGTGATCAAGCGTTCCGGCGAGCGCGAGCACTTCGACCGATCGAAGCTGCTGGCGGGCCTGCAGCGTGCCTGCCACAAGCGGCCGGTCGCAACCGGCGCGCTGGAAGTCGCCGTGCGCGACATCGAGGCCGAGCTCCGCAATCGGCTGCGCAACGAAGTCCGGAGCACGCTCATCGGAGACCTCTCGCTTCGACGGCTCAAGGAACTCGACCAGGTCGCCTACGTGCGGTTCGCGTCGGTGTACCGACAGTTCGAGGACGTCGAGGAGTTCGAGGAGGAACTCGCGCGGCTCGAACGGGAGCCCCCGCTCCCGCGCGGGCAGGTCCCGCTCGACGAACATGTGTTCGCTAACCTGCATGAACCCGGCCCCCGGCCCACCAACGGCCGTGGCCACCTCCGCGCCCTCGCCGGTGGCCTGGACACCGACTCCGCAGACGACACCACCCTCACCACCACGACCACGCAGGAGGTCCCCGATGGCGACTGAAGCCGTTGAGCACCGCGCCAGCGACTCGACCCGGTCCATCTCACGGCTCGGAATCAAGCGACGCTTCACCAATCCCGGTACCCATCCCTACGACGAGGTGGCGTGGGAGCGTCGCAGTGCGTCCATCACCGGTGAGGGCGGCCAGAGCTTCTTCGAGCAGAACGACATCGAGATCCCGAAGGCGTGGAGCCAGCTCGCCACGAACGTCGTGGCGTCGAAGTACTTCCGCGGCGCCGTCGGCTCACCGCAGCGCGAGCACAGCGTGCGGCAGATCATCGATCGCGTGGTGCTGACGCTGCGGACGTGGGGTGAGGAAGAGGGGTACTTCTCGGACGCCAACGAGGCCGACACGTTCGAAGCCGAGCTCATGCACCTCCTGGTCAATCAGAAGGTCGCGTTCAACTCCCCGGTCTGGTTCAACGTGGGGACGCGCGAGAACCCGCAGTGTTCCGCGTGTTTCATCCTCTCCGTCGAGGACACCATGGACTCGATCCTCGCGTGGATCTCGAAGGAAGGCCGGATCTTCAAGGGCGGTTCCGGTTCCGGGCTGAACCTCTCGTCGCTCCGATCCAGCAAGGAACTGCTCTCGGGTGGCGGATCCGCCTCCGGGCCGGTCAGCTTCATGCGCGGCGCGGACGCGTGCGCCGGGGCCATCAAGAGCGGCGGCACCACCCGCCGCGCGGCCAAGATGGTCGTCCTCAACTGCGACCATCCCGACATCTCCGAGTTCGTCAACTGCAAGGCCGAGGAAGAGAAGAAGGCCTGGGCACTCGGCGAGATGGGCTACGACATGTCCATCAACGGCGAGGCCTGGCAGTCCATCCAGTTCCAGAACGCCAACAACTCGGTGCGGGTGACCGACGAGTTCATGTACGCCGCCGAGGCCAACGGGGACTGGCACCTGCGCGCGATCACCACGGGCGAGACCGTCGAGACGATGAAGGCTCGTGGGTTGCTCCATGACATCGCCGAAGCCGCGTGGGTCTGCGGCGACCCCGGCATGCAGTACGACACCACGATCAACCGCTGGCACACCTGCCCGAACAGCGGCCGGATCAACGCGTCGAATCCGTGCTCCGAGTACATGCATGTCGATGATTCGGCGTGCAACCTCGCCTCGCTCAACCTCATGAAGTTCGTGGACGAGGAGGGTCGCTTCAAGGTCGACGACTTCCAGCAGGCCGTCGACGTGACCATCACCGCGATGGACATCATCGTCGCGCGCTCCGGATACCCAACCGAGCAGATCGGCGAGAACGCCCGCGCCTTCCGCCAGCTCGGCATCGGCTACGCGAACCTCGGCGCCCTGGTGATGAGCAAGGGATTGCCGTACGACTCGGACGCCGGACGCGCCTACGCCGCCGCGATCACCGCGCTCATGACCGGCCGCGCCTACGAGCAGTCGACGCGTCTCGCCGAGCGGATGGGCCCCTTCGCCGAGTACGAGAAGAACGCCCAGCCCATGCAGGGTGTGCTGCGCATGCACCAGCGTGCCGTCGAGGACGTCGACGCCGACCTGGTCGGCGACGACGCGCTGATGGACGCCGCGAGGGCGACCTGGTCCGCCACGGTCGACCGGGCCGCGGTCCACGGCGTTCGCAACGCCCAGGCGTCGGTGCTCGCCCCCACCGGCACCATCGGCTTCATGATGGATTGCGACACCACCGGGGTCGAGCCCGACATCGCGCTGGTCAAGTACAAGAAGCTCGTCGGCGGCGGCGTCATGAAGATCGTCAACACGACCGTGCCGCGCGCGCTCACCGAGCTGGGCTACGGGTCCGATGAGATCGAGGCCATCGTCGCCTACATCGACGAGCACGAGACCATCGAGGGCGCTCCGGGGCTCGAAGACGAGCACCTGCCCGTCTTCGACTGCGCCTTCACCCCCATGAACGGGGTGCGCTCGATCCACTACCGGGGACACATCCTGATGATGGGGGCGGTGCAGCCGTTCATCTCGGGAGCCATCTCCAAGACGGTGAACATGCCCAACGAGGCGAGTCCCGAAGAGATCATGAGCGCGTATCTGCTGGCGTGGAAGAGCGGCGTCAAGGCCCTCGCGATCTACCGTGACGGCTCGAAGCGCACGCAGCCGCTCTCCACCGGCGCCGACAAGGCGGGACCGTCCTCCGCGGTCGCCACGTCGGCCCACCCGGTGCGCCGGCGTCTGCCGGACACGCGCGAGGCGACCACGCACCACTTCTCGATCGCCGGACACGACGGCTACATCACCGTGGGCAAGTACGAGGACGGAAGCCCCGGCGAGGTGTTCGTCAAGATGGCCAAGCAGGGCTCGACGGTCGCCGGCCTCGCCGATTCGCTCGCCATCTGCATCTCGATGGCGCTGCAGCACGGCGTTCCCCTCGAGATCCTCGTGGACAAGCTCAGCCACATGCGCTTCGACCCGTCCGGCTTCACGCCAAACCCGGAGATCCCGATGGCGAAGTCCATCGTGGACTACGTGGTCCGCTGGCTCGGATCGCAGTTCCTGACCGAGGACCAGAAGCGCGAGGTGGGGATCCTCACCACGGGGGCCCGCGCCGAGGCGTCGCGGATCGCCGCGGTCGAAGCCGGCGAGACGGCGGTCATCGACGCGCCCGGCGACGATGCCCAGGCGGGCGGATCCGCGTCGGTGACCGGACAGACGGCACTCGCCCTGCCGCCCACCAGAGGCGGGAAGTACACGTTCAAGCAGACCGACGGCATGATCTGCAGCAGCTGCGGCTGGACCATGATCCGCTCGGGCACCTGTTACAAGTGTGAGAACTGCGGGAGCACCTCCGGCTGTTCGTGAAGCGGCCGGCCGGGGGCGGGGAGCATCGTCCTCCCGCCCCCGGCGACCCGCCGGCCGGATCGATCGTCGATCCGGCCCGCACGAACCCCGCGGCCCGGTAACGGGGCAGCAAAGCTTCCGCGGCTCGCCGTGACGGGCGTCCCGAGACGGGCTACCCTGCTCGTGTCGTCCACCCCGGAGGTCACCCGTTGAGCAGCAACTCGCCGTTCGAGCGTCGTTCCAGCGCCGATGACGGCGTCATCCGCCCCGGACCCGGCGCGCCCGTCGGAGGGGCGGTCGTCCGGTCGGACACGAGGACGGTCTTCGGACAGACGATGTTCCTGGTGGCGATCACCACCGGATTCACCGCCCTCGGCGCGTACGTGGGCCGGGACATCTCGGGTGGGCTGTCGCTCGGCCTCTGGCTGGTCGCGTTCGTCGCGATCCTGGGCATGTCGTTCGCCCGAAAGGCCCAGAACGGCGCCCTGGGGATGGGCCTGCTGTTCGTCGTCGGTCTCCTCCTGGGCATGGCCATCGGCCCGACGATCTCGGCCTACGCGGCGCTCGACGGTGGCGCGGAGCTGCTGTGGCAGGCGGGTGGTCTCACGGCGCTGTTCATCGGCGCGTTCGGCGCGGTCGGCTGGGGCACCACGCGTGACCTGAGCGGCCTTGCGCGGACCGCCTTCTGGGCCCTGCTCGCCCTCATCGTAGCCGGATTCGTGGCGATGTTCGTCTCCATCCCCGGCTTCAACCTGCTGTGGTCGATCGTGGGTCTCGGGATCTTCTCGATCTTCACGATGTTCGACTTCCAGCGGCTGCGCACCGCCGGGGAAGACGACGCCACGATGATCGCGCTGAGCATCTTCCTCGACGTCTTCAACGTCTTCCTCTTCATCCTCAACCTGCTGGGGATGAGCAGGGACTAGTGCCGCGTCAGGTGCCGGGCCAGCGCCGCAACGGACGGCGCACGAGCCGGAGTCCCTCGTCGAGGATCGTCGAGAGGTCGGGGCGCCCCTTCCGGCTGGCCCACAGGCGCAGGCTCTCGTCCATCAGGCTCCCGACCGCTCCGCCGAGCATCCATGCCGAGCGTTCCAGGAGCGGGCTCGGATCGATGGTCGTCTGGAGTGCGTCGGCCACTGCGGTGACGTAGCGCCGCATGTCCTCGCGCTCCCTGGCGCACAGGGCCGGAGTGGCGAAGATGAGCCGGTAGCGGGGAAGCAGCTCGTCTGACCGCGACTCGATCTCGGATCCCAGCGCGTGTGTGGCGTCGCGGACGGCCACCCACGGACCGTCCGTCGCGATCCGGCCCGTGAGCACCGTGTGGAACACGCCGAACGCCTGCTCATTGCGATGGAACAGCGGGTCGTCCTTCGTGGCGAAGTAGCGATAGAACGTTCGCGGCGAGATGAGCGCGTCGGTCGCGATGTCCTGGACGGTCGTCTCCGTGTATCCGCGCTCGGCAAACAGGCGAAGCGCCGACTCGGCGATCTGCAGTCGCGTGCGTTCGCCGCGGAGGGCGCGAAGGGTCGGCTCGGTGCTCATCCCCCGAAGGCTACCGAGCTGCCGAAATGACAGTCAATGTCAGCGGGTACGCGATCGACGAAGCCGTCGCCGGTCGCCCCCGAGGACCGGCCCGGGTGTGGCATGCTCGGAGGATGCTTGGTGCCGATCCGGTGAGTTTCGCCGTCGCCTTCAGCGCGGGGTTCATCTCGTTCGCATCACCCTGTGTGCTGCCGCTGGTCCCGGCGTACCTTGGATTCATCTCCGGGGTGGGCTTCGACGAGGGCGGCCGCGATGCCCGCTGGGCCGTGTTCATCCCCACCGCAGCGTTCGTGGGCGGTTTCTCGCTCGCGTTCGTGGCGCTCGGGGCGAGCGTCGGACTGTTCGGGACGCTGCTCACCGAACGCCGGAGCACCCTCGAGGTGATCGGCGGGGTCTTCATGGTCCTGATGGGCCTGCTGCTGCTGGGGCGCGGCGTTCCCGCGTTCCTCATGCGTGATCGACGGGTGAGGGTCACCCACCGCCCCACCACGCTCGTCGGCTCGGCCCTGGCGGGCATGGCGTTCGGCGTCGGCTGGACGCCGTGCATCGGGCCGGCCCTCGGAGCCGCGCTGGGACTGGCCGCGAGTTCGGCGAGCTGGGCGCTCGGCGGCGGCCTGCTGCTGGCCTACTCCCTCGGGCTCGGAATCCCCTTCCTGCTGACCGGGTTGTTCTTCCACCGGGCGACGGACGCGCTCGGGGTCCTGAAGCGGCACCTGCGCGTCATCACCTCGGCGGGTGCGCTGGTCATGGTCGCCACCGGTGTCCTGCTGATGACGGGCACGCTGACGCGGCTCACCGCCGAGCTGCAGCAGTTCGGGCCGACGTTCCTGTAGCCAACACGTAAGGGCTGCGTCCGAGCATCGCAATCTCCGCGTAAGGACTCGCTGGAACCATCGCCTCCAGGTCATCCAACACGCCTGCGAGGTGCCATGCTCAATCGTCCAACCCTCATCAGCGCAACCGTGCTCGCCCTGGGGGCAATCGCGGTTCCACTCAGCGCGACCAATGGCGGGAACCACGCCAAGCACGACCGCGCGATGCGCGACTACGTCGTGACCGTCGAGAACCTGACCCCGGCGGGATCACAGCCCCTCTCACCGCCGCTCGTGGTGGTCCACAATCACCACACCCGGGTGTGGAGCCCGGGCACGCTCGCGTCGAGCGTGGTCGCCGGGGTCGCGGAAGACGCGAACAACGGCCCGGCGGTCGCCGCGTTCTCCAGCCTCCCGGGCGTCCGGTCGGCCACCACGGGAGTGGACGTCGGTGCCAGCGCCGCCGCCCCGATCGGCCCGGGAGCGTCGCAGTCGTACGTGGTGCGGGGGCGCCCGGGCGACCGGCTCAGTCTGGTGTCCATGCTGGTGAACACCAACGACGGGTTCACCGGTCTCCACGGCGTCAGGCTCCGCGCGGGGCACACCGTGTCGGTGCGCGTCAACGCGTATGACGCCGGCAGCGAGATGAACAACCAGCTTGCGAGCCACATCCCGGGACCCGCCGGCGGATCGCCGTTCGTCCGCGACCCGGAGGGAGCGGTCATCCAGATGCACCCGGGCCTGGTGCCCGGCGTGGGCGACATCGACACGAGCGTGTACGGCTGGACCGGTCCGGTGGCGAAGATCACCGTCGCGCCGAAGTCCTAGGGCCCACCGAGACGACGGGCCGAGCGGCCGGGGTGCACCGCCCCGGCCGTAAGGTCCGCGTAACCTCCTCGCGGTACCCTGACCGGCATGGCCACCACCGTCGCAGACACCGTGCTCGTCGTGGACGACGAGCCCATCGTGCGCGAGATCGTGTGCCGGTACCTCGTCAACGACGGTTTCGCGACGCTTGAAGCCGATGACGGCCCCAGTGCGCTGACCGCTCTCGGGACGACCACCCCCGCGATCGTGGTGCTGGACGTGATGCTGCCCGGTCTCGACGGCCTCGAGGTGTGCCGGAGAATCCGCAGCCAGGCCGACGTCCCCATCATCCTGCTGACCGCCCGCAGCGGGGAGTCCGATCGGATCGTCGGCCTCGAACTCGGTGCCGACGACTACGTCACCAAACCGTTCTCACCGCGCGAACTCGTCGCGCGTATCCACGCGGTGCTGCGGCGAACCCGGGGCGCGCGCCAGGCCGATGTGCTCACCCACGGCTCGCTGACCATCAACCAGACCACGCGCGAGGTCCACGACGGCGATCGCGACGTCGCCCTCACCGCGCGCGAATTCGATCTGCTCTGGTTCATGGCCGCTCACCCCCGGCACGTCTTCACCCGCGACCAGTTGATGGATCGCGTGTGGGGGCACCTGCCCGCGGTCGACACGGGCACGGTGACGGTGCACGTGCGACGGCTGCGCGAGAAACTCGAATCCGACCCCGGAAACCCCGCCCACATCGAAACGGTGTGGGGCGTCGGGTACCGCTTCGTCCCGTGATCACCGAAACGCTCGCCGTGGGAGTGGCGGCGCTGGTTGCCGGCCTTGGTCTCGCGGCGGTGCTCTCCCGGGGACGCACGTTGCGGATGCAGTTGATCGGCCTGGCCGCGCTGGGCGTCTCGGTCCCGCTGCTCGCCGTCATGCTTTCCGGCGTGCTCATGTTCAGCGGGCGCGACCTGCGGGTCCTGGGCTGGGCCAGTGTCGCGGCGTCCGCGGCATTCGCCGGGGCATGGCTGCTGAGTCGCCGGATCCGCCAGCAGATCACGCGGCTCCGGGCCGCACCGGCGGCCGTCGCCGGCGGAGACCTGTCAGCCCGGGCACCCCGCGGCGGAGCCGCCGAACTCGATGAGCTCGCCGCCGGATTCAACGCGATGGCCGACCGGCTCGAGGAGCTGTTCGACGCGCGGCGCCGGCTGGTGGCCTGGGCGGGCCACGACCTGCGCAGCCCGGTCGCGTCACTGCGACTGATGATCGAAGCCGTGGAGGACGGCCTGGCCGAACCCCGCGAGTTCGTAACCCGGATGCGTGGCGAAGTGGACGCGCTGGGCGCGATGATCGACGACCTCTTCGAGCTCGCGCGGCTCGACGCGGGCGACCTGCGACTGGACGTGCGGGTCGAACCCGCGGCGGCGCTGGTCGAACGGGCCCTGGAACGCGCCCGGGTGCTGGCCGGCGCCAAGGGCGTCCAGGTCAGCGCGGCCGTCGCACCGGGGACGGCGTCGGTGTGCTGCGCCCCCGAGAAGGTCGACCGCGTCCTCGACAACCTCCTCGCGAACGCCGTCCGGCACACTCCGTCCCACGGACGGGTCACGCTCGGTGTCGAACCCTGTGGCGACGAGGTGCAGCTCACCGTGGAGGACAGCGGTGAGGGCCTCAGCAATGAGACGCTCACCAGGATGTTCGACCACTTCTGGCGCGGCGACGCGAGCCGTCGCCGGGATGGTGCCGGGGCGGGCTTGGGACTCGCGATCGCGCGAGGACTCGTCGAGGCCCAGGGAGGCAGGATCTGGGCGGAGAACCGGCGTCCGTCGGGCGCCCGTGTGGTGTTCACCCTCCCCGCCGGCGCGGTGTCGGGGACGCCGGGCGGGAATCACGACGAACCCGCGGGTGCCCCACTCCTCGGTTGACGGCGGCGACCGCGGCGGCGGAGCCCTATCGTTCGCATGCGACCGTAACCTCTGATGGCGTTCATTCGTCTGGAAGGGTGACGGTGTTCATCGCGACGCGACACCACCGACGGGTCTGAGGAGGCACCGCATGGGCATGCTGGACAAGGCCAAGGAATTCATCGACAAGAACGACGAGAAGATCGACAAGGCCGTCGAGAAGGCCGGCGATCTGATCGACGAGAAGACCGGCGGGAAGTACGCCGACAAGATCGACAAGGCGCAGGACTTCATCCAGGAGAAGACCGGCGAGGGCGACACCGCCAACTAGGCCCGGCGCGCACCACACCGCGCGCCATTCGGGCAACGTGCACCCCCGGCCGCGGGACTCCGGTCCCGCGGCGCACGTTCTCCGCGCCTCCGCCGCTCGCAACGCGCACGGATGGAATCGCTCAAGTCAGGATTCGGAACCGACGTGGCCGCCGGGATCGCGGAGCGGCTCGCGCGCGCGTGGCCGCCGTTTCCCGTCGAGGCATTCCTGCAGCGGGCCGGAGACGGCTTCCACGACCTGGAGCTGACCGGCCGCGCCCGCCACATCGCCGGTGCGCTCGGCGAGTGTCTTCCATCGCCGTTCCCGGTGGCGGCCGACGTCGTGGAAGCGGCGCTCGGACCGCCCCAGACCGAGGAGGAGCCGGACGGAGGAATGGCCTCGTTCGTCGACCTCCCGTACGTGTACTGGGTGGCCGAGGCCGGACTGGAGCACCCGGAACGGGCCCTCGAGTTCCAGCGTGAACTCACACGGCGGTTCACCGCCGAGTTCAGTATCCGGCGCTACATCGAGGTACACCCGGAGCTCACGATGGCGACGCTGACCCGCTGGACGACGGATCCGGACGGGCAGGTTCGGCGGCTGGTGAGCGAGGGGACCCGGCCGCGCCTTCCATGGGCCGCCCAGCTCACCGCGTTTCGACGTGATCCGACGCCCATCATCCCGTTGCTGGAGGCCCTCCGCGACGATCCGTCCAGTTACGTGCGCCGTTCCGTCGCGAACAACCTCAACGACGTGTCCAAGGACCACCCCGATCTGGTCCTGGACGTCGCGCGTCGCTGGATGCGCGATGCCGGTGATCGCCGTCGGGCCGTGATCCGGCATGCGCTGCGGACACTGTTGCGGGAAGCGAACCCGGCCGCGTTCGCCATCCTCGGCGCCGCCAGCACGAACGAGGTTCGCGTCGACGGCCTCCGCATCGACCCGCCGGCCCCGCTGATCGGTGAACGCGTCGCCGTCAGCTGGCGACTCGAACACGGGTCATCGACGGCGATCGCGACAATCGTGCATCTGCGGGTGCACTACGTCCGCCCCGCGGGCACCTCGGAACGCGTCTTCACCATCGGGGAACGCACGCTGGAACCCCACCGCGCTCAGCCCATGCGCCGCTCGATCTCGCTCGCACAGATGTCCACGCGCACCCACCATCCCGGTGTTCATCGGGTGGAGGTGCTGGTGAACGGTGTCGTCCGAGCAGAGGGGACCTTCGACCTCCGGGCCTGACGGGTCTCAGCGGAGCAGCCGGGCGATGCGATCCCAGCGCGGATCGGCGTTGGGATCGGCCAGCACGCATGCCTGGACGTTGCCCGCGACCAGGGTCTTCACGTTCGAGGCTGTGAGGGTGCCGAACTCCGGATTCGGGTTGGGAACGACCATCGCCGGATCTCGTCGCGTCAGATCGCGGAGATCTCGCGCGGCCAGCAGTGTCTCGCGACTGGGGGGCCTCGTCACGTCCGGACACTCGCCCGAGTCACCGGTCCCTCCCAGCTGGGCGTAGATCGCGGGAAGGTCCACGCGCAGGTTGTCGCGGGTCGCGTTGAGCACCGCGGTCAACCACAACCCGATGGCCACGACGACCAGCGCGCCGATGATGGTCGACCGACGGGTCATCAGCCGGTGTTCCGCATTCCAGCGGCGATCCCCGAAATGGTCAACAGCAGCGGCTGCTCGACGTCCGATCGCAGATCCGCATCGTCCCCGGCGGCCCGGAGTTCGCGCAGCAGCCGGATCTGGATCGCGTGCAGTGGATCGATGTAGGGGTTGCGCAGACGGAATGAACGCCGCAGATACGGCTTGTCGCCCAGTACCTCGTCGGCACCGACGATCGCCAGCAGACTGTCGCGCGTCCGCCCGTACTCGGCCTCGACCTGGCTGAAGATCCGATCTCGAAGCGCCTCGTCTTCGACCAGGCCGCTGTACCCGCGTGCGATCCGCATCTCGGCCTTGCCGATGGTCATGTGGCAACTGTCCACCAGCGCCCGCCACCACGGCCATTCGCGGTACATCTCGCGGAGCACGTCCATGCCGCCCCGGTAGCGCTCGGCGAACCCGCTCAGCGCGGTTCCCACCCCGTACCAGGAGGGCAGCAGGTGGCGGTTCTGGGTCCAGGCGAAGACCCACGGGATCGCGCGCAGATCCTCCACGCGGACTCCGCCTCCGTCACCGCCGGGCCGCCGCGCGGGCCTGCTGCCGATGTTGAGCAGGGAAAGCTCGGAGATCGGGCTCGCCTGCATGAAGTAGGTCGGGAAGCCCGGATCCTCATAGACCAATGCCCGGTACGTCGCCATGCTCTCGGCCGCGACTTCGGAGAGTGCTTCGTCCCACACGCGGCGGCGTCCGGGGAAGCCCATCGAGGCCTCCTCCTGAAGCGTCCGCAGCAGCACCGCCGCCACCACCGAGTCCAGATTCCGTTCCGCGACAGGACGGACGCCGTACTTGTAGGTGAGCGTTTCACCCTGCTCGGTGATCCGGATCCGCCCGTTAAGCGTGCCGATGGGTCCCCCCATGACGGCGGTGTACGTGGACCCCCCGCCGCGACTCGTCGTCCCGCCGCGGCCGTGGAAGAGCGTGAGTTCGACGCCGCTCAGGCGGCAGGCGTCAGCGAGGCGTTCCTGGGCCTGGAACAGCTCCCAGTTGGCCGCGATGTATCCACCGTCCTTGTTGGAATCGGAGTACCCCACCATGACGACCTGACGGTCGCCGCGGGCCTCGACGTTGCGGCGGTAGGCCGGTTGCGCCAGGAGCCCCTTGAGCATCTCCGGCGCACGTCGCAGGTCGTCGATCGTTTCGAAGAGGGGCACCAGATCCACACCCGAACGTGAGGGTGTCGAACTCACGTCGCAGAGCCCGGCGATGCGCGCGACGAGCTGGGCGGCCATCAGATCACTCGTCCGCTGCGTGAAGCTGACGATGCAGATCCCGGCCGCGTCCTCGCCGTACCGTTCGACGGCGCGCCGGACCTCGCGGAAGGTCTCGGTGATGTCCTCGACCGGACCCGCGGGAGGCGGGTCGGTGGGGGCCTCGGGCGCCATGAGCAGCCGCTCGAGCTCGGCCACGCGTTCGGACTCGTCGAGGGCATCCCATCCGTCGCCGCGTCCGGACCAGTGGGCGGCGGCGGCCTGAAAACGCGAGCTGTGCTGCCGAACGTCGAGGCGGGCCAGGTGGATGCCGAACACCTCGGCCTGCCGTACCAGCGCGTCGACGCTTCGATCGGCCATTCGCCGCCCCCGCCCGGCCCGGAGCGACTCCACGATCAGCTGGACGTCGGCGAGCAGTTCGTCAGTGGAGCGATACGGGTGCTCGGCGTCGGGATCGAGCCGGTGCGCCATCAGGCGGAGCTTCTGTCGATAGGGCTCGTTCGGCGCACGGGCGACGATGGGTCCCGCGACGTCCGGCATCATCGCGATGTCGGTGGCGATGGTCGACTGTAACTCCGCTGATACCGGCGCCACCTGGTTCGACACCGAGAGCGAGCGGGACAGCGCGATGATGCGTTCGCGAAGGAGCCGCTGTGCGAGGCGGGCGTGGCGGCCGAGCACCTCCCCCACCAGGTCCGGGGTGCAGTTCGGATTGCCGTCCTGGTCGCCACCCGCCCATGAGGCATAGCTGAGCACCCGCTCCGGGCGCGGAATCTCCGGGGCGTACTCCCCGAGCAGGCGCTCCAGCTCCTCGTGGACGCGGATGGTGGCGTCGACCAGCACGCGCTCGAAGAAATAGAGGATCCGCGCCGCCTCGTCGGTGACCGCGGGCTTGTGGGCGCGCTGGTGGTCGCTCTGCCAGAGGATCGTGATCTCCTCGAGCAGCTCGTCGATCACGTCTCGGCGCTCTCGGGGAGTGATGTCCGGATTGTCCAGGCGGTTCAGGCACTCGTCGACCACGAGGTGCTTGGCGAGCAGCGTCTGGCGGGAGATCTCGGTGGGATGCGCCGTCGCGACGAGTTCCACCCGGAGGCGGCCCAGCACATCGGCGAGGCGGTCGGAACTCACCTCCTCCCGCGCGATCTCGGCGAAGGCGGCCGCCAGCGATTCCGGCTGCGGCGTGTGGTCTTCCTCGCGCTCGGCGTCGCGGCGGCGGCCGTGACGGACGCGGTGGTGCTGCTCGGCGGCGTTGATGAGCTGGAAGTAGATCGCGAAGCACCGGATCACGCCGATCGTCGCTGCCGGATCCAGGGTCTCGATGATCGAGGTGACCTGGGCTTCGATCTGTCGTTCCCGGTCCGGGTCCTGCTCGTCACGCAACGCCCGCGTCAGGAAGCGGATGCGCTCCTCGACGTCGAGCAGTTCCTCGCCGCCCTGCTCGGTGATGACCGTCCCCAGGAGGTGCCCCAGCAGCGAGATGTCCCGCCGCAGCTCGTCGTCGCGATCCGGTTCGTCGTGGGGCGTCTCGGTCACTGGGTGGTCGGGCGGGGCCTAGGTCTCGGCTCCGCCCCGGGCCTTGGCTCCCGCTGCCGCCAGGGTGAACACCGCCCAGAGCACGCCGAGAATCATGGGGAACGGACCAACGTGGTGGCGCTCGTCGTAGCCGACATACAGCATGACCGCCGCAAGCACGCCCAGGGTAAGGATCATCCAGGCGGGAAGTCCGCGCATCCACACTCCTTTTCGAATCGCCTCGTCCGGGAAACCTACACCGAAAGTCGTCGACGACATGGAATCGGCTGATAACCTGCCCGCCCCATGTCCGAGGAACAGGTACAGGTACAGGTCACCGAACGCGCCGACGGCGTGCTCGTGACCGTCACGGGCGTCGTCGACGCCCTCTCGCTCGCGGACGTGTCGCGCGAGCTGACCGATGCCCAGCGGGGTTCTCGGCCGGTGTACGTCGATCTGGCCGGCGTGACGTTCATGGACAGCCGCGGACTGGGTTCGCTGCTCGCCGCGAACGAGCGGAGCCGTGAAGGCGCCGCGCCCCTTCGCATCTACCGCCCGTCCGAGCCGGTGCGCCGCCTGCTCGAAGTCTCGGGGGTCGCGCCGGTGCTGACCGAGGTCAGCGACCTTCCCGGCTGACGGTCCGGCGGTGAGCAGCGGATACCTGGGTGCCGGCGGACGACTGACCGGCGGCCCGGCTCCCGAGCTTGTCGCATCCGGATACGCGCAGGAGATCGCCCACGCGCCGCGGCTCGCCCGCGCCATGGGCATCGCCGACCGCGCGCATGCCGTCGTGCTGGTCGAGGCCGGCGTCCTCGCGCCCGAGGTTGCATCGCGGTTGCTGGCGGGATTGCGCGAGCTCGACGACATCCCCGCCGACCGCTTCCCGTGGGATCCGGCCCTCGGGGACGCCTTCAACTCGCGCGAGGCCGAGCTGACCCGCCGGATCGGGGCGGACGCCGCGGGCTGGCTCTCCGCCGGGCGGCCGCGTCGTGAGGCCTTCCGCGTGGCGCTGCGCCTGGTCGCCCGGGACGGAACGCTGGACCTTCACGATCGGTTGCTGGACGTCGCCGCCGCATTCCTGGCCCACGCGCGCGACACGCGGGACGCGCTCGCGGCGGACTACACCTATCTCCAGCCGGCTCAGCCGACCACGATCGGGCATCTGATGCTGGCGTACGCATATCCGGTCCTGCGTGACGCCGAACGGATTCGCGCGGCGCACCGTGAACTCGCGAAGAGCGTCGCGGGGGCGGGCGGGAGCGCCGGCTCCCGGTGGCCCATCGACCGTCGCCGGCTCGCGGAACTGCTGGGCGGCGACGACATCGTGGTGCACGCCCGGGACGCAGCCTGGCAGGTGGACGTCTACGTCCAGGTGTTGTCGGCGATCGCCACGGCGACCATGCACGGGTCGCAGCTGGGGCAGGACCTCGAGATCCTCGCCAGCCAGGAGTTCTCGCTGGTGGAGCTCGCCGATCGCCACAGCCGGGCCTCCGCGCTGATGCCCCAGAAGCGCAATCCGTACGCCCTCGCGGTCGTGCGGACCATGGCGGGCACCGCGGCGGGCGAACTCAGCGGCGTCCTGGTCGCGCTTCACACGGGCTCCGCCCGGACCGATCACTTCCATGCGCTCAACGGCGTGGTCCCGCGGGTCCTGGACGATGCCGTCGCCGTCACCCACCTGCTCGCCGAGGTCGTGGCCGGGATGCGACTGAACGTCGAAGCGTTCGCCGACGTCGCACGGCGCGGCTTCACGCAGGCCGCCGACGTCGCCGACGTCCTCAGCCAGTCTGCCGGAATCGACTATCGGACCGCGCACCACGTCATGGGCCGGGCGGTCCGGGTGCTCGTCGAGCGCGGGGGCTCCCCGGACCAGCTCACCCCGTCGCACATCGCCGACGCGGCCGAACAGGCGGGGCACGGGAGCATCACGATCGACGCGGCCGCGCTCCAGGACGCGCTCGATCCGGAGGCCTGCACCCGCACACGGCTCCAGGAGGGTGGATCGGCTCCCGGATGGATGGCCGCCATGCTCGACGCCGTCGAGGACGAGATCGCGTCCGGCCGCGACTGGTCGGCGGCGGCGGCCGCCCGGGGAGCGCGCGGCCGGGCCGACCTCGACGCCGCCGACGAACGTATTCGGACGCTCGACTCAACTCCGGGGTAGCACCTGCCGAGGGGAGGATCGCGACGACCGACCTTCGGGAGGACGACATTGACGCATCAACCGCTGGTCCTGATTGCGGACGATGACGATGACGTGCTTGAGCTCGTGGCCTTTCGCCTGCGGCGTTCGGGCTACCGGACCATCACGGCGCGCGACGGCCGGGAGTCACTTGCGCTCGCGCGAGCCGAACACCCCGACGTTGCGGTCCTCGACATCGCGATGCCCCAGATGGACGGCCTCGAAGTGACCCGTCGGGTCCGCGGGGACGGCGCGATCCGCGACCTGCCGATCATCCTCCTCACCGCCAGGTCGCAGGAGCGCGATGTGCGGGCGGGGATCGAGGCCGGTGCGGACGCGTACATCCGCAAACCGTTCAGTCATCGCGAGCTTCGCGCCCGCGTCGAGTCACTGCTCGCCGAACCGGTCGCCGGATAGCGCACCGGGCGGGGTGTCCGCGCGCCACGGCGGTCGGGCGAGGGGCGACCCGGTCTCCGGCGCGGCGACCACCACCAGGTCGCAGCGGGCGGCGTACCGCTGGAGCAGCCGTGTGAGGGCCGGGCCGGCGCTGACGGCGAGCACCACGTTGCCGACGCCACCGGCGACCTCGAACGGCAGGCTCCTCGCGCCACTGGCGACGAACGCCGCCCACGAAACGGTCGGCCCGAACACGGCGAGCGACCAGAGGTTCATCCCCCACCCGAAGAGCGGTCCCCAGACCCCGGCGGCCGCGACCAGGATCCACCGGTTCCGGACGAGCCCACCGAGCGCGGCCCCGCTCACCCCGACGAGTGCCCAGAGCGCCATCTGGCCCGGTGTCCACGGCCCGTGGCCCAGGAACCCGTTGGAGATGAGCACCGCGAGCGGGCCCACGCTCAATCCCACCCGCAGGCCCAGCGTGCCGCCCGCGACCAGGCAGATCAGCGTGACGGGCTGAACCGAGGGGATCCCGGCGGTGAGCACCCGCCCGGCGGCGGCGACGGCGGCCAGGGCTCCCACCAACGCGATCTCGCGTGCGCCGGGCGAGCGCCCCTCGATGCTGATGGCCACCGCGACCATCACGATCAGCGAGGCGATCACGATCAGCGTCGCGCCGGTCACGCCGCGACCTCGGCGACCGAGATCACGCGACCGTCTTCCACCCGAACGATCCGGTCGGCAAAGCCGATCAACTCCTCGTCATGCGTCGCCACGAGGATCGAGGTCCCGCGTGCAAGGAAGTCGCTCAGGGCCGCGAGGAGATGATCGCGGGCGGCGCGCCCCATCCCGCGTGTGGGTTCGTCCAGCAGCAGCACCTCCGGGGACCGGGCGATCGCGGCGGCGATCGCCACTCGCTCGCGTTCCCCTCCGGAGAGGTCCCGCGGATGTCGACCCGCCAGGTGCTCGACGCCGAGGGCCCGGAGCGCGGACGTCCGACGCGGGAGGCGTTCGTCCACCGACCGGCCGAGCGAGCGCAGCCCGAAGTCGATCTCATCGGCGACGGACTCGGTGATGAGATACCGGCCCGCGTCCTGGGGAACCATGGCGAGGGCCGGCACCCGCCGCTCCGCCGGGAGGTCGCTGACATCCTCGCCCGACACGGCCACCCGGCCGCCGCCCGTCGCTTCCAGTCCGGCGATGGCCCGCAGCAGGGTGCTCTTCCCGGCGCCGTTGTCGCCCACCACGGCCACGACCTCGCCGGCGTGAACCGCGAGGTGAACATCGTTCAGGATCCGCCGGTCGCCGCGGTGGGCGTCCATCCCCGAGATCTGCAGCACACGCGCCGAGCGGACCGTCCGCGCGCCCCCGGGCATGGCCGGCAGCGGCGCGTCGCCGATGGACAGCGCCCGATCCGCCACGTGCGCGAACCGCTCGGTGTGGTCGGCGATGAGGATCGCCGTGCCGAGCTCGTCCGCACGGTTCCGGAGGACCTGCGCCACCCGTTCCGTCACGCCGGCATCGAGCTGCGATCCCGGTTCGTCCAGCAACAGCACCGGTGTGGCCATCGCCAGGATCGAGGCGATCGCCGCCCGCTGGCGTTCCCCCGACGACAGGCTCATGACGCCCCGGGATGCCAGGTGTCGCGCGTCCACGGCATCGAGCGCACCGGCCACGACTCGCTCGACCGTGTGTGCGTCGAACCCGAGCTGCATCGGACCGAACGCCACGTCCGCTCCCACGGTGGCCATCACCGCCTGCGCCTCGGGATCCTGAAAGAGGAGGGCGGCGTGTCCCGCTGCGACGCCTGACGCGGCGGAGAGGACGTCCAGGCCCGCAACCCGCGCCCGGCCGCGCACGGTCCCCCCGTGGAAGTGCCGGAAGGTCCCGCCGAGGACGCTCAGCAGCGTGGACTTCCCCGACCCCGACGGGCCGCGCAGCAGGACGATCTCACCGCGATCGACGCGCATCGTGATCGGATCCAGTCCCCGGCCGGCGCTGTCGCGACGGACCCCGAGCTCAACGGTCTCGATCATCGACGCCACTTCAGCGCGGCCGTGGCCGTGGCCATGAGTGCCGCCCAGGCCCCCGTGACGAGCGCCGTGCCCGCGGTCAGCGGCGAGCCGGCGACGGGGTAGACCTCGTAGGCCGGGGAACCGGTCACCACCATCACGAGCGTGAGCGCGGCAGCGGCGGTGCCGATGGCGACCAGTGCGCGTTCGGACGGCGACAGGGCGATCCGGCGCGGCCGAGTGGGCGTCCCACCGCCGTAGCCCCGCGCCGCCATCGCCTCGGCGACGTCCATGCCCCGTTCGAGGCTCGACCCCACCAGCGGGGTCACGAGCTGCGCGCCCGCCCGGGTGCGTTCCATCCAGGAGCCGGACCCGACGCCGACGCCCCTCAGGCGCGCCGTCTCCGACATGGCCCGCGCGTCGCGTTCCAGGGCGGGCAGCAGGCGAACCGAGAGGGCCACCGTCAGCGCAGATCGCGGCGCGATCCGGGCCACGGCGGCCTGGAGGCGATCCGTGTCCATGTGGCCGAGTGCACCCGAGATCAGCAGCGTGACGGCGACCAGCCGCAGCGCGCTGATTCCGCCCGCGATCAGTTCCTCGGCGGTGATCTCGGTGTCGAGGAGCGGTATGGACGGGCCCTGGAGGAGGATCAGGTCTCCCTGGGCGGCCACGAGCGGGGTGAGCACGAGCACGCCCGCCCCCGAAACCAGCGCCGCCGTGAAGATCCACCTGCCCGGCCGGTTGGGTGCGGTCCAGGCGATGGCGACCGCGCCGGCCGCGATCGCGGCGAGTACCAGCGGGTGCCCGCTCGAGAACGCGGCGACCACCGCCGCGACGACGACGAGTGCGACCGCCGACGGCGCGCGGCCGGTCACGAGCCCTCTCCCGCAACGGCGATGGCCGCGCCATCGGCGTCGAACACCACCGCGACGTGTCCGGCGAGGGCATCCTCATCGGTCGTGACGGTGGTCGCCGCACGCCTGGCGGCGGCGACGTCCCGGCCGACGATCACGAGCGTGACGCCGTCGCGCGGCCCGGGGAGCGCGACCGCCACGGCCGCTCCGTCCGGTACCGCCACCATGGACGCGCCGTCGGCCCCCAGTCGCCGCACCACGCCGTCGTTGATGCTCGCCGGAAGATCTCCCGCGTCGTTGGCGCGAGCCCATTCCGGATCATCGCGGCGAAGCCTGCGTTCCCCGCCAACCCGCACCCGCCAGGCGGCCGCGGCGGCGACTCTTGCTCCACGAGCGCGAAGCCAGCCGGCGATCGGCGGATCAGCGGCGACCGTCGCGACCGTGGCGAACGGCGCGGGCCAGGCACCGACGACGGCCCGCAGCTCCCGATCGGGCGACCACCGCTGGTAGTCCCACCACACGTGATCCCCGGCGCCCACCCGGACGTCGCGGGCACCCCGCTCGGCGAGGCGCCCGTTGACCCAGTAGATCCAGTCGCGCCGGCCTCCGGGATCGGAGCGGAGACCGAACATCTCCGAGACGAATCCGCCGCCGTACGCGGTGCGGACGTCGGTCGCCGCCCGCAGCGCATCGAGCACCGAGCCGCCCGCCGCGGCGGAGCCTCGATACTGGACGGACGCGCCGAGGTCCGAGGTCACGAGCAGCGTGGCGGCGGCTGCCGGGGCCGAAACGGAACGAGCCGAGCGACGCTCGCATCCGGTGCCGGCGAGCACCATGGCGGCAACCAGCAATGCCAGAGCCACACGGACACGCCGTCGATTGTGCACCGCCACCTCGTCCTCGGAGGTTCATCGGGTGCTCGGTCGGTGGCAGGTCTCCTGGCTCCCGGTCAACGTGCCGTCGCGCCTTCCCAAACTCGCGTCCAGTGGCTGACCCGGAGGTCTGCGGGGCACTCACGGTTACAGTGGCGGGACCGCGCCGGACTCTCACCGGCTTCCCTGAATGCCCTGGGGCAACCACGTTCCGAAGCCCGGTGAGCCTAGCGCACGCGGCGCAATGATGGACGCTCCACGAGGCTCGACCCGTCCTCGGCATGAGCCGCCACGGTGTAGCCGGTCAATCGTCCGGAGAGCCCGAACGAGGGTGTCGCGTGGCAGCGCAGCGTCACGACGCCGTGGGCGCTCGCGAGCCGGACCGGGAGGTCGCCGGGACGCTGTTCGGCAGCGACCGACGCGAACCGCTCGGCCAGCCGAAGTCGATCCTCGGGATCGGCAAGGGTGGCGATGTGATGCCCCGGCCCGCCGCCGCGGTAGCGCGCCGCGGATTCGTTGCGCCTGCGGACCACGCCCTCCGGATCGACCCACCAGGTCGGCGCATTCCGGGCGTCGGGCACGCGCACGCGAATCCGGGTGCGTCGTGCGGACCGACGGCGCGCGCCCCCGGGCACCCAGCCGATCCGGTCGAGCAGACCCACGCAGGATTCCATTTCGAAGCGGGCTTCGTCCGCATCCCATTCGGCACCCGCCGCGGTGGCGGTCGCCGCAGCTTCCATCGCCTCGGCCGCGGCGCCCAGCGCCGCGAAGGCGGCGAAGCGGATGACCGCGAGGTCCGTGGGTGTGGGCACGGCCACATGGCGGTTACTCCATGGCCAGCCGATTCGATCGAGCACCTCGACACCCGTGCAGAAGCTCCGGAACGACTCACATTCGGGATCGTTGGGTCTCGCGGCGTCTCCGGCCGGGTCGACGACACAGTCCTTGACGACGCACCGGGCGACGTCGAGCAGCGGGGGAACGAGCACGATCCGCTCATTTGAAACTTCCAGGTGCGCCACGACGTCTCCCAGGGGTATTCGCATGTCGATGTGGCGAAATGGGATGCACCATCCATCGAGTCCGCCACTGAAGAAGACTCTCGTCGTGACGATCGAATACACTCGTTATTGGAGACCGGGTTGGGATGGTCGGTCTACAGCGCCTCTGGATGAGGCGGCAACTTACCGGGAGGCAGGTCATCATTCCGAATCACATGTTGAGTCCGGAGTCGACGTCCACACAGGAGCGACCGCCGGAAGATCTCCTGAGCACCGAAGAGGCTCGGGCGCTCATCAAGTGTGCGTCCAATCGCGCACCCACCGGGCTCAGGAACCGCGCGCTCATCGCGATGATGTACCGGGTCGGGCTCCGACCGGGTGAGGCCCTGAAGCTCAGCGTCGACGATCTCGATCTCGAAGCGGGCACGGTCCGGGCGCCGGCGCGCAAGGGCGGCGAACCCCGCCTGGCGGGTGTCGACGGCGGTACCGTCGAGCTGCTGCAGCGGTGGTTCCAGCGGCGTGAGCGCATGGGCATCGAACCGGACGCCCCGGTGTTCTGCACCCTCGCCGGTGAGCCGATCAAGGCGGCCTACGTGCGAGAGCTGCTGCCGCGGCTCGCCCGCAAGGCCGGTATCGACAAGCGGGTGCATCCGCTTGGCCTTCGATACGCGTGTGCGGCGGAAATGAGCGCCGAAGGATTCCCCACCGCCATCATCGAGGCCCATCTGGGTGTCTCGGCCGGAGGGGGCGCTCGCCGCTACCTTCGCCAGTACTCCGATGCCGAAGTGATCGAGGCGGTTCGTCAGCGGGAGTGGCGCCTCTAGCAGTTCCGCGGGCGCAGCCCCCGCGCCCGCTCGACCCCCACTTCACACCCCCATCCGCCGGCGCGCCCCCGCGCCGGTCGCCCCCGATGCCAGATGCCCGAGTCCCGGACGGGACGTTCGGCGCGCGTTGCCGTGCCCGAGACGTCTCGATCGGACGGGATCTCCGCGCCGCTGGCACAATGCCGGACCATGGGTGTGGACGCCGAACGGGTCCGGATCGACAAGTGGCTGTGGGCGGCCAGGTTCACCAAGACCCGGTCGCTCGCCACCGAGCTCGTCTCGGCGGGTCGCGTGGAGGTGAACGGCGCGCGCGCGAAGCCGTCCAAGGACGTTCGGGTGGGTGACCTCGTGCACGTCACGATCGGACAGGCGACCTGGGAAGTGGCCGTCCGGGGGCTCAGCGATCGGCGCGGATCCGCGGCCGCAGCGCAACTGCTCTACGAGGAATCCGTCGAGAGCCGCGAACGGCGTGAGGCCGCGTCGGAGCTCCGACGGATGGCGCCCCCGCCAGGAGCGGTGGAACGCGGCGGGCGCCCCACGAAACGCGACCGACGCCGGCGCGAGGCGGCCAGGCGGAACCCGCTCGACTGAGCCGTACCGAGCGCGTCGCCTCAGCCGGTGACGCGAGGGGCGGCCGGACGCGGTCGGGATCGCTGGAGCGTGGTGATCGTTCCGGCGGAGCGCGACGAGTCGCAGTGAGCCTTGACCGACGCGCGGTGCACCGTCCGCCGACCGGTGGGTCGAACCGGACGCAGCGTGAGCCAGACGACCGACGACTGGCGAGGCGCGATGTGCGTCCGCGGGATCACGACCACGCCATGCTGCACCCCGACCCGCCGCGGGCGGCGGATCACTGCGAAGCCGCGGGGAATCCGGTATCGCGCGACGACCCGCTCCGCGGTCACCGTGCGGGATCGGTTGTGGACGGCGATCGCCACGCGCAGCGGACGACCCTGGCGCCAGCGACGTGGCGCGACCATCCCGATGTGGGCGAGGGGACGCGGGCACAGAGCCACCACCGTCGGAGGTGTCTCGGAGACGATCGTCACCGTGGTTCCCGGCTCGGTGCTCGACGGCGCCGCGGGCGGCGGAGTGACCACTGGAGGGGGTACGCAGACGACGCCGACCTCCGCGGAGCTCCGGTCGTTCTCGGGTCGGGCGTCCGGAACGCGGACGACCTCGGGCGGTTGCTTCGAGGAGGTCTTCCCCTTGGTGGGCGCAACCGCTTCGGTGAGCCAGACCTCGACCGTGTTGCGCAGCGTGGGGCAGTCGGCCTCGGTGGTCTGCGACGTGCCCGACCAGACCAGGGATTCTCCGGGGGCCAGCGACGCGGGAAGCTTGGCGGGCGGTGTCAGCTCGACACCGGGATCACTCACGACGATGCTCGAGGGGTCCACCGGGAGATCACCGGTGTTGGACACCGCGACCGTCCAGCGGACGGGCGTGCCCGCGGGCACCCGGTTCTGGTCGGACGTCTTGGAAACGGCGATATCGGTCAATCCCGTCTTCGGTTCCGGTGTCCCGCCCGCCAGGGCACCACCGGCCAGGGCCAGCATGAGCGTCAATGCGGCCGCCAAACACGAGAAGGCCCGTGAAATGCCCGTTTGTGGCACTTCGTATCCCCTTAATGAGTGATCCTCTCCGCCGGAAGGAATCCTCAATCGCCAAAAACAGCATGTCTATCCCCCAAAAGAGTGATGATCGACATCGCCAGGCGGGGATGTATGGGTGATTACCCTGGGGTGGGGGTGCGCAGATCGCAGGCACGGCGGGCGCCTGGTTCGTCAGCTGAGAAGGGCCGCCAGAAACCACCCCACCCCGGCGGCGACGGTCCCGACGACCAGTGTGGTGCCGACGTAGACGACCGTGGCCCGCCGGTGATGGGCGTGCCCGACGCGATGCGCCTCGACCATCCAGGTGGAGAATGTGGTGAAGGCGCCCAGGAAGCCGCCCACCAGCACGACGCGGACCGCCCCGTCCAGATGTGCGCCGGCGGCGCTCCCCGCGAGGAAGGCCCCGACGGAGTTGACGACGAACGTGCCGAGCGGAAAGGTGGCCGAGGTGCGCGCGGCGAGCGCCTGCGCAACCGCGAAGCGCCCGACCGCGCCGGCGGCGCCGCAGACCGCGACCAACACCCAGACCCAGGCGGTCATTGCTCCGCCTCGAGCCGTCGTGCGACCCACCAGACGATGGCCAGCCCGACCACGACGCTGACGACCGCGTAGGCCACCGCCACCGGCGGACCGGTCTCCCGCCAGAGGGTGATGATCTCAATCTGAAATGTCGAGAAGGTCGTCAGGGCGCCGCAGAATCCCGTGCCAATCATCGGCAGCAGCCAGCCGCCGGTTGCCCCGGAGGTGAGCAGCCGGGTACCGATGACGGCCAGCAGCCAGGCTCCCGCGAGATTCACGGCGAGGGTCGGCCAGGGCCAACCACCGGCGTCGACCCCGACCAGCTCACTCACTCCGACGCGGAGCGTGGTTCCCGCCGCGCCACCGAGGGCGACAGCGAGCAGCGCCTGTCGGGTGGAGAGCGTCACGCCGCTCCGAGCACCGCGGAAACCGGACGGCACGCGACCCCGAGAGCCGCCGCACGGCCCGTGTCGAGCACCACGCGGGCCGGCCTCGCCAGACCGGAGCCCTCGATGTGTCCGGCGCGCAGCACGCCGGCGTCCGCCCCGACCGATTGCGCGAAACGCCGGGCGAACGTGTAGCGATCCATCGGTTCCGACCCGCAGACATGGAGCGGACCGATCACGTCGCGTCGCGTCGCGAGGGCGACGCAGGCGTCCGCCAGGTCGCCGGCATGTGTGAAGTTCCGGATCTCGTCGCGGAAGAACGCCATGTGGGCGGGATCGGCGAGGGCGAATCGTACGTCCCGCTGGCAGACGCCCTCGTGCTCGGTCCCGTACAGGAGCGAGGTCCTGACCAGCACGGCGCCCGGCGCCGCCCGCAGCACGGCCTGCTCGGCCATGGCCTTGGCGCGACCGTAGGCGTGGACCGGATCGGGCGGATCCGTCTCGCCGTACGCTCCGGCGCGTCCGGCGAACACGACGTCGGTGGACAGGTGGACCAGTCGCGCATCGACCTGCTCGGCCGCCTCGGCGACGATCCGCGATCCCTCGACGATCACCGCGTCGTCGTCACGACGGTAGGCGAGGTGCAGCACGGCTGCGGGCAGGACCTCCCGCAGCACGCGACCCACCCCCGTCGGGTCGGTGACGTCCATCTCACCGGAGGATGGCGCCACGACGTGCCATCCCGCGGCCTCGGCCCGCGGGATCACGTGGGTGCCCAGGAAGCCGCTTCCACCCGTGACGACCAGCCGCGGCCGGCCGGTCATCTGCGGTGCCACCGCGAGGGTTTCGCCGGGGGCGTGTCGGTACCGTCCTCGGCCGCGATCGAGGCGAGGATCATCGACTCGGCGGCACCGATCGAGCTGAGGAACGAGCGCGCGGGGCGGCCGGCGGCGTGAAGCGCGCGGAGCGCCAGCTCGTCGGTGAGCACCCCCACCTCGTCGGGGTGCGCCGCGAGCAGCGCCTGCATGGCATGGCCGTGACGATCACATTCCTCACGGTAGCGGTCCACAAGGGCATCGACCTGATCGGGCGCGAACACCGGCGGTGTCACCTCGGCCTGCATCGCCTCGAGCGTCGCGATGACCTGTTCGCTCACCACCGCCTTGCCGCGGTGTTTCTCGAACCGATCGACCAGTGACGGGGTGGGTGGTCGTCCGGCGCGCACGAACCGGTGCGCGACGTTCACGAGCTGATGGATTGGATCGTGACGGTAGCTCGCACGGCCGAGGATGGGCTCCGACGAGGCGCCCTCCTCGACCACGTGGCGACGGAACGCCACCCGGTTGACGATGTCGCGGTGGGCGCCGGCGGTCAGTTCGTGGTTGGCGTACAACGTCTTCGCGGCGGTCATGGCGATCTTCAGAGAGAGCAGCTCGAGCGCCCGTGAATCGACGTCGGGATGGGTCCGCACCAGCTCCTCCCGTCGTGCCAGGACGCCGGCCTCGGCCTCGTCCAGGCGCTTCAGCAGTTCGGCGTGCTGGCCTGCGGTCATGACGTCGGTCTCGGCCATGCGATCGATCTCGTCGCGCTCGCCGCGGAGGTGGTAGAGGCTCAGATCGGCGTGGTGGACCGCGTCCAGGGGCTCGAGACCGTCGAGTCCGTGACGTCGCATGAGGGGGCGGATGAGCGGCGCCTTGATGAACAGGGTGGCGAGAATGCACGACATGGTCAGCGCGATGAGCAGGTCTCGCGGGCTGTCGGCGAGTCGCCACCCCGGGATCGCGAAGTCCGTGGGGATCAACAGCACCACGACGATGGCGAGCGCGCCGCGCAGGCTCCCCCAGGCGAGCAGGCGGCTCCACGCGGCGGGGATCCCGCCCTCGACGCCGAGGCGGGTCAGCGGCACCGTCACGGCATAGACCGACAGGGCGCGTGCGCCGGCGACCACGAAGACCGTCAGCAGCATGGGGAGCGCCAGCCCGGCGTAGTCCACGTTGAGCGACGCGAACAGCAGCCCCGCCAGCAGGAAGACGAGCGAGTTGGCGATGAACGCCACGTGCTCGATGAAGCGGTGGACGTATTCCTCGGCGTCCGGAAGCAGGTTGATGCGGGCGTAGTTGCCCAGGAACAGCGCTGCCACCGTGGTGGCGATGATGGGTGACGCGTGGATGGTCAGCCATCCGTTGCTCGATCCGTCGATGAGTTCGACGCTGATGAAGGTCACGTGCGCGGAGACCGCGAGAAGTGTCGCCGAGACGAACGCGTTGTTCCTGGTCTTGCGCAGTGCCGCGGCGAAGGACCCGGCGATCGCCAGGCCGAACACCGCACCCACCAGGACCATGCTCAGCAGCACCACGACGCCCGACACGACACGTGTCGTGGTCACGCTCCCGGCGGTCGCGATCGACATCAGCACGAGGAACAGCGCGACCGCCGTGCCGTCATTGAAGAGGCTCTCGCCTTCGAAGATCATCGTGAGGCGTCTCGGGGCGCCGACCTCCTTGAAGAGCGCGAGCACGGCAACCGGGTCGGTCGCCGAGATGATGGCGCCGAACAGGAGCGTCGCGATGAGCGGCACCTCGACGCCCGCGAGTCGGAGTGCGAAGTGCGCCCCGACGGCGATGATGGCCGTGGACACGGCCAGGCCGACGGTCGACAGCACCCCGATGCTCCAGGCGTTGTCGCGCAGTTTCCGGGCGTCCATGTGGTACCCGGATTCGAAGATCAGCACCGGCAGGAAGACCAGGAACAACAGATCCGGCGTCAGGCGGAGGTCGTCGATGAAGCCGAACGCCGCCGCGAGCGGTGGCAGTTTGAGCGCCGGGACGAGCAGCAGCCCGACGAGCACGAGCAGCACCGTGTAGGGAGCCCCGGTGCGCCGCGCCACGTAGAAGACCCCGGAGGCGAGCACCTGCAACAGGACCAGGGCCAGCATCCACGTCGGCGAGATCTGCATGAGCCGCATCGTGGCACGGTGCGGCCGGGTCTACAGCGGGCCCGGCGCCGATCCGGCGGCACGGGATTCCCGGTGCCCTACCGGGGCTGCCGACGGCACCTGTGGATGACGTGCGAACCGGGCTCCGAAACGAGAAGGGCCCGCATCAGCGGGCCCCTGAACCAGTAGCGGAGGAGGGACTCGAACCCCCGACACGCGGATTATGATTCCGCTGCTCTAACCAGCTGAGCTACTCCGCCACGAGAGCCCAGTAGCGGACTCGAACCGCTGACCCCCTCCTTACCATGGAGGTGCTCTACCTACTGAGCTAACTGGGCGAGGTCACCGTCACCGCATCGGCCGCAACGGGCCGCCAGTGTAGCGCAAGGGCGGGGTCTCCACTCCCCCGGATTCCGTGCTGAACAAAATGGGGGGAGGAGGATTCGAACCTCCGTAGGCGTAGCCGACGATTTTACAGACCGTTCCCTTTGGCCGCTCGGGCATCCCCCCGGGAAAACCGCGCGGGGAAGGGTACCCGACCCCGATGGGCCCCCGCAAGGCGAGCGGCGCCGATGCGGCCCGAACATCCGATTCGGACAGCCCGGACATCCACGGGTCCGGGCGTGACCCGTGGGTCAGTCGGGCGCTCCGGGCTCGAAGCGGTACCCGACCCCGTAGTGGGTCTGGACGTAGGTCCGGTCCGGGATCGCCCGGCGGAGTTTCTGCCGCAGCTTGCGGACGAAGACGTCGACCGACCGATCGCCCGCGAGCATCTCGTACCCCCAGACGTCCCGATAGAGGCGGTTCCGGGGCACCGGCTTGCCGTTCGCCTGGGCGAGGGCGTAGAGCACCTCGAATTCGCGCGGTGTCAGGCCGACCGGCGTGTCACCCGCGTAGCTGACGCCTGGATCTGCTCCGGGTCGATCGTGAGACCCTCGACCTCGATCGTCTCCCAGGCCGCCCGGATTGCGATCGACGTCCAGGCCGCAGCTGCGCGCTGACCCGCGCCGTCAGCTCCTTCATCGAGAACGGCTTCACGACGTAGTCGTCGGCGCCCAGCTCGAGGCCGTGCACCCGGTCGTATTCGCTGTTGCGCGCGCTGCACACGATGACGGGGACCCGCTGGTCCTCGGACCGGACCTCTTCGGTGAAGCGCCAGCCATCGAGCTGCGGAAGCATGAGGTCGAGGATGACGAGATCGGGTCGCTGGGCTTTGAACATCCGCAGTCCCTGCGCGCCGTCGCCGGCCCGCAACACGCGATGTCCCGCCCTGGTGAGGTGGTAGGCCACCGACTCCGCGATGGCCTCGTCGTCCTCAACAACCAGAATGGTCTGCTGGGCCATGGCGCCCATTCTAGCCGCCGCAATCCCCCGCGACCGATGAGTTCCCGCCCCTGCGAATGGACGGCTATCCTCACCCGGTGAGATCCCCGGTACCGACGGCAACGGGAGCGACGGCCGCGTGAGCAGCACATCCGCACCCGGCCGGTACGTGCCCGACATCCAGATCGGACGCGGGGGGATGGCGACCGTCTGGCGGGCCCACGACACGGTGCTCGACCGCTGGGTTGCGCTGAAGCGGCTCCGTCCGGCGCTGCTGGACGACGAGGAGATCGCGGCCCGCTTCCGCCGCGAGGCCGAAGCCGTCGCCCGCCTCTCCCACCCGGGAATCGTCCGGATGCTCGACCGGGGCGAGGACGCCGAAGGCCCCTACCTGGTGATGGAGCTGGTCGAAGGTCAGGATCTCAAGGCCCGGATCCAGCGGTATGGCGCACTCCCGCCGGACGACGCCCGGGCCATCTGCGCCCAGGTCGCCCGAGCGCTGCAGTACGCCCACGAGCAGGGCATCGTGCACCGTGACATCAAGTCCCAGAACGTCCTGATCGACGATCTGGGCATCGCGAAACTCACCGACTTCGGGATCGCCCGGCTCGCCGAGGGGCACGGTGACCAGGGGCTCACCCGGACGGGGATGATGGTCGGGTCGTCGGACTACCTGGCGCCCGAGCAGGCCGAGGGCCGGCCGGTCGACGGACGGACCGACGTCTACGCGCTGGGCATCGTGCTGTGGGAGTGCCTCACCGGCCGTCTGCCGTTTCCCGCCGACAGCTTCGTCAGCGTCGCGATGCGCCACGTGACCGATCCGCTTCCCGATCCCCGGTCGGTCAGCGGTGGGATTCCGGCGCAGCTCGCGGCCGCCGCGATGCGTGCATCGGCGAAACGACCGGAGCAGCGGTTCCAGTCGGCCGGCTCGTTCGCGCAGGCGCTGGTGGAACCCGGGGGCGGCGACACCGCCGCCATCGCACCGGTCGACGATCCCTGGCATCGCGAGGAGCCCGAGGGTGCCACGGGCCGGGTGCGACGTCCGCGGCGATCCCGACGCCCCCTGGCACTGCTCGCATCGGTCGTCGCCGCGGTGGTCCTCGTGGCGGGCGCGGTCCTCGCGATCCAGGCGCTGCAAGGTCCTAACGGCGGCTCGGACCCGACGCTCCGCCAGACCGCACTGCAGTTCATCCCGCGCGACTACGACCCGGACGGCGGCGATGGCGAGCAGCCGACCCTCGTCCCGCTGGTCGCCGACGGCCAGCTCGACACCGCCTGGCTCACCGAGCGGTACAAGGGGAGTGCCGCATTCGGTGGCTATCCGAAGCGGGGCGTGGGCCTGACCCTCGAGACCGGCGACGACTCGCGCCCCACGCAGATCGCCATCACGGGGACGCCGGGCGTCCCCGTCGAGATCCGCGCCGAAGGTGATCTGGACGGCCCTCCGCTCGCGGTGGCCACGCTCAACGGCGAGGAACAGCGCATCGACCTCCCGGCCGACGCGCCGTCGCGGCTCGTCGTCTGGATCACCCGGCTGGTCGCGACCGCGGAGAATCCCGACATGTACCAGGCCGGAATCAACGAGATCCAGCTCTTCGGGGTGAGTCGCTCCTCACCCTCCTGAACGGACGGCGTCCGCTCCGGAGTGTGCGCGGGCCCGGCACGGAGGCGCCGTCCACGCCCGGTTGCCGAGAATCCGTGTCGTGACGGGATTCCGGGGTGGGCACCTGTCGGATACGGTTCGCGCATGCCTCCTCGCGTGCTGCTCGATGCCACTCCTCTTGGTGGACCGCATTCGCGCCGCGGGATCGGCACCTACGTCCGAGGGCTGATCGACGGATTCCGCCAGCTCGAGGCCGAGCAGCGTCCGAGCCTGCTGGTGCGCGACGACTGTCCGGCGTCGGAGCTCTTCGTCCAGTACCCGATCCACATGACCGAATGGGGATTCCGGTGGTACCCGGATCCCCGCACCCGCCGTCGGGGCGAGAAGCGCATCGCCGAGCTGCGCCCCCGCCTCGTCCACGCCACGCAGACCACGCTCGTGCCCTCCGGACCCGCGCTGGTGGCCACGTGTCACGACCTGATCCCGCTTCGGTTTCCGGACATGTACCTGCGTGGCGCGCAGTTGGGGCATCGGCGCGAGTACCAGACGTACCTCGCACGCCTGAAGCGTGCCCGGCTGGTCATCACCCCGTCGACCTCGACGGCGTCAGACCTCGCCTCGCTGGCCGGCATCCCGAGCGAGCGCATCCGCGTCGTCCCGCATGGCGTACCCGAGGGCATCATCCCGGCGGTCGCGGGGACGGACGATCCCGAGTCCGGCTCCTACGTCCTCTACACGCAGAGCCTGGAACCGCACAAGAACGTGGAGCTGGCGATCGAGGCGATCGCCCACGTACGGCTGCCGAACGTCCGACTCAAGCTGGCGGGACCATGGTCGCGTCGTCGCGCGGCGCGGCTGCAGCGACTCGTACAGGCCCACGGAGTCAGCGATCGGGTCGACCTGCTGGGGTACGTCTCGGAAGCCGAACTGAACCGGCTTCGCGCCGCCGCCCTGGCGCTCATCGTGCCGTCGCTGATCGAAGGATTCGGCCTTCCCGCGCTGGAAGCCATGGCGGCGGGTGTTCCGGTGCTCGGAAGTGACGCCCCCGGGCTCGTCGAGGTGACCGGCCCCGACCTGCCGGCGCTGCCTCGCCTGGATCCCCTTCCCTGGGCACGCGCGATCGAGCGGCTGGCGACCGACCCGGCCGAGCGCGGACGAATCGCGGCGATGGGACTTCGCCGCTCGGAACGATTCCGCTGGGTGGAGACCGCTCGTCGCACCGCCGAGGTCTACGACGAAGCGATGCGCGTGTGACGCACGCCGATGGCGCGACGCGGCCGCTGCGGGTGCTGTTCGACGCGCGCATGGCGACCCGGCGCCGGACCGGCGGCGCACGCCACATCCGCGGGCTGCGGGCAGCACTCGAGGACGATCCGGGCATCACGGTCCTGGCGGTGTCGGGCCCACCCGCGTTTCCCCGCCACAATGTGCTCACCACCATCGGCAACCTCACGCTGGACCTGGCGTGGACGCACGTCGCACTGCCGATCATCGCCATCGCGCGCAGGGCGGATGTCATCCACGCGCCGTTCAACTGGGCTCCGCTTGCGGCGCCGGTTCCGGTGGTGGTGACGATCCACGATCTCTCCTGGGAGGTGCTGCCGGAGGCGTACCCGCGGGCCTTCCGGTTGTTCGCCCGCCACTTCACGCGCTGGTCGGCGCGCCGGTCCGACCAGGTGCTGACCGTTTCGGCGGCCACCGCCGCCGACGTCATGGATCGCTATGGGATCCCACCGGCACGGGTGCAGGTGACCTACACCGGCATCCCCGCCCGTGCCGCCGCACGTGAACCGCGCCAGGACATCGTGTTGACCGTGGGTGAGTTCGAACCACGCAAGCGGGTCCCCGAACTCATCGCCGCGCACCGCACCTACTGGGATGGCGCGGCCGGAGACCCGCACCGCTGCCGGCTGGTGGTGGTGGGATCCGGCGGCTCCGACGAGGCGAGCGTGCTCGAGCTCGCACACGAGGGATGCGAGGTGGTCGGCTACGTCAGCGACGAACGGCTCGACGAGCTCTACCGCTCGGCGGCGTTGACGGTCAGCAACAGCGCCTTCGAGGGGTTCGGACTGCCGATCGCCGAGGCGGCCGGCGCCGGCTGCGCCGTCCTGATCGCCGACACCGCGGCGCTGCGCGAGGCCGGCGGGCCCGACGCCCTCGTGGTCGAACATCCGGGACCGGACGCGCTGGCCGATGCGCTCGGGGAGGCGCTTCGAGACCGGACGCGCCTGGCCGCGCTCGACGCCGCCATGCGCACGCACGCGGCGCGCTTCAGCTGGAGTCGATGCGTGGCCGACACGGTGGCGGCCTACCGGCGCGCGGTGTCATGAGGGTTGCCGTCGACGCCCACATGGTCGGGCAGCCCACACCCGGGGACGCCGGCAACGCCCGATACGCCGCCCAGCTGGTCGAGGCGCTCTGCGCCACCGCGGGCGGCGCCGACCAGGTGGCCGCCCTCATCGCGTACGCCGACGCACGCCGACTGCTGCCGGACGCCGCGATCCACGCCTCGGTGAGCGCCGGAGGTGTCACGCGCCTGCTTCGCAGCGCCCCGGCCGCGCTCGCCGCCCTCGAATCGGACGCGGCGGTGTTCACCTACGTCGCCCCGCCCCGGCTCACGATCCCCGTGGCGCTCGCGATCCACGACGTGACGTTCATGACCAACCCGGAGTGGCTGCCGGTGAGGGCCCGCGTCATGCTGCGGCGGCTCGTCCCGGCGGCGGCGCGGCGAGCGGCCGCGGTGCTCGCCCTCTCGGAAACGGCCCGCCGCGAGATCTGCGACGTCCTCGGTCTGCCCGCGTCGCGGGTCCACGTGGTGAGTCCGGCGGCCCGGAGCATCTTCCAGCCCGCGGCGGACGCCGAGCGCCGGGTGGCCGACCGGTTCGGGCTGCGCCGCTACTGCCTGGCGGTCGGTGATCTGGGCCCGCGCAAGAACCTCGCCACGCTGCGTGCCGCGGTCGCCGGCCTGCGGGACACGACGCTCACCCTCGTGGTGGTCGGCCGGGGGACGCCGCCCGCGGGATGGCGCGACGACCCGTCGATCCGGTTGCTCGGACACGTCACCGACGAGGAACTGGCCGACCTCTATGCCGCCGCCGCGGTCACGGTGTTCCCCTCCCTGCACGAGGGGTTCGGCCTGCCGGCGCTCGAGGCGCTCGCGTGCGGAAGTCCGCTCGTCGTGAGCGATCGAGGGGCACTCCCCGAGGTGGTGGCCGACGCCGCCCTCGTGGCCCGCCCGGACGTGGCCGGGCTGGGCGACGCCATCCGCGCGGCCCTGGAACCGACGACGGCCGGCCGACTCCGAGCCGCGGGGCCCGCTCGGGCGGGGTGCTATCGGCTGCAGGACATGGGCGAGACGGCCTGGCGGGTGCTGCGCGAGGTCGGACGGCGATGAAGATCGCGATGCTCGGCACACGCGGGATTCCTGCGGCGTACAGCGGTTTCGAGACGGCGGTTGAGCACCTCGCCCGTGAGTTCGCCCTGCGCGGCCACGAGGTCACGGTCTACTGCCGCCCGCACATGGTCGAGCGGCGCGAGACACACGTCGGCGCACGACTGGTCCACATTCCGACGGTGCAGAACAAGTACCTGGACACCCTGGTGCACACGGCGCGGTGCACGGCCCACATGGTGCGCGGCAACCGGCCCGACGTGGCGCTCTACTTCATCTCGGGGAACGCGCCGGTCGTCCCGTTCGCACGCCTGGCGGGGGTTCCCACCGTGTTCCAGATCGACGGGCTCGATTCCGAGCGGGCGAAGTGGCCCGCGGCCGCCCGCGCGTACATCCGCTGGTGCGAACGGATGAGCGGCAGGGTGTCGACGCTGACGATCACCGACAGCCGCAGCGTGGCGGACACGCTCGAGGCGAAGTACGGCGTGCGCATCCCCTGGATCCCGTACGGCGCCGACCTGCCCGACCCGGGAGACCACGGGTTCTGCGAACGGCTCGGAGTCGAGCCGGGACGGTTCGTCCTGTTCGTGGGCCGGCTCGTTCCCGAGAACAACGCCCATCTGCTCATCGAGGCCCATCGTGCGTCGGGGATCGACTGGCCGCTCGTGATCGTGGGCGACGCGCCCTACGCGCAGGACTACGTCGATCGCCTGCATGACATGGCCGGCGACGACGTGCGTTTCACCGGATACGTCTTCGGCGACGGATACGGCGAACTGGTCCACCGGAGCGGGGTGATGTGCGTCCCCACCGAGGTCGGAGGGACACACCCGGTCATCGTCGAGGGCATGGCCGGCGGCGCCACGCTGCTCGTGTCGGACCATGCGCCGAACGTGGAAGTCGTGGGAGATGCGGCCGCCACGTTCAGCCTCGCGGGAGGGGCCGCGACGCTCGCCGAGGCCCTCACGTCATTGACTGCCGATGCGGCACGACGTGCCAAACTGGGGTTCGCGGCCGCCGTCCGTGCCGCGGATCGCTACTCATGGTCGACCTGCGCGGATCGCTACCTGCAGCTGATCGGCGCGGCCCTGGAACGTCGACGCGGGTGAGATCGGAACCGCGATCAACGATCGCGGGACGGCTCAGAACACGAAGGGCAGTCCGTCCCGGACCGCGGCGAACGTGGGTGCCACACGGTCGCGATCCGAAACCGTCAGGTCGAGGTCGGTGGGCCATTCGACGCCGACCTCCGGATCGTCGAATCGGAACCCCGCCTCGGTGGCGGGGTCGTAGTACGCCGAGCATCGATAGACGACGTCCGCAACGTCGCTCAGCACCACGAAACCGTGGGCGAAGCCGATGGGGATGAGGATCGAGCGATGGTCGACGTCGTCGAGCACCGCCGACGCCCAGCGGCCGAACGTCGGAGATCCCCGGCGGATGTCGACGATGACGTCGAGGATCCGCCCGCGGGCGCATCGCACCAGCTTCACCTGCCCGGGATGGGTCTGGTAGTGGAGGCCGCGCAGGACGCCCTTCGCGGATCGGGAGTGGTTGTCCTGGACCCATTCACCGACGTGGCCGACCTCGTCGAACCATTCGGAGCGCAGGGTTTCCACGAAGAATCCGCGCTCGTCGCGATGAACGGTGGGCTCGAAGACGACGGCCCCCGGCAGATCGAGACGGGTGATGGTCACCTGGGGTCCTCGAGCGCGGCGCGATACGCGTCGACCGCGTGCTCGGCACACCGCTTCCAGGTGAACCCCCGGGCCCGCGCCAGTCCGCGATCGCGCATGTCGTTCGCGGTCGACGGCGACAGGACGACCTCCTCGATGGCGTCGGCCAGCGCATCGGGATCTGTGGGATCGACGAGGATGCCGGCGTCGCCGACCACCTCCGGGAGGCTGGCCCGGTTGGAGCAGACGACGGGCGCTCCGCATGCCATCGCTTCGAGGGGCGGCAGGCCGAACCCTTCGTAGAGCGAGGGGAACACGAAGCACGTGGTGGATGAGTAGAGCTGGACGAGTTCGTCGTCGGAGACGATTCCCGGGCGGATGATGTGGGCGCCCAGCAGATCCATCTCACGCTCGACGTCCCGGTTGTCGCCGGGCACGTTGCCCACGATGACGAGGGAGCACTCCGGCGCGCGGCGGCGGACCAGCCCGAAGGCGCGCAACAACACCAGCAGGTTCTTGCGCGGTTCGAGCGTGCCCACCCAGAGCACGAATGGATCGGGCGGAATCCCGAAGCGGTGCGCCAGCGCCACCGGATCGGGCTCGATGGGACGGAAGCGGCGATCGACACCCAGCGGCGCAACCATCACGCGGCGCGGATCGAGCCCCAGCAGTTCGACGACCTCTCCACGGGTGTGTTCGGAACCCACGAGCACCCGGCTCGCCGCGGACGCCACGTGGGACACCACCGCCCGGCGGCGAGCCCCCTCGGTGGCGCGGAACAGCTCCGGACGGCGCCACGGCAGGACGTCGTGCACGGTCAGCACCAGCGGCATCCGGGCGTGCGGCAGGGTGAGCGCGGCCGGGTAGTGCAGGACGTCGACGTCCGCGGCGGCCGCCTCGCGGCCCAGCCGGCCGGGGGTGTGCGCGCGAAGCCGCTCGCGGGCGCGTGATCTCCGAGCGTGCGCCCGTCGGTCGCTCGGTTTCACGCCGAGTCGCGTGAGCTCGATGCTGGGCAGACCGGCCAGCGCGAGCGCGACGTCGGCCGTGTAGCGCTGAACACCCGGACGTCCCACCACGGCCGCGCTCATGTCGAACCCCACCCGCAGCGGCGTGAGCGCGTCGCTGGTCACAGTTCCACGGCCATGTCGCCCTCCAGCCTACGGAAGATGGCGAACCCGCTGACCAGCGTGATGGCGGCGACCGCCGCGCAGTAGACCCAGTCGCCCAGCCCGGGCCAGTCGCCCGCGAACACGATCTCGCGAATCGCCGAGACGTACGGCGTGATGGGATTGCCGTAGTAGAGGACGTGCAGCAGCCACTGCGGCGCCCGATCGGTGGGCAGTGCGGAGAAGGTGTAGAAGATCGGGGTCAGGAAGAACCACGGTGTGGCGATGGCGGCGATGATGTGCTCGACGTCGCGGAAGTAGACGTTGACCGCCGCCAGCATCAGCCCGAACCCCAGGGTGAACACCCCCAGGAAGACGATGAACGGGGGCAGCGCCACCAGCGTGATGAAGCTTCCGGAGGCGAACAGCAGGCAGAGGGGCAGCGCGATCGCGAACATCGCCGCGGCCGTGAACGCGTTCGCCGTCACCGCCGCGGCGGGGACGATCTCGCGCGGAAACCGCACCTTCTTCACCAGGCTGGCGTTGGCCACCAGGCTCGATGCGGCCTGCTGGGCGCCGCCCAGGAAGAACGACCAGATCGACAGCCCCGTCAGCAGGAAGATCGCGTACGGCTTCACCGGCGCGTCGAACAGGAACGTGAACACCACGTAGTAGGTGCCCACCATCAGGGCGGGGTTGGCCAGCGTCCAGAGCAACCCGAACAGCGAGCCCTTGTATTTCTGGCGGACCTCGCGGCGGACGAGATTGCGGAAGAGGGGTGCGTAGCGCCGGTAGTCGCCGAGATGCCTCATCGGAGCGGGAGTGTAGTCGGAGCCGCACCCGACGCGATCCCACGGATGTCGCCCGGGCCCTTGGTACCGTGTGCGCCGATCGTCTCTCGACCTCGGAACGCGTCCTTGTCCCAGCTGCCGGCGGGTGCCATCCGCATCGATCACGCCGCCCGCCGATACCGCATCGTCGACGAGCGGAATCACACGCTCAAGGAAGCGGCGATGCGACGCCGGCGGGGGCGGTTCACCGACTTCTGGGCCCTCCACGACGTGACGGCGCACGTCGAGCCGGGTGAGGCCATCGGGATCGTCGGACGCAACGGCTCCGGCAAGAGCACACTGCTCAAGCTGATCGCCGGGATCGAGACGCCCTCGCGGGGCACGGTCGCCGCGGGCGGCGTGATCGCGTCGATGCTGGAACTGGGAGCCGGGTTCCATCCCGACTTCTCGGGGCGCGAGAACGTCTACCTCAACGCCGCCATCTTCGGCTTCTCCGAACGGGACATCGACCGTCGTTTCGATGACATCGTCGAGTTCGCCGAGGTGGCCGACTTCATCGATTCGCCCGTGCGAACGTACTCGAGCGGCATGCAGATGCGGCTGGCGTTCGCGGTGGCGAGCCACGTGAAGGCCGACATCATGCTGCTGGACGAGGTGTTCGCCGTGGGCGACGAGGCGTTCCAGCGCAAGTGCACCGCCCGGATGTTCGAGTTCAAGCGCGACGGCGGCACGCTGGTGTTCGTGTCGCACGACGCCCAGGCGATCGAGCGGATCTGCGACCGGGCGCTCCTGATCGAGGGCGGTCGCCTGATCGTCGATGGCGGGTCGCACACCGTCCTCGCCCGGTACCACAAGCTCCTGGCCGAACACGACGCACGACCCTCCGCGGCGCTCCAGATGGAGGGGGCGTCCGGATCCCTCGACGCGGGTGCGGTGCCGGAGGGCGCCGCCGCTGAGGACGACGCTGCGACCAACCGCTGGGGCACCGGGGAGGCTCGCATCACCCACGTCCGGATGGTCGACGGCGAGGGCCGGGACGTCACGCGGGTACAGTCCGGGCAGGAGCTGACGTTCGAGGTCGGATTCGTGTGCGAGCACCCCATGGAGTTCCCGAACGTCGGCGTCCAGTTCAACGCCGAAGACGGCCAGATCATCTACGGGATCAACACCACACGCGATCGTTTCGTGGTGGAGGGCACGGTCAGCTCGGGGACGGTGCGGCTGCGCGTGCCCAGCCTGCACCTGCACGAGGGCGTCTTCGACATCACCGTCGCGGCGACCTCGCACGACGAGCGCGACGTCTACGACTGGCTCGACCGCTGGCTGCAGCTCACCGTGTTCGCGTCCGGCGCCGGGATCGGCATCGTCGATCTGGCGGGTGAGTGGGTGTTCGAAGCGGACCGCGTGCCCGCTTCGGGGTCGGTCGCGTCCCCCGCCCGGGCATCGGAAGCCGCCGGCTCAGCCTGAGACGGGCGGGCTCCCCGGGCCCTCGACCACGCGGTTCACCCCGTCGCGCCAGATCGCGCCCACGGTGTCCCATCCGTAGTCGCGGCCGACGCACGCCCGCCCCTGGCGTCCGATCGCGTCGGCGAGCGCCGGGTTCGCGACGAGGAAGTCCAGCATCGTCGCGTACTCGTCGGCATCGGCGAACCACAGTCCGCCGCCGGCGCGACGCGATTGGCCGACCAGCACGGGGCTCGCGGCGTTGGCGAGCGTCGGCCTGGCGTGATTCCAGGCGTCCAGCTGGGAGATGGACAGGCTCTCGTACGGCGAGGGAACGGCGACGACCGCCGCGCCCGCGATGGCCCGATGCTTCTCGAGGTCGTCGACGAAGCCGGTCACGGTGAGCCACGGATACGCCGGGAGCTCCAGCTCGCCCCGCCCGACCAGGACGAGATCGGCGCCGTCGGGATGGCGGTCGCGATAGGCGCGGTGCGCCTCGACCAGCAGGTCGGTGCCCTTCGACGGATCGAGCCGCCCGACGCACACCACGTACGGTCGCGTCAGTCCCCGCTCGGCGGCGAACGCCGTGGCGGACACGGACGGAGCCGGATCGACGCCGAGTCCCGCCACGACGCTCCGGTCGCGCCCGACGCCGAAGCGTTCGGCCGCGAACTCCGCCTCCTCCGGCGTGTTGAAGACGACCACTCGCGCCGCGTCGAACACGGCGTCGAAGATCGCGAGGCGCGCCGGCGGCTCGTCGTGGAGGGTCGGGACCAGGATCGAGCGATCGGCGACGAGGGGCAGGCCCAGGACGGTCGTGGCGTACAGGTACGTCTGGAAGAGCACGGCGTCGTACTCGCCGCCCCGGGTTCGCAGGTGGTCGAGCAGATCGGGCGCCACCGGGCCCTGCGCCCGCATCCATCGCTCACCCAGTTCGAGGTTGGCGGGGTCCGCGTACGCCCGCGGGCTGAGGGCGTCGAAGGCCGCCGGGTCGCGGGGCTCCGGCACGCTGAAACGCAGCACGCGCACCCCGTCGATGGTCGTCTCACCGGGTGGATAGTGGTCCTGCCAGGTCCGGTAGTCGCGGGCGCACGTCGTGAGCACCGTGACGCGCAAGGTGTCGCGCAACAGGGTGGCGACCTGGCGCGCCTCTTCCTCGGCTCCGCCGCCGATCTCGGGGCCGTACCGCTGCACCACGATGGCGACCGAGGGTGTGTCCATCACCGCTCCCCGTCCAGCACCGGAGCGAGCACCGCGCGCAGACGGTCGGCGACCAGGTCGGGGGCGAAGCGTGCGAGCTGCGCCACGCTCGCCTCGTGAAGGGTCGCTCGCAGCCGCTCGTTGGCGGAGACCTCGCGCACCGCCTCGGCGAACACGTACGGGTCGTCGTCGTCCAGCACGAGGCCGGCGGCGCCGACGGTTTCCGGTACGGCGCCGGCGGACCGCGCCACGATCGGCAGTCCGTGCTGCATGGCCTCCACCAGGGGCGCGCAGAAGCCTTCGTGAACCGACATGCAGCAGTACACCGACGCCTCGGCGAAGGCGGCTTCGAGCTCAGCGTCGCTGACGCGTCCCGCGAAGCGGACGTGTGCCGCGTCGAGATCGCGCACCAGCCCGTCGAGCGCCGCTCGGTAGCGCTCGAACGCGTCGGCCGCGCCCACGATCGTGACGGGGGTTGGCGTGCCGGTCCGGTCCAGCGCGACCCCGATCCGGATCACGTCTTCAATGCGTTTGTTGGGGGCGATGCGCCCGACGGTGAGGATCGACGGCGCCCTCGCTTCGAGCCGGGCGGGCGGTGCGGCGATCGCCCCGAGCAGCAGCGGCACCACCTCGACCCGTTCGATCCCCACCTCGTGGAGATCGCGTGCGTTGAAGTGCGAGTCGGCGATGAACACATCGGCCCGGCCGGTGAGGTCGGGCAGATGTGCCCGACCGATGTCGCACAGCGCGCCGACGTCCGGGTTGGCCGCCCGAAGCAGCGAGCCCGGCGTGACGTTGTGGTACACGATCGCCCGTGGCGTGCGGGTGGCCAGTGCCGCCGCGATCGAATCGGCCCAGATCGAGTAGCGCACGATCAGGGGTCCGGCGCCGAGGCGGGGATCCGCCGCGCCCCGCAGCCGGGACACCCGCCCGGACATGGCGGGGTGCACGTGGTCGGCCAGGATGGCGTTTTCGAACCCCCAGGCGGTGAGCAGCTCGCCCAGGCGGAGCGCCTGCATGGTGACCGCGTCGCCCGGGGCGGCCCCGGCGATGACCTGGTGGACGACGCTCACGCGGCGAACCGTTCCATGGCGTCGCGGAACCGTCGCCGCACCGCGTCCCAACCGTAGACGTCCAGCACGTACTCGCGGCCGGAGGCGCCCATCCGCTGGCGTCGGGCGGGATCGTCCTGCAGGACGCGGACCGCGTCGATGAAGCCGGCGCCGTCCTCGTATGCCAGGCCACCGTTCGAGGTGGAGCAGTGGTCCGCCATCACGGTGCATCGGGCGTTCACGATGCTCGGAACGCCGTGGAGCCAGGCTTCGAGCTGCACGATGGACAGTGACTCCATCACCGAGGCGCTCACCAGGGCGGTGGCACCGGCGATGAGCCACTGTTTGTCCGCTTCCGGGACGAAGCCCACCTGCACGACGTGCTGGCGAGCGGATCGCGGTGGGCGGTAGCCGCCGTGGCCGAGCAGGAGCAATCGGGGAAGCGCCGGGTCGGCCTCGCGCATCCGCGTGACGTGGTCGACGAGTTCGTGCACCCCCTTGCCCTCCTCCAGACGCCCGGCGTAGACGAGGTACGGGCCGTCGGGGCGCGCCGTCGTGCCCGCGAGCGGCGTGGCCGGAGGGTCGAACCCCATGCCGACGACCTCGCCGTCGCGGACGTCGGCCAGTGTCGCGGCCAGACGCGCCTCCCCGGGCGCGTTGAAGAGACAGCCGCGAACCGCCCCGAGCATGGCACGGACACTGGTGAGCCGGGCGTAGGCCTCGTCGTGCAGGCAGGGCAGCAATACCGATCGGCCCGGCGCCACCTGCGCGCCCCACAGCGTGGTGCCGAACAGATACGGGGCGAAGATCCGCAGGTCGAAGCGATCGAGGGTCGTTTCCAGGAAACGGGTCATCTCAGTGGAAACGACGCTGTGGCTGAACCATTCGAGCTCGGTGGCGTAGCTAGCGCGCCCGCTCAGGATCGTGGGATGGAGCCGCTCATAGGTGCCCGGGTCGCGTGGACCGACCGGAAAGCGGTGCACGCACAGGCCGTCCATCTCGACCTCGCCGGCGGGATGGACGTTCCGCCAGGTGCGGTGGTCGGTGGCGCAGGTGGTGGCGACGGTGCTCTCCCACCCGTCCGGCATGACGGTGGTGGCCAGCGCGCGCACCAGCGCCTCGGCACCACCGAGCACGTCCGGGCCGTACCGGGGAACCACCCAGAGGATCCTCACGGCAAGCGGGCGATCACCGCGTAGTCCTGATACCCGTAGAGGAGCGCGTTGAGCCGCTTGATGGTCTCGCTCAGCGCGGTCCCGTCATCGGGGTCGGGCAGCATGGTCGCGTCGTCGACGGGCGACAGCCGACGCACCTCCACCCGGTCGAAGCCGGCCGATTCGCACAGGAAGGCCAGTGTGTCCGGGTGGATGGGACGCCGGTGGGTGAGGTCGCGGTGGAAGTTGACCGACCCGGCGACCAGCGACTCCGGATTGGGCGTCTCGAGGATGAGCACGCCACCCGGCCGCAGCGCGGCGCCCGCGGCGTTGACGAGTGTCAGGACCTGGGTCGGCTCGAGGTGCTCGACCACGTGTGACGACACCACCCCGCCCAGGGTGCCGGGTTCCACACCGGCGAGGTGTGCGATGCCGTCGCCGAGCGTGACGGGGAGCCCGGCCTCCTCGGCCAGCCCCACGAAGTCGGGCTCGATCTCGTAGCCGTAGGCGTCGACGCCGCGTTCACGCAGCATCGCGACGAGTTCCCCTCGACCGCAGCCGATGTCGAGAACCCGCTCCGCGTCGACCAGCAACTCGACGTACTGCCGCTGGTGGGCGTCCACCTGATCGCGGGGCCGGAACCGGTCCTCGAAGCGTTCGTAGTCGAAACCGCTCGACCGGGGGCCGGACGTGTCCGCGGCAGGAGCGGCCGGAGCGGCGGATGTCGTTCCGGCCGGCGCGGATGGGGCCGCCGGAGCCGATCTCGCGGCCCGTTCCAGACGGGCGAGCCGCGGGGCGATCTGGAGCTGGCGGAGCTGCTCCTCGACCGAGGCCAGGCGCTGCGCGATGGAGGCCACATCGGCCTGGACCTGCTCGCGAGCGGAGGTCTCGTTCTCGATGGCGGCGTCGATGTGGCCGCGGTCGGCCTGCGCGATCCGTTCGACCTCGGCGGTGCGGTTCCAGAGCGCGTGGATCGCGTGGTCGGTGTCACGAGCCAGCGCGTCGAAGACGTGGAACACCATCCGCAGGATGGTGCGCTTGACCCCGGTGATGGCCTTCCCGACCACGGGCTTGCTCGAGTACCCCAGCTCGGGACGGAACCGCACGACCGGCCGTCCGTCGGCGGCGGGGATCTCCAGCGCGCCGAACGCCAGCTCGCCGTCGCCCTGCCGTGCTCGGGCGCGGAGATCGGTCACGAGCTGCTGCACATCGATGATCGGTTCGTTCGCCAACCGGAGGTCTCCGTGTGCGGTGAAGTGGCCGCCAACCCTATCCAACGGCCGGAACGGCTACGGCGTGGTGATCGCCGCCACGGCCGTGGCCGGATCGACGTCCGTGAAGGCGACCAGCCGCCCCACGCGGATCACACGCGCGGTGGCTCCGGCGGCGCGCAGCCGGTCGCGGATCGCCACTTCCTCGGGACCGACCGGGATGGCGTATGCGACCGCGCCCGGCGTGGTCGATTCGACGCGGGCGTCCAGGTTCGGGAAGCGGCTGTTGCCATACGGCTCCACGGCGAGCGCCCCTTCGGAGGCGTACTGGATGGGGTAGGCCAACCAGTAGTCGGCGTGCACCCCCGTGATCCCGTCGCGTTCGAGTCGGTGGACGAAGGCCGGGATGTCCTCGGTGTAGACGCGAGAGCTTCCGACCCAGCCACCTCGGCCGCCCTCGTCGAGCGCCCGATTGGCCGCCGAAGCGCTGAGCACGGCGGTCCCGAGGATGAGCACGACCGGGACGGCCAGCCGGGCCCGCGGGCCCAGATGCGACGCGGCGACGATGACGGCGAGGATGGCGAACGGGTAGAGCGCGAACAGGTACCGCGGCGTGCCGGCGAACCACGTGAACCCGGTGAGTCCGTACGGGATCACCATCAGGGAGAGGACGACCAGGATGGGATCGACGCCGTGCACCCCCGGGGCCCGCAGCAGCACCAGGTCGCGGATTCCCCGACGGCGTGACCACACGCCGGCGCCGAGCGCGCCCAGCGCGATCATCGTGGCGATGGCCGGCGGGAGGAACTGGCTGACCGGCCGGCCGTCCCCGATGTGGCGGACCCCCAGGAACATCCCGAGCACCGGCGACAGCATCAGGTCGGTCCGGTCGGCGAACGTGGTGGCCGGCGGTTCCCCGCTTCCGCTGGGCGGGAATGGACCGTGGATGATGCGGTGCACGATGAACGGGGCCGCGCCGAGCACGGCGCCGATGAGCGCCGGCGGCAGGAGATGCGGCAGGCGGTGGCGGGCGACGCCGATGGCCCACCAGACCACCGGCAGCAGCGCGATGATCGCCAGCGTGCTCTCCCACAGGGCCAGGCCCGCGACGAATCCGACGGCGGCGGCACGCCACGGCGCCAAGCGGGTGCGAGGTGAGAGGTTCACGACCAGCAGCAGCCCGAGCACACTCAGCAGCTGGGCCGTGTCGTATGCGCCGTGGCTGCGGATGCCCTTCTCGACGTTGAACCACGGCCCGACGGCGAAGAGCGCCGCCGCCGCGACGCCGAACCAGGGCGAGTTCGTGAGTCGGCGGGCGGTGACGCCGACCAGCAGGCAGGTCGCCACCGACAGCGCCAGCTGCACCATGCGCAGGGTCGTGGGCGTGTCCGGCGTGACCGCCAGCACCGCGGCCTGCGCGTACTGCTCGAGCGATCCCATGTAGGTCTGCCCGGCGAAGAAGGCGAAGAGTTCGCCGTCGAGGATGCGCTGGGCCATCACCCCGGTCACCGCTTCGTCGGACTCCATCCGGCCGACGGGGCTGTGCAACACCCAGAGGCGGATCACCGCGGCCAGCGCCACCGCCAGGACGAGCGCGGCGGCCGGAGCCGTCCCCCAGCGTCCCAGGACCCGACGGAGCACGGCCCGCATCACCCGGCCTCCGCGGGGGTCGGTCCGACCTCGGTGCGGTGATCGCGCCTCAGAAAGGGCCTCCCGAACAGCTCGTTGGCCACCAGGATTGCTCCGACCGTCACCGCCTGCGCGACCATGACGGTGCGGGGACGGTCACCGATGGCGAAGATCATGCCGACCTGGACCGCGATGCCCGCCACGGGCACCAGGTACCAGCGGCGGTCCCCCAGCGCGGCCGAGTAGGTGCACAGGGAGTAGAGCAGGGACAGGAGCGCCCCCGCGATCGCGGCGATCCACGCCGAGCCGATGATCTGGTCGTAGGCGGTCCCGAACGTGAGATGCACGATCAGCGTGGGGAAGATCGCCATCGCCGCGAGGACGAGGGCCCCCACGGCGAGCACGAGCACCGCGTTGCGGCGCAGCACGCCCTGAGGATTCTCGTTCGCCGCCCGCGCACGGGCGACCCCGGGAGCGATCATGAACACCAGCCCGGCCGGGAGGAACATCGCGATCTTGGCGATGGTGGCCAATGCCGCGTACAGCCCGGCGTCGTGGGGATCGAGGATGAGCTTGCCGAGCACCACGTCGATGTTGGCCAGCACGCTGAAGGCCACGAACGCGACGGTGGCCGACGTGGTGCGCGCGGTGGGGCGTCGCCGCACGCCGCTGCGGGCGGCCCGTGCTCCCGCGCTGGCGACGTGGCGACGGGTGAAGAAGGCCGCCAGGGTGAGCACGACGAGCAGGCCGACCACCTGGCCGCCGATCGCGGCGCCGGCGCCTCCTCCGAGCAGGACCAGCGCGATCCCGAAGGCCATTCGTGAGGTCGCGAGGGCCAGGAGGGTCAGGCCCAGGGCCCAGAACCGGGAGAGCCCCTGCAGCAAGGCGAGCTGCACGGGCTGGACGAAGACCATCACCAGCAGCGGCACCAGGGCGATCGCCGGGCCCGGGAAGCGAAGGTCGAGCAGCTTGATGACCAGCGGGATGCAGAGCGCGTAGGCGCCGGCGACCACCAGGCCCACCGTGATCGCGTGGGCGTAGGCGTGGCGGATGAGGTATCGGAGACGCTCCACGTCCCCGCGGCTGGAGTGGGCCGCGACACGTTCGGCCACGATCGTCTGCGCGGCGCTCGTCGGCATCCCGACCACCACCGCGATGGCGAGGAGCGCCGACAGTTCGCCGTACCCGACCGGGTTCAGCAGCTGACTGAACGCGATGTTGGTGAGGTAGTTCGCGGCATTCGCCAGCAGCGTCAGCACGGTGAGGGCGAGCGCACCCCCGCGGAACGCGCTCAGGAACCGGATCGCGGTGCTCAGGCGGCTCCGCTCGGGCTCGGCGGCGGTGCTCATCGGCCGCCTGGCGCCGCGTCGTGTTCGGCCAGGTGTCCGTGCGTGACGAGCCACCGCTCGATGACCCCGGTGGGTGATTCCCCCGGGCGGACGCCGGAACGGCGCGACGCCTCCCAGCCCCCGTCCAGGAACCGCCGCACCTCGTCGAGATCCAGGTGGGAGAGGACGACCGGGCCGCCGTCGAGGCCGTCGCGGCGTTCGGTCCGTGCACGGTGGATGAGCGTCGGGTGGCCCAGGACCGCGGCCTCCTCCTGGCAGCCTCCCGAGTCGGTGAGCAGGAACGCGCTGCGGGTGAGCAGGCCGATGAACGACCCGTACCCCTGCCTGGGGATGCGGGTGATCCCCTCGCCGTCGAGCAGTCCGTCCAGGCCCTGCGCCGTCAGGGCGTCGCAGGTGACCGGATGGTCGACGAAGAGCAGCGGGGTGCGGCGTGCCCCGTCCCGGATCGCCTCCAGGACCGCCCGCAGCCGCGCCTGGTCGCGGAGCAACTCGAACCGGTGGATGGAGACGACCCCGAAGGGCGGATCCGGGAGATCGATCTCCGGGGTCGCCGTGACCAGCGCGAGACTGTCCGCGATGGTGTTGGCGCCGGTGTCCACGATTTCGCCACCGACCCCCGCGTCACGGAGGTTTCCGGCCGCCCACGCACCGGGTGCGAAGTGCACGCGGGCCAGCCGCGAGGTGATCCGGCGGTTGAGCTCCTCGGGAAACGGGTTCCGCCAGTCGCCGCTGCGCAGGCCGGCTTCCACGTGCCCCACCGGAACCGCCATCGCCCGCCCCATCAATGCGCCGGCCACCGTCGTGAAGGTGTCGCCGTGGACGATGACCATCGGAGCGCGCCCGTCGCTCTGCAGGGCACGCCGCAACCATCCCCGCCGGCGCGCCGCGTTCCCGACCACACGCGCCCCCCAGCCGGGGATGTCGGCGGCCCGGGCGAGGTCGCGGCCGCCGCTGCCGCGTGCCAGCCACACGTCGGGTTGCCGAAGGCCGAACGCGCGAAGCATGTCGGGGAGCTGCTCGGGCTGCTGTCCGGTGCAGATCAGCAGGGGTTCGCGACCGGAGCGGTCGCGAATCGCCCGGCAGAGCGGAGCGATCTTGATGAGCTCGCCCGTCGTCCCGAAGACGACGCCGATCACGTGCCCGGTCTCCGCTTCAGCGCGATGAAGAGGCCGCGCCACACCCCGGCCACGTATGCGACCGTCCATGGCGGGCCGACCAGCATGAGGGCGAGGGCGTCGGTCGCGCTGCGCCGGAACCGGACGGCGGCGCCCACCGCGGCCACGGGAACCGCGATGACCGACGCGAGCCGCGCCCACCGGAACCGCAGCAGCAGCGCGCCCCCGAGCATGGTCGCGGGCGGCACCGCGAGGATGAGGGAACGGAACCGAGCGCCGGGCCGCAGGTACCCGTCCACGAGATGGGTTCCCCGGTCGAAGGTGTGCTTCAGGAACGCCCGGGGGCGGTTGCGGGCGCGGTACACGCACGAGAACCCCGGAGAGATGTTGATGCGGCGCTCGGCGGCGATCGCGCGGATGATCGGCGTGTCGTCGCTGGCGAGTTTCATGTCGTCGAAATGGCTGTCGAACTCCTCCACCGCGCGCAGCAGCGCGTCGCGGTCGGCGAGGAAGCAGCCGGTGCCCTTCGGAAACCGGTCGAACTCCTCCAGCCCGAAGCTGGTGGTCCGCGGATTGCCGAAGTACTCGAAGAAGGCGGCATCGGTGAGGACGTTCCAGAACCGGGCGAAGAGGTTGCCGCTGACGTCGATCCTGACGTGCCCGTTCCAGGGCCCGATCCGCCCGTCGGCGTCGGGGTGTGCCGCGACGAACGCCAGCGCGTCGGGGTCGAGGCTGACGCGGCTGTCCACCAGCAGCACCAGCGGCTGCGTGGCGGCCCGCAGTCCGGCGAGACGCGCGTGGAAGCGCCCCTGGTTCTCCTGCCGGATGATCCGGCACTCGCGCAGCTCGCCCAGGCGGGCCAGCGAATCCCGCGTCTCCTGGTCGGACCCGTCGTCCACGATGATGAGTTCCATCGCCGGGAACGGCGATCGTCCAAACGCGGTGAAGAGGTCGTCGACGACCGTGTGAATCCACCGGGGTTCGTTGAACACCGGGATGATGACGCTGAGGGACGGTGGTGGCACGGGCGCTCGGGTCAATGGGTGACGTCCGCGTGGGCCGGAGGCGCCTTGTGCGCAGTCGGGTCCGCGGGGCCGACGGGGACCCGGCGAGCATACAGCCCATGGTTGCCGCAAAAACGTCGCTCGGGTGGGTAGGCGTGCTGGTAGCCTGAGCTCGTGGGAGGCCCGTCAGCGCCCAATCGGCTCTCTGCCGGAGATGCCCGCCATATCGCCCTTTCGGTCGTGGTCCCGGCGTTCGACCAGGAACACGAGATCGAGGCCAACATCCGCGAGATCGAGCGGCGTGTCGCCGACCTCGGGGTCACGTACGAGATCGTCGTCGTGAGCGACGGGAGTTCGGACGGCACGCTCGAGGCCGCGTCCCGCGCCGCGGGGCCCTCGGTCCGTGTGACCGGATATGCCGAGAACATGGGCAAGGGCCACGCGCTGTGTGTCGGCTCGGGCCTGGCGCGAGGACGGTACGTCGCATGGTGCGATTCGGATCTGGACCTCGATCCGGCGTCGCTCGCAACGTTCCTGGAGATCCTGCGGGCGACCGACGCGGACATCGTGGTCGGTTCCAAGCGCCACCCTGACTCACGGGTCGCTTACCCCCGGCACCGGCGGGTCGCGTCGTGGATGTTCCAGCGGCTGGTCCATGCGCTCTTCCGGCTCAACGTTCGCGATACACAGGTCGGGATGAAACTGCTGACCCGGCCCGTGGTGGATCGCGTGCTCCCGATCGTGCTGGTCAAGCGGTTCGCGGTGGACCTCGAGGTGCTCGCGGTGTCGCGGGCCCTGGGCCTGGACCGCATCGTCGAAGCGCCGATCGCCCTGAACTACCAGTTCACGGCGAGCGGGGTGAACTGGCGTGCGGTGGGACGCGCCCTCTGGGACACCGCCGCGGTCTTCTACCGGCTCCGGATTCGCCGCTACTACCAGAAGCAGGCCGCGGGCCAGGTGATGCCCGGCCCCACCGCGGGGGTTCCGGAGACGACCGCAAGCGAGCGCCCGGCGTGACCGTCGGGTCGGCGGCGATGCGTCGCCGTCGCAGACGTGGCGGCCGGTCCCATGGCGGCTGACGCACCCGAACGCGCCGCCATGGCACGCGCCCGGCGCCTCCTGGGGCCGTGGGTCTCGAGCGTACTGCTGCTGACGATCGGCGTGATGGTGCTGACCTGGCCGGTCGCCATCCACCCGGCACGGCTGATGATCAGCACACTCGGCGACGGCGTCGGCGGGATCGCGCTCCTCCGATACCGCGACCTGCTCGACGTCGGGGTCCTGTCGACCCGCCACACCGTCCTGCAGGGGTACCCGTTCGGCATCGACCTCCCGGGGGCGAGCGGCCTGCCCCAGATCCTGGTGGACGGCCCCACGCAACTCATCGCCCGGATCACCGGCGAGCCGGTCCTCGCCTACAACCTCAGCTTCCTCGTGGGGATGGTCGCCACCGGGCTCGCGATGTTCGTGCTCGTCCGCCACCTCGTCGGCGGATACTGGATCCCGCTGCTGTTCGCGTTCGCCTATGCCATGTCCCCGTGGATGGTCACGCGCCTCGGGGTCGGCCACGCGGGCCTCATCCACCTGGAAGGGCCGGCCGTGGTGGTGCTCGGCCTGATCATGCTGCGACGCGATCGGGGTGGGCTCGCCTGGGCGACGACGGCGCTCGGTTTCGTCGTCTCGGCCTACACCAACAGCTACCTCACACCGGCGCTCGGCGTGATCGTCGCCAGCTACCTCATCGCCGACCTGGCCACCGCGCGGAACATGGCGCGGGCGGTCCACCGGGCGGCCGGGCTGCTTGCGTTGCTCGCCCTGGTGTACCTCCCGCAGCTCGCGTGGCTGGTGACGCACCGCTCGGGGATCGACAATCAGTTCGCCGGCGGCAGGACGATCGGCGACCTGTACGTGTACGGCGCCCGATGGTTCGAATGGGTGACGCCGCACCCGCAGCATCTCGTCGCCGGGGACTGGACCGCGCCGTTCCTGGATGCGCGACGGCACGGATCGAATCTCGAGGAATCGACCCTGTACCTGGGGATCGTGTGCATGGCGCTCGCCGCCGTCGCGATCGTGGCGGGCCGCCGGTGGCGCGCCACCCTCGGGTTCCCGATCGTCTTCTCGGCGACCATGATCCTCGTCGGCCTGTTCACGGCCACGCCGCCCAAGATCCACCCGTTCGGCGTGGGCATCCCCACGCCCTCGCGGCTGATCTTCGAGTTCTTCCCGTACTGGCGCGTGTACGGGCGCCTGTTCGTGGTCGTCTCGCTGGCGACGGTCGTCCTCGCGGCCATCGGGGCCCGGTACCTGGCCGAGCGTGTCCCGCCCGGACGCTGGCAGATCGTCGCGGGCGCGGCGCTGGCGCTGCTCCTCGCGGTCGACACGCTCGGGGTGCGTCCCCCACACATGGACACGACCCCCGGGGCGATCTTCACGGAGCTGAGTGCGCTCCCGGAGGGCGCACGCGTCGAGTATCCGCTGGAGGATCCGCTGACACCCGCCACGTTCGCCGCGATGCTCCAGACCCGCGACCTGGCGCATCCCCTGGTGAACGGTGCCGACCCCGCCACCGCCGGCGCCAACCTCGGGCGTCGACTGCGCGATCTGTCCGATCCCGCGACCGTCCCGGCACTGGCGTCCCTGGGCGCGCGATGGCTGGTCGTCCACTCGGGGGCGACCCCGCCCCCGGCCCGCCCGGACCTCAGACTCGTCGCCGAGCGGGGCGGCGCGCGGCTGTACGCGATCAGGGCCGGCGCGGACCGCCCGGTGCTGGTGGCGCCGGACCGCTCGTGGTGGCCGGCGGAGGATGCGCCGTCCGGTCCCGTGCAGTGGATGAACGGGGATCACGCCACACTCGCGGTCGTGAATCCGTTCCGTGTGCCGCGGCGCATCGTGATGGACCTGACCCTGTCCGCGTTCGCCATGCCGCGGACGGCCATCCTCGTTCAGGACAGTGTGGCCGTCGCAGAACAGCGCATCGACGGTTCGACCGTGATGACGGCGACGGTGACCGTGCCCCCGGGCATCAGTGAACTCGCGCTGCGGTCCAAGGAACCCGCGCAGCGCGTCTCGGACGTCACCGACAGCGCCGACCAGCGGGTGCTCAGCCTGCAGCTGATCTCGGCGGAGACCCGGGTGCCGGCGACCGGTGCCGGGAAGGCTCCGGCCGCCACACCCTGACCGTCAGGCCGAGAGCCGTTCCATGTCGGCGTCAACCATCATGTTGACGAGCTCCTCGAAGCTCACTTCGGGGGTCCAACCCAGCTGATCGGTCGCCTTCTGGGGATCACCGACCAGGAGATCCACCTCCGCCGGACGGACGAACGCCGGATCGAGGACGACGTGGTTCTCGGGCGACAGCCCGACACGGGCGAAGGCGAGGTCCACCAGCCGCTGCACCGTGTGTGTCTCTCCGGTCGCGACCACGTAGTCGTCGGGTTCCTCCTGCTGGAGCATCAACCACATGGCCCGCACGTAGTCGCCGGCGAAGCCCCAGTCGCGCTTGGCGTCGAGATTGCCGAGCCGCAGTTCGTCGGTGAGTCCCAGCTTGATGCGGGCCACACCGTCGGTGACCTTGCGGGTGACGAACTCCAGACCACGCCGCGGTGACTCGTGGTTGAAGAGGATCCCCGACGAACAGTGCATGCCGTAGCTCTCGCGGTAGTTCACCGTGATGTAGTGCCCGTAGCACTTGGCGACCCCGTACGGACTGCGGGGGTACAGGGGCGTGAGCTCGGTCTGCGGGGTCTCGCGGACCTTGCCGAACATCTCGCTCGAACTCGCCTGGTAGAAGCGGATGTCACGGTTGACCTGACGGACCGCCTCCAGCAGGCGGGTGACGCCGACCGCGGTGAACTCGGCGGTGAGGACCGGCTGGCTCCACGAGGTCGGCACGAAGGACTGCGCGGCGAGGTTGTAGACCTCGTCGGGGCGCGCCGCTTCGAGGGCGGTGGTGAGCGACGGCTGGTCGAGCAGGTCTCCCTGCACGAAGTGCAGCTGGTCACGAAGGTGCTCGATGCGCTCGTACGACTCGGTCGATGCGCGGCGCACCATGCCCCACACGTCGTACCCCTTCTCGAGCAGCAGCTCGGCGAGGTAGGACCCGTCCTGGCCGGTGATTCCGGTGATGAGGGCAGTTGGCAGCTCAGGCTCCTTCGGTTGTGACGCGCTCACGCCACCACGCAAGGGTGTCGGAGAGTGTCTGCTCAATTGGAATCGTCGGGGTCCACCCGAGGGCCTCGAGGGCGTCAGGGGACCCGTAGAGGTCGGGTTGTTCGCCGGATCGGACCCGGCCGGCGTCCTGCGTGATCTCGACGGTGAGCGGTGAACACGCCACCAGTGTGTCGACGAGCGACTGGATGGGGCGCGAGGCGCCGCTGCACGCCAGATACGGGGTCGAGGGGTCGCCCGCCTCGAGGATTCGCAGGTAGGCCCGCACCATGTCGCGCACGTCGGTGAAGTCGCGGCGGGTGGAGAGGTTGCCGAGTTCCAGCGTGGCGCGATCGTCGCCGCGGACTTCTGCCAGCGCGAGCTGCCTGGCGATGCTCGGGACCACGAACCGCGCGTCCTGGCCGGGACCGATGTGGTTGAAGGCCCTGACGCGCAGGACGGGGACGTCGAAGCTCAGCGCGTACTGGGTGGCGGCCAGGTCCGCGGCGGCCTTCGACGCGCCGTACGGCGAGTCGGGGTTCATGGGCGTGTCGATCCGTACCGGCAGCTCGTCGACCGGAACCTGCCCGTAGACCTCGCCGCTGGTGATGGTGACGATGCGGGGGACGACATCGAGACCCCGCGCCGCCTCGAGCACCGACAGCGTGCCGTCAAGGTTGACGCGCCAGGTTCCGATTGGGTCTGCGAATGAGGCGCCCACCGACGACGCACCCGCGAGATGGACGACGCCCTCCGGGCGGGCGGTCGCGAACGCCGCGCGGACGGCGGCCAGGTCGGTGACGTCGCCGGGGATCGTGGTCACACCCTCGGGGATCACCTCGTCGGAACTCAGCACGAGTCCCCAGACGTCGTGGCCCTCACCGCGCAGGAGCGCGGCCAGGTGGTGTCCAACAAACCCGCTGATACCTGTGACGAGAACTCGCACGGCGACGGAAAGTAGCAACGAGACGGGGCCCACGAACTGGCTGTCCGGCCAGGATTCGGGAGGTATTGCGGAATGTTCCGGTCAGAACCCCCTGAACCCGCCCCGGGGATCACTCCTGGGAGGGAGATCACGGTGACCTCCTCCCCCCTCAAACGTATGGATTTTTCGGATGCCTTTCGGATCCAGTCGGATTCCGCGTACGATCGACGGTGACCTCATGCGCAAAGTGACCCATCAGCTGGCGGCCCTCGTAGCCGGTCTCGCACTGCTCCTGGCAGCGGCCCCACTGGGGGCCACGCCCGAGCAGGTCATCGCGGACCATGCCGACGACGGCATCATCGAGGGCACCTACACCACCGGCGAACTGCAGGGTGCGCTGGATCTCGCGCAGCGCATCGGCGGCCCCCACCAGACAGCCGCCATCCGCGCCATCCGAGAGGCCGAGCGGAACTCCTTGCTGGGTGTGAACACGGGCCAACCCGGTCGGACCGCGTCCGCCCTCGAGCGTTCCTCGACGCCGAGCGCCGCCGACCGGCTGGGACTTCCGCGGGCTCCGGCGACACCCCCGGGTGTGTCGGTCCCGCTGCCGTTCGTGGTGCTGTCGTCACTCGCGGCGGTTCTGCTGGTGGGCGGAGCCACCTCCGGCCTCATCCGGCGGCGGCTGCCGTCGACCCAGACGCGCCACACCTCCCGGGGCTGACGCCATCGGCCTGAGCGGCGGGTGCCCCGGACGGTGACGGTCCGTCCGGGTCCCGGTTCGGCGCCCGCATCACGAGGGCCGCGCGCAGGGCCGATGCGGACGATTTGGCAAGTCCGCCTTATACTCGCCACCGATCCGCCCCCGCTGCGGGTTCCGCCAGCCAACGCGCCCGAGTCGACGGGTTGATGAAACCGCTCCCACGCCGCCCACCGGGCGCACCCGACCGGTGCCCCGGATGACCCGCCTTCGCACGATTCCCGCATGGCTCGCGGCGACGCTGCTCTACGCGGCGTCGGCGGTCGCCATGACCTGGCCGGTGGCGCGCGCCCCGTGGCGCATGCTCTACGGGGACATCGGGGACGGGACCGGGGTCGTCGTGCTGATCCGCAACCGCCGGGCCCTCGACGTGGGGCCGCTCTCCAGCGCGGTGAACCACCTGGAGAACGCGCCCTTCGGCGTGCCGCTCTCCGGCGCGAGCTCGCTGCCGCAGATCGTCGTGGAGTGGCCGCTGCAGCTGCTCGTCGGCCTGACCGCGGGCAACGAGGTGCTCGCCTACAACATCGTGCTCTTCGTGGGCCTCGTGGCGTCACCGCTGGCGGCGTTCGTGCTGGCGCGACACGTGACCGGCGGCTTCTGGGCGCCCGCCCTGGCCGGATTCGTCTTCGGATTCCTGCCGTGGCACATGGCCAAGGCGACCGGACACCTCGTGTTCGTGCACCTCGAAGCCTTCCCGGTGCTGCTCCTGGGCCTGTTGCTGGTGCGGGAGGGCCGACGGCGGCGCGGCTGGATCCTCGTGGCGACCGCCCTGCTGGTGGCGGCCTACACGAGCACCTACTTCACCCTGGTCATCGCCGCGGTCGGGGTCGCCTTCGTGGCCGCCGATCTCGGTACGGCCCTCCTGGCGCGGTCCGGTGTCCGCGACGTCGTCCTCCGCGCGGCGGTGCTGCTCGGCATCGCGGTCACGGTCCACCTGCCGCAGGCCCTCTGGCTGATCGCCCGGCGCTCCACCATTGACGCCGAGCTGTCGGCATCCCGCGGCAGCGTCGACCTCGTCTTCTACAGCGCGCGATGGTGGGAGTGGTTCGTCCCGCACTCGCAGCATCTGCTGGTCGGCGGCTGGACGCGGCCGTTCCTGGAACGCCACATCCACGGCTCGAACTTCGGAGAGTCGAGCCTGTACCTGGGCCTGGTCGCCCTGGGCCTGGCGGGCGTCGCGGTGGTGACCGCCATCCGCAGGCGGCCGGGCACACCCGGCTTCGTCGTCGTACTGGGCGTGACGCTGATGGTCGTGGGCGCGATCGTCGCCTCCCCTCCGGAGATCACCCCGTTCGGCGTCCACATCCCGATGCCCGCCACGCCCATCCACGACCTGTTCCCCCACTGGCGCGTCTACGCCAGATTGCTCGTGGTGGTCGCGCTCGGACTCACCCCGCTGGTCGCGATCGGGGCGAAGGCGGTGCTCCCCGGAACCCCGCGCGCGGCCGCGGCCGTCGCGCTGGCTCTGGGAGCGGCGATGTGGGTCGACTACGCCCCGTCACATCCGGTGCTCGACACCCGGACCCCGCCGGTCTACACGTACCTCTCGACGCTGGGGCCCGGTAGTCGCGTGGAGTACCCGTTGCCGACGGCCTACAGCGTCGAGCAGGCGGCGTACACGTTCCGCACCGAGGCCGCCGGGAGGCCGCTGCTGACCGGGGCGCTGCCGTTCTCCTGGGGCGACACGCTGCACCGCCGCCTGGTGGACCCCGGCAGGCCGTGGGTGGCGCCGATCCTGGCCGAACTCGGGGTTCGCTGGATCGTCGTGCACGGCGACGCCTACGCGCGGGCGGGCGTGACCCCGCCCGTACCCCGTGGCGCGTCCCTGGTGAAGCGGTTCGGCGGCGACTCACTGTGGAAGGTCGACGTCCGGACGCCGCCGGTGGGGACGTACCCCGGACCGGAGTTCGCCGGACTGGAGCCGGGCAACGGCGCACCCTCGTACCAGTGGCTGTTCGGCGATCACGGCCGATTCGTGGTGTGGAACAACCGCGAACGCGACGTGCCGGTGATCGTTCGCATGGAGGTCATCAGCTTCGCCATCGACCGGCACGTGACGGTGCGAGCCGGCGATCGTGTGCTGACCCGGGTGGTGGTGCCCGCCTCGCCGTCCCGGATCACGTTCCGGTACACCGCGCCGCCCGGCATGTCCGAGCTCGGCGTCGAGTCACACGAACCGGCGCAACGCGTCGGCGACGTGCTCGGCAACGGCGATGCCCGGGTTGTGAGCTTCCAGGTCGGCGCGATCACGACGACGTCGGCGACCCCGGACGGATCCCCGGATCGCCGCAACCCGGTGCTGACGGTCCGATGACCGGCTGCCGCCGCACTCATCCGACACATTCAGCTGCCGATGGTGCCCCCATGCCCGATCCGTGCCTGCTGCCCAACCGGTCCGGTCGTCGGTGATCGGTCGGCGAAACCCGGCCGTGTCGGGGGTGTCCTGGGAGCGCGCGGCCACCCGCATGCGCGTGCTGCAGATCGTGCAGCTGAGCGTGCTGGTGGTGATCTGCGCCGGGATCACCCTGATGGGTATCCTGATCTCGCGCGATCTGCGGGAGCTGGGCGCGTCGCAGGACCGCATCAACGACGCGCATTCGGCGCTGACGACCGCCCACGCCGACCTGCTCAACCTCGAAGTGCAGTTCTTCCGCGCCAAGGCGTCCAATCCGGACGAGAAGGCGCTCACCCCGACGATGGTGCTGCTGGCGCTGTCACGGATCGGGGTCCTCACGGAACTCACCGAAGCGGACCAGATGCGGGTGACGCCCCAGGCCGATCGCGCCGCCGACGTCACGGCGTCCACACTCGACGCACTCGTGTCCCTCGTTCAGGCAAACGCGCAGACGCCGGCCGGTTCAGCGCAGGACCGCGCGGGCGTCCGGAAACTCGGCCGGCTGACGCAGCGCGCCAACGCCGCCGTCAACACGTGGGTCCATGAACTGCGCAGCGGCCAGGCCGTCGAGAGTCGCAGGATCGCCGCGCTGCAGACGCAGCTCACGCACCAGCTCTGGACCGGGATCGGCGCCATGGTCTTCATCGCCCTCGCCATCTGGCTCACGCTGGACCGCGCGCGGGGCCGGGTCGTCGCCGCACTCCGTGGTGCGACCGAATCCCAGCAGGTCCAGGGAGCGTTGTTCGCGGCGGTGGCCGAGGGGTGCGACCTGGCCACGGTCTGCACCATGGCCACACGGGTCCTCGAGGAACGTCCCCACACGGTGGCCGCGGGCATCGCGCGGTGGAACGACGAGGGTGCACCGACCACGGCAGCGACGGACGACGGGGCGCCGCCGGAGCTGGAGGCCACGCTCGCGCACTGCATCGCGACGGGGACCGACGCGCGGGCGACCGGTGAGGACGGGAGCACCGCGCTGGCGTCACCGATCCTCGTGGACGGCACGTGCTGGGGGGCCCTCGGCGTGGTCGCACGTCCCGGCGAACGCCCCCGTGCCGCCGCCGAGGCCGAACTGCGAACGCTCGTGCCGCCGCTGTCGGTGGCCATCAGCCGCCTCGTCGACCTCGACGAGCTCAACGACCGAGCCACCACCGACGCGCTCACCGGGCTGCTCAACCATCGTGTCTTCCACGAGCGGTTGCGCGACGTCCAGCGGCGCAGCGAGATCGAACAGTCGCCCGTGTCGGTGGTCGTGCTCGACATCGACCATTTCAAGTCCATCAACGACGCGCTCGGCCACCAGACCGGTGACGAGGTGCTGGCTGAGGTGGCGCGCCGACTGCGCTCGGTCGCCCGCGACGGCGACACGATGGCCCGCATCGGCGGCGAGGAGTTCGCCTGGGCAATGCCGGACACGAATGCGGAGCAGGCGCTCGACGCCGCCGAGCGAGCGCTGCAGCGCATCCGCGAGAACCCCGTCGGCCCAATTCCGCAGGTGACGATGTCGGCGGGCGTGGCCAGCACGCAGGATCGGGCCGTCCAGGACGACCTGCTCAGCCGGGCCGACTTCGCGCTCTACTGGGCCAAGTCCAACGGCCGCAACGCCGCCTGCCGCTGGACCCCCGAGGTCGACCGCATCGTGAACGCCCCGGACCGGTCCATGCGGATGGCCCAGCTGCGCGCGCTCAGCGCGATCCAGTCGCTCGCCCACGCGGTCGACGCCCGTGATCCGTACACCCAGCGCCACTCGGAGCGGGTGGCCGACCTCAGCCACCGACTCGCCCTGGAAGCGGGATGGAGCGACGACGACGCGGCCGATCTGCATCAGGCGGCGCTGATGCACGACGTGGGGAAGGTCGGGGTCCCCGACGCGATCCTGTTGAAGAAGGCGTCGCTCAGCGACGCCGAGTACGAGGTGGTCAAGACACATGCGGCCCTGGGCGCGCAGATCGTGGCCGGCGCCTTGAGCGCCGAGCAGGTCTCGTGGGTCCGCGGACACCACGAACGCATCGACGGCCGGGGCTATCCCGACGGGCTCTCGGGCGACGCGATTCCTGCGGGAGCCCGCATCATGGCCGTCGCCGACGCCTGGGACGCGATGACGAGCAACCGTCCGTATCGCGACGGGTGTTCGCCGGACGAGGCTTACGCCGTGTGCGTGGCCGGCCGCGGCGAACAGCTCTGCGCCGACGCGGTCGACGCGCTCACCCGCCTGCGGGACGCCGGCCTCCTGCGCGATTCCGCAACGCTCGGCGCCGCGTCGAGCGCGCCGGTGTCACCGGTCACCCGCACAGCCCTTCGAGCCGCACCCGTCACCGGATAGGATCACCGCCGCATTCGAACCAGGCGCGACGCGGGAAACGCATGACGGCACCGCGGGCGCCCATCGAAAGGACGCACGTGTCGGATTCCACCACGCTGACGATTCGGACCACCATGCCCGCCTCGAGCGAGGCGCTCGGCGCATTGACGACGACCATCGCCGACGCAGGTGGAACGCTCGTATCGAGCACCGTCGTGGCGCAGCGCCGTGGACAGGAGATCCGTGACACCCGGGTCCTCACCGATTCGGGCGACGCGGTGCTGGCCGCGGTCGCGGCCGCCGACGGCGTGACCGTCGACCGCCACTGGCCGAGCGTCCTGGAGGGTCGCGCCGGGGGTGCGCTCGGCATGCGCACCAGCGTCCCGCTGACCCAGCGCGAAGACCTGTCGATGGCTTACACCCCGGGTGTCGCGCGCGTGTGCATGGCCATCCACGACGATTTCGATCAGGCCTGGACCTACACCATCAAGGCGAACAGCATCATGGTGGTCAGCGACGGCAGCGACGTCCCCGGCGCCGGAGCCGTTGGCGCCGAACCGTCGCTCCCGCTCTGCGAGTCCGTCGCGCTGCTGCTCCGCGAACAGGCGGGGATCGACGCGTTCCCGCTGCCGATCGACAGCGAATCGACCGACGACCTGGTGAACGCGGTGGTGAAGTGCAGTTCGGTGTTCGCCGGAATCCATCTCACCGGCATGAGCGCCGAGCGCGGCGACGCGGTCGAGGCGGCGCTCAAGGAACACCTGGACATCCCGGTGAAGCGCGGTGGCGAGGCGGACCCGGCGTTCGCCGGACTGTGGCGGGCCTCCATCCAAACGGCCCGCACGACCGCCGAACCGGACCGCTAGTGTCCTGAGTCGAAGAGCTCCCGAACCTCCGACTCACGACACTAGCGGCGCAGCCGTACCGCGAGCAGTTTCAGCGGGATGACGAACAGCACTGCGGTGATCGCCAGGATCACCGCCACGTGCCCCACGGTCAGCAGATCGGCCCGGCCCAGGGTCAGGTCGCGCAGCGCCGCGACCAGGTGCGACAGCGGGAGGCACCAGCCGATCACCTGCGCCCAGTCGGGAAGCCGATCGAACGGGAAGAAGATCCCCGAGAACAGGAACATCGGCGTGAGGATCGCGGTGTACAGCAGGTTGTAGTGCTCGATGTTCGACACGAACGCCGTGAACAGCATTCCCAGGACGGCGAACATCAGCGCTCCGAGCACGAGGACGGGCACGCTCAGCAGTGCGCCGACCGGCGACGACACCAGGCCGAAGCAGGTCATCACCAGCAGGAACACGAGCCCGTAGGCCGAGGCGCGGGTGGTGGCCCACAGATATTCGCCCACGACGACGTCGCCGACCGAGAGCGGTGTGGTCACCGCGGCCTCGTACACGCGCCGGACGTGGATGCGCACGAAGGTGTTGTAGGTGGTCTCGATGACGGCGCCGAGCATCACCGTGAACGCCGCGACCCCCGGGGCGATGAAGGTCACGTAGTCGACCCCGTCCATGGTGGTGACGTACACGCCCAGCCCGAGCCCCATCACCGCCAGGTAGGCGATCGCCTCGAGGAACCTGGGCAGCAGCGTCGAGACGATCGTCCGCCGTCCGACCCGGGCGTTCCGCGCCCAGAAGCGCACCGCGCCTGCGGGGGTGAACCGCCATGCCGACGTGGTCACAGCGCCTCCAGCAGATCCCTCAGATCGTCGGCCATCCCGTGGTGGCCGTGGGCGACCGCCGCATCGATGCCGGCGAGGAACGCGTCGGCGGCCTCGTCACGGCGCTCGAGCGCGGCGAGGGCCACGCCCAGACGCTGCCACGCATTCCCCTCGTCACTTGAAAGTTCGAGGTAGCGGCGATATTCCGTGACCGCATCCTCAAACCGTCCGGCGCGGTCGAGTTCGACCGCGTACCCGAAGTGGGCTCGCGCCTGGTCGGGATCCGCCTCCACCGCGCGAGCGAAGAACTCGAGTCGATCCATGCCCCCACGTTACGCCAGCGATGCCCCCGCAGCCCCCTCCGCGCCATGCGCGCCGCCGCCGAGGCGACCCGGCGGGATGCGCCGGGCCGGGCCGCCGGGCCGTGGGATCGGCCTGCCGGGGTGAGCGCCGTTCCACCGCCGGCATGTGGATTCGGGGCCCCCGGTCGAAGGGCGGACCGCCGAGAACCTCGATGCGTTCGTTACATAGATGCGGTGACCCCGACTCGTTGCTACCGTCCTGGCGCGATGCCGCCCGCTCGCCCGCATGACACGGAGCTTGCTGAGCCAAGTTGACCCTTTCGGACTATCTGCCCCTCCTGGTGTTCCTCGCCGCCGGCGCGCTGATCGGCAGCGCACTGCTCGTCCTGGGCAAGATCGGCAGGGCACGCCCGAACCAGGTGAAGGGCCTCCCGTACGAGAGCGGCATCCTGGCGACCACCCCCGTCCGCCAGCGCTTCTCGATCGACTACTACCTCACGGCCATGCTCTTCATCGTGTTCGACATCGAGCTGGCGTTCATCTATCCGATCGTCGTCGTGCTTCGTGACACCGGCACGGCCGCGCTGGTCTCACTGCTGACCTTCGTGGTCACGGTCGTCATCGCACTCGTCTACGTCTGGAGGAAGGGGGCGCTGGAATGGCGTTGATCCCACCGCCGGGGTCGCCCGCCGAGCGCGCACCGCGTACGGATGCCCGCATCGACCGCGACCTTCGCGATCTCGCCGAGACCGTCGACGAGGAGGCGTTCGTCAAGCGGCTGCTCACGACCACCGTGGACCGGGCGTTGAGCTGGGCCCGCACCGGCTCGATGTGGCCGGCGACGTTCGGTCTGGCCTGCTGCGCGATCGAGATGATGCACGTGGCGACACCCCGCTACGACATCGCCCGCTTCGGGGCCGAGGTGTTCCGGGCGTCGCCCCGCCAGGCCGACCTGCTGATCGTGTCGGGCCGTGTGTCCCAGAAGATGGCGCCGGTGCTGCGCCGCATCTACGACCAGATGCTCGAACCGAAGTGGGTCATCTCGATGGGCGCCTGCGCCACGAGCGGCGGTGTCTTCAACAACTACGCCATCCTGCAGGGCGTCGACAAGATCGTCCCCGTCGACGTGTACGTGCCGGGGTGCCCACCGCGGCCGGAAGGCCTGCTGGAGGGCCTGCTCGTACTGCAGAACAAGATCAGCGGCGGAGGGCAGCCGAGCTCGGTCGACCTCATGCGCGAGCGCAACATGCCGACACCCGACCAGGCCGCGGCGCGGGCGGCCGCGCTCTGCGATGCGGCGGCGAAGCGGTGAACGAACTCCACACGCTGATCGAGGCCGCCTGCCCGCGAGCGGTGGTCGAGGCCATCGACGGCCCCGGCGACGAACTGACGCTCGAGATCGAGGCGGCACGGATCGTCGAGGTCGCCCGCTTCCTGAAGGGTGAGCCGGGCTCGTTCGTGCTCCTCTCGGACCTCACGTGCGCCGACTTCCTCGAGGGCAACGGACGCGGCGGGCGCTTCCGCCTCGCCTACCACCTGTTCTCGCTCGAATCCGGGAGCCGCGTGCGGCTGCGGGTCTGGGCCGACGCCGAGAACCCCGAGGTTGATTCGGTCACCCCGGTGTGGGCGACCGCCAACTGGCACGAACGCGAGGTGTACGACATGTTCGGCGTGCGCTTCCGCAATCACCCCGACATGTCGCGCATCCTGATGCCCTTCGACTGGGAGGGTCACCCGCTCCGGCGTGACTACCCCATCGGTGGCGAAGACGTCCGGTTCACCGAGGCCGTGTAGATGTCCACCGACCACGTCGACATCTTCACCGCCGAAGCGCGCGAGGCCCGCGAGGCGGCCGAGCGCGAAGGACGCGAGCTCGCCGAGACCGAACGGGTCGTCGCCGGCGTCGAGGCCGGGACACCCACCGAAGCGCTCGAACGCACCCGCGAAGGCGAAGCGCGCTCCGCGGCGGCGGGTGCGGGCGAGCGCGCCCCCATGATCATCAACCTGGGACCGCAGCACCCGTCCACCCACGGGGTCCTGCGCCTGGTCACCGAACTCGACGGCGAGGTCGTCCAGGACATCCACCCCGTGATCGGCTACCTGCACACCGGCATCGAGAAGCAGTGCGAGAACAAGACGTTCTGGCAGGCCATCACGCTGGTGACGCGGATGGACTACCTCTCGCCGTTCTTCAACACGCACGCCTACACGATGGCCGTCGAGAAGCTGCTGCAGCTCGAGGTGCCGGAGCGCGCCAAGTGGCTGCGGGTGATGATCGCCGAGCTGAACCGGATCACGAGCCACCTGGTCTGGCTCGGCACCAGCGGGCTCGAGCTCGGGGCCATGTCGGTCCTCTTCTACACCTACCGGGAGCGTGACCGGGCACTCGACCTCTTCGAGATGATCTCGGGCGAGCGGATGAACAACCGCTTCTTCCAGGTGGGCGGCACGGCCGCCGACATGCCTGCCGGGTTCGAGGGCCTGCTGCGGCGGTTCATCGACGAGATGCCGTCACGCGTCGACGAGTACGAGGGCCTTCTCACCGAAAACCCGATCTGGATCGAGCGCACCCGGGGCGTGGGCGTCCTGCCCGCCGAGCAGCTCATCGACCTCGGTGTCACCGGTCC
>JACJWX010000005.1 GCA_020636905.1 Actinomycetota bacterium | reverse complement strand
GCGCGGGCGCGCTCGAGCGTTCGTCCCGCCAGCCGGGTCGACACCCCGGCGTCGAGCAGGGCGGCGGCGATCTCGGGCCCCATGGCCCCGGTACCGACAACCACCGCGGACCTGACTGGTTCCGTCGTCATGCAGCGCCTTTCATCCCCGGCCGGGCCATGGCGGCTCGCGGCCGACCCGCGCCGACCGGAGCCGGAGGGGGTGGTGCGGTTCTCCCAGGTTCAGCGCGGATGATGCCCGGTCGAGGCGTCGCCGACGAGAAAACCTTTCCAAAATCAGGAGCGGGGGGCCTCCCCAAAGGTTTAGGAACGGGGCCCCGCCGCCGATTGGAACCCTGTCCGAACGAACTGCCCAGATCGACCTCGTTCGACATCCGTGTCCACTCGTGAAGAACGGTGTTTCCTCGTGCCTGTCGCCCCCGGCTCCGATCGCATGCGCCTGCGCTCCTGGCTCGCGAGCACTGCGGTTGCGACCTACCTGCTGCTGATCGTCGCGGCCATCATCGCCTACAAGGTCGCCTTCGTCGGCCAGATCGAACTCGATCTCTGGTTCGGGATCTATGGCATGGTGGTGACCACCTACATCCTGAGCCGGTTCGCCCTCTCGATGGCCTACACGCCGCCCGAGCACGCCGGGATCCAGCCCCGCGTCGCCGTGGTCATGCCGGCCTTCAACGAGGAGCGGGCGATCGCCGCCTCGCTCCGATCGATCCTCGCCCTGGAGTATCCGGCCGACCGGCTGCAGATCGTGGCGGTGAACGACGGGTCGACCGACGACACGCGGGCCGAGATCCAGCGGGTGGCGACGGCGTCCGACGGGCGCATCACGGTCATCGACTTCCAGCGCAACCGCGGGAAGCGCGCGGCAATGGCCGCCGGGATCCGCGCGACCGACGCCGAGATCATCGCGTTCGTCGACTCCGATTCGCAGCTGGACGCGGACGCCATGACCAAACTCGTGCAGGGATTCGCCGACGATCGCGTCGGCGCCGTCTGCGGCCATGCGGACGTGCTGAACGTCCGGGAATCGTGGCTCACCAAGATGCAGGCCGTGCGCTACTTCGTGGCGTTCAAGGTCTTCAAGGGCGCCGAGTCGGTGTTCGGAGCGGTCACGTGCTGCTCGGGCTGCTTCTCGGCGTACCGGCGCGCGGCGATCATGCCCCGCCTGGACTGGTGGGAACACCAGACCTTCTTCGGCCGGCCGTCCACATTCGGGGACGACCGTTCGTTGACGAACTGCGTGCTCCGGAGCTGGCGGGTGATCTACAACGATCAGGCGGTCAGTCGCACGGCCGTCCCCGTTCAGTTCAAGCAGTTCCTCAAGCAGCAGACGCGCTGGAAGCGTTCCTGGACCCGGGAATCGCTGATCGTGTCGTCGTTCATCTGGCGCAAGCATCCGCTGGCGTCGATGGCGGTCTACGTCGGGATGATCCTGCCGTTGGTCGCACCCGTGATCGCGATCCGCACAACGCTGTGGCGACCCTTAGTTCAGGGTCATGCGGCGCCGATCATCTACCTGGTGGGGATCTACTCCATCGCACTCGTCTACAGCCTGTACTTCGCGTACCGGAGGCGTTCCTACGGGACGCTCTGGATCTACGGGATCGCGTTCGTGTTCTTCTACCTGGCGTTCATGTTGTGGCAGACGTACTACGCCATCGTGACGTCGCGCAGCTCCTCATGGGGAACCCGACCGGCAACCGCAGGCATGTCCAAGGAGGAGACTGTGCCCGCAGTCGAATTGCCCGCTCTGGCATTTGCCCAAACCGCCGCAACGTCGGCACCCAACGACGATCAGGCGGTGGCAAGCCGATGAATACGCCAGCCTGGATGAAGAACATTGGGTCATCGGCCGCGATCGCTCTATCCTCGCTGCCGATCCTGTTGAGCATTCCCGGGGTCATCGATGCCCACAACGCGCTCAACCGAGAGGTCGAACGAGTTCATGCCGCGCCCGCGGCGTCCGGCACGACCGCCTCGGTCGCGGTGGCCGGCGTGCTGGCGAGCATCGTGCTCGTCGACTAGTCCCCAGTCCCCGACTCCGTAGGTGCCCAACGTGCAACGCCGTGCTGTCCTGACCGTCCTCGCCGCGGGAGCCGTCCTCGGCCTCGCGAGCGTGGGAGCGGTCGACGCCTCCGCCGCGACGCCATGTCTGAAACCGGCGAAGGTTCGCGTTCAACAGCTCGGCGCGCGCACGTTCCTGGTTCGCTGGCAGCCTCCGGCCGTCAGCAAGCGGCTGCCTCGATCCCAGCGGATCAGCCTGATCCGGCGGGCGCGGGCCGCCACCTACCGAGTGGTCCGTTCGGGGCAGGTTGTCGGACAGACACGGCGGCGCGCGATGCGGGTCTCGGTCATTCCCGGCCGTCGCATCCTGATCCGCGTCGGGATCGTGACCCGGGGTCGGAAGAACCTCCGCTGTGCGAGCCTCGTGCGCGTCTACGCCCAGCAGCTGGAGCGGGCCGACCTCGCGGTACCGCGCAAGTTCGTCGCGCGTGAGCTTTCAGGTACCACGGCTCGGCTTCGCTGGGCGGTGGTGCCCAACGCGTTCGCCTACCGGGTGTTCAAGGATGGGGCCGTGGTCACACAGACCGACCGGGTCGTCATGGACGTCCCCGTCGTCGCCGGCCGCGAGTACACGTTCCAGGTCGCCGCGGTCGATCGCGCCGGACGGCTCGGTCCGATGAGCCGGATCTCGGCGCTGACGACCTCGGTCCGTCCGCCGAGCGCGCCGACCGGCCTGACCGCGATCGCCACCAACGACGGCGCCTATCTCGTGAGCTGGAAGGCGGCGGTCCGCGGCACGGCGCCGCTGGTCGGCTACCGCGTCACGCGGAATGGCGAGGTCCTCGGCCAGACCAGGGGGACGCAGTGGAAGGTGACCGGCCTGGAGGCCGGCAAGGCCTACCGGATCGAGATCCGCAGCGTCGACTCGCTCGGAGAGCTCTCGGCGGCATCGGCACCGTTGAACATCGAACTCGACCCGCCGCCGCCCACCCGGGGCCACGCCAGGGCCTTCCTGCTGGCGTCCACGGATCGCTCGTTCGAGGATTTCCAGATCAACTACATGAACATCGGCCGGATCTACCCGACGTACTTCGACTGCACGGCGGCCGCCGGGTTCATCGGAAGGGACGACCCGCGCATCACCCAGTGGGCGCAGGTGCGCCAGGTCGAGGTGCTTCCACGGCTCAACTGCCAGAGCAGCGCGGTGCTGCACCGCATCCTGACCGAGCCGGCGATGCGCGAGTGGTGGCTCAACAAGATCGTCACACTCGTGCGGCAGAACGGCTACCAGGGCATCAACCTCGACTTCGAGAAGGGCCTCTGGAGCGATCGCGACGCGCTGACCGGTTTCGTGACCGAGCTCTCGTCCCGCCTGCATGCCGAAGGCCGGCTCCTGTCCATGGAGCTTTCGTCGAAGGTCAACGACGACAACAAGCAACATCCGCGTTCCGGGATCTTCGACTACCCGGCGCTCGGCCGCGTGCTGGACGAGGGCCTGATCATGGTCTGGGGCTTCCACTGGACCACCTCGGGGCCCGGTGCCGTCAGCCCGCTCTGGTGGATCGACGGGGTCGCAAAGTACGCCGCGTCGATGCCGAACAGCGACCGCTTCGTCATCGGAACGCCGATGTACGCCACCGACTGGCCGCCGAACGCCGGCACGTCGAATCCGGCGAAGGCGCTCGAATACAGCGACGTGACCGCCCTCATCGCGCGGACCGGCGCGGTGCCGCAGCGCGATGCCGAGTCCGGCGAGCTGTTCTTCACCTATCAGGCGTCCGACGGTCGCCACGAGGTCTGGTTCCTGGACGTCGAGGCAGTGCGCCAGAAGCACGCCGCCGCCGCGGCCCGGGGCATCACGCAGAACTTCGTGTGGCGCCTCGGCGAGGAGGACGAGCGCGTGTGGACCCTCCCGAGCCTGGGCGGCACGGGCTGATCTGCGGGCGGGACCGGGTCTCCGGTCTCGCGCCGATCCCGGGTCGAAGCATCCGTCGGGAGCGGCGGCGAACCCCTGCGCGTCAGGCCCGCCGGTTCCTCCGAACTGAACGAATGGCGGAAGCGTCCGGGCGGTCGCCGGGTCTACACTGAACCCACCGGCGGCACCGCGCCGCCGGACATGCGACAGACGACTGGGAGGGCGAGATGCCCAACACCAATCCAGGTCCGGTCGCGCTTCTGTGGCGACCGCTCTCGTTGCTGGTCGCGCTCCTCGCCGCACTGAGTCTGGGGGTGGCCGCGACGCAGGCGGTCGCATCCGACGTCACCGCCGCGGCGCAGGTCACGACGACCCTCGATACCGATGGCGTCACCACGGGACCAACCGGCGAACCGAACTATTGGGACTGGGAGCGCGTCACCATGCGCGTCACCTGGGCGGTGCCCGACAGCACCCGCGCCGGGGACACGTTCACGGTTCCTGTCGATCCGGCCCTCGACGCCGGGAGTTTCATCCCGTTCGACCTGCTCGACCCGAGCGGGGCCGTCGTGGCACGCGCCACGGTGAGCGGGAAACTCCTCGTGTTCACGATGACCTCCTATGTGGACACGCACCAGAACGTGCACGGCACCGCCTACCTGGAGCTCGAGTTCGACCTCGACCGCCTCAGCACGACGGTGCCCAACGTCATCACGGTGTACGGCACGCAGATCCGCGTGTCCCACGGCGCGCCTCCGACGGGCGAGTGGAACTACAAGTACGCCTGGTGGCAGCCATCCGAAACCGCGGCGACGGCCAGGGACGACCTGGGCGTCCTGATGCAGCGCGACCGGGCCCAGATCCGGTGGGCGATCCAGCTCAAGACCAGGGTCGGCAGCCCGCTGCGCGACTGGAGCACGCTGACCATCATCGACACCCCCGCCTCGGGGACACATTTCAGCTGTGCACGGGACGGATCCGGCACCTACACGGGGCTCCGCCCGCGCGTGGAGGTCTCCACGCTCGGAAGCGGCGGACCGCCCGCGATCGCGGTCGTGAGCTGTGCGCCGGATCGCCTGGTGCTCCGCGTCACCAAGCAGCTCACCGATCGTGGCGTCTACCACGTCACCTTCGACGGCTGGCTCGACACCGACGCCCAGGGACGCCCGGTCTACCGTGACGAGGCCGGCCACCTGCATCTCGGGTTCCATCCCGCTGGCTACGGCAACAGCGCGGTGCTCGACTACGACGGGTGGACCTCGACCGTGGCCAACGCGATCACCCGCGCGACGCAGGGCGGGACCGGCGTGGGGGACCGCTACGTCCCTCGCGTGGACATCGAGAAGTACCAGGCAGCTGGAACGGCATCACGTTCGTCGACGGCGGCCCGCTGCTCGACGAGGCCGGGCAGCCGGCCAGCCTGCCCGCCGGAGACTTCGATGCGGCACCCGGGCTCGACGTCGCGGCCGGGACCGCGACGACGATCACCCTGCGCATCACCAACACCGGTGGCGAGACCTTGAACCAGGTGCGCGTGACCGATGCGGGCGCCGCCGCGGGCGACCTCACCACGCCCGGTCTGCAGCCTCCGCGGCAAGACCGCAATGCCGTTCGATGGCCTGGCGCCGGGTGAGTCCTTCACCTGCACGCTGACCCTTCGCGCCGGGTTCACTCGTCCCCACAGGGACGTGGCCACCGTCACCGCCGTCAGGGCGCCACCACCGGCGCGACGGTCACGGACCGTGATGTGTTCAACGCGACGACGGTCGCGCCGCCGGTCGTGACGCCACCGACGACCGCGCCGCCCACGGTGGTCGTGGCGCGAGACGCCGAAGCCGTTGCTTGCGGATCGGCAAGAAGGCCGTGACACCCCGTCGGCCTGGGCCGGCGGGCCGCATGACCTGGCGGGTCGTCGTCCGGAACGTGGGTCGCGCGACCGCGCGACCGGTGGTCGTGTGCGACCGTCTGGTCAAGGCCGCCTTCATCGGGAGGCGGCACGGGTCCGCTACCACGGAAAGTGGACCACCACGCGCGTCCGGGTCCGTTCCGGGCGGGCGTGCATCCGCATCCCGCGCCTGGATCCGGGCCAGTCGGTGACATGGGTCATCACCACCCGCGTCTCGCGGATCGCCCGCGGTGTGCTGGTCAACCGCGCCACGGCGTCCACTCCGGGTCGACCCACGGTCCGGGCCGAGGCTCGCCGAAGGGTGCAGCCCTTCCCGGGTGCGGTTCGTCCCGCGGTGACCGGCTGAGTGTGCCGTCGTCGGTCGGGCCCCGGTGGTGAACCGGGGCCCGACGGGCGGCGTGGCACGAGCGGGTCGACACGGACGCGTGCGGCGTCCGTTTTCGTCCGTGGGGGTTGCGGCCCGCGGAGGGGATGCCGATGTCTCGGGAGAGCACCGCCCGCGACTCGAGGAGTTCCCCCGCCATATGGATCGGCGCGCAACCGGCACGATCATCCGACGGATCCTGGCCGCGGTCGGCCTGATGGCCGCGATGCTGTGCACCACGGGCGTGGCAGCGGCGTCGCCCGTGTTCGCACCCGACGACGGCATCCAGATCCCGCCGGGCGTGCTGGGCCCGCAGAGCGCCGCCAAGACCGGTGTGCTGCCCGGTGTGGTGGTGATGCTGCGTCTGCCGTCGGCGCCGGGCGGGACGGTGCCGACGTTCGGATCGGGAGCGGCGACGATCCTCGACAACGCCGCCTTCGGCTCGTCGGATTCGCTCGACACCTACATGCCGGAACAGTCACAGGGGCGGATCACCGGCGTCACCGGAACGACGATCGGTCCGTTCACCGGTCCGGCGGGTTCGAGCATCTGCAGCGGCAGCAACACACGCTTCTCGGAGATCCTCCAGTGGGCCCGTGATGCCGCAGCGGCCAACGGACGCCCCATCGACCCGAACGAGTACCTCATGGTCGCCGTGCAGGACACCGCCACGTGCGAACCCGCGGGGACGGGGTGGGTCGGCGCGCCGGGACTCGTCGTCTACTACTCGGACTGGAACCAGCGCGACACGCTGACCGTGCTCGCGCACGAGATGGGGCACAACCTGGGCATGGACCACGCCCGCAGCCACGAGTGCCCCCAGGCGACGCCGACCGGATCGGGGTCCTGCACCAACATCGAGTACGGATCCCCCTTCTCGATCATGGGGAACGGGTGGGCCGATCCGGGGCCGAACGGGTTCACGGCGCTCAACCGGTACCAGGCCGGCTGGCTCGCGGGTCGCACCACCACGCTGACGTCCGGGACCTCGACGGTCACGCTGCAGGCGTCCGGGGGGACCGCACCGGGAACCCAGCTGCTGAACCTCAGCTCGGGCGGCGAGTTGTGGGTCGAGTACCAATCGGCCGTCGCGGGCGGCATCTTCAACACGCCGATCACCGGGGGCGTGCTGGTGCGGAGCGACATCCCGTCAGGGGCGACGGCGTCCGCGGACAACGCGCTGCTGAAACTGCACCCGGAACATTCGGTCGCCAACAACCAATACGCACTCGACGTGGGCGAGCGCTACATCGACCCCTTCAACGGGATGACCGTGAAGGTCCTCTCCCAGGACTCGGCCACGGCTCAGCTCGAGGTGGGCTTCAACTTCGGCGACACGACGCCGCCGCCGGCACCGGGGGTCGTCGGGATCACTGTCGGGAGCGATCGATGCGCCGTCGCCACGGTGACACGTCCGCTCGACGGTGAGACGGCCACGAAGTGGGAGTGGCGCGTCGACGCCGGCACCCTGGCCACGACGACGCTGGCCAGCGGGCCGATCCAGCTCGGTTGTCCGTCGGCCGGGACGCACACGTTCACGATCACCGCGGTCGACCAGGCGGGAAACCGGAGCGCATCCGCTTCGGCGCCCTTCACGATCCCGGCGGCCGCCACGACCCCGGCGCCGACTCCGGACCCGACGCCGGATCCGGCGCCGGGATCACTCGGCGACATCTGCCCCCAGGTGCGGGTGATCCGGCGCGGGGTGCAGGTCACGTTGATCGTGCCGAAGGTGCCGCGCACGGCCGTGGTCCGCAGGGGATCGACGGCCATCGCCACCGTCCCGGCGGGTGACGCGCGCGTGACCGACCAACCGGGTCTGGGACGGTTCACGTACACCCTGCTCCTTCCTGGCACGAGCGTGCTGTCGGCGAAGGTGTGCAAGCTGGATGTCGTCCAGGTGCTCGGTGCGCCGGCCAGGGTGCGGGCGCTGCGCGTCCAGCGACGGCGGGGCAACCGGCTGCTGGTCCGCTGGGCGCCGCCGACACGCCGGGGTGCCGGCGCCCTGGTGTACCGCGTCCGCCAGGGCAGGCGTGTGATCGGCCTCACACGGTCGCGGGCCGTGGTGATCTCCACCACCCGGCGCCGGCTTCGGAGTGTCGTCACGGTGCAGGCACGTGATCGGAGCGGGGTCTGGGGACCGGCCACCGGTGCACGCCTCGGGGGAACCCGGCGGCGCCGCTGACGTCGGGCGCGTGACCGGCCGGAACCGTCGGCCGTGCGGCCCGTCGCCGTGCCGGGGTAGGGTCCTCGGCATGACGCCGCGTCGTGCCCCGCTGCTGTCGATTCCGTTGCTGCTCGCCCTCGTGTGGTGTGGCCAGGCGACCGCGTTGCCCACCCGTACGGTCGGCAGCGGGACCCCGGCGTCGTGCACGTCGCCGGCCGTCGAGCGGGCGGTGTCCCGCGGCGGGCTCGTGCGGTTCAACTGCGGGGCCAGGCCGGTCGTCATCAAGATGCGTCGCACCGCGAAGGTGCGGAACACCAATCCGCGTCTGATCCTGGACGGCGGCGGCAAGGTGACCCTCAGCGGGATGGGACGGCGGCGGATCCTGTACCAGAACACCTGCGATCCGGCACAGACGTGGACCACGAGCCACTGCCAGGACCAGGCCACGCCCACGATGGTGATCCGGAACATGCGATTCGTCCGCGGCAACAGCACCGGGCAACGCGAGGAGGGCGGCGGAGGGGGCGCGGTGTTCGTCCGCGGCGGGCAGCTCACGGTGATCAACTCGACATTCCTGGCGAACCGCTGCGATTCCACCGGTCCCGACCTTGGCGGGGCGGCCATCCGGGTGCTCAGCCAGTACCGCAACCGTCCGGTGCGGGTCGTGAAGAGCACATTCGCCGGCGGGCGCTGCGCCAACGGTGGCGCCCTCAGCAGCATCGGCGTGTCGTGGGTGATCCAGGACAGCACCTTCCGGGGCAACCGCGCCATCGGACGCGGCGCGAACCCGGCTCGGGCGGGAACCCCGGGCGGCGGCAACGGGGGTGCCGTGTACATGGACGGCAACCTCATGACCCTGCGGGTGATCCGCAGCACCTTCACCGGCAACGTGGCGAACGAGGGTGGTGGCGCCGTCTTCTTCGTCAGCAACAACCGCACCGGTACCGCGAGCCTCATGAACTCGGCGCTCCGTTCCAACCCGAGTCGCGGATTCGAGACGCGGGGACTGCCGGGGATCTTCTTCCTGGGCTTACGGCCGCCGACGCTGATCGGCAGCACCCTGCGCTGAGCCGGCCGGCTTCTCCTACAGGCTCCTACGCCAGGACGGTCGGCACGGGGTACGCGGCGATGCGGCGGTCCGCGGTGACGATGGCGAGGTCCTCGGCCGTCGCCTGGGCGATCAAGAGCCGGTCGAACGGGTCGCGGTGGAGCAGGGGAAGGGCGCCGACGGCCGGTCCGTGTTCCGCGTCGAGCGGCAGCAGCCGCACCCCGGCCGCGATCGTCGCGTCGACGATCTCGTCCGGCACGGAGAGTTTCCCCAGGGCGACCTTCACTCCGATCTCCGCGAACGACACGGTGCTCACGTAGAGGCCGTCGGCGGCGGAGATGGCGGTCAGCGCATCGTCGGACAGCTCACGCGTGCCGCCGAGCTGCCACAGCACCACTTGGGTGTCGAGCAGGAGATTCACGGATCCGCATCGAGCAATTCGTCGAGTTCGGCCTCCGTGAACTCGAAATCGTCGCCGACCAGGATGGAACCGGCGAGCGCGCCTCGCGCCGCCACGAACCGTGCTCCGGGGCGCTCTCCCTCGGTGATGGGAACGAGGCGCGCGACGGGCACCCCATCGCGCGCGATCTCCACCGGAAGTCCAGCCTCGACTCGCGCCAGGAGCTTCGACAGATCCGTCTTCGCCTGTCCGACGTTTACGCGCACGCTTCGAACGTAGATGCTTGGCCAACCTTGGTTAATCACGTTGATGGGTCGCGGTCCCACTGCTGATCGCGGCGGCGTCCGAGAGCCGGCCGTGATGATCCGCCCGCCGATCGGCCGTCGAACAGAGACTCACTCGATGACCCGAACGTGAGTCGGACGGTCTGTGTGAGATGAGGACCGGCAGGCGCTCGGCGTCAGCACACGTTCGGCGGTGACCCCGACCGGCGACGGAACCGTGGAGCGCGCTTCGAGGGGTGCTCGCGTGCCCCGCCACGCGCGATCGGGCAGCACGCGCGGAAGGATTCGAACCTTCGACCTTTGGCTCCGGAGGCCAACGCTCTATCCACTGAGCTACGCGCGCAAGTCGGGGCATGATAGCGCCTCACGGCGCGCGCCCCTTCGCGGGGGCGGCACGGCCCGGGTTCCGGCCGCCAGCAATCCGGTGCCCGACGCGGGATGATGCCGCCATGGAGACCACCCGCATCGCCGTCCTTTCGGACACGCACTTCCCGGCTCGGGGTTCTCACCTCCCGGAGCGTTGCGTCGCGCTGATCCAGGAGGCCGACATGGTGATCCACGCGGGTGACCACGCAGACCTCGACGCCGTCGCGGCCCTGCGCGCCCTTGGCACGCCCGTGGTCGCCGTCCACGGAAACGTCGACACCGCCCAGGTGTGCGACGTGCTTCCGCGCCACACGAGTGTTCGCGCGCACGGGCAGACCATCGCCGTGGTCCATGACGCCGGGCTCAGGGACGGGCGGCTGGAGCGGCTCCGGCGGGCCTTCCCGGATGCCGACGGGGTGATCTTCGGCCACAGCCACATCCCGCTGGTGGAACGCGCTCCCGACGGGTTCTTCATCCTGAACCCCGGCAGCGCGACCGATCGCCGCCGCCAGCCGCACCACACCATGGCGACCCTCGTGCTTCACGCGGACCGGCCCGCGGAGATCGAGATCATCGTCCTGGACGGTCCATAGGCTCACGGGGTGGACCTGTCGCTCACCTTTCTCGGCACCGCCGCGTCGGTGCCCACCGCCGTGCGGGGAACCGCGGCGACGCTCATCACCCGCGGGGGTCACCGGTTCCTGGTGGACTGCGGAGAGGGCACCCAGCGCCAGCTGCTGCGGTCGGGTATCGGACTCGTCGACCTGGACGCCGTGTTCATCACGCACCTCCATGCCGACCACATCCTCGGCATCCCCGGACTGCTCAAGACCTACGCGCTTCGCGGACGGGACACCCCCCTCGCGCTCGTCGGGCCGAGGGGCTTCCAGCGGCTCCTCGACGAGCTCCAGCCGGTGATCGGCCGGCTCACCTACGCGGTCGAGGTGATGGAGGTCGGCCCCGGCGGGGCGGCGTGGCGGGACCAGGGCGCCCGCATCGAGGCCTTCGAGACGAGCCACGGCGTCACCTCGGTCGGATACGCCCTGATCGAGGATGATCGGCCCGGGGCCTTCGACGTCGCCGTCGCCCGCGATCTCGGTGTCCCCGAGGGACCGCTGTTCGGTGAGCTGCAGCGCGGGAACCCGGTGACCGTCGACGGCCGCACCGTCACGTCCGAGCAGGTGCTCGGTGAGCCCCGGCACGGACGCCTGGTGGTGCTCACCGGCGACACCGAACCGTGCGCCGCGACCGTCCAGGCGGCCGCGGGCGCGACGGTGCTCGTCCACGAGGCCACCTTCACGGCGGTCGATCGGGAACGTGCGGCCGAAACGCATCACTCCACCGCGGCCGAAGCCGCACAGGTCGCCGCCACCGCGGGGGTCGGGCTCCTCGCCCTGACCCACATCAGCAGCCGGGTGATGCCACGCGAGGTGCGCGACGAGGCACGGGCCGTGTTCCCGAACACCATCACCCCCAGGGACTTCGACCGGCTGGAGATCCCGTATCCGGAGCGCGGTGCGGTGGTCCATCACCGTGCCCCGCGGAACGGGCCGCCGGCCGAACCGGCGCCGCCCGACATCGTGTCAGGGGCCGCTGATAGCCTCCCCGGAGATCGCCGCCTTTAACCCGGCCCCGTGAGGTCGGAAAGGATCGCACCACATGCTCGACATCCGGATGCCTCGCCCATGAGCGAGGGCAACGTCAAACAGCTCGTCGACGCGGATCAGTTCCGCCGGACCGTCGCCCGCATCGCCCACGAGATCGTCGAGGCGCACGCCGATCCCACCGAGATCATGCTGGCCGGCATCCACACGCGTGGTGTGCCGCTCGCCGCGCGTCTGGTCGATCACATCGAGCGGTTCACCGGGACACGCCCGCCGCTGGGGACGCTGGACATCGGCCTCTACCGCGACGACGTCGCCATGGGCGCGCTCCCGGTCGTGGGCGAGACCGTGTTCCCCCGATCGCTCTCGGACGGCCCCGTGATCCTGGTCGACGACGTGCTCTACACCGGGCGCACCATCCGCGCGGCCATCGACGCGCTGTTCGACTTCGGGCGGCCCCCGATGGTCCAGCTGGCCGTGCTCGTCGACCGCGGCCACCGCGAGCTTCCCATCCGACCCGATTTCGTGGGCCGGAACCTGCCAACCGCGCGCACGGAGCGCGTGCGGGTGCGGCTCACCGAGATCGATGGTGCCGACGAGATCCTGCTGGTCACACCGGAGGCCCAATGAGCCGACGCTCACTCATCGCCATCGCGGATCTCGACCGGGACGACATCGCCCGCATCCTCGAGACGTCCAACCGCTTCGCCGAGGTGATGGCGAGGGACATCAAGAAGGTGCCGACCCTCCGGGGACGCGCCATCATCAACATGTTCTTCGAGAGCTCGACCCGAACGGCCACCAGCTTCGAGCTCGCTGGAAAGCGGATGAGCGCCGACGTCGTCAACGTGAAGGGTTCCGGCAGCTCCGTCGACAAGGGCGAAACCCTCAAGGACACCGTCCTGACCCTGAACGCCTACCGACCCGACATCCTGGTCATCCGGCATCGGGCCGCCGGAGCGTGCGTCGTCGCCGCCAGGCACACCGACGCGGCGGTCATCAACGCCGGCGACGGCAAACACGAGCACCCCACCCAGGCGCTGCTCGACCTCTACACGCTCCGCCGCGCCACCGGGACGCTCGAAGGGCTCCACGTGGCCTTCGTGGGCGATGTCCTGCACTCCAGGGTCGCGCGCTCCGGGGCGACCGCGTTGCGCACCATGGGCGCGAAGGTCACGTTCGTGACCCCGCCCACACTGATGCCCCGCGGCGCCGCCGAAGGCCTGGGTGTCGACGTCAGCTACGACATCCGCGACATCGGCGACGCCGACGTCGTCTACGCGCTCCGCATGCAGCACGAACGGATGGGCAAGGGCGGGTTCGTCCCGTCCCTGCGGGAGTACGCCACCGAATACGGCATCGGCCACCACCGCCTCCGTCCGGGGCAGCTCGTGATGCACGCGGGGCCGATGAATCGGGGTGTCGAGATCACGGACGACCTCGCCGACGACCCCACGGCACTGGTCACGACCCAGGTGGAGAGTGGAATGATCGTACGCATGGCCGTCATGTTCGACCTGCTGACCGAACCCGGCACCCGCAAGGGTTCGGACGCGGTGGACGAGGCGGTCGCCGCATGAGCGGGCGCCTGGTCCAGCGGCCCGGCCCGGCCGCCTCGGCGGTCTTCACCGGGGCCCGCCTGCTCGACCCGATCGCCGGCATCAACGAGGTCGCCGACCTCGTGGTGCGTGACGGCGTGATCGGGGGCGACCCGGACGGGCTCGAACGTGTCGATGCCGCCGGCATGGTCATCGTGCCGGGGTTCGTCGACCCCCACGTCCATCTGCGGACGCCGGGCCGGGAAGACCTGGAGGATCTGGCCTCCGGCAGTCGCGCCGGCGCCTCCGGCGGGTACGTGGCGATCGCCGCGATGCCGAACACCCAGCCGCCGGTCGACGACGCCGAGGACCTGACGCGCCTGCTGGAGCTCGCCGAACGCGACGCGGTGATCCCGGTGGGGATGATCTGCGCGATCACCAAGGGGCAGGAGGGTCAGCAACTCACGGACGCCGCGGAACTCGCGCGCATCGGTGCGGTCGCGCTGTCCGACGACGGTGTCCCGGTGGGTGACGCCGCCGTCTTCCGACGGGCGCTGCAGTACCAGCACCTGGCGGGGCTGGTGCTCGTGCTCCACGAGGAGGACCGGGCACTGTCCGGGACGGGGGCCATGCACGAAGGGGCCGTCTCGGCCCGGCTGGGCGTCAGCGGCATCCCCGCCGTCTCGGAGGCCGTCGCGGTGGGGCGCGATGTGCTGCTCGCCAGGTACGAGTCCGGCCGGATCCACATCTGCCACGTCTCAGCGCGTGAGACCGTCGACGAGGTCCGGCGCGGGAAGCAGCTCGGCGTGGCCGTGACCGCCGAGGTGAGCCCCCACCACCTGCTGCTCATCGACGAGGACGTCGAATCGCTGGACGCGGCGACGCGGAAGATGAACCCGCCGCTGCGGGGGCGGGACGATCGCGAGGCCCTCATTGAGGCACTGCTCGACGGCACCATCGACTGCGTGGCGACCGACCACGCGCCCCACGGGGCGAGTGAGAAGGAGCAGCCGTTCGAGGAGGCGCCGTTCGGCGTGACCGGACTCGAAACGGCGTTCGCGGCGCTGTACACGGAGCTCGTGCTGACCGGGCGCGTGTCGCTGGAAGTGCTGGTGCGGCGCATGAGCGGCGACGCCGCCCGGGTCATCGATCTCCCCGAACCGACGCTCGCCGAGGGCGCACCGGCCAACCTGGCGGTGATCGATCTCGAGGCGACCTGGACGGTGGGTGCCGACGGGTTCGTCAGCAAGTCCGGGAACTCGGCGTTCCTGGGCCGAGAACTCACGGGCCGTGTGCAGGCCACGATCGCGGGAGGGCAGTGGGCATGGCGGAACTGACCGGACGGCATCCCGACCTCCTGCGCCGCGGCGAGGTCGGGCTCATCGTCGTCGATGTCCAGGAGGGCTTCCGCCCCGTGATCGACCGGTTCGACGAGGTGGTGCGCCACTGCGGCCTGCTCGTGGAGGGCTTCGGGCTGCTGGGCGCGCCGGTGCTCGTGTCCGAGCAGTATCCGAAAGGGCTGGGCGCCACCGTCCCGGAACTCGAGAGCCGCCTGCCGGACGGCACGCCGCGCATCGCGAAGACCCGGTTCTCGTGCATCGGGGTCGACGAGTTCGACGCGACCGTCGCGGCCACCGGGCTGCGTCGCTGGGTGGTCTGCGGCATCGAGGCGCACGTCTGCGTGCACCAGACCGTCCACGACCTGCTCGCGCACGGCCACGAGGTCAGCGTCGCCACCGATGCGATCGGCGCCCGCGTCGAGCCCAACCGGCAGCTGGGCCTGGGGCGGTGCCGCGAGGCCGGTGCACGGGCCACGGGCGCCGAGATGGCGCTGTTCGAAATGTTGGAGGGCGCGGGAACCGACGCGTTCAAGGCGATCAGTCGGATGGTGAAGTGATGGCGCGCGCGGTGGTGGTGACCGAGGACGGCCTGGTGCTGGAGGCCCACAGCGTGGCCGCGCCCGGGACGGTGCTGGGCGAGATGGTGTTCACGACCGGGATGACCGGGTACCAGGAAGCCGTCACGGACCCGTCGTACCACGGGCAGATCCTGACCTTCGCGGCGCCGATGATCGGCAACTACGGTGCCGGGCCGCACTCGATGGAGAGCGATCGCCCCTGGACGCCCGGCGTCATCATGGCCCGTGCCGGAAACCGGGCCGGAACGGGCGGCACGACCGGGTGGTGCGACTGGCTCACCGGGCAGGGCATCGTGGCGGTGGAGGGTGTCGACACGCGCAGGCTGGTCCGCCATCTGCGCGACCGCGGGGCCATGCGCGGCGGAATCAGCACCGAACTCTCGGCGGCCGATCTCATCGACCGGGTCCGGGCGCATCCGACGCTGGATGGCCGCGACCTGACCGCGGAGGTCGCGGGGCCCGCCCGCACCATGGGTGAGTCGGGGCCGCGCGTCGTCGCCATCGATTGCGGCATGAAGCGGTCGATCGCCACCGGCCTGGTCCGTGCCGGCGCCCGGCTCGACATCCTCCCCGCCGGCACGACCGCCGACGAGATCCTGGCCCGCGATCCCGACGGGATCTTCGTGAGCAACGGACCCGGCGATCCGGCGGCGGTCACGCCGGTCATCGAGACCGTCCGCGGACTGCTCGGCAAACGCCCGATCTTCGGGATCTGCCTCGGGCATCAGATGCTGAGCCACGCGCTCGGCATGGCGACCGAACGCCTGCCCTTCGGGCACCGCGGCGCCAACCACCCCGTGCGGCGGATCGAGGACGACCGGGTCGAGGTGACGGTTCAGAACCACGGATTCGCCGTGGCCGCCTCGCCGCTGCCCGACGGCGTGCAGATCACCCGCCGGAGCCTGTTCGACGACTCGGTGGAGGGGATCGCCGTACCCGAGATCACCGCGAGTTCGGTCCAGTACCACCCGGAGGCGAGCCCGGGACCGCACGATGCCCGCTACCTGTTCGCGACGTTCATCGAGGCGCTGCGATGACCCGCCCACCCTCGATCGGGAGGCCCGATGCCGCGTCGTGACGACCTCAAGACCATCCTCGTCCTGGGGAGCGGCCCCATCGTCATCGGCCAGGCCGGTGAGTTCGACTACTCGGGGACCCAGGCGTGCACCGTGCTGCGCGAGGAGGGGTACCGGGTCGTGCTGGTCAACTCGAACCCCGCCACGATCATGACCGACCCGTCCACCGCCGACCGCACTTACGTCGAGCCGCTGGACGTGGCGGCGGTCGAACGGGTGATCGAGAAGGAGCGCCCTGACGCGCTGCTGCCCACGCTGGGCGGCCAGACCGCCCTCAATCTGGCGATGGAGCTGAGCAAGGCGGGCATCCTCGAGCGGTACGGCGTCGAGATGATCGGCGCGGACGCCGAGGCGATCCACCGTGCCGAGGATCGCGAGGCGTTCCGCCAGACGATGGAGGCGATCGGTCTCAAGGTGCCCGCGAGCGAGGTCGTCACCGACATCGAGCGGGGCATGGCCGTGGCCGAGGACCTCGGGTTCCCCGTCATCCTCCGCCCGGGCTTCACGCTCGGCGGCGAGGGGGGAGGGGTCGCCGTCGATCCTGACGACCTCCGCGACCGTCTGCGCCGGGCCCTCGACGCGAGCCCTATCGGACAGGTGCTGCTGGAGCAGTCGGTGCTCGGGTGGGGCGAGTTCGAGCTCGAGGTCGTGCGCGACCGCAACGACAACGCCGTCATCATCTGCTCCATCGAGAACCTCGATCCGATGGGCGTCCACACCGGCGACTCGGTCACCGTGGCGCCCGCGATGACCCTCAACGACGAGGAACTGCAGGCCCTCCGGGACGCCTCGCTGGCGGTCATCCGCGCGGTCGGCGTCGAAACCGGCGGCAGCAACGTCCAGTTCGCCGTCAACCGCGAGACCGGCGAGATCGTCGTCATCGAAATGAACCCCCGCGTCTCGCGGTCCTCGGCCCTGGCCTCGAAGGCCACCGGATTCCCGATCGCCAAGATCGCCGCCAGGCTCGCGGTCGGCTACACGCTCGACGAACTGCCGAACGACATCACCCGCGTGACTCCCGCGTCGTTCGAGCCCACCCTGGACTACGTGGCGGTCAAGGTCCCGCGCTTCGCCTTCGAGAAGCTGCCGGGGGCGTCGGACGAGCTGACCACGCACATGAAGAGCGTGGGCGAGGTGCTCGCGCTGGGTCGCACCTTCGGCGAGGCGTTCGGCAAGGCGATGTCGGCGCGGGAACTCGACATCTCGCCACGGATCCCCGTGGATCGCGACGAGGCCCTGCGCTGGATGGCCAGGCCCACCTGGGACCGCTTCGACGTCATCCGCTGGGCGGCCCGCGACGGGGCCACGGCCACCGAGCTCTCCGAGGCGAGTTCGATCGATCCATGGTTCTGCGACCAGATCGCGGCCCTGGAGGCGGCTGCCGCCGATCTGGGCGGAGACCTCGAGGCGCTCGACGCCGACCGGCTGCGATCGGCGCGCCGGGCGGGACTGACCGACCGCGACATCGCCCGGGCCACGGGCACGAGCGAGTACGAGGTCGGCGTGCGCCGCCGCTCCCTGGGCGTGCGGCCCACCTACCACGCGGTCGACACCTGCGCGGCCGAGTTCGCGGCCCTCACGCCGTACTACTACTCGGCGTTCGACACCGTCAGCGAGGCGGCGGAAGACGATCGCGAGCGGATCATCGTGCTCGGGTCGGGCCCGAACCGCATCGGCCAGGGGATCGAGTTCGACTACTGCTGCGTCCATGCCGTCACGACGGCTCGCGAGCTCGGCTACAGCGCGGTGATGGTCAACTGCAATCCCGAGACGGTGAGCACCGACCACGGCATCAGCGACCGCCTCTACATGGAGCCGGTGACGCTCGACGCGGTGCTCGACATCTGCCATCTCGAGCAGCCGCGCGGTGTGATCGCCCAGTTCGGCGGGCAGACGCCGCTGCGGCTGGCGAGCACGCTGGCGCAGGAGGGCGTCAGGCTGCTCGGGACGCCCCCCGACGCCATCGACCTCGCCGAGGATCGCGGCCGCTTCGGGGCGCTGCTGCGCGACCTCGGCCTGGAGGCTCCGCCCTGGCGGGTTGCCACAACTCCCGAGGACGTGCTCGCCGCCGCCGCCGACGTGGGCTACCCGGTCCTGCTGCGTCCCTCGTACGTCCTCGGTGGACGCGCCATGGCGATCTGCGACTCTCCGACGCACGTCGAGGAGTACCTCGCACGCGAACGGCCCGAGGGTGTCGTCCTCGTGGACCGGTTCCTGGAGGGGGCCGTCGAGCTCGACGTCGACGCGCTCTCGGACGGCACGAACACGTGGACCGCGGCCATCATGGAGCACGTCGAGGAGGCCGGGGTCCACTCGGGCGACTCGGCCTGCGTGCTCCCGCCCCAGTTCACGGGGCCGCGGATCATCTCCGAGCTGGAGGAGCACACCGCGGCCATCGCCGGGGGCATCGGCGCCGTGGGCCTCATCAACGTGCAGTACGCCCTGCTCGACGGGCGGATCTACGTCCTCGAGGCCAACCCGCGGGCGTCCCGCACGGTCCCGTTCGTGGCGAAGGCCACCGGTGTCCCGCTGGTCCGCCACGCGGTGCGGGTCATGCTCGGCGAATCGCTGAGCGATCTGGACCTTCCCGATCGCACCAGGATGGGCCACATCGCCGTCAAGGAAGCGGTCCTTCCCTTCAATCGTTTCCTCGGCGCCGACCCCGTGCTGGGCCCCGAGATGCGCGCGACCGGCGAGGTGATGGGCGTCGCGGGCTCGCTCTCGGCGGCATTCGCAAAGGCGCAGCGCGGCGCCGGTGCCCGCCTGCCCAGGGAGGGCGCGGTGGTCATCTCGTGCCGCGACGAGGACAAACCCGAAGCGGTGGCCGTCGCGGCGCAGCTCGTGCGTGCCGGCCTGAAGGTCATCGCGACCGAGGGGACGGCCCGGGCCATCGACGCCGCCGGGGTGGAGGTCGAGACGGTGAACAAACTGTCCGAGGCCGGCGGTCCCGACATCGTCGATCTGCTGGGAGCGGGCCGTGTCGATCTCGTCATCAACACCCCGAGCGGCCGCGGGGCGCGGTCCGACGGGGCGGCGATCCGGGTGGCGGCGATCCGCGCGGGGATTCCATGCCTGACGACGATCGAGGCCGCGGCGGCCGCGGCGAGGGCGATCCGCGCCGAGGCCGAGGACGCACTGGCCCCGCTGGCGCTCCAGGATCTCGGCGCGTCGGTCGGCGCTCGCATCATCGGCGCGGGGGCCGGTGGCTGAATTCGTCCGTCGTCACCGGCATTTCGCCATTTTGCGCTGAACCCACAACCTCAGATCGACGGTCAGACATTTGTGGTCTCAGTCGGGGAAACTGCTGCACGTCTGGCGTTGTCACGACCCACCACCACCCCCTATGCTCCGCTGAACCATGACCCCCGATCCACACAAAACACCCGAACGTTCTCCCGACCAGCGGATGGCGGCGCTCAAACGCGCCAACGAAATCCGCAGTCTTCGCGCGCAGTTGAAGCGTGATCTGAAGGCGGGGCAGGTCTCGATCATCGAGATCATCTCCACCCCGCCGTGGTTCGTGGAGAGCGCAAAAACCTTCGACATGCTCATGGCCGTCCCGAAGTACGGGAAGGTCAAAGCGACACGGTTCCTCAACCACTGCCGAATCTCCCAGGGCAAGACGATCGGCGGGCTGACCGAGCGCCAGCGCAGCGAGCTGATCGAAATGCTGGCCCGATAGCCGCGACCGGACCCCCCAGCGACGTGCACCGGCGTGCCAGGGTGCTCATCGTGTCGGGACCGTCCGGAGCCGGGAAGGGCACGCTGATCGAGGGGCTCCTGCGGCGGTTCTCGTTTCTGACCGTCGCGGTGTCGGCGACCACACGCCCTCAGCGGCCGGGTGAGGTCGACGGCCGCGAGTACCACTTCATGACCCCCGACGGCTTCGAGGCCGCCGTCGCCGAGGACCGCTTCCTGGAACACGTGGTCTACGCGGGGCACCACTACGGCACGCTGCGATCCGAGGTCGACCGCCACCTGGCCCTCGGACGGTCGGTCGTCCTAGAGATCGAGCTCCGCGGCGCGCGCGCGGTCCGCGAGGCCCTGCCGGACGCCGTCTCGGTGTTCATCGAGCCGCCGTCGTTCGAGGAGTTGGTTCGTCGCCTGAAGGGGCGCAACACCGAGGCCGCCGCGGACATCGACCGCCGGCTCGAGGAGAGCCGCGTCGAGCTGGCGGCCATGGCGGAGTTCGATCATCGTGTGCTCAACGACGACGTGGAACGTGCCGTCGAGGAGCTGGCGGCGATCGTCGATGCCGAAACCCGGATGGAACACGCGTGAGGGGGACACATCGTGGCTGAGGTGCTACTCGGGGTCAGCGGCGGCATCGCCGCGTACAAGGCCGTCGACGTACTCCGCATGCTGCAGCGGGACGGACACGACGTGAGCGTCATCATGACCCGGAACGCGACCCGCTTCGTGGGTCCGGAGACGTTCTCGGCCCTCTCGGGTCGCCCGGTGGGACTGGGACAGTTCACCGATCCCGGGACCGCCGGCTACGACCACCTCGATTTCGCACGGCGTGCGGACGTCGCCGTGGTGTGCCCGGCGACGGCGAACACGCTGGCGCGGCTCGCGCACGGGCTGGCCGACGGTCTGCTTTCGACGTCGCTCGTCGCCTTCGACGGTCCGGTGGTGGTGGCCCCGGCGATGAACACCAGGATGTGGGAGCACCCGGCGACCGTCGCCAACGTGGCGACCCTCGAAGCGCGAGGCGTGGTCGTGGTTCCACCCGCGTCCGGGCTGCTCGCCGACGGCGAGGTCGGCATGGGACGGCTCGCCAGTCCCGCGGACGTCTGCGCGGCGGTGGAGCGCGTCGTCCGGCACGGCGGGGAAATGCAGGGTCGCGAGATCCTGATCACCGCGGGAGGCACGCGGGAGCCGATCGACGCGGTCCGCTACGTGGGCAACTCCTCCTCGGGAAAGATGGCCTGGGCCATCGTCGACGCCGCGCGTGATCGTGGCGCCCGGGTGACCGTGGTGGCCGCCAACGTCGATCTGCCGCGGCGGCCGGACGTGACGTACCGGGACGCCGGCACCGCTGAAGCGTTGCACCGCGTCTGCCTGGACGAGTTCCCCGGCTGCGATGCCCTGGTCATGACGGCCGCCGTCGCCGACTACCGCCCGGTGCGCGCCGAGACGGGCAAGATCGACAAGAGCGCGGCCTCGTCCCTGCAGATCGATCTCGAACGCACGACGGACATCCTCAGCGACCTGGCAGCCGCGCGGGCGGACCAGGTGATGGTCGGGTTCGCCGCCGAGGCGGGCGCCGCGGGCCTGCAGCGGGCCCGGGACAAGCGCACGCGCAAGGGCGTCGACATCGTGGTCCACAACGACATCAGCGCACCCGGTATCGGATTCGGGAGCGATGACAACGCGATCACCATCATCGGCCCCGGCGACGCCGAGGTGTTCTTCGAGCGCCGGAGCAAGCGCGCCTGTGCCGAGGCGATCCTTGACGCGCTCATGTCGCAAGTGACCGCGCGGACGGGATGACGGGGCCCGCCTTGCTACCCTCGACCGATGGTGCGCCGACCCGCCACGAGTCCGATCCGTGCCACCGCCCACCGACCGTGCGTTCCGCGCGCGCGCCGGGGTGATCGTCGCCGGTCGACCCGGGTTGCGCCGCGCGCGTGCCTGGCCGGCCGATGAAGGGCCCCGACCGGGATCCCGGGGCCGGGCCGTCCGGAGCGCTCGCCGCGGCGGGGCACCTGGCCCGTGAACTGGTTGACGCGTGCGGTCGCGGCGCGCGGGCGCCCGAGCACGTGCTGGAGGCCTGCGTCGCCTGCCTGATCACCGGCGGCCACGTCATGATCGAGGATGCGCCCGGCGTGGGGAAGACGGTGCTGGCGAAGGCGCTGGCACGCGCGTCCGGCAGCAGCTATTCGCGGGTCCAGTGCACGGCGGACCTGCTGCCCGCAGACGTCACCGGCGTGACGGTCTGGCATCAGGGGGACGACAGCTTTCGGTTCCATCCCGGACCGGTGTTCGCGAACCTCGTACTCGTGGACGAGATCAACCGGGCCTCGCCCAAGACACAGTCCGCGCTGCTGGAATGTATGGAGGAGCGGCAGGTGACCGTGGACGGGCAGACGAGGCCGGTACCGGAACCGTTCATGGTGATCGCCACCCAGAACCCCGTCGAGTACGAGGGGACGTTCCCGCTTCCCGAGGCGCAGCTCGACCGATTCACCGTCCGTGTGTCGCTGGGCTATCCGAACGCCGCCGCGGAGGCGACCATGCTGCTCGAGCTGGCCGGAAAGGACGCCCTGGAGGACGTCCCGGTGGTGGCCGACGCGCGGGCCCTCCGCGACCTTCAGTACCGGCTGGCCGACATCCACGCCGACGCCGCCCTGGCGGACTACGTCGTCGGAATCACGCGTGCCACCCGGTCGGACCCGCGCACCGATCTCGGCGCAAGCCCGAGAGCCGGGATCTCGCTGCTCCAGATGGCCAGAGCACGGGCCCTCGTGCAGCTGCGCACCTACGCGCTGCCCGAGGACGTCCGGACGATGGCTCCGCTGTGCCTGGCCCATCGCCTGGTCCTGTCGCCCGACGCGCGCGCTCGCGGGGTCGACCCGGTCGAGATCGTCGACGACGCGCTCCGGGCGACGCCCGTGCCGCTGGCGTAGCGGATTCGATGCCGGGCGGCGCTCGCATCACGGTTCGCGGGTGGGCAACGCTCACCGCCGGTGTCGCGACCTTCGTGCTCGCGCGGGGCTTCGGCGCGCCGGCACTGGCCACGCTCGGGCTGGGACTCACGCTGGTGGTGGTGGGCGCGCTCGCGGCCACCGCGCTGGGGAGCGCAGGTGTCGGCGCGACCCGCATCGTCCGGCCCGCCCAACCGCGGGCGACCGAACCGGTGGAGATCGAGGCGACCCTCACCGGCTCCGCGCGCAGACGGTGGATGCGGGCACTGCTCCAGTGGGACATGGCACCCGGCGCGACGACGCTTGGCCCCGGCCGGCTCGTGCGTACCGGCGACGGCATCCGCCTTCGCGTTCCGCACGCTCGGCGCGGCGCCCACGAGCTGCGGCCGATACACCTCACGATCGGCGACCCGTTCGGCCTGGCCGTCAGCCGTCGGGAGGCCGACGCCGCCCGCACGCTCGTCGTCCCGCCGGGCACCGTGCCGGCCGCGGCGACCATCGGCGAACTCGGGGGTCGTCGGCCCGGTCGACTCAGCCTCCTCGGCGAGGACATCTCGAATCTCGAGTCGCTGCGGGAGTACGCCCCCGGTGATCCGCTGTCACGCGTCCACTGGGGCCAGTCCGCAAAGCGGGGACGCCTCCACACCAAGGTCTTCCGACCGGATGACGGGGGCGGACGGATCGGAACCGTCCTGCTGGACCGGGGGCCGGGGTCCCGGCCGGACGCCGATACGTTCGAGACCGCCGTCGTGGCCGCCGCCAGCATCACCCGCGCCGTCGACGCCATGCGAGGCGGTGCGATGCCCGTCAACCTCTGGTTCAGCGGTGACCCGGGCGGCAGGCCGACCGCCTGGTCGGACGCCGAACGCCGACTGGCGGCGGTGGAACGCGTTGCCGATGCCCCCTCGATCGCCACCGTGGTTCGTCAGGCGGCACGGACATTGAGTCCGGGCCACGCGGTCGTGGTCGTGACCGGTGACCCGGATCCCGCGGTGCTGGACGCGCTCGCGGTGGCGCGACGGGCGGGGATCGACGCGGCGCTCGTGTGGATCGGCGTCCGGTCGGCCCCGGGCGGCGCGTGGGGGCCGGTGATCAGCGTGCCCGACGCGGGGGCGCTCGCGGCGGCGCTGGCGCCGGCCCGCGTGCGGGGAGCGGTCGGATGATCCGCCGGGTCATCGCGAGTCTCCTCCTGGCCGGAACCATGATGGTCACCTGGAGCCGGTTGTACGACGAGTCCGTGGGCGATCGCATGCTGCTCATCGTGGGACTGGCGATGCTCCCGGCCGCGGCGGGTCTGCTGCCGCGATGGCGGGTGCCGGCCCGCGTGGCCGCCGGTGTCGCCGCGGTCCTTGGCGTGGCGGCCGTGGCCACCGGACGCTCGCCCGTCGAGTTCCTGGTGGGGGAACCGGGTGCATGGGGCGCACTGCGAGAGACCATCGGCGGGGGCCTGGTGGCCGCCCAGACGACGGTCGTCCCGGCCTCGTTCGGTGAGGACCGCCAGTTCCTGGGGCTGATGGACCTGGTGCTCGCCGTCCTCGTCGGCATCGTCGCATGGCAGCTCCTGGAACGGCGTCAGGCGCTTCCCGCCGTGTGGACCACGCTGATCGGCCTGGCCTACGCCTGGACCGTCGAGCCCCCGACGCGTCCGGTGCTGGCCGGCGTGCTGGCCCTGCTCACCCTGCTCGCGGCGCTGGCGCTGACCTCGGCCCCGACCGGACGTGGGTGGGGCGTCCGGACCATCTCGGCCCTGGCCGCGGCCGGCCTCGTCACCGCCGTGATCGCGCCGTCCACGACCGCGGGCGACGCCACCGGCTGGTGGAACTGGCGCGACTGGACCCTTGCGGGAGAGGCGGGACCGTCGTCGGGCCTCGACATCCGCCAGACCTACGGGCAGCTGAACTGGCCGGCGGTGCCGCGCGAGGTCATGCGCGTGTCCTCGGCCCGACGGCTCTCGCTGCGGGCCGCGGTGCTGTCGGACTTCGACGGCCTGGCGTTCACCGAACGGACGCTCGACCGATGGACCGAGCTGCCGGTCGTCGATGGCACCATCGACGTCGCCGCGGCCACCGGCACACCAGCGGTCGAGAATCCGGTCACGGTGACGCAACAGGTCACGTTTCTCCGCTTGCGGAGCCACCTGGTGCTGGCCGCGGGGCGGCCGGCGGTGATCAGCGGCCCGTTCGACGGGCAGGCCGAGGAGCGCTTCGGCGGTGGCGTCCGTGTGGAGCCGTCGCTGGGACCCGGCAGCAGCTACGCCGTCCGGACGGTCCTCAACGATCCGTCCCCGGCGGATCTGGTGGCCCGCACCACCTACGACGAAGCGCGGGTGCGGGCCGAAGACGCCATGCCGGAGCTGGCCGCGTCATTCGGCACCCGGCCGGTCGAGATCCCCCTGTGGGGAGGTGGCGGCACTCCGCCGGAGGACGCTGCCCTCGGCGACTACGCGCTGCTCAGGCGGACCGCGCGCGAGGTGGTGGGCGACGCGAGTTCCCCGTACGTGGCGGTCAACCGGATCGAGAGCTACCTGCGGAGCAACTTCCGATACGACGAGGCGCCGCCGTTTCCGAAGAACGGCGACCCGCCCCTGGTCGACTTCGTCCGCACCACCAAGGCCGGGTTCTGCCAGCACTTCGCCGGCGCGATGGCCGTGATGCTCAGATCGGTGGGCATACCGGCGCGCCTCGCGGTCGGGTACGCGGCCGGCAGTCTCGATCCCACCACTCGGGACCAGTACGTGGTGTTCGACCGGGACGCCCACACCTGGGTCGAGGTGTACCTCCCCGAGGCCGGATGGGTGGATTTCGACCCGACACCCGGACGGGCCACGGGGAACCGGGCCTCCGTGTCGAGCCCGAACTACGAGCGGCCGCCGCAAACCGACGAGTCCGCCGCGCAGGTCGCGCCGGAGCCGGTGGCCCCGCCGGAACCGGCGGCCGTCCCGAGCCGGCCCGAACAGCCCGCCGACTCGGGTGCCGCCGAACCGACGGCGACGGGGTCGGGCACCTCCTGGTGGCGGTGGGCACTTCCGCTGGTGGGGGTGCTGGTGGCGCTCGGCGGCGCACTACCCTGGGGCCTTCGCGGGGTGCGGCGGCGTCGTGCCCGGCGAACGGGCGATCAGCGCACACGTCTGCTCGCGGCCGTCGGCGACCTCGAGGACACGCTCGATCGACTCGGGATGCGACCGCCCGCGCACGGGGACGCGGCGCAGCGTGCCGAGTGGCTCCGGCGCAGGGCTGGTGTCGATGCCGGGGCCCTGTACTCGGTGGCCGCGGCAGCGCGGTATGGCCCGGGGGCGCTCACCGACGCCGACGTCGTCATGGCGTGGCGCGAGAACCGCCGCCTGCGACGGATGGCCCGGCGGGCGGCCGGATGGCGCCGGCGCCTCCGAGGACACTTCGGCGGGCGGACGGAGGATCGCGCTACCGTACGCCGGGATGGGGACGTACGAGGCATACGAGGCCTTCACGTCGGGAAGTGAGCTGCTGCGGATGCGCGAGTACCGGCAGGCGGCGGTCGCGCTCGAGCGGGCGAAGGCGCTCGAACCCGAACAGGGATCCATCCGCGAGGCCCTCGGCAGGGCCTACTTCTCGAGCCGTGCCTTCGTGCGCGCACGGGCGGAATTCGAGGCCGCGGTGGAGCTGCATCCGACCGACGGATACGCGCACTACGGCCTGGCGAGGAGCCTGGACCGGTTGGGCGAGCGCCGGCTCGCCCGGCGCCACTACCGTCTGGCGAAGCTGTTCGGTACCGGCGCGGACGGTCAGCCGGCGGCGTGAGCCGCCGGGTCGGTCGCTCGCGGTGGCACCTCGAAGCCGAGCTCCATGAGCGGACCGTGAGCCGCGTCCATCAGCGTGACCAGCGCGCCGAGGAGTTCGTCCAACCGGTCGGCGTCGAGGGTCGCGCCGTCGGCGACGGCCCGCAGGTAGATGTCCCCGTGGTCGTCGACGGCGAACCGCCAGTCCCCCAGGTCGAGGTTCCGTCGCAGCAGCCGCCGGAACACCGCCTCGCGGTTGCGGTCCGGGGTCCGGATGAAGAAGGCGGTCAGCGTGACCGTGCGCTCGGCACCGCGGAGCACCGCGCCGAACGTGCGTCGTGCCTCCGACGGGAGCCTGACGTGCCATTCGCCGACCGCCGCACGCGTGGCGTCCAGTTCGAGCGTCGTCACCGCCGCCGCGAGCCTTTCGATCGCATCCATCGGTCGAGCCTATCCGGCGCCGGGTAGGCTCGCCGGGTGCGAATCGTCCTGCAGCGGGTCACCGAGGCGTCGGTCGAGGTCGACGGTCACACGGTCGGTCGCATCGGGCCGGGCTTCCTCGCACTCGTCGGTATTCAGGACGGCGACACCGAGCCGGTTGCCCGCGCGATGGCGGCGAAGACGATCGGCCTGCGCGTGTTCGCCGACGAGACCCGCCCGTTCCACCGGTCGCTGGAGGACATCGCCGGCGCGGTGCTGGTGGTGAGCCAGTTCACCCTCACCGCCGACATGCGGCGGGGGCGGCGCCCCGGCTGGCGTGCCGCGTCCGCCGACGTGGCCGAACCCCTGGTTGCGGCCTACGCCGACGCCCTTGAGGCGGACGGGGTGGAGGTCGCGCGCGGCGTGTTCGGCGCGGCCATGCGGGTTCGCCTGTGCAATGACGGTCCCGTGACCCTGGTTCTGGACAGCGCGGAGGTGCTTGCCCGCGCCGAACCGTGACGTCGCGTCCGCCCCGGTGGGGCCGAGCACGCTGATCGCCGGATCTTCACCTTCCGCGCGTCTGACGTCGGCGGGTGAGTGCTATCGTCCACGCGTCAGGTGTGTTTCAGATCGTTTGGGCGGTGTGACGAGAGTGGGCTGGCGCCCACTCTTTTCGTTTCCGGCAACGGTCGTGGGGATCGGGAGGGTGGTGATGCAGGTGGACGTACGTGATGCGCTCGAGCGCGACGTCGAGTCGTGCCTGTCGGCCGCTCTGCCGGCCGTGGACGTCCGGGAAGTCAGCATCCTGCGCACCGGGACCGATGCGGCGTTCCGCGTCGTCATCGACCACCCCGAGGGTGTCGACCACGATCTGTGCGAGCGCGTCACGCGCGCGCTGCAGGCCGAGGGATTGGGCGACGACTTCGGCATCGAGGTGTGGTCCCCCGGTCCCGAGCCGCCGCTGCGGACGCTCGCGCACTTCGAGACGGCGATCGGTCGGCGCGTGGCGCTGACCGTCGATGTCGGTGACCGCCGGCGCAAGCGAGAGGGTGTGCTGACGGCCGTGGACGACCGCGGGGTGACGCTCACCGGCGAGGATGGCGCGACGGAGTACCCCTTCGCCGACATCCGCAAGGCTCGTGATCTCGACGGCGATGGGCGGTGGTGACCTGATGAGGATGCAAGTTCAGGTGTTCGTGGGAATGAGGAGTCGCGGGTGAACCGGGAAATCATCGAGGCAATCAAACAGATCGAACGCGAGAAGGGGATCGATTCCGAGACCCTGCTGATCGCGCTCGAGGACGCGCTGCTCGCGGCGTACAAGAAGACCCCGGACGCCGCTCCGCATGCGCGCATCGAGATCGATCGCGACACCGGCGCGATGAGCGTGTTCCAGCTGCTCATCGGCGAGGACGACGAGGTCCGGACGCTTCCCCAGCCCGAGTACGAGATTCCCGAGGGCGTGAACCCCGAGGACTTCGAGCCGCCGGAGCCCGAGATCGACTGGGACGCGTACGCCGATGAGGAGATCGAGGTCATCGACGTGACCTCCGACAAGTTCTTCGGCCGCATCGCCGCGCAGACCGCGAAGCAGGTCATCTTCCAGCGCATCCGCGAGGCCGAGCGCGAGATGATGTACGACGAGTACGTCGATCGCGTCGGTGACGTCGTCACGGGCATCGTGCAGCAGTCCGACCACCGCTACACGCTGGTCGACCTCGGCCGCGTCGAGGCGCTGCTCCCCGAGAGCGAGCAGGTCCACGGCGAGCGCTACGACCACGGCTCCCGAATCAAGGCCGTCATCACCGAGGTGCGCGGCTCGGCCAAGGGACCGCAGGTCATCGTGTCGCGGCGGGCCGATCAGCTCGTGCGCGAGCTGTTCAAGCTCGAGGTGCCCGAAATGGCGGATGGGCTGGTCGAGATCCGGAACGTCGCCCGCGAAGCCGGGTGGCGGTCCAAGATCGCGGTCGTGTCGCACGTGCAGGGCGTCGATCCCGTCGGGGCCTGCGTCGGTCCGCGCGGATCGCGCGTCCGCATGGTCGTGAGCGAGCTGCGCGGCGAGAAGATCGACATCATCCCGTTCAACGACGAGCCTGCGCGGTACATCGCCAAGGCGCTCTCGCCGGCACGTGTCCGCGAGGTGCTCGTGGACGACGACGACAAGCAGGCCACAGTCATCGTTCCCGACGACCAGCTCTCGCTGGCGATCGGCCGCGAGGGAATGAACGCGCGGCTGGCGGCCCGGCTCACCGGCTGGCGGATCGACATCAAGAACGAGTCGACGTTCGCCGACGAGGCCACCGAGAACTTCGATCAGGATTCGGCGGGCGGCCTCGCCCGCTGCGCGGCGGTCCTTCGCAACGGCCGTCGCTGCCCGAACGCCGCCGAGGCCGGGACGCGTTTCTGCGCGATCCAGGCGCACGCGGAACTCGCGGTTCTCGAAGACGACCTCGGCCGGGCGATGACCGACGAGGAGCTCGCGGTCGCCGGAACGCCGGAGGGCGTCGAGGCGATCAGGAACGGGACGCCGCTGCCCGAGACGGACGATCCGGCCGAGGCGCCCGCCGAAGGCGGGTCCGAAGGCGCCGGGGACGCCGCCGCCGATGGCGCGGAGCCGGGCGACACCCCGGCGGATGATGCCGCGGAGCCGGCCGGCGAGCCCGACGAGGCGGGGGTGGCGTCGGGATCCGAAACCGAGGCGGAGGGCTAGCGACGGGTTCACGGGGACACGTACCCTTACGACGCTGTCTCGGCTGCCGACGGCAGGCGCCGCGTGCGGAACTCGTCCGCTTCGTGGCGGAGGTCGTCGACGGCGGGTGGCGTCTGGTTCGTGATGAAGGTGGGGTGAAGGAGGGCCGGGGCGCATATGTGTGTCCCGGTGACGCGTGTCTGGCGCGTGCGCGCGAACGTGGGATGTTCACGCGTGCACTCCGGATGCGCGGTCGTGAAGTGCAGGGCGATGTGGGGGTATCCGGTCACTGACCGGGCTCCCCGAAGGAGAACGATGGGGAAGAAGCGGGTCTACGAGATCGCAAAGGATGAGGGGCTTCCGAGCTCACTGGTGCTGCAGCGCCTTCAGCGCGCGGGCATGACCGTCAAGACGGCGTCGTCGACGATCGACGTCGACTGGGCGCTGCACGCGCTGAACCCGAAGCGATACCCGCGCCCCGCCGGCGAGATGCCGCACACCGAGCCCGTGGAAGCCAAGAAGAAGGCTCCCGAGCCAGAGCCTGTGGAACCCGAGGCGACACCCGAGGAGACGGAGGACGAGGCCCCGAGCCGTCCGCGTCCCACCCGGCCCCGACCCCGCCGCCCGCGCGGTTCGACCGCACGCCAGGCGACGCCGCCCCCGGCCGAACCGGCCGTCGTCGAAACACCCCCGGCGCCGGAGCCCGAGGCTCCCGTGCAGCCGGCCCCGGTCGCCGAGACCCCCGAGCCTGTCCGCGCGGAGGAACCGCCCGCCACCCCCGAACCGGCACCGGCACCGGCACCGGAAGCCGCGCCGCCCGCGGCCGCCGAGGCGCCCGCCCCGGTCGAGGAAGCGCCGGTCGCCGAGGAATCCCCGGCGACCGCCGAACCCGCGCCGGCCGAGCCGGCGGGTGAGTCGGAACCCGTTCCTGCCGCCAAGGCTCCGGAGTCCGCTCCGGCGGCGACAGAGGCCCAGCCCGCCGCGAGCACTCCTGCGCCCGAGGCCGCCGGCACTCCGGCCCCGCCCGCCGAGGAGGGCCGCGACGCGGCTCCGTCCAAGGCCGGCGCGGACGAGGCCTCCGCACCCGAGGAGAGCACCGCCGACGGCCGCGGCCGTCGCGACGACGATCGGCGAGCGCCGCGACCGAATCGCCCGGATCAGCCTGCCAGCGCCGGACAGCGCGCCAACCGTGGTCGTCCCGGTCGCCCGGGCGGCGGACGCCCCGGTGGCCCTCCCGGCCAGCGCGGTGGGCCCGCCGACGGTCGTCGCGGGCGTCCCCGCAGAGTCGTGATCGACGCCCAGGCCGGACGCCGCGGTGGCGGCCCCGGCGGTGGTGGCGGCGGTGGAACCGGCTCCGGCGGGCAGGGAGGCCGCCAGCAGCGCGGCGGTGGTCGCCAGGCACAGGAGCAGTCGGCGCAGGCCGCGGCTCCCGCACGGCGTCCGGTCGTCGAGATCCCCTCAGGCGCGAACGTCAAGGAGGTCTCCGAGGCGCTCGAGGTGTCGTCGGCCCAGATCATCAAGTTGATGATGGGCCTCGGCGAGATGGTGACGCTGACGCAGTCGCTGTCGAACGAGGCGATCGAACTGCTCGCGGCCGAACTCGAGCGAGAGGTGAGCATCACCAGCGCCGAGGACGAACTCGAGGTCGAGACCTTCGAGGACGATCCGGCCGACCTGGTGCCGCGGGCGCCGGTCGTGACCGTGATGGGCCACGTCGATCACGGGAAGACCTCGCTGCTCGACTCGATCCGGAGCACCGAGGTGGCCGCCGGGGAAGCCGGCGGGATCACCCAGCACATCGGCGCCTACCAGGTGCACCACGACGGGCGTGAGATCACCTTCCTCGACACCCCGGGCCACGAGGCGTTCACCGCCATGCGTGCGCGCGGCGCGAAGATCACCGACGTGGCCGTCATCGTGGTCGCCGCCGACGACGGCGTGATGCCACAGACCATCGAGGCCATCGACCATGCCAGGGCCGCCGAGGTGCCCTTCATGGTGGCGGTCAACAAGATCGACAAGGAAGGCGCCAACCCGGATCGGGTGCGTCAGGAACTGTCCCAGCGCGAGGTGATCCCGTCGGACTGGGGCGGAACCCACGAGTTCGTCAACGTGTCCGCCAAGCAGGGCGACGGCATCGAGTCCCTGCTGGAAACGGTGCTGCTCGTGGCCGACGCGGACGCCGAGCCGACGGGCAACCCGAGCGCCGAAGGTTCGGGGACCGTCATCGAATCGCGCCTGGATCCCGGACGCGGCCCGATCTGCACGCTGCTCGTGCAGCGCGGCACGCTGCGCGTCGGCGACGTGATCCTCGCGGGCGAGCACTACGGCAGGGTTCGCGCGATGAACGGCTTCAGCGGAGAGCCCATCGATTCGGCCGGGCCGTCGGTGCCGGCCGAGATCCTCGGGCTCTCGGGAGTGCCGGACGCCGGCGACCGCTTCCGCGTCTTCCAGAGCGAACGCGAAGCGCGGCAGCGCGCCATGGAGCGCAGCCAGCGGCTGCGCGCCGAGGAACTGGCGAACCGCCAGGCGCCGGTGTCGCTCGACGACCTGTTCGATCGCATCAGGGAAGGCGGCCTCAAGGAGCTCAACATCATCGTCAAGGGTGATGTGCAGGGGTCCGTCGGCGCCCTCGTGGATGCGCTCAACAAGATGGAGCAGACCGAGGTCCGGCTCCGGATCATCCACACCGGCGTGGGTGCGGTCACCGAGTCCGACGTGAACCTCGCGTCGGCCTCGCAGGCCATCATCATCGGGTTCAACGTGCGTCCCCGTCCTGAGGCCAAAGTGCTGGCCGAACGCGAGGGCGTGGACATCCGGACCTACCGCGTCATCTACCGGGCCATCGAGGACGTCCGCGACGCGCTCGTCGGACTGCTCGAACCCGACATCGTGGAGGAGACGCTCGGCACCGCCGAGGTGCGTGCCACCTTCCGTTCCAGCCGACTCGGCACCATCGCCGGCTGCTACGTCACCGAGGGCACGATGCGACGCGGATCGAATGCACGCCTGCTTCGCGACGACACCGTCGTCCACGAGGGCAAGATCGGTTCGATCCGGCGAGTCAACGACGACGTCCGCGAGGTCAGCCAGGGATTCGAGTGCGGGATCCTGCTGGAGGACTACAACGACATCAAGGACGGCGACGTCATCGAGGCGTTCGACCTGCGCGAGGTGGCCCGCACCGCCCAGCACAGCGAGGCCGCATCCGATGGGGAGTGAACCGGCGGTGCCGGGCGGGGTGACCGCGCCGCGCGGCTGATTGCGGGGACGCACGGTGGGGGGTGGCTACGTCGGCGCGGTCTGGGTCGACCTCCATCTCCCCACCTGCACCTCGCTGAAGGAGAAGCGCCGGCAGCTGCGCAGGCTCACACAGCGGCTCGCGCAACGCCATGGATGCGCCCTGGCGGAGGTCGATCACCACGACCTCTGGCAGCGGGCGGGGATCAGCGCGGCGGTGGTCGGACGTGACGTGGCGGACGTGCGTGCACGGCTGGACCATCTGACGCGCGCGCTGCACGCGGACGAGGAGTTCATGGTCGTGCAGGAGCGCACCACCATCGCGTCCCTCGAGGAACTCCTCGAATGACCCCGGCACGAGGGCCCGCATAGTAGGGTTTCCGCTTTGCTCTGGGCGCCGGCGACCGTTCGGTGATGGCGGCCGGTGGGGACGAGCGCTCGATCCGTGATCGTGCGCTGAGCAATGCCAGGGGGACCAGAACCATTTCGCACTCATCCGGGAGCCGGCACCGCCGTGGCGCCGAAATCATCCGCGAGGCCATCAGCGGCGCCATCGCCCGGGACCTGGCGGATCCCCGTCTCGGTTTCGTGACGATCACCGACGTCTCGGCGTCGCCGGACTTCGCCGCGGCGCGCGTGTTCGTGACGACCCTCCAGGAGTCGCAGCGCGAACGGAGCCTCGCGGCCCTCGAATCGGCGCGAGGGGTGCTGCAGCGCCGCGTCGCCGACGCCCTCAAGACCCGCAACACCCCGCATCTGGAGTTCGTCTACGACGACCTCCAGGACCGCGCGCGGCGCATCGACGAACTCCTCGATCAGGCTGCGCCGTCCGACCAGAAACCCGCCGGAGGCCACGATGAGTGACGATCGCAACGGGCATCCGCGACCCGAAGGGGCCCGCACCGCCACGGTGGAGGAGATCGCCGCCGAACTCTCGGGGGCGCCGGATCGGTTCGTCGTGACCTCGCACCACAATCCGGACGGCGACGCGCTCGGCTCGATGCTCGGACTGGGGCGCGCGATGATCGCCCACGGGCACGACGTGGTCTACGCCCATCGCGACGAACACCCGGTCCCGCCGGAGCTGGCCTTCCTCATGGCGGATGGCGAGGTGATCCTCCCCGACCTGCCGCCGGACGCCGCCGATCGGATCCTCGTCGCGGTGGACTCCGCGACGGCGATGCGGCTGTGGCCCGACCGGGCGCCGCACACCGGGGTCCGCAGGGTCATCAACATCGACCACCATCACGACAACACCTGCTTCGGGCACCTCAACCTGGTCGATGGGGCAGCGTCGAGCTCGGCCGAGATCGTGGTGCACGTGCTCGAAGCCGCGGGATGGACGATCACGCGCGAGATGGCCATACCCCTCTACGCGGGGCTGATCACCGACACCGGCCGCTTCTGCTACGCCAACACGACCGGCGAATCCCACCGGGTCGCGAGCGTGCTGCTCGCCGCCGGCGTGGACCCCGAGGAGCTGGGGCGCCGGCTCTACGAGGAACTTCCGATCGACCGTCTCCGGCTGCTCGGACGCGCGATGGGTACGGCGGACCTCCGCTGCGAGGGGCGGCTCATGGTCGCGTCGCTCGGCCCGGCCGACTTCTCTGCCTCCGGCGGCGCCGACACCGAAGGAATCGTCGAGGCCATGCGGTCGGTGGAGGGGGTGCGGGTGGCTGCGCTGGCGCGCAGTGTGGGGACCTCGAGCTGGCGGGTGTCGGTCCGCTCCGACACCGACGACGTGGACGTCTCGGCGATCGCGCGCGCCGAAGGCGGTGGCGGGCACCGGCGCGCCGCGGGATTCACGACGAAGCGTCCTCCCGATGATCTGTTCGCGTGGATGGAAGGCCAGGTGGCGGACCAGCTCGCCTCGTGACCGCCGGAATCCCCGCATCGGCATGGCTGGTCGACAAGCCGGCCGGCATCACGTCACATGACGTCGTGGCGTCGGTGCGCAAGCGGCTGCCCCGCCGCACGAAGGTCGGGCATGCGGGCACGCTCGACCCGTTCGCCACCGGTCTCCTGATCGTGCTCGCGGGCCGTGCCACGCGCCTCGCCGGTGTGCTGTCGGACCGGCCCAAGCGCTACGTGGCGGACATCGTGCTGGGCGTGACATCAGCGACCGGCGACCCGGAGGGACCGCTCTCGCCCGGCGGCGAGGTGCCCGCGGAGGCCGTGGTGCGCGAGACGGTGATGGGATTCGCCGGACCGCAGCGCCAGCGGGTCCCCGCGTTCTCGGCGGTGAAGGTCGGTGGTGAGCGCCTGTACCGGAAGGCCCGAGCGGGAATCGAGGTCGAACGACCGGTCCGGGACGTGGTCATCCACGACATCGCCGTGCTCGACTGGGATGGCGCGGCGAACCGTCTCAGCATCGACGTCGAGGTGAGCAAGGGCACCTACATCAGGCAGCTCGCGGAGGACATCGGCGAACGACTCGGCTGTGGCGGGTACTGCGCCGGGCTGCGCCGCACCGCGGTCGGAGCACTGTCGATCCACGACGCCATCGCCTTCGACGAGGTCGGACCGAACACCTCGACGCCGCTCACTGAGGTGCTCGGCCACCTGCCGCAGCAATCCCTCGACGCCGATGCCGCGGCGGCGGTGGGCTTCGGGCGCGACGTCCCGTCGGGGTGCCCTTCGGGGGACGTGGTGCTGGTGCGCGACGGGGAGGTGCTCGCACTCGCCGAGTCGAATGGCACTTCTGCCCATCCCGCCGTCGTGCTGGTCGATCCTCCCGCTACGGTGCAGTCGTGAAGACCTATCGCTCACTCGGGGAACTTCCGCTCGGCGGCGGTCGCCGCTCGGTGGCGATCGGGAGCTTCGACGGGGTCCATCTCGGGCATCGGGCGATCATCGCCACGGCCGTGGAACAGGGCACCGCCCTCGGGATCCCGAGCACGGCGATCACGTTCGAGCCGCACCCGATCGCCGTGCTGCGACCCCACCTGCGTCCCACCGTGCTCACCCCGCTGGAGCGCAAGGCCGAGCTGATCGCCGAGATCGGCGTCGACGAGCTGCTGGTGCTGCCGTTCACGCGCGCCTTCGCGCGGGTACGGGCCGACCGGTTCATCGACATGATCGGATCGCCGCCGCTGGGCGCCGAGGTCATCGTCGTCGGCGAGAACTTCCGGTTCGGCCATGGTGGCGCCGGTACGGCCGAGGCGATGCGGGCCTACGGGCGCAGCAACGGCATCGTCGTCGAGATCCCGCCCATGGTCAGCAGCGCCGACGGGAAGCCCATCAGTTCCACCAGGATCAGGCGGATCGTGGGCGACGGCCGGGTGGAGGAGGCGGCGGAACTGCTGGGGCGTCCGCATCGGATCGTCGGGCCGGTCGTTCCGGGTGACCAGCGGGGGAGGGAGCTCGGTCTGCCGACGGCGAACATCGATCCTCCCGCCGACGCCGCCATCCCCGGGAGAGGCGTGTATGCGGCACGTGCGCTGCTGGACGACACGGCCTTTCCCGCGGCGGTGAACGTCGGGCTCGCGCCGACCTTCCGGGAGAAGGGGGAACGTCCGCCGCTGCGCGTCGAGGCGTTCCTGGTGGGCTACGAGGGCCCCGACCTCTACGAGCGGATCATCACCCTCGACGTGCTGGCGAGGCTGCGTGACGAGCAGCGCTTCGACGGCCCGGACGAGCTCGTGGCGCAGATCAAGGACGACATCGCGCGGACCGTCGCCATCGCCGCTGAGTGACCGCGGCCCCGCCGTACCGAATGTGACCTCGCGGCGGGACGGGGGTGCGGCATCCGCCCCGACCGCTACGGTCACGACGTGATCCGATCGCTCCGTGGGCAGTTGCTCGAGGTTGCCGACGACGCCGCACTCATCGAGGTCGGCGGCGTCGGGCTGCGCGTGCACGTGTCGGCGACCACGCGGGGCACACTTCCCTCCGTCGGAGGGGCGGTTCGCGTCGACACCCACCTCGTCGTCCGCGAGGATGCGCTCGAGCTCTTCGGCTTCGCCACCCCGGCTGAGCGCACGCTGTTCGAGGCGTGCATCGCCGTGAGCGGTGTGGGCCCCCGGATCGCCCTCGCGGTGTGCGGGCTCGACGAGCCCGAAGCGCTGCGCCGCAGCATCCAGATGGGCGACAGCAAACGCCTGCAGGCCGCCTCGGGCGTCGGCAAGCGTACCGCGGAGCGGCTCGTCCTGGAACTCCGCGACCGTCTCGGTGAACCCCTTCCGGGCGGCGCCGGCGGCCACGGCCCGGCGACGGGATCGGCGGTCGAAGCGCGCGAGGCGCTCGTCGCGCTGGGATTCACCGGTGACGAGGCCGACCGGGCGGTTCTCGACGCGCCGGACGACCTCGACGTCGGCGAACTCGTCCGGCATGCCCTGTCGCGGCTGCGGCGGAGTCCCGCATGAGCGACACCCGCCTGACCGACCCGAACGACCGGCCGGACGACGTGGACATCGACCGGGCGCTGCGCCCTCAGCGCCTGGACGTGTTCGTGGGCCAGGAACCCGCCCGCCAGAAGCTGGCCATCTTCCTCGAGGCCGCGCGCCAGCGCGAGGAGGCGCTGGACCACGTCCTCCTCGCGGGGCCCCCCGGACTCGGCAAGACGAGCCTCGCGCGCATCATCGCCACCGAGCTCCAGGTGGGCTTCCACACGACGAGCGGCCCGGTGATCGAGCGCAAGGGTGACCTCGCGGCGATCCTGACCGCCCTCGAACCCAACGACGTGCTCTTCATCGACGAGATCCACCGCCTCGGGCGAGCGGTGGAGGAGGTGCTGTACCCGGCGATGGAGGACTTCGCCCTCGACGTCGTGCTGGGACAGGGCCCGTCGGCTCGCACGCTGCGCCTGGATCTGCCCCCGTTCACGCTGGTGGGCGCCACCACGCGCACCGGGCTGCTCTCCGGGCCGCTGCTCGGCCGCTTCGGCGTGGTCGAGCGTCTCAACCCGTACACGTCGGACGAACTCGGACGCATCGTCACCAGATCGGCCGGACTGCTCGGTTTGGACGTGGATGCGTCCGGTGCTGAGCAGATCGCGGCACGCTCCCGGGGGACCCCCCGGATCGCGAATCGCCTTGTGCGTCGGGTCCGCGACGTGGCGCAGGTCCGCGGGACCTCGGTCGTGGACGCCGGTCTGGCCGCGGAGGCGCTCGATCTGCTCGAAGTCGACGTGCTCGGTCTGGAACCGCTCGACCGGCGGCTGCTCGAATGCCTCGCGTCGACGTTCGAGGGGCGTCCGGTGGGCCTGGGCACGCTTGCGGACAGCGTGGGCGAAGCCGCGGACACCATCGAGGACGTCTACGAGCCGTACCTGCTCCAGGAGGGGCTCATCGCGCGGACGCCGCGGGGCCGCGTGGCGACCCCGCGCGCATACCGGCATCTGGGACTCGAACCTCCCGCCGAGGCGCCGGTGCTCTTCGATCCCTGAGCGTCGGTGGCCGGGGAGCACCGGCCCGCCGTCCGGTGCTAGGTCAGGTCGACCAGGTCGACCACGAACACCAGCGTTTCGTTCGGTGCGATGACGCCGCCGGCGCCACGGGCGCCGTATCCGAGATCCGGAGGGATGGTGAGCCGGCGGCGACCGCCGACGCGCATGCCCGCGACGCCCTGGTCCCAGCCGCCGATGACCTGGCCTCGGCCGAGCGCGAAGCTGAACGTGTCGTTCCGGTTCCATGAGGCGTCGAACTCTTTGCCGGTCGACCAGGAGACCCCGACGTAGTGCATCACCGGAGTCGATCCCGGCGTCGCCTCCGGGCCGTCGCCGACCTCGATGTCCTCGATGAGCAGTTCCGTCGGCGGTGTGCCTTCGGGAACGGTGATGGTGGGTTTTGTGCGCTGTGTCATGGGCGCAAGCCTACGGGAGGGGCGTGCCATCGGGATATTCTGCGGGTCATGACCCGTCAGGAGTGGCGTTCCACATCGGCATCCGACGCGGGCCCTCGCGGCGACCGCGGCGGTAGCGGCCCGCGTCCGAGCCCTGGAGCGCCGTGCCGGCGGTGACCCTCAGCCGCCTGGTCGAGGAATGCGACCGGCTGCGGGCGACACCGGCCGCGGAGATGGTCGACGTCGCCGATGCCGTCGGCCGCACGCTGGCGGCCGATCTCCGGGCGCTGGTGGCGATTCCGGCCCTCGACGTCGCCGCGACGGATGGGATCGCGGTGCGGGCCGCCGACACGCCGGGACTGCTCAGCGCGATGGCCGACAGCGTCCCCGGACACGAGCCGCCGCGCCCGATCGACGAAGGCCAGGCCGTCAGGGTCGCCGCCGGGTCCCCGTTGCCCAGGGGGGCGGACACCGTCGTACCGCTCGCCGAGGCCGGGACGCTCTCGGGAATGATCGAGATCCGCGGAGACCATGATCCCGGCGAGCACGTCCGCCGCAGCGGCGAGGTCATCATGGAGGGCGTCCTCATGCTGCACGCGGGGATGGTCGTCCCGGCCACCGCCGTCGCGGCCATGGCGGCCGTGGGACACGCCCGTATCCCCGTGCTCGCACGGCCGCGCGTGGCGGTGGTGAGCGTGGGCGACGGCATGCTGCCGCTCGGATCACGCCTGCGCCCCTGGCAGCGCATCGACGCGAACCCCGTCGGGCTCGCCGCCCAGATCGTCGCCGCGGGAGCCATGGTCGCCCGCAGCGTCAGCGTCGAGAACCGGCAGGACGCGGTGGTGTCCGCCATCGAAGCCGCCCTCGCGAGCGCGGTCGATCTCATCGTGATGGTGGGCGGCGACACGCCGGCCGTTCCACGCCCGGTCGACCGCGCGCTCACCCATCTCGGGATGGAGTCGATCGTCGACGGGTTGCTGGTCGACCCGTGCGAGTCCCTGCGCATCCGAACCCACGCGGACGCGACGGTGCTCGTGCTGCCGGGTGATCCGGTGGCCGCCGCGGTGGGCTGGCAGCTGGCCGGACGCGGATTGCTCGGGCATCCGCTCAACTGGGAGTACCGGGCCCCCCTCGGCGCGTCCGTCGCCCGCACCGCGGGAACGCCCAGCGCGGTCCGGTGCATCATGCGCGCCGGCGTCCTGCACCCGCTCGCCGCCGAAACGGCCCACGCGGTGACCAATCTGGCGCTGGCAAACGCCCTCGCGCTGGTGCACCCGGAGGATCCTCCGGGTGCCTCCGTACCGTGGTCGCCGCTCGACTGACCGCCCCGCGGATCGTCAGTCCGCGCCGAACTCCATGGCGGCGTCGTCGAGCGACTCGACCTCGCGGGCATCGACCTCCACCGGATCGTCCGCCCGCGCGCTGATGGCCTGGCCGCCTCCCGGCGTGAGGTCGCGGACGAGATCGGCGGCACCGCCGCCGAGCAGCCCCTGTTGCGCGTATCGCTCGAGCCGGGTCCGCGAATCGGCGATGTCCAGGTTGCGCATCGTGAGCTGACCGATGCGGTCCATGGGGCCGAATGCCGCGTCCTCGGTGCGCTCCATCGAGAGCCGGTCGGGCTGGTAGCTGAAGTCGTCGCCCTCGGTGCGGACGATGGTGTAGTCCTCGCCGCGGCGCAGACGCAGCGTGACCTCGCCGGTGACCGCGGACGCCACCCAGCGCTCCACGGCCTGGCGGATCATCAGGGACTGCGGATCGAGCCAGCGACCTTCGTACAGCAGGCGTCCCAGCTTGCGGCCCTCGCTGTGGTACTGGCTGACGGTGTCTTCGTTGTGCACCGCGTTGAGGAGACGCTCGTAGGTGATGTGCAGCAGGGCCATCCCGGGGGCCTCGTAGATGCCGCGGCTCTTGGCTTCGATGATCCGGTTCTCGATCTGGTCGCTCATCCCGAGTCCATGGCGTCCGCCGATGCGGTTCGCCTCGTGGACGAGGGCCACCGGGTCGCCGCCGAAGTCGTCGCCGTTGATCCGGACCGGGCGGCCTTCGCGGTATTCGACGGTGACCGCCTCGCTGTCGATGGCGACGTCGTCCCGCCAGAACGGCACGCCCATGATCGGCTCGACGATCTCCATGGACGTGTCGAGGTGCTCCAGGTGCTTCGCCTCGTGCGTCGCCCCCCAGATGTTGGCGTCGGTCGAGTAGGCCTTCTCCTGGGAGTCCCGGTAGGGGAGGTCACGTTCGCTGAGCCAGGCGCTCATCTCGTGGCGCCCGCCCAGTTCGCGCACGAAGTCGTGGTCGAGCCAGGGCTTGTAGATCCGCAGCGCCGGGTTGGCCAGCAGTCCGTAGCGGTAGAACCGCTCGATGTCGTTGCCCTTGTAGGTCGATCCGTCGCCCCAGATGGACACGTCGTCGTCGGCCATGGCCCGGACGAGCAGGGTGCCGGTCACGGCACGGCCGAGCGGCGTGGTGTTGAAGTAGGTCCGGCCGCCGGAGCGGATGTGGAACGCGCCGCACGCGAGCGCCGAGAACCCCTCGGTCACCAGGAGCTGCGTGCAGTCGACGAGGCGGGAGATCTCGGCGCCGTACGCGGCCGCGCGTCCCGGAACCGATCCGATGTCCGGCTCGTCGTACTGGCCGAGGTCGGCGGTGTAGGTGCAGGGGATCGCGCCGCGTTCGCGCATCCAGGCGACGGCGACCGACGTGTCGAGCCCGCCCGAGAAAGCGATTCCGACCCGTTCGCCGACGGGGAGGGAGTGGAGAACCTTGGACATGCCCGGAACGTTACCGGGGCGCGACGGGTGCGTCGGCCCGCCGGTGGCCGGGGCCGCGCCTCAGTTCCACGTCAGCTTCGCGCGTGCGGCCCAGTAGTCGGCGGGTGCCTCCGCAAGCGACGTGGTGGCCGGGACGTCGACCTCCACGTCCAGTGCGCCGAGATTCGACGTGAGCTGCTCCCGGGTGGTGGCTCCGAGGAGCACACAATCGACGAAGTCGTGCGCGAGCACCCAGGCGAGCGCGGCCGCGTCCGGACCGGCCCCGTCCGCGGCGGCCACCAGGCGGGCGTTCGCGGCCGCGTCACCACGCGGGGTCAGGCGCCCGTTGGCAACCGCTTCCTTGATGATGACGCCCATCCCGGCCTCGTGGGCCCGTCGCAGCGCGGGGCCGGCCGACACCTCGAGCGCGTTGAACGTCGCCTGCACCGTGTCGAACGCTCCGGTGGCGATGGCGTCGTCGATGGTCTCCGACTGCGCGGGCCCGCTGGTCGAAAGACCGACCGCGATGCCATCCGACCGCAACTCGGCCAGGCGCGCGAGAACGGCACGATCTGTCAGGACGCCGGACTCACGCGTGGCGGAGTGGATCTGATAGAGCCGCAACCGTCCCCCGAGCGTGTCGCGCGACGTCGCGAGTTGACGTTCCAGCGTGGCCGGCGAGTGGTCCTTGACCTCGTGGACGTCCACGTCGACCCGCCAATCCGCCACGTAGGTGTAGCCCCACTTGGATCCGACGACCACGTCGTCGACATCGTCGCCCCGCGCCCGCAACCACGACGCCACGAACGCTTCGGCGTCCCCGTAGCTGCGCGCGCAATCGACGTAGCGGATGCCCGCGAGGTGCGCGGCGTTCAGCATCTCGTGGGCGTGGCGCTCCATCTCGTCGTGCTCGCGGCACCCGTCCAGGTCACGCCCGTGACCCAGATTGATGTACCCGGGCCGACCCAGCGCCGCCATGCCGAGCCCGATCCGCGTGACCTGCGGACCGTTCCGGCCGAGTCGGCGCAGCGGGATCGGCGTCGGGCTCACCGCCGCCGCTTCCCCTTGGGCAGGCGGCGGGTCGGGACGGGAGGCGGCGCGCTGGCCAGCCCCTGTTCGACGATCTGCGCCACCATGCCGACTGTGACCGCCGCGGGGACTCCGGCGAGCTTCATGACCTCGGTGTGCGCCTCGGTCTCCGCGGAGCGGAGCCGTTCCGCAACCCCGCCGTCGGCCCCGAGCAGCTGGAGCGCGATGCCGAGCGCGTGGACCTCGCCGACCTGAGCGGTGCGGGCCATGCCCACGTGCTGCAGGGCATGGGCCTGCTGCCGTCCCGCCTCGGACAGCCCCGGGGCACCCTCGGCGTGGGCGACGACCTCGTGGAGCGCGTTGAAGCCCGCGCCGTGCAGGAACGCGTCGCCGGCGCTGCGCGCGATTCGCAGCGCGATCTGCGGCGCCCAGTCGTCGACCTCCGCGGGGTGGTTCTCGGCGACCACGTCGAGGAGGGAGTCGGGCGTGTGGTGACCATGCTCGTCGGCGTCCAGCTCGCGGCCCTCGGCCAGGGCCACCGCCCAGGCTCGACAGGGTTCGCAGTCCTCGTCGACCCCCAGCAGGCGATGCGCGTCGGCGACCAGCCGGGTCGCCGCGGTCGTGTCGTCCGTTTCGTCGTCGCCGTCCTCGTCGCCCTTCTGCGCCTGCTCGGCCATGAACCGGTCGGCGGCCTCGCGATCGAAGCGGCCGTCGTCGCCGAGGCCCTCCTGCCGGATTTCCACGAGGGCGGCCGCGAGGTCGAGCGGAAGGGATGCCGCCAGGCCGACCGTCTCGGCGTCCTGACTCCGCAACCCGCGTCGCACGGCGGGCGGCGCCGCGTCGAGCCGCTCCAGCAGATCGCCGGCCGGTCCGAGGCCGGTGACGTCCACGAGGCGGTACATCAGGTGTTCGGTCAGTGACTGGGGCTCCATGCGGTCCTTTCAGGCGATGCGGAGTTCGCGTTCGGGCGGGGCTGACGATGACGTGGTGACCGGCGTGGGGGCCGGGGGCGCCGCCGCACCCCCCGTGAGGACCTCGAGGTACAGCCGCTCGATGCGCTCGGCGACCTGCGGCCAGCCGTACCGCGCTTCGGCGATGCGGCGTCCGTCGACTCCCCATGCGGCACGCAGGGTCGGGTTGCTGAGCACCTCCGCGAGGCCCGCCGCAAAGGCGGCCGGGTCGTCCGGTGGCACGAAGCGGCCGGGGGCACCGTCGCGGATGACCTGGCGGAATCCGACGTTGTCGGCGCAGACGATCGGGATGCCGGAGGCGAACGCCTCGAGCAGCACCACGCCGAACGACGCCAGCGTGCACGGTGCGGCGAGAAGGGCGGCCCGCCGGTACAGCGCGGGGCGTTCTTCGTTCAGGAGACCGTGCCAGGTGATGCGGTCCCAGATTCCCAGGCGGCGCGCCTGAGCCTCGTAGCGGGGACGCGCCGGACCATCGCCGACCACGTCGACCGCGAAGTCGAGCCCGCGGTCCTGCAGCAGCGCGGCGGCGTCGAGGAGCGTGTGGAGTCCGTTCCGCTCGTCGAACCGCCCGACGAAAAGCAGTCTCGGCGGGCCGGAGGCCGGGGTGGCGCCGGGAGCCAGGGGGTGGAAGCTCACCGTGTCGATGCCGTTCGGGATCACGTCCCACTCACCGCCGACGTGCGGGCGGAGGGAGTCCACGCAGACCTGCGACACCGCGATGCGACGATCCAGCCGCTCGCAGAGCCGCCGCAGACCGGGCCGGAAGAGCCGGTAGGCCCAGTGGTCGCCGCCCGCGGCGTAGGTGTGGAAGGTGCCGACGGTGCACGGCGCGCTGCTGGTCGCGAGTGCGACGAGCGGCAGTACCGGCCCGAAGAGGCCCTGGGTGTGGACGACGTCCATCCCCGCCGTCGCGCGGCGGACGAGACCCAGCACTCGCGGGCTGACGGTGACCCGGGCGATCGATCCGTTGGTGACCACCGGGGCTGATCGTCCCAGCCGGACGGTGCGGTAGCCGTGCTCCGTCCGGGCGCGCCGGTCCTGATCGGCGGCCTCCTCGATGCGGTCCGACGGCGCCCGTCCGGTCACGACGGTGACGTCGTGGCCGCGGCGGACGAGCTGGAGCGACAGGTGGTGGACGTGTTCGCTGATGCCGCCGAGGACCGGGTACGCATACTCGGTCACCATCGCGATCCGCAGCGACCTCACGTGGCCACCGCCCGCTGACGCCACGGGCGCGGGAGGTCCTTGACCATGACGAGGTGGACGGCGATCCCTCCGGCGAGCACGCATGCGGCACCGCCGACGCCGTCCATCCAATAGTGGTTGGCCGTGGCGGCCGTGACCCAGGTCATCCAGAGCGGGAGGATCCAGACGAGGTAGCGGATGCGGCCGATGGGGCGGAGCAGCCACGTGAGCACCAGGGCGTAGAAGACGTTGTAGCCGATGTGCAGCGACGGCATCGCGGCGTACTCGTTGCGGAAGCCCTGGAACCAGTCGAGTGCGCCGCCGAGCTTGAGCGCCTCGTGTGTCGTGTCCTCGAGGGCGGGATTGTCGAGCCGGGGCGGAGCGAGGGGGAAGAGGGCGAAGCTCGTCACCGCCGCGACGTGTGCGGCCCAGAACCAGTTGCGGATGTACGCGTAGTGCTCACGCCAGAAGCGCCAGACGAGCCAGAAGAAGATGATGAATCCGGGCGTGTGGGCCAGGGTGTAGTACCAGGTGGTGGCGAACTCGCCCCCGATGATCGACTGCGTGATCCGCTGGATGTCCGGCTCGACGTGCAGGCCCAGGCCACCCTCGAACGACACCAGGTCCGTGGCGTTGCGGTACGCCGCGGCGATGTCCGCCGCGGACTGCGGTGCAACGAGGTCTCGCGCCCACTCATAGACCACCGTCAGCACGAGGAACAGGACGACCTCGGCCGCGCCGGGCCAGCGGGCGCGCCAGGCGCGCGAAATCCACACGACCGGGTACCTTACAACCGCTCCCCGCTGACCGACGGTCTCGCGGGCCCGTGGAGGACCGCCGGGCCGATGAATCGGGGAACGCCTTTGCTAGGGTCCCCCAGCTCCCAGGTCCCCAATCGAGGTGGTGTGCCCCGTGGGAGGATCCCTCCTCCTGATCTACCTGCTCGTGTTCGGCGCGATCATCTACATGATGGTCGTCCTGCCGCAGCGTCGGCTCCGCGCCCAGCAGCAGGCGACGATGACCGCGCTGTCCGCCGGCGACGAGATCGTCACCACCGCCGGGGTGTACGGCACGGTCACCGAGATCGAGGACGCCGAGACCCTGCTCCTCGAGGTCGCCGAGGACGTCGAGATCCGGATCGCCAAAGCTTCGGTCGCCAGGATCCTCAAGGACGAGACCGCCGGGTCCGACACGGTCCGGGATGACGGATCGAGTGACGGAGCGTAGGCGATGAGAGTGGGGCAGCGGCCGCTCCTGCTGCTCATGATGGTGCTCGGGCTGACCGCCGCTTCACTGGTGGCGATCGTGCTCAAGCCTGCCACTCTCGGCCTTGACCTTCAGGGAGGCGTCGAGGTGGTGCTCGAGGGGCGCCAGGTCAGCGCCGACGCCCCGGTCAACCAGAGCTCGATCGACCGTTCCGTCGAGGTCATCCGCAAACGCGTCGACGCGTTCGGTGTGGCCGAACCGGAGATTCAGACCGCCGGCGACAACCAGATCGTGGTGTCGCTCCCGGGCGCGACCGATCCCCAGCGGGTGGTGCAGGACCTGATCCGCCCGGCGCAGCTCTACTTCTACGACCTCACCCAGGTGCTGGTCGACGAGCAGCCCACCAACACCCTGTACAAGGCCGTCCAACTCGCCACGAACACGACGCCGAAGTTCCCGAACAAGGGGGCGGCGTCGCTGTACGCGTTCACCCGCGCGGGCAACGAGCCGGTCGGGCAGCCGGTGCTCGTCACCCGCGAAACGGGCGAGACGGCGGCGGCGGCGCTCCAGCGCGCCCGGGCCGACCTGCAGGCCCAGGTCGTGGCCGCAGGCAGGACCATGGCGCAGGTGAAGGTGGAGCAGGTCCCGAAGGGGCTCACGGTGGTGCGCGAGTCCCGGCGCCTGGCGACCCGCGAGTCGGGAGCGTTCAACTACTTCGTCTTCCAGGACGACCCCGCCCTCAGCGGCCGCGACATCAGCTCCGCGGCCAGCATTCGCGACGTGGGGCAGAACGCCAGTGGCGAACCCATCGTGACCATGGACTTCACTTCGGCCGGAGGTGAGAAGTTCCACGACATCACGCGCGAGCTCGCGCAGCGGGGAGCCCTCGAGAACCGGCTCTTCTCGTTCGCGATCGTCCTGGACGGCGAGATGATCTCGGCGCCGACGATCGATCCGAAGGACCTTCCGGACGGCATCTCCGGCGGCGCGGCCCGGATCGAGGGCAATTTCACGGCGGACTCGGCGCGGACCCTGGCCCAGCAGATCAACTCGGGTGCCATCCCGATCCTCCTGGAGCCCGTGAGCCAGAAGCAGGTCGGCGCGACGCTCGGTCGTGAGTCACTGCGCCAGGGCCTCATCGCCGGCGTGGTGGGCCTCGTGCTGGTCGTGGCCTTCCTGCTCCTCTACTACCGCCTGCTCGGCGTGGTGGCCACGTTCGCGCTGCTCATCTACGCGGCGCTGTTCTACGCGGTCATCCTGATGGTGCCGATCACCCTGACGCTGCCGGGCATCGCAGGTGTCATCCTCACCATCGGCATCAGCTCGGACGCGAACGTGGTGATCTTCGAACGCGTCCGTGAAGAGGCGCGCCTGGGCAAGAGCGCCTCGGCGGCCATCGCCGCCGGCTACCGCAAGGGGCTGGCCGCGATCATCGACGCGAACGTCGTGACGTTCTTCACCGCCGTGATCGTGTTCATGTTCGCCACCGCCGGTCCGCGTGGCTTCGCGTTCACCCTTGGCATCGGCGTGCTGCTGTCGCTGCTCACCGCCGTCGTGGCCACGCGAGCCATCTTCGGGGTGCTGCTCGGCACGAAGTTCATGCGGGACGATCGCGCGCTCGCGCTCAAACAGGGTCGCGTCTTCAACATCGACTGGGTGGGGAAGTGGCGCCTCTGGCTCGTCCTCTCCACGATCCCGGTGGCCTTCGGGCTCGTGTGGATGGGGGTCAACGGACTCAGCCTCGGCCTGGACTTCAACTCGGGAACGCGCATCAGCGCGACGTTCGATCGTCCCGCCACCGAGGGCGGCATCCGCGACATCTACGCGGCCGAAGGCATCAACAACGCGAAGATCCAGTCGACCACCCAGACCATCAACGGCAGGTCGGTCTCAGGCTTCCAGATGCAGTCCGAGCCGCTCACACCCGAGCAGCAGACGAACATCGAGCGGGCTCTGAACCGGGCGTACGGGCTCACCGACACGCCGGCCGTCGACACGGTCGGACCGACCTTCGGCAAACAGATCATCAGGAACGCCATCACGGCGGTCATCCTGAGCTTCATCGTGGTCGCGCTCTATCTCATCGCGCGATTCGAGTACAAGCTCGCTCTGCCGGCGATGCTCTCGGTCGTCCACGACGTCCTGCTGTCTGTCGGGATCTACGCGGTGACCGGCCGTGAGATCACCAGCGCGACGGTCGCCGCCCTGCTCACCATTCTCGGGTACTCCCTGTACGACGTGGTGATCGTCTTCGACCGCATTCGCGAGAACGTGCCGCTCATGCGCGGCAAGCGATACCGCGACATCGTGAACGCCTCCGCCAACGAGGTGCTCACCCGGTCGCTGATCACGTCGCTCACGACCCTGCTCCCGGTGCTCGCCCTCTTCTTCTTCGGTGGCGAGACGCTTCGCGACTTCGCCTTCGCCCTCGCCGTGGGCATCCTCAGCGGTGGCGTGTCCTCGATCATCATCGCGGCACCGATCGCCGCGTGGTGGAAGGAACGCGATCCGGACGAGCGCAAGCGTGCCGCGAAGGCCGAGCGGCGACGTCAGCGCATGATCGCCAGCGACGCCGACGTGGTGGACCTGTCGGTGCTCGAGCGGGCCGAATCGGGTCTGGCCGAGATGCCGCTCGAACACAGTCCGGGCCTGCTCGGCGACGGCAGCGAAGGCTCCATGATGACGGCGACGCCCGAGCCCGAGGGCACGATCCTCGACGACATCGCCGACGAGAACGACGCCGAAGCGGACTACGAACCGCTCGACGGCGGCCCCGCGCCAGGCGCGATGGCCACCGGCGAGACGGACGGCGGCCCCGAGGACACCGCATCCGCCGATGCCGGAGACGGCGCGGACCGGCCCGCCGCGAAGCGACCGGACCGAGACCGGCAGCGTCGCCACACCCGCGTCCGCCGCCGGCGCCGCTGATCACCTGAGCGTCGCCGACGGCCGGAGGCGCTGAGCCCTCCCCCCGCGCGGGGGCCGCACGCCACGGTCGGTTGATCGCCCCCGGACCGCGTCCAGGCTCGGCCATGGTGCGCCGAACGCCTTGGATTCGGCCGTCTGCGACCCCCCGGGGCCCGGCCCGCGGAGACCCGTCCGCTCAGGTGCGGAGGTTCACGGCCGATATCCCACACAGGTGCCAGACCCCGGCGCCCTTGTGACCCACGGAGGCTCAGGCAGTGTGGAGTAGGCTCAGCGGTAGCTCCCCACCGGAGAAAGCCGCATCCCCCCGAGATGATGTGCTTGCCGAGGAGCGCGCGCTCCTGAGCGAGTGGTGGGCCCCGGCCCAGGCGGCCGTGGTGCCGAGCTCGCCCTCCGATGAGGACCGTGCGGTCCTCGCCGAGTGGGTGAGCGTCGGCAGCAGCGCACCCGATCCGCCGGTCACCGAGGTTCCCGATCCCGATCTCGCCGCCCTCTCGGAGTGGGCGGCCCCGGTCGTGTCGGAGATCAAGGATCCCGATCTGGCCCTCATGTCGGAATGGGACACCGGGGCGCCTCCCGACACCCTCGCCCGTTCACTGGCGCTCGCCGAGTCCGCCGCCACCGCCGCGCCGATGGTCGGCCGGGTCGTGCGCTCGCGCGCCGAAGGCACCTTCGCGGTCAGCGGCCTGGCGCTCGCCTCCGGGCATCTCGCCTTCGATGGCATCACCTTCCCGCACCGCCTCTCCGGAACGCCCCGGCCCGAATCCGTGCGCCTGGTCGTGACCGGGGACGGAAACGTCGCGCCCGGAGGCCTCGTGGTCATGGCCGACTCGGGATTCCGTCCCAGCGACGAGGGCTTCACCCTCGTCCTCGCCGCATCCGGCCCGGGCCGATTCCATGCCCAGGGCCGCTACGAGGTCGGGCTGGGTTGACCATGACGACCAGCGTGAACACACACCGCACGCATGGGGACCCAACCTCCCTGGCGACGACCGCCGCGCTCACGAGCGCCGGTCCTGTTCCTTCTGATGGCGCGTGGAGGCCTCGAGGATGATGAGCACGATGAACCTTGCCCTCCTGGGGGGCGTTGCCGCACTACTCGTGGTGCTTCTGGTCATGCGTCGATCGACTCCGGACGGGGCGAGTTCGCCCAAGAAGTCCGGTGGCCGGCGGTCGGACAAGAAGGTCACGTCAACAACGACGACGGGGACGGACTCCGGGAGGTCTGGCGCAGTGTTGAAGTCGCGACGGAGCAAGGGGCGCGCCAAGGCGTCTCGCGCCGCTGCATCCGATGGCGGCCGGTTCGGGTCGCTGACCTCGCGGTTGAAGCGGGGCAAGGACGACGGCGCGCTTGCGGCGGCGGAGATGGCCGCTGCGGCGGTCGCTGAGGCCGAGGAGACCTTCACGGGCGCACCGGTGGAGGGGGAACCCGACTGGGACGCGATCCGCGCCGAGATGAATGGCGAGGTCGAGGACGTCCCGCATGCCGAGGCTGAGGCCGCCACCGAGGTGGCTCCGGTCGCCGTGGCTCCCGCCGCGGCCATGCCTCCGCCGGACACCTCCCAGTGGGAGGACGAGGAGATCATCACCGAGCCCGGCTGGCCGCTTCCCGGCGACATCGACGCCTCGTTCGACGAGGATGAAGAAGCCGCGATGAACCTGGCCGACGAGGCGTTGACCGCAGCGCGCGAGCAGGCCGAAGAGGAAGCCGAAGCCGCGGCGTCGCAGGCCACCGGTGTCGACGGCTGGCTCGGTGGAGCCCAGGAACCGGCCGCCGGCGAGGCGGAGACGACCGAACCGGGACTCGACGTCGAGGACGAGCTCGTCTGGGACGACACGCCCCCCGCACCACCCTCGGCGATCGGCGACGCGGCCGCGGAGGCGTTCACCGAGGAGTGGACGATGCCGGGCGCCGGCGACGATGCCGATGGCGTCGCGCTCGACGACGCCCTGGCCATCGGGGCCGGACACGAGGACGAAGGCTTCGACTTCGGCGGGCCATCGGCCGAGCCTGATCCGGTCGAACCCTTCGACTTCGGTTCGCTCGATGCGGGCGCGGATGACGAGGTCATCGACCCGACCCGCGACGAGCCCGACCATCACTCGGTGGTCCCCCAGGACCTGAGCCCCGAGCTCGCCGCCGGCGAAGCGCTCGCGGCGGAAGGCATCGGGGCATCGACCGACTGGGAGGCATTCGAAGCGGCGTTCGTGGCGCAGCCCACTGGTGAGGCCGACGCCGGCGAAGATGCCGCGCCCGTTTCCGATGACGCCGGTTTCCCCGCGTTCGACGGAACGTCGGAGGAGGACGTCGAGGCGACGACCCTCGATCTCGAGGACGTTCCAGAGTCGGCGGCCCCGGAGGCCGACGTCGAAGCCGACGAGTCCGGGTGGACCGAACCTGTCGACGAGGCGGCCGCCACGGCCGCCCCGGTGTCCACCGAGGTGTCCTTCCCTGCGGACGCCGATGTCGAGGCGCAAGTGGACCAGGAGCCCCCGGCGAGCTTCGCCTGGAGCGACGAGAGCGACGAGATCCCGGTCTCGGACCCGCTCCCGGCCTGGGCGTCGAACCAGGACGAGGAACCCGCGTCCGATCCGACGGTGCCCTTCTCGGTCGCCTCGCATCCCGCGTGGGACGACGACGCGAACGATCATCATGCGACCGATTCGGACCGTGGCGACGCGGTCGCCCCGGAACCGGCCGCCGATCCCCGCGACGCGTGGTTCGCTCCCGCAGCCGCCGAGGATGCGACGCCCGAGCCGGCCGCCGAGATCGAACCGGACGAGGCTGCCGACAGGGCATGGACCGCCGCGAACGACGACGAACCCGCTGATCCCTGGAGTCTCGCGACGTCGGCTGACAGCGTCGAAGCGATCGAGGTCGAGGCCGCCGCTCCCGCGGAATCCGATCCCGTGGAGGCCATTGCGGCCACCCGCGTCGACGACGCCCGCGTCCTCGAGGAGTTCGCGGCGGCCGGTGTCACCGCGAGCACGGTCTCCGGCGAGGTCACGATCCCCTCCGTCCGCGAGGACGGTGGTGAGGTCGCGTGGTGGGACGAGCCGACGGATCTCGAGGTCCCGACCCGGGTGGGCGTCATTCCGGACTGGATGCGGGCACCCACCGACGAACGACTCACGGGACGCTGGTCGCTCGGCGGCATGGCGTTCCAGGCGGGGCACCAGGCGCTGTCGACGGTGTCGTTCCGCAAGCCACTCGAGACCGCGCCGCAGAACTGGACGCTCGCCGCCCAGGGACGCCCGCTGTCCGGCACGATCGTGCTCCTCGTGGAGGCGACCATGAACTGCGTCATCGAGGACCTCCACGTGGTCACCGGCGAGGGATTCGCCCCCACCGAGGATGGCTTCACGGTCACCCTGAGCTCGTCGTCATCGGGGCCGTTCGCCGCGAGCGGGACCTTCCGCATCGTTCCCTGACGCCCGGCGCACGGGACCTTCATGTGCTGAGATGGACGGCACCCCGGCGGGGTGCCGTCCGCGTGACGGGGCACACTCAGCCTCCGGGTGAACGAGCCGTGGAGGTGGCAGGTGGGCTGGCGGGCGCAGCGCGTGGCGTTTTCGGATGTGCTGGCCGTGCAGGAGGCGCTGGACTGCCCTGAGCCGCTCGCCTGGACGCTCGTACGACGCGGCCTGGCGGACCCGGACGCGGCGCGCGAGTTCATGCGATCCGACGGGCCGCTCGACCCGGCCGAGGCGCTCGACGGCATCACGGCCGCGGCGGATCGGATCACGGCCGCCGTGGCACGCGGCGAGACCATCGCCGTGCACGGCGACTACGACTGCGACGGCGTGTGCTCCACCGCCGTCCTCACCCGGGCGCTCAAGGGCTCGGGGGCGAGCGTCGTGCCATTCCTCCCGAGCCGGTTCACCGACGGGTACGGGGTTCGGGTCGAGACCGTCGAACGGCTCGCGGCCGAGGGCGCGAACCTGCTCGTCTGCGTGGACTGCGGCACCTCGGCCGGAGACGCGCTCACCCGGGCACACGAGCTGGGGATGGACACCATCGTGTGCGACCACCACCTCGCGGGGGGCGAGCGGCCCCCGGGGATCATCGCCAACCCCGCCCTGGGGCGCCCGGCGGACGACCTTCCCGCCGCCGTCGGCGTGGTGTTCATGCTCGTGCGGGCCCTCGCGGCACGGCGCGGTGCGGACCTGCTCGGCATGGCGCCCGAGGACGAGCTGGATCTCGTGGCACTCGCGACGGTGGCCGATGCCGTGCCGCTCGTGGGGCAGAACCGCCGGCTCGTCACCCGGGGGTTGGAGGTCATGCGGAAGGCGCCGCGACCCGGGATCCGGGCCCTCTGCCGCGCGGCCGGGATCGACCCGCGGACCCTCACGGCCCGTGATCTCGGGTTCCAGCTCGGCCCAACCATCAACGCGGCGGGGCGACTGCGGCACGCGTCCGAAGCGCTGGATCTGGTGCTTGCCGCCGACGAGTCCGCTGCCGCCCCGATCGCGGAACGGCTGTGGGCCCTCAACATGGAGCGTCGGGACCTGGAGCAGCGGATCACGGCGGAAGCCATCGCCCAGGTCGAGGCGAGCCCCGACGAGATCCGCGACGCGCCGGCGATCGTGGCGTTCGGCGACGATTGGCACGAGGGCGTGGTGGGAATCGTGGCGTCGCGCCTGGTGGACCGCTTCGAGCGACCGGCGATCGTCATCTCCCGCGACGGGGATGTCGCGAAGGGCTCCGGTCGCAGCCTCGCCGGCCTCGACCTGCACGATCTGGTGTCCCGCGCCGAGGGGTCGCTCACGCGCTGGGGCGGGCACTCGGGCGCCGTCGGGCTGCAACTGCCGGCCGCCGACATCGCCCGGTTCCAGCATGAGCTGATCGCCGCGGCGCGGGAACTGTCGGGTGCCATCGAACGTGCCCGGGTGCGCCCGGTCGACGCGGTCGTCGGGGCGCGGGAACTCTCGATCGAGACCGCCGAGGCGTTCGAGGCGCTGGCGCCCTTCGGCCGCGGCAACCCCTCGGCCCGACTGCTGCTGCCCGGGGCGATCGCCGAGCGGCCGGGAACGGTCGGGGCGGGAGGACGGCACCTCACGCTGCGGTTGCGCTGTGGCGGCGCGCACTCCCGCGCGATCGGCTTCCGGCACGGGCACCGCGCAGCCACCATCACCGCCGGGGACCGATTCGACGCCCACGTGTCGCTGGGCATCGAGCGCTTCCAGGGATTCGTCGGGCCGCGCGTCGTGATCGAGCGTCTGGAGCCCCTGGGAAGCGTCTCGTGGACCGCCGCGCAGGTCGCTGCGGCCGGGCCCGCCCCGTTGCGCGGGATCGCCGACGTCCGCGATCACGCCCTGGGCCTCCGGGATGTGCCCGCGCCGCCCGGCCCGCCCGACGTGCTGCCGGCGGTCGTCCGTGACCACCGCGACGAGGGCGCCGCCATGAGCCGGATCGTGGCGCTCGCGGGTGCCGACGCCGGCGTGACCGTGCTGTGCAGCGACGTGGGACGCCGCGGTGCCGTCCTCAACGACCTGCTCGCGCCGCCGCGGCTCGGCCTCGAAGGTGCGGTCGTCGGGGGGGTGCAATCGGCGATCGAGCCGCTGCGGGAACGCCTGGCGGGCACGGCTGACCGACCGTCCCTGGTGCTCCTGGACTACGCGGTGCTCCCGCACGTGGCGATCCCGGCCGGCACCCACGTCGTCATGCTGGATCCGCCCGGCGACGAGTCGGATCTGGACTGGGCGATGTTTCGCGCGGCGGGGGAGGCCCTCCATCTGTGCTGGAGTGAACCGGAGGTCGAGTTCGCCCGGAGCGTCTGCGCCGCACGATGGGACCTCCGCGAGGTCGCGGCGCGTTTCTGGGCCGGAATCGCCGACCTGGGCACCGCTTCATGGGACGGCGCCCTGGAGGCGCGTCTGCTCGGCACCGAGCCGGGCACGTCCAGCGTCGAGGCCGTCGGGGACGCCCTGGTCGCGCTGGCGGAGATCGGGCTGATCTCGCTCGACGAAAGCGGACTCACCGTGGTGGCGAACGCGCCTCGGCGGGCAATCGGGGACGCCGGGCGTGCCGTCGAGGCGGCGGCCCGGTTGGCCTCGTCACTGGCGTTTCTGGCGCGCGCATCGACCCTGGACGTGTCGATGCAGCCCGTGCGAGTTCCGGTTTCAACCCCGGGTGACGATATCGTTGGCAGATGACCGAGACGCTCACCGACATCGATCGCGGGGAACGCTCGCCCCAGATCGCCGAACTCCTGGACGAGGTCTGCGAACACCATCCGGGTGCTGACGTCGATGCGATCGACCGGGCCTACCGGTTCGCGGCGGACCACCACGCCAGCCAGGTCCGGAAGTCTGGCGACCCCTACATCGTGCATCCGGTCAGCTGCGCGCGGATCGTCGCCGACCTCGGAATGGACGACGTCTCGGTCATCGCCGCCCTGCTGCACGACGCGGTCGAGGACACCCCGGCGACGCTGGAACAGATCGCGTCGGCCTTCGGCGAGCAGGTCGCGGCCATCGTGGACGGCGTCACCAAGCTGTCGAAGATCCATTTCGAGAGCAAGGAAGAGCTGCAGGCGGAGAACTACCGCAAGCTGATCATCTCGATGTCGAGCGATCTGCGGGTGCTCATCGTGAAGCTCGCCGACCGCCTCCACAACATGCGCACCATCCGCTGGATGTCGAAGCAGAAGCAGATCCAGATCTCACGGGAGACCCTCGACGTCTACGCGCCGCTGGCGCATCGCCTCGGTATCCACAACGTGAAGTGGGAACTCGAGGACCTCGCCTTCCAGACCCTGCACCCCCGGCGCTACCGCGAGATCCAGCAGATGGTGAGCCAGCGCCGCACGGACCGGAACGCCTACATCGATCGTGCCGGCAGGATCGTCGACCGCGAGCTGCGCGACGTGGGGATCGAGGCCGAGATCACCGGCCGCGCCAAACACTTCTACTCGATCTACGAGAAAATGACCCGGCGGGGCAAGGAGTTCAACGAGATCTACGACCTCACCGCGATGCGCGTGATGGTCGACTCGGTGAAGGACTGCTACGGGGCGGTGGGCATCATCCACTCCCTGTGGAAGCCCATGCCCGGTCGCTTCAAGGACTACATCGCGGTCCCGAAGCCGAACATGTACCAGTCGCTCCACACCACGGTCGTGGGCCCCGAGGGGACCCCTCTCGAGATCCAGATCCGGACCCACGAGATGCACCGCACCGCCGAATACGGCGTGGCCGCCCACTGGCTCTACAAGGACGACGCGCGCCGGTCGGGTGGTGGGGACATGCCCTGGCTCGCGGGCATGATGGACTGGCAGCAGGACACCACCGATCCGACCGAGTTCCTCGAGGCGCTCCGGCGCGATCTGTACGCCGACGAGGTGTTCGTCTTCACCCCGAAGGGCGAGCTGCGGAACCTGCCCCGGGGATCGACTCCGGTCGACTTCGCGTACGACGTGCACACCGACGTCGGCCACCGCTGCGTCGGGGCGAAGATCAACGGCCGCATCGTGCCCCTGACCTACCGGCTCGAATCGGGCGACTTCGTCGAGATCCTCACGTCGAGCCGGCCGCGCGGTCCGTCGAACGACTGGCTGAAGCTGGTCCGCACCAGCAAGGCGAAGTCGAAGATCCGGGCGTTCTTCCGGCGCGAGATGCGCGAGGACCATGAGCACCGCGGGCGCGAGGTGCTGCAGGACCACATGCGCAAGGCCGGGCTTCCCAGCCAGAAGATGGTGGGGTCGCCGCTGCTCCAGGAGATCATCACCGAGCTCGGCTTCCGCAAGGGCGAGGACTTCTACGTCTCCATCGGCGGCGGGAAGACGAGCGCGCAGATGGTCGTCAACAAGATCCTGAACCGCCTCAAGGCGGGCGAGGCCATGAGCGACGAGCGGGCGGCCGAACCGTCCCGCGGCCGCAAGCCGATCTCCGCCCAGGCCTCCAGCGACATGGGAATCGAGGTCGACGGGCTGGCTGACGTGCTCGTCCGACTCGCCAAGTGCTGCAAGCCGGTCCCGGGTGACGACATCCTGGGCTACATCTCGCTCGGCCGCGGCATCACGATCCACCGCTCAGACTGCCCCAACGCACGCGCGCTGCTGAAGAACCCCGAACGGTTCACGCCCGTGAGCTGGAGCGGGACCAACCAGCACGGGTTCCGCGTCGAGGTGGCGGTCACGGCCTCCGATCGGCCCCGGCTGCTCGAGGACCTCTCGCGCGTCTTCGGCGAGCACGGGGTCAACATCATCTCCGCGAACTGCGCGATGGAGAACCTCATCGTCGAGGACCGCTTCGTGGTCGACGTCGGGGACATCGACACCCTGAAGACCACCATCAACGCGCTGCGCAACGTGGAGTCGGTGTTCGACGCCTACCGGGTGACGCCGGGGTGACCCGAGCCCGACCCGTGGATCCGCGCGTCGACCGGTCCGTGATCTAGGCTGCCCGCCGTGCTCAACCTCCCACTCGCCGGGTTGCTCGCGCAGCCCGCGCTCGGTCCCTCCTGGCTCAATCCGGAATCGTTGCTCGACGCGCTCGGCGCCTGGGCGCTCTGGGGCGCCGTGGCCATCATCTTCGCCGAATGCGGGCTGCTGATCGGGTTCTTCCTTCCGGGCGACTCGCTGTTGTTCACCGTCGGGCTGCTCGTCACCACCGGGGTCATCGACCAACCCCTCTGGCTCGCCTGCCTGGCGCTGACCGTCGCCGCATTCGCGGGGAACATCGTCGGGTACCACATCGGCCGGGTCGGTGGGCCGGCGGTCTTCAAACGCGAGGAATCGCGTCTCTTCCACCCGAAGTACGTCGAGAAGACGATGCTGTTCTTCGAGAAGTACGGCAATCGCGCGATCGTGCTCGCCAGGTTCGTTCCCATCGCCCGCACGTTCATCACCGTGATGGCGGGAGTGGGGAAGATGGATCGGCGACGTTACTTCATCTACAGCGGCGTCGGTGCCGTGCTGTGGGCGTCCGGAGTGACCATTCTGGGAGCCGCCCTCGGCAGCATCGACGTCGTCCGCCAGCACGTCGAGCTGATGCTGCTGGCCATCGTCCTCGTCTCCGTCATTCCGGTGGCGATCGAATTCCAGCGTGAACGGTCGCGCTCCCGCGCGGCGTCCACGCCGTAGCCGCGGGACGTTCCGGCCGGTCCGGGGTGGGGCCCGGCGGGGGCTCTGCTACCCTCCCGCTGTCTTGAATGCCCGTTCGGCTGCGGGATGCGCGCATCGACGCCACTCCCGCCCGCGAACGGACCCCCCGAGACGAACCATCAACGACCCGTCGCGGTGAACCGCTGCGTCGTGGCCGAGCAAGGAGTGACAGAACGTGCTGAGCAAGGAACAGAAGGCCGAGATCATCGGTGGCCATCAGCGGCATGAGACCGACACCGGCTCGCCGCAGGTGCAGATCGCGATGCTCACGGAGCGGATCAACACGCTCACCGAGCATCTGCGCAGCAACAAGAAGGACCATCATTCGCGGCGCGGGTTGCTGAAGATGGTGGGTCGCCGTCGGCGGCTGCTGAACTATTTGCAGCGCACCGATCTCGAGGGATACCGGGCGCTGGTCCAGCGCCTTGGACTGCGCCGATAGCGGTGCCCCGGATCGGCTGGACGGCAACGGCCCCGTCGGGGCCGGCGACGGACGTTTGAATCGAGGATTGTTGACGGGATCGCGACTCGCGCGGTCCCCCTGGATGAGCCGTGGCCGGGTGGCCCGGCGGAGACGAGGAACGTAATGGACGTAGTGTCAGTGAAGGCCGAGCTCGGCGACGCGCCGATCACCTTCGAGAGCGGGAAGCTCGCCAAGCAGGCGAACGGCGCCGTCGTCGTTCGCAACGGCGACAACATGGTGCTGGTGACGGCGGTGGGATCGCGCGATGTCCGCGAGGGCATCGATTTCTTCCCGCTGACGGTGGACGTCGAGGAACGCATGTACGCGGCCGGGAAGCTTCCTGGTGGATTCATCAAGCGGGAGAGCCGCCCGAGCGACCGGGCGACGCTCACCGCGCGCATGACGGACCGCCCGATCCGCCCCCTGTGGCCCAAGGGCTTCCGCAACGAGGTGCAGGTCATCGCGACCGTCCTCTCGGTCGACCAGGTGAACGCATTCGACATCCTGTGCATCAACGGCGCGTCGGCCGCGCTCACGATCAGCGACCTGCCCTTCCAGGGCCCCGTCGGTGCCGTGCGCATCGGCCTGATCGGTGACGACTTCATCATCAACCCGACCCTCCAGGAGCTCGACGAGTCCGATCTCGACCTGGTGGTCGCGGGCACGTCCGAGGCCATCTCGATGGTCGAGGCCGGTGCCAAGGAGGTCGACGAGGATTCGATGCTCGAGGCCCTGGCCATCGCGCACGACGAGATCAAGAAGCTCTGCGCCGCCCAGAACGAGCTGCGCGAGAAGGTCGGCAAGCCGAAGTGGGAGGTCGAGGCGCAGGCCGTCGACCCCGACATGCTCGAGAAGGTCCGCGACGCGGTCCTCGCGCAGATCGAAGAGGCGACGGCCGAACAGGGCAAGCTGGAGCGCCGTGACAAGGTGTCCGACGCTCGCGCGGCCGGTCTCGTGGCCGTCCTCGGTGAAGAGCCCGAGCCCGAGGCGCGCGCCTCGTTCAACCGGGCGTTCGATTCGCTCCAGAAGTCGATCATCCGCCGCCGGATCGCCGTCGACAAGAAGCGCCCCGACGGGCGCAAGTCCGACGAGATCCGCCCGATCACCTGTGACGTCGGGGTGGCCCCCCGGACGCACGGCTCCGGCCTGTTCACGCGCGGCGAGACCCAGGTGATGAGTCTGCTCGCGCTCGGAACCCTGAAGGACGCCCAGCGCATCGATGGGATCGGCATCGAGACCACCAAGCGCTACATCCACCACTACAACTTCCCGCCGTTCTCGGTCGGGGAAACCGGCTTCATGCGCGGGCCGAAGCGCCGCGACATCGGGCACGGCGCCCTGGCCGAGCGTGCGCTCGCGCCGATGGTGCCGAACGAGGACGTGTTTCCGTACACCCTGCGGATCGTGTCCGAGACGCTCGAGAGCAACGGTTCGTCCTCGATGGCGTCCGTCTGCGGATCGACCCTCTCGATGCTCGACGCCGGCGTGCCGCTGGTCCGGCCGGTCGCCGGTATCGCGATGGGGCTCATCCGCGAGGATGACGACTACATCATCCTCACCGACATCCAGGGCGACGAGGATCACCTCGGCGACATGGACTTCAAGGTGGCGGGGACCGAGCAGGGCATCACCGCGCTGCAGATGGACATCAAGATCTCGGGCGTCACCTTCGAGATCCTCCGCGACGCGCTCGAGCAGGCCCGGGTCGGCCGGACGCACATCCTCGGGATCATGGCCGAGACCATCGCCGAGCCGCGTGAGGACCTCGCGGCGCACGCGCCGCGCATCACCGCCATCAAGATCGACCCGGACCGCATCGGAATGGTCATCGGGAAGGGCGGCGAGACGATTCGCGGCCTCGAGGCCGAGTACGGCGTCGAGATCAGCATCGAGGACGACGGCACCGTGAGCGTCTACGGCGTCGAAGGCCAGCAGGCGGATGCCTGTGTGGAGCAGATCAAGGCCATGACGAAGGACGTCGAGGTCGGCGACACCTACATGGGCGCCAAGGTCATGAAGACCACGGCCTTCGGCGCGTTCGTCGAGCTCACCAAGGGCGTCGACGGTCTGCTGCACATCTCGAACCTGGCCTCCGGCCGGGTCGAGAAGGTCGAGGACGTCGTCAACCGCGGCGACACCGTCGACGTCAAGGTCGTCGAGGTCGACAAGGCCCGCGGCCGGATCGGGCTCCGCCTGGTCGGGCTCGAGGACGACGCCGTCGAGTCCGGCGACAGCGAGGGCTCCGAGGACGAGGCCCCGCCGCGCCGCCGCCGGCGGCGGATGAGCACCGCGGAGTAGTCATGGGTGACCGACCGACCGTCCGCAGCATCGGCTCTGGACTCCGTGTGGTGACGGAGCCGATGGCGGGCGTTCGGTCGGTCGCGCTGGGTGTCTGGATCGGGGTGGGGTCCCGCTACGAGACCTCGCCGCAGTCCGGCATCTCCCATTTCCTCGAGCACCTGCTGTTCAAGGGGACCGATCGGTACTCCGCCGAAGAGATCGCCCAGTTCTTCGACGGCCTGGGCGGCGAGATCAACGCCGCAACCGGCCGCGACTACACGGTCGTCTACATGCGGGTCCTCGACGAGGCGCTGGAACAGGCGAGCCCCGTGCTCGCCGACATGCTCACGCGGCCGGCCTTCCACGATCTCGACCAGGAGCGCGAGGTCGTGCTGGAGGAGATTGCCATGTACGAGGACGACCCGGGTGATCTCGTCCACGACATGCTCGCCGCGGCGGTGTTCCCCGACCAGCCACTCGGGCGCCCGGTCATCGGCACCCGTGAGGTCGTCGGGTCGGTCCCCCAGGCCGACGTCGCCGCCTACCACCGCCACCACTACCGACCCGCGAACATGGTGGTGTCGGCGGCCGGGAACCTCGACGATGACGCCATCACGCGGTTCTCCGAGCTGCTCGTTGGCAATGCCGCCGAGGCTCCACTCGAAGGGATCTCCCGGGCCGAGTCCGGCTCGCCCACCCTGTCGCTGATGGTGAAGCCCACCGAGCAGGTGCACCTGTGCCTCGGCGGCCCGGGGCTGTCGCGGACCGACACGAGGCGGCACGCCCAGTCGGTGCTCGACACGGTGCTCGGCGGGCTGATGAGCAGCCGCCTGTTCCAGGAAGTGCGCGAGAAGCGCGGTCTCGCCTACTCGGTGGGCAGCTATGCCCTGGGGTACGCCGACACCGGCCAGGTCGCGGTGCACCTGGGGACTCGCGAGGACAACCTCCGCACCGCGTGCGAGGTCATCGGCAACGAACTGAACCGCCTGGGGGACGAGCCGGTGCCGGCCGCGGAGCTGCGCCGCGCCAAGGACCACATCAAGGGGCGCCTGGTGCTGTCGACGGAGAGCCCGGGTACCCGCATGAACCGCATCGGTCGCGCGGTCGTCACCGACGGCGAGCTGCTGACCATCGACGAAGTCATCGAGCGCATCGAGGCGGTCACCGCCGACGACATCCGGGACCTCGCCGACGAGTTCTGGCGGCCGGAGCGGATGAGCGCCGCGGTGATCGGGCCGAACGAAGCGGCGATCCACGAGGGGCTGGGTGCGTTCGCGCCGGCCCTGGTGGGGTAGCCTGCGCGCATGATCAGGGTTCTCGTGGCAGGGGCCGGCGGGCGCATGGGTGCGACCGTCGTGAACGCGGTGAACGCCGCCGACGGCATGGAGGTCGTGGCACGGGTCGATCCCGCGCTGCCGGCCGGCGACGGCGTCTTCAGCGACGTTCCCTCCGGAATCGAGGCGACGTCTCCGGACGTGGCCGTCGACTTCACCCAGCCGCACGTGGTGTTCTCGAATCTCGGGCACTACCTCGATCGCGGCGTGCACGCCGTCGTGGGAACGACCGGACTCAGCGACGAGCAGGTGGCGACGGTGCGGGAGCGCGCCCGGGCCGGCGAGGCGAACGTGCTGATCGCACCCAACTTCGCGGTCGGAGCGGTCCTGATGATGCGGTTCGCCGCGGAGGCGTCACGGCACATGCAGAAGGCCGAGATCATCGAACTCCACCACGATCGCAAACTCGATGCGCCGTCGGGCACGGCGCTCCGAACGGCCGGCCTCATGGCGGGCGACCCGGTGGTCCACTCGGTGCGGCTGCCCGGACTCGTGGCCCATCAGGAGGTCATCCTGGGCGGGCTCGATGAAACGTTGACCATCCGCCACGACTCGCTGTCGCGAGAGAGCTTCATGCCCGGCGTGGTGCTGGCGGTTCGCGAGGTGGGCGGGCGTCCCGGGCTCACGATGGGGCTGGAGCCGCTGCTCTTCGACGAGTAGATTCGCCGCGTTCGGCACGACTCGACGGAGGTCCCATGGTTCAGAACGTCCCATCGCCCGCCGGCGGCACACGGCGTGCACGCTCCGGTCGAATCGACCGCCCGGTTGGATTCGGCGGTGTCGCGTGAGCGGGCTCGGCGACCGCCGCGCCTTCGGCTCGATGGTGCGCCAGGTGGCGCCGCTGTGCCTCGGCGGCAACGTGTTCGGATGGACCGCCGACCAGGAGACCTCGTTCGCGGTCCTGGACGCCTATGTGGCCGCCGGCGGGAACTTCATCGACTCGGCGAACATCTACTCGGCGTGGGTGCCCGGCAACCAGGGCGGTGAATCGGAACGGATCCTCGGAGACTGGCTCAAGGCCCGCGGGGACGCGAGCGACGTGATCATCGCGACCAAGCTCGGCATGGAGGGTGGCGCGTTCCGGAAGGGGCTCACGCGCGACCTCATCCGGCGCGGTGTGGAGGGCTCGCTCGAGCGGCTCGGGGTCGATCGGATCGACCTCTTGTACGCGCACGAGGACGACGCCGCCACTCCGCTCAGCGAAACCATGGAGGCGTTCGACGAGGTCGTCAGGGAAGGGCTCGTCGAGGCCGTCGCGGCCTCGAACTATTCTGCGGCCCGCCTCGAGGAGAGCCTGCAGGTCAGCGAGCAGGGCGGGTATGTCGCGTTCGCCGGACTCCAGCCGCACTTCAACCTGCTCGACCGTGATCCCGAGGTGCTCGCGGCGATCGATCTCTGCGACGCACGATCGCTCGGAGTCGCACCGTACTTCGCCCTCGCGCGAGGATTCCTGGCCGGGAAGTACCACCCGGGTGACGAGATTCCGGGGACTCCCCGTGCCGCGGGCGTCCAGCGTGACTACTTCAACGACCGGGGCTGGCACATGCTGGCGGCGGTCGAGCGCATCGCCGGCGAGCGCGGTGCCACCGCCGCACAGGTGAGCCTGGCATGGTTGATGGCCCATCCGGCGGTGACGTGCCCCATCGCGAGCGCCACGAGCGTCGCGCAGGTCACCGAGCTGGTGGGCGCCGCGGACCTCGTGCTCTCGGACGAGGAGTTCGCGGAACTCGACCGCCTCGGCGCCGCCTGACGATTGCGCGAGTCCCCCGTCGTACCGTGGATGCGGCGGGGGCCTCGCGGAATCTCCGCAGATGCGGAAGAATGATGCGGTGGAATACCGCATCAGCGAAGCCGCCCGACTGCTGAACGTTTCGGACGACACCGCCCGGCGGTGGGTGGCGTCCGGCCGGCTCGAGGCGGTGTCCGGCGACGGTCCGCTCCGGATCGACGGACGGTCGCTGGCCCGGCTCGCGGAGTCGCTCGCCACGGAGGCCGCTTCCGTCGGTTCCGAGCTCACGACGAGCGCGCGAAATCGGTTCGCCGGCATCGTGATCGACGTGCAGCGCGATGGGGTGATGGCCCGCGTCGATCTGGTGTGCGGCCCCAACCGGGTGGTGTCGCTCATGACCGCTGAGGCCGCCGACGAGCTGGGGCTGGCGCCGGGCGTGGCCGCGACCGCCGTGGTGAAGGCCACGACGGTGACCGTTCAGCCGCGGTGACCGTCGGCGCGTTCCGGGCGACGGTAATGGCGACGGCGGTGGGTATCCTGGGCGCCACGGGCTGCGGATCGCCGGCGGGTGGTGGAGCGGCGCCCGGCGAGCGGACGCTCACGATCCTCGCCGCGTCCTCGCTCGGCGACGTCTTCGAGGGCCTCGGCGCCGAGTTCGAGCGCCGACACGACGGCGTTCGCGTGGTCGTGGCGGTGGAGTCGAGCACCACACTCGCGCTGCAGGCTGCCGAGGGCGCGCCGGGCGACGTGCTCGCCACGGCGGACGCTGTGGCCATGGAGCGTGCCGTCGACGGCGGAGCCGTCGCCGGACCTGCGGTCGGCGTGGCGAGCAACCGGATGGTCCTCGTCGCGCCCGCCGGGAACCCTGGCGCGGTTGCGGGCATCGACGACCTGCGCCGGGTCAGGTTCGCCCGCTGCGTGGTCAGCGCCCCGTGCGGCCGGCTGGCGGTGACGGTGCTCGGGGCGAACGGTGTCGAGGTGGCGCCGATCAGCGAGGAACCGAACGTCCGCGCCGTGCTGGCCCGCGTGGTCGACGGGGAGGTGGATGCGGGCCTCGTCTATCGGAGCGACGCCCTGGCCGCGGGCGCGGCGGTTCGCATGATCACGATCCCGGGTGCCGCGCGCCATCGCAACGTCGTGCTCATGGCACGTCTGGCGCAGCGGTCGGATGACGGGCTGGCCCGGGCGTGGATCGCCCTCGTCAGCGGCCCTGCGGGGCGGCGCGCGTTCGCGCGTGCCGGATTCGGGCGACCATGAGCGGCCGCGAACTCGGTGGCCGACCGCACCTGCTCGTGCTGGTGGCGGCGGTGACCGCCCTCCTGCTCGTCCTCCCGCCGCTGGGGCTGCTGCTCGACACCTCCTGGGGCCGTCTCCCGGACCAGGCGTCCGACCCGGACACGCTCCGCGCGTTGTGGCTGTCGGCGCTCACCTCGGTGCTCGCGACCGCCATCGCGGGCGTCCTGGGAGTCCCCCTGGCCTGGCTCCTCGCCCGCCTCGCCTTTCCCGGGCGGGCGGTCGTCCGGGCGCTCGTGCTGCTGCCGCTGGTGCTCCCGCCCGTCGTGGCCGGGGTCGCCCTGTTGAGCGTGTTCGGCCGGAGCGGACTGATCGGCGGCCCGCTGTACGACCTCGCGGGCGTGTCCCTGCCATTCAGCACGCCCGGCGTGGTGGTGGCGCACGTGTTCATCGCCCTCCCGTTCGTGGTGCTGGGCGTCGAGGGTGCGTTCCGCGGCCTGGACCCCGGGTACGAGCGCGCGGCGGCGACGCTGGGGGCAAGCCGCTGGACGGCGCTCCGACGCGTGGTGCTCCCGCTGGTCGCCCCCGGAATCGCGGCCGGACTGGCCCTGGGCTGGGCACGCTCGCTGGGTGAGTTCGGCGCGACGATCACCTTCGCGGGCAACTACCCGGGCACGACCCGCACGATGCCGGTGCTCGTGTACACGGTCCTCCAGGACGACCCCGCCGCGGCGCGCGGTCTGAGCGTCCTGATGATGGGCGCCGCCCTGATCGTCCTGGTGCTCCTGCGTGGCCGCTGGATCGGTGGGCTCCGGTGAGTCGCGACGCCGTATCCCCCGTGCCGCCGGGAATGGGGGTGGATCTCAGCGTTGAGCGCCGCCTCCAGGCCGCATTCCACGTCGGGCCCGGCGAAACCGTCGCGGTGCTGGGTCCGAACGGGGCGGGCAAGACCACCCTCATCCACGCGCTCGCCGGGCTCGTGCCGGCTCGGGGCAGCCTCGTTCTCGACGGCGTGGACCTCGGCGGCCGTCCGGCACCGGAGCGGGACACGGGCGTCGTGTTCCAGGACCGGATGCTCTTTCCCCACCTGACGGTCTTGCAGAACGTCGCCTTCGGGCCCCGCGCACGTGGCGTCGCGCGTCGTGCCGCCGAGTCCCGCGCGTGGGAGTGGCTGGAACGCTTCGGTATCGAGGCGCTGGCCGACACCCCGGTCACCAGGCTGAGCGGTGGGCAGGCGCAGCGGGTCGCGCTCGCGCGGGCCCTGGTCCTCGGTCCGCGCCTCCTGCTGCTCGACGAGCCGCTCTCCGGCCTCGACGCGCGCACCGCGTCGGCGGTCCGCGCCGACCTGGCCGGACACCTCGCCGAGCGGGCCGGCATCACCATCATGTCCACCCACGACATGGTCGACGTCCTCGCGGCCGCCGACCGGGTGCTGGTCCTGGACGGCGGGCGGGTGGTCCAGTTCGCGTCCCCGGCGGAACTCACCGAACGCCCCGGGAGCCGGCACGTCGCGAGGATGCTCGGGCTCAACCTGATCCCGACCACGAACGGCCGCGCCCTCGTCTTCGCGCCCGGGGAGGTCCGCCTCGGGCGGCTGGACTCCGGGGACGACCGGACCCTGGCGTGGCACGGCCGGATCCTCGGCGTCGCGCCTCGCGGAACCGTCCTCCGCGTACGGCTGGCCGTGGACGACACGGACGTCGAGGCGGAGATCCCGGTCACCGGAGGGGTGGCTCCCATCACGGGAGACTCCGTCTGGATCCGGGTCGATCGCGCGGCGGTCCGCGAGGTGGCGCCCGTTGCCGAGCCGGACCCGCCGGCTGTCGGCGTACCGCGTTACGATGACCGACGTCACGATCCCCGGAGCAAAACGAGGCTGCGATGAGCGAAGAGGCACCGTACGGCAAGGCGGCAATCAACGACATCGAACTGCGTGAACGTCGTGGGGGAGGCGCGGGATCCCGCGACATCGCCGGCGCCGTCGGTGCCACCGAGATGGCGGCTCGTATGTGGCGATTCGGACCGGGGGACGCGATGCCGTTGCACCGGCACGGGGTGCAGGAAGAGCTCTACACGCTCCTGTCGGGCGGTCCCCAGACGATGCAGATCGGCCTGGAGGAGATCGAGGTCGAGGACGGCGACTGGATCTGCGTGCCGAAGGACACCCCCCGGCGCATCATGAACCAGTCCGACCGGGACGCCGCGTGGTTGATCGTCGCCGCGCCGGTGGGGTCGGGGATCACCGACGGGATTCGCCTCGATCCCGAAACCGGCGAGGAGATCCCGCGCCCGTCGTGAGCGGGCCGCTCGCGTCACAACTCGCGCGCCTCGCACTGCTGATCGCCCGCCGGCTCGGTCCCGCGGCCGCGGCCGCCCTGATCGCGGCGACCCGGGCCTGGTTAAGCGATCCCGACAACGAGACCCAGCGGGCGCGTCTCGTGTCCATGCTCCGGACGCTCTCCCGCCAGGCCGGTGGACAGGCGGGAGAGGCGGCGCAGCGGATGGCCGGGCAGATCGAGTCGCGGAGGAGGAACCTCCGCACCTGGCGGCGGGAACTGGCCGCCCTGCGCGACGAGGTGGCCGACCATTCTGCGGGACCGGTTCGTGCGGCCGCCTTCGACGCCTATCTGCGGCACATCGACGTGGGACCGGCCCTGGTCGCCGCCGCCAGGAACCCCACCGACGTGCGGCGCAGGGTGATGGTGGCGCTCACCCGCGAGGCGGCGGCCCTGTCCGGCACCCCGTTCGGCCCGCACGAACGCGACGAGGCGATCCGTGCGATCGAGGCGGCGCGGGCCGGGTGCTACGAGGGGCCCTCGCCGAACTGACGACAACCCCCCGGCCCGCCGTCGAGGACCTCAGACGGGTCCGTGGCCGTGGCGCTCCTCGTCGATCGCCGTCTTGATCGCGCCCCGCACCTCGTCCCCGATGGTGTGCCAGGGCTCGTCGCCGGATTCGTCGCGGCGCTTCTTCGGCTTCTTCGCCGATCCGTGGCCCCGGGCGTGCGGCCTGCCCGCGAGAATCGCGAGGAGGCTGATCGCGACGAAGTTCGCCAGATCGGGCTCGGGCCAGCGCACGAGTTCCGCACCGGAGAGCCATGCGGGATCGATCAGGAACACGATGGCCGTGATGAGCGTCTTGCCGAACCAGCCGACGACGAGGAAGAGGGTGACCAGGACGATGGCCCAGAAGCCCAGCTCGGGCAGCCCCATCGAGGCGCCCAGGCCGAGCACGTTCCACGCCACCCAGACAATGAACGGGCCGATCAGCAGCGCCGCGATGAACAGCGCGACCACGAGGGCCACGCCGCCACCCACCAGCGCGCCGATACCGAACCACTTCGCGGCGCTGTTCATGGGAGCGCTCCGTTCGGTGTCGGGTGGGCTCGAGGGCACGTCACCGGGACGGGATCGACTCGAATTCCGCGCGTCATCGCGTCACCGCCTTTCGCATGCGTCGACGGAAGGAACCGCTTCCAAGCTTCCGCGACGAGCCGGCGCGACGCAACCAGCGGCCGTCCGCGAGGGCCGGGGCGCGACCGGTGTCAGCCGGCGGACGGAGTGAACCGCCGCAGACGGAGGCTGTTGCCCACGACGAAGAGGGAGCTGCAGGCCATCGCGGCGGCGGCGATCATGGGGTTCAGCAGGCCGAGCGCCGCGAGCGGGATGGCCGCCACGTTGTAGGCGAAGGCCCAGAAGAGGTTCCCGCGGATGGTCCCCAGCGTTCGGCGGGCAAGCCGGATGGCGTCGACCACCGAACCGATCCGCCCGTCGACGAGGGTCATGTCCGACGCCTCCATGGCGACGTCGGTGCCGGTGCTCATCGCGATCCCCAGATCGGCGCGTGCGAGCGCGGCGCCGTCGTTGAGCCCGTCGCCGACCATCGCCACCCGATGGCCGTCGTCCTGGAACCGGCTGACGAGATCGAGTTTCCCCTCCGGCCGGACCTCGGCGTGGATCTCGTCGGGGCTGAACCCGAGCGCCTGGCCGATCGCGGTGGCGGGGCGTGCGGCGTCGCCGGTGACGAGCCGGGGACGGATGCCGAGGGCGCGCAGGCCGGCGACCGCCTCCCGGGCGTCCGGCCGGACCGTGTCGCTGAGGGCGATGATCCCCGAACGTCGACCGTCGAGGCTGGCCCAGACCACCGTCTCCCCGGCGTCGGCGGACTCGGCCGCGACGCTCAGCAGCCCGTCCGCGGAATCGGGACCTCCAAGCCACGCGTCGCGCCCGACGCGCACTTCGACGCCGTCGACGGTGGCCGAGATCCCGGCACCGGCCTCGGCGGTGACGTCCGCCACCAGGCCGGGATCGGCGCCCGCGTGTGCGGCGATGGCGCGACCGATCGGGTGTTCCGACGCGGCCTCGGCGGCTCCCACCAGGCGCAGGAATCGATCCCGGTCGACACCGTCGGCCACGTGGACCGCCGTGACCCGCATGGTCCCGGTGGTGAGGGTGCCGGTCTTGTCCAGGAGCACCGTGTCGACGTTCCGGCTCGTCTCGAGCACCTGCGGACCGCGGATGAAGATGCCGAGCTGGGCCCCACGGCCGGTTCCGGCGAGGAGGGCCGTCGGAGTGGCGAGCCCGAGCGCGCAGGGACAGGCGATGACGAGCACGGCCACCGCGGCCGTCACGGCGGCGTCAGGGTCGACCCCGGTCAGGAGCTGGCCGGCCAGGGTGAGGGTCGCGATAGCCAGGACGATGGGCACGAAGACGGCCGCGACCCGATCCGCGAGGCGGGCGATCTGGGCCTTGCCCTGCTGCGCCTCGGCCACGAGGCGAGCCATCTGCGCGAGGCGTGTCTCCGATCCCACGGCGGTCGCCCGGACGATGAGGCGGCCGCTGGTGTTGACCCCCGATCCCACGACCTCGTCGCCACGCGAGACGTCGACGGGGAGGGACTCACCCGTCACGAGCGACATGTCGACGGCCGAACTGCCGTCCTCGACCACACCGTCGGCCGGAATGCGCTCGCCGGGACGGACCAGCACACGGTCGCCGACCGCCAGCCGGTCGGCTGCGACGACCTCGACGGACCCATCGGGTCGTACAACGGTGGCGTCCTGGGGGCGGCGATCGAGCAGGGCGCGCACGGCGTCCCCGGCGCGCTGCGTGGCGCGCGCCTCGAGCACACGGCCCAGCAGGATCAGCGCGACCACCACGGCCGCGACCTCCAGGTAGATGTGCGCTCCTCCGCCGTGGGCGTCGCGGGGGACCAGGGTGAACTCCATGGTCATGCCCAGATGCCCCGCGTCCGTCGCGAACAGGGCCCACAGCGACCACCCGTACGCCGCGACGACCCCCAGCGAGACGAGGGTGTCCATGGTGGTGGTGCGCTGGCGGAGGTGTTTGAGGGCCGCGGCGTGGATGGGCCAGGCGGACCACGTGACCACCGGGGTCACCAGTACCAGCGAGAGCCACTGCCAGCCGCGGAACTGGGCGCCCGGAACCATCGACATCACGAGCACCGGAAGGCCCAGGACGAGGGCGGCGATCAGCCGCGGGCGAAGCCCGTCGCGCGCGTGTCCGTCATCGATCCCGGCGGCCGTCGTCGCGGTGTACCCGAGCTTCTCGACCGTCTCGGTGATGTCGGCGAGCGTCACCTCCGCCGGAGCGGACACACTGGCCCTCCCGGTGGCGTAGTTGACCGTGGCGGTGACGCCGTCGATCCGGTTGAGCCGCTTCTCGATGCGTGCGGCGCACGCCGCGCAGCTCATCCCGCCGATGGCGAGCTCCTCCCTCGGAGGTGCGTCCTGTGGGGCGGTGCGGCTCACGCCACCTCGGTCGAGACGAGGCGATAGTCACCGGCCTCGTCGATCGCCGCGGCGAGATCCTCCGGTGCGAGTGCGGCCTGGCTCAGGATCGTCACCGTGGACCGTCCCCCCGGGGTGAGGTCGACGCGCACGTCGTCGACGCCCTCCAGGGCGGAGCATTCCTCGATGACCGCTGCGCTGCAGTGTCCGCAGGTGAGGCCTTCGACCCCGAGAGTGGTGGTTGGCATTCGCTCCTCCGTCGGTCGCCTGGGGTGTCCACCAGCGTAGCTCCCCCGGGCCGTCGCACGTCCTCCCGGTGTCATGCATCCCGCGGGAGGTGCTTCAGCGCCGAATGGACGACGTAGAAGGTGAAGGGAACGACGGAGGATCATGACGGCCATCACACGACGCACCCGGTCCGCGGCGATCGTTGCCCTCGCGGTGGGCGGGATGACCGCGGGAACCGCCGCCGGCTGGTCGGGAACCACCACCGCAGCGGCGGTGGCGGACGCCGCTCAGGCGATCCAGCGCCCGGCGGGCACCGCCACCGAACTCGCTCGCCGCCGGACGCGGGTCGATCCGACGACGCGGTCGCTCAGGCGGTTGACCGTCCAGCTGCGGCGGCTGAACCGGCTCGTCGCCGTGCAGCGCAGGACGCTTCGGAAGCTCCAGACCGGTTCGGGAGGGGGCACGACGGGGGATCGTGGACCCGCGGGGCCGACCGGGCCCCCAGGTCCGACGGGGCAGACGGGTGCGCCGGGCGATGTCGGTCCCGCCGGCCCGCAGGGGCCGAAGGGGAGCCCGGGACCGACGGGGGCCCAGGGACCGGCGGGACCGACCGGTCCGCAGGGGCCCCAGGGAATCCCCGGACCCGCGGGCAGCGGCACGAACGTCGTCCAGCTGGTCGCGCAGAAGCGGACCGAGCACGAGACGATCGGGACCGTGGTCGTCAAGAGCGTGCAGTGCCCGACGGGCATGGCCGCCGTGGGGGGTGGCGGTGTCGTCACCGACTCCGCGATGGGCACGGTCACCGGCTCATGGGCCCTCTACTCCGAGACGGACTTCCTCCCGTACGGCTGGAGGATCGAGATCGAGGTCAAACAGAGCGCCGACGTCGAGTACACCATCAACGTGGTCTGCATCAGCTAGCGCCGAGCGCGTACCAGGCGACCGCCGCGGCCGCCGCGACGTTGAGCGAGTCGACGTCGCCCCGCATCGGGATTCGGAGGCGGTGATCCGCGCCGTCCAGGAGATCCGGGGCCAGTCCCGCGCCCTCGGCGCCGAACATCAGCGCGAGCGCCGTCTCTGGACTCGGGCGGAAGGCGGCGAGGTCGTCAGCCCGCGGGTCGGGCGTGAACGCCACCGATTCGATGCGGTGTTCGCGCAGCAGCTCGAGGAGGCCGTGCCCGTCCGGCAGCCGCGCGATCGGGTGTGTCAGGGCCGCACCCATGGAACCCCGCACGGAGCGGCGGTAGAGGTGGTCCGTGCATTCGGCATCGAGCAGCGTGGCCTCCGCGCCGAGCGCGGCGCCGGTGCGGAGCAGCAGCCCGAGGTTCACCGGGTTGGCGACCGCGTTCAGGACCATCACGCGGCGGCGACCGGCGAGAACGTCGTCCGGCGTGGCCGGGGACGGTCGCGCGAACAGCGCGACCACCTCGCGGATGACGCCCATTCCGGTGACGCGCTTGATCACGGCCGTGGGCGCCTGCAGGACCGGGACGTCCGCCGGCGGCGGGGGCAGGAGCGACGCGTCGAACCCGTCGTGGAGCAGGTACGCCAGCGGCCGGTATCCGCCGGAGACGGCTCGCCGCACCAGGCGGATGCCCTCCAGGGCGAATGCCGGGACCGTCCGTGCCCCGGCGGGCGCCGGATGGCAGAAGCGGCGGTCGCCCTCGCGCAGGTCGGCGAAATCCGCGAGCCGATGGTCGTCGTCGGCCTCGATCCTGGTCATTTGCACGGGTCGGATCCTGCCGGACCGGGCGGTCGCCCGCTTCAGGGGCCGGTGTAGAGTGACCCCCATGTTCGGATCTATCCTCACTGCGATGGTGACCCCGTTCGACGAGAACGACGCCATCGACGAGGCGGGCACCGTCCGCCTGATGCACCACCTGATCGAGCACGGCTCGGACGGGGTGGTGATGGCGGGCACGACGGGCGAGGCCTCGACGCTGACCGACCCCGAGAAGGTCCAGCTCTTCGCGATCGCCATGCGCGAGGTCGGCAGCCGGGCGAAGGTCATCGCCAACACCGGCAGCAACGACACCGCGCACTCGGTGCATCTCACGCGCGAGGCGGCAGAACTCGGCTGTCACGCCGTGCTGGCGGTGACGCCGTACTACAACAAGCCACCACGGGCGGGCATCATCGGCCACTTCCAGGCGATCGCCGAGGTCGGCCTGCCGGTGATCCTCTACAACATCCCGGGCCGTTCGGTGCTGAACCTCGACCCCGACCTGCTCGCCGAGCTCGGTCAGATCCCGAACATCGTCGGCGTCAAGCAGGCCCACGACGACCTCGAGGAGCTGCGCCAGATCGCGACACGGACCGACCTCGCGCTCTACGCCGGCAACGACGATCTGCTCCTTGCCGTGGCCGAGGTCGGTGGAGAGGGCGTCATCTCGGTGGCATCCCACCTCGTGGGCGAGCAGATGGCCGAGATGGTGCGCGCGGTCCGCCACGGACGGATGGACGAGGCCCGTGCCATCGACCGGTCCCTGGCCGACCTCGTCGAGGGACTCTTCACCACCAGCAACCCAATCCTGATCAAGGCCGCGCTCGAAATGTGCGGGCTGATCGATTCCGACCGGATGCGCCTGCCCCTGGTGACGGCCACCGAGCAGGAGCGGGAGACACTTCGCAAGGTGCTCGACGCGCAGGGCGTCCTGGTTCGCCGGTAGCCTCTGGACCTGACGGCGGACCCCGGCTCACCACCCGGCCATGGGCCACGGGCCCGCCCCCCAACACGACACTGATGGAGATGTATGCCCCCTGACCCCACCCAGCAGGCGGCGCCCATCCGCGTGATCCCCCTCGGGGGCACCGGAGAGATCGGCCGCAACATGTACGTGATCGAGCACGACGATCGGATGGTCGTCATCGATTGCGGGGTGTCGTTCCCGAAGCACGATCAGCTCGGCGTCGACCTCGTCCTGCCCGACTTCCAGTACCTGGAGGAGCGTGCGGATCGGCTCGAGGCGCTGATCCTCACGCACGGGCACGAGGACCACATCGGTGGGGTTCCGTACCTCGTTCGCGCCGTCGGTGCACTCACGATCCTGGCGCCGGCGTTCGCGCTCGGTCTGGTTCGCGCCAAGCTCGACGAGCACAGGCTCACCGACTCGGTCCAGCTGGTGGAGATCGAACCCGGACCCGGCCCGCAGCTCGGCCCCTTCGGCACCGAGTTCGTCAGGCTGACCCACAGCATCCCCGACTGCGTCGGCGTGGCCCTCCACACCTCGCAGGGGACGGTCTTCCACACCGGAGACTTCAAGTTCGACCACATCCCGGTCGGCGGGGCACCGCGCAGCGACATCGCCGGACTGTCGCGCCTGGGCGACCGTGGCGTGGCGCTGCTGCTCTCAGACTCCACCAACGCGGAGGAGCGTCCCGAGGCGCAGAACGAAGCCGGCGTCGGCGGTGAGCTGCGCAAGGTGTTCGCCACGTCCCCGGGCCGCGTGATCATCACGACGTTCAGCTCGCACATCCATCGTGTGCAGCAGATCATGGACGCCGCCTACGCCGACGGCCGCGTCGTCGCGATGCTGGGGCGCTCGCTCGTGCGCAACACCGGGATCGCCACGAACCTCGGCATCCTGAAGCCTCCGCCGCAGACCATCGTGCGGCTCAAGGACCTCGACGAGTACCGCGACGACGAGCTGGTCATCATCAGCACCGGGAGCCAGGGCGAGTACCTGGCGGCCCTCTCGCGGATGGCCCGGGGCGAACACCACCAGGTGACGATCAAGCCCGACGACACCATCGTCTACAGCTCCAGGACGGTGCCCGGCAACGAACTCGCCGTCAACGACACCATCAACCGGCTCGTCCGGCTCGGCGCGCGGTTCATCACGTCCCACGAGGCCCCGGGCATCCACGTGTCCGGTCACGGCACCTCCGCCGATCTGCTGCTCATGCTCCAGCTCGTCCGACCGACCTTCTTCGCCCCGATCCACGGCGAGCCGCGGCACATGCGCGCGCACGCGGATCTCGCCGCGTCGGTGGGCATCGCGCGCGATCACATCTTCCGGATGGACAACGGCGACGTCCTGGAGGTCGACGGCACCGCCGCCGCAATCGTCGATCACGTGCCCGCCGGGCTCAGCTACGTGGACGGACTCGGGGTGGGTGACGTGGCCGACGAGGTACTGCGGGATCGCCGCCACCTCGCCGATGACGGCGTGGTCGTGATCGTCGCCACCGTGGAGTCCGACACCGGAAAGCTGATCGGCCCGTCCGAGGTCATCACGCGCGGCTTCGCCGCCGCGGACGACCCCAGGGTCCTCGAGGCGACGCACCAGGCCATCGAGGAACGCCTCGCCACCTCGGCGTCACAACGGACGACCGAGATCGGCGTCCTCCAGCACCAGTTGCACGACGCCGTGGCCACAACTCTCAGAAAACAGACAGGTCAGCGGCCGATGGTGCTTCCGGTGATCGTCGAAGTCTAGCCGCCCGGGGGGCAATTTCCCCCCCAAAACGGTACCCGTCGTGCGGGGACTCCGCACTACGATGGCTCGTCGATGCCCGGACCCCGGAACGTCCTGGATCGGCTCACGATCCAACAAAAGCTCCTGCTGAGCGCCGTGTTGCTCGCCGCCATCGCCGGCATCGTCGGGCTCTTGAGCGGCCGCTACGTGGTGCGGCAGCTCCAGGACGACGCCCGAACGCACCTGGAGACGCTGGCCGACGTCGAGGCCGACCGCCTTCAGCAGCAGCTGGGGTCGATGGCGCGACATCTGCGCCCGGCCGACGACACGGCCACCGAGCGGGAGCTGCTCGCCTATCGCCGGACCGGGTCGAGCCGGGGGCTCGACCGTCTGGCGAACGCGATCGCGATTGCGCGGGTGATGACCCCGAGCATCCGGTCCCTGCGGGTCTACGACCCGCGTGGCGTCCTGCTCGCGGGCGACACGATCCCGGCGAGCATGGCCGCCTCGCTGGGCCGCGACGAGCGTCAGCTGGTGCGCACGATCGTGCGGTCCGGCCGCGGCGCCTACACCGGGCCCGTCCGCGAGATGTCCACCAACGGCGAGATCGGCGCGAGCTACCTGCAGGCGTCCGCGGTCCGATATCGCAACGTCACCATCGGGGTCATCGTCGGCGAGTGCGACTTCTCGATGATCGGACGCCTGCTCGGAAACGGCTACGGCAACCCCGACGGCAGCATCGACATCCACATGGTGCAGCGGACCCCGCAGGGTGCGCAGTTCATCACCCCGCTCCGCTTCGCCCAGGAGGCCGCGTTCACGCGCACCGTTCCGTGGTCCGCGGACCGCTCACCGGCGATCCGGGTGCTGGAGGAGAATCCGCCCCGGTCCATCGAAGGGGTCCGCGACTATCGCAATGCCGAGGTGATCGCCGCGCTGCGCCCGATTCGCGGAACCGACTGGGGCCTGGTGGTGAAGGTCGACCGCGCCGAGGCGTTCGCGGTCACCAACCGTGTCTCGCTCGTCATGCTCGCGACGTTCCTGGGCACGTTCGCGGCCATGCTCGGGATCACCCTGGTGGTCAACCAGAGCGTGATCCGGCGCATCCGGCGCATCACCGCCTCGGCGACCGCGATGAGCCAGGGGGACTTCGCGACCCGGGTGGGCGACAGCCAGCCCGACGAGCTCGGGGAACTCGCCGTGGCATTCGACCGGATGGCCGACACGCTCGCGCGCGACATCGTCCGCCGGGAGCTGGTCGAGAGCAAGCTGGCCCACCAGGCGCGCCACGACGCGCTCACCGGTCTGCCCAACCGCTGGAGGGCGGAGGAGCGGCTCGCCAACGCGCTCGGGGCGATCGGGGATCGACGGGTCGCCGTGCTGTTCTGCGACCTGGACGATTTCAAGACCGTCAACGACGAGCTCGGCCACCCCGCCGGCGACCGGCTCCTGCGGGTCGTCGCCCAGCGGTTCCGCGCCGCACTGCGGCCGACCGACCTGCTGGCGCGATTCGGCGGCGACGAGTTCCTGGTGGTCTGTACCGAGGTGGCGAGTCAGGAGGAGATGGAGGGGGTGGCGCTGCGACTTCAGGCCGCCCTGGGTGAACCGGTCACCATCGATCGCTCCGAGGCGTACATCAGCGTCAGCATCGGCATCGCCCTCAGCGCTCCAGGGTCAACGGCTGAGTCGATGGTCCGCGACGCGGACGCAGCGATGTACCGGGCCAAGGAACTCGGACGCCGCCGCCACGTGACCCACAACGAGGACATCCGGGCGCGTTCGGCGGCAGGGCTGACCAGCAGCACCGACGTCCGCCGTGCGATCACCGAGCAGCGGCTCGCGGTCGTGTACCAGCCCATCATCGACCTGAGCGCGGGGCGGCTGGCGGGGTACGAGTCGCTGGTGCGGTGGCCCCGAAACGGCGAGCTCGTGCTCCCCGCGCACTTCATCCCGCTGGCCCAGGACCTGGGCCTGTCGCTGGATCTCGATCGCCTCGTGATCAACCGGGCGTGCGAGGCGCTGGCCGGTCTGCAGCAGGGGGGCGCGTCCCCGTGGATGAGCGTGAACGTGTCGCCCAGGAGCATGACCGAACCGGGGCTCGAAGAGGCCGTGATGCACGCCCTGGACGATCACGGTGTCGATCCCGCGGCGCTCGTGCTCGAGGTCACCGAGCAGTCACTGGAACTCGCGGGAGGAGGAGGCCTCGACCCGATCGTCCGGCTTCGGCGCCGGGGGGTGCGGATCGCGGTGGACGACTTCGGCACCGGTCACTCCAGCCTGGCCCGCCTGCGCCACCTCCCGGTCGACATCCTGAAGCTCGATCGCCGGCTCATCGAGCACATCGACGACGACCCGCGGACCCGGGAGATCGCCCGGGCGGTCATTCAACTCGCGGCCACGATCGGGGCCGACGTGGTCGCCGAGGGCATCGAGCAGGGAGGCCAGCGGACGGTGCTGGCGGAACTCGGCTGCCGGTGGGGCCAGGGCTTCGGCATCGCCATGCCGAGGCTGGACCCGGAGGCGGCGGCTCGAGAAATCGCCGACCTCCGGGACCACTCGACTCAGGCGGTCAGCCCTGTGCCTGCGCGTATCGCCGCGCCACCTCGTCCCAGTTGACGACGTTCCAGAAGGCGCTCAGGTAGTCCGGGCGCCGGTTCTGGTACGTGAGGTAGTAGGCGTGCTCCCACACGTCGATGCCGAGCAGCGGCACGTTGCCGTCGAGGATGGGGGAGTCCTGGTTCGGCGTGGACGTGACCTCGAGCCCGCTGCCGTTCCAGATGAGCCAGGACCATCCGGAACCGAATCGGCCGACGCCCGCGTCGTTCATGGCGGTGCGGAGCGCGTCGGCCCCGCCGAAGGTCGCGGTGATGGCGTCGCCGAGCGCTCCGGTGGGATCGCCGCCGCCGTCCGGCGACATGACCTGCCAGAACAGGGTGTGGTTGGCGTGACCGCCGGCGTTGTTGCGCACCGGCCCCTGCTTGTCGGCCGGGAGGGTGTTCAACTGCTTCAGCACCTCCTCGACCGGGGCGTCCGCCAGCGGCGTGCCGGCGAGCGCCTCGTTCGCCTTGGTGATGTAGGCCTGATGGTGCTTGCCGTGGTGGATCTCCATCGTGCGTGCGTCGATGTGAGGTTCCAGCGCGTCATGGGCGTACGGGAGGTCGGGTAGCTCGAAGGCCATGAGGAGGGTCTCCTTTCATCACCGCTCCGTGGTGTGGGGTCCCACGCTACCGATCCGAATGGAGGAAGACCCGAACGCTTGGCAAAGAAGAACACGTGGAAACACGATCATTCTGGTCCGTCTGCGCCCATTGGGGGGGTTGTTGAGCACCCACGCCACACGTCGCCGCAACACCGCGCGGAGGAAAAACACCCGGAAGTCCGCGATTCGCGCCGGTCTCGAACCGCACCAGATCCGTGAGCTCGTGGGCGCATCACTGGCCGCGCTCGGCGTGTTCCTCGCCGCGCAGCTCTTCCTCGGATTCGGCGTCGGCCCGATCGGTGGTTGGCTCGAGGAGGGAATGCGGCTGCTCGTGGGCCGTCTCACCGTCGTCGCCCCGGTGGCGCTCGTCGCGATCGGCGTGTTCGTGATCCTCGACGATGACGTGCTGCGGGTGGCGCCGCTGCGGCTCGGGACCGTCATCGGGGTCGTCAGCCTCTGCACCGCGCTCGCGGCCGGGACGTTCGGCCTCGGGGGCGTGGCGCGCTCGGACTGGTTCATCTCCGAGGTCATGCAGGGTCGTGGCGGCCTGGTCGGCGAGACCATCTGGTTCATGACCAGCACCACGATCGGCGGCATCGGGACCGCCATTCTGGTGCTGCTCGGATGGATCGCCGCCGCGGTGCTCATCTCGGGCGGGAGCCTCGGACACCTGCTGCGCCGTTCGGGGCAGGGGGCGGCCGTGGCGGGGCGCTCGGTCGGCCGCGGGATGGCCACCGCCACCCTGGGCGCGGTGCGTGGAGGCCAGGCCGTCCACCGCCAGGTGCGCTCCGCCATGGACACGAACGAGGGCGTCACCCACATCGGCGTGCGCCGCAGGACCCGGTCCGGGACGGCGCATCCGCCCCTGGACGGCGCCGACCAGTACCCCGATCTCTTCGAGGAACCCTCGATGCTTCCGCCGTCTCCGGCGCTCACCGGGGGTCTGGACGTGGAGCACGAAGCGGCCGATGCCCGTGAGACGGACCCGATCCCCCATGTGGATCGCCCGGCCGCGCAGACCCTCGAGGACGTCCCGCTCTTCGACGAGGCGGACCTGCCTCCGCCGGTGCCGGAGCCCGACCCCGTCGCCGTGGAGGACGAGGGCCCCGAGCCGGAGGCGTCACCCCGTTCGTCCGCGACCCGTCGACGCCGCTACTCGCGGCCTCCGCTGACCCTCCTGGAGAAGCGGGGCGGGCCGGGCAAGATGCCCCGTGAGCTGATCAACGAGACGTCCCGGCGGCTCGAGGAGACGCTCGGACACTTCGGCGTGACCGCATCGGTCACCGGTGCCGTCAGCGGCCCCCGCGTGACCCGGTACGAGCTGCAGCTCGCTCCAGGCACCAAGGTGGGGCGCATCACCGCGCTCCGGGACGACCTGGCCTACGCGCTCGCCGCGCGGGACGAGCTGCGGATCCTCGCACCCATCCCCGGAAAGCAGGCCGTCGGCGTCGAGGTTCCGAACCCCGAGGCCTCCGTCATCACCCTGGGCGACATCTACCGCCAGTTCCCGCCGACGGCGGGCCCGCTCATGGCGTGGCTGGGTCAGGACATCAGCGGGAAGTCGGTGTCGGTGGATCTCTCGCGGATGCCGCACCTGCTGATCGCCGGTTCCACGGGCACCGGCAAGAGCGTCTGCCTCAATGTGCTGCTCGCGTCGCTGCTGCTGCGCTCGAGCCCCGACGAGCTGCGCATGATCCTGATCGATCCCAAGAAGGTCGAGCTCAACCACTACGAGTCGATCCCGCATCTGCTCACGCCGGTGGTGACCAACATGCGCGACGCCTCGGCCGTGCTCAGCAACATCGTGCGTGAGATGGAGACGCGCTACGAGCTGATGGGACTGGCCCGGGCACGCAACCTCAAGGACTGGAACGAAGTGCGCCGCCAGGCCGGGCAGCCGCCGATGCCGACGGTCCTGGTGCTGATCGACGAGCTGGCCGACCTCATGATGGTGAGCCCGGCCGAGGTCGAGGACGCCATCATCCGGCTGGCACAGAAGAGCCGCGCCGTGGGGATCCACCTCGTGCTCGCGACCCAGCGGCCGTCCGCCGACGTGATCACGGGGATGATCAAGGCCAACGTGCCGTCTCGCGTCGCGTTCGCCGTCTCGTCACAGGTCGACTCGCGGGTCATCCTGGACGCCGGTGGCGCCGAGAGCCTCCTGGGCAGCGGCGACATGCTGTTCCGCCCGGTCGGGACGAGCCGCCTGCAGCGACTCCAGGGCGCCTATGTCAGCGAGGAGGAGATCCAGCAGATCACCGACCACTGGCGGCAGCAGGGCCGGCCGGAGATGCGTGAGGAGCTGCTCGAGCGGCCGCCCGATCCGGTCGACAGCGACGAGAACGACGGAGACGGCGACGAACTCCTGCCCAAGGCCATCGAGCTGGTGGTGCAGCAGGGGACCGCCTCGGTGTCGCTCCTGCAGCGCAGGCTGGGAGTGGGGTACGCGCGAGCGGGACGGATCGTCGACATGATGGAGCAGCGGGGGGTGGTCTCCGGCCACGAGGGTTCGAAGCCACGCAGCGTGCTCATCGGGGAGGGGGATCTTCCCCGGGTGTTGGGACGAAGCGGCGGTGGAGAGGCTCCGGACCCGGTCCAGCCATATGCGGCGGAAACACCGGTACCGTAACCAGATGAGATCCTGAGGGAGACGCCCGGTCCGTGCGCAGTTGCATGGGTGGGGTGGCCGTCTATATGGTGGCGCCGCCTCGAGGACCGACCAGCCAGGGGGCCCGGTCACTTGTTCGAAATCGGAAACACGCTGCGTGAAGCGCGCCGTCGGCGCGGCCTGGAGATCGGGGATTGCGAGGCCGGCACCAAGATCCGGCCCAAGTATCTGCGAGCGCTGGAAGAGGAGCAGTTCGATCTGCTCCCGTCTCCCGCCTACGTGCGGGGCTTCCTTCGCAGCTACGCGGAGTTCCTCGATCTCGACGGCCAGCTCGTCATCGACGAGTACGAATCGCGCTTCGCCGTGACGGAAGGCTTCGACGAGCCGCGCGGCGGTTCCGCGGGGGCCGCCACCCATGTGCCCGCCGGCGGTCGTCGCCGGACCCGGGTGTCCGCGCGGAGAGCCGGCATCGGCTCGCGGCCGGGCCCCGAGCAGCGGCGGCGCACCGAGGCGCACCTGCTGTGGCTGGCCATCGGCGGGGTCCTCACGGCGGGGATCCTCGTGCAGATGGGCATCGGCAATCCCAAGGACGAGCCGCTCCCGGTCACGGCGGATCCGGCGGTGACGACCGGTGGTTCGGCCACGCCCGACGATCCCCGCCTGGCGACCCCCGAACAGCCCGAACGGTTCCAGGTCCGGCTCACGGGAACCGGTACCTACGGCTCGTACATCGAGGTGAGGCGCCGGAACGCGTCCGGCAGCCTGGCCATACAGACGATCCTGCAGAGCGGCCAGTCCCGCTCGTTCCGGATTCAGAACAGTGTCTGGGTGAAGACGGCGAATCCCGAGGGGCTCAAGGTCGAGATCAACGGCAAGCAGGTCACGCTCGCGGCGACGATGACCTCGTTCCTCGTCACACGAAACGGACTCAAGGTCGACACGTCGACCACGGGTGGATAGCGCACCCGTGAGCACGGCGGCGACCGTGCGCGCCGCCATCGTCGTCACGGGCGACGAGGTGCTGCACGGGCGCGTGGCCGAGTCGAACGGAGCGTTCCTGGCACGGTGGCTGGAGGCGCACGGAGTGATCCCCGAACGGATCACTGTCGTGCCGGACGACGCCGCCGTCATTCGCGATCTGGTCCTCTCGCACGTCGAGGACGGGGTGGACCTGGTCATCACCTCCGGCGGACTCGGGGGTACGCACGACGACGTCACCATGGCCGCGGTCGGCGAGGCCGCCGGACGGGCGCTGTACCTGGACGCCGGTGCCCTGGCCACCATCGAGGCCAGGGTGCGGAGCTTCCCGCTGGGACAGCGCGTGGCCCCCGAGATCCGCGCGGCCGCCAACGAGAAACAGGCGCACGTGCCCGAAGGGTCGAACGTGCTGCCTCCCGTGGGGACGGCCCCCGGGTGCGTGGTGCCCATCGGCCGCGGGAGCCTGGTGGTGGTGCTCCCCGGGCCGCCGTTCGAACTGCAGCCCATGTGGCAGGCCGCGACCGAACACGACCCGCTGCTCCGGACGATGCTCGGCCGTGTGCCGGACCGCGGCCGGCAGGTCCTGCGGATCGCCGGCACCATCGAGACGCAGATGATCGAGGCGCTGCGCGACCTCGGTCCGTCGGCCACGGACGGCGTGCGTATGGGCATCTGCGCGAAGGCCGGCGAGCTGGAGGTCACGCTGGCCGACGACGGTCGGATCGGCGCGGCGGCGGAGCTGGCCTCGCGGCTGCAGGACGCCTTCGGGACGAGGCTCTACAGCGTCGACGGTTCGCGGCTCGAGACCGTTGTCGGCCGTCTGCTGGTGGAGGCCGGACAGCACCTGGCGCTGGCCGAGTCCTGCACCGGCGGGAGGATCGGCGAACGGCTCACTTCGGTCGCGGGGGCGTCCGGGTGGTTCCTGGGCGGCGTGGTGTCGTACGCCAACTCCGCCAAGCGGGATCTCCTCGGTGTCGACGCCGCGATCCTCGCCAACCCGGGGGCCGTGTCCGAACCGGCGGCGCGCGCGATGGCCGCGGGCGCCCGCCTCGCGTTCGGCGCCGACTGGGGGCTTTCGGTCACCGGCATCGCCGGGCCCTCGGGCGGGACGGCCGACAAGCCCGTCGGCACCGTCTACCTGGGATGTGTGGGGCCGGGGGTGGACGCCGTCGCGCACCATCAGCTCCGAGGGGACCGCGCCCGGATCCGCGAGGGTGCGGCGGCACTCGCGCTGCACCTGCTGCGCCGCGCGCTTGCGGGAGAGATCCGGGGCGATTCCGTATCACCGGAGTGACCCGGCGGGCGGGTGTGGTGACCGCGCCGGGAGCTACCGTAGGCGAAGCACTGGCGTGATGTCCGGACGGTGTGCGAACATCTGTTCGTACCCGGCCGGCGGCACATGGTAGGCGCACCGGCACACGCGACCCCTGTCGAGGAGACGCACATGGAGAAGGAACAGGCACTCGGAGCGGCGGTATCCCAGATCGAACGGCAGTTCGGAAAGGGATCCATCATGCGGATGGGGGATGCCCAGGCGCTCATCGACACCAGCGTCGTGCCCACCGGTGCGCTCGCGCTGGACCTCGCGCTCGGGGTCGGAGGCATTCCGCGCGGCCGCATCATCGAGGTGTTCGGCCCGGAGTCGTCCGGAAAGACCACCTTGCTGTACCACCTGATCGCCCAGGCGCAGAAGCGGGGCGGCATGGCGGCGTTCATCGATGCCGAGCATGCGATGGACCCCACCTACGCCCGGCGTATCGGCGTCAACGTCGACGAGCTGCTCGTGTCGCAGCCCGACCATGGGGAACAGGCGCTCGAGATCGCGGATCTGCTCGTCCGCTCCGGCGCCCTCGACATCGTGGCCATCGACTCCGTGGCCGCGCTGGTGCCGAAGGCCGAAATCGAGGGTGAGATGGGCGACCACCAGGTCGGTGCGCAGGCCCGCCTCATGTCACAGGCGCTCAGGAAGCTCGCGGGTACCCTGAACCGTGCCGGCACCATCTGCATCTTCACGAACCAGCTGCGCGAGAAGATCGGTGTGATGTTCGGCTCGCCCGAGACCACCCCGGGCGGTCGCGCGCTCAAGTTCTACTCGTCGGTCCGACTCGACATCCGTCGTATCGAGACCCTCAAGGAGGGCAGCGAGAGCATCGGGAACCGGGTCCGCGTGAAGGTCGTCAAGAACAAGGTGGCGCCGCCGTTCCGCCAGGCCGAGTTCGACATCATCTACGGCGAGGGCATCTCGTACGAGGGCAACCTCATCGACCTCGGAGTCGAGCGCGGCATCGTCACCAAGAGCGGGGCCTACTTCTCGTACGGTGAAGAACGGCTCGGGCAGGGACGCAACGCCGCCAGGGCCTTCCTGCGTGAGCACACGGACATCGCCGAGGCGATCGATCGTGAGATCCGCGAGGACGCCGGGCTCATCGAGTCGGACATCCAGGTCGATCCCGAGACCGGCGAGGTCATCGACCCCGCGGTCGCCGAGGCCGAGGCGATCACCGCGGGCAAGGACTCCTAGCGGCTCACCCGCGCGCCGGCGCTCGGTTCACGACGGCGGACGTCGATCGTGGCCCGAGCGTCGGCGGGGTTCATCGTGTGGAGTGTCGGCAGACGGGGCGAAGCCCCGGAGCCTCGACCGGGAGGGCGAGCGGTCGGGACGGCTATCATTCGCGGCCGTGCGCTATCACCTCACCAGTTTCGGCTGCCAGATGAACGACCACGACTCCGAGCGGATGCGCGGGGTCCTGGAGGAGATCGGCTACCGCGAGAGCGCGTCGCGTGACGACGCCGATCTCATCCTTTTCAACACGTGCACCATTCGGGGGAGCGCCGACGATCGGTTCATGGGCAACCTGGGCGACGCCCATCGCGTGAAGCGTGAGCGCCCCGACGTGGTGGTGGCCGTCGGCGGCTGTTGGGCCCAGTCACAGCAGCGCATGGTGTTCGAGCAGTTCCCGTTCGTCGACATCGCCTTCGGTCCCGGTGAGGTTGCTCGGCTTGGCGAACTGATCGCGCGCGAGCGCATCGATTCCGTGGGGGCGTTCAGCTTCGATGGCGCCTTCTCGGGCGGGCTCCCGGCGCGGCGCGACCGTCCGCACCAGGCGTGGCTGCAGATCTCGGTGGGATGCAACTGCGTGTGCTCGTACTGCATCGTGCCGACCGTGCGCGGTCGCGAGCGCAGTCGCACCGCCCGGGAGATCGTCGAGGAGGCCCGGGGGCTGGCGGCCGACGGCGTCCGCGAAATCACGCTGCTGGGACAGAACGTGAACGCCTACGGTCGTGACATCCCGAAGGACGAACGCGCCACGTTCGCCGAACTGCTCGGCATGGTGGCCGGGATCGACGGCATCGAACGGGTCCGGTACACGAGCCCGCACCCGAAGGACATGCGCGAGGACGTGATCCGCGTGATGGCAGAGACCCCGGAGGTCTGCGACCACCTGCATCTGCCCGCGCAGTCGGGCTCCACGCGCGTGCTGAAGCGCATGCGTCGCACCTACTCGCGCGAGCGGTATCTGGACCTCGTGCACCGCCTCCGCGATGCGATTCCCGACATTTCGCTGACCACCGATCTCATCGTCGGATTCCCCGGCGAAACCGATGAGGACTTCGCCGAGACGCTCTCGCTGGTGCGCGAAGCCCGGTATGACGGGGCGTACACGTTCATCTACTCGCCGCGCCCCGGCACCGAGGCCGCCGAGGAGATGCAGGATGACGTGCCGGCCGAGGTGAAGCGCGAGCGAATCCAGGCCCTGGTCGAGCTGGTGCAGGTGACCGCCCGTGAACGCGCGCAGCGCTTCGTGGGATCCACACGTGAGGTGCTCGTCGAGGGCCCCTCCCGCAACGACGCGGGACGGCTCCGCGGGCGGCTGAGCCAGAACATCACGGTGAACTTCGCGGGTACCGCGGAGCCCGGCACCTTCGCGAGGGTCAGCATCACCGACGCCACCTCGACCACGCTCGGCGGTGTCGAGGTCGCCGCTCTGGCGGCCGCGCGGGGGTGACTGCCGCCCCGGCGCGAGTTCTGGCCATCTTCGGTCCGACCGCGGCAGGCAAGAGCGCACTCGCGCATCAGGTGGCTCGAACGCTTGACGGCGAGATCGTCGTCGCAGACCCGTTCCAGCGCTACCGGGGACTCGAGATCGCCGCCGACAGTCCGTCGGCGCGAGAGCGGCGGGAGGTGCCGTACCACTGCGTCGGCGATCTGGACCTGACCGAGCCGACGAGCGCCGCGGGGTATGCGGAGCTCGCCCACTCGGTGATCGACGCGATCCTGGAGCGGGGACGGGTCCCCATCGTCACCGGCGGGACCGGCCTCTACCTCCGTGCGGCATTGACCGAGATGGGATTTCCGCCGCAGGCCACGCCTCGTGTGCGGGAGTGGGCTGCCGAGCTGGTCAGCTGCGACCCGGCCGCGGCCGGGAGGATCCTGGAGCGACTGGACCCCGGAGCGGCCCGGCGCGTCGACACGGCCAACCCGCGGCGTCTGGAGCGTGCCCTCCAGCTGGCCGTCATGGGTGCCGGCGAGCAACAGACGCGGCTCTGGGACGGATCGATGCGCCTGCCCACGTGGCTCGTCGCGGTGACCCGGCCGCGACCACTTCTCGATGAACGCATCCTGCTGCGAGTCCACCGGGAGCTCAGCGATGGCCTCGTCGCGGAGCTCGAGCGTGCGCTGGACACGCCCGGGGTCCGTCGCGAACCCCTGCAGATCATCGGTGCACGGGAGGTGGACGAGGTTCGTCGCGGCGATCTCGCCCCTGAGGAGCTTCCGGAACGACTCGCCGCGCGCACACGCCAGCTCTCGCGTCGCCAGCTCCAGTGGCTGCGCCGCTGGCCTGACGCGGAGGAGCTCGACCTGGGCCACGGTGATCCGGAGGACGCGGTGGGATGGCTCGTGGAGCGGTGGCGCTCCCTGGCCGTGGGCACGCTACCCTGAGATCCATGCGCTTCGAGAAGTGGCATGGCACCGGGAATCACCACGTGGTGGTGGACGTCGACGCGCTCCCCGCGGCGATGTCGCCCGCGCGCGCCCGGCTGCTGTGCGACCCGTTCACCGGAATCGGTGCGGACGGCGTGCTCGTCGTGAGCGTCGACGACGGGCATCCCCGCATGACCGTCTGGAACGCCGACGGGAGCGTCGCCGAGAATTGCGGCAACGGCATCCGCATCGTCGCCGCCCACCTTCACCGCGATGGGCGGCTCCCCGAGGACGGTGCGGTGCTCACCGGCCAGGAGCGAACCGTGGTGACGGTGCTCGACGACGGAGCGGTGCGCGTCCGCATGGGACGGGCTCGTTTCCCGGCGGGCGATGGCCTCGAGGCCCTCACGACGTCGACGGGCGACGTCGTGTTCACCGAGGTGTCGATGGGGAACCCGCACGCGGTGGTGCTGCATCAGGATCCCGTCCATGCGGTCACCGACCTGGGCCCCGAGATGGAAGTTGCCCCGCGCTTCCCGCATCGCACCAATGCCGAGTTCGTGAGGGTCGAGGACGACCACCGGCTGCTGGTGCGCGTGTGGGAACGGGGGGTGGGAGCGACCATGGCCTGCGGCACGGGGGCCTGTGCCGCCGCGGCGGTGGCGGTCAGCACGGGCGCGGTCGAAACGCCCGTGGAGGTCTCCCTCGCCGGCGGCACACTGGTGATCGACGTCGACGACGATCTCGAGATCACGATGACCGGTCCCGCTGAGCACCTGTACACGGCGACGCTCGCCCACCCGCTCCTGGAGCGGTTCATGGCCGCGGGCGAGTCTGCGGTCTGACCCGGGGGGCCGGGTCAGCCGCCCAGCACCGCCGGGCGTCGGGCCGGTCTCAGCGGCACGTGAAATCTCCCAGGCACGCCAGGTGCCGGCCGGTCGCAATGGCGAGGATCCCCGCGACGGCCATCAACGCGAGGAGCGCACCCCGAATGGCGAGGCGAGCGGACGGCGGCCAGTCACCCCGCCCGGGCGCCCCGGCGACGTCGAAGGCAACGGTGACGCCGGCGAGAAGGATGGGCACAGCGATTCCCAGGATGAGAAGCCGGGCGTCCCACCGCCCGAGGGAGACGGCGCGCCGCGACGTCCACGCCATGATCGCCACCGCGAACAGCAGCGTGGCGGTTCCTCGGGTGACGGCGAACCGGCCCCTCCCCCGCAGGGATTCGGGGGCCGGGTCCGTCACGCCGCTCACTACACCGCGACGCCGTAGCTGCGCAGCGCGTCGTTGAGGCTCGTCTTGGTGTCGGTCGACTCGGAGCGGCGCCCGATGATGAGCGCCGCCGGCAGCTGGTAGGTGCCCGCCGGGTACTCCTTGGGGCGCGTTCCGGGGATCACCACGGCGTAGGGCGGGACGAAACCCCGGTGCTCGACGGGCTCGTCGCCGGTGACGTCGATGATGGGCGTCGACGCGGTGATGACCACGTTCGCGCCGAGCACGGCCCCTTTGCTGACCCGGGCGCCCTCGACGACGATGCACCGCGACCCGATGAACGCGCCGTCCTCGATGATGACGGGGCTCGCCTGGGGCGGCTCGAGCACGCCGCCGATCCCCACACCCCCGGAGAGGTGCACATCGCGACCGATCTGCGCGCACGATCCGACGGTCGCCCAGGTGTCGACCATGCTTCCCGATCCGACCCAGGCACCGATGTTGACGTAGGAGGGCATTATGACCGCGCCCGCCTCCAGGTGACTGCCGTACCGCGCCACGGCGGGCGGAACGACGCGCACGCCCAGATCAGGCGTGATCGTCTTCAGCGGCACCTTGTCGAAGTAGGTGTACGGGCCGATCTCGATGGGTTCGTTGGTGCGCAGCCGGAAGTAGACGAGGATCGCCTTCTTCGCCCACTCGTTGACGACCCAGCCCTCGCCCTGCGGCTCGGCCACCCGCAGCTCACCCGCATCCAGCATGCGAACGGCCTCTTCGACCGCGTCCCGTCCCGCGGCGGCCTCCTCCGCGGGGAGCTCGAACAGTCGGTCGATCTCGGCGGCCAATCCGGTGGTGTCGCTCACAGAACCTCCCTGATGGTTGCCGCGGCGGTGCGGCAGTCGTCGATCGTCGGTACCAGCGCAAACCGGACGAACCCCTCGCCGGCCGGCCCCAGGAACCCGCCCGGGGCAACCACAATGCCATGCTCGATGAGCCGCGTGGCGAAGCCCTCGCTCGTGTCGCCCTCGGGCACGGCGACCCACAGGTACATGGTCGCCCGGCTTCCGGCGATGCGCAGACCCACCGCCTCGAGGGCCTCGCGCATGATGGCCCGCTTGACCCGGTACCGCTCGCGCGCCTCCTCGACATGGCGTTCGTCGCTCCAGGCCGTCGCCGCCGCCCGCTGCACGAACTCCTGCGGCGCGGTGCCGACCGTGGGCCGGAAACTCTTGAGCAGCGCGATAAGCTCCGGACTCCCGGCGACGAAGCCCGATCGGTAGCCCGTCATGGACGACCGCTTGCTGAGTGTGTTCACCACCGCGACCCGGCTCAGATCAGGAAGCTGGAGTGCCGAGGCCGGGGGCTCGTCGAAGTACAACTCGGAATACGCTTCGTCCGAGGCGATCAGAAAGCCGTGCTCGGCGGCGCGTTCGGCCAGGTCGGCGTAGAAGGCGAGCGGCGCCACCGCACCCGTGGGATTGTTCGGGTAGTTCACCCAGACGAGCGCGGTGCGGCGCCACTGCTCGGGGGTCACGGCATCCAGGTCGGGCAGGAATCCATTGGATTCCTCCAGGGGAAGCGCCAGCGCCTCGGCACCCGCGAAGCGCGCGCCGCGGACCGTCACGGGATAGCCGGGCTGCGTGGTCAGCACGAGATCCCGCCCGGCGTCCGGATCGACGACCACCGCGGCCATGCTGAACACGGCCTCCTTGGCGCCGAGGGTCGGGACCACCTGCGTGGCGGGGTCGATGGTCACGCCGTAGCGGCGGGCGATCCAGGCCGCGATGGCGTCGCGGAGCTCGGGCAGTCCGACCGCCTTCGGATACTCCATCGTCTCGCGGATCCCGGCGGCCAGCGCCTCCCGGATCATGGGATCGGTCGGTTCCCGCGGGTCGCCCACGCCGAAGTCGATGAGCCGGACGCCCGTGGCGGCGACGCGCTGCTTTTCCGCGTCCAGACGCAGGAACGGGTAGTCACCCACCTCTCGGAGGACCGGCGAGACGGGGAAGGGGAGGGTGCTCAATCGACGGCTCCGGTGACGAAACGTTTCAGGGCGTCCAGGGTGCGACGCATTTCGGAGATGCTGATCTGTTCGTCCCGGCGGTGTGCGAACCGCGTCGCGCCGGGGCCGAGGTTGACCGCGGGGATGCCCTGTTCGGTGAACTGGGCGACCGGGGTCCACGCCTGCTTGGGGGCGACGTCGAACCCTCCCGCCCGTCCCAGGGCACGAGCGAGCGGGAGGTGTGTGCACACCGCCCCGGACGGTGAGACGGAGGTGATCTCGAGTTCCCCGGCGTCCCCGACAACGGCGTGGAGGTGTTCCCGCGCCTCGTCCATGCTGCGATCGGGCGTGAAGCGGAAGTTGACCCGGCATTCGACGAGGTCCGGGATGACGTTGTCCGCGATCCCCCCGTTCACGCACGTCAGGCTGATGACCTCGGTGAACGTGAGCCCCTCGATCTCGACCGGCCGCGGCGGCACGCTCACCAGGTGTCCCAGGCCCTGCACGGCTCTGGCGATGGCGTTGTCCCCGTCCCACGGACGGGCCGAGTGTGCGCTGGTGCCGTGGAATCGCAGGGTGGCGTTGAGATTGCCCACACAGCCACCCTGGAGGGTGTTGTCGGTGGGTTCCATGACCACCACGAGGGCGGCCTCGCCAAGCAGCGGACATGCGGAGAACGCCGCCGGAAGGGGGCTCTCCGCCACCGGGAGTTCCTCGCGGGTGAACATCACGATGCCGACGTCCACGCTGCGGACGGGATCCTCGCGGTCGATCCACGCGGCGAGTTCCAGCATCACGGCGAGGCCGCCCTTCATGTCGGTGGCCCCCAGCCCGACGACCATGTCGCCCTCGATGCGGCCGGGCAGGTTGTCCTGTGCCGGAACCGTGTCGAGGTGTCCGGCGAAGAGCACCAGCGGCCGGCCCGGCACGCGGTCGGTGGACGCGACGATCGCCTCGCCATCATCGAAATGGACGGTGAACGAGCCGGGGATCATCCCGGAGGCCGCGCGAGCGATCGCGGCTTCGTCGCGACTCACGCTCGGAATGTTCACCAGCGTGAGCGTGCGTCGGGCGAGCGCGTCGCCGCTGTCGGTGCCGGTGGTCACGGCGGCCAATGCTAGCCGTCGCCGTCCGATGTGGGCCAGACGTCGTCGGGACCGCCGTGGCATGATCGCCGTCCATGTGGAGCAGTGGCGACCTCAGCGTGCAGCGCCTGCATCCGGATGCCGTGCCGCTGAGGCGAGCGAATCCGTGGGACGCGGGCCTCGACCTGGCGACGGTCGAACGGATCGTGCTCGAGCCGGGCGCCCGCGGCGTGGCGCCCACCGGCTGGGCCATCGCCGTGCCGCCGGGATGGGCCGGACTGGTGCTGCCACGGTCGGGTGTCGCCGCACGGGACGGCGTGACGCTCACCAACAGCCCGGGCCTGATCGACGCCGGCTATCGCGGCGAACTTCGGGTGCTGCTCATCAACCACGGAGACCGGGCGGTGACGCTCGAGCCCGGGGACCGAGTGGCCCAGCTGGTTCTGACGCCGATCTGGGATGGACAACCGACGGACGTCGCCGAACTCCCCGCCGGAGACGGCCGGGGAGCGGGGGGCTTCGGTTCAACCGGACTGGGGACCTGACCCGGTCCCGCCCGCATGTCGCTCGCTACGCGACGGTCGGCGTGGGCCAGCGCATGTCGATGTTGAGTTCCACGTGGTGCCGCTTCTGCTTCAGATCGACGGTGACGTTCACCGGATCCATCACCGCCGTGGGTGCGTGGAACTCCTCGTAGGCGAGATCGATCGACCCGCTCGCGAGCTGGTCGGCGAGCGCACGAAGCTGGGCGGCCACGAGTTCGTGGGTCGCAGTCTCGTTGAGGTCGAACACGTGGACGGTCATGGCGCTCCCTGGGCGGATTGATTCCACGAGCACCATCGGCGCGAACTCCCGAGAGGTTGACCTGGCCGAGGGTCCAGTGCCGTGTCAGGAAACCTTTGCCATGTTCCGGCAAGGCACCTGACACGGCTCTAGCCGTCGTCGCGGATCACCTGGCCGAGGAGCGCAACCGCCTCCGCGATCGTCTCCGGGGGCAGGGTCACGAAGGAGAGCCGCAGGGTGCGGCGGTCCGGCTCGCCGGCGTAGAAGGCCTCGCCGGGCACGAACGCCACGCCGAAGTCGACCGCGCGTCCGAGCAGGTGCATCGCGTCGAACCCCTCCGGGAGTCGCACCCAGAAGAACATGCCGCCGTCCGGGCGGTGCCAGTGGCTCCCCTCGGGCATGTGCGCCGTGAGCGCCGCCTCCATCGCATCCCGTCCTCGGGCATACCGCTCCCGGACCGCCGGAAGGTGGTGGTCGAGCAAGCCGTCCCGGAGTACCTCGAAGACGATCCGCTGCGTGAAGGTGGGGGTGTGGAGATCGGCCGCCTGCTTGGCCTGAAGGAGCTTCGGGAACAACTCCGGGGGCGCGATCACGTAGCCGACGCGAAACCCCGGCGTCAGCACCTTGCTGAACGAACCGAGCGCCAGCACGCCCTCGGGCCAGCGCGACGCGAGGCTCGCCGGGGGTGGCCGGTCGAACCAGATCTCGCCGTACGGATCGTCTTCGACGAGCGGCATCCCGATGGCGCGCGCCACCGAGACGAGATCGGCTCGACGCCCGTCGGGCATCAACCACCCGCTGGGATTCTGGAAGTTGGGGATGACGTAGGCGAAGCTCGGCGCGTCGCCGATCTTCAGGAGCGCCCTCGGATCGATGCCGTCATCGTCACTGGGCAGGCTCACGTACTCCGGGCCGAACGGCGTGAACGCCTGGAGCGCCCCCAGGTACGTCGGGGTCTCCACGCCGACCCGCGTGCCCGTGTCGATGAGGATCTTGCCCACGAGGTCGAGCCCCTGCTGGGACCCGGTCGTGATGAGCACCTGGTCAGGGTCCACGGGGTGGCCGAGCGCGGTCCGGTGCTCGGCGATCCACTCGCGGAGGGGACCGTAGCCCTCGCTGGACGCGTACTGCAGCGCCTCGCGCGGCGCCCCGGCGAGCACGCGCTCGGTGGCCTCGCGGATCTCGGGAATGGGGAAGGCGTCCGGGGAGGGCAGGCCGCCGGCCAGGCTGTGCACCCCCGGACGCTCGGTGAGTTTCAGGATCTCGCGGATGATCGAGGGATTCATGCCCTCGGTTCGGGGCGCCTGCCGCCAGACGCTCACGCGGTGAGCCCCATGCGTCGCAGCGCCACCCGCTGGGCGGCGATCTCCAGTGCATCGTCGAGCGGGTCGAGTGAAACCGGCGTCCCAGCGGCCTCCAGCGCCCACTCGAGCAGGCGGTCCGCCAGCCAGGGGTTCTTGGGGAGCAGCGGGCCGTGCAGGTAGGTCCCGATGGCCCGCCGGGTCACGGCACCCTCGAAGCCCGAGGCGCCGTCGTTCCCGAACCCCGTGATGACGCGACCGAGCGGGACGGACCCCGTGCCGAGCGTGGTGCGCCCCGCGTGGTTCTCGAAACCGACGATCCGGCCGCGTTCGCCCTCGAGCTCGGCCTCGATCGCGATGTTGCCGATGAGGCGGGTGGGCCCGCCGATCGTGTCCGCGTCGAGGACGCCGACGCCGTCCATCCGGGTGCCGTCGACGGCCGTGTATCCGTGGCCGGCGAGCTGGAAGCCGCCGCACACCGCGAGCATCACTGCGCCGCCGTTCACGACCTCGCGCAGCCGCTGCCCCTTCGTTCCGCGCAGATCGTCGGCCACCATGAGCTGATCGCGGTCCTGGCCGCCGCCCAGATAGTAGAGGTGCGCCCCCGTGGGAAGCTGGTCGCCGGGCTCGACCTCGACGATCCGCAGGCGATGGCCGCGCGCGGCCAGCCGATGGGCGAACACCGCCAGATTGCCGCGGTCGGCGTAGATGTTGAGTTCGCGGGGGTAGAGGTGGCAGATCTCGACCGTCGCCATCAGGCGTCCACCTCGCAGCAGACGACCTGGTGCGACGCGCCGAGGTCGAGGGGCGTGCGCTGGAAGTCTCCGAACCGATCGACCACGCGCAGGCCCGCCCTGGCGAGCAGGTGGAGCAGTTCCGGCGGCTGGTACAGGTGCACGGTGTGGTCCTGGCGATGGATGGTGAGCGTGCCGTCGGGCGCCACGTCCTGGACCTCGTGGGTGTATTCGGCGGTCCCGTCGATTGCGTCGTATCCCCGAAACCAGCTCCGGTGCCAGCGGGTCATACCGGTTTCGGCATCGACGTTCCTGCCTTCGTCGCGGATCAGGCCGAGCGACGCCGCGATCTCTCCCACGTCCGGCATCGCCACGTCGAACCAGAACGCGCCGCCCGGGGCCAGGTGGGCGGCCACCGCCCGCAGGCAGGCGAGCTGGTCGTCGACGTCGAGGAGCACCTGGAGCGTGTTCATGGCGCAGATGGCCAGCGGGAACCGCACGCCCAGATCGAAGTCGCGGATGTCCGCCGGGATGGTCCGGATTCGACCGGCGACCTCGGGTGCGATGGCCGCACGCTGGGCCAGCTCGGCCAGCATGTTTGGGTCGCCGTCGAGCGCCCACACTTCGTGGCCGTCCTCGGCCAGCGGGATCGCCACACGGCCGACCGCGGCGCCGAGGTCGAGGACGGGACCCCCGTGCGCCGCCGCGAGGGCCCGCCACAGGGGCAGATCACCCACGACGTGCGCGTGGTCGGCGGCAAAGCGCCGGGCGTAGACCGGGTCACCGATCACGCCAGAACTCCTGCGCGGCACCGCGCTGGACGAGGACCTGCCGCAGCCGCAGCATCGCCGTGTACGTGGGCAGGGCGTAGAGGGTGCGGCCTTCGGGGAGGTCCGCGAGTGCGTGGTCCAGCGCGGCGCTGACGTCCGGGATCACCGTGATGCGGTCGCGGGGACACCCCGCGTAGGCGAAGCGGAGCGCCATGTCGTACGCCCGGTCACCCGTGCAGACGACCCCGGCCAGGCGTTCCAGCAGCGGCTCGTAGTCGGCATCCCAGATCCAGGACACGTCGTGACCATCGGCGGTCTGGTCATTGAGCGCCACCAGCAGGTGGAGCGGTTCGGGATCGAGCATGACGGTGTGAACCGTGGTGTTGGCGCCGGCGGGGTTCTTGGCAAGCAGGATCAGCAGGTCGTGAGACCCGACACGCACACGCTCGGCGCGGCCGAAGGCGGCGTCGGCGGCAGCCAGCGCCGCGGCAGCGCGTCCGGCCGGGATTCCGAGGGCCACGGCCGCGCCCAGCGCGGCGGCGGCGTTGTACACGTTGTGGACCCCGGGAACCGCCAGTTCGGCGTGCACGACCCCCTCGGGCGTGCTGATCTCCAGACTCACCCCGCTGGTCCCGTCCAGGGTCGCCTCGGTGACCCCGACGTCGCGGTCAGGCCGAGACCATCCGCACCCGGGACACTCCCAGTCGCCCATGTGGCCAAGGACGACGCGTCCGTAGCGGAGCGGCGTGTGGCACCGGCGGCACCGGGTCGCGTCGGCGGCGTGGGGCACCTCGGCAAGCGCCATCCGTGGATCGTCGATCCCGAACCAGATGGTGCCGGGACGGTCTCCGGCAAGAGCGGCGATCGACGGGTCGTCGGCGTTCGCCACCAACCGGGTGTCCGCCGGCAGGCCGGCGATCATGGCACTCCACCGCTCGGCGATCCGTTCGAGCTCACCGGAGCGGTCGAGCTGGTCGCGGAACAGGTTCATGAGCACCATGACCCGCGGTCGCAACCTCGCGGCCACCTCGGGCAGCGCGAGCTCGTCGACCTCGAAGATCCCAATCTCGGGCGCCTGCCGGGTGCCGGCGTCGGGAATCAGCGCCGTGGCGATTCCGGACAGCAGGTTGGCCCCCGCGAAGTTCTGGATGGCGGGCCAGCCCTGCGCCGCCACCACCGCGCCGATGAGGCGGGCGGTGGTGGTCTTGCCGTTGGTGGCGGACACCACCAGGGTGCCCTCCGGAAGCCGTTCGGAGAGGAGCTGGATGGCGCTCGGATGCAGGCGCAGCAGCACCTTGCCGGGCGCGCTGGTGCCACCGCCGCGCCCGCTGCGGCGCGACAGCCAGCCCAAGCCGCGCGCGATCGCCACCGAGGCGGCGAGGGTCACTCCGGACCCCGAACGGCGTCACCCGCCAGCGTGCGAACCGACCCGTCCGGCGCGCCGACGAACACGTTTCCGGGATCGAGCTCGAACAATCCGGTGTCGACGATGCCCGGCGTGGCGCGAACGCGGGCGTCGATCGCCGTCCAATCCGCGCCGGCCGGGGGATGGACGTCGATGATGGCGAGGCCGTCATCCGAGCGCCCCGGTCGGCGGGACGGACTGAGATCGGAGAGCCGGTCCATGACGAGGTGGGCGGCGAACGCCACCGCGGCGGTCGGCAGGTAGCCCCACTCGTCGAGGGACGAGCCGACCTTCGGGGCATCCACCAGCACGATGAAACGCCGTGAGCGGTCGGCGACGAGCCGCTCTCGGACCATCGCGCCGCCGCCGCCCTTCACCGCGAGGCCGGACGGCAGCACGATGTCGGCACCGTCGAAGGCCACGTCCAGCTGGTCGCGGAGGCGCGTGACGGGGATGTCGAGTTCGCGCGCGAGTGACGTCGTGGACACCGACGTGGCGACCGCCCGGCAGTGGAGCCCGGCGGCGACGCGGGCACCCAGCGCGCGCACGCCCGCGGCGGCGGCCCGACCGGTTCCGAGGCCCACCGAGCCCCGGTCGGGGACCAGCGCGGCCGCCGCGGCGCCCGCCGCCGCCCACGCCGTCTCACGATTCGCGGTCTCGCTCACGACTACAGGCTATGCGAGACTGCGGCCGCATGAGTCTCCCAGCAGGCATCACCGTGATCGACACCATGCTCGGCGGCGTCCCGGGCCGAACCGCCGCCCACGTCGTGGCGGGGCGGACCCCCGCGATCATCGATCCCGGAGCCGAGACCTCGGCGGCACACGTCATCGGCGAGCTGCACCGGATGGGGATCGGGAGCGCCGATCTCGCCTGGATCGTCCTGACCCACATCCATCTGGACCATTGCGGGGCAGCGGGCGCCCTCGCGGACGCGTTCCCTGACGCCCGGATCGTCGTCTTCGACCGCGCGGCGCGGCACATCGCCGAGCCGGAACGGCTCGTCACGGCCTCGCATGCCGTCTACGGGGAGCACGCGTCCATGTATGGCGGGCTCGCGCCCACCGACGAGTCCCGCATCGTCCCCGCCGCCGATCGTCACGAGATCGATCTGGGCAACGGATTCCGGCTGGAGATGCTCACCACTCCCGGACACGCCCGGCACCACATGTCCGTGCTGGAGCACGCGACCGGGACCCTCTTCGCGGGTGACGCACTCGGCACCCACTTCGGCGCGGGAGGCCTGTACCCGAACACCCCGCCCAGCGACGCGGATCCACACGCGGGGCGGGAGAGCATCGCGAAACTGGCCGAACGTGCGCCGGTCTTCGCGAGCACGGCGCACTTCGGTCCCGTCGCCGACGCGGCCGCGGCCCTCGATCTCGCCGACCGGCAGCTCGAAGCGCTCGCCGAGGCGGCGCTCGCCGGCTGGGTCGCCGATGGCTCCGAGGGCATCGCGCGCGAGGTGATGCGCCGGCTGCCGCTGGCGGAGACGGTGGGTGACGCGGCGGCCCTGGCCGAGTGGGAGTACCTGCGCTGGTACGACGACAACATCGGAGGCCTCTCGGCCTGGGCGGAGCGAACCACGGCCAGCGACGACAGCTGATGAAGGCGGTGCGGGTCGAGCTGGTCGTGATGACCGTTCGAGACCAGGCGCTCGACGTGCTCCTGGTGCGCTACCCCGGGAACGAGTGGGCGCTGCCCGGCGGGTCGGCCACGCCACCACGCCAGGTCGAGGCCGCGGCCGTGGAGATCCTGGCCGAGCAGACCGGGGTGCGGGACATCAGCCTGGAACAGCTCTACACCTTCGATCGCGATCAGGGCCGGGGCGTCTCGATCGACTATCTGGCCCTCATCGCCGCCGATCGCCATCCCCTCGTGCCCGGCGCGGAGGTCGTGGAGGTGCGCTGGTTCCCCCTGGGCGATCTTCCCGCGATGCCAGACCCGCACCGGTGTGCGCTGGGCTACGCGGTGACCCGTCTGCGGGCCAAGACGGCGTACGCCCCGATCGCGGTCCAGGTGCTCCCCGAGACGTTCACCCTCGGAGAGCTCCAGAGCGTCTACGAAGCCGTGCTGGGCACAACGCTCGACACCAGGAACTTCCGGCGAGACGTCCTGAATGCCGGGATCGTCGAGGACGTCGGTCGCGAGCGCCGCACGAGCCCGGGCCGTCCGGCACGCCTCTACCGGTCGGTGCCCGGCGAGTTCGCGGTGGTCGCCGAAGAGCGGCGCATCGCGGGCCGTGTCCGGCGCTCGCCCGAGGGCGGACCGCCGACCGACGGCTGATGCCATCCCCGAGATTCCGGGTCCTCCGTCCCGGTGTGGGTGGGTGGGGAGTCCCTGTGCGCAAAAAGCGCCGTCCCTGAGGCCGGGAGCATCGGGGAGGCATGGTACGGTGGCGCGGTACTCGTACGAAAGGAACCGAATGGCCTCGTCGCACCACGGCGAACACGAAATGCTTCCGATCACCTGGCCGTTCCGGGCGGCTGGAACCGTGCTGGTCCTGGCAACCGTGTGGTTCTGCACCGGCTGGGGCATCCGTGACCTCGGTCCGGAAGAGCGGCTTGCCGGTCACATGCCGGTCTTCTGGAGCGGCCTCCTGCTGGCCGTCGTCCTGGTCGTGCTTGGCGCAATCATGAACACGGCCCGGGAACGGCGCCGTCTCGCCAAACTCGAAGCCTGATTTGCCTCGTCCGGCCGCGGCTCCGCGGCTGGCCGGCCAGGTCGCCACGCTGCGGCGGCCCGATTGGCTGTCTGAGGTGAGTGCACTCTGCGGGGGCGTCGTCGTGCCGGACACGGCGCCCCCGTCGTACGCAGCGCTCGTCGACTGCGGGCTCTCGCTGGTGTCAGAGCTGGCGGACGGTGGCCACTGGTCCGACGCCCGCACCCAGGCCGCGCACCTCGCGGACTACTTCACCGAGATCCGGCGGCAGCTCCATCCCGTGGCGGCCGTCGCTTTCCAGGGGCTGTGTGACGCCGCCCAGGCACACGACCGCGACGACCTGGACGAACACGCGTCGTTCCTGCGGGAGATCTTCTCGCAGGAGAGCGCCCAGCAGTGACCGGCCCGGCACACGACCCCGACGCGCCCGCCAGCAGGCAGGGGCGCCTTCTGGTGGCGTCACCCACGCTGCTCGATCCGAACTTCCAGCGGAGCGTGCTCATCATGCTGGAGCACAACGACGAGGGCGCGCTGGGCCTGGTGCTGAACCGTCCCCTCGAGGTGCTCGTCTCGGATGCCCTTCCGGATCCCCTCAGCGATCTCTGCGGATCCGAGGACGTGGTCTTCCAGGGGGGCCCCGTGCAGCCGGAGGCCGTCATCCTGCTTGCCGAGTTCCGCGATCCCAAGGAGGCGGCGTCCCTGATCGTTGGTGACGTCGGCGTGGTGGACCCCGACGGTGATCCGGCGGCGCTCCGGGCGGCCGTCCACATGGCCCGCGCGTTCGGGGGCTACGCCGGATGGGGTGCCGGCCAGCTCGAGTCCGAGATCGCGGAAGGGGCGTGGATCGACGTGGCTCCTCGCGCCGAGGACATCTTCCACCACGAACCGGGTGCGCTCTGGCGGATCGCGCTCGACCGGAAGGGCGGACGTTTCCGCCTGTTCGCGCGCATGCCCGCCGATCCCAGCCTGAACTGACGCGACGCGGCAATTCGCATGCCGGGTAGGCTGCGACGCATGACCGTGATCCGAACCGTCCTGTGCGAACTCCTGTCGGTGCGCTACCCGATCATGCTCGCCGGGATGGCGGGGGGACCCAACACGCCGGAGCTCGTCGGCGCCGTGTCCCGGGCGGGTGCCTTCGGCGTGCTCGGCGTGACGGGCACCACCGTCGGGGCCGTCGAAGCCGCGACGGCCGAGGCCCAATCCCACGCCAACGGCGCGCCCATCGGGGTCAACGTCCAGCTCGCGCCGACCACTCCCGCCACGGGGACCTTCGAACGGATGGTCGAAGTGCTGGCGCCGTTCCGGGCCGAGCTCGGACTGCCCCGGGAACCGGCGCGACCGCCCGTGCCGGATCCGCCGCACGATTTGGTCGAGGCCGCACTCGCCGGAGGCGCTCGGGCGGTGACCACCTGGCACGACCCGACCCCGATCCTGGCCATGTGCCGCGCCGCCGCAGTCCCGGTCATCGCCATGACGACGACGGTCGAGGGGGGACGGCTCGCCCGGGACGCCGGCGTGGACGCCGTCATCGCCCAGGGAGCCGAGTCCGGGGGGCACCGGAGCACCTTCGGACGAGACGCCGCCATGGCGGCCGAGACCGGGACCCTGGCGCTCGTGCCGCAGATGCGCGACGCCCTGGACGGCAAACTCCCGATCATCGCCAGCGGCGGGATCGCCGACGGACGTGGCATCGCCGCGGCCATGCTCGTGGGTGCCGTCGGTGTCTCACTGGGCACCGTGTTCCTGCCGGCGCTGGAGAGCGGCGTGGCCCCGATTCACCGCGAGGCGCTCCGCGGGCTCCAGCCCGAGGACACGATCGTGACCGATGCGGTGACGGGGCGGCCGGCTCGCTGGATCCGCAATCGCATCGTCGACGCGCTGGCCACGGCCGATGTCGGCACACTCGGATGGGGAGACCAGGGGGCCCACCTGGCGGACATCCGGCGCGCGGCCGCGGAACAGGGGCGCGCGGACCTGTTGCCGATGCTGGCGGGCCAGGCGGCCGGTCTGGCGCCGGCGCCCTGCCCGGCCGACCTCATCGTGGCCGACCTCGTGGCCGGTACCCACGCGGCGCTCGCCATGGCCCGGGGCGCCGCCGGACCCGCCTGACCGGGGGAACGGCCCGCACGAACGACGCGGGGCCCGACCGCGTGTGCGATCGAGCCCCGTGAACCTTCGGTCCGGTCGTCGGCCGGAACTACATCAGACGAGCCGAGTCCGGAAGGCTCGAGAGCTTCTGGAGGGACTGGCTCTCCACCTGCCGGATCCGCTCGCGCGTGACGTTGAACATCCGGCCCAGTTCATCGAGGGTCCGCGGCTTCTCACCGCGCAGGCCGTAGCGGAGTTCGAGCACGCGCCGCTCGCGGTAGCTGAGCTGGTCGAGCAGGTCGCGGAGCGCCTGTTCGCGAAGCGAAACCTCGGCAGAAGCCTCCGGCGCGACGGACGTCTCGTCGGCGAGGAAGCGTCCCAGTTCGGACTCCTCTTCTTCACCGACCGGCTTCTCGAGCGACACGGTGGGCTGGGCGGAACGCAGGATCTCCTCGACCTCGTCCGGAGGCAGACCGGCGGCCTCGCCGATCTCCTCGACGGTGGGTTCGCGACCGAGCTGGCCGATGAGCACGCGCTCCGCGCGGCTGATCTGGTTGAGCTTCTCGACGACGTGCACCGGAATGCGGATGGTGCGGCCCTTGTCGGCGAGCGCGCGCGTGACCGCCTGCCGGATCCACCAGGTGGCGTAGGTGGAGAACTTGAAGCCGCGGCGCCAGTCGAACTTCTCGACGGCACGGACCAGGCCCAGCGTGCCCTCCTGGATGAGATCCAGGAACGGGAGTCCACGTCCCCGGTAGCCCTTGGCGATCGAGACGACGAGCCGCAGGTTGGCTTCGACCATCTGGCGCTTCGCGAACTGGTCGCCGTTCTCGATCCGCTTGGCGAGGCGCACCTCGTCGGCGGCGGTGAGCAGCGGGACCCGCCCGATGTCCTTCAGGAACAGCTGCAGCGCGTCGGTGGTCTGTTCCACCACCGCGGTGTTGCGGCGGGGGCGATCGGACTCGTCTGACAGCTCAGCGGCGCGCGACGCGGCCTCGGACTGCTCGAGCAGTTCGATTCCGGCCTCTTCGAGCTGCTGATAGACGGCCTCCGCGACCTCGGCATCGAGGCCGAGCCCGTCGAGCACCTCGGCGACCTCTTCGAGGCCCAGGAAACCCATTTCCTGACCTCGAACGATGAGCGCCCGGAGCTCACCATCCACCTTCAAACCGCCAAGCTGCTGCGTGGACATCCGCCTCCAGTTCAGTCCGCGTACATGTCAATCAACCATCATGACCGGTCGGCCCGACAGCACAAGGGTTTCTCGCACCGGTTCGGCGGAGGACTCCGCCGTTTTCGCCGGTGGCGCCGTCGCCAACCTGGCCTAAACCCGATGCACTATCCGTTGTTTTTGGCGCCACGTCAAGGGTCGAATCTCGCTTGACCCACCGTCGAATCGGTATGCCGAGACCGGCACCAGGAGCTCGATCGCGCTCGCGGCGGGTGACCGCCGACCGCAGTACGACTCGGACGCGCTACCTGAGGCTGCAGACCGGCCACTGGCCGGGACCGGCGCTCTGGTAGAGCCTGCGCGCGATGCGGTCCTGCTCGGCCTCCGGCGCGGCGGCGGGGTCACCCTGGCCGCCCATGCCATGCCATGTGTCGACGGAGAACTGGTACTTGCCCCGGTACTGGCCGCTCGGTGACACCGCCCGCGGATTGCCGCCGGACTCGCACTGGGCGATCCGGGCCAGGTGGGCGTCGATGTTGTCGCCCGAGCTCGACGAGACGGGCTGTGCGTCCGCCGCGGCGGAGGGCGCGGCCTCGTTGGCCACCGGGGGTGCGCCGCCGGCATCGATGAGCTGTTGGGGAGAGGCGTCGGGTTGGCTCGCCGCCGCCGCCTGCGCGGCGTCGCGTTGCGCGGCGGCCCGCTGGGACGACGCCTGGACACGGCCGAGGTTGTCGACGGCGGCCGACAGGAGACGACGCCGTTCGCGGACCAGGGCACGGAGCTGCATCACGCGCTCCTCAGCCCCGTCACGGATGGTGGCGGCCTCCGCGCGATCGTTCTTCAGCCGTTTTCCGAGCTCGACGAGCTCGGTCTGCTGCTGGCGGAGCTCGTCCACCAACCGTTTGTCGCGCTGTGCGACGTGGCGCAGCATGTCGAACTGGTCGACGGCCGACGTGAGGCTCCCGGTTCCGACGAGCACTTCGACGAAGCTCGGTTCCCCGGAGGCGTACAGCGCCACCAGGCGACGTGAGAGGTGTTCCCGGGAGGCCACGATGGACGTGCGGGTGCTCACGACGCGTTTGCGATTCGCGGCCACCTGGGCCGTGAGCCGTCGAACCCGCGCCTCCGCCGCCGTGTACGCGTCCGCGGCCTGCTGATGCTGGCGATCCACCCGCACGAGGTCGGCCTCGAGGGCGCGGACACGAGCACGCTGCGCGTCGACCTCGGTGGTCACCGGCTGGCCGTCGGCACGGTGGACGAGCAGCCCCGTGGCGGCGATGCCGATGACGAGTCCCGAGATGGCGGTGGCGGCGACCCGGCGGGGGACACGTCGCCATGAATATGTGTGGACGGCTGACATGGATGTCGGACGCGCCGCGGAACCGCATCAGCGCGAGAAGCGGACGCTACCACGGTGATCCGAGGCGGGGCGGGCCGCGGGTCTGCGCACTGGAGCCGTCAATGCGGACGAAAACTCTGCAACGTGCGGGTTTGTGAGGTCGAGTGACGGCTCGTGGCCGCCCGGCCCATCTCCCTCAGGCGAGGGGTTTCCGGGGCGGGGGATCGGCGTCCAGCCAGGAGAATCCGCTGCCTCGGGGGGCGGGCGCGAGCGGGCTCCGGGGAATGCCGGGCCCCGGGTGGTCCCAGTGGTGGCCACGCGGCGCCAGGTCGTTGGGCCCGTCCGGGTGGAACAGCGAGGCCAGGTACTGGAGCTGCCCGCGTCCGGGCCCCAGCTCGAAGAACCCGCCGCTGTACATCGCGATGCCCGCGGCCCGGCAATGGTCGTAGACGGCCATGAGCTCCCTGAACCCGCCGAACCGGCATGGCTTGACGTTGATCGTGCGCGGCCGCCTCGCCAGCGAGGTGATGTCCTGAAGGGAGTGCAGGGGCGCGTCCCAGGTCACCCGGTCCCAGTGCATCCCCAGGATCCGGTGGACGCCCGGATCGTTGTGCGGGTCCTCGATGAGCGCCCGCGGCCAGGTTTCCAGGCAGTTCCGGTAGAGGTCCTCGTCCGGTGGGTTCGCCACGAGGTCCGAGGTGTAGAACCCCTTGAAGTCGAGGACTCGGACACCGTCGGTGGCCGCGGTGATCTCGGCCATCAGCTCCGGCGTCCAATCCGGCGTGGGATCGAGCTTGAACTCGAGGGTCGGATCGATCGCGAGCCGTTCGCGAAGAGGCGCGATCGTGGACGGTTCCCCGAGCCGCAGCGAGAGCACGTAGCGGACCGGATGCACCGGCAGCTCCAGGGCGGCCGACAGGGTCAATCCGGCCTGGCGCAAGGCCAGGTCGAGGAGTGCCGACTCGAAGCCCCACCGGCGGAACACGGGTCCGATCGGTGAGCTCGGAGCGGGGAAGAGGTCCGGCTGTCGGAGCCGCTCGGCCAGTTGGTCGAAGGTCCAGCTTCCCCGGAGATCCAGGCGTTCACCCCCGTCGATGAAGGAGGCGACCTCGTCGCGTTCGACCCAGACGTCCTCGCCCTCGCCGACCTCGCCGCCTCCGTGAATGCGGATGTGCGCCGTGAGCCGCGTGAACCCGCTGGAGGTGGGCCGTTCCAGAGGGCGCAGCTCGTAGCCGTCGACGACGACCGGGAGGTGCTTGATGAGCGCGTAGGTCGTCGTCATCCGACCGAGGCCCGCTGGGTGATGTACCCCTTGATGATCTCGGCGTCGGCCGGCATCGGCACCGTGCGGCGCGGCAGCCCCTGGAGGTCGGCCACGGCGGCCGGTGGTTCGGGGCGCGTTCCCGTGGCCTGTTCGACCACATCGGCGAACTTCACCGGTTGTGCGGTCTCGAGCACGATCATCGGCACGCCCTCCTCGAGATGATCGCGGGCCACGAACATCCCGTCCGCGGTGTGCGTGTCGATGAGCACGCCGAACCGTTCCCACGTCTCGCGGATGGTGGTCAGCCGGTCGCCGTGGCCGCTGCGGCCCGAGGCGAATCCGAACGTCCGCACACGCCGGCGCTCGTCCGGGGCGAGGCTGAACCCGTTCCGTGATCCGAGCTCGGTCTCGAACAGCTCGCGCACGCGGGCGCCGTCCCGCTGCACCACGTCGAAGATGAACCGTTCGAAATTCGACGCCTTCGAGATGTCCATCGACGGGCTCGAGGTCTCGTACGTCTCGCTGCTGCCGCGCACCCGGTAGGTGCCGGTGCGGAAGAACTCGTCGAGGACGTCGTTCTCGTTCGTCGCGGTGACCAGGCGATGGATCGGCAGGCCCATCATCCGTGCGACGTGGCCCGCGCAGATGTTGCCGAAGTTGCCGGAGGGGACGGTGAAGCTCACGAACTGGCCCGGCCGCTCGGTGAGGGCCAGCCAGCCGTGGACGTAGTAGACGACCTGCGCGAGCAGGCGTGCCCAGTTGATCGAGTTGACGGTGCCGATCCGCATGCGCCGTTTGAAGTCGAGATCTCCGGACACCGCCTTCACGATGTCCTGGCAGTCGTCGAACACCCCGTCCACGCTCAGGTTGTGGATGTTGGGGTCCAGGAGGCTGAACATCTGGGCCTGCTGGAAATCGCTCATGCGCCCGGCCGGGCTCAGCATGAACACGGTGATGCCCTCGCGTCCCCGCATGGCGTACTCGGCGGCGCTGCCGGTGTCACCGGACGTGGCGCCCAGGATGTTGAGGGTCGTCCCGCGACGGTCCAGTTCGTACTCGAACAGCGCGCCCAGCAACTGCATCGCCATGTCCTTGAAGGCCAGCGTCGGGCCGTTCGAAAGGTGTTCGATGACGATCCCGTCGCCCAGGTCGGTGAACGGCACGATGACCGCCGACCCGAACGCGTCGGACGTGTAGGCCGACGCGCAGAGTGCCGCGATGTCCTCGTGCGGGATGTCGTCGATGAACAGGCCGAGCACGGCCGTCGCCAGCTCCGCATAGCTCAGTCCGCGCCACGACTCGAGCGTCTCGGGACTGAGGTGCGGATACGTGGACGGCATGTAGAGCCCGCCGTCCGGCGCGAGGCCCTCCAGGAGGATGTCGCTGAAGGACACCGCCGGCGCGCCGCCGCGGGTGCTGACGTAGCGGGTGGGGACGTTGGGAGCGGTCACCGCGTCAGGGTAGCGGGCCGGGTGGGCGATCCGGACCCGATCGCGCCGGGGCCGCGCCGTTCAGGCGTCGTGGCGACGCAGGAAGACCGGGCGGCCGGGGCCGGACAGGTCCGGTTCGTGGGCGTAGCCGAGGCCCGTGAAGCCGGTGAGATGCGAGACGCGCGTGACCCGTTCCCGGACCTCCACCCGGCCATGGCGCCGCGTGCGCGCTTGGCGTGGAAACTGACGATCCGGGGCTCCGCGTCGCCCCTGGCATCCAGGAACACCGGCGAGACCACGCGCCGGTCGAGGGTCGGGACGTCCACGGCCGAGAAATACTCGTTGGACGCCAGGTTGACCAGCACGGCCGTGCCGGGGCTCGCGTCGAGATCCGCCCGCAGTACGTCGGTGATGTCCCGGCCCCAGTAGTCGTAGAGGTCCTCGCCGCGATCGGTCGTGAGCCGCGTGCCCATCTCGAGCCGGTACGGGCGGATCCGGTCCAGCGGGCGCAGCACGCCGTACAGCCCGCTGAGGATGCGCACGGTCTTCTGCGCCTGCGTGTAGTCACGGGTGCCGAAACTGTCGGCCGCGGCCATCCCGCGGTAGACGTCGCCGTCGAAGGCCAGGATCGCGGCCCGGGCGTCGGCGGTCTCCCAGTCGCGGTAGCGCTCGACGTTCAGCCGGGCGAGCGACTCGGACAGCGACATCAGCCGTGTCAGGTCGGACGCGGTCTTGCCGGCCATCACGTGCGCGAGTTCGTCCGCGCGGGCCGCCATGCGCGGTTCGCTGGCGCGATCGGTCGCGGGTGGCGAATCGAAGTCCAGCGACTTTGCGGGCGACAGCACGGCGAGCACCCCGGGGGTATACCTGAGCCCGCGGGCGGCGTGCCCGGCGTCCGGTGACCCCGAGGCCGCGCGGCTGCGGGTTTCCGGGACCTGTATACGCACGAGAATGGATATTCTGTTGCATGGTGCCGGAGGCGGTTGATGGGCTCGGCGGGCGTCGAGCCCTCGCCTCCGCTTCCCCCCGTCGCCCGTTCCTTTGCGCCGCGGGAATCCGGGAGGGCCGCGGAATGGACCGCGAAATCCTGACGGTGCACGGCGGGGATCGACGAATTCAGCAGTGCGGCGCGGCCGATTGGGCGATTTCCCGGTTCCCTGCAACTCTTCGTGGCCCGTCGACACGGCAACCTGCCGTGCCGGGTGCTCCGGGACCACCTGATGAACCAGTACAGCCTCATGACCGGGCTCTTCCTGGCCTCTGCGCTGGGCGCGCTCGTCCTCGCCATGCTCGGCTGGCCGCGGCGGGCCCTGCCCGGTGCGCGCGGCGTGGTGCTGGTGGCGTGCGCCCTCGTGGTGTGGAGCGCCTCCAACGCCGTCCAGACCGCCGCCACGGCGACGATCGTCAAGCGGACGACGCTCAGCGTGACCTACACCGCAATCGTGGTCTTCACCCTCGGGGTCTGGTGGGGCATGACCGAGCTGGCGGGCCGGCCGAGGATGTCGGTACGCGATTGGGTGTTCCTCGCCGCCCCGGCGCCGGTCACCGTGGCCCTCGTATGGACCGGCTACGGCAACCTGTTGTTCGCCGAGATCCTGATCCCGAACGGACACGGGCCGGTCGACAACGTCGCGGGCCCCTGGTACGTCGTGCTGATCCTCTGGGCCTACTCCCTCATCCTGGTCGGACTGGTGCTGTTCTCGGTCACCGTCCTCAAGACGCCGGGGCCCCAGCGGCGGCAGGCGGTCCTGATGGTCGGCATCGTCATCGTGCCTCTCGCGATCAACGCGCTGGTCACCAGCCGTGTGGCGGCGTTCGGGGGATACGACCCCACCCCCATCGCACTCCTGTTCACGGTCGGCGGGCTCGCGCTGGGGATCCGGCACATGGGGTTGCTGGACGCCCAGTTCGGCGTCCGCGCCGTCGCGCGGGACGTCGTGGTGGAGGCCATGCAGGACGGGGTCGTGGTGGTCGACGGGCGCGGCAACATCATCGACCTGAACCCGGCCGCGGTGGCACTCCTCGGGATCTCCGCGGCGGAGGCCGTCGGCACCGCGGCGACCATGACCATCCCCGGGTGGCCACCGGGCGCCAGCGGGTCCTGGGAGGTTCGGAACGGCGACGAGTCGGCGGCCAGGACCCTCCAGTTCACGGCTTCCACCATCGGCGGCGGCCATCGCACCGGCCCCTGCGTCGTCATGTTGCGCGACATCACCATCACGCAGCGCAAGGAGGATGCCCTGCGCGAGTCGGCCCGGGTGAGCCACCACCAGCTCCGCCATGACCCCCTGACCGGCCTCGGCAACCGCACGCTGCTGTTCGAGACGTTGCGAGAGACGCTCGAGCGCCTGGGCGACGCACCCACCTCGCTCCTCATCCTCGACCTCGACGGCTTCAAGAGCCTCAACGACACGTTCGGCCACCGTGCCGGCGACGACGCCCTGCAGGCGCTGGCCATGCGCCTGACCCGGGCGGCCGGACAGGACGCCGTGGCGACGCGCCTGGCGGGCGACGAGTTCGCCGTGGTGATCCCCGGCCAGGGCGCCGAAGGCGCGATGCGGATCGCCACACGGATCCAGGCCGCCCTCCGGCTCCCGTTCGTCATCGACGGCCAGAACGTCTCCCTCGGGGGCAGCATCGGCGCCGCGGTCGCGCCCGAGCACGGTGACTCCGCCGACGAACTGGTCCACGCGGCCGATGTCGCCATGTACCACGCCAAACGCGACGGCGCGGGCGTCGCCACGTATGACCTCGCCACCGACGCCCGGCGCCCCGAGCGGCTGCGGTTGAGAAGCGAACTGCGCTCGGCCCTCACGAACGGGCAGATCGTCACCCACTACCAGCCGCAATGCGACCGCCAGGGCCGGCTCGTGGGCTGGGAGGCGCTGGTGCGGTGGAAGCATCCGGACCGCGGCCTGCTCTCCCCCCACGAGTTCCTCCCCCTGCTGGAGTCCTCCGAGCAGATGTGCGAGCTGACCGACGTGGTGCTCGACCGGGTGCTGCGCGACGCCCGCCGGTGGCGCCCGGGTGACCTTGGGACGCGGATCGCCGTCAACCTCTCGGCGCGCGACCTTCAGGACCCCGGCCTGACCGCCCGCCTGCTGCGTCGTGTCCGGGAGTCGGAGATCCCGCCCGGGGCCATCACCCTCGAGGTCACCGAGAACGCGATGGCGTCAGCCCATGACGCGATCCGCCGCCTGGAACGGCTCCGGGAAGAGGGGCTGCGGATCGCGCTCGACGACTTCGGCACCGGGTTCGCCCCGCTCACCACGCTGCGCGACCTCCCCGTGGACGAGTTGAAGATCGACCGCACCTTCGTCGACGGGATGCTCCTCGACGAACGCCGGGACGCACTGGTCCAGGGCCTCGTCCGCCTGGGCCACGATCTGGGCCTGACGGTGGTGGCAGAGGGGATCGAGCACCGCGAGACGCTGGACGCCCTGGTCGCCGCGGGTTGCGACGTCTTCCAGGGGTTTCTGCTTGGCGTGCCCGCACCGCCCGCGCGGCGGCGGTTCGTCCGGACCACGCACTTCAACCGGTACCGCCAGCCCGTCTGACGGGCGGTCAGTCGGCCCCGAAGGCCTCGCGCGTCTGTGGCCGGGTCAGCCACCAGAGGCCGGCGATCGGCAGCACCAGCGGCACGAAGCCGTACCCGATGCCGAAATCGGACCACACCGTCGCATCCGGGAAGCGGTCCGGGGCGACCAACGTGAAGAGTCCCACAGAGACGACCCCGGCCAGTTCGACCCAGAGCAGCACGGTCGCCGTCCGCAAGGAGGCGTCGGACGGGCGCAGAAAGCACCAGGCGGCGACGAGGTAGATGATCGCCGCGAGCGCGCTCAGCCCGTACGCGAGCGGGGCGTCCGAGAACTGCGTGGCGATCTGGTAGCCCGATCGGGCCCCCGCCGCCACGGCGAAGACGCAGTACAGCACCGCGAGCATGCGTCCGGGTCCGGTCACCAGAGCCCCAGGAGCCGAAGGACGGCCACGCCCACGGCGAGCGCCACGGCGCCCATGGTGGCGCTGTCCCACCGGGTCGAGCCGGCCCGGGTGAGCTGCAGGACGAAGGGCAGCAGCATGACGCTCGTGAGCAGGTATCCCAGGTACTCGCCCATCCGGTCCGGGCGATGTCCCCCGATGATCGCGGCGCCGGCGATGGCGGCATGGACGAGCAGCTCGGCCTCGGCGATCAGGATGGCGAGGATGAACGGCCGATTCGGAGGACTGCCGACGACGGCAAGCCCCAATCCCCAGAGGGCGATCGCGAACAGGCCGAAGGCGACGACCAGTGTGAGGGGCGTGAACACGGTTGCGGAGCCTACTCGGAGCGGGCTCACCGTGGGTGGGCGGCGCATCCTGCGCCACCCACCCGCGTGAAGTTCCGGCCGACGTACCGTGCCCTTGCACATCGGCCGGGTCCGTCTGACTCGGGCTTCCACTGCGCAAGACTGCGTAGGGCTGCCGCGACAACCGAAGGCGTGCCTCCGGGAACGGACTCGTGCATCATCTCCTGTCGCCCGCGGGAATGCTCGCCAAAATTGGTTACCACTGAGCCAATTCTCCGCATTGAACCTCGCACAACTTCCAGAATCGTGACCCTCACCACCGATCCCGCGCTCGCCGCCGACCGACTCGCCTCCGGCGGACTCGTCGCCTTCCCCACCGAAACGGTGTACGGGCTCGGCGCGCATGCCGAGATTCCAGGGGCCGTGAGCCGCATCTACGCGGTCAAGGGACGCCCCCGCGAGCACCCGGTGATCGTGCACATCCCGACGGCGGACCTGCTGTCGCGGTACGCCGCCGTCGTCACCGATGATGCGCGCCGACTCGCCGACGCCTGCTGGCCCGGGCCGCTGACCATGATCCTCCCCCGCACCGGCAACGTTCCCGACGCGGTGACCGGCGGCCGCGACACCGTCGGGCTGCGCGTGCCGGACCATCCGCTCGCACTTCGAATGCTGGAGCATCTCGACGCGGGCGTGGCCGCGCCGTCGGCGAATCCGTTCGGACGCACCAGCCCGACCGAAGCGCGACACGTCGTCGCCGATCTCGGTGACGCGGTGGACCTCGTGCTGGACGGCGGTCCCTGCCGCGTCGGCCTCGAATCGACGATCGTCGACCTCACCGGCCCGACGCCGACCGTGCTGCGGCTGGGCGGGCTCGACACCGATGTGATCGCCGACATCCTGGGCCGTGAGGTCGCGGACGCCACAGGCGGCCCCTCACGGGCGCCGGGGATGATGGCCTCGCACTATGCGCCGGTGGCGCGGCTCCGGATCGCCACCGTGGACGAGCTCCAGGCGGCCCTCGCCGGGGCCCCCGCCGGGACCGCGGTGCTCGGCCTGCCCCCGCTCGACCTCCCCGATGGCGTCGTCCGCCTGGAACCGGGCGTCCACACCCCCGCCGGCTACGCGCACGACCTCTACGCCCTGCTGCGGGCGGCGGACGCGCAGCAGGTCGAGCACATCGTCGCTGTCCCGCCGTCCGGGGGTGGAATCGCCGCCGTGGTTCGCGACCGGCTCAGCCGGGCAGCGGCAGATTCGACGGCCTGAGGTCCGGCGGCGCTCCAGACACCGATCCGAGGAGCCGGTCCAGTCGGGGTCCCGCTCCGGGCCCCTGCGCCGCGCGCAGCGCCGCCGCGGCACGCTGGACGCGCTGCGGCGTCATCCCCGCCGGAGGGGTCGCGGCGAGCCAGGCCGCAACGCGGTGGTATCCGGAGGCGTCACCGGAAGCGGCCGCCCGATCGGCCAGGGCCACCGCCGCGCTCGTGCATCGGTCGGCGAGATCGCGACGCGATTTCGCGGTGCGGGCCAGCGTGAGTTCGTTCAGGCAGCTCAGCAGTCGGTCGCGGGAGTCGTACATACCCGAGCATCGGCGCCGGACCCATTTCCCGTGACCCGACGCCGGGGCGGCGGCGCTCGCCTTTACGGTTTTCACACTTTGGCGCAACGCAGTCCTCCCGCTTCGTGCGTGATGGTCTCAAGTGTTGCCGGCCATGTGACGACGCTCAGGCAACACCGTGCCCACGATTCGGCGTCCGCCACGACGTCGTCCATGCGCTGGAGGTGTCCCGCTGTTCGTGCCGCAGTTCGCCCTTCCCCCGCAACCGCCGGTACCGGTGTCGGCCCGGCCGGCGCTGAGTGCTTCCGCAACCCCGCTCGCCACGCCGGTGGCGCGTCGCAGGGCGGTCGTGCGCCGTCCCGCGCGGATGCTCGTCTTCGCGAGCGAGTACAAGCTGCAGCCCAGCCGCCGGGTCGTCCCCGCCGGCCGGGTGATCATCCAGACGAAGAACATCGGTGAGGACGACCACAACCTGGCGGTTCGCGCCGCGAACGGCCATGTCCTGAAGGTGACGCCGGTGATCCGCTCGGGGGGCCTCGCGACCCTGCGGCTTTCGCTGCGACCCGGGCGGTACTGGCTCGTCTGCACCATTCCCGGCCACGAGGCCCACGGAATGGTTCGCGCCTTCATCGTCAAGCGACCCGTGCCCAAGGTGGTCAAGCGCGTCAGGAAAGGGACCTGAGTGCCACGAACGACCAAGGCTGACCTCGAAGCCGAGCGGTTGCTCTGGCGGGCGGGGTTCGGCCCGGCTCCGGGAGAGGCGAAGCGCCTCGGCCGTCTGGGGCGTCGCCGAGCGGTCGAGCAGCTCCTCGCACCGAAAGGCCGTGCGCTCGGCGGTCGGCCGGCCCGCATCGACGGCGGCCCGCTCGATCCGGTGAACGCCTACGGGCACGACGTGCTCTGGTGGCTCGACCGGGCCGCGCGCACGCGGCACCCGCTCGCGGAGCGCATGACGCTCAACTGGCACGACCACTTCGCCACCTCGAACGAGAAGGTCGGCGACGTGAAGCTGATGATGCGCCAGTACTGGCTGCTGCGGAACTACGGACTCGGCAGTTTCCGGGCTCTCACCAAGCGGATCCTCCGCGACGGTGCGATGCAGATGTTCCTCGATCTGGCCGGTTCCGAGAAGGGGTCGCCGAACGAGAACTTCGCCCGCGAGCTCTTCGAGTTGTTCACGCTCGGCGTGAACAACGGCTACACCGAGCGCGACATCCGCGAGGCCGCGCGAGCCCTCACCGGATTCACTTTCGACTACGACACCAAACGCTTCGGCTTCGACCCCGATCGCCATGACCGTGGGGTCAAGCGGGTCTTCGGCAAGCGCGGACGGTTCACCCCCGAGGACATCATCGACCTCGCGATCAACCACCCGAAGCACGCGCCGTACCTCTGCGAGAAGCTCTGGCACTACTTCACGCCGCTGCCGGTGCCACCCCGCACCCTCAAGCAGATGGTCAGCACGTACCGGCGTTCAGGGACCGAGATCCGTCCGGTGCTGCGAATCATCCTCACCCACCCCAGCCTCTACGCCGACCTGACCTCCCCGCACCAGGTCAAGCCGCCGGTGGTCTACGCCGCCGGGATGCTGCGGCGCACCAACACCCGCATCGCCGACGAATCGTGGATCCACCTGCTCGACGAGATGGGCCAGCGGCCGTTCCATCCGCCGAACGTCGCCGGCTGGGACCAGGACGACGCGTGGCTGACACCGGCCACCATCAGCGCCCGCTTCGACGCGGCGAGCATGCTCGTCCAGAAGCGGGTCAAGGACGGTTCGATCAGCGCGAGCCAGTCGCCCCAGCGCGCCATCGCGGCGGCCCGCAAGGCGACCGGCGATCCCCAGATCTCGAAGCGCACGGCCCTCGCGATGCAGCGGTACGCCGTGGCGTCGGTGAAGGGCCGAACCGACGACTGGGAGGTCAAGCACTACTTCCCCGAACGCCAGCGTGTGCTGCGACACGTCCTGCTGGCGGGTCCCGACGCCCAGGTCTGCTGAGGAGGCTGCACTGTGACCGCACCACGACGTGACGGCTGCAACGACTGGCGCATGACCCGCAGGCGGGTCGCGTCCCAGGCCGGGCGCATGATGCCGATTCCCGCCGATGCCCTGGACGGACTGGCCGAATTCGAACGGCAGGGCGGGCTCACCCGCAAGAACCTGCTCGAGCGAGGTGCCGGACTCGTGCTGATGGCAGGCGCCGCGTCAGCGCTCGGGCCGCGGGCGATCCTCGAGTCGGCGGCGGCCCAGCAGGCCGCCTCACCGAACGGGGCGATTCTGGTGTCGCTCTATCTCGACGGTGGCAACGACTTCATCAACACCTTCATCCCCATCACCGATCCGCAATACCGCCAGCGACGCAAGCGCATCGCGATTCCCGCCGACCAGATCCTCCCTGTGAGCGGCTCCTCGGAGTTCGGGTGGCACCCGTCGATGAGCGGCATCGCCGGGCTCTACGACCAGGGCAAGGTCGCGGTGCTGCCGGCGGTCGACTACGCACAGCCCGACCAATCGCACTTCAACTCCCAGGGATACTGGCAGCGCGGCGTCGTCGGCCCGACGCTCGACCGGACCGGCTGGCTCGGCCGCACACTCGACCTCATCGGCACGCGCAACAACCCGTTGCAGGGCGTCAGCGTGTCGTGGGGCCTCGACCCGACCCTCATCGCGAGGAAGGCGCCCATCGGCACGGTCTACGAGCCGAGCTACTTCGGACTCGGCATCCCGGAGGTCTGGGACGGGAAAGGCTTCACCAAGCTGTACCGCGAGGCGGCTCGTGGCAGCCACTCGCGCGCGCGCCAGGCCGTTTCCCAGGCGTACAACAACGCGTTCCGCATGGTCGACATGCTCAAACCGCTGCAGGGCGATCCCAACAAGCTACCCCCGACACCGGTCGAGTACCCGGACTCGTACCTCGGTAAGGGCATGCGTAACGCGGCCCGCATCCTCGGCGCGGGTCTCGGGACCCGGGTGCTCTCCCTTTCTCGCGGCGGATTCGACACCCACGACGACCAGCCGGATGAGCACACCGAGCTGCTCAAGGACGTGTCCGACAGCGTCACGGCCTTCCAGGCCGACATCCAGGCGCGTGGACTCGCCGATCGCGTCGTGGTCATGATCTGGAGCGAGTTCGGCCGGCGCCCCGACGACAACGATGGCAACGGCACCGACCACGGCGCCGGCGGCGGGCTCATGCTCGTCGGGAACCGGGTCAACGGCGGTATCCGCAGCGAGTTCCCTGGGCTCACCAGTCTGGACTCCGACGACAACCTCAAGGTCACCACCGAGTTCCGGACGGTCTACGCCAGCCTGCTCGAGAGCTGGATGGGCGTCGAGGCGAGCAAGATCCTCCCGAAGATGGATTCGCGCCGGCTGCCGCTGATCCGCTGAGGCCGCCTGATCAGGACGCCGTCGGACGCCACGGCGCGGGCGAGCCGGCACCAGGGGCCGGCTGTGGCACGATCGTGCGATGCGTTCCCGGTCGCCTGCTCCCGATCCCCTGTCGCTCGGTGGCGGGCGCTTCCGCCTGACACGCCGTGCCGGACCCCCGCCGGTGATCATCAAGCAGGGTGACCCGGCGGCCCTGGCCGTGGAGGCCGACGCGCTGCGCACCCTCGGCGGATGGCGCGGTGTCCCACCACTGCTGGATTCCGCGGGCGACACACTGACGACGACCGACGTCGGCGGCGCGCCGACTCCGTTCCCGGCGCTGAGCGGCACCGACCTGCGCGAACTCGGCGCGCTCCTGCGCGAACTCCACACCCTCCCGGTTCCGCCACCCATGACGCCGTGGACGTACCGGACCGCGCGACTCAGCGAGATCCACGCACGCCCCGCGGGAAGGGCCCTCGCGGCGCGACCGGCTCCGGCGCCCGCGCCGCGGTTGTGCCGGATCCACGGGGACCTGGTCGCCGAGAACGTCGTGTGGACGCCCGGCCCCGTGCTGGTCGACTGGGAGTTCTCCCGGATCGGCGATCCCGCGGAGGACCTGGCCTATCTCCTGGCGGTGAACGGCGCGAGCCCCGATGCTCGCCGCGCGCTCATGGGCGGCTACCGCGACGACGACATCGCGAATCGCGTGAGGCGTTGGACACCCCACCTGGCGGCCGAGGCGATCGACTGGTGGCTGGCGCATGGACAGGTCGAGCGGGCGCACGACCTCGCCGTCTCCGTCGGGATCAGCCTCCCCAGCGATCCCAGTGGACCACCTCGTCCATCGGACGGCGCGGCCCCGGCCGGAGATCGCCCCCGATGATGTGGGCCACCGGGATGAGCGCGACCTGCATGACATCGTCGTACGGGATGCCGAGCAGCTCGGCGGCCTCCGCCTCGTGGAAGAGGTGGATGGTGGTCCACGTCGTGCCGAGGCCGCGTGCCCGTGCCGCCAGCATGAAGCTCCACACCGCCGGGAGCACCGAACCGAACTGCGACGCCTGAACGAGCACGTTCTCATCCTCGGTGCGCCCGTGGATGCACGGGATGACCAGCACCGGGACGTCCTGGATGTGCTTCGAGAGATGGCGGGCGGAACTGGCGATGCGCACCTGACGACGGCGTGCCTCCGGGTCCTCGGCGCGCTCTGCCGCGCCGTCCGCGACCCCCTCGTTGATGTAGCGCTTCCACCCCTTGCGGTACAGCTCACCGAGGCCGCGGCGCACCTCCGCATCGGTGACCACGACGAACGAGCATTTCTGGCGGTTGCCGCCCGACGGCGCCTGAAGGGCGACCTCCAGGCATTCCTCGATCAGGCGGCGTTCGACCGGCCGCTCCAGGTCGAGCCGCTTGCGTACCGCGCGGGTGGTGGTGAGAACGGTGTCAGCATCGAGCATTCGTCCAGGCTACCGACAGGATCCCCCGCACGTCTGGACCGGCGCGCGGCGCCGATCACCCGCCCGAACCCCCGAGCCGGGAGGGTTCGCCCGCGGCCATGCGCGCCTCCTCCTCCCAGGGGTTGGTCCGATACGGCACCACCAGGTACGTCAACGGCATCCGCACCGGATGGTGCCGCATCTGCCAGATGTGGCAGAGCTCGTGGACGAGCAGCCCGTCACCGACCACGTCGCGTCGCAGGATCACGAGCCGCCAGGCCGCGAACCCCACGAACCCGCGCATTCCGGGAACGGCGAAGAACCCGGGCCACACGACCACGGCGACCCGGGCGAGCGTGAACGGGCGCGGGTACAGGCCGAGCGCGTTCAGCCGGGTGGCGGCCCCCTCCAGTCGTTCCCGCCACTCGGGCCGCCGATCGACGCGCCGAATCCCCAACATGCGGGCCACGATACCCATCACCCGGCAGACTTCCGGCATGGCACCCCACGACGTCCACCTCATCGACGGCACCTACGAGCTCTACCGTCACCACCATGCGCTGCCCTCGCACCGGGTGAACGGAGTCGAGACGGCCGCCCTGCGGGGCGTGGTCCGCTCCCTCGTCGGGCTGCTCGAGGACGGCGCGACGCACGTCGGCGTCGCGACCGACCACGTCATCGAGTCATTCCGGAACGACCTCTGGGCCGGCTACAAGACCGGAGCCGGAGTCCCCGACGATCTCAGAGTCCAGTTCACCCCGCTGGAGACCACGCTCGCCGCGTGCGGGTTCCTCGTGTGGCCGACGGTGGAGGTGGAGGCCGACGACGCGCTCGCGGCCGCGGCCCGCGTGGCGGACGCCGATCCCGCGGTGAGGCGTGTGCTGATCGCGACCCCGGACAAGGATCTCGCCCAGTGCGTGCGGGGTGACCGCGTGGTGCAGTGGGACCGTCGCCGCGACCTCGTCCGCACCGATCGCGACGTGGTGGACCGCTACGGCGTTCCGCCATCCTCCATCCCCCATTGGCTCGCCCTCGTCGGAGACGCGGCGGATGGCTTCCCCGGGGTTCCGGGCTGGGGCGCCAAGTCCGCGGCCATCGTCCTTGCGCGGTACGGGACGATCGACGCGATCCCGCCGGACGATCGTGACTGGGAAGTGACCGTGCGCGGGGCGAAGCGTCTCGCCGCGAGTCTCGCCGACCATCGAGCGGACGCGCGGCTGTTCCTGCGGCTCGCCACCCTGCGCGACGATGCGCCGGTGTTGCCCGGAGGTGTGGAGCAACTGCGCTGGCGCGGCCCGACGCCGGCGCTCGCCGAGGCGTGCCGCAGCGTCGACCTGGACGACCTCCCCGAGCGCCTGGACACGCTCGCCACCGCGCGCGGCGGTCCGTAGACCCGACCGGCCCTGTCCACCCGGGGTGTGACGGCGTCGCGCGCAACGGTCCCGGTCGAGTAGGGTTCCGCCAGTTTCGTCACCTTTCCCGAGCATCGTGGACGAACTCCTCCAGACGACAATCAACGGCTTGGCCAGCGGTTCGATCTACGCCCTCGGCGCGGTGGGCCTGTCGTTGGTGTACGCCATCCTCAAGCTCGTCAACTTCGCCCACGGCGACTTCATGACCCTCGGCGGATACGCGGCCTTCGTCGTCAACGTGACCTGGGGCCTCCCGCTGGTGGTCTCGGTGCTCGGCGCCCTGGTGGTGGTGGCCGCGCTCGGCCTGCTCACCGAGGCCGCGATCTGGCGGCCGATGCGCGAACGCGGCGCGGGGGTGATGCAGCTGCTGCTGCTGTCGCTCGGCTTCTCCTTCGTCCTCAGGAACCTGATCCTCTTCGCATGGGGCGGCGAAACGCGCACCCTCAGAGTGGACAACACCTCGAGCTACGACCTGGGGATCGTGCGTATCTCGCTGCTGCAGGTCATCGTCATCGTCGTCTCGGCCGTCGCGATGGTCGCGGTGGCCCTGCTGCTCCGCCGCACCTACGTCGGCAAGTCGATGCGGGCCCTGTCCGACAGCTTCGCCCTGGCCGAGGTCAGCGGGATCAACACCCGCCGGGTCGTGACCTACACCTGGATCCTCGGCGGCGGCCTGGCCGGCCTCGCCGGGTTTCTGGCCACGATCTTCACGGTCCTCACGCCCCAGACCGGCTGGGTGTTGCTGCTGGGGATCTTCGCCGCGATCATCCTGGGCGGCATCGGCGATCCCTTCGGCGCGCTCGTGGGCGGGCTCACGCTCGGCCTGGTCCAGGAGTGGTCGACCATGGTCTTCGCCCCCACCTACAAGGAGGCCGTGGGGTTTGCGATCCTGATCCTGGCGCTGCTGTTCCGGCCGAACGGCCTGCTCGGACACGCAACGAGGACCGGCTGATGGATCCACTGCTCGCATTCGGTTTCTGGGCCTATGTGCTGACCGTGGCCGGCGTCTACGCGGTGTTCGTCCTGGGGCTCCAGGTGCAGCTCGGTGACGCGGGCCTGCTCAACTTCGGTCACGTCGCCTTCATGGCCGTCGGTGCCTACGCCACGGGGCTGATGATCACCAACGGCGTCCCCATGCTGATCGCGATCCCGTGCGCGGTCGCCCTCGCGGCCCTGTTCGGCGTGCTCATCGGGCTGCCCACGCTCAGACTGCGCGGCGACTTCTTCGCCATCGTCACGATCGCCGCCGGGGAGATCCTGCGGATCATCATCCAGAACCGGCAGGACGAGACCGGGGGAACCCTCGGGCTGCGCCGGGCGAGCGGATCCTGGCGCGAGACCAACAACACCATCCTGGACTGGTTCTCGGGCCGGGGCATCGAACTCGACCGCCGGGTGCCGCTGCTCGTGATCACCTGGGTGGTCGCCGTGCTGGTCGCGCTGCTGTTGCGGCACATCGGCCGCAGCCCATGGCGCCGTGCGCTGCGAGCGGTCCGCGAGAACGAGGACGCGGCGGCGGCGGTGGGAAAGCCCGTGTTCAACCTCAAGCTCCAGGCGCTCGCCCTCGGGGCGGCCATCGCGGGCATCTCGGGTGTCCTGTTCACCCTGCTCCAGACCTCGCTCTACCCCGAGAACTTCGAACCCATCGTGACCTTCATCGGCTTCTCGATCCTCATCCTGGGCGGCATCGGCAGCTACTTCGGCGTGGTCGTCGGATCGATCATCATCGCCTTCATCATCTCGGGCGTGCGCTTCCTGGACTTCCCCCTTGAGGCCGACAAGGTGGCGGCCCTCCGCTACGTCGTGGTCGGCCTCCTCATCATGGGGATGATGGCGTTCCGTCCCCAGGGCATCTTCGGCAAACGCGAGGAACTCCACCTCGATGGCTGAGTCCTCGCCCACTATCCTCGAGGTCGATGACCTTCGCCGGCACTATGGCGGCGTCCGGGCCGTCGACGGCGCCTCGTTCACGGTGCAGCGGGGGTCGATCACGTCGCTCATCGGCCCGAACGGCGCCGGGAAGACCACCGCCTTCAACCTGCTCACCGGGTTCGCGCGCCCCGACACGGGCCGGGTGGTGTTCGAGGGATCGGATGTGGCCGGTCACCGCAGCGACCGGGTGGCGCGCCGCGGAATGGTGCGGACCTTCCAGCTCACGCGGGTGCTGGGCAAGATGCGGGTCATCGAGAACGTGATGCTCGCCGCGCAGCAACAACCCGGCGAGCGGTTCGTGACCGCCTTTCTCCCCACCCGCTGGCGCTCCCGCGAGGAGGAGATCCGCCACGAGGCGGCCGCGGTGCTCGAACAGGTCGGCCTGTCCGAGAAGGCCGAGGACTACGCCGCGACCCTGTCGGGCGGGCAGCGGAAACTGCTCGAGCTGGCCCGCGCCCTCATGGCCCGGCCGCGCCTGCTGATGCTCGACGAGCCCATGGCCGGGGTGAACCCGACCCTCGGGCGCGAGATCCTGGCGTCACTCGATCGGCTCCGGCACGAGACCGGGCTGACCGTCATGTTCATCGAGCACGACATGGACGTCGTCATGGACATCAGCGACGAGGTCATCGTCATGGGCGAAGGCCGGGTCATCACGCAGGGGACGCCCGACGCCGTGCGTTCCGACCAGCGGGTCATCGACGCGTACCTCAGCGGGGGCTCCGGACATGAGTGAGGAGCCCTCCCCCGTCCTCCGCGCGGACGGGCTCGTCGGGGGCTACGTCGAAGGCGTGGACATCCTCAACGGCTGCTCGCTCGACGCCAACGAGGGCGAGATCGTCGTCGTCATCGGCCCCAACGGCGCCGGGAAATCCACGCTCATCAAGGCCATGTTCGGCCTGATCACGCCCCGCGAGGGACGTGTCCTGTTCCGCGGCACGGACATCACCGGGATGCCGCCGCACCGGATCACCCGGCTCGGAATGAGCTACGTCCCGCAGGTCGAGAACATCTTTCCGTCGCTCACCATCCAGGAGAACCTGGAGATGGGCGCCTCGCAGGGACGGGCCGAACTTGCTCCCCGCATGGAGCGGATGTTCGAGATGTTCCCGATCCTGCTGGAGCGACGCCGTCACCGCGCCGACGGCCTGTCGGGCGGCGAGCGGCAGATGCTCGCCGTCGCCCGTGCCCTCATGGCCGAGCCGAGCGTCCTGCTCCTCGACGAGCCGTCGGCGGGGCTGGCACCGCGCGCCGTGGCCGAGGTCTTCCAGACGGTGCAGCGTGTCAACGCCAACGGCGTCACCATCGTCATGATCGAACAGAACGCGCGAGACGCGCTCGCGATCGCCGACCGCGGGTTCGTGCTCGAGTCGGGCCAGAACCGCTTCACCGGGCCGGGACGGGACCTGCTGAACGATCCGAAGGTGGCCGAGCTCTACCTGGGTGGCGCCACCACGTGACGCGTGGGGCGCCGCGCCCCGGTGTCACCCGGCGTCACGCGCGGGGTCGTATTCGATCCCGTCGAGGTTGAACTCGAGGTATGTGCCTCGGCCCTGCCGATCCGCAGGTCGAGCCGCGGTGGGTCGAACCAGCCGAATCCCCTGGCGGCACCAATGAGGTGCAGCAGCCCGTGCAGGAGCACGATAGCCGCGACGGTCCAGGCGATGGCTGACCTGATGCGGGTTCCCCCTCCCCCTCGTCACCGTCGCCGCGGGGCGGCGTCCGCCGGAGCGACGGCACATGCTGTGGTGGTGGGGCCGCACCCGGCCCCACCACCACGCAGCACTACCCGGCCGAAACCGGAATCACCTCGGTGCCCTCGACGAGCGCGCCGTTCTTGTACGACCACAGGCCGTAGCTGGCGGCGGCGGGATCGCCGTTCTGGTCCAGGTCGATCGGACCGCTGGCACCCTCGTAGTCGATGTCCTCGCCGGCCTTCACGGCCTTCAAGGCATCCGGGAGCTGCTCGAAGGTGTACTTGGTGCCCGGGGCACCCGACACCTCTGCGAGCACCGCGGCGATCTTGGCGCCGTCGGTCGACCCGGCGCGCACCGCCGCGAGTCCGTACAGCACCACGGCATCGAACATCTGCGCGTCATAGGTCTGGCGGGCTTCCCCGACCTCGGCGTTCCAGAGATCGTCGAACGCCTTGCCGGCCGGCGCGTCGAGGCTGGTGGGAACCGTGCCCTGCATTCCCTCGGTCGTCTTCTTGCCCGCGGTCTGCGGCAGGTCGTTCGACTTGAGACCGTCCGCGGTCCACGTCTTCGCGGGACTCCACTTGCCGGTCCGCACGAGCGCCGGGCCCATCTTGGCCCACGAGTCGGGGAAGTCGATGATCATGAAGGCCTTCGGGTTGCCCTTGACGATCTGGCCGGCCTCGGAATCGAGCGAGCTTCCTTCGGGGTTGTACGAAACGCTCTCGCCGATGGTCCCGCCGTTGGCCTCCCAGGCCTTCGAGAACTCTTCGACCAGCGCGTTGCCGTAGGCGTCGTTGCGGCCCGCGGTGTTGATGACCGAGTCGGCCCCGATGCGCTGGCCCACGACGTCGGCGAGCACCTTGCCCTGGAGCGCGTCGGAAGGCGCGGTCCGTGCGACGAGGCCGTTGTCGTCGAGCGCCGTGATCTCAGGTGACGTCCCGGACGGCGTGATGACGGGCACGCCGGCATCCACGGTGACGTTCTCGGCCACCGCGATCGTCTCCGAACTGGCCATCGGGCCGGCCATCACGTTCACGCCGTCGGATTCGACGAGCTTCGTGGCGCCTTCCTGCGCGGCCTGGGGATCCGTCTTGGAGTCCTCGGTGGTGAGCTCCAGCGTGAGGTCCACGCCGGCCTCGGTCGCGGCGGCGTTCACCTGCGAGGCACCGAGCTCGGCGGCCTTCGCGTTGGGACCGCCGAACGGCGACAGGTCCCCCGTGAGCGGCACCAGTACCCCGACCTTCAGGGTTCCAACATCCCCGCCCGAACCACCGGTGTCGCCGGAGCTATCGCTTCCACATCCCGTCACCAGAAGCCCGGTGGAGACCGTCACTGCGGCAAGTGCAGCCGCCAAACGACGTCGCTTCATCGAGGCCTGCCTTTCTTCGTTTGCTCGCCCCCGATGTCACGTCAGGTGCGTGACATCGGCAACGAGCCTAACCGCGCTGTGGGACGACACGCCAGCCGTGCCCGTCAATCCGCGGTCAGCGCCTCGATGTCCGCGGCGAGATCAGACGTGTCGAACGGGAGCGCCCCGGGGTACGCGCCCACCTGCTGCCCGTCCGCGTCGACCAGGATCACCTTGGCCGTGTGCAGTGATTCGGTGATGTCCTCGGTGGGTTGTGCGAGCACGCCCCATGCCGACCAGATCGGTGACAGTTCGGCACGCGTCCCGATGAGATAGCGCATGCGTCCGGTGAGTTGGTGCCCCCGCATGAACGCCGTGACGTTCGCGGGCGTGTCCCCCTTCGGATCGACGCTGATGGCGACCACGTCGATCCTGGATGCGGCGGGCTCGCCCGCCTCGTCGAGCGCCCGGGCGATCTCGTCACCCACGAGCGGGCAGACGTCGGGGCAGGACGCGAAGAGGAAGGTCACGAGGGCCGGACGTCCCGCCCGGGGGACCTGCACGGCGGCACCGGTGTAGTCGGCGCCCAGGGTCACCGGCGCCGGTACGGGCGGGTCGATGGCGACCGCGCGAAGGGCGGGTTTGGCGCCGTTGCCGCCGAGCATCAGCGCCGCCGTGGCGCTGGCGGCGGCCGCTGCCGCGGCGATCAGCGCGATGAGGATCCAGCGCCTGCTCACGCGGAGGATGCTACGGGATGGTCGCGCCGCGGTGGCGGGTCGTTCGGCCCTCGTCGGGGATGCTCGGCGCTATGCGTCGCCCGACGCCACCGTCGACGCGTTCGCACTCGCCGACCGCAACGGGCCGACGAGCGGGCGCTCGGCGATGAGCACCGTGGCCGTCAGCCGCCCCCGGTTGCGGGTGAGCTGTTCGACCGCCCGCCGCATCCGCGCGCCGGGACCGCCCGGGATCGCCATGCGGATCGCCGCGCGCAGCCCGGCGACCGGGCCGCGATCGTCGACGAGGTCGCGGAGCGTCGGGATCATCAGCGGCGCCGTCGAGGTCCCCACCACGGTGAGCCCCGCCGATTCGATCAGCGCGCGCCATTCGACGTCGCTCAGCGGATGCACGGAGCCGTCCCGATGGCCCGACAGGTTCGCCACGACCGCCGCCGCCGGTGCCTCGTCCCACGCGGGAGCGGTGACCGCCAGCTCATGCAGGCCGATCCGCCCGCCCGGGCGCAGGATGCGCCGTGCTTCATCGAGGACCGCCCGCTTGCTCGGGGCGGAGAGGCCGCTCAGGAGTCCCTCGGCCACGACGACGGTGGCGCTGCCATCGTCGAGTCCGGTCCGGTCCGGTGCCCCGAGGATCGTCCCGCCCCCGGCGACCCGCTTGCGAACGTGTTTCGCCGCGGTCCGGTCCAGGCAGACGCCGGTCCAGGAGTGCAGGTCGTGCCGGGTCGCGAGTCGGCCGAGGGCGCCGTCCCCCGGGAGCAGATCGACCACGCGGTCACCGGTCCGGATTCCCGCCCCGCGGATCAAGCGTTCCGACAGCAGCCGCCCTCCCGGGGCGAGCCCGTCCAGTCCGACCCGGCGAGCGAGCGGCCAGCCTGCCGCGACCGCGATGTCCGGACGGTGCGAACGGTTGACGGTGCGCGCCTGCGGCAATGCTCCTCCTCGGATGGTCGACCTGCCGGCGCACGATAGCGCGGAGCCGCCGGGGACGTGCATGCCGCCCGAGGGCGATCGACGTTCAGGTCACGGCCGCCGTCGCCGATACCACCTGCAGAGGTGTCCGCCGCACCGGCGGATCTTCACCCGCCCCGAGGAGGGCGCATGCAGGCGACATCGATCGGTGATGCCGAAGCGGCCCTGGAACGAGCCCGTTCCGACTACCTCGCCGTGTCCCGCGGTGCGCACCTCTTCTCGAGCGAATCGGCCCACCTCGACGCCGAGGCGGCGGCCTGGGAGAAGCTCCAGGCGGCTCGTCGCGAACTCGAGGGCGTCCAGACCGGGGGTGACGTGCAATGACCTACGCAACCGGGTTCCACCAGGCCGCCATTCAGGATGCCAACCGCATCGCCCAGGCACTGATGGTGCGCGACGCACAGACACAGGTCCTCGCGGCAAGCCAGGTCGCGCGGAACACGACCCAGGCCCGCCGGGTCCCCAAGGCCACCAGGAGCGAGCCCGGGCAAGGGCGATTCGCGCGTGACGAGGATGCCCGCCGCGGCACGTCCGAGGCGGACGAGTCGTCGCCCGCCGGCCGCCGGTTCGACCGCTCGGTCTAGACCGCGCCCCGGAACACGCTCCGGGAGGGCCGTCGCGCTCCTCGGCGTGCCGATCCGCGGGCCGGCTGCGGATGTCCCGGCGTCAGATGATCTCGTAGGCGGAACTGCCGATCCGCGCCTCGAAGAAGGCACGGATCGCGTCACGTCCACCCTCGGTCGCCACGCGGGCGAACCGGGCGGCCACGCGCTCCTGGCCCAGTTCGGTTTCGTCGCAGCGGACCACTTCCGCATCGAGGGTGTGCCAGCCGAGTTCCGCCAGCTCGATCTCCAGCTTCACACGGGCACCCGACGGGAGGTCCTCCGCGGCGATGAGGGCTCCGCCCTCACTGATGTCCACGATGTCGGCCTCGATCGTCTCGCCGAGACGCTGGACGCGCACGGGCAGTCGGACCTGCATTCGGGGATGACGACGACGTTCGAAGTCCTCGGGTTCGTGGAGCATCGGGAGGTCCTCTCGTTCTCGGACGGTCGTCGACCGCCCAGTGGGCACGGGGGCCCATCGGCAGGAGGCCTCCAGACTTGAGCACCGCGTCGGGCGCGACGCTCACATCGCGCCTCGGCGGGCCGATGCATCCTGTGTGCAGCTCCCGCGCATGCATCACGTACTCCCGTGGACGGTCGTCCTCACGGCCGGAGCCGTTGTGACCACCGCCCTCATGGCCGAGGCCCCGGAGGTCGACCGCGTGGCCCCGGCCCTGCTGGTCGCCATCGCCGCGATCGCCTCGCTCATCGCGTCGGTCCGGGCGGTGCGCCGCGAGCGGCACGCGCTCGTCGAGCAACGTGACGTCGCCCGCCGCCTGGCCGAATCGCTCGAGGCGCGCAAGGCGGAGCTCTTCGACCAGAACGCCGAGCTCCGTGCCCTCCTCGCAGAGCGCGCCAGAGGTCAGGAGCGCATCGAGACCCTCTACCGGGTGGGTCAACGCCTCGCCGGAGAGCTGGACCCGGACGTGATCGTGAGGGTGGGGCTCGCGGGCCTGTGCGCGCTGGCCGGGTCCGCCGGGGGCGTCGTCGCGCTCCGCGACGGGCGACGGGTCACCTTCGGCGACTGCCCGGACGAACTGCTCGAGGCGGCCGACTGCGTTCCGGGCATCTCCATGGGCGCCGCGCCCTGGGGAGCCTGGGTGCGGCTGCCGGTCATCAGCGGTCGGGCCGTCCTCGGCGCGGCCCACATCACCCTTCCGGACGTCGCCGACATCCCCAACCTCGATGGCCCCGCCGTCTCCCATCTTGCCGGCCAGATCGCCGTGGCTCTCGACCACGCCGAGGCGTTCCACGCGGCCCACCGACAGACCGGCATCATCCGCGCCGTCCTCGACGCCACCCCGGACGCCATCCACCTGGTGGACAACGACGGCGCCGTCGTCCTCAGCAACGCGCCCTTTCGCCAGTTGCTCGTACCCGTCCTGGGGCCCTCCGGTGGCGTCGACGCGCGCTGCCGCGAGGACGTCCCGAACGTGGCCGACCCCGACGCGTTCCTCCGGGACATCGCCCAGCTCCGAGAGGCCGACCCGCAGGAGGCCATCCACCAATTCACGGTGGACGACTCCGGACGCAGCTTCGTCCGATTCGCCGCGCCGGTCCTCGATCGCGAAGGGCAACGCCTGGGTCGCCTGTTCGTCCACCGCGATGTGACCGCCGAGCGCGAGGCCGACCGCGTGAAGGACGAGTTCCTCGCGTTGGTGAGCCACGAACTCCGGACTCCGCTGACGTCGGTGATCGGCTACCTGGAGCTGGTCCTCGACGGTGAGGCCGGCGAACTCAGCCCTCCCCAGTCGAGGTTCCTCGAGGTGAGCGAGCGGAACGCCCGCCGGCTGTTACGACTCGTGGGAGACCTCCTGGTGGTCGCCCAGGCCGAAGCCGGGCGACTGGGCCTCACGGCGGATGAGCACGACCTCTCGGCGCTGATCGCCGAGCGGGTCGAGGCGGCGGGCCCGACCGCCCACGCCGCCGGCGTCACCGTGCGGGCGACCATCACCGAACCGGTCGCCATCACCGCCGACCGCGAACGGATCGGACAGGTCCTGGACAACCTCATCGGCAACGCGATCCGCCATGCGGGGGACGACGGTGAGGTCGTGGTCTCCCTCGACCGGGACGGGAACGAGACCCGCCTGGTGGTCGCCGATTCGGGGCCGGGAATCCCGGACGACGAGCTCCCCCACGTCTTCCAGCGCTTCTACAGAGGCGCCCGGGCCGTCAGCAGCCCGGGGACCGGGCTGGGGCTCTCGATCTGCCAGCTCATCGCCGATGCGCACGATGGCCGGATGGAGGTCTCGACCGGCAGCGGCGGCGCCGCCTTCACCCTCGTGCTCCCGACCCCGGCAGCCGTCCCCGCGGCGGCGCCAGCACCCTGAGCGGGGCCGCGCCGAATCCTCCCCGATCGGGGAGTGATGCCGGAATCGCCGCTCTGGCTGAATGCTGGTACCGTCGATCGCCGCTGTGCACCGCGCACAATCGGCGAACCGAACGGGAACCAACATGAGTCGCACGCGCCACACCCTCGTCATCGCCCTGATCACCGGCTCGCTCGTCGCGAGCGGGTGCGGCGGCGGGACGTCGGACACCACGACCGGGTCGACGGCCGGCACCGCAGCCACCGAGACCACCACCGACGCGGACGTGACCACCACCACCTCGACGGTCACGGCACCTCCCACGACCGCCGCGGTTCCGGACGGACCCACCGGCGTGGTCGACGGCGGCGTTCTGGTCGCCGATGTCCAGCAGATCAATCGCCTGCTCACCCAGTTCGCCCAGCACCTCGCGGCGGCATCCGAGAGTCCGGCTGCCCTGAAGGAACGGCTTCCGGTGCTCCGGTCGCGGCTCGCGCTGGTCGACGGCTACGCCACCCGGATCCGCGGCTACACCGTGTCCGACGCACCGCTCGAACGGCGGCGCAAGGCGCTCGCCGCACCGCTTCGCCGGGTGGTAAAGGTGGGCGGGGTATTCGTCGATGCGGCCTCGGACGGCGACTACGCCCGCACACAGGCCGTCGCGACAGAGTTCAAGGCGGCACTCGTCCGGCTGCGGACGGCCGCCGCAAAGTAACCCGTTAGGAGCCCTCACTTGATCCCACGCAAATACCGTCGCGTCCTGGCAACCGGCCTCGTCGGCGCCAGCCTCGTCATCGCCGGGTGTGGCGGTGGCGGCGGTGACTCGGCCACGCTCAGCGCCGACGAGTTCCGAACCCAGGCGGATGCCATCTGCAAGCAGGCTGAAGACGCGCTCGACGCGCTCGGAAGCCCGTCGAGCGAAGCCGAGTTCCCCGGGTTCTTCAAGCAGGCCACCGAACTCAACCGGGATCAGCTGGCCAAGCTCGAGGACCTCTCGCCTCCGGAGGAGCTCAAGAGCGACTACGACGAGGCCCTCGGACTCCTCCGCGAGCAGCAGAAGCTCTATGAGGACGCCAACACCCGGGTCGCCGGCGGGGAGAACGCCCTCACGGTCATCCAGTCCCTGGACTCCAAGGTTCGCGACCTGACCGACCAGGCCGAGCAGAAGGCGTCCGAACTCGGACTGCGTGAATGCGGGAACGGCAGCTCAAGCGGATCCAGCACGACCGACGCAACGACGACCGCCGACGACACGACCACGGCCGAGGTGACGACCACCGCGGCGACCGACACACCCGGTGCGGAGGTCGGGATCGAGGTGTTCGTGGCCGACGTCCAGAGCTACGCCCAGACCCTCACCCAGCTCGGTCTGACCATGCAGGCCGCCGGTTCCGGATCGGCCGCACTCGAGAAGCGCGCGCCGCTCATGCGCCAGCAGCTCGACGAGTTCGACGCCAAGACGGCCAAGATGGCCGGCTACACCGTGAGCGTGGAATCACTCGAGGTGAAGCGGGCCGCCATCGTCGAGGCGTCCCCGGACATCTCGCGACTGGGTCGCGAGCTCATCGACGCCGCCGAGGCCGGAGACGGATCGAAGGCGCAGTCGGTGGCCGCTGAGATGCAGACCGCGCTGCAACGGCTCAAGGACGCCGCCAACAAGTAGCCGGGCCGGGTGCCGCCCCTCAAGGGGCGGCACCCTCACCCGCTGTCGCCGTCCCGCCGGTCGGCGCCCGTGGCGTCCTTCGTGGCGAAGTGCCGGCGCTTCGCCCGCTCGGCCCGCGTCGAGCCCACGATCACGAACGTGGCCACGAGCCCCCAGAACCCGGCATAGGTGAACGAGCGGCCGGTCGGCAGGTTGAACCCGTATCGATGCAGCGCCCAGAAGAGGCCGACGGCCAGTGGCAGGGTGACGATGATCTGTACTCCGATGGGAAGTTCCTCCCACCAGACCACGATTCCAGGACGGCGGCCGGCGCTCACGCCCCCACACTACCCGTCCACCGGAGGCGTTCGGCGTACTAGGTTTTCGGGGTGACCAAAGCCTGGACCGCATTCACCGATTGGATCGGGACGCTCAGCGACCTCTCCGGCACGCTGAGCCTGATGGGCTGGGACCGTGAGACGCTGATGCCGCCCGGTGGCGCCGACGGCCGTGCCCGGCACATGGGGACCCTTTCCACGCTGCACCATCGGGAACTCGTGCGCCCCGACATGGCCGGCGTACTCGACGAGGTCGCCAACGACGACGGCCTCGACGCCGCCCAACGCCGGCAGGTCGAGCTCGCCATGCGCCATCGCTCGAAGGCCGAGCGCCTGCCCGAGTCGCTCGTCCGCGACCTCTCCGAGGCCACGTCCCGATCGGTGAACGTGTGGATCGAGACCCGCAACACGGGCGACTACCCGGCCTATGCGCAGGCGCTCGCGGAGGTCGTCCGGCTGAAACGCGCGGCGGCAGCGCTGCTGAGTGACGGCGGGGAGCCCTACGACGCCCTCCTCGACGACTTCGAACCGGGCGCCCACGCCGCGTCACTCGAGCCGATCTTCGATGAGCTCGTGGCCGCCATCCCTCCCCTCGTGGACGACGCCGCCTCGCGCGCCCCCGCGCCATTGCCCGGTCGGACCTGGCCGGCGGAGGCCCAGCTCGCGCTCGGACATGATCTGGCCGAGATGATCGGATACGACCTCGGCCGGGGATTCATCGGACGCTCGGCCCATCCGGTCACGATGACCATCGGGCGGGGAGACGTCCGCTTCACGACCCGCATCGACACGGGCAATCCGCTCATCAACATCGGCACGGTCATGCACGAGGCCGGCCACGCGCTCTACGAGCAGGGATTCCCGGCCGATGCATGGAGGAGCCCGCTGCAGGACGCGCCGTCCATGGGCGCGCACGAGTCCCAGTCGCGGTTCTGGGAGAACCACATCGGCCGCCGACCGCAGTTCTGGGCCCGGATCGAACCCATGCTCCGCGCCCGCTTCCCGGAGGCGATGGCGGACCTCGACGTCGGGCGATTCGCCGACGCGGCGGTGGACGTCCGACCGTCACTCATCCGCACCGAGGCCGACGAGGTCACCTACAACCTGCACATCGCCCTCAGGTTCACGCTCGAGCTCGGTCTCGTCCGTGGTGATCTCGAAGTCGAGGCACTCCCGAGCGAGTGGCGCCGCCTCACGACCGAACTGCTCGGTCTGCAGCCGGAGCACGACGGCCAGGGCGTGATGCAGGACATCCACTGGGCCGAGGGCCTGTTCGGCTACTTCCCCACGTACACGCTGGGCAACCTCTACGCGGCGCAGCTCGCCGAGGCGGCCGACCGGGACCTCGGAGGGCTGGACGCGGCAATCGCGGCGGGGCGGTTCGCCGACATCCTCTCCTTCATGCGGACCCGCGTCCACGTGCACGCCAACCTGCGACCCACCGATGAGCTCATGCGAGACGCGACGGGCGCCCCGCTCGGGACGCGCCCGTTGATCGATCACCTCACCAGGGTCGTCGCCGGGGAATGACACGAGGCTCATCGGCGCTCGCCTGAGGCCGATACCTGAAGGGAATGCGCCGTCGCATCCTTTCAGCAGCGCTGCTCGCCACGATCGCGGCCACCGGGGCCGCGGGTGCCCCCTCCCTGGACACGTTGCGCCAGGACGTCGCCAACACCGCACGGGCGGACGCGGCGGCCGAGCAGGCCCGCAGCGCCCACCAGGCGGCCCTGGTCGCCACCCGCGCCGAGCTGGACGCGGCCAGGACCCGCATGGACGCGCGCGTCGAGGCGCTCACCCTCCGACTCCGCGAGCTGTACGCGAAGCCGGAAACGACCCCGCTGCTGGCACTCACCACCCTCGACCCGGACGCCGCGCGGGCACAGGCCGAGTTCGCGGACGTCGTCGCCCGCTCCGACGCCGCCCTGGTGGCCGAGGCCCGCAGCGCATACATTGCGCTCCGGGCAAGCGAGACGCGCCTCGAGCAGCGGCGCCGCGCCTTGATCGTGACCGCCCGCCTCGCGGCGGCCCGTCACGCACGTGCGAGCGCCCGACTGACCGCCGCGCGAACCCCCGGACCGTCCCCGATCGACGGCGAGACCGCGGTCGGCGTCACCCGTGGGCTCCCGACCGCGCTCATCCGGGCCCAGTCCCTCCCCGGCGAGTCACCGATCGACGCCGAAACCGGCCAGCCGCTGCGATTCGGCAGCGCGGGATCGGCCCGGCAGGAGGGCGCCCTCCCGCGCCGCTTCTCGCTGACGACCGGCTGGTACTCGCCGACCATGCGTCGCACGGCATCCGGAGAGCTGTTCGACCCGGCCGCGCTCACCGCCGCCCATCGCACATTGCCCTTCGGAACCCGGCTGCGGCTGTGGCGGGGTAGCAGCGAGGTCGTCGTCCGCGTCAATGACCGCGGGCCGTTCGTACCCGGCCGTGACCTCGACCTGTCGCCCGCGGCCGCGCGGACTCTCGGGATGCACTCGGTGAGCGTGCTGCGCGCCGAGGTCGTCGACTCCGGCTGACGCCCGTCCTACCCTGCCGACGCCGCCCGATCGTGGTCGGCGGCCAGCAGTGCCCCGCCCACGATTCCCGCGTGATTGCGCAGCGCCGCGATCCGCAACTCGGCACGGGTGACCAGCTGATCGGCGAACTTCTCGGATTTCCGGGTGATTCCGCCGCCGAGCACGATCACGTCCGGCCAGACGAGCTGCTCGATGCGGTCCAGGTACTCGTTGAGGCGCTCGATCCAGTCGGACCACGACAGCTCTTTGCGTTCCCGCACGCTCGCCGCCGCCCGGCTCTCGCCGGCCTTGCCGCGGATCTCGATGTGCCCCAGCTCGAGGTTGGGCACGAGCACACCGTCGACGAACATCGCCGAGCCGATGCCGGTGCCCAGGGTGAGCATGAGGATGACGCCGGGGGTGTCCTTCGCCACGCCGAGGCGGGTCTCCGCCACGCCCGCCAGGTCGGCGTCGTTGAGGAGGACGATGTCGCGCCCCACGGCCCGGGAGAGCACTCCCTCCGCATCCACGCCGACCCACGAGGCGTCGAGATGCGCTGCGGTCTGGATGACGCCGTGCTGGACCACGGCGGGGATCCCGATGCCGACGGTGCCCTCACCGTGATGCGTGTCCATCAGCTCGCGCACCTGCTCCGCGACCACCGCGCACACCGCCTCGGGGGTCGAATGCGCCGGCGTGGGCGTCCGCAACCGTGGCGTGGTGAGTTCCCCGGTCCGGGTGTCCACCAGTGCCGACTTGATACCCGTACCGCCGATGTCCACACCGGCTCGAATCATTCCTCACACTCCCCGCTCCGACCCGTACGGACCACCTCGCGCAGCGGCCGGGACACCCGGCGGGGCGGTGTGCGATCGCGATGCGCACACCCGCGCGTCACCCGCATGCTCGCGGGGACCCGTGCCGATGCCGGAGCCGCGCTCAGTGACCGCTCTCGGGATGTGCGACCGGGCGCAGCTCCGCCACCAGCATCAGGTGTCGGATGTGCGAGACCAGGCCGGCCATGTGCTCGAGCGTGTCGAGCGCCTCGCGGCGCCGCTCCGGGTTTCGGGACCGCAGACCGGTCGCCAGCAGCTGCTCCAGCAGGCCGGCCTCCCGCTCGGCGGCCGTTCGGAACAATCGGAGGTGTCGAGGCTGCACACCGTGGCTCGATAGTTCGGCCGCCGCCTGCACGAGTTCGCGTTCGGTGTCGTCGAAGGCCTCCCCGGACCGCACGAGGCCGTACTCCTGGAGTTCGCGGACCAGTTCGCGGGACGCGCCGTCGAGTGCCAGCACATCGTCGATGGAGTGGCGCGGAGGCGCAGCCGGATCGGAGAGTTGCGGGCGTCGCGCGTGTTTTGCGATACCCCCACCGCTGAACGACGCCGCACCGCCGTCGTCGAGTTCCTGGCGGATGACCCGCAACGGCAGGAACTCGTCGCGCTGGAGCCGCAGGATGGTTCGCAGGCGCTCGAGATCGTCGTTGGTGTATAGGCGATATCCGCCCGGCGTGCGCCGGGGACTGATCAGCCGCTGATCCTCCAGGTATCGGATCTTGGAGATCGAGATGTCCGGATAGTCCGCCCGCAGGGCCTCGCAGACGGCGCCGATCGTGATCGTCGGTTCGTCGTTGGCGGCCTGGAACAGGGGCGTGGTGTCGTTCGGTCGATTCATCAGCCGATGTAGGTGAGTCGGAACTTTCCGATCTGAAGCTCGTCGCCGTCGTGGAGAAGTTCGTCGTCTTCGATCCGACGCCTGTTCACGTAGGTGCCGTTCAGGCTGCCCAGATCGCGGAGCACGACGCCTTCGGTCGTCGCGACGAGCTGCGCGTGGTCACGCGAGACCGTCACGTCGTCCAGGAAGACGTCCGCCGCCGGCGAGCGCCCGATGCTCATCTCCGCCCCGCGGCCGATGTCGTACGTCGCCCCCTGCGGTCCCCCCGACCGGACCGCGAGCATGGGCCCGCGTGCCGACGGCCGTCGCATGACCTCGCCGGTGGTGCCACTGGTCCACGGCGCTGGAACCTCGGCCGTCGCGCCGTCCGGAACCAGATGTGCCCCGCAGTGGCCGCAGTAGCGGTTGCCCTCGTTCTGCACGCTCCCGCACTCGGGGCACTGCATGGTCGCCTCCGTCAGCCCTCGAGCCGGTCGATGTCCGGGATGCGGCCGGCGAGGATGTTCGCGAGCCCGTCCAGGTCGACGACCGACAGTTCGCCCTCTTCCTTCGAGGACAGTCGCCGCACCAGCTCGTAGCGGAGCATGTCCATGCGCCCGTGCAGGGCGCGACGCTGCGCCGAGAGCGCCACCTCACGATCCTTCAGCTCACCGATGAGGCGTTTCAGCTCGGTGTCCGAGAGGGTCTTCAGGTCCGGGAGGGGTTCCAGATCCATCGAGGATGGCTCCTTCTGGTCGGTCGATAGTGATCAGCATAGCCGAGCAGGGCCAAACCCTCATCCTTCGGGTGAGTGTTTGGTCTCCGAGCCCGAAGGGCTGAATGTCGCGACGTATCGAAGCACCGATGCCACCGAGAGACCAACCGCGATCCAGAAGAGCACATCGATCCATTTCGCCGAATTCAGCAACGACAGCCCGACAGCCACCATGACCGCGGCCGAGGACACCTTGCCGAGCCGGTCCACCTGGACGCGCACCCGCCCACGGAGCAGCACGACGGCCGCGATGACGAGCACGTCGCGGGCCAGAATCACCGTCGGGCCGGGCCATCCGTAGCGTCCCAGACCGATCAGGCCGATGAGGGCGACCGCGACCAGCAGCCGGTCCGCCAGCGGGTCGGCGACCCGTCCGAAGTCCGATTCAGCGCCGAGCGAGCGTGCCAGTCGACCATCGAACCAATCGGTGAGCGCGACGAGGGCGAACACCCAGGCCGCGGCGGGAGCGGTCGGCCCGTCGGCGCGGAGGAGCATCCAGCCGATCAGCGGGAGTGCCGCGAGCCGCCCGATCGTGAGGGCGTTGGGCACCCAGTGCCATCGAGTGCCGCCCACATTGCCGCCTTCCACCTGATCGGGGCGAGAGGATTTGAACCTCCGACCGCCCGGCCCCCAGCCGGGTGCGCTACCAGACTGCGCCACGCCCCGCGATTCGCGGCTCAGGGTACCACGATGTCCCCGGCGGTGCGGCCGGCGACGGCCCGCTCAGCCGACCGGTGAGGACACCGTCGGATAGTGGTCCCGAACGTACGCCTCGACCATGGCCACGAAGTCCTCGGCGAGATTCGGACCTTCGAGCGTGGCCACCTTCTCGCCGTCCACGTACACCGGCGCACGGGGCGATTCCCCGGTGCCGGGCAGGCTGATGCCGATGTCCGCCGCGCGACTCTCTCCGGGGCCGTTCACGATGCATCCCATGACGGCCACCTTGAGCGTCGCCGCGTCCGGGCGTTCCACCTTCCACACCGACATCCGGTCGTCGAGGTGCGCCTCGATCCGCTGGGCCAGCTGCTGGAAGAACGTGCTGGTGGTGCGACCGCACCCGGGACACGCGGTCACCTGCGGACGGAAGCTCCGCAGGCCGAGCCCCTGGAGCAGGTCCAGGCACACCTGCACCTCGAGGGTACGCCGGCCGTCGGGCTCGGGCGTCAAGCTGGCACGGATGGTGTCGCCGATCCCCTGCTGGAGCAGGATGCCAAGCGCCGCGCTGGTGGTGACGATGCCCTTGGCGCCCATGCCGGCTTCGGTGAGCCCCAGATGGAGGGGGTAGTCGCACCGTCCGGCCAGGTCCCGGTAGGCCGCCACCATCTCCTGGAGGCGGCTCGCCTTGCACGACAGCACGATCCGATCGTGCCCCAACCCGAGCTCTTCGGCGGCTTCCGCGCTCTGCAGGGCGCTCCGGACCATGGCTTCGCGGATGACCGCGTCGCCGCTGAGCGGTTCGGTGCGCCGGGCGTTCTCGTCCATGAGCGCGTCGACCATCTCGGGATCGAGCGAGCCCGCGTTCACGCCGATCCGCACGGGCTTGTCATGGTCGATCGCCGCCTGGACGATCGCCGCGAAGTTGGCGTCGTGGCGGGCACCGCGGCCGACGTTCCCGGGATTGATGCGGTACTTGTCGAGCGCTTCGGCGCAGTCGGGGAACTCACCGAGCAGCGTGTGGCCGTTGTAGTGGAAGTCGCCGACGAGCGGGACCTGGACGCCGTGGTCGTCGCGCAGCCGGTCGCGGATCTCGGCGACGCGGCCCGCGGCCGCCCGATTGTTCACGGTGATCCGTACGATCTCCGAGCCCGCCGCCGCCAGCTCGGCGACCTGTGCGGCCGTGGCGGCCGCGTCGGCGGTGTCGGTGTTGGTCATCGACTGGACGACGACCGGCGCCCCTCCCCCGATCACGACGTCCCCGACCCGGCAGCCGACACTCTGACGTGGGAAGTCCGTCATCGCCGGAGACTAGCGGGGGCCGAGCACGGTGCCGTTACGGATGTCGATGATGTCGTTCTGGAGCGTGAACACCATCACCATCAACAACAACGCGAGGCCGATGATGCTCGCGCGCTCGAAGACCGCACGCGGCAGGGGCCGTCCGCGCACGTGCTCGATCACCGCGAAGAGGATGTGGCCGCCATCGAGTGGCGGGAGCGGGATCAGGTTGAACACCGCGAGCGCCAGGCTGAGCACCCCGATGAACTGGATGATGACCAGCAGCCCCTCGTTCGCGATCTCGTTGTAGACCGCTCCGACGCCGACCACGCTCTGGAGATCTTCACGAGCGCGCTGCGACACGAACACCCGGCCAAGCTGTTTGCCGGACTCGGTCACGATGTACCAGGTGTAGTCGAGCGATTCGCGCACTCCCGCGACGGGGCCGAACCGAACCGTGTCGTAGTGGAATCCGAATCCGAGGCGCCCGACCTCGCGCCCGTCCACCTTCTCGGAATTCAACGTCGTGCGGCGGGTGATCGGCGCTGCGACCCCGTCCCGCGTGTAGGTCACCCGCACGTCCTGCTTCGGCCGCGCCTCGATCACGCGCCGCAGGTCCTGGCCGGTGCTCACGGCGATGCCGTTCACGGCCGTGATGGTGTCCCCGGGTCGCAGGCCGATGCTCGCCGCGGGGCTCGCCTTCTGGACGTATTCCACCTGCGTCGTGGGGTCTCCGCCGGGGACGCCGATCCAGAACAGGGCCGCGAACGCGAGGATCGCGACCACGATGTTGATCCCGGGGCCGGCGGCGATCGTGGCGATCTTCTTCCAGGTCGCCGAGCGGCTGTAGGTCCGATGCAGATGTTCATCGGGGACGTCCTCGTCCCGGGTCATTCCGCTGATCTTGACGTAGCCCCCGAGGGGGAGCCAGCCGATGGCGTACTCGGTCTCGCCCTTCGTGAACGAGGCGACGGGCTTCCCGAAGAAGATCGAGAAGCGTTCCACCCGCATGCCGGTCCAGCGGGCGACGTACATGTGGCCGGCCTCGTGGACCAGCACCAGGAACATCAGGATGAGCGCGAACTGGATGAGGTTGGAGACGACGCTCACGCGCTCACCGCCGCGATCCGGGCCGACGCGACCTCGCGCGCCCGGGCGTCGTGCGCGAGCACGGCCTCGAGATCCGTGCCGTCGCCGTGCTGGATCTCGTTCAGGGTGTGCTCCACGGTCTCGGGGATGTCCAGGAATCCGATGCGGCGCTCGAGGAAGGCGGCGACCGCCACCTCGTTGGCGGCGTTCAGCGCGGCCGGCGCCGTTCCGCCCACCCGACCGGCTTCGACGGCCAGCGGCAGGCATCGGAACGTATCGGCGTCGGGCGGCATGAACTGCAGGGTAGCCCCAAGGAGGTCGAGCGCCGAACGCTCCGGGGGTGGAATCGGCCAGCGCAGGGCGTAGCCGATCGGCACACGCATGTCCGGAGGGCCCATGTGGGCGAGCACCGAGCCGTCGTCCACGCGGACCATCCCGTGGATCACCGACTGCGGATGCACCACCACCTCGATGTCGTCGTACGGCGTGGCGAAGAGGTGATGCGCTTCGATGACTTCGAGCCCCTTGTTCATGAGGGTCGCGCTGTCGATCGTGATCTTCGCGCCCATGTCCCACGTCGGATGGCGGAGCGCGTCGTCGGGACCGACCTCGCGAAGCTCCTGGCGCGTGCGCCCCCGGAACGGCCCGCCGCTGGCGGTGAGTACGACCCGGCGGACACGATCACGCGGCACCCCGGCCAGGATCTGGAACAGCGCGCTGTGCTCGCTGTCGACGGGCAGCATCTCCACCGGATGGGTCCGGCGGAGCTTCGCCACCACTTCCCCGCCGGCGACGAGCGTCTCCTTGTTGGCTAGCGCCACCGGCACGTCGCGCGCGATCGCGGCGAGCGTGGGCTGCAGTCCCGCCGCCCCGACCATGGCGTTCAGGACGATGTCCGGCTCGGCGGCGTCCATGAGGTCGCCGAGGTCCGGCGTGAAGGCGACGCCTCCCCCGCCGGCCGCGCATGCGGTCGCAGTCACCCCGCGGAGCGCCGCCTGTCGCTGCATGTCGTCGATACGGCTGCCGCAGGCGAGCCCGCAGAGCACCAGATCGTCACAGGCGTCGATGACATCCAGCGCCTGGGTGCCGATCGAGCCGGTCGAGCCGAGGATCAGGACGCGTCGCACGGTGGCCGAGCATACCGCCCGGTCCGGGTGCTACATGGAAAAGCCGCCGGCGTCCGACCGGAGGTTCCGGGTGGGCAGTCGCGGCAGCACACTGACGGCGTCGTCCAGATCGAGGCCGGTGGTCTGCATCAGCTCCACGATGGTCGAACGCACCTGCGCGAGGATCACCTCGTTGCTCAGGAGCGAGGTCCGCGGCACGTGGGCGGTCTGGGCGGCGACCGCCCGAAGCGCCTCTCGAGCCTGTTCCCACGTGCCGGTCCCTTCGAATGCGTCGGCGACGCGATCCGTCGCCGCGGCCATGTCGCTGATGAGCGTCGGGTACTCGGTGGGCACCCGTTCGGCGTGGTACGCGGCCGCCACGACCCGCCGCAGCAGCCAGCGGGCGCTTCGCAGGGCCCGGTCGATGTGCTCCACCGAGTCGCCGATGGATTCGAGTTCGGTCCGGTAGCGACGTCGGAACGGCGACGCCCGAAGCGCCGAACGTCCCTCCTCGGCCGCGAGTCCGAGTTCCTGGACCACCGAGTCGACGCGGCGCGCGTCATGGAGGACCGTGGCGGCCACCTCGATGTCGCCGGTGGTCGCGCCGTGCGCGGTGCCTCGCAGGATCCGGGCGATGACGCGCACCGCCGTTCCGGCCTGGACCCTGGGACGCCGCAGCGGGGCCTGCGGGATGACGGCGGCGGCCACCAGGGCGACGCCGCCGCCGATGGCGGCGTCGGTCCAGCGGGCGAAGCCGCTCCCATCGGCCACGAACACGGTCACGACGATGCTCTGCACCGCCGCCTGGGTCACGAGCAGGACACCCGCGTCGAGCAGGAAGGCGCTGGACATGGCCAGGGCGACGACGAGCGTGATCTGCCAGGCCCCGGTGCCGACCAGTTGCACGAACGCATCCCCGACGAACACACCGATGGCCACACCGGCGGTGACCTCCGCCACCCGTCGCAGCCGCTGGATGTAGGTGGTGCCCAGCGAGACGACCGCGGCGATCGGCGCGAAGAAGGGCTGCCGGTGGCCGAGGACGTCAGCCGCGATGAACCAGGCCAATCCCGCTGCGATCGCCGCCTGCCCGATGTGCCAGGACTTGCCATACAGACGATCCCAGCGCGCGCGCACCGACGACCGGCCCCGATACCAGGCGCGGTCGATGAGCTGAGCCGTCGCCCGTTCGGTGCGTCGCTGTTGATCCACCCGTCAATGATCCCAGATCGCCGATTGATCCCGGTCGGGTCGGGCATCCGAGCCTTCGCCCCCCGGACTCATCGGATCCCGGCGGACAGGATGGAGCGCGGCGCCATGCCCCGGGGTCGGCCGGAACACACCGGCCTGACTCGCACGCCCCGGTGAACTATGCCTCCGGGGGTGTTGCCCGGGCCCGCCACTGCCGAAGCTCGGGTGGTACCCATTTCGCCCGGAGATCCCTTCCCATCATGCCTCCGCCCGTCTGGCGCATCCTTCCGGCTGTCGTGATCGGCGTGGCCGCGGCCGGGTCGGTGCCCGCCGCGGCGGCCACCGTCGAACTCACCGCCGACACGAACCGCGACGGGGCCATCACGGCGGCCGATCGCAGCGGGCACGATCAGTGGACGCGTGAGCGTGGTGCGCTCTACCTTCCGAACGTCGACGACGACGGCCGGCGCTGCGTCGCCCGGACCCGCGGCTCCGAACAGTGCGACGACGCCAGCGACGCCCGCGTCAACGGTCCCGAAGATCTCGCCGACCTGGCGCGGCTGCGGCTGGCCCCGGTACAGGGGATCAGCGCCGCTGCCACGGGACGTATCCTCGTCGGCGGGCCAGGCGCACGGAACTCACGCCTCTTCCGGCGCACCGCGGCGGGGTGGGTTCCCGTGGGCGGCCGACCGCTCTCGGCGCGAACGCTGAGCACCGGCGCGGACCTCGCGATCGAGGGGCGGGGACTGACGATCTCCGCCGCGGCGCGGCGCGTGACCGTCATGGTGCGCGTCCGGGACGGCGGACGCACGAGCAGTGATCGAGCCGCCCTGATGCTCGCTCCGCTCGTGCTCCAGAACGATCTGCGCCCGGCCCAGACCATCGTGACCGCGGGCCTCACGGGCTCGGCCCGGGTCGCGGACGGCGTGCGACCGACGACCGGTCCCCGCCTGCCGGAACCCACCGCGCCACACGCCCTCGAGCGGCTGGCGCTGCGCGGGCAGCGGGACTTCCAGCTGGGCCTCGCCGCCGCCGTCGCCGCCGCCCCTGGTTCGGTGATCCGCCCGGTCCGGAGTCCGAACGACATCTGGACGCAGGATCAGTTCGAGGCCGGGTGGGTCGAGATGCCCGGCCCCGGGGGCGCGCCCCACCGCGTGCGGATCATCCTGCGTTCCCCGGCCGAGGTGAACTGGAGCGGACGGCTGACCGCGCGGCTCTCCCGTGCGGCGATCCGGGACGCGCTCGGGCACCGCGACATCGGTATCGCCGACGTCCGTCCCACCGGTCTCGACAACGCGCTGGTGGATCCGTCGCTCAACAGCATGGGCAACCTCGACGGCCTCCCGCCGTCGGAAGGGCGTCCGTTCGGCTCCATCATCGTGGGCTCGACCTCCACCCGGCGGCCGGACCCCGCCCTCACGGCGCTGCTCCGCGCCCAGGGACCACAGCCGGTGGTCACGATCGACACCTCCTGGCTCGCGGTGGGGCACGTGGACGAGATCCTCCATGTGGTGCCGGCCTCGAATCCGCGCGGATGGACCCTGGCCGTGGCCGACCCTCGGGGCGCCATGGCGCTCCTGGTACAGGCTCAGGCCGCGGGGTTCGGATCGGCGCGCTTCGACGATCCCGTGCCGGGTGAGTCGGGCATGACCATCGACGAGGTGCTGGCGGACGCGCGGATCGTCGCCGACAACCGCACGTCCGCCGACCACATCGACCGGGTCATCGCGCATCTGACCGAAGCGCTCGGCCTGTCCGAAGCGGAGCTCGTCCGGGTTCCGGTGCTGATGTCGAGGGATGGGTACAGCGCACCCGAGAAGACCGCGACCGGCGTCCGTCACCCGATGGGCACCCTCATCCCCAACGTGATCAATGGCCTGACCCTCAGCCCGCTCGACTACGTCGCCCCCGACCCGCACGGCCCGATCGTCGATGGCGAGGACCTCTTCCGACGGTCCACCCGGGCCGCGCTCGAGCCGCTCGGGGTCCGCGTCCACTTCATCGAGAACCGGGTCTATCTCCACGACGGCGGCGGCGAGGTGCACTGCGGCACCAACGCCCTGCGCGCCCCCGGACCGACCGTCTTCCCGCCCGCGACCTCCTGAACGA
>JACJWX010000004.1 GCA_020636905.1 Actinomycetota bacterium | reverse complement strand
ATCGGGCGACATGCCCAGCCGGACCCCGGTGTTCCGACCGAGGTGTTCGTCAGGGAAGAAGAAGACCGCGTCCCCCTCGCCCATCGCCCACTCGAACGCCTTCGTGGCGTTGCCGGAGGTGCAGACGGCGCCGCCGTGCTCACCCACGAACGCCTTCAGGTCGGCGCCGCTGTTCATGTAGGTGAGCGGGATGACGCGCTTGCCCGGGAGCGCCTCGGTCATCTGCTGCCAGGCGTCGCGCACCGTGAAGATGTCAGCGCACTCGGCGAGGTGGCAGCCCGCGCCGAGGTCCGGCAGCACCACACGCTGGTGCGGCTGGGCGAGGATGTCGGCCGATTCCGCCATGAAGTAGACGCCCAGGAAGACCACCAGCTCGGCATCGGTGGCCTCCGAGCCCCGCTGGGCGAGCAGGAACGAGTCGCCGGTGATGTCGGCGAACTCCATCACCTCGTCCTTCTGGTAGTGGTGGCCGAGCACGACCAGGCGCGATCCGAGCGCGTCACGTGCGGCGCGGGCCCGGGCGACCAGCTCGTCGATGGGCGTGTCGTCCAGCGCGGGCATTGTGCAGGTGGCCGGGTTGGTGGTCATGCGGCGTTCCTCACGGTCTGGTGGGGTACTCGTGTCAGCGGGGTGGCGGGTTCGACCACGAATGGGGTGCCGTCGAGCCAGCCGATGCGATGCGCGAGCTGTTCGTCGGTGGATGGATGGTCGGTGCGGAAATGCGCCCCGCGGCTCTCGGTACGGTGGCGGCCGGCACGCACCATGGCGCGCGCCACGAGCACCATCCCGTCCACGCCGGCCTCCGGTGACGGGCCGAACCCGGCAAGGGTGTCGGCGAGATCGGCCATGCCGGCCTCGTCACGTTCCAGGCCGAGCCCCCGCCACATGAGTTCCTGGATCTGCTCCTGGGCGGGCACCGGTCCATGTCCCGAGGTCAGCGTGGTCGGCCTGACGTCGCGGGCGGGCCAGTCGTCGATGCCGATGCGACCGATGTGGGCCGCCGCCCGGGCCGCCATGACGGCCCCTTCGAGCAGGCTGTTCGATGCCAGGCGGTTCGCGCCGTGCAGTCCGGTGCAGGCCACCTCGCCGACGGCGTACAACCCTCGCAGGCTCGTGCGCCCGGTCATGTCGGCGAGCACACCGCCAATGCCATAGTGGGCCGCCGGGGTCACCGGAATCGGGTCGTGCGCGAGGCGCAGCCCATGGGTGGCGCAGATGTCCGCGATGGTCGGGAACCGTCGCTCGATGTGTGCGGCGTCGAGGTGGCGCAGGTCGAGCGTGACCGGCTGTCCGTCGTCGAGTGCCGTGCGGGCCACCGCGCGGGCGACCACGTCTCGCGGGGCGAGTTCCGCGAGCGGATGCAGGTCGCGCATGAAGCGACGACCGGCCGCGTCGCGGAGATACGCGCCCTCGCCACGCACCGCCTCGGACACCAGCGGCAGCGGGGACGGCCCGAGTGCCAGCGCGGTCGGGTGGAACTGGACCATCTCCAGGTCGGCCACGGCGGCCCCGGCGCGCATCGCGAGCGCGATGCCGTCGCCGGTCGCCCCGCGCGGGTTGGTCGTGTAGGCGTAGAGCTGGCCGAGCCCTCCGGTGGCGAGCACCACCGCGCGGCCGCGCAGCATCTCGACCCGGCCCTGGCGGTCGCTCACCAGGACGCCGACAGCGACGGCGGCTTCCACGACGAGATCGACCACCCGCAGGTGAGGGCGGATGCTGATGCGCGGGTCCCGCAACACGGCGTCACGAAGCGCGGCGACCACGTTCGCGCCGGTGGCGTCGCCACCGGCGTGGACCACGCGGTGCGCGCCGTGCGCGGCTTCGCGGCCGAGCTCGAGCCGGCCGTCGCGCATGTCGAAGGGCACACCGAGGCGGGTCAGCTCGGCGATGCGCCGGGGGCCATCCTCGGTGGTGATCGACACCGCGTCCGGATCACAGAGCCCGGCGCCGGCGGCCAGCGTGTCGGCGGCATGTGCCGCCGGGGAGTCGTCGACCGCGACCGCGGCGGCGATGCCGCCCTGTGCCTGGCGGGTGTTGCTGTGCCCGAGCTCGTCCTTGGTGATCAGCAGGACGGGACCGTGGGCAGCGGACCGGAGGGCCGTGAGCAACCCGGCGATCCCGGATCCGATGACGAGGACCGGAGGGGGGTCGCGGTGGGTGATGGGGAGGGAGGGCATATTCATGTCGATCTGACAATAACCATCGACCGAAATGACGTCAAGTTGACAATAATACCCCCCATCGAGGCACCCACCCCGCAGGGGTGACGCGGGCGCTGCTCCTCGCCTATGGTTGCCGGGATCCCCTCAGGAGGAACCATGAGCGCAGCAATGGACATGCACGCCTTCAACCGCGGCATCATCGCCGAATTCCGGGAGAACGCGGGCAAAGTGGGCGGAATGTTCGAGGGCGCACCGATGCTGATCCTGCACACGGTCGGTGCGAAATCGGGTTCCCATCGTGAGAACCCGCTGATGTACCGGCAGGAGGGCGATCGCCGATTCATCTTCGCGTCGGCGGCGGGCGCCCCGGTCCATCCGTCCTGGTACCACAACCTCCGCGCGACCCCGGCGGTCGAGATCGAGGTCGGCGCCGACCGCGAGGTGGTGCTCGCCAGGCCGCTGGACGAGCCGGAGCGCTCGGAGGTCTACGGGCGCCAGGCGACCGAGGTGCCGCAGTTCGGAGAGTACGAGCAGCAGGCGGGCGATCGGGTGATTCCAGTGGTGGAGCTGGTCTCCGCCTGAGCGATCGCGCAGCGCCGCCTCGACCGGCCGTCCGGAGCATCGGAGACGCGACGGCCGGTCGACCCGGTGTTTCGTACACTCACGGCGTGACCATCACCACCTCGAGTCGCCTCGCGGCGATCCCAACGTACGAGCCGGGGTTGACCACCGCCGAGGTGCTCGCCAGGTACGGCCTCGACTCGGCCGTCAAGCTGGCGTCCAACGAGAGCCCGTTTCCTCCGCTCGAGGCCGTCGCCGACGTCATCTGCGCCGGCGCGGACGCCGTGAACCGTTACCCGCAGGGGGCCGGGACCGCGCTTCGCGAGGCGCTCGCGGAGCTGCACGGGGCCGACCCGGCGCAGATCGTCCTGGGCAACGGGTCATGCGAGCTGATCCTGCTCGCCGGAACCGCGCTGCTCGATCCCGGCACCACGGTCGTGCATCCCTCGCCGTCCTTCGGTCTCTACCCGCACCTTGCCGAGGTGGCCGGGGCGGAATCCATCGCCGTGCCCCTCGACGACGCGGGCCGCAACGATCTGGAGGCCATGGCCGCCGAGGTCGACGAACGGACGCGGCTGGTCGTGATCTGCAGTCCCAACAACCCCACCGGGGGCTATGTGGCCGCCGACGCGATCGAGGCGTTCCTGGACATGGTCCCCGACGACGTCGCGGTGCTGATCGACGAGGCGTACCACGACTTCGTCACCCTCGCGGATCGAGGGCGTCCGATGAGCCTGGCGAAGTCCCGGCCCAACGTGCTGGTCACGCGCACGTTCAGCAAGGCGTACGGCCTGTGCGGCCTGCGGGTGGGCTACGGTGTCGGAAGCACCGACTGGGTCGCGGCGATCGACCGCGTGCGCCAGCCGTTCAACACGTCCAGCGTCGCCCAGGCCGCCGCACTCGAGGCCATCCGGCACCAGGGGCCGATGTCACGCCGGATCGCCGAGACCGTCGCCGAGCGGGAACGCATGGGCGAATCCTTGCGGGCGATGGGTGTCACCTTTACGGAGACCCAGGCCAACTTTATTCTCATGACGGCGATCGACGGTCGGCCGTTCGACGGTTCGGCCGTCCATGAGCAGCTGCTGCGGCGTGGGATCATCGTTCGCAACGGCGCATCGCTCGGAGTCCCGAGCGGACTCAGAGTCACCATCGGAACCCGCGACGAGAACGATGCGTTCCTTGCGGCCCTCGCGGAGCTCATCGGCACCACCTGACACGCAGTACACACCCGCCGCCACGGCGCAAACGAGAAGGGACCACCAGCACCATGATGATCGTGATGACACAGGGGGCCACCGAGGAGCAGATCGCTCACGTGGTGGAACGCGTCGAGGGCGCCGGTGCTCGGGCGCACGTTTCCCGCGGCGAGTTCGTCACCCTCATTGGCGCAATCGGCGACGACCGTGAGCTGGTCGCCTCGATGCAGCTCGAATCGGAGGAGGGCGTCGAGAAGGTCGTCCCGATCCTGAAGCCCTACAAGCTGGTGTCCCGTGACTTCCGGGGCGGCGACCACATCCTCGACATCGCGGGACGCAAGATCGGCGGCAACAACTTCGCGCTGATCGCCGGTCCGTGCACCGTCGAGTCGCGCGACCAGACGCTCAGCACCGCCCGCGTCGTCCGTGACGCCGGGGCGGCCATGCTCCGCGGCGGCGCCTTCAAGCCGCGCACCAGCCCGTACACTTTCCAGGGCCTCGGCCGTGAGGCGCTGACCATCCTCGCCGAGGCGCGCGAGGAGACCGGCCTGCCCGTGGTCACCGAGGTCATGGACGTGCGCCAGCTCGACGACGTCCTCGAGGTCGCCGACGTGATCCAGCTCGGCGCCCGCAACATGCAGAACTTCGACCTCCTCAAGGAGGTCGGGAAGACCGACGCCGCGGTGCTGCTCAAGCGGGGCATGTCGGCCACGATCGAGGAGTGGCTGCTGTCGGCCGAGTACATCGCCCGCGAGGGCAATGACCGCATCATCCTCTGCGAGCGGGGCATCCGGACCTTCGAGACCGCAACCCGGTCCACGCTCGACATCTCGGCCGTGCCGGTGGTGAAGGCGAACTCCGGGATGCCGGTCATCGTCGATCCGTCCCACGCCGCGGGTCGCCGCGAGATGATCCTCCCGATGGCACGGGCTGCCGTCGCGGCCGGCGCCGACGGATTGATCGTGGAGGTCCACCCGTCGCCCGAAACCGCGCTCTGCGACGGTCCCCAGGCCCTGTACGCCGACGCGTTCAACAGCTGGGTCACCGACGTCCGTCGCGTGGTCGACCTCATGGGCAAGGTCATGGCCGGTGGCGAGCCGGTCGCCGTCAACGCCTGAGTCGCCCTCCCGCCGTCTCCCCGAGGGGCCCGTCACCGTCATCGGTGTTGGGCTCATGGGGGGATCGCTCGGCCTCGCCCTGCGCCGCGCCGGTGTCACGCCGATTCGCGGCGTGGACCCGGACCGGCAGGCGCTTGAGGACGCGGCCCGCCTCGGCGCCGTCGACGCCACCACCACGAGCATCGCCGAGGGGGTGGCGGGAGCCGCCTCGGTGGTCATCGCCGCGCCGGTGCCGCGAATCCCCGACCTGGCACGCGAGGTGTTCGTCCACGCCCCCGCCGACTGCCTGGTCACCGACATCGGGTCGGCGAAGCGGGCGGTCGTCGACGCGCTGAGCGCTGAGGATCGGGTGCGGTTCGTCGGAGGCCATCCGATCTGCGGCGGGGAACAGTGCGGGGTGGGCTTCGCCCGGGCGGACCTCTTCAACGGCGCCACGTGGTTCCTGACGCCGACCGCCGAAACACGACCGGACCTCTACGAGCGGGCCCACTCGCTGGTCGCGGCGACCGGTGCCGTCCCGACCGCGATCAGCGCGGGGGTTCACGACCGGCTGATGGCGCTGGTGAGCCACGTCCCGCACGTGCTGGCCTCGGCGTTGATCGATCAGGCCGCCAACACGGCGCCGGAGGGGCGCGAGGCCCTGCGGTCCGCCGGACCGTCATTCGACGACCTGACGCGTGTGGCGGGATCGAACCCGCCGCTCTGGGCGGACATCCTGCTGGCGAACCGCGCCGCGCTGGTCGAGACGCTCGACGAGTACCGGGAGCGGCTCGACGTGATCGCCGCGGCCGTCGTGGCGGGGGATCGGGCCGCGGTCGAATCGTTCTTCGCGCACGCCGCCGACGCCCGCGACCGGTTGCGGGCCGTTCAGCGGGCCCAGGACGCCGTCGATCCGTGGGAGGTGACCGCCGTCATCCCGGATCAGCCGGGAACCGTCTCCGACATCGCGACCGCGCTCGGCCATGCCCACATCAACATCCGGGATCTGGTGCTCCACCCGGGACCGCCCGGCGGCGTCGGCGAGCTCGTGCTGCGGATCGGCGGCGCCGAGGACGCGCGTGCGGCGGCGGCGATGATCCGGGAACGTGGCTACACGGTCTGGGCGGCACCCGCCTAGTGTTCTGAGTCCGCGGGCCCCAGCCCGGAATCGGCCAGGAACCGGAGGACCCCCGCCGAGAGCGATCCGCCCCGCCAGGCGAGCGGACTCTCGCCGGGATTCTCGATCAGGAACTCCGCATTCGGGATCGTGCGGACGTACTGCTCGGCGATCCGGAGCGGATGGTCGGGATCGAGCTCGTCCAGGCTGGCGACGATGAGCGTCGGCACGGAGATCCCGGTGAGCTCCTCCATACCGTCGAAGGCCGCCGAGCGCGGAGTGGCGGAGAGCGCATCGGCGACGGCATTCGGGTGGACGTGGCGACTCAACCGCTGGCGGATGACGGTCTTGATCGTGTCCCGCCATCGCTCGGGAACGGGTGGATCACCGTAAGCCTCCATGAACCCCTCGACGCCCGCCTCGCGCAGCCCGCGTGCCAGCCGATCCCACCGTTCGAGCCGATTCGACGGCGCGCCGAGATGGGCGGGCGTGACCACCACCAGGCCGGCCACGCGGTCGGGATGGCGGAGCGCGACGTTCACCGCCGTCGCCGCCCCCATCGACTGCCCGATGAGGATCGCCCGGTCGACCTCGGCGCGGTCCAGGACCGCGACGGCATCCTCGCCGAGGGTGTCGTAGTCGTACGTCTCGGGGTGGTTCGCGGGCGCCGAGTCGCCGTGTCCGCGGGCGTCGTAGGAGACCACCTGGTAGCCGGCGCGTTCGATCGCCGTGGACCCGTGCAGGACGTAGCGCCGGGTGGCGGAGAGTCCGTGGAGCAACAGCACGCCGGGCCCGGCCCCGGACCGCTGCGCGGCCAGCGTGGTGTCGGGGCGGTCGACGGCGAATTCGGTGTTGAGGTCCGACTCGCTCACGCGCATACGGTATGCGCCGGACCGGCGCGATGGTAGGGCCGCCTGCGCCGCCGCCGTCGGCGCACCGGCCGCGACGTTGCGACGCCCGTGGCACGGCGACCGCTCGGGATGCCAGGATTGGGAACGGGTTTCGCCCGGTCGGTCCGACCGGCGCCAGGAGTGTCGGAGGCACCGCTGACAACGCTTCAGATCGACGGTCTGACCGTTCCGTATCGCGTGGTTCGCACCCGCCGGACCCGCAGGATGAACCTGCGCGTCGGCCCGACCGGGCTCACTGTGACCGTCCCCGCCAGGTGTTCGGCACGTCGCATCCAGGACCAGCTCCACCGGGATGCCGCCTGGATCGCGGCCGCCTGGGGACGGGTGGTCGCCCGGGCGCCCGCCGGAATCGTCCATGGGACACGGCTTCCCTTCCTGGACTCGGAGTTCGAGGTGCAGATCGGCGCCGGCGCTCGGGTCCGTCGCTCCGGGGCACACCTGCACGTCCCACGAGACGTGGTTCCCGAGGTGGCGATCGAGCAGTGGATGCGGGGCCAGGCGCGCCGGGAGTTCCGCGCCCGGATCGATCACTGGGCGCCGATCGTGGACGCCAGCCCCGGGCGCCTGGTGGTGGCCGGACAGCGGTCGCGGTGGGGGAGCGCCTCCGCGCGGGGAACCGTCTCGCTCAACTGGCGGCTGATGCTCACTCCGGAACGAGTCGTCGACTATGTGGTCGTGCACGAGCTGTGCCACCTCCACCATCCGGACCACTCGCGGCACTTCTGGGAGCGGGTGGGGCGGCACCTGCCGGATTTCGAGCACGACCGGACCTGGTTGCGCGAACACGGCGCGCGGGTCCTGATGATGCTCCGGCCGCCACTCCCGGTTCGGTAGTCTCGGCCGGATGTCCACGGTCACCGCAGCGCCCGTCGGCGCACTCTCCGGCACCCTCCGGGTTCCGCCCGACAAGTCGATCACCCACCGGGCGATTCTGCTGGCGGCGATCTCGGACCGGACGGTCCGCGTCACGGCGCCCCTCGATTCGGCCGACACCGCGGCGACCCTCAACGCGGTCGAGGCCTGCGGCGTGAGGGTGGAGGGTCACCTCGGCGACGAGATCGTCGTTCACGGCGTCGGCCGGCTGGGGCTGCGACCGCCGCCCGCCATCGACTGCGCGAACGCGGGCACGCTGATGCGGTTGCTGCCCGCCCTGCTCGTGGGCGTGCCCTGCGATCACGTCATCCTCGACGGCGACGACAGCCTGCGGCGGCGCCCCATGTCGCGAATCGCCCGACCGCTGCGGGCGATGGGTGCGGCACTGTTCACCGCGCCGGGGGGCACCGCGCCGCTGGTGGTGTCGGGCGGAACGCCGCTGAAAGGCATGCGTCACGAACTGCAGGTGGCCAGCGCACAGGTCAAGAGCTGCATCCTGCTCGCCGGGCTGGGCGCCGAGGGGCCGACCTGGGTCCACGAACCGACTCCGTCGCGGGATCACACCGAGCGGATGCTCACCGCCGCGGGGGTGGGTGTGGTGCGGGATGGCGACGACGTCGGGGTGCTCGGACGCTGCGAGAGCCTCTCGCTTCCCGACCTCCGGGTCCCGGGCGACTTCTCGTCGGCGGCGTTCCACCTCGTGGCCGGAACGCTGCTCGCGGACCCCGAGGTACGGCTGGAAGGCGTCAACCTCAACCCCCTGAGAGCCGGTCTGCTCGACGTGATGCGGCGGATGGGCGCCGACGTCACCGTGGAGGAGGGCGAGCCGGTGGCCGGGGAACCCTGCGGCACCCTCATCGTCCGGCGCAGCCGGGGGCTGACCGCCACCGAGGTGGAACCCCATGAGGTGGCCGCGATGATCGACGAGCTCCCCCTGATCGGCGTGCTCGGCGCGATGGCGGCCGGCACCACCACGGTGCGCGGGGCGGCTGAGCTTCGCGTCAAGGAGAGCGATCGAATCACCGCGGTCGTGGACGCCCTCACCGGGATGGGCGTGCGTGCCGCCGAACTCGAGGATGGCTTCTCGGTGACCGGCGGGGAGCGCATCCCCGGCGGCACCATCGACGCCAGGGGCGACCATCGACTCGCGATGCTCGGCGCAATCGCCGGGTTGGCCAGCGTCGACGGGGTCGCCATCGACGGCTTCGAGGCCGTGGCGGTGTCCTACCCGGGATTCGTCGCCGATCTTCGTTCCATCGGCGGCGTGGCGTGATCGTCGCCATCGACGGCCCGGCCGCGGCGGGGAAGAGCACCGTCGCCCGCCAGGTGGCCGTTCGAATCGGCGCCACGTATCTGGACAGCGGCGCCATCTATCGCGCGGTGACGTGGGCGGCGCTCGCTCGCGGCGTGGACCTCGATGACCCGCGGGCGTGCGGCGACCTGGCCGAGACGCTCGAGATCCGGCTGGCACCCGGCGATCCGCACGTGCTGGTGAGCGTGGATGGTCGAGAGGTCACCCGCGAGGTGCGCGCCTCCGACGTGAGCGAAGCGGTGTCACGCGTCGCGGCGCACACCCCGGTTCGCCGCGCCGTCACCGAGCTGTCGCGAAAGATGATGGCCCGGGGCGACTGGGTCTGCGACGGCCGGGACGTGGGCACCGTGATCGTCCCGAACGCCGACGTGAAGGTGTTCCTGACCGCCGATCCCGCGCGTCGCGCGGAACGGCGCCTGCGCGACCTCGAGGCGTCCGGGCACGACCACGACCTGCAGCGGGTGCTCGACGACATCGTGCGGCGCGACCATCTCGACTCGACCCGTGCCGACAGCCCGCTGACCAGGGCCGCCGACGCGGTGGTGGTCGACAGCTCGACGCGTGACGCCGACGAGGTCGTCGAGGTGATCCTGGAACTGGTCCGCACCCGAGTGGAGGCCGTTTGATGGGCGACGAGGCCCGCATCCATCCGATTCTGTACGCGATTTCGAGTCTCGTGCTGCGGCCGCTGTTCAGGACCGTGTACCGGCTGAGACGCGGTGGTGGGCACAATGTGCCGGCGACCGGGCCGGTGCTGTTCGTCAGCAACCATGTCTCGGGCATGGATCCCCCGCTGCTGGGGGCGGGAGCGTTGCCGCGGCGACTCCACTTCATGGCCAAGAAGGAGCTGTTCGCACATCCCGTCGCGTCGTGGATCATCTCTCGCGTCGGGGCGTTTCCGGTCGATCGCGGCGCCGCCGACCGCAATGCGATCAGGGTTGCCAAGGCGGTGCTGAACCGTGGTGACGCTCTACTCATGTTCCCCGAGGGGACCCGATCCGACGACGGCCAGCTCGGGCCCGCATGGCCCGGAGCGGGGTCCCTCGCACTCGATGACGGGGTCCGGGTCGTTCCCATGGCGATCTGGGGCTCGCAGCACCGGTTCGGGCCGGTCAGGATCGAGGTCGGGCCCCCGCTCGACCTCAGCGATCTGACCGAAGGATCGCGGGCGGCGCGGGCGCGCGTCGCCGCCGACCGCATGATGGTCGCCATCGCCGAGTTGCTGGAACGCGCCGGTGGTCCGGCGCAGCGCGGATCCGATGACTGAGGGCGAGACCCGCGACAGCCCGCGCCGGGTTCCCGGCGCCAGGCACGATCGCGCACAGGCACCGCGGCTCGCGGGTGAGCGGCCGATCGTGGCGATCGTGGGCTATCCGAACGTCGGCAAGTCGACGCTCTTCAATCGGCTCACGGGTCGACGCGACGCGGTGATCGATCCGGTTCCGGGGGTCACCCGGGATCGCCGCAGCGGGATCGCCGAATGGGGCGGCCGCACCTTCGAGCTGATCGACACCGGGGGGATCGACGAGAAGGACGCCACGCCGATCGGCCGCCAGGTGGCCGAGCAGGCCACCCGGGCCCTCGACAACGCCGATCTGGTCATGTTCGTCGTGGACGTCCACACGGCGCCGACGGCGGGCGACCTCGAGGTCGCCGACCGTCTCCGCCACACCCGGTTGCCCGTGATGGTGATCGCCAACAAGGCGGAACGCCAGGAGTCGGAGATCGGCGCCCAGCAGCTCTGGGGCCTCGGGCTCGGCGACGTCCACGCGGTGTCGGCCCAGCACGGCCTGGGGATCGGCGACCTGCTCGACGCGATCGTGGCCGCGTTGCCGGAACCGAATCCCGACCAGGAGGCGAGCGCGCCCGAGGTGCCGGCGCTCTGCATCATGGGCCGTCCGAACGTGGGCAAGAGCTCGATGCTCAACGCGCTGCTCGGAGAATCCCGCGTCGTCGTGCACGACCGTCCGGGGACCACACGCGATCCGGTCGACACACTCCTCGACCACCACGGGCAGGAAGTGCTCCTGACCGACACCGCCGGCCTGCGCAAGCGCGGACGGATGCGTGACAGCGTCGAGCACTACAGCCAGCTCCGCGCCATTCAGGCGGCCGAGCGGAGCGATGTCGCCCTCGTCGTCTGCGATGCCACCGAAGGCCTCACCGACGCCGACCTCCGGGCGGTCGATCAGGCGGCCAGGGCGCGATGCGCCACGCTCCTGGTGATGAACAAGTGGGACCTCGCCCAGCCCGACCTGGACGACATCATCGGCGAGCTTCGGGCGAAATCCCGCCAGCGGCCGCCGGTCGAGGTGTGTTCGGCGGTCACCGGTGAGGGGCTGCACCGGCTGGTCCCGGCGGCGTTGCGGCTGTACGAGCGCAGACGCGCCCACATCCCGACGCGGCTCCTCAACGAGGCCATTCGCGAGCTCGCCGAGGAACGCCCCGGCCCGCGCCGCGGTCGCCGCCGGCTCTCGTTGCGCTACCTCGTGCAGGTGGACACCTCGCCGCCCACGCTGCGGCTCGACGTCAACGACCGCTCACTCATGACCCGCGACTACGGGTTCTGGCTCGAAAACCGCCTCAGACGGCGCTTCGAGCTCGAGGGCGTACCGCTCATCCTGCAGGTTCGGGACCGCGGCGGAGGGCACCACTGAGACGCTCCCCGCACGGCGCTCACCAACACTGAACCATCCCTTTACTCCAGTTCCGCTGACGAAATCCGATGCATTGCTACGGTCGTTTCGTGTCGCGCACCCAATCGCCTGGAGGTCACCACCGAATGCGCCGTCCCTTCCCGCTCCGCGGACGTGCACGCGTGCTGGCGCCGCTCGCCGCCGGTGTCACGTCAATCTCACTCATCGCCGCCGGTTGCGGTGGATCGGACACCAGCACCGGTTCGACCGCCAGTTCGGTGGCCGGCTTCGTTCCGGCGTCCGCACCGCTGTACATGGATGTGTCCACCGAGGTGGACGGGGCCCAGTGGAAGCAGATCGATGCGCTCGGGGCGCTCTTCCCGGCCTATCCCCAGCTCAAGGCGGAGATGGAGAAGGAGATCAACAGCGGCAGCACCCGCTTCGACGCGGACGTCAAGCCGCTGCTCGGCGGGCGGGCAGCGATGGCGGTCCTGAAGTTCCCCGAGGGGACCCAGGCGAAGGACGCGGCGTCGGATCCCGTGAAGGCCGCGGAGGGCGGTGAGTTCGTCGCCATCATCGATCTCCTGGACGGAAAGGACGCAGACGCTGAGGCGCTCCTGAAGAAGGAGGCCGACGGTGCGCCGACCCAGGTCGACGGCGTCAACATCTACAAGCAGTCGGGCAGCGGCGACTCGTATGCCGCAGTCGTGGACGGCGCCGTGCTGATGTCGGACACCGAGGCGAACCTCAAGACCGTCATCGACGCGCACCGGGCAGGGGGCTCGTCGGTGCTGACCGGGTCGGATCGCTTCACCGAGGCGCTCTCGAAACTTCCCGGGGACACCTTCGCCCAGTTCTACATGGACATCGGCACCGTGGCGAAGCAGCAGGCCGCGCAGGCCTCGCAGCTCGGGGCGACGTCCCTCGCGAACATCGAGGACGCGCGGATGGCGGGATCGGTCACCGCCGAACCCGAAGGGGTCCGCATCAAGGGCGTGATGATGGGGTCTCCCGACACCGCCAAGGAATTCAATCCGACGCTCGACGAGAAGGTGCCGTCCGACGCCGTCTTCTTCGCCGACGTGTCCGACCTCGATTCGCAGGTCACTGACGCGGTCACAAAGGTCATGGCCGAGCTCACCGACGAGCAGCGCAGCCAGGCTCAGGCGTTCGTGGGGCAGGTCGAGCCGATGCTCGGCGTCAGCCTCGACGACATCCGCTCGCTCGTGCGCGACGAGACGGCGGTCATCGCCACCAAGGGCGCTCCGGCACCCGGCATCGTCGTGGCCAGCAAGGTCGGCGACGGAACCAAGGCCCAGGCGACGCTGGACGCACTCCGTGAACGGTCGCCGCTGCTGCTGCAGTCGCTGATGGGCTCGAGCGGCAAGATGCCGGCCTGGACACCGGTCAATCTCGAAGGCGGCGTGAAGGGATGGAACCTCCCGCTGAGCCCGACCGGGGGTGTGACCTACGGCGTCGAGGGCTCGCTGGCGATGCTCGGCTCCACGCCGGCCGCCATCAGGGCCGTGCAGCGGCCGTCCCAGCCGCTCTCGCAGCTGGACGAGTACACCAAGGCGATTGCGGACGCACCCGACAAGGTGACGGGCCTCATGTGGCTCAACGTGAGCGAGGCCGTACGTCTCGGTGAGGCCGCCGGCGCGTTCAAGAGCGACCCCGAGGCCCTCGCCAACCTCCGCCCCGTGAAGAGCGTCGTGGGCTGGGGCACCGGCGGCGACGAGCCGACGTTCGAAATCTTCACGCACGTCGCCAAGTAAGACGGGGATGGTTGCGGCGGGCGCCGGGAGCGCCCTGCCGCGACCGCTCCGAGGTGACGGAGCGGGTTGACGACATCAGACGGGGCACCTTCGGGTGCCCGTCTCGTTTCGCGGGCCGTGCCCCGTCCCCGCCGTCGGCGAATCACGATGAGCCGGACGGGGCCAGTGCCAGCTGCCGTGGCCGAAAGCGCTGATACCATCGCCCCGTTTCGGCCCACCACCAAGGCAGGCACATGCGCGAGCACCTGTTCACGTCCGAGTCCGTGACCGAGGGTCACCCCGACAAGATCGCCGACCAGATCTCCGATGGCGTCCTCGACGCCATCCTGGCCGAGGACCCGATGGGGCGTGTCGCCTGCGAGACCCTCATCACGACGGGACAGGTCATGGTGGCGGGTGAGATCACGACGACGGCTCGGCCCGACATCCCGGGCATCGTCCGCGACACGATCACCAGGATCGGGTACGTCGACTCACGCCAGGGATTCGACGCCGCCACCTGCGGGGTCTCGGTGGCGATCGACCCGCAGAGCCCCGACATCGCGCAGGGCGTCGACACCGCTCAGGAGGTGCGCGAGGGTGGTGCCGAGGACGCCTACGATTCACAGGGCGCGGGCGATCAGGGGCTGATGTTCGGCTACGCGACGAACGAGACGCCGCAGCTCATGCCGCTTCCGATCATGCTCGCGCACGGCATGGCGGAACGCCTGGCCGCCGTCCGCAAGGACGGCACCCACCCGTACCTCCGCCCCGACGGAAAGTCCCAGGTGAGTGTCCGCTACCGCGATGGCAAGCCGGTGGAGGTGGAGACCGTGGTCGTCTCCACCCAGCATGCCGAGGACGTCACGCGAGACCAGCTCATCGCGGACGTGACCGGTTCGGTCATCCAGCCGGTCCTCGAGGAGTTCGGATTCTGGCGCCCCGAGATCACCCGCCACATCAATCCCACCGGGCTGTTCGTCATCGGCGGCCCCATGGGCGACGTGGGACTCACCGGCCGGAAGATCATCGTCGACACCTACGGTGGCATGGCCCGCCATGGCGGCGGCGCCTTCTCTGGCAAGGACCCGTCCAAGGTCGACCGCTCGGCCGCCTACGCCGCGCGCTGGGTGGCGAAGAACGTCGTGGCGGCCGGGTTCGCCGCGCGCTGCGAGGTCCAGGTCGCTTACGCGATCGGCGTCAGCCATCCGGTGTCGGTGATGGTGGAGACGTTCGGTACCGAGACCCGTGCGCCGGAATTCATCACGAACTGGGTCAACGAGACCTTCGATCTCCGCCCCGCGGCGATCCTCGAGACCCTTCAGCTGCGCCGGCCGATCTTCCAGGCGAGCGCCGCCTACGGCCACTTCGGCCGGGAACTCCCCGGTTTCACCTGGGAGGACACCTCCATCGGTCGCGAGGCCGCCAACGGCTGAGCCGTCGACCATCCCCGACCGGGCGACGTCTGACGACGTCGTCCAGGTGCATCTGCTGGTCCGCGCCCGGTCGATCGACCGGGCGTTCGACTATCTGGTGCCCGAAGCCCTGCGCGACGAGGTCGGGCCCGGGTCGCTGGTCGCGTGCCCGCTCGGTCCGCGACGGGTGATGGGGGTCGTGGTCGGCGTCGGCGCGCCGACCCACGAGGGACGTCTCGTCGCGCTGTCCGGCGTGGTGGCGATCCCGCCCGTCCGGCCCGAGCTGATGCGGCTCGCCGGCTGGATCGCCCGGCACGATCTGGCGCCCCTCGAGGCCTGCTTGCGGCTCGTGTTGCCGCCGGGCGCCGACGGGGCCATCCGCAAGCGCGGCGACGGGACCTGGCAGATGGCCGCGCTGCCGGGCGGGGAGCGCCGACAGCGCATGCTCCGGGTCGGGCCGACACCCGACGTCGCGACGCCCCGTCAGCGGGCGATCATCGAGGTGCTGGCCGGGCACGGGGCGCTGCCGCCGGCACGACTGCGGGAGCTCGCCGGGACCACCCCCGCCACGCTCAATCGGATGGTGGCCGCGGGCGCCCTCAGCCTGAGCGAGGAACGGGTCGGCGTTTCTGTTCCGGTCCCCGCCGGAATGGACGATGAGGCGCCCGACCTGACCGCCGAGCAGGGTGCCGCGGTGGCGCGGATCGGCGAGATCTCCTCCGCGGGGGGCGGGTCGGTGTTGCTCCACGGCGTCACCGGATCCGGGAAGACGGAGGTCTATCTGCGGGCGATCGCCGAAGCCCGCAGCCGGGGTCGGAGCGCCATCATGCTGGTCCCCGAGATCAGCCTGACCCCGCAGACCCTCGCACGTGTGGGCCGCAGGCTCGGGGCCGGGGTGGAGGTGTGGCATTCGGCGATGAGCCCGGCGGAGCGTGGCGCGGCCTACCAGCGCCTGCGACGCGGGCAATCCGATGTGGTGATCGGGGCTCGCAGCGCGATCTTTGCGCCGCTCGCCGACCTGGGCGTGGTGATCGTCGACGAGGAGCACGACGGCTCCTACAAGCAGGACGCGTCGCCCCGCTACGACGCCCGTCAGATCGCCTTCCTGCGCGCGCGCGACGCCGGGGCCGTCGCCATCTTCGGGTCCGCCACACCGCGGCCGGAGACCTGGCGGGGGCTGGAGCGCATCACGCTGACGACGCGGGTCGACGGGTCGCTCCCTCCGCGCGTGCAGGTGGTGGACATGCGCACGCAGGGCGGCGGGCCGATCTCGGCACCCCTCGCACGGGCGCTGCGCGACGCGAAGGATCGCGGTGAGAAGGCGGTGCTGCTCCTCAACCGCCGCGGCTTCGCGCTCATGGCACTCTGCCGGGAGTGCGGGTGGATCGCGACCTGTCCGCATTGCGACACGTCCCTGGTGCACCATCTCGAACCGGCGCGGCTCGTCTGCCACCACTGCGGCTTCGAAATGCCGCCTCCCCGCGTCTGCCAGTCGTGCGGCGCCGCCGACCTGATGCGTGGCGGACACGGCACCGAGGGGCTCGAGCGGGCGCTGGAACGGGTCGTCCCCGGGATGCGACGCGTCAGGATGGATGCCGGATCGGCCGCGGGTCGCGGGGCGGTGGACCGGCTGCTCCAGGAGTTCGCCGCTCCGGGGGCCGCGGTGCTCCTTGGAACGCAGATGGTGGCCAAGGGACACGATCTCCCCGACGTCACGGTCGCCGCCGTGCTCGACGCGGACGCCGGGCTCCGCTACCCGGACTTCCGGGCGGAGGAACGGACGTTCTCGTTGATCGTCCAGGCCACCGGACGCGCCGGACGACGCGGGGAACCGGCGACGGTGGTCGTGCAGGCCTTCGAGCCCGACGCCCGAGCGGTGCGGCTCGCGGCCGATCTCGCGGTCGAACGCTTCCTGGACGAGGAGCTCGAGCGTCGCAAGGCCATGGGCATGCCGCCGTTCGGCGCACTCGTGCGCATCGTGGTGGAGGGAGCGACACGAGAACCGATCGAACGCGCCGCAGACGCCCTGGCGGAGACGATCCGGCAGGCGAATCCGGAGCTGCGGTTGCTGGGACCTGCCCCGCTCCACCGCCTGCGGGGTCGTCACCGTCGTGCGCTGCTGATCCGAGCCGATCGTTCGAGTACCGCTGCCGCGGCCGCGGCCCACGCGATCGAGCACCATCGGGGCACCTTCGACCGCATCGAGGCGCGGGTCACCGTCGACGTGGATCCCCAGGCCACCTGAGCGCGTGGCGGGGCGGCCCTGCGCCCACCGAACGCGGTGACCGATCCGCGCACGACGCGTCGACGAACGAGGCGGCGAGCGCCCGGCTCGGGGTGGCAACCGGCGCCCATCGGCATCCGGCCATGCAGGCCGGTACCATCCAGGGGACAATCTCACCCGACCAGGACCTGAACTCCATGCCGGTACCGCGCGTCTTCGAAGCATCAACGAACCACGTCGACCACTGGGTGCACGTGCTCGGCACGCTCCTGCAGCTCGGCACGCCCGACACCCGCGCCGCACTCGTGAGCGAGCTTTGCGGCGACCCGCTGGACGGAACCGATCGCATGCAGGTGAGCGAGCGGCGGGCTGTCAAGCGCGGTGACTCCGAGGTGGTCGTCGATCTGGTCCTGCGGAACGGGTCCGACTGGGTCGTGGGTGTCGTCGCTGCGCTCGGTTTCGGCCTCGATCACTCGGACCGGGTCACCGCTGCGGCGGACGCCCTCTCCGGCCTCGGCGCGGCCTCCACCCAGGTGATCCTCCTGGTGCCCGACCGGCGTGCCGGCGACCTGGTCGACGAGGGTGGCAGTCCGCGGATCACCCAGAAGAGCTGGTTGCGCGTCCGGGACTGGGTTCAGGAGCGGCCGGAACGCGGAAACGCACAGGGCACCGACCTCGTGCTGCTGCGCGAGGCCGAGTACTTCTACACCCCGCGTGTGGCCGAGCTGTACCGGCTCGAGGATCTCGCCCCGACCATGGACGCGGCCGTCCGCGCCGAATTCACCGAGGCATACCTCGACCTGAACGACCTGGCGCCGGCACCGACGATCCTCACCCCGGCCGACGGGCGCTTCGAGGTGGCATTCCCCCGCACGGGAGACCAGTCGGTGCGGATGACCGCCGGCGGCGGCGCACCGACCGTGAGCGTCAATGGCGGACCCTCGGTCACGCTCGATGGACCCGACGCCTACCAGGCGCAGCGTGGTGCGGTGGTCTCGGCGGCTCGCGCGGCGCTCCCCAACCGCAAGTAGCCGGAGGCGTCCACACCGCAGATGTCTCGCGAACTCGCCGATCCAGAACTCGAAGCACGACGGCTGAACGCCCTGCGCCTGGTGCGCCAGTTCGGCGATCCCGTCCTGCGCACGCCGACCGGTGACGTCACCGAGTTCGACGATGCGCTCCAGGATGAGATCGACCGGATGGAACGGATCATGATCGACGCCCACGGGGTGGGGCTGGCCGCACCCCAGGTGGGCACGCTGCGTCGCCTGCTCGTCTATCGCACCGGTGATGGCGAGCCCACCCAGGCGCTCGTGAATCCGCGCCTGGTCTGGGCGTCGGAAGAGCAGGACGTCGAAGCCGAGGGCTGCCTTTCCATCGGCGAGGTCGCGGTCGACGTGCCCCGCGCGGTGGAGATTCGTGTCGAGGCCCGGGCGGCTGACGGCGCCGACATGACCATCGAGGCGAGCGGGTTCGAGGCCCGGGTGATCCAGCATGAGATGGACCATCTGGACGGCATCCTGATCCTCGACCGCACCACCAAGGACCAGCGCCGGGACGCGCTGAAAGCCCTCCGCGAGCAGCAATGAGCCGGGTGGTGTTCGCCGGAAGCCCCGCGCCCGCGGCGCGGGTCTTCGCCGACCTCTGCGACAGCCCGCACGACGTGGCCTTCGCGATCTCCCAGCCGGATCGGCGACGAGGGAGGGGGGGCACGGCCAGCCTCACGCCCGTGGCCGCGACCGCGGCGGATCGCGGTATCGAGTGCCTGCGTCCCGCGACAATCAACGATCCCGACATCCTCGATCGGCTCCGTTCCGAGAACATCGATGCCCTCTGCGTCGTGGCGTTCGGACAGCTCCTCAAGGCTCCCCTGCTCGACGAGTGGCCATGCATCAACGTGCACTTCTCGGTGCTCCCGGCGTATCGCGGTGCCGCGCCGGTCGAGCGGGCGGTGATGGACGGTGCGACCGAAACCGGTGTGAGCATCATGCGGATGGACGCGGGACTCGACACCGGTCCGGTGTTCAGCATCACGAGAACGCCGATCGGGGCGACGGACACCGCGGGGGAGGTCATGGACCGCCTGTGCGAACTCGGCGCCAACGGACTCGTGGAGGCGCTGGAGGCGCTCGACGCCGGGACGTTCGCGCCCACCCCGCAGCCCGAGGGCGGGGTCTCGCTGGCGCCGAAGATCGGCGCCGACGACCGTGAACTCGACACGGCGATGTCGGCGACCGCGCTGGCCAACCGGATCCGAGGGCTCGCCCCGCACATCGGCGTGCGATGCGAGATCGACGGACAGCCGTTCAAGATCTGGGCCGCCACACCCCTCGACGCGACGGCGCCCCCCGGTCTGCATGCAGACGGCGACCGGCTGATCCTGGGGTGCGCCACCGGATCGCTCGAGATCACCCAGCTCCAGCCGCCGTCGAAAGCGCGCATGGACGCGTCGGCGTTCCTGCGCGGCTGGCGCGGCGAGTTGGAACTGGCGTGAGCGACGGGGGCGTCTCGGCCGAACGGCTCGTGGCCTTCCGGGCGCTGCGGCGCGTGAGCGAGGGTGCGTTCGCCGACCGCGCGTTCGCCGCCGAGGCGCGCCGCGCCGATCTCGATCCCCGGCAGCGGGCCGCGGGAATGCGCCTCACCTACGGCGCCACGCAGCGGCGCCGCACACTCGACTGGCTGATCGACGACGCCATCGACCGGCCCGACGCGCTCGAGGCGGAGCTGCGGGACATCCTGCGGCTCGGGGCGTACGAGCTGGTGTGGTCCGATCGGGTTCCGGTGTCCGCCAGTGTGGACCAGGCGGTCCGGCTGGCCCGCACGCTCCGCGGGGCAGCGCAGCGACGCAAGGCGCGCGGAGGCCTGGTCAACGCGGTCATGCGCCGGCTGAGCGAGTCCGCGCCCGACGCGGTCCACGAGCTCGAGGCCCGGGACGACGCGCTCGGCCTGCGGTACTCGATGCCCGACTGGATCGTGGACGGACTCGTCGATTCGCTCGGGACCGAGGACGCCGCCGGGGTCATGGCGGCGGCCAACGAGCCCGCGGAGTCCGCGCTCCGCTGGAACACGCTCAGGGGCAGCAGGGACGCGGTGGTCTCCGAGATCGGTGTCCCCACCCACGGCGATCCGCACATGCCCGAGGCCATCGTTCTCGAAGCGCCGTTCGGCATCGAGGAGTCGCCGCTGTGGGAGCAGGGGCTCGCGATGGCGCAGAGCCGCGCGTCCATGCTCCCGGCCCGGGCGGTCGACCCGAAGCCCGGCGAGCACGTGCTCGACATGTGCGCCGCACCGGGTGCCAAGGCCACGCACCTCGCGGCGCTCGCCGGGGGCGAGGCCCGGATCACGTGTGTCGAGCTGCATCCCGCACGCGCCAAGGCACTTCGCGAACTCGCCGAGCGCATGGGCGCGGAGCTCGAGGTCATCACCGGGGACGCACGTGAGGTCGGCCTGGACCGGACCTTCGACGCCGTGCTGCTCGATCCGCCGTGCACGGGGCTCGGCGTGCTGTCGTCGCGACCCGACGCCCGCTGGCGTCGGCGACCCGAGGCGCTCGACGGTCTCGTCACGCTTCAGTCGGAGCTGCTCGCACGGGCGCTGTCGGTGACCCGTTCCGGGGGACGGGTGGTGTACAGCACCTGCACGCTGCTCAGGGCGGAGAACGAAGACGTCGTCCGCGCAACGGGTGCAGCCCTCGACGCCACCCTGGCCGACGTCCACCCCGATTGTGCTCACCCGGATCTTCCCGGTGCGCTTCGCGTGCTTCCGCATCGCCACGGCACGGACGGGTTCTTCGTCGCCCGGCTGCTGGTGTGACGTGGGCGTCGGCCCGGCGAATGCGTGGAGGTGCAGGAGTGGTCGGTAGGCTGGCCGGGTGACGGTCACTCCGCCCACCCCCGTCGTGCTCCCGTCGCTCATGTCCGCCGACATGGCGAACCTTGGATCGCAGATCGAGGCGCTCATGGACGCAGGCGCCCGCGTCTTTCACATCGACGTGATGGACGGCCACTTCGTCCCCAACCTGACCGTCGGGCCGGACTTCACCGCGGCCGCCGCCCGCGTGGCGCGTCCGCGCGGCGGCATCATCGACGTCCACCTGATGGTGGAACGACCGGGATACCTCATCGACGCGTTCGCGCCCCACGCGGACGCCATCAGCGTGCACGTCGAGGCGGATCCGCACGTTCATCGGTTACTCGGCGAGATCCGCAAGCGCGACCTGCTGGCGGGTGCCGCGATCAACCCGGGCACGCCACTCACCGCGCTCGAGCCGCTGGCAGGCCTGATCGACTACGTCAACTGCATGTCGGTCAACCCGGGCTTCGGGGGGCAGTCGTTCATCCCGACCACTCCGCAGCGCCTCCGAGCCATCGGGAGGATGTTCCCGGGCCTCCCCATCGAGGTGGACGGCGGCATCGGCCCGGAGACGGTGGCCGAAGCCCGCTCGGCGGGCGCCGACTGGCTGGTGTCAGGCTCGTCCGTCTTCGGTGCGCCGGACCCCATCGCGGCCTTCCGTCAGCTTCAGGGTGCGATCGGGTGAGCTCGCGACCGACGCCGGTCGAGCTCGAGGCGCTCACCCATGCACGGCGGCTCGCGCTGAACGGCCGGGGCAGGGTGAGCCCGAACCCGCTGGTCGGTGCGGTGGTCCTGCGCGACGGGGAGACCGTCGGTGAGGGGTGGCACGAGGGGCCCGGGGAGGCGCACGCGGAAGTCATGGCCCTGGCCGATGCCGGCGACCGTGCGCGCGGCGCCACCGTCGTCTGCACCCTCGAACCGTGTTCCCACTTCGGACGGACACCGCCGTGCACCGACGCCCTGCGCGCCGCGGGCGTCGCGCGGGTGGTGATCGGCTGCCTCGATCCGCTGGAACGCACCCGGGGCCAGGGCGTCAGCATCCTGCGCCAGTCCGGGGTCGACGTGGCCCTCGCCGTCGGGGACGACGAGGCCGCGTGTCGCGAGATCAACGCGGCGTTCCTGACGGCTGCCGTCAGGCGGCGCCCGCACGTCATGTTGAAGCTGGCCACGAGCCTGGACGGAAAGATCGCCACGGCCGACGGCGAGAGCCGGTGGATCACGGGCCCTGACTCCCGGGCACTGGTGCACCGCTGGCGTGCCGATGTCGACGCGGTCGTCGTGGGCATCGGAACGGCACTCGCCGACGATCCCCAGCTCACCGCCCGCAACGTCGACGGACCGCTCCGTCAGCCCATGCGCGTGGTGTTCGACAGCCACGCGCGGCTGCCGCTCGACAGCGGATTGGTTCGCACGGCCGGTGAGATCCCGGTGACGGTCTTCACCACCGAGGCGGCCGACAAGGCGCGGATCGACGCGCTGGCCGATCGGGGCGTCCGGGTGCTGCGGGAGCGCGGCGACCGTCCCCACCCGCTCGAGGCGATGCGGCTGCTCGGGGCGGAGGGAGTCCAGTCCGTGCTCGTCGAGGGCGGTGCGGTGCTCGCGGCGGCGTTCGTGGGTGCCGGCGCGGTCGACCTGGTGAACTGGTTCGTGGCGCCCATCCTCATCGGCGGCGCCGACGCACCTGGAGCGCTTGCCGGTCCCGGGTTCGGGCCGCTCGCCGATGTGCCCCGTCTCCAGGACGTCGAGTCGGAGCGGGTCGGGGAGGACATCCTTGTCAGCGGGCGCCTCACGGCGATTCCCGGCGTGCTCGGCTCCGAGGAGGGCACCTGATGTTCACCGGCCTTGTCGAGACCGTGGGGCTCGTGAGTGAAATCTCACCCGCCGAGGCGGGCGTGCGGGTCGTCTTCAGCGCTCCCGGCATCGCATCCGAGCTGTCGCTGGGGGAGTCGGTGGCCGTCGACGGCGCCTGTCTCACGGTCGTCGCGTTCGACGCCGACGGTTTCGCGATCGACGCGGTCGCCGAGACAATGCGTCGCACCGCGCTGGGTGACCGCCGCGTCGGCGACCGGGTCAACCTCGAACGCGCGATCCGCGCCGATGCCCGACTCGGCGGCCACATCGTCCAGGGGCACGTCGACGGCACGGGAGTCGTGACGGCGGCCCGCCACGAGGGGGAGAGCGTCATCCTCACCGTCGAACCACCACCCGACCTGCTGCGCTACGTGGTGGAGAAGGGGTCGATCACGATTGACGGCATCAGCCTGACGGTGGCCGGACGGGACGACACCGGCTTCCACGTTGCGCTGATTCCGCACACCATGGAGGTGACCACCATCGGTCCTGATCGCGTCGGACATCGGGTGAACCTGGAGATGGACGTTGTGGCAAAGTACGTCGAGGCGTTCACTCAGCCGTATCTGCGCTCACGGGAGGCGCCATGACCACAAGCCAAACCCGTCCGTTCGCCACCATCGAGGATGCCATCGAGGACATCCGCGCCGGCCGGATGGTGGTGGTCGTGGACTCCGAGGATCGTGAGAACGAGGGCGACCTCGTGATGGCGGCCCAGTTCGCGACCCCCGAGGCGATCAACTTCATGGCCCGCAACGGGCGTGGACTGATCTGCCTCGCGCTCACGCCCGAGCGCTGCGAACAGCTCGGCCTGACCGCCATGGTCCGTCGCAACGACGCGCCGCTCGGTACGGCCTTCACCGAGACGATCGAGGCCCGCGACGGCGTCACCACCGGGATCTCGGCCCCCGACCGGGCCAAGACGGTCATGGTGGCGATCGACCACAACTCCAAGCCCGAAGACCTGGTGAAGCCCGGACACATCTTCCCGCTGCGCGCCAAGTCCGGCGGCGTGCTGGAGCGCGCGGGACACACCGAGGCGGCCGTGGACCTCGCCCGGCTCGCCGGGTTGATCCCCGCCGGGGTCATCTGCGAGATCATGCGCGACGACGGCGAGATGGCGCGTGTCGACGACCTCGTGGGCTACGCGGCCGAACACGGATTGCGAATGATCACCATCGAGGATCTCATCGAGTACCGGCGCCACACCGAACAGCTCGTGGAGCGGGGCGCCCAGGCCCGGCTCCCGACCACCACCGGCGAGTGGACGGCCGTCGGCTACCGCAGCCTCATCGACGGGAAGCACCACCTCGCCCTCGTCAAGGGCGTGGTCGACGGGGTGGAGAACGTGCTGGTCCGGGTGCATTCGGAATGCCTCACCGGCGACGTCTTCGGATCCCAACGGTGTGACTGCGGCGAACAGCTCGAAGCGGCGATGAAGATCATCGAGCGCGAAGGCCAGGGTGTGGTGCTCTACATCGCCCAGGAAGGTCGCGGAATCGGGTTGCTCAACAAGCTGAAGGCGTACGAGCTGCAGGACGAGGGATTCGACACGGTCGAAGCCAATCTCAAGCTCGGGTTCCCACCCGACCTGCGCGACTACGGCATCGGTGCCCAGATCCTCGTCGACCTGGGCCTCACCACGATCCGCCAGCTCACCAACAACCCGAAGAAGATCGTCGGCCTGGAGGGATACGGCCTGCGGGTGGTGGAGCGCGTGCCGATCGAGATCGCGCCCGGCCCCGAGAATCTCGAGTACCTGCAGGTCAAGCGCGACAAGATGGGGCACATGCTCCACCACCAGGAACTGCGCCTGCGACCCGACGGCGAGGAGAGCGACTGATGGCCCGTCTCGAAGAACGCCCACCGGCACCCACCCTCGACCACCCGGCGGTGCGAATCGCCATCGTCTGTTCCGGGTTCCACCGCGGGATCACCGAGGCGCTGCTCGACGGCGCCCACGAGCGGCTGAGCGCCGCCGGTCTCTCCGAGGGGCACCTGGACATCAGGTGGGTACCCGGCGCGTACGAGGCCCCGTTCGCCGCCAAGACCCTCGCCCGGACGGGACGCTACGCCGGCATCATCGCCCTTGGCGCGGTCGTCCGAGGCGCCACGGCGCACTTCGACCACGTGTGTTACGCCGCGTCGCAGGGCCTCATCCAGGTCTCGCTCGACACCGGCGTGCCGTGCACGTTCGGGATTCTCACCTGCGACACCGCCGCCCAGGCCTGGGAGCGTGCCGGGGGAGCGGTGGGGAACGCGGGCGGCGACGCGGCGGACGCGGTCGTGAGCCTCATCAACCTGGCCGCAGCGGTCCGCGCAGGGTGAGCGCTCCGCTCGCCGCGACGGAATGGTTCCGGCGGATGCTGTTCATCCGTCGCTTCGAGGAGACCCTGCTGGAGATGTTCAGCAAGGGGTTGCTGGTGGGTACCACCCACACCTGCATCGGCCAGGAAGCCGACGCGGTCGGCGTCATCGACCACCTCGAGCCGGGGCGGGACGTGGTGGTCAGCAACCACCGCTGCCATGGCCACTACATCGCGTTCACCGACGACCCCTCGGGCCTGATGGCCGAGGTCATGGGACGCGTCGGAGGCACCTGCGCCGGGCGCGGGGGCAGCCAGCACCTCTGCCGCGATGGCTTCTACACGAACGGGGTGCAGGGGAGCATCGTTCCCCTGGCCTCCGGCATGGCCCTCGCCGAGCGCGAGCGCGGCGGAGGCGGCGCGGTCACGGTGTTCATCGGCGACGGCACGCTCGGCCAGGGCGCGGTGTACGAGTGCATGAACATGGCGGCGCTGTGGTCGCTGCCGTTGCTGATCGTCGTCGAGAACAACCAGTACGCCCAGACCACGCCCGTCGAGATCGCGGTCGCGGGATCGATCCCCGATCGGGCCCGGGCCTTCGGCATCACTGCCGTCGAGCTGGACGGACGGGACGCCCCGGCAATCCATGCGGCCGCCGGTGAGCTGCTCAGCACGGTGCGGACGGGGGCGCCCGCGGTGCTCGTCATCGACACCTACCGGCTTCGCGCCCACTCCAAGGGCGACGACGTTCGCGATCCCGCCGAGGTGGCGGCTCGCGAACGCACCGATGCGCTGGCGGTCGTTTCGCAGCAGCTGGAGCCCGCCGAGCGGGAGCGGATCATGGCCGAGGTGGAATCGGCATTGGCCGACTGCGTGGCCACGGCCGAGGCGAGCCCCATCGCCGTCGGGAGCGCCGCATGAGTTCGCTGCGCTGCGGGGCCGCCCTGAACCGGGGGCTCACCGAGGCGATGGCCGCCGACGAGCGGGTCTACCTGCTGGGCGAGGACGTGCTCGACCCGTACGGCGGCGCGTTCAAGATCAGCACCGGCATCAGCGACCGCTGGCCGGATCGGGTCATCTCGACACCCATCTCCGAGGCGTCGCTGGTCGGGATCGCCGCGGGGATGGCCATCCAGGGGTATCGGCCGGTCCTGGAGATCATGTTCGGCGACTTCATCACGCTCGGCTTCGACCAGATCGTCAACGGCATCTCGAAATTCCGTGAGATGTACAACGATCAGGTGCGGTTGCCGCTGGTTGTGCGCACGCCGATGGGGGGCCGCCGCGGCTACGGACCCACCCACAGCCAGTCGCTCGAGAAGTTCCTGATCGGCGTGCCCAACATCACCGTCGTGGCCACCAGCGAGATCCACGATCTGGGTGCCATGATGCGGGCCGCCGTCGAGGACGACGAACCGGTGTTCCTCGTCGAGAACAAGGTGATGTACGGACGGCCCAACCGCCGTCCGGAGTCCGGGCGGCTCGACGGCTTTTCGGTTCGGGAGTCCGATGGGCCCTACCCCGCGCTGACGCTCTCGGCCTCCGGGTTCAGCGCCGGAACGGCGACCATCGCCACGTACGGCGGAACGGTTCCGCTTGCGATCGACGCCGCCACGGAGTTGATCATGGAGCACGAGGTGTTCTGCGAGATCGTGGTGCTCGGGAGCCTGTTGCCGCTCGACCTCGATCCGGTCCTGGAGTCCGTCGAGCGCACGGGGGCCCTCATCGTTGCCGAAGAGGGCACCATGACCGCGGGCATCGGGGCGGAGATCGCGGCACGCGTCCAGGAGGCGGCCTGGGACGACCTGCGCGCGCCGGTCCGGCGCGTGGCGGCGGCGGACGGGATCATTCCGTCGGCGCCGGGTCTCGAGGACGCAATGCTGCCGTCCGTCCCCGAACTGGTCGACGCCGCGCTGCGTTGTGAGGCCGCCCGGGTCTGAGGGTCTCGGGCGACGACGTCTTCGGTCGTCAGCCCATCTTCGGGGGTTCGGCGGGGCCATCCGGGTGTCGCCGTCGAATCGCCGACCAGGCGCGGTAGCCGGCCCAGCACACGGCGATCACCACGCTGACGAAGAAGAACCCGACGCCCACCGGGATGCAGGCGTCCTCCACCGTCGGGCAGTAGTGCTCGACCTCGCGATACGACTCCGCGGCCGTGGCGAGCAGCAGGACGACAACGATCGCGTCGCCGATGCGTGTCCCTATGCGCGGCATGGGCCTCTGAATCCGGCTGCCCGTCGGCTGATCGAACGTTCCGAGGGGGTCACCGCGGCTCCTGGAGATCGCCCGGATCCTCCCGAAGTGCCCGCAGCCGTCTCCCGATCGGGAACCGGCCGACGCGAAAGCTCGCCCAGACCACCGCGAGGATCACGCCGATGGGGAGGAGGGTGACGGCCCCGACCGGGATGCACGCGGTGTGGGTCGGGCAGTACACGTATCTCCCACAGGCCCTCGGCCACCATCCCGAGCCAGATGGCGATGAACGCCGCTGCGGCGATTCGTGTCCAGATCTTCGTCATGTCGGCGCTCCACGATGCCTGAGGGGACTGCCGCGAAGGAACGCTGACACGACGGGGGTGCCCCGTGGCTGGTCTGGCGCGTTCGAATCGTTGCGTGATGGTAGTGCAACGGCCCGCCTGCGGAACCCGCCGGCCGGGACGGGAATGGCGCCGCTGATCCGGAGAAAGGAAAAGCAGAGTTGCTCTTAGTAATCATAAGAGTTACTCTGCTTTCCATGCCGCGAAGCTACTCCCCGGTTACTCGCGAGGCCATCCGCTTGCTCGGCGGGCAGGTGGCCCTGGCGCGGCGCGAGCGCCGGATGGGGGTGCGTGAGCTCGCCGAGCGTGCCGGGACGAGTCCGCCCACGGTGCGGAAGATCGAACGGGGCGATCCTCAGGTGACCATCGGCATCGCCTTCGAAGTGGCCGCGGTGGTCGGTGTGGTCCTGTTCGACCCGGACCCGGACGCCCGTGCCGCCGAGGCTCGACGTGTCGACGACCACCTGGCGCTGCTGCCGCGTCGCGTTCGGGCTCGCCGGGTCGATGACGACTTCTGAGGCCGACGGGCCGCTCTACGTCTGGGCGTGGCTGCCAGGGCGCCCCGAGCCGGTGGTGTGCGGGCGCCTCGACCGCGATGGACGCCGGATCGTGTTCACGTACGGTCGCAGCTACCTCGACCGCCCGGACGCGATTCCGCTGCTGCTCCCCGACCTTCCGCTCGCGCGCGGACCCATCCCGCCCCGGGCCGGAGACCTCCACGGGCCGATCGCCGATGCCGGACCCGATGCGTGGGGGCGCCGGGTCATCGAGAGCCGCCGCATCGACGGTGCCGCGGGCGCCGCGCCGCATCTCGACGAGCTGACCTACCTGCGGGAGTCCGGGTCGAATCGAATCGGCGGGCTGGATTTCCAGAATGCCCCGGACGTCTACCTCGCGCGGGGGGACGTGGCGGTCGCCCTCGAGACGCTGGTGGAGGCAGCCGCGATGGTCGAGTCGGGCGAGACGCTCCCCGCAGCCCTCGATGTCGCCCTGCTCCACGGGTCATCGGTCGGTGGCGCGCGGCCGAAGGCGCTCCTCGACGATGCGGGTCGCGGACTGATCGCGAAGTTCGGCTCGGCCACCGACACCTATCCGGTGGTGAAATCCGAGTTCGTGGCGATGCGCCTGGCCGCGCTGGCGGGCCTCCGGGTCGCCGAGGTCCACCTGACGCACACCCTCGGGAAGGACGTCCTGCTGGTGGAGCGGTTCGACCGCCCCGGCGACGGCACGCGCCGCCTGATGGTGTCCGCGCTCACGATCCTGGGTCTCGATGCGTTTCCAGGCGGCCGGTACGCGAGCTACCCGGACCTCGCCGCCGAGATCCGCGCGCGGTTTGCCGATCCCGTCCCCACACTGCACGAACTCTTCGCGCGCATCGTGTTCAACGTCATCGTCGGAAACGGCGACGACCATGCGCGGAACCACGCGGCGTTCTGGGACGGGCGCCTGCTCACGTTGACGCCAGCCTACGACCTCTGTCCGAGCCCACGCGCCGGTCGGGAGTTCACCCAGGCGATGGCCATCGGTGAGGACGGTTGGCGGCAGGCGCAGCTTGCCGGCTGCGCGCGACGGGCGAGCCCGTTCCGGCTCAGCGAGGCCCAGGCGCGCGAGATCATCGACCATCAGATCGCGGTGGTGCGAGACCGGTTCGACGCCGTCTGCGACGAGGCCGGCCTCGCCGCTCGGGATCGTGCGGCCATGTGGGAACGGCAGATCATGAACCCCTATGCCCTTGAGGGGTACTGACGGCCTGTCACGCCTTCGGGGTTGCGGCCCCGGCTACGCCTCTGCCGGGGGCCAGGTGCTCCCGGCCGCCACGACGGTTCCGTCCGGCACGTCGCCGTGAACCTCGGCCCGGTTGCCCACGACGGCCCTCGTGCCGATTCGGACGCCGGGGGTGGTGGTGACGCCCATCCCGATGAGCGCCGCCTCGCCGACCTCGACGCCGCCGGCCAGGAGGGCACCCGGGGTGACGTGTGCGTGACGCCCGATCCGGCAGTCGTGGCTCACGACCGCACCGGTGTTGATGATGGCGCCGGCCTCGATGGTCACGTCCGACCAGACCACCGCACCGGCGAAGACCTGGACGCCGTCGGCGAGCGTGGCCGACGGGGCGACGCTGGCGCCGGCCGCCACGAGCGCGGGGATGGTGAGGCCGGCCGCCTCGAGCCGTTCGGTCACACGGATGCGGCTGTCGATCCGCCCGAGGCCGCCCACGCCGTTGATGGCGTACTCGACGCCCGCGGCACGGAGCAACGCGAGCGTCGCGGCGTTCCCGGCGATCGGGACGCCCATCAGGGGCTCGCCGCCGGGCCGGTCGTCAGCCACAGCGCACACCACGAAGTCCGTCGAGGTCCGCACCAGGTCGATGAGCGATTTCGCGTGGCCGCCGCCTCCGAACAGCACCATGCTGTTGCCGGTGATGCCCTGGAGGACCTCCTCCGGGAGGTCGGTCGGGGTCGCGGTCCGGGCGATGAGGTCGCGGACGTGCTCCTCGGTGATGAACCCGCCGAGGCGGCCGAGCTCGGCGAGCGCCGAATCCGCCAGATCAGACGCGGCCACCAGCTCGCGGGCCTTCCGGGTGAGCCGGAGATCGCCCAGGTCGGGTCCGGCGTCGGCCTGCTGATCGTCCCCGGGGGCAACGGGCGTGTCGAACACCTCGCAGATGATCGTGCCGGCGTCGATCCAGTCGCCCTCGGCGATCGTCACGGCGCCGGTGTGGCCGCTGAACTCGCTCTCGAGCTCGACGGTGCCCTTGCTGGTCTCCAGGACGCACACGGGGTCGCCCTCGCTGATGGGCGAATACGCGGCGATGGTCAGCTCGACCACGTGCGACTGCGGCTCGTTCGTGTTCACGAGCGGTGCCTCGATGCGTCCCACGAGTGCGCTCATCCGGCGAAGCGCTCCGCGAACTCGGCGATGGCCGCGTCGATCCGGGATCCGTACTCGTCGGCCAGCGCATCGTTGTGCATCGCGGTGAACGGGGGAAGGTCGTCGATGCGGAGCTCCGGCGCCTCGCCGGTTCGCCCGAGGAGCTCGCGAACGTCGCCGAGCACCGCCATGGGGTCGGCGCAGAGCCGGTCGTAGTGCACGGCCAGCATGTGCTCGTCGCCGAGCTGTCGATGGGCCCGTTCGAGGGTGTTCTCGAGGAGCACGACCTGCGCGGCCACCTGGCGCCACGGCGGTTCCCCGGAGAGGTCGACGTTCGGGACCAGCGACGCCCACTCGTCGTGGGTGCCGAACAGCGACTGCCGCATCTTCAGCAGCGAGATCGCGGTGTCCCGCGGATCCCGACGGATCCAGACGTACGCGGTGTTGGGCACCCGGGCGATCATCGACTCCAGATGCCAGATCAGGAGCATCGGTTTGAACACCACCGGCGCGCCGGCGTGGTGGGCGAGCGTGGCGAGCACGGCTCGCAGACGATCCCAATCGATTTCCGCGTCGTGACCGGGTCCGCGCTCGCGCAGATCCGGGTAGCCGAGATGGTGATTCCAGAAGTATCCGAACTCGTGGGGTTCGGTGATCCCCGTCGTGCGGCCGAACTGCGACGCGAAGTTGGAGTGGAGCCGGTCGACGCCCAGCTTCGCGGCGAGGCGCATGCCGTGACTCGGCGCAAGCCAGAAGGCCGCCACGAGGTTGTTGACGTACGCGACGTCGAGGCCGGAGGCGATGACCTGGTACATCAGCGTCGTGCCCGAGCGTGGCGCGCCGACCACGTGCAGGATCGGGTGCGGTGGATCGCCGTCGACCAGCTCGGCCTCGGCCTGCGGGGCGAGGAGCAGGTTGAGCCGTTCGAGGAAGTCCTCGCTCTCGGGATCCTTGGCGAAAACCGGCGCCAAGGGCGGATCGATGCGGCGCTGGTATCCACTCATGCGGGCGCCAACCTACCAGTCCCGGGCGGACCCCCGATTCCCGGCGGGTGGTCGGCACCGCCCGGGCGGGATCGGGTGTTCCGTCGCCGCCATCCGGCATGCTCCCGGTGTGGACGCCCGGCTGAGCAGCGACACCGAACGATGGTTCGTCCGACGCGGCATTCCGCACTTCATCCATGCCTACTCGGCCACCGAGGACGTCTTCACGCGGGCGGCGCCGTTCCTCGTCGCCGTCCTGCTCGGCGAGACGTTCCTCGTCTTCGGCGACCGGTTCAGCGGGTTCGGCCAGGCGGCGGCCTTCGCGGCCGGGCTCGCGGTGATCCTGGCGGTCGCGGTCCTGGTCAACCGGCTGCGGGGGCGACCGGCGCTGTCGCTTCCCGACGACGTGGGCTGGGCCGAGATCGGTGCCTTCGTGCTGGCGCCGGTGCTCGTCAGGCAGATCGCCGAGCCTGGCCTCGTCGCGCTCGCATGGGGAGTGCTGCTCCAGGTGGCCATCCTCGCCGTCGTGTTCGTCGTCACCAGCTACGGAATCGTCCCGATGATGCGCTGGGCCGTCGCACACTTCCTGCGACGACTGACCACGCTCGCGTCGCTCATGGTGAGGGTGCTTCCGCTCATGCTGGTGTTTTCGCTCTTCCTGTTCGTGAACGCCGAGGTCTGGCAGGTCGCCGATGACATGCGACTCGCCTACTTCGTGATCATCATGTCCGCCTTCGCGGTCATCGGGCTGGCGTTCATCGCATGGTCGATCGACGGGGAGACGGGTGACATCGCCAGGCTCGAGAGCTGGGACGAGGCCGCCGCCCTGGCGGCCGACAGCCCCATGGCCAGCGCCTGCCCTCGAGGGCAGGCGCGTCCCGAGGTTCCTCCGCTGAGCCGCGCCGAGCGGGCCAATCTGCTCATGGTCCTGATCGTCAGTCGCCTGGCCCCGGTGATCATCGTCACGGCCGGGGTCTTCGTCCTGTACCTGGGATTCGGGCTGCTGGCGATCCGCGAGGACGTGATCCTCGCCTGGATCGGCGCCGATCGGCTCCCGGCATCGTCGGTGCTGTGGGAGGGCAGCTTCCTGGGCGGCGATGTCGTCCTGACCAGGGCGCTGCTCTACGTCGCCGGGCTGATCTCGGTCATCTCCGGGTTGCAGTTCGCGGTGTCACTCGCCACCGAACCGGCGGTGCGGACGGGCTTCGCCGGTGAGGTCGTCCACGAGGTTCGCGAAGCGATCGCCGCACGCGCGGCGTACCTGACGTTGAGCGGGCCGGGGGCGGACGACTGAAGCTCGGGCGGGGCCCGCACCGGCCGCCCCGCCTCGATCACTCAGATCGCCTTGACCACCTTGCCGGCCTTCAGACAGCGGGTGCACACGTAGGCGCGCACCGGGGTCGATCCGCGAAGGATGCGCACCTTCTGCAGATTCGGGTTGAAACGACGCGACGTTGCGCGCATCGAGTGACTGCGATTGTTGCCGAATGCAGGGCCCTTCCCGCACACGGAGCACACCTTGGACATGGCCCTCCATCCGTCCTGATCTCGACGTACCATTGCAGACATTCCCGCCAAACGGATATCCGAGGCGGAACAACCGGCAATTATGCTCGCTGCGGGTGGGTGATCGCAACCGTCGCGCACACGATTCCTTTCGCCGGCGAGCCATCGCTTGTCGTCGCCACACCACAACGCCGTCCGGGTGCCCGGTGGTGGGACGCACCCGTCGCCCAGCTGCCCGGCATCCGACCGGCTCAGGCGGAGCGGGCCACCGCCATGGACCTCGCGACGATCGGCGCCCTGCTGGAGCACACCCCGGTCCGCTACGAGCGCTACGGCGACGTGACACCGATCGCCGGGGCGTTCCCCGGGCAGGAGGTGACCGTGCGGGCGGTGCTCCACAGCATCCGTCTGGTGCCCACCCGGCGCAGGCGACTGGTCATCATCCGGGCACGCCTGGCCGATCAGAGCGGGCAGATCGACGCCGTCTGGTTCAACCAGCGGCACCTGCTGCGGGTGCTCGCGGCCGGCGACGAACTGCTCGTCAGGGGAACGGTCGCGGCCGGCTCGCCCCGGTCGATCAACGTCAAAGCCCACGAGCTGCTCGGTCGCGGGGGATCAGAAGGACTGCACACCACCGGGTTGGTGCCGGTCTACTCGGCCACCGAGGCGCTGCCGTCGGCACGGATCCGGGAGCTCGCCGACCTCGCGCGGCCCTACGCCCAGGCGTCTCCGGAGCGACTTCCGGCACGGGTTCGCCATCGTCTGGGGTTGATGTCGCGGGCCGACGCGCTGGTGGGCCTCCACGCGCCGCGGTCGTCGGACGAAGCCCGCGACGCGAGGCGGCGCATGGTCATCGAGGAACTGCTGGAACTCCAGCTCGGCCTGCTGGCGCTGCGCAGGATGGAGCAGCGCCGCCGGCCGGCGCATCCGCTGAGGCCGACCCGGGAGCTCTCCGATGCGGTGCGCGCGGCGTTGCCGTTCACACCGACCCCCGAACAGGAACGCGCACTGCGGGAGATCGGGCGCGAGATGCGCCTGGAGGCCCCGATGCGCCGGCTCCTGCAGGGCGACGTCGGGTCCGGCAAGACGCTGGTGGCGGTGCTGGCGATCTGCCAGGCGGTGGAGGCCGGGACCCAGGCCGCGGTGCTGGTTCCCACCGAGACCCTCGCCGAGCAGCACCTGCGCACGCTGGACGCGCTGCTGGCACCGGCGGGGCTGACGCCGGTGTTGCTCACCGGCAAGGTGCCGGCGGCCGAACGCGAACGGCGCCTCATGGCGATCCGCACCGGGACGGCCGAGGTGGTGGTCGGAACCCAGGCGCTCCTGTCCGAGGGGGTCACGATGCATCGCCTCGGGTTGCTGGTGGTCGACGAGCAGCACCGTTTCGGCGTCGAGCAGCGCCACACCGTGGCCGTGCGGGCCCTCGACGAGACCGCGCGGGCCGCGCACATCCTCTACATGACCGCGACGCCGATCCCCCGGACGCTGGCGCTCACCAACTACGGCGATCTCACGGTGTCCAGCATCCGCGGCCGGCCGGCGGGACGCGGGCCGGTCACCACGCGCTGGGTGCGCGAGTCCGGTCGCGAGGACGCCTATGCCGATCTCCGCGCCGAACTCCGCGATGGGGGACAGGTCTACGTGGTGTGCCCCCTCGTCGACGGGGGCGACGCGGCCGAGGCCCGGGCGGCGACGCAGGAGGCGGACCGCCTGCGCGAAGGGCCGTTCCGCGAGTTTCAGGTGGGCCTGGTTCACGGCGCGATGAAGGCCGACGAGAAGCGGGCCGCCATGGAGGCGTTCGCGGCCGGCCGGACCGACGTGTTGGTGGCCACCACGGTCGTCGAGGTCGGCATCGACGTCCCGAACGCGAGCGCGATGCTGATCGAGGGTGCCGATCGCTTCGGGCTCGCGCAGCTCCATCAGCTCCGAGGACGTGTGGGCCGCGGTACACGGCCGGGCCTCTGCCTGCTGTTCGGTGAGCCCACGACCGACGACGGAACGCGACGCCTGGAGGCCATCACGCAGACCACCGACGGATTCCGGCTGGCCGAACTCGACCTGCAGATCCGCGGCGAGGGAGCGGTGCTGGGCGTGCGTCAGGCGGGGCCGACCGACCTCCGGTACGCGCGGCTCGCCCGCGACCGCAAACCGCTGGCCCAGGCCCGCCAGGTGGCTCGACGCATCCTGCGCGAGGATCCCACGCTGCAGCGCGCCGAACACCAGCCGCTGCGCCAGGCTGTGGAGGCGCGCTTCGCGTCGATCCCCCGGCTCATGGACGCATGAGGGTCGTCGCGGGCACCCACCGCGGGCGACGGCTTCGCGCACCGCGGGGTGCCGACACGCGCCCGACGGCGGACCGGGTGCGGGAAGCGGTGTTTTCGATACTCGGACCGATCGACGGACTCCGGGTGCTCGATCTCTTCGCGGGGTCCGGGGCGATGGGCATCGAAGCGCTCTCCCGCGGGGCGGCGCACGCGACGTTCGTCGATCGCGACCCGCAGGCGATCGCCTGCGTCCGTGCGAATCTCGAGGCGCTCGGACTGGCGGACCGTGCCGAGGTCATCAAGCGAGATTGGCGGTCTGCGGTGCGCGGACTGGCGGCGTCGCAGAGATTTTGTGGGTTGTGCGTGATGGACCCCCCGTATACCGTGCTGCCGTCCATCGTGCGGGAAGCAACCGACGCGATGGTCGAATTGATGCCGGATGGAGGGTTCGTGGTCATTGAAGGACCCGCGGCCGGCGAACCCCCCCTCGTCACCGAGGAACACGTGGAATCGCGCATCGACCGCACATACGGCGGCACCCGCATCACCATTCTCGGCGTCCGCGGAGCGGCGCGATGAGCATGCAGCGCGTGGTCATGTGCCCCGGGACCTACGATCCGGTGACGTTCGGCCATCTGGACATCATCGAAAGGGCTTCGTACCTCTTCGACGAAGTTCTCGTTGCTGTGACCGATGGCTCATTCAAGAAATCTCCGATGTTCTCGACCGAGGAACGCGTTCGCTTCGTTCGTGAGGCCGCCGCCGAACGAGGGCTGGACAACGTCAGGGTCGAAGGTTTCAACTGCCTGGTCACGGACAAGGCGAGGGAGGCCGGGGCGATCGCCGTCGTCAAGGGACTGCGGGCCATCTCGGATTTCGACTACGAGTTCCAGATGGCGCAGATCAACCGCGATCTCGCCAATGAGATCGACACGGTGTACCTGCCCGCAACACCCAGGTACAGCTTCATCAGCTCCAGCGGCGTGCGCGAGGTGGCGGCCTGGGGCGGCGACGTATCGTCATGGGTTCCTGCGGTTGTGGCCCAGGCCCTGAGTGAGCGCAGCCCACGGCTCGCCACCAAGGGCGGCAACACAACCGGGCACAACGACTGAGGAGGGTGCGTGGACGTTCTTGAGCTGATCGACAAGTTGGACGACCTGATCCACAACGCTCGGGCCGTTCCCTTGACTGATCAGGTCCGGATCGACCGCGAGGCGATCTACGAGCTGCTCGATGAGATGCGCTCGACGATCCCCGAAGAGGTCAAGCAAGCCCGGTGGATCGTCAAGGAACGCCAGGAGATGCTCGCGGAAGCCAAGCGCGAGGCGGATCGGATCGTCGGAGAGGCCCGCGAGCACGCGCAGCGCGAGGTGTCCCAGCAGGAGATCGTGCGCAAGGCCGAGCGTGAGGCCGAGGACATCCTCGAGGGCGCGCGCCAGCGCGAACGCGAGGTGCGCCTCGGTGCGGAGGACTACGCCGACGAGGTGCTCGGGACGCTCGAGGTGAACCTCGGCAAGTTCATGGCGGCCGTTCAGCGCGGTCGTGAGCGACTCCAGGGACGCCCGCAGGTCGAGGAGGCCGCGCAGGAGGCGGCCATCTACGACGACGAGCAGATCGAGTACGACGACGAGTAGTCGGACGAACCGGCCGATGCGACACGCGGGCACACGGTGACGGCGGCTCGGGACGCCGAGGTGCCCGTGATCGAGCGGATCGACCTCCAGACGGTCGATCTGCAGTCGGGCGCCGCCGCGGTCATCAACGGGGCGATCCCGGTGGCGCCGTTCACGATCGCCGGGCAGGAGTACCGCACCAGCGTGCCGGCCCCGGAGGCCCGCCTCGACCTGGTCCGGTCGGTCAACGGCTGGCACTTCCGGCTGCGGGCCGACGCCACCGTCGTGGGGCCCTGCTGGCGATGCCTGGAGGACGCCCGGGTCGACATCCATGCCGACGCCACCGAGACGTCGGAGGACGGGACCAGCGACCCCGATCTGACCAGCCTCTACCTGGACCACGGCATCCTGGACGTCGCGGCCTGGATGCGGGACGCGGTGGTCGAGGAACTCCCCCCGGCGATCCACTGCCGCGAGGACTGCGCCGGCCTGTGCCCGCAGTGCGGCGCCAACCTCAACACCGACCCGTGCGACTGCGAGCCACCGCCGGACCCGCGCTGGTCCGGTCTCGCCGAACTCGCCGATCGGCTCGCCGAGCAGGAGCGAGAGGCCGAGACTCGGGGCGACGACTGAAGGTTTCGCGTGGAGACCTGCTAACCTCCCGCGCCGGCCCACATACGACCCTGGATGCGCATTGGCTGTACCGAAGCGAAAGACCTCACGTCAACGTCGTGACACGCGGCGTGCGACCCATTCGATTGATGCGGCCCGTATCGGGCGCTGCCCGCACTGCAACGCGCCCATCCGTCCGCACCGCGTCTGCGGGATCTGCGGTCAGTACCGCGGTCGCCAGGTCGTGGAGATCCGCGACTAGCCGCCCTTGCCGGCGAGTCGAGTCCCGCTCGCATGAGCGTGGGAACAATCGTCGTTGCCCTGGACGCGATGGGCGGCGACCACGCCCCTGACGTGACCATCGAGGGGGCGGCCGCCGCGGCCGGCCCCGAACTGCATGTGCGCCTCGTCGGCGACGCCCGCGTCCTCGAACCGGCCGTGATGGCCCTTCCGGAGGATCGCCGCGTCCACCTCGAGATCGTGGACGCTCCCGACAAGGTCCACTCGCACGAGGAGGGGGCCCGGGCCGTCAGGTCCAAACCCGACAGCTCGGTGGTCGTCGCCTGTCGCGAGGTGCGTGAAGGGCGGGCCGCCGCCGCGGTGTCGCTCGGTCACACGGGGGCGATGATGGCGGCGTCGATCCTCCACATGCGCCGAATCCCCGGCGTCATCCGCCCGGGCATCGCGACGCCGCTCCCCTCACAACAGGGGCTGGTGGTCCTCCTGGACGCCGGCGCGAACGCCGAGGCCAAACCGGAGCACCTGGCGCAGTACGCCGTTATGGGCCGGCTCTTCGCGCAGCGAGTCCTCGACATCGAGGATCCGACCGTCGGCCTGCTCTCGATCGGCGAGGAAGCCGAGCGGGGCAGCGACCTCGTGCTCGCCAGCCACGCACTCCTGAAGGACACGCCCGGGTTCATCGGAAACGTCGAGGGGCGCGACATTCCACGCGGCACCGCGAACGTGGTGGTCACCGACGGCTTCACCGGCAACGTCGCCCTCAAACTGTACGAGGCCTCGGCCCAGGTGCTGCTGAGCGAGATCCGGGCATCCGTCCGGGAGACCCTGATCGGCAAGATCGGCGGGTTGCTGATCCGTCCGTCGATCCGCCGGCTGCTCGCCCGCCTGGACCCGGACGCGGTGGGAGGGGCCTTCCTGCTCGGGGTCAACGGGCTTTCGGTGATCGGCCACGGATCGAGCAACAGCACCGCGGTGGCGAACGCCATTCGGACGGCGGCGATCGGCGTCCGCCACGACCTGGTTCAGGAGCTGGCCGCCGAGTTCGGAGACCGGGGCGCCGTCGAGTCTTCGGCGTAGGCCGACCGCGGCATCGACGGCCACGGACCGGCCTTGCTCCCGCAGGGGTGACGGAGGTCACGGGCTCCTGACATGGGTAGGATCCCCGCCACGACCCTGGGGCCTGACAGTGGCGTCCGGGGTCGGTGTTACGTTCCCCGCCTGTGAGCATCCAAGCTCTCGGCGTACGTCCAGAAAGGGAAGACCTTGGACCGAGCAAAGGTCGTCGAGGAGGTTCGCGCCATCCTCGTGGAGCAGCTAGGCGTCGATTCCTCAGAGGTCACCGAGGAAGCCTCCTTCCAGGAGGATCTGAACGCCGATTCATTGGATCTGGTCGAGTTGATCATGGAGATGGAGGATCGCTTCAAGGTCAAGATCCCCGACGAGGAGGCCGAGAAGATCGGCACCGTCGGGCAGGCCGTCGACTTCGTGATCGCCCACGCGGGCTGATCCGCACCTCAACGGGCTGGCCGATCTCTGGGATCGGCTGGCCCCGGCGCGGCGACGCCAGGTCCTCACGCATCGGTCATGGGTGCGGGATCGAGGCGACTCCTACGAACGACTCGAACTTCTCGGGGATGCCGTGCTTCAGCTCGTGGTGACCGCCGACCTCATGCGCCGTCACAGTGCCGCCACCGAGGGGGATCTCGCGTGGATGCGCCAGGGGATCGTCTCGCGTGAGACCTGCGCCCGGGTGGCTCGCAACGCGGAGCTTCCGCGGCGGATGCTGGAGCTCGCCCCGCCCGGCGTGTCCTCCGCGGACGTCGATGGCAACGAATCGGTGGCCGCGGCACTCGCGGAAGCCGTCATCGGCGGCGCATACCTGGACCTCCCGTTCTCGGAGGTCGAGGGCGGGGTGCTGGCGGCGTTCGCCGAACCGCTCAGCGAGGCGATTCCAGGTCGCCGCGACGCCAAGACGACCCTCCAGGAACTCGCCCAGCGTGACGGACGGTCGCTCCGCTACGAGCTGGTCGCGGCCGACGGGCCGGCCCATCGGCGGCGCTTCACGAGTGAGGTGCTGATCGACGGCGTGGTCGTCGCACGGGGCGAAGGCAGCAGCAAGCAGGGGTCGCAGCAGCGCGCGGCCGAGGCATATCTCGCGGAAGCCGGAGTGGAGGGCGATGCTCAGTCGACTTGAGGTGCGTGGGTTCAAGTCCTTTGCCACCAGCACGGCACTCGACTTCGGACCCGGGCTCAACGTGATCGTCGGTCCCAACGGCTCGGGCAAGAGCAACCTCGCCGAGGCGCTGGTCTGGGCGATGGGGGAGCAGCGCGCCACCCGCCTGCGAGCTTCGGGCATGTCGGAGGTGGTCTTCTCCGGCGGTGACGGGAGGGCTCCCGCGGGCCTCGCCGAGGTGTCGATGACCCTGACCCGCGCCGAAGCGACGACGGACGATGCCGCGGAACTCGGAGTCACCCGGCGCGTCACCCGGGCCGGCGACGCCACGTACCGACTGAACGGTGTGTCGTGCCGCCTGCTCGACATCCACGAATCGCTCGCCACCCGCGGACTCGGCCCCGACGCGCTCGCGGTGATCCGGCAGGGGCAGGTGGAGGCCGTCTGCACGTCCCGTCCGGCCGACCTGCGTGCCGTCATCGAAGAGGCTGCGGGCGTGGCACTCCAGAAGCGGCGGCGCAAGCGGGCCGAGCAGAAGCTGGCGCGCGTGGCCGACCGACTCGACCGCGCGAGGGATCTGGCGACGGAGCTGCACGAGCGGCGCGAGTCGCTGAAGACGCAGGCCGAACAGGCCGAACGAGCTGAGACGCTCGACCGGGATATCGCCGCCGGCCACTCACGGATCGCGGCCGCCTCGGCGATTGCCGCCCACCGCGCGGTTCGGGCGGCTCGTGAACGGCTCGCCGCGGCCCAGGCAGCGGCGGAACACCAGGAGGCGCAGCTCGCCCTGGCGCGCACCGCGCTCGACGAGGCTGATGCAGCCGTCGCACGGGCCGAGCAACGGCGCGAATCACGCAGGGACCTGGCGCGGCACGTGCGTGCGGCGGCCGATCGCGTGCACAACCGCGCCGACCTGGCCGCGGAACGCGTCGCGGCCGCCGAGCGTCAGCACGCCCGTGAAGCCCGTGAGCGTGATGCCGCGCTCGCGAGCCGGGACGATGCGGAGCGGGCCGCCAACGAGGCGGGAATGCGACGGGGACGCGCCGAGTCTGCGGTTTCCGACGCCGAGGCGCGCGTGGCGACGACCGCGGCAGCGGCCGCCGAAACCAGGGACGCGGTCCTCGAGGCGACCACCCGCCATCACGACGCGGTGCAGACGCAGGAGGAGGCCCGGCGCGCACTCGGAGCGGTGGAGCGCCAGGGCGTCGAGGTGGCTGAGGCCCTCGATGCGGCCAGAGCGCGAATCGACGCCGTGACCGTCGAGGCCGGAGCAGGCGACCTTGCACGTGCCGAGCGTCGTGCGGAGATCTCCGGGCAGCGCTCGCAGCACTGGAGCGATCGCGTGGAGACCGCCACGCGCGTGCTCGACGATGCACGCAGCGAACGCACCGCAGCGGACGCCTACCGGCGTGAGTGCGCCGCTGAAGTGTCACGGAGCGGCAAGACTCGCGACCTCGTCACCGGGGTCGGCGAGCACATCACGGTCGTCCCGGGCGCCGAGCGTGCTGTGGGCGCCGCACTCGGGGTGGCCGCGGAGTCCAGCACGGCCGCGTCTCACGTGGCCGCGGCCGACCTCATCGACCGGGGTGCTGCCGCCGTTCTGGTGGACGGTCCCGCGAGCGGCGGATGCGAGGCCCCGGTCGCGGGCGCCACCCGCATCCTCGATCTCGTCACGATCACCCGCGATGACCTCGTCGGCCCGGTGACGCGTGTGCTCCAGGATGCATGGCTCGTCGAGTCCTTCGATGCGGTGCCGGCCGACACAGCGGCGATCTGCGTCACTTCCGACGGGCGGCGATTCCGCCCCTCGCAGGGAATCCTGACCCAGCCCCGCAGCGAATGGACCGCCGGCGCGCTTCGCGCGGCCGCGGCGGAGCGACTGTCGGAGGCCGAGGCCGCGCTCGAGGTTCTGGAACAGCGCGAGACGGCGCTTCGCGGCGCGGCCGCCGCGGTCGAACGTCGTTTCCGTGCGGCGCGCCGCTGCCACGATCGGGCGGAGGCCAAGCTCGCGTCGATTCGAGCCGCGAACGCACGCCTTGCGGGTGAACGGGCCGATGCCGAGGCCGCACGGGATGCCGCACAGGCGGCGACCGTGACGGTCCGAGACGAACTTCCGCGGCTCAGCGCCGCACTCGAACGGGCCGCAGCCGACCGCGCGCTCGCGCTCGCCGCACTCGACGAACGGGAGGCCGCTGCCGCGGCGGCCCGCGCTGCACATTCCGAGACCGACGCGACGCTGGTCGCCGCGCGGGCCGAACTGGCCGCCGCGCAGATCGCCGACGCCGAGGCGGCGGAACGGCTCGCCAACATCCAGCGTCGGGCGCTGACGGCGCCCGGTGTGCAGGACCTGGAACTCCCGCGGCGGGCCGTCGACGCCCTGAACGCGGTGGCCGCATCCCTCGTCGACGAGGCGCGCCTGGTGGCCGAGGAGGCGACCTCCGCCGGCGAGGATCTCGCCGAAGCCCAGCGGGCCAGGGCCGAGGTCCGCCAGCGTCTGGTCGACGTCGAGGTCGCTCGGGACACCGCACGCAACACCGCTCACGACGCGGAGCTGCGGTGCACCGACGCGGCGGCCCGGGCGGACGAACTCGGTCCGGAACCCGACGAGCAGTCCGAGCAGCGGTCGGAGACACCGGTCGATCCCGCCGCGGAGCGGCGACGCGTCGCTGATCTCGAGCGTCGGCGCGCTGAGCTGGGCGCCGTCAACTCGCTCGCCGCGACCGAACACGCCGAAATGGACGAACGGATCCTGGAGATCGAGGAACAGATCACCGACCTCGACGAGACCGCCGCGGCGCTGGCGGGACACATGGAGGGTCTGGACACCATCGTTTCGGACGGCTTCGGCGACCTCTTCGCGGCGGTGCAGCAGCGCTTCTCGGAGAACATCGGGACGCTCTTCCCCGGAGGCCAGGGGCGCCTCGCCGAGGTCGAAGACGGCGAGGACGCCGGCATCGAACTCCAGGTCGTGCCGGCCGGAAAGCGCGCCCGGCCGCTGTCGATGCTGTCCGGCGGTGAGCGGTCGCTGGTGGCTCTGGCCTTCTGCATGGCCATCGCGATGACCCAGCCGGCGCCGTTCTACCTCCTCGACGAGGTCGAGGCCGCGCTCGACGACAGCAACCTGCGCCGGTTCCTCGCGCTGGTGCGGAAGCTCTCCAGCCACACGCAGTTCCTGATGATCACCCACCAGCAACCCACGGTGGAGATCGCCGACACGCTCTTCGGCGTGACGATGGGCGGCGACGGCGTGTCCCAGGTGGTCTCGCGACGACTGGATCACGCCCTTGACGGCAGTTCGCGGCCGTTCGTCCGGCGCCAGCTCAAGGCCATCGCCGGTGGTCGTGCGTGAGTTCCGCCACCGACGACGCGGCGCGGTGGGCCGAGCTCTTCGGAATCGCCGCACCTCCCGGTGAGGAAGAACAGTCGACCCGCCGACGTGGACTTCTCGGCCGCCTCAAGGACTCCCTGACCCGACCCCAGCAGGCCATCTCGCCACAGCTCGCCGGCGTGTTCGCGCACAAGCTCGTCACGGCCGACATGTGGGACGAGCTCGAGGAGGCGCTGATCTCGGCCGACTGCGGCATGGACGCGACCCTCGCACTGGTCGAAGAACTGCGCGAGGAGGCCGGGCAGGGACGGATCGTGTCCGGTTCAGAGGTCGCCCCGGCGCTCGCGAAGGCCGTCAAGGCCATGATGGCGCCCGAGCCGCCCAAGCTGGAGATCGGTGACTCACCGACCGTCATCCTGGTGGTCGGGGTGAACGGGAGCGGAAAGACGACGACCGTTGGCAAGCTCGCCCATCGACTGAGCGAGCTCGGCCAGAGGGTCGTGATCGGCGCCGCCGACACGTTCCGGGCGGCCGCGGTCGAGCAGCTCGCCGTCTGGGCTGATCGATCCGAAGCCCAGCTCGTGCGTCAGGCGCCCGGCGCCGACCCCGGGGCGGTCGCCTTCGACGCCGTGTCGTCGGCACGGGCCCGTGGGGCCGACGTCGTTCTCATCGACACCGCCGGACGGCTCCAGACGCAGCGGAACCTCATGGAGGAGCTGCGCAAGGTGGGAGCCGTGGTCTCGAAGGCCGATCCGACGGCACCGCATCACACCCTGCTGGTGCTCGACGCGACGACCGGTCAGAACGGTCTGAGCCAGGCGAAACTCTTCGGCGAGGCGCTGCCGCTGTCGGGCGTCATCCTCACCAAGCTCGACGGGACGGCCAAGGGTGGCATCGCCGTCGCCGTGAATCGCGAACTCGGCATCCCGATCGTGCTCGCGGGGGTGGGCGAAAAGCTGGAGGACCTGCATCCGTTCGACGCCGAGGCCTACGCACGCGCCATCTTCAGCGGACCGGAGTCGGCCGAGACACCTCGGTAACGGCGGTCGCTGGGCTAGAGTGTGTGGTCGCGCGCGACCCGCGCTTCCACCGAATGTTCGACTCACTCTCCGACAAACTCCAGGGTGTCTTCTCCGGCCTGCGCGGCAAGGGGAAGCTGACCGAAGCCGACATCGACCAGGCGATGCGGGCGATTCGCCTGTCGCTGCTCGAGGCCGACGTCAACATGGCGGTGGTGAAGCAGTTCACGAAGTCCATCGCCGAGCGCGCCAAGGGCAGCGAGGTCATGAACTCGCTGACGCCCGACCAGCAGGTCGTGAAGATCGTCAACGAAGAACTCACGACGCTGATGGGCGAATCGAACGTGGGCGTGCCCTTCGCCCAGCGCCCTCCGACGATCGTGCTGATGGCCGGCCTGCAGGGGTCCGGTAAGACCACCTGCTGCGCGAAGCTGGCCCGCTACTACCAGCAGCAGGGGCGGGCCCCGATGATGGTTGCATGCGACGTCCACCGGCCCGCCGCCGCGCAACAGCTGGCGGTGCTCGGCGAGCAGATCGACGTCCCCGTGTACCGCGAGGATGGAAGCGACGCCGTTGGCATCGCCCGACGCGGCGTGGACGAGGCCCGCTCGAAGATGCGCGACCTCATCATCGTCGACACGGCGGGGCGCACCGTCCTCGACGAGCAGATGATGGACGAACTGGTCGAAATCCGGAACACGGTGAAGCCCACCGCGGTCCTGCTGGTGCTCGACTCCATGACCGGGCAGACCGCCGTCGAAGTGGCGCAGGCATTCCAGGAAGCGGTGCAGTTCGACGGCGCCGTCCTGACGAAGCTCGACGGCGACGCCCGCGGCGGCGCGGCGCTCTCGGTACGGGCCACCACCGGACGGCCCATCTACTTCGTCGGGACCGGCGAAAAGGTCGACGCACTCGAGCCGTTCCATCCCGACCGGATGGCCTCGCGGATCCTCGGGATGGGCGACGTCCTGTCGCTCATCGAAAAGGCCCAGCAGACCATCGAGGTCGAAGACCCCAAGGCGCTCGAGAAGAAGATTCTCGGCGGCGGGATGACGCTCGACGACTTCGGCCAGCAGCTTGCGCAGATCCGCAAGATGGGACCCATCGGCCAGTTGTTGGGCATGATGCCGGGGGTCGGGAAGAAGCTGAAGGACGTCGAAGTCGATGAGCGCCAGATTGATCGCGTTCAGGCGATCATCTCCAGCATGACCCCCTCAGAACGTCGTCGACCTGAAATCATCAACGGAAGCCGCCGCCAGCGGATCGCCGCGGGCAGTGGAACGTCAGTGCAGGAAGTCAACCAGCTGTTGTCGCAGTTCAAGCAGATGCGCAAGATGATGAAGCGCATGGGGCGGGGCGGTCTCCCGCAGTTGTTCGGTACCTGAAACGCAGTCGCAAGGAGCATCGTGGTCAAGATCCGGCTCGCCCGTGTGGGCGGCAAGAAGAATCCGATCTACCGAGTCGTCGTCGCTGACGAACGTTCGCCCCGGGACGGGCGCAACATCGAGACGATCGGCCGTTACAACCCGCAGACGGAACCCTCCCTCGTGGAGATCAACCTGGAACGGGCCAACCACTGGATCGGCAACGGGGCGCAGCCCACGCGTGCCGTGCAGAAGCTGATCAAGATCGTGGAAGCCGCCGCGTGAGTGACGACGCCGCACAGCGAATCGCCGACATGGTCGGCGAACTCGCGCGCGGACTCGTCGACTCGCCGCGGGACGTCCGGGTCGAAGTGGAGGACGATGGCGACGGTGTCGTCCTTTCGCTGTACGTGGCCCAGGAGGACCTGGGCCAGGTGATCGGACGCGGTGGACGCATCGCGCGATCGCTGCGGCTTCTGAGGCGCCGCGCCGCCCAGCAACGGGGCGGCGGGTTTCATTGGAGATCGTGGACTGAGCTCCGAGTTCGTCGTGGTGGGTGAGGTGGTGCGGGCGCACGGCGTCCACGGCGCGGTGCGAAAGTGTGCCACCGGCGACACCTCGCCGGGCTGGGGCCGGCGCTGATGTTCGTTGTTCCGATGGGGGAGACTCGCGGACCTCCGCATCGCCGCGCCGCTGCGGTCGGACATCATCCATTTCGAAGGCGTCGACGATCGCGATGCCGCCGCGCTGCTCGCTGGAATGGTGCTCGAAGTGCCCGCCGACCGGCTCCCGGCCCTCGACGCGCACGACACCTTCTACGTCCGCGACCTCATGGGATGCCGGGTCGTGGCCGACGGTCGCGAGCTGGGGTGGTCCGGGGACGTACTGGAACGTCCGGCGAATGACGTTCTCGAGGTCGTCGGGGCGGACGGCGTCGCTCGCCTCGTCCCGTTCACGCACGACGCGGTGATCGGTATCGACCTCGACGCACGCAGCATCGAGTTGCGCGACGGGCTCGTGGGCGACGAGTCGTGAACGTCGACGTCTTCACGCTGTTCCGGGATGGTTCACCTGGATGGAATAGGCCCGCCACCTGGCTAATGCCGCCTGTGGCGGGAGAGATGACCTTCGGACGATCGATCTTCGCGCGACCACGCCGCTCAAGGCCGGACAGGTGGATGATTCGCCCCACGGCGGGGGCCGGGGATGGTGATTCGGTCGACGTGGTGGCTGCGGCCTCGAGGCCACCTACGGCGTTCCTGCTGACCGTGTGCGCGACTCGCGGCGGGTGGTGGTGTTGACTCCACGTGGTCGCCGGTTCACCGACGCCGTGGCCCGTGAGCTCGCGACCGATGACGACCTCGTGTTGCTCTGCGGTCGCTACGAGGGGTTCGACGAGCGTGTCCACACGGGTGCTCGCGAGTGACGCGATCTGTCTCGGTCTGTTCGTGCTCGCTGGGGGCGAGAGTCGCGGCGATGGCTATCATCGACGCCGTCGGCCTGCGGTTTCCTGGAGCGCTCGGAAAGCAGGCCAGCCTGGACCAGGAATCGTTCTCTGACGCGCTTGGAGGCGGGGTCGAATACCCGCATTTCACCCGTCCGCGGGAGTTCGCGGGCCATCGGGTCCCGGACGTCCTCGTGTCGGGTGACCACGGCGCGATCGCCTGCTGGCGAATGGCGCAGGTGCGTGAGCCTGGGGACTGATCGCTCTCCGTCTGCGGGGCGTGGTACACCCCCGCCGTTTTGCCGTGAGCCATGGGGTCTCGATCATGAACGTCATCGAGTCACAGGCGGAGCCAGCTCCGCGATGACGTTCCCTGTTTGGGCCCGGGGACACCGTCCGCGTCCACTTCGGTCATCGAGGACAGCGCCAGCGCGTCCAGGTCTTTGAAGGGACCGTCATCAAGCGGCAGGGATCGACCAACCGCGAGACGTTCACCGTCCGCAAGCAGAGCTTCAGGCGTCGGCGTCGAGCGCACGTTCCCGTGCATTCGCCCAAGATCGAGGAAGATCGAGCGGGTCATGGAAGGCGACGTGCGCCGCGCCAAGTTGTACCACCCGTGGCAAGGTCGGAAAGCGCTCCCGCATCCGTGAGAAGCAGCGTCTGTCGGAGACCGCGCCGGCTCCCGGTCAAGACCGAGCAGGACGCCTAGACCGTTTGGAGGTGGCGTGACGCCGCCTCGGCACCAGCGACGCCGTGGCACACCGGTGTCACGACGGCTGTTCGCGTACGACCGCCGGATCGGCGTCCGCTTCGTGGCGGGGGCGGACGAGGCGGGACGCGGTTGCCTGGCCGGCCCGCTCGTGGCCGCGGCGGTGTGCCTGGATCTCGAGGGGATCACCGCGGCTCAGCGCCGCCGCCTGACCGATCTCGATGATTCGAAGCGATTGGACGACGCCGCCCGCCAGCGGCTGTCGGCGGCCATCATGGCGGTGGCCCGCTCGGTGGTGATCCTTTCGGCGAGTCCCTCCACCATCGACCGCGACGGGCTTCACGTGACCAACCTGCGCCTGTTGCGACAGGCGCTCGCGGGGCTCGAGCCGGGCCCCGACGTGGCCCTGGTTGACGGTTTCCCGCTGGGGGACGGCTCACCGCCGCACACCGCGGTGATCGGGGGTGACCGCCGGAGCGCGTGCATTGCGGCGGCGTCCGTGGTGGCGAAGGCGACGCGCGACCGCCTGATGGCCGGTCCGGCCGACGAGCGTCATCCCGGCTACGGCTTCGCGCGGCACGTCGGATACGCAACCGAGACCCATCGACATGCGATCCGCACGCTCGGACCCTCTCGACTGCATCGTCGGTCGTTCGCTTCGCCGGTGTACGAGGGGTTCGGGCCCGAGGTCGGGTCGTGACCGAACCGGGACTCGATCCCACGCGAGTGCAGGCGGTGCTCTTCGACGTCGACGGCACGCTGCGCGACACGGACGACGAGTTGACCGCACGACTCATGGCTCGCCTTCCGTCGCGTCTCGGGCCGGTGGCGCCGGAACGTCTGGCGCGGACGCTCGTCTGCGCGGCCGAGTCGACGGTCCAGCGGGTGCTCGCCCTTGCCGACCGATTCGATCTCGACGGCCCGGTGAACCGGGCGGTGGCCCGGGTCGTGCCGGGTGGCCACGGCGGCACACGACTCACCCCGCACGCGCGGGACGCCCTGCAAGGACTCTCGGCGCGGTATCGGCTCGGCGTCGTGTCCGCGGGGCCGGAGATCGCCGTGGCGAACTTCCTGGATGAGCACGATCTGACCGGATTGATGGACGTGGTGGTCAGCGGGCTCACCTTCCGTCGAACCAAACCCCACCCTGAGCCGGTGCTGGGCGCCCTGAAACGCCTCGGTGTTCCACCGGAAGGTGGAGTGATGGTCGGCGACGTACCGGTGGACGTGCGGGCGGGACGCGCAGCGGGTGTGCAAACGGTCGGTGTGCTCACCGGCTTCGCCGGCCGCCGGGAGCTGGAGCGTGCCGCACCCGACCTGATCGTCGACGATCTGAGCGGGCTTACCAGGGCGCTCACCGGAGCAGTTCCGGCGTAGCGAGACCGTTCGGCACGTGGCGGACCACGGTGCGCCATCCACGACGGTGGACGGTCACCAGATCGAGCCTGAATGAGTCCCAGTCACCGTCCCGCGAACGTTGGGTGACGTACGCCTCGGCGGCACGGTGCAGGCGTGCCAGTTGTGCCCACGACACCGGCTCCGTCAGGCGATCGCGATCCGAGCGGCTCTTGACTTCCACGATCGCCAGCGTGCGTCGACGCGCGACCACCAGGTCGAGCTCACCGCCGCCGCCCTTCCAGTTGCGCTCCAGCACACGCCAGCCGCGTCGCATCAGATACCTCGCCGCGACCTGCTCTGAGTGGACCCCATCGACCATGACGCGAGCATGCCCGTGAATCTCAGGCCCGGGAGTGCCGGAATGTGTCCGGGGACGCGCGGGGACGGAAACGACGGACACCCGCGAGTGCCGGGCACCCACTGACACGGTTCGTCACCCGTTCGTGACACCGGAGGCTGCAGCATGGCGGTCATGGTCTGTGTCATCACATCACCAGCCATCGTGGGCCTGGACACCGCGACCGTGCAGGTCGAGGTCGACCTCCGCCCGGGACTGCCGGCGTTCGCCGTCGTCGGACTGCCCGATGCCGCAGTGCAAGAGGCCCGCGAACGGGTCCGATCGGGCATCGCCAACCAGGGCTACCGGGTGCCGCCGGTTCGCATCGTGGCCAACCTGGCTCCGGCCGACCTGCGAAAGGCCGGGCCGCAGTACGACCTGCCCATCGCGCTCGCGATCCTGGCCGGTGCCGAACAGCTGAGTCCGTCCGCCGTCGCGGGGGTCGGCGCGGCAGGCGAACTCGCGTTGGACGGCACCCTCCGACCCGTCGCGGGCACCCTCGCCATGGCCGAGCACGCGGCCCGTCACGGGTGGCGGGCGCTGGTGGTGCCCGTCCAGAACGCCGCGGAGGCGGCCCTGGTCGAGGGGGAAACGACGATCATCCCAGTCGGGTCGCTCCGTGAAGCCGCCGAGGTCCTGGCCGGAGAACGCCCCGTTCCCATCGTTGCCCCGGCGCCGTGGCCCCCGGACGTTCGCAACGACGTCCCGGATCTCTGCGACGTGCACGGCCAGCCCGCGGCCCGGCGCGCACTCGAGATCGCGGCAGCCGGGATGCACTCCCTGTTGATGGTCGGTCCCCCCGGGGGTGGCAAGACCATGCTGGCGCGACGCATTCCGGGACTGCTGCCGCCCCTCACACGCGACGACGCGATCACGCTCACACGCATCCACTCGGTCGCCGGTCGGCTCCCCCCGGGGCAGGGTCTCATGAGCCGCAGGCCGTTTCGAGCCCCGCACCACTCGATCTCGGCGGCCGGCCTCGTGGGTGGAGGTCGGCTGCCCCAGCCCGGTGAGGTCACACTCGCCCACCTGGGCGTGCTGTTCCTCGACGAGGTGGGAGCGTTCCAGCCGCAGGTCCTGGACGCGCTTCGGCAACCGATGGAGCACGGCGTCGTCGACGTGGTGCGCGCCATGGCGTCGGCGAGGTTTCCGGCGCGGCCGCTTCTGGTCTGCGCGGGCAACCCCTGCCCATGCGGTCACGCGGACGACCCCGGAGGACGCTGCGTGTGTCCCCCCGGTCGCGCCGAGACGTACCAGGCGCGGCTCTCGGGACCCGTTGCCGACCGCATCGACATCCGTATCGAGGTGCCTCGCGTCGATTCCGCCGCCCTCATCGAGGGTGTACCCGACGAGCCGAGCAGCGCGGTCGCGGCCCGAGTCGAGGCCGCCGATGCGCGCCGGATCGAACGGGGTCAGCAGTACCCCAACGCACGGCTGCAGGGCACCGCGCTCCGGAAGGCCGTGTCGCTGGATGGGAACGGGCGGCGCGTCATGGAGTCGGCCATGACGCGCCTGGGCCTCACGGCCAGGGGATTCGACCGGGTGCTGCGGGTGGCCCGGACGATTGCCGACCTCGACTCGTCTCGGAAAGTCGGCGAGTCGCACCTGCTCGAGGCCGTCGGGCTGCGCGCATACCGGAGTCTCGGGTGACCCTGTCGACCGCTGACGTGTGCGCCCTCGCCCTGCTTGCGCACCACCTGGGGAGGGATCTGCAACGCGCCGCTCGGCGGGCGGGCGGGCCGCGCTCCCTCTTGACCGCGAGTGACGACGTGTTCTGTGCGGCGTTGGGGGTGTCGGGGGCGGGCCGCGCACGCGTGGCCGGCGTGCGGCGACAGGTGGCGCAGACGGATGCCGAGGCCGTCCTGAAGGCCCGAGGCATCACGGCGATCGGTGCGGGAGACGGCCGCGCATCGCCGCTGCTGGCCCAGGCATTCGATCCACCGTTCGGCGTGTTCACCACCGCCCCGGGGCGGTGTGCCGAGGCCTGGGACGGGCGGAGACCCGTCATCGCGATCGTCGGCTCCAGACGGGCCGGCGTCGCGTCGACCGCGTTCGCGGCGTCGCTGGCCGCGGGTCTGGTCCGTCGTGGCGCGGTCATCGTGAGCGGTCTCGCCCGAGGAGTCGACGCCGCGGCACATCGTGGTGCACTGGACGCGGCGGGCACCACCATCGCCGTCCTTGGCGCCGGCGTCGATTCCTCCTACCCCAGGGCGAACCGGGCGCTCCGCAAGCGGATCGACGCCGAGGGGGCGGTCGTCAGCGAGTACTGGCCGGAAACCCTTCCGGCACCCTGGCGGTTCCCGGCACGCAATCGAATCGTGGCTGGGATCGCGCACGCGGTGGTGGTGGTCGACGCGGCGGCCACGTCGGGCGCGCTGATCACTGCCGACTTCGCTGTGGAGCTCGGCAGGCCGGTGCTGGCCGTGCCGCATCCGCCCTGGGAGGCCGGGGGAGCGGGTGCGGTGAATCTGATCGCGACCGGTGCGGCGGTGTGCCGGGGGGTCGACGACGTCGTCGACGAGGTGCCGCACCCGGGCTGGACGGACCTGGGTGGGGCGGTCCCGCCGACAGAACTCGAGGGCACCGCCGCGCGTGTCTTCGATCGGATCCGGACATGCCCCGGCCGGTTGGACGAACTGGTGTCCCATCTCTCGCTGGAGGCACGGGAGGTGAGCGCGGCACTTGCTGAACTGGAGCTCGCCGGGCTGGCCGTCGTCGACGCACAGCAGCGGTGGCTCGCGCAACCGACGCACTGACCGGCATCCGCTCCGCGCCCTGGCCTGTGCGCGGCGTCGGGAGCGTTGCCCTGGGCTAGCGGGAGCTCCCTGACGGCTCCGCCACGTTGTAGGCCTGGAGCATCTGTTGTGCGTGCGCGGCGACGGCGTCACGGACACTCGCGGGAGTCACCAGGACGGCTTCACCGCGGTACTTGGTGATCTCCTTGACCAGCCATTCCTCGCTGGAGAACGGGATCTGCACGAGCACCGACCCGTCGTCAAAGCGTTCCCAGGAGGGGTGCTTCTCGATCATCCAGCGGGCCTGGTCGGCGCTGCACCAGACTTCGGCGCGCTGCGCCTGCGTGGCCGCCTCGGCCTGGTTGCCGTAGGGGAGGTAGGGGCCGCTGGCGGTGACTTCCGGACGACGGACGAAGTGCTGATCGAGCACGGTGGCGCCGCGGATGCGGTCGAGGCGGAACGTGCGCTGGTCGTCGGCGCGATGACAGTGGGCAACGACATACCAGGCGTCGCGTGAGTTGACGAGCATGTGGGGCTCGATGGTGCGCGTTGTGAGGCTGCCGCGCGCCTCGTTCCAGTATTCGATCTCGAGCAAGCGTTCGTCGCGGAGTGCCCGGTTGACCGCCGCGGAGACCTCGTTGTTCGCCGCCTGCGCCTGGCCGATCTCGACCTCGGGCAGATTTTCCTCGCCGATCGCCGCCTCGACCTTGCGGCGGGCGGACCCGAGCGCGTCGTCGGCTCCGACGGGGAGCCGGTCGCCGATGAACTCCAGCGCCCACAGGAGTGCCTTGGCCTCGAGCGGGGAGAGCCTCGCGGGTCGTGCGAAGCGATCGCCGTAGGTCTCCTTGACGACCGAGACCTCGTCGCCCTCGATCTGCGCGAAGAGCGTGTAACACCCTCCGCCGAAGTTGATGAGGTTGAGGAGTGTGAGGTCCTCCTCGAGGACCGCGGCCTCGATGTTCAGGGCCTCTCGGAGATCAGCCACCGGGACTCGCGCATCGGGCCGATCCTCGCAGGCGGCGAGCAGGCGGGTCATCAGCGCGAGCAGCCTGGCGAACCGCTCGGCCGGTACGACCTTGTCGGGAGAGGGGGCCTCGGTGCTCGCCTCGGGCGGAGCCGCCTGCCACTCGACACGGGGCCTGGCCAGCAGCTCGGTGGGATCGTCGACGTGCCGGTCGCGGATCATCTCGAGCGCTCGCCGGGTCTCGTCACGGAGCGAGTCGGGCGCGAGCACCTGCGCTTCCTCGCCGAGCCCGAGGACCCAGGTGAGCAGTGCCGCCGAGGACGTGAACTCGGTTCGGAACTCGGCCCAGCCGTCACGGCCGGTGCTGACGCGGCCGAAGGCACCGAACATCTGCTCGACCCACCAGGCGACGAGCGGGCTCAGGCGGATGGTCGCCTGCTCCGATTCGTCGTCGAGCTGCCAGGGTGCACGGTCGCGGTAGCGGCTGACGTCGAAGTCCGGAGGCGGCGGGAAGTCGTGTTCGGCGCGGGTCTTGAACGTGATCCGCCCCTCCATCCGGGACAGCCGGAACAGGCGCGTCGCCTCCCGCTCGTGCGCGTAGCCGACCATGTACCAGTTCCCGCCCAGGTAGAGCAGGCTGTAGGGGTCCACTTCGCGCTCGCTCGTCTCGTCGCGTCCGATGGCGTAGTAGGTGAACCGGATCGTCTTCCGGCGACTGATCGCCGACTCGATCTTGGACAGGTGGCCCGCGACCTCAGGCGAGTAGTCGCCGCCCAGCAGGTTCACCGACACGGTGCGTGCCGCGTGGTCGTCCAGCGGACTCGGCCGGCCGAGCGTCAGGTGCTGAAGCGCCAGCCGCAGCGGCTCCGCGTACGCGAACTGTCCCTCGAGGAGGTACAGGCAGGTCTGGAGCGCCGAGAGCTCCCGCTCGTCGAAGTCGATCTGCGGGAGGTAGAAGTTCTCGGCCGGAAGCGCGTACAGATCGCCCTGGAACGGGTCGTCGGTGGGCCGCTCGACCGAAAGCCGGAGGCCCATCGCCTCGATTTCACCGCGATCCGCGTAGAACCGACGCAGGAACGCCTGGTCGCTCATGCCGCCGTACCCCTCGACGGACTCGTGGATCTCGTCGGCGGTGACGGGGCGTTGCTGTGACATGAGAAACGCGACCAGCGACAGTTGCCGCACCAATTTGTCGTCGTCTCTCATCGCCATGGGAACTCGGGGCGCTGGCGGGAGAGCATGTCCGGAGAATGATAGCTGTCCGAAGCTGGTTGGGCGCCATCCGGGCGTCGCAATGCGCGGGTCGAACACCCTGGTACCCTGACCCCATGACCGTCCTCGAACACCTCTACGACATCCCGGACGACGATGAGCTGTCGCGTCTGATCGGTGCCGCGACCCCGCACTTCTCGCTGCAGATCAAACACCGCATCGAACGTCTGCTCGAAACGCTGCCGCCGGCCCATGAGCGCCGCGCCGGGCTCGAGGCCCAGCTGGCGCACCTCGAATCGCTGGCGAACGATGGAGAGGCCGCGGGTCGGGTGCCCAACCTGCCTCCCCGTCCGTCCCTGGCGCCGTAGTCACCGAGAGCGCAGAGCGGTCTCGGCACCCGGGGCGGGCGTCAGTCGTCCGCGGCGGTGTGGCCGCTCTCGAGCGCGCGCCGGGTCACGCGTGAGAAGACCCGCAGAATCCGGGCCGTGGCGCCCCAGACGTCTTCACCGTCCAGGGGATAGCGGAGCGTTGCGACGTCCGCGTTGGGCGGGAGGGCCAGGTCGATGTCAAGGATCTCCTGAAGCGTGACCTCCATCACACGCTGCACCTCGGCCGGGTTCGGCACGGTGGCGGGTCGTGCTGGCAGGAAGCCGATCACCGGGGTCACCACGAAGTCGGAAACCGCGGTCGGCACATCGTCGAGCACACCGAGCACCCGGACGGTGGCCGGTTCGATTCCCAGCTCCTCGTGGCTCTCGCGAAGCGCGGCGTCCGGGATGCTCGCGTCGGAGGGCTCGATCCCGCCTCCGGGGAGGCTGACCTGGCCTCGGTGGATCGAGAGGTTCGTGGACCGTTTGGTGAGGAGCGTGTGCGCTGCCCCCTCGTGGTCGAAAAACGCCAGCAGCACCGCAGCACGGCGGCCCGAACGCGTCGATCGCCGTCCGGGGCGCATCGTGAGTTCGGCGGCGAGCAGATCGGCGAGGGGCTGTGCCTGCGGGATCAGGAGTGACACCGCATCGAGTGTACGGGTTGGCTCACGAACCTCCTCCGGGCTGCAAGACTCCGTTCGCGATGGCCGCTGACCGCACCCCTCAGCACTGGCTCGACCTCGCCGCCGATCCCGCGGGCGATGCGCTGGACGCGGCGCTCGAAGCGCTGCTCGCCCGTCAGCAGCGCGCCCATGCCGCCGCCCTGCGCGTTGCCGGCCGGGAACCGTTGGGCCTGCGAATCATCGATCTCGGTGACGGCAATCCCCACACGCTGTGCGCGTTTCCCGGCCCGGGGTTCCTGTGCCTGCGCACCGACGACACCCCGCAGCCCGACCGCCGGCACGTCGTTCGACACGCCGCGGCCGGCCTGCTCTGGGAACACGTCGAGGGTCTGGTCGACGCCGCGCGTTTCGAGGCCCTGGCCACGGCCGGGGGACGCCTGCGCGCGCTCGCCCTGCCCCAGGACGTGGCGGACGCCGTGGACTCGGTGGTCGAGCAGACCATCCCGATCGTGCACTGGCGTACGTCGCCGCTGCGGGCGGTCGTGGACATGTCTCAGCTCGACGTGCTCACCGCCCGCCACACCGAAGCGAACCGGGCGTTCTCCCGGTTCGTCAGCGCGACCGACCCGCTCGCCGAGGAACAATCGGCACTCGATGCGGCGCTCGTGTCGGCACTCGGCGAATTCGAGCGAGCGGCGGTCGACTCCGGGGTCACCGAGCGTCTCGCCGACGTGATCAACGCCGCCCTGGTCGCCTGCGACGATGCCGCCAACGAGATGGCCGACGCACATGTGACACCCCTGCGTTCCGTCTGACGCTCCACCTGCACGTCACGTCGGTTTCGAGGTCTGCCGAACCAGGGCTATACTCGCCGCCGATGGACCCCAAAACGATCGTCGTCATGGAAGGCGACCAGACTGGTCAGGAACTGCTCGAGGAAGCCATCAAGGTCCTCGAGCCCGGCGTCACGGGCCTCCCGCTGGAGTTCGAACGCTACGACCTCTCCCTCGAGAACCGGCGGGCAACCAAGAACCAGGTCGTCTTCGAGGCCGCAGAAGCCATGCGTCGCCACGGCTACGGGCTCAAGGCCGCAACGGTCACGCCGGAAGAGGCGGGCGATGTCGGGAGCCCGAACCGCCTGCTCCGCGAGGCGATCGACGGCCGCGTCATCATCCGGACGGGTCGGCGCCTTCCCGGCGTTCGGCCCATCGGCGGTATCCACGCGCCGATCTCGATCGTGCGGATGGCCGTGGACGACGCCTACGGCGCCGCCGAGCGTCGCGAAGGGGAAGGGCTCGACGAGATCGCATGGCGCGAGGAGCACATCTCCCGGCGCACCTGCAGAGCCGTGGCAGAGTTCTCGTTCCTCCAGGCCAGGCGCATGCAGGCCCAGGTGTACGGCGGCCCGAAGTGGACCGTCTCGCCGGTCTATGAGGGGATGCTCAAAGAGGAACTCGACGCCGCGGCGCGACGCCATCCCGACGTGCGGTACCGCCCCATCCTGATCGACGCGGCCTACGCCGGCCTCATCACCCACACCGGCGACGCGCTGGTCGTTCCGGCGCTGAACCGCGACGGCGACTGCCTGTCGGACATGGTCCTGCAGCTGTTCGGTTCGATCGCCGGCGCCGAGTCGCTGTTGCTCGCGTTCGACGAGGAGTTCAAGGTGAGCACGGTGATGGCCGAGGCGCCGCACGGCACGGCACCGACGCTCGAGGGCAAGAATCTGGCGAACCCGCTCGCCATGATCCTCGCGGGCGCGGCCTTGCTTGGGTTCATGCAGGATCCCCAGGCGCGGCAGGTGTCACGGGGGATCTACGAATCGGCGCTCGAGGCCGTTGCCGAGGATGTTCGTACCGCCGACCTCGGCGGGCACAGCAGCACCGACGAGTACACGGCGGGGGTCATCGGCCGTCTCCGCACCAAGATGGACGTGTGGAGTTCTCTCGGGGAGTCCGCGGTCATCTGACGGCTCGGCCGTCGGGCGCAGGCGCCCGACGGCGGTTCCCTGCGTCACGGCGTGGTACTGACCGCCACGCCGGGCGCGAGGTCGGCGGCCGAGAGCGCGCCGTTTCGGATCTCGTCCGGGCCGAGCCCCTGATTGAGACGCCGGATCAGATCATTGGCCCGCCGGACGGCGGCCTGGCTGATGCGCTGGTTGATGAGCATCTGACCCTTCGAGAGGGTGACGCTCGACGGGTTGCCCGTCGCGGCGGGCGCGATGTCGGTCGTGGAGGCGGCCGGCGGCGTTGCGACGAGGGGGACGTAGAGCAGCCTGGTCCCGGCCCGGAGCTGGGCGCGGCCGACCGCGCCGTCGACGATGTCGCCGCCGGTCAGGCCGCCGTCCAGGCGATCCTTCAGTGCGTTGAGCCGCCGGATCGCCGCCTGGCTGATCCGCTGGTTGATGAGCATCTGTCCGACGGTGAGCGTGACCCTGGAGGGATCGCCGGCGGTTGCGGGGGCGACCACGACCGGCCGGGGGTCGGGCGCTTCATAGGTCGTCGGGAGCCCGGTGTACCCGGCGACCGCGCCGGTCGGGAGTTCCTCCACGCCGAGCGCGGACTGGCACAGGTCCCGGGACTCGATCCCGGAATCGAACCACTGCTGGATACCGTTCGCCCGCCGGATCGCCGCCTGATCGATCCGCTGGTTGATCAGCAGCTGCCCTGAGGTGAGCGTGATCTTCGACGGATCGCCGGGGGTCGTCGCCGGCGCCGGCGGCAGGTCCCTGCACAACGTGGAGGTCAGGCCGACGGACGTGCCGCCGAGAGCCGGAACCGCGTAGACCTCCAGCTTGTTCCGGTCGGGGGGCGCCACCGTCGTGTTGCCGCTCCAAGCCACCAGGAATCGGCCGGGGCCGCTGTCGTAGACGATGGCCGGTTGCCGTGCGACGGTCTGCGCGTCGCCGGCGGCGGGCATGACCGTGATGCGGGTGTCGTCGCCGACCTCGGTGCCGGTCGGCGAGACGGCCTGGCCGAAGACCTCCGTCTTGCCGAGCGGCAATGTGGCGTCGGCGCCGCCCCACGTCACGACATACTCACCCGACCGCGAGTCGGCCGCGACCGCAGGGTCCCGGGTCTGGGTGGTGTCGACGTACGGTCCTGTTGCGGAGATCCGCTGGTCATCGGGACCCACCTCCGTCCCGTCGTATTCGATCAGCTGCGTGGAGATCTCATCCTCGCTGGCGGTCGGATGCGGGGGATTCTCCGATCCGGTCCACGCCACCAGGAATCGGTCGGACATCGGCTGGTACGCGATGTCCGGTGCGCGTCCGCTGGTACTCGTGTCCCCGGGCGTCCCGATGTCGGTGATCGGCCGGTCGTCGACGCCGATCTCCGTGCCGTCGCCGCTGAGTCGCTGCACCCGGATCTCGTACTCGCGGGCGACATGCGGCGCGTTGTCGTCGTCTCCGCTCCAGGCCACCATGTATTCGTCGCGGCGCTCGTTGTAGGCGACGGCGGGGGAGGCTGCCGCGTAGGCGCCGTCACCATCGGGACCAGCGGTGGAGATGCGCAGGTCGTCGGGGCCCACCTCGGTTCCGTCAGGCGTGATGCGCTGGGCGGAGATCTCGTATTCCTGAGGGCTGAGGTCGGATCCGCTCCAGACCACGAGGTACTCGTCGCGCGCGGATCCCCAGGCGATGTCGACCTCGCCCGCCGCATATGCCGGGTCGCCATCGGGACCGGCGCTCGAAACACGGATGTCCGGGCCGATCGGTGTTCCCGCCGCGTCCACGCGGTGGACGAACGCCTCGAACTCGTTCGGGCCGGCCATCCTGTCGAACGCCACCATGAACTCGTTGCGCCGTGCGTCGTAGGCGACGGCGGGCAGTTCGGCCCCGTCCACCGTCGAGAGCTGTACCTCCGGGCTCACCGGCACCCCGTCGGACCCCACGAGCCGCACGAACACCCCGGTGCGCGTCGACCCGATGCGGGTCCAGGCGATCAGGTGTTGGCCCGTACGCGGGTTCTCAGCGATCGCCGGTGACTCACCTCCCACGTTCGCGTTGGTGTTGAGACCCGAAAACGAGACGCGCTGCTGTGGCGGCACCGGGGTGGGGATGGCCGACGCGCCGGAGGTGAACGCGAGCGCTGCGGCGGCGCCCAGACCGAGCGATGCGCAGCGGTGCCGTCGGCGCCGGGCGGGTCGTCTGACACGGTTCATGAGCGTTCTCCTGTCGTCGTGGCTCGTGAGGATCGTCGCCGGCCGTCCGCGCTGCAGGCCGCCACGATCCGGTCGGGCCGGAGCCCGGCGCGCCGGGCCAGCGCCATCGCCTGGTCCCGGCTCGAGGCCGTCAGCAGCACCAGCACGAGTTCATCCGCCGGGATGCCGATCGCCGTGATGAGTCCGGCCGTGGCCTCGACGGCGCGACCGTCGCCGGGACCCGTGCTGAATCCGTGGACGAGCTGCGTCAGCCGGTCGTCGGTCACCACCGGCATGTACTGCTCGATGAGGAACGTCGTTCCGGTCGATGTGTGCCGGGTGGCGGCCATGGGGTGACGGTAGTCCGGTGCCCCCGCGGGCGGCCAGAGGGTTTCCCCTACATGTGCGGGGGCGTGGTGGCGTCGGGGACGTCCCCGGCCACGACGCGCTGGGTCAGTTCGTTTCGCGAACGGATCGCGAGCTTGCGATAGATCCGTGTCAGATGGGCCTCGACCGTGGCGACGCTGAGGTGCATCGCCTGAGCGATCTCCCGGTTCCGGCGTCCCTCGGCCACGAGTGCGGCCACACGACGCTCGGCGGGAGTCAGGGTTCCCCGCGAACGGCCGGGGGCCGCGCGCTCGAGGTCGTCGGCGGCTCGCTCGGCCCACATCCGGGCGCCCATGGCCGTGAACCGCCGGTGCGCGTCGGCGAGGGCATCGGCGGCCCGGGTCCGGCGTCCCGCCCGCAGCAGGGCCTGCCCGGTTGTGAGGCGGGCACGGGCGGCGTCGGCGCGATATCCGAGCCGGTCGAGGGTTGTCGCCGCGCCGTCCAGGACCTCGGCGGCGGCGTCACCCTCGCCCCGCGCAAGCAGTACGGACCCGGTGCAGCGATCCGCCAGCGCGTCGACCAGGAGGTTGCCCAGTCCCTGCGCCTGCGCGTGGAGTTGATCCGCCAGGGTCGCAGCGCCGTCGGCGTCTCCCGCGGCGGCATGCGCATCGATGGCGTCAGGGAGGACCGGGATGGCGCCGGGGTTTGCGAAGCCGATCTCATCAAGCAGGTGGAGCGCTTGATCAAGCTCGGCGAGGGCGGTCTCGGGACGACCGGCGGACAGCTCGAGCACTCCCAGGATGCCGCGAGCGCGCGCGACCCCGGGGGACTCCCCGCGCCGCTCGGCATACGCGATCCGGCGCGCCGCGGCGTCGCGCGCGTCCGCTTCGCGGCCCAGCCACGCCGCGACGAGTGCGCGCCTGTGGAGGGTCCAGACCTCGACGTGTTCGTCTTCGCTGTCCCGGGCGGCGGTCACGGCCTCGCGGACCATCTCGTCGGCCGTCGGAAACTCACCCGCCGCGCAGCACGCGGACGACAGGGTGTACAGCCCGTACGACAGCCAGCGGCCGTTCCCCGAGCGCAGGGCCGCGTGGTGGGCCTCCTCCATGATGCGCCGAGCCTGGTCGAGCTCACCGCTCCAGAGCATCTGCTCGGCCAGCAGCACGCGTGGTCCCGCCCACAGGGACGGTCGGCCGAGGCGGGCTTCCAGCTCGACCGCCAGCTCGATGAGGTCGCGACGTGGCACGCCCGCGTGAGCGCTCATGTTGGAGAGCCCGGCCGCCACCGACATGTGGAGCTCGTCGTCGCCCGCGGCCGCGGCGATCTCCAGGGCCTCGTGGGCATCGCGCAGCCCGGCGGGCAGGTCGCCGCGGAAGATGCCCCTGAGCCAGCCCAGCTGATCGAGCACCGACGCGCGCAGGGGGGTGGCGTCCGGCAGGTCCTCGAGGGCGCGCACCAGCAGCGACTCGCCCGTGCGCAGGTCGTCGTCCTCCAGTTCGGCGCGGCGCACCAGCGCCTCGGCCCGACTCGGGCCCGGCGGGAGCGCGGCGATGTGAGCGTCGGCGACCTGGAGGGCCTGTCCGACCTCTCCGGCGGCGGCCATCATCGAGACGTGGGTCAGGGTGCGCCGGTGACCGTGCTCGTCGCGCCGGGACGGCGTGAGACGCACGGCGTGTGCCGCGAGGTCGGCCGCCGCATCGAGCGCGCCGCGGTCGCGCGCCCGGGCCGCCGCCTCCTCGAGCAGTGCGGCCGCGGCCTCGTTGGGACCGTCGGTGCAGTGCGCCACGTGCCGGGCCCGTTCGTCGGGATCGGATGCCGCGGTCGCCAGGTGCGCATGGAGCGCCTGCCGGTTGACCGGGCCGACCCGTTCGAGTGCGACCGAGGCGAGCATCGGATGGGTGAAGCGGACGCGCAGCCGGTCGTCGACGCCGAGCAGGCCGAGCCGGATTCCGTCGTCCAGCGCCTCCTCGAGCGGGGCATCGCCCAGGACCGCCCTGAGTTCGCCCACCGACGCCCTCGGATGTACCGCGACGGCGTCGAGCACGGGACGCACGTGCTCGGGAACGGCATCGAGGCGGGCGCCGACGGCGGCTCGCAGCGTTCCCGGCAGCGGAAGACCGGTGTCGGTCCGATAGGCGCGTTCGTCGTCGCCGAGACCCCTGACGAGTTCGATCGCGTACATCGGATTGCCGCCCGAGATCTCATGAATCCGTCGCAACGCCGGGCGGGAAATGCTGGCGACGTGGGTCGAGAGCAGCCGCCGGAGCGCCCCGAGGCTCAGCGGCCCGACGCCGAGCCGGTCGCAGCGCTCGGGTGGGACGAGCGCGTGCACATCGAGGGGGTCTTCGCAGTCGGACTCCACCCGTTGCGTGGCGAGGATCCCCACCGGCTCCTCGTCGAGCCGACGCAACGCGAAGCGGAGCACCCGCGCGGACAGAGGATCGATCCACTGCAGGTCGTCGATTGCGACCAGGACCGGTCCACGTGCCGCGGCGGCGCGGAGTGCGGCGAGCACCGCGCGTCCCTGCCGGGACGGATCGTCCTCGGTGCCCAGCTCCACGCGCGGATCCAGCGGCTCGAGCAGGTCGGTGACCGTCGCCAGGCCCATGTGCCGCTCGTCCTCTCCGGGGCGTGCGGCGAGGACGGTGCCGCCAGCCGCGCGGGATGTGCGGACCGCCTCGCGGAGCAGTGCGGTCTTGCCGATCCCCGCCTCGCCGACCAGCACGAGGGCGTGCACGCCCGTCGGGATGCGGGTCAGGAATCGGCTCAGCCGTTCCAGCTCCGGATCCCGGCCGACGACTGGGTCACGCACCGAAGCACGCGAGGCCGGAGGCTCCGCCATGGCGCGAGCCTATGTCGGAGGCGCGGTTCCGCGCACCAGCGGATGGTGCGGGACGGCCGGGACGCCGCTGCAGCGTTCAGACTGAGCGGCGTCCCGGTGATCCGGTTCAGGGCGAGGGAACGCTGCTGACCGGCACCCCCGGTGCGAGGTCGATGGCCGAGACGCTGCCGTCCCGGATCTCCTCCGGGCCGATGCCGTCGCCGAGCCTGCGGATCAGATCGTTGGCCCGGTTCACGGCCGCCTGGCTGATGCGCTGATTGATCAGGAGCTGGCCCGCACTGAGGGTGACCTTCGAGGGATCCCCCGGGGTCGCCGGAGCCACGACCGTGACGCTCGGCGCCGGCGGCGTGGCCGGGGAGGGCGCGTAGAGCACCGAGGTCCCTGGGCGAAGCTGCGCCATGCCCACCGAGCCGTCCAGCAGATCACCGCCGGTGAGACCGGCGTCGAGTCGAGCCTTGAGCCCGTTGAGGCGTCGGATCGCCGCCTGGCTGATCCGCTGGTTGATCACCAGCTGCCCGACGCTGAGGGTCACCTTTGAGGGATCGCCGGGCGTCGCCGGGGCGACCTCCACCGGGCGCGGGTCGGCCGCGGTGTAGGTCATGGGGATTCCGGTGTACACCACGACCGACCCGGCCGAGAGATCGGCGAGTTCGAGGGCGGCCTGGCACAGGTCCCGCGACTCGACGCCGTGGTCGAACCATCCCTGGATGCCGTTCGAGCGCCGCACCGCGGCCTGGCTGATGCGTTGGTTGATCAGCAACTGGCCGGCGCTGAGCGTCACCTTGGAGGGGTCCCCCGGTGAGGTGGCCGGCGGCGGCGCCAGCACCTTGCACCGGGCCGTCGTGGCCACCGTGGTCCCCGTTCCGAAGCGACGGCTGTAGATCTCGGCGTGGTTCGCCACGAGCGGCGGGGTGGTGGAGTACCCGGTCCAGGCGATCTGGTACTGGTTGGTCTGGTCGTCGTAACCGACGTACGGCTCGAAGGCGGACGCGGCAGGGTCGGACTCGGGGGTCATGACCGAGACCCGGACATCATTGCCGTCGAGCTCCTGGCCGGTGGCCGAGAGCCGCTGGGCGAAGATCTCGAAGTGATCGTCGGGCATCGGTGGCGTGGCCTCGTCCGCGTACCAGACGACCAGGTACTCATCGCTTCGCGGGTTGTAGATCACACGGGAGCCATTGGCGGCGGTGGCGGTGCTGCCGTTGGGGCCGACGTCCGAGATGCGCTGATCGTCGGAGCCCACCTCGCTGCCGTCGTAGGCCAGCCGCTGCGCGAAGATCTCCTGCTCGTCGTCGACGAGGCCGCCCGCGTTGTCGTCACCATCCCAGGTGATCATGTACTCGTCGGCGGTGGCGTTGTAGGCGATCGAGGCGTCCGTCGCGTCGTAGGCGGAGTCGCCAGGCGGGCCGACGTCCGAGACGCGGCGGTCGTTCGGGCCGAGTTCGGTCGCGTCCCCCGTCAGACGCTGGACGTAGACCTCGCGTTCGCCGAGCGCGTACGGCGGCGTGTTGTCGGCGCCGTCCCAGGCGACCATGTATTCGTCGCGATTCGCGTTCCAGGCCACGACCGGATCCGTGGCGTCGAAGCTCGGGTCGCCGTCGGTTCCGAGATCCGAGATCCGCTGATCGTCGGCTCCGAGCTGGGTCCCGTCCTCGGACACCCGCTGGATGAAGATCTCGGTCTCGCCTTCGACCAGGGGACCCCTGCCGTCGTCGCCCTCCCAGGCCACCAGGTACTCCTTCCGGGTGACGTTGTAGGCGATCGACGAGTCCTCGGCGTCGAAGTCGGGGTCGGTGTTGGGCCCCATGCTCGAGAGTCGGATGTCGTCGTTGATCTCGGCGCCCTCCGCGGTCAGCAGCTGCATCGAGATCTCGTACTCCCCGGGGCTGCCGGTCTCACGCGAGAAGGTGACCGCGAACTGGTTGAGGTGGGGGTTGTAGGCGACCGCTGGCTTGTCGGCGTCGAAGCCGGCCCGCGAGATGGAGAACTCTCCGCCGACCGGGGTTCCCTCGGCGTCCAGGAAGCGACCGTAGATGCGTGCCGTCGTGGCTTCGAACCGCCGGTAGACCAGCAACTGTCGGCCGGTGCGGGGATTCGCGACCACCGCGACGTCGCTCGCGCCGTAGTCGGTGCGGTCGTCCTGCCCGGTGACGGTGGCACGGACCTGGCTGCCCAGGGGCGTCGTCGCCTGCGCGGTTGCGATGGGGATCACGCCGAGCACGCCGGCGCCGAGCAATGCAGCGAGGCGGCGGCCGGAGCGGGGTGAGATGGCGCTCATGTCGTCCTCCGATGGTGGTGAGGCTCGACGCTATGGCGATCCCTTCCAGCCGAACCAGCGAGGTTTCCCTACACGTGTGGTCGCCCGTACTCCGGGGACCGCGCATCCGACGGTCCATCGCCCGTTTCGGGATCGCGGTTCATCCGACTTGCGCGAGGCGCACCAGCGCCGCGGTGGCGGCGCCCACGATCACCACCACGAGGAATGGCGCGCGGAGCCGCAACGCGACGACGGCGGCCAGGAGCGCCCCCGCGCGGGCGTCGACGGCGAGACGGGTGTCCGAGGCGAAGGCCGAGACCATGACCAGGGCCGACAGCAGACCGACGGTCATCGTTGCGGCGATGTCGATCAGCGCAGGATGCTCCAGCATCCGCCGCGGCAGCAGAAAGCCGATCACCTTCAGCAGGAATGCGGCCAGCCCGGCGAGGACGATCCAGGACCAGAGCGCGCTCATCGCGGCGCCGCCCCTCGGCGCGTGATCGCCATCACGCCCGCGGTCGCGGCGGCGATCATGATGGGGACACCGGCGGGCGTCGCGGGTACCGCAAGGAGGGCGGCAACCGCGGCGACGACGGCGACGGCCCAGGCGTCGCGGTGCCTGAGGCGAGGCCAGAGGAGTCCGACGAATGCCGCCACGGCGGCCCCGTCGAGTCCCCAGGCGGTGGGATCGCCGAGCGCATTGCCACCGAGCGCACCCGCCAGGGTGAACAGGTTCCACAGGACGTAGACGCCGATGCCCGCGGTCCAGAATCCGCGACGTTGTTCGGCGGGAAGGTCCTGGGCGATTGCCGCCGCGGTCGACTCGTCGATGGTGAGCTGTGCCTGAACCGGGATCAGCCCCGGTCCCGGGCGGAACATCGAGGCGATCTGCATGCCATAGACCGCGTTCCGCACACCCAGCAAGGTGGCGGCCCCGAACGCCGACGGCAGGGATCCTCCGGCGCCGACGACGCCGATGAACGCGAACTGCGATCCGCCCGTGAACATCAACGCGCTCAGGGCGGTCGTCTGGGCGACGCTGAGCCCGGCGGCGACGGCCAGGGCGCCGAACGAGATCCCGTAGAGCCCGGTCGCGACGGCGAGGGAGAGTCCCATTCGCACCGCGGGGCTGCCGGAAAGGGACGGAGGTTGCGACGTACCCGAGTCCCCCGGGTCAGGCTGTGGAGTCGTCATCTCCAGCGTCGCCGGGGCCCTCGTTGAGGAACTCGATCAGGTCCTCCACCGTGAACCGGCCGGCCTGCATCGACGCCACCAGGCCGTAGACGGTCGCCGTGTGCGGACGGTCCATGACGTAGGCGCGCATGGCCTCGTTGGCCTGTGTCTCGAGTGTCCCCGCGTGCTCCCTGCCGGCGTCGCTCACCAGCACCCCCGCCGGGCCCGCCGCGGCGAGCCCGTCGTCGATGAGACGCTTCACCATGTCGGCGACCTCGTCGCCGTCGGCGCCGAGGGCCGCGGCGACCGCGCCGACGGGCACGGCACCCTCGTGTCGAGCGAGTTCACGCAGCACGAGGTATGTCCCGGCCGAGAGCCCGCCGGATGCGACGGTCTGGTCGAGGACACCGGCAAGCTCGCCCAGCAGGGCGAGGTCCTCTTCACTGCGGTACACGGCTCGAATCCTTCCGGCGTCGGGAGTCGGAGCTCAGGGCCCGAATCGGTGTGCCGGCGCCGGTCGCATCTGGGAGCGCGTCTCGCCGAGCCAGGTCCGGCCCTGGATCCCCAGGTGATCGAGCAGTTTCAGGGCGGACCGCACGACGCCCGCTCGAGCCCCGCGGCCGTGCGTGTTCGCGATGGTGATCGCGAAGTCGTGGTCGCCCTTCTCGTACATGGGGCGGGCGTTGGCTCGCGCGAGGGCCACGCGGGCTTCGCTGAGTCGCATCGGATCGTCGAGCGCGACATAGCACTCGACGAACGACCAATCCCCCGGGAGATCGCCCATGAGGGCGTCGAACGCGTCGGTGTGGCTCATCGGCGACACGGTACCACGCGGTTCCGCCGCCGCCTCAGCGTTTCAGCCGGCGGCGACGAACGGGGCCAGGGCGGTGGTGATGGCATCTCGCTGTGCCTCGAACGCCCCCCCGTCGCAAGCGGGCGTTCCTCCGGCGGGGGCCGGGATCGTTTCGGGGAGCGCGATCCAGCTGACACATCCGCCGTGCTCGGCGGTCACCTCGAGGACGGGAGGGTCGTCGAGCCGGTGAACCCGCAGGATCACGGCCCAGAGCGGATGCTTGCGGCGCCACTTCAGGCGCTCTTCAGCGTAGTCCTGGGTGAGGGTGTGGAGGGGATCGAGCGCCACCAGGGCGCCCTGGTCGGTGATCGGCACCGCGTCGACCATCTCGGCCCAGAGGGCGAGCGGGAGGCGATCAGGATCATCGGTCTGAAACAGCGCGCCGCCGAAATCATCGTGGAACTCGGGCTTCACGAGGTCGGGCCGTTGATGGGCGTAGGTGGGGAACAGGTAGAAGACCGGATGCGGAAGCGAGAATCGCTTCTCGCCGATCCCTCCCTTGCGCACGATCAGCACCTGGGTGCCGGCGGCGAGGGCCTCGCAGGTCACGGCCCATTCCTTCAGCGCGAATGCGGACATGACGCCGATGGTACCGTCGCCGCGGCGCCGTCGCGAACCCGCCGGCCGTCCCGGTGGGACCTGACATCCATCGCGCGCCGCATGCCGAAGGCATTGCTACCCTGCCCGGTATGACTGATCGCATCCTTCACCGCGCCGCCGACGGCGGCCGCATCACCGTCGCCGAGGCGCTCGAGCTGTACGAGCACGCACCGCTGGAGGACCTCGGCGCTGCCGCCGACGAGGTGGTCCAGCGTGCCTACGGGAACGAGATCACCTACAACGTCAACGCCCACCTGAATCCGACGAACATCTGCGTGGTCGGATGCGGGTTCTGCGCGTTCGCCGTCTGGACCGAGCAGGATCCACGCGCCTACGCCTACTCGGTGGATCAGCTCGTCGACCGGGCCGGCCAGCTCCTCAGCCACGGCATCACCGAACTCCACATCGTGGGCGGGATGACCAAGGAGTACGACCTCCCGTACTACGAATCGCTCTTCAGCGAACTGAAGGCCGAGTACCCGCAGGTCTCGCTCACCGCCCTCACCGCGGTCGAGATCGACTTCATCGCCCGCATCAGCAAGGTCAGCCACGCCGAAGCGCTGGAACGCACGCGGGCGGCAGGCCACGACACGATGCCGGGCGGGGGCGCCGAGGTCTTCAGTCCCAGGGTGCGCGCAATCATCGCCGACCGCAAGGTTCCGGCGGAGACCTGGCTCGACGTCCACCGCGAGGCGCACCGGCAGGGCCTTCGCACAAACGCCACGCTGCTGTTCGGGCATTTCGAGACGCCCGAAGAGCAGATCGACCACATGCGTCAGCTTCGGGAGCTCCAGGACGACACGTCCGGTTTCCAGGCGTTCATCCCGCTCCCGTTCCTGCCCGGGAACACCGAGTTCGCGTACCTGCCCGGACCGAACCGCGAGGAAAAGCTGCGGACCATCGCCGTGGCGCGTCTGTTCCTCGACAACTTCCCCCACATCAAGGGACATTGGGTGATGCTCGGCGAGGAGATCACCGCAGAGGCGCTCTCGTACGGTCTGGACGATCTCTCGGGAACGCTCACCGAGGAGCGGATCGCCCACGCCACGACCGTCCAGACGCCGCTGGGGCTCTCCCAGGACCGGATCCGGTCGCTGGTGGAGGATGGCGGCAAGACCGCGGTCGAGCGCGACACGCTGTACAACCGCGTCGAGCGGGAGCCCGCAACCGCATAGCCCGGTGGTGCGTGCGGCTCCGCTCGGGGTCGCACGCACCACGAGCGCTCCGCCGCGCGCTCGTTCGACGGGAGCTCCACCGGCTCGATGCCGTCGTACCGCTTGACGCATGCCGATATCGGCATATGAGCGGACCATGGCCCGTGCAGCGACCACGTCCGACGTCTTCAACGCAATCGCCGAACCGCAGCGACGGGAGATCCTGGTGCTCCTGCGGACGGGCGAGCGACCGGTGACCGAGCTTGCCCGGAAACTGGGCATGACCCAGCCCGGGGCATCGAAGCACCTGCGCGTCCTCAGGGAGGTCGGGCTGGTGCGCGACCGGAGGGCGGGGAAGCAGCGCCTCTACGGTCTGGACGCCCGGGGGCTCCGGTCGGTCCACGAGTGGAGCGGGGGGTTCGAACGGTTCTGGAGCGACCGCTTCGACCGCCTTGGCCGGTACGTGGAGGACCTCAACCACGAGCGGCGGGGGGAGTAGTCGAAGTGGCGACGGCTGGCGGTGCCGCCGACCGTGAGATCGTCATCTCGCGGTACATCGATGCTCACCGGGAGCTCGTGTTCGAAGCGTTCACCGACGTCCGGCACCTGTCGGGATGGTGGGGACCGGACGGGTTCGCCACCACCACGCGCAGGTTCGAGTTCCGTGTCGGCGGGGCGTGGGAGTTCGTGATGCACGGGCCGGACGGAACGGACTACCGGGAGTGGATCACCTGGACCGAGATCACGCCGCCGGAGCGACTCGCGTTGGTCCACGGTGAGGTCCGCGACGACCCGAACGCCTTCGAGTCGATCATCTCGTTCGCCCGCGAGGGCGCGGGAACCCGGATCGAGATGCGAACGGTGTTCCCGACTCCGGATCTGCGCGATCGGGCCGTCGAGGAGCACGGTGCGGTCGAGGGGGGCAGGCAGACACTGGACAATCTGGCCTCCCACGTGGCGGCGGCCCTCCGTCAACGAGAGGCGGGCTGATGCCCGGGACGGTGTTCTTCAGCGTGACGATGTCGCTGGACGGGTTCATCGCGCACCGGGACGGCATCGACGAGGCGGGCGTGCGGCGGTGGACGTCGCAGTGGATGGAACTGCAGGGGTGGATCTTCCCGCAGCGATACTTGCGCGAGCGGCTGAGACTGGGCGAGGGCGGCGAGGAGGGCCGTGACAACGAGATCGTGCGTGAGACGTTCGAGCGCATCGGGGCGAGTGTCATGGGCAGGCGGATGTTCGACCTCGGCGAGCCGGCATGGCCGGACGAGGCGCCGTTTCACACATCCGTCTTCGTCGTGACCCACGAGACGCGTGATCCCTGGGAGCGTCCGGGAGGGACCACGTTCCACTTCGTCGACGATGCTGAGGTCGCGATCGATCGGGCCCGCGACGCCGCCGGAGACCGCGACGTTCGGATCGCGGGCGGGGGCGCAACGATCCTGAAGTACCTGAACCTCGGGCTCGTCGACGAGTTCACGATCGCGCTGTCGCCCGTTCTCCTGGGCGCGGGAATCCGCCTGTTCGAAGGCGTTGACGCGAGCCGCGTCGCGATTGAACCGATTCGAGCCGAGCCGTCCTCAGCCGTGACGCACCTGACCTACGCCGTTCGTGCCCGCTGACCGGGCCGGCTCGACTAGAGCTGGCGGCGTCGCACCCCGTACGCCGCCGCGCCGGCCAGGGCCAACGTCCACAGCAGGGTCCAGGCGATGGTCCACCAGCTCGACGCCGGGACGGTGATGTCCAGGCCGTTCACGTCGACCGGAGGGGCTGCGGGACCCGCGACGCCCCGGGCCTGCATCTCGGAGATCATCGGGGAGACGATGGTACGCGGGAACACCACGTACATGGGGAGGACGACCACCTGTGATCCGTCGCTGATGGCCTGCTGGTCGAGGGCGGCCTTGAGGTTCACCGCGGCCTGGGCGGAGATGTAGACCATCACGCCGAAGACGCCCGCCGCGATCGGACCGATGACCGAGGCCATCGCCCCGCACGCGCAGAGTACGAGCATCAGGTTCAGCACCATGGTCAGGCAGTGGATGACCAGCGGACGGTCGAAGCCCCCGCCGGCGGCCATGCTCGCGATCTGAAAGGCCGCGGCCCAGGTCGTGATGATGACCAGCAGGGCCGTCGCCCGCGCTGCCAGGCGCCCCAGGCCCACGGTGGACGGGCCGGCCCCGGTCCCCACCAGGAGTCCGAGGTACCCGCGGGCGGCATCAGGCGCGAAGGCGCTGCTTCCGAGGAGCACCGCCACCGCGAGTCCGGCCAGCAGCAGGATCGACGCGGAACCCGAGCGGATGGCGTCGTGGATCGCGTACCCGGACTCGGACGCGGCGTCGACGCCGACCAGGATGGCGAGCGCCGGCCCCGCGAGGAACGCCAGCCGGACCCACCACACGCGCGCCAGGACGAGCAGGTCCGTGCGCCATACCGCCAGGAGCTGGGATACGTTCACGACCGCCTCCCGTCGATCAACGTGAGCGTCCGACCGAGCAGGGCGGGAAACCCGCCGGGGTCGGGAGACGCCACCAGCACGGTGGCGCCCCGGTCGAGGGCCCGTGCCAGCGCCGCGACGGTTTCGGGGAACTCCCACGGATCGTCCAGGACGATGCCCTCGGGATCGCCGATCAGGGCACACGCCAGACTGAGCCGCCGGACCTCCTCGGGTTCCAGGGCATGGATCCGGCGGCCGACGGCCGTGGCGATGCCACAGCGCTCCAGCGTGGGGACGACCTCCGAGCGCGGAACCCCGCGAAGAGCGGCCACGAGGCCCAGCGCCTCGCTGACCCGCATGACGCGGGGAAACGGCAAGCCTTCCGGCCCGAACCCGATGCGGCGCCGGTGTTCAGGGTCGAGCGGGTTCCCTCCAAGGGTTTCGACGCGTCCGCCTGCCGGAGCGACGAGCCCGACCAGCGCTCGAACAAGCGTCGTGCGGCCGCAGCCCTCGGGTCCCGTGACCACCAGACCGGCGCCGCGGGGGACGCGAAGGCTCACCGATGAGAGCGCAACCTCCTCCGTGCCCTGGTAGTGGACGGTCAGATCGTCGGTCAGGAACCCCGACGAGGTGTCCCGCGGGGCATCGGTGTCGAGGGAAGCGCTCAGCGTCGAATCAGGGCGAGAACCTCGTCCCGCCGGCGCAGCATGTCGTCCTCGGACACGAGCGACTCGAGGTTCAGCCGCAGGAGGGGCTCGGTGTTCGACGCCCGCACGTTGAAGTGCCAGTCCTCGTAGTCGACCGAGACCCCGTCGATCTCCCGGATGGTGGCGTCCGCGTAGGTGGTGCGGATCCGGTCGATGGCCGCCTGCTGGTCGTCGACCGTCGAGTTGATCTCGCCGCTGATGTGGTACTTCGCCCGGAAATCGGCGATCAGCTCGGAGAGCTTCACGCCGCGTTCGCCCAGCAGCTCGAGCACCAGGAGGGCCGGGATGAGCCCGGTGTCGGCGAACGAGAAGTCCTTGAAGTAGTAGTGGCCGCTCACCTCGCCGGCGAAGATGGCGTCAACCTCGCGCATGCGCCGCTTGATGAAGGCGTGTCCCACCCGGAACTCGTCGGGGGTGCCGCCGGCGCCCCTGATGGCATCGCGGACGGCCCACGAGGCCCGCAGGTCGTAGACGATGGGGCTCGGGCCGTTGCGCCGCAGGAGGTGGTCGGCGAGCAGCGCCGTGAGGAAGTCGCCGGGGACGAACTCCCCGCGGTCGTCGATGAAGAAACAGCGGTCGGCGTCGCCGTCCCAGGCGATGCCGAGATCGGCGCCGGTTTCGACGACCTTGTCCTCGATGAACTTGCGGTTCTCCTCGAGGAGCGGATTCGGTTCATGGTGCGGGAACCGGCCGTCGGGATCGAGGAAGCACTCGATCGCGTCCAGGTTGAGACGCTCGAGCACGGGAGGCAGGTAGACGCCCGCCATGCCGTTCGCCGCGTCGAGCACCACGCGCTGGCGGCCGATGACCTCGGGGTCGACGAACCCCATGCACGAATCGACGAATCGTGTCAGCAACGTGTCGTCGGTCTCGCGTGAGCCGCCGTCGCCCGGCCCGGGTTCACCGGCCATGGCGAGCCGGCCCACCTCGCCGATGCCGGTGTCGCCGGACAGCGGCAGGGCACCGGCGAGCACCAGTTTGGCGCCCGTGTACTGCGGCGGATTGTGGCTCGCGGTGATGGCGGCGCCGGCGTCGAACCCGCCATCGGCGACGGCGAAGTAGACCATCTCGGTCGCGGCGAGCCCGATCTCGGTGACGCGGGCTCCGGCGGCGACGGCGCCGCGGCAGAACGCGTCGGCCATGCCGGGGGACGAGAGCCGGACGTCGTGTCCCACGGCGATCCGCGGATTGGCGACACCGGGAGTGGACTGTCGGACGACCTCGACGAATGCGCGGCCGACCGCCTCGCCGCCGGCCTCATCGATCTCGTCCGGGTGCACGCCGCGAACGTCGTACGCCTTGAAGACCCCTGGTGTCAGTGTCATTCGGTGAACCCCTGTCTCAACAGCTCGTAGGTGTCGTCCAGATGCTGCGGCATGACGCGCGTGTCGCCGACGGTCGTCATGAAATTGGTGTCGCCGCCCCACCGCGGGACGACGTGGAGATGGATGTGGTCGGCGATGCCCGCGCCGGCGGCGCGCCCCTGGTTGATGCCGATGTTGAACCCGTGCGGGGCCATCGTGCGCGTGACGACCTCCTGGGTGCGCTGGGCGAGGGTCATCATCTCGGCGGTGACCTCGGCGCTCAGCAGCGTCAGCGCGTCGAGGTGGGCGTAGGGCACCACCATCGTGTGCCCGTTGTTGTACGGGTACAGGTTCATGATCACGAAGCAGTGGTCGCCGCGATGCAGGATGTAGGTCGCCCGGTCGTCATTCCGCGCCGGAAGCGCACAGAAGACGCAACGCTCACCCTCGAATCCGTGATCGTGTTCGGAGGTGATGTAGGCCATCCGCCACGGGGCCCACATGATGTCGGGGCCGGGTCTGGACGCCGGGGGCTCGTGATCGCTCATCCGCCCCATCCTAGAGGACGGCTGTGGGCGTCAGATCCACCGTTTGCGGCGGAACCACGCGATGAGTCCGGCGGCGGTTCCGACCATCACCCCGGCGACGAACACGATGGACCAGCCCCCGTGGTTCGAGAACACGAGCCCGTCGATGTTCATCCCGTAGAAGCCGGTGATGAAGGTCAGCGGCAGCACGAGGGCGGACATGATCGTCAGCACGCGGATGATCTCGTTCAGGCGATGCGTGATCACCGATTCATTGGTCGCCTCGAGGGCCTCGACGACCTCCTTGTAGTTCTCGAGGAGGTCCCAGATCCGCTCGTTCTTGTCGACGATGTCGTCGAAGTAGAACTCGAGATCGTGGGGCGCGTATTCCTTGACCTGCCGCTCGAGGCCGCGCAGCGTGGGTCGCTGCGGCTTGATGATCTTGCGGTAGTTGATGATCTCCTGCTTGGCGTTCGAGATGTCGCGCACGATCGTCTCGCCGCCACCGTCGAAGATCTCGTCCTCCAGCGCGTCCAGCTTGAAACCGATCTTGTCGAGGATCGGGAAGCAGTAGTCGAACATCGCGTCGACGAGTTCGTAGAGCAGGTAGCCGGAGCCCTTGCCCATGAACCGCTCGCGGTCCTCGTCGCGCGTGGCGCACCTGGACCACATCGCCGAGATGGGCTTCAACGACTCGTTGGGGATGGTGATCAGGAGATTCTTCGAGATGAAGACGTTGAGCTCGGCGGCCTGCAGCCGCTGCGTCCGCTTGTCGAAGCGGGGGAAGTGGAGCACCAGGAAAACGTAGTCGTCGTACTCGTCGATCTTCGCGCGCTGCCGGCGGCGCGAGCGGACGTCCTCGATGTCCAGCTCGTGGAAGTCGTAGCTCTCGGCGAGCCACGAGATCTCGGTCTCGCGCGGCGAGTCGATGTTGATCCAGGTCAGCCCGTGCGATTCCAGACGCTGGACGTCCGGCACACGCTCGGGGGCGGGCGCCGCGTCAGTGAACTGACGGCTGGCCCGCGCTGACGCTCGGCGGATCTTCGGCAGGTTCGCCATCGTCCGCTCCGCAGGTCGGCAGGATCAGGGCATTCATCGGGCCGATGATAGCCATTGGTGTGCCAGGTGACGACCGGGTGTGGCGAGCGTCGCGCAGACCCGGGACCGCCGGATGATCTGAAACCGGTCGAGCGGCGAGCGGCGCTCGCCGGCGGACTCAGTCGATGAGCCCGTTCCGGTAGGCGTACCGCGTGGCTTCGGTGCGATTGCCCACCCCGAGCTTGCGGTAGATGTTCGACAGGTGGAACTTGACCGTCTGCTCGGTGACGTAGAGCTTGCTGGCGATGTCCAGATTGGACAGTCCCTCGGCCACGAGCTTCAGGATGGAGAGTTCGCGGTCGGTCAACCCACCGGGATTCTGGGCGGGCTGCGGCTCGGCGCCTTCACCGCCGCCGCGACCGCGCGGGTGATAGACGGTGCCTTCGACGACCTGGCGGATGGTGGACGGGAGGTCGAGCGGATTGATCGACTTCACCACGTAGCCCGATGCGCCCTGGCCGAGCGCCTGCTCGATGTGTTCCGAGTCCTCGAACATCGAAAGGATGATCACCTTGACGTCCGGGTGGTTCTTCTTGAGCTGCTGGAGGGTGGTGAGGCCGTCGCCCTTCGGCATCCTCAGATCGAGGATGACGACGTCCGGGCGGACCTTCGGGACCAGCGCGACCATGTCTTCGCCGTTCATCGCCTCGCCGACGACCTTGATGTCGGGAGCGGTCTCGAGCGCGCGCTTGATGCCGTCGAGCATCAGGCGATGATCATCGGCGATCGCGACACGCAATGGAGGCTTGTTGATGGCTGCGACGGGGTCCGGCACGGTCTTCGTAGTCACGGGGTCGGTATCGGCGGGTTCACTCACAACCTGAACCTACCTTTCGGAGACTCTACCGTGCCCGTCGGGCGGTGCGGAAACGACGTGCTCGTTCGGACCGCTCACACCAACTCGGGGCCGTGCCGTTTGATCGCCGCGACGATGTCGGCGGCGGGAGTGCCCTTCACGAGGAACTCCGAGGCCCCACTGTCGAGCCCGGCGGCGATCTCGTGTTCCTTGTCGGCCACCGACAGCATGAGCACCGCGACATCGGGGATCCTCGACTTCAGCTCGAGCGTCGCCTCGAGGCCGTCCACGCCGGGCATGGACAGATCCATCAGCACCACGTCCGGGACGTGCTCCTGGGCGAGCGCCAGCGCCTCGGCGCCGTTCTCGGCCTCGGCGACGACCTGGATCTGGTCGTCACGCTCGAGAAGTCGTCTCAGGAGTGACCGGAAGCGCGCATTGTCATCGGCGAGTAGGACGCGGACCATCGACGTTCGCTGACTACCGGTTGATTGTGTGTCGTGTGCACATCGCATGGTGAAGCCTATGATTCATGTGCGATCCGGGGGCCTAGACTCGCGGACGGTTCGCAGACCGGAGGGGTATAGGACCTCGGCCGAGGCCGCAAGCTATTCCGGCTAGGATCGCACACCGATGGGGAAACTGGCGAAACTGGGTACCGTGGACGTCGGCAACGCGCTGGGTGAAATCCTGAAATGTGACATCCCCGCGAACGCGACCGCCGATGGACTTACGAAACTCGCACGACTCGTCAGCGCTGCCGTCGGTGCGTCATCCGTTGCGATTCTCGACACCTCGCTCCCGTCCGAGCGGCGGATCCTGGCCGAAACCGACCTGAGCGACGCGGATCGAGACCGGTGGGCCCGGTCGAACGGGGAGGAACTCCGGGGCCTCGACGGGGTCGACGTGAGGGTGATGCCGGGAACCCGCGGATCGGTGCACCTCGTGACCGCCGGCGGTGACGAGGGCACGGCGGCCGAGCGGACCCTGGTCCTCGACCACGCCGCCGCGCGCGGCGGCGCCGCGCTGGAAGTGGCGCGACTGCGAGGCGACCTGGATCGCGCCCTCGCGCAGATCCTCGAGACCGACGAACGCCTGCTCGGACGGATCGGCCTGGACATCCATGACGGCCCGACGCAGCATCTGTCGGTGGCGCTCCTGGAGATCCAGCTCCTGGAGGCCGATCTGGCCGATGCCGCGTCCAACGGCGTGGAATTGCCGGACGGCCTGCTCGGTTCGATGGAGCGCATCTACGAGACGCTCGGGGGAGCGCTCACCGAGATGCGGGAACTGATCGGCCATCTGCGGCCCGCGCAGTTCGAGGACCGGCGGCTCTCGGACATCATGCGCGACGCGATCAGCGGCTTCGAGGGGCGCACCGGAACCGAGGTCGAGGCGGCCTTCGAGGGTGAGTTTCCGATCAACGGAGTGTCGGTCACCCAGCGGATCACCTTCTACCGCATCCTCCAGGAGGCGTTGAACAACGCCCATCGCCACGGCCAGGCGCGGAACATCACCGTCGAGGCCGTGGACGCGGACGACCAGACCATCCTCCGGGTGCACGACGACGGTGGCGGGTTCGATGCCGAGCAAGCGTTGCGCCCCCGCACCGGGGCACCCATCGCGCGCTTCGGCCTCCACGGGATGCGGGATCGGACGCAGATGCTCGGCGGCACGTTCACCGTTCGCAGCAGCGCGGGCGACGGGACCCACCTGGAAGTCGTGCTCCCGCAGTGGCTTCCCGAGGACGGCGATGGCAGCGGGGCCTAGTCCCCGTGTGAAGATCTGCGGCCTCACCGATCCCGACCACGCGGTTCACGCGGTTCGGGCCGGGGCATGGGCGATCGGTCTCGTGTTCGCGCCGTCGAGCCCCCGCTGCGTGGACATGGTCACGGCCGGGGCGATCATCGACGCCGTGCCGGAGACGGCCGCGAAGGTCGGCGTCTTCGTCGACGCGGACCTGGAACTGCTGCTGGAGGCGGCGTCCCTCGGGCTCACACATCTCCAGCTGCACGGACGCTCGGACCCCACCGCCGCCCGCGCCGCGACCGGTCTGCCCGTGATCCTGGGAGTGCCGTTCACCGGCCCCGAAGCCGTCAATCACCCGGATGCCGACGCCGCCGAGCTCGTCTTGTTCGATGCGGCCGTGCCCGGTGCACACGGCGGCACCGGACGCACGCTCGACTGGGCGGCGCTGGCGGCCAACCGGCCCGACTATCCGTTCGGACTGGCCGGCGGCCTTCGCCCCGAGAATGTGCGGGCCGCAATCGGTACGGTGGCGCCCATGGTCGTCGATGTCTCGAGCGGGGTCGAGTCGGCACCGGGGCGGAAAGACCCGGCGCTGATCTCGGCGTTCATGGACGCGGTACATGGCTGAGGTCGCCCAGCGATTCGGGCCGTTCGGCGGCCGCTTCGTTCCCGAGACGGTCATCGGAGCCCTCGACGAACTCGCCGACGCGTACGAACGGGTTCGCGACGACGCCGAGTTCCGGGGAGAGCTGACCGCGCTGCTCGCGCACTTCGTGGGGCGGCCCACGCCGCTCTACCGGGCGCGAGGCCTGGAGGAGGTCCACGGCTTCGGTCCGATCTACCTCAAGCGGGAAGACCTCTGCCACACCGGTGCCCACAAGATCAACAACGCCCTGGGACAGGTCCTGCTGGCCAGGCGCATGGGGAAGCGCCGCATCATCGCGGAGACGGGGGCCGGCCAGCATGGTGTCGCCACGGCGACGGCCGCGGCCCGGTTCGGCATGGAGTGCTGCGTCTACATGGGGCGGCTCGACATGCAGCGGCAGCGCCTCAACGTGATCCGGATGCGCATGCTGGGGGCGGAGGTGCGTCCCGTCGACATCGGGACCGGGACCCTGAAGCACGCCACGAGCGAAGCCATCCGCGACTGGGTCACCAACGTGGCCTCGACGCACTACGTCATCGGATCCGCCGTCGGGCCGGCGCCGTACCCCGAAATGGTCGCCGACCTGCAGCGGGTCATCGGAGACGAGGCGCGCGAGCAGATGCTGGCGGACGCCGGTCGGCTTCCGGGCACCATCGTCGCCTGCGTCGGCGGCGGTTCGAACGCGATCGGGATGTTCCGCGCGTTCCTGGACGACGCCGAGGTCGGGCTGGTGGGTGTCGAGGCCGCCGGGGAGGGGCTGGAGACCGGGAGACACGGTGCGCCGTTGACCATGGGGGAACCCGGCGTGCTGCACGGCAGTTACAGCTACCTGTTGCAGGACGTCGACGGTCAGGTGGCGGAGGCGCACTCGATTTCGGCGGGGTTGGACTACCCCGGGGTCGGGCCCCAGCACAGCCACCTGAAGGACATCGGCCGTGTCCGCTACACCTCGGTCACCGACGCCCAGGCGCTCGAGGCGTTCACCAGGCTCACACGGGTCGAAGGCATCATCCCCGCGCTGGAAAGCGCCCACGCGCTTGCGTATCTGGCCGACGACGAGGCGGCGGCGCGGTCTGGACCGGTCCTCATGTGCCTGTCGGGCAGGGGGGACAAGGACGTCGACCAGGCCGCGGCAGCCCTCGGGATCGATGGCTGACGGCGCGGAGCGCCTTCGCGGCGCGTTCTCGTCCGAGCGCGCGGTCCTCGTGCCGTACCTGATGGGCGGCTATCCGGACCTCGACGCCACCAGGGAGGCGGCGCGCGCGGTCGCGGATCACGCGGCGGTGATCGAGATCGGCATCCCGTTCTCGGACCCGCTCGCCGACGGTCCCACCATCCAGACGGCCGGGCAGCACGCGCTCGACGCCGGCATCCGTCCGGACGACATCCTGGAGATGATCAGCGACCTGCGCGACGGGCCGCCGATCGTGGTGATGACCTACATCAACCTGCTGCTGCATCGGGGCGCGAGGGCGTTCATGGAACGGGCCGCCGCGTGCGGGGTGGCGGGCATGATCGTGCCCGACATGCCTCTGGACGAGGGCGCCGACGTTCGCGAAGCCGCACGCCGCGCGGGCGTGGCGATCGTGCCGCTCGCGGCGCCCACGACGTCCGAAGCACGGCTCGCGGCGATCGGTGCGCAGGCCGAGGCGTTCGTCTACCTCGTCTCGGTGGCCGGTGTGACCGGCGGAGACGTCGCCGTCGACGAGCACCTTCGCGCGTTCATCGCACGGGCGCGGGCCGCGATTGATGCGCCGATCGTCGTCGGGTTCGGGATTCGGACCCCGGAGCAGGCCGCGGCGGTGGGGGAACTCGCCGACGGGGTCGTGGTTGGCAGCCAGTTCGTCCGGACGATGGGCGAGACCACCGATCCGGCGGCGCGTGTCGCCGCGGTCACGGAGTCCGCGCGGGCGCTCGCGAGCGCACTCCCGACCCGGTGAGCGACGGCACAATCGAGAGGCCATTCGTGACGTTCGGCATGAGTACGCTACGATCCCAGCGGCTCGTGAACATCACGAGTCGTGCAGATGCGGTCGTGTCGCCGGGGTAACCGGACGTGCGTTCGCCGAACTGAGTGGAAGGAAAGCAGCATGGCGCAGGGCGTCGTCAAGTGGTTCAACGCTGAGAAGGGGTATGGCTTCATCACCCCGGACGATGGCGGAAAGGACCTGTTCGTTCACTATTCCGAGATCCAGTCCTCGGGCTACCGCTCCCTCGATGAGGGCCAGCGCGTGACCTACGAGCCACAGGACAGCCCCAAGGGGCCCCAGGCGAGCCAGGTCAATCCGGTCTAAGCGAACCCGCACTCCAGGCAGTACCCCGGGGCGTCACCTCCATGCGAGGTGGCGCTCCACGTGTTTCTGGACTTCGCGGACGGGTTGACGCTACTCGACGCTGATCGTTGCGTTCTTGGAGTTGTCCAGGCGGAGGCCGTCTCCGTTGGAATACAGACAGCCGACCCCGCGCACGCACAACCCGCCCCCGATGACGCCGTTGGTGACCAACAGGATCAGCACGAGGAAAAACCCGATGATGACGAATACTCTGCCCACGGTGACCGGCATTCTCCCTGCGCGGGCGTTGTCCTGCAACGACTCGGGTATCTCCCGAAACATCCATGGCTGAGGACGGGCGGCCCACCGTGCCGGCCGTGGTGCGATGACGCGATCCAGGCCACCGGCTCACGGCCGCGAACCCGAGCCGGAGACCGCGGTCGAGCTGCCGGATCCCGGTGCGTCCGCCCCCGTGGCGAACGGCAGCAACTCCGATCGTTTCCTGGCCGCATTCCGATCGATCGAAGATCTGCTGACTGACGAGACCCGGGGCCGTGGGCGGACCCGCCGCCGGCCGTTCGCGCAGATGGTGGATATGTCCCACCGGCCGGCCGCTCGGGAGTTCAAGCAGGATCTCCGCGACCTTCAGGAGCTGCGGAACGCCCTGGTGCACATGGCCACCAGGGATGGCCGTCCGATCGCCGAGCCCCACGACGAGGCCGTCGAACTGATCGAGCGGATCGCCCGCCTGATGGCCGCCCCGCCGGCCGCGCTGGCCGGCGCCGTGAGGGATGTCATGGTCTGCGGACCCGACGATCCCCTGGCGGCGACGCTGGAACGCATGAACCAGCGCGACGTCACCACGGTTCCGGTCATCCACCGCGGCCGCGTCATCGGATTGCTCACCGCCGACACGGTCACGCGATGGCTGGGGGACGCCTTCCAGCATTCTCCGCGGGTTGCGTCGCCCAGGGTCGCCGACGTGCTGGACCATGCGGCGAATCGTGATGCGCCGGCGACGATCGCCCCGCACACGAGCGCCGTCGAAGCGGTCGAGGTGTTCCGTGGCGGCCTGGAACGGGGCCGGGCCCCGCGCGCGGTCCTGGTCACGTCGACGGGCGACGAGGACGGCAAGGTGCTCGGCGTCCTGACGGCGGCGGACGTCCCCCGACTGGTGGATCTGGCCTCAGGCCGCTGAAGCGGCGCCCGGCGCGGACCGAGGCGGGGGCCCGACCGGTGTCCGGCCGGGCCCCCGCGTTTCTAGTTCGCCGAAGGCGGTGTCGGGGGAGTGGGGAGGACGGACTCCTCCTCACCGTCCGCGGCGTCCTTGATGGAGCCGACGGCGGCCTTCGCCTTGTCGGAGAGGCTGCCCTCGCCGGTAGCGATGTCCTTGAGTTCCTTTGCTTCCTTGCCCACCGTTCCGGCGACGTCCTTGGCCTTCGCCCCGACATCACCGGCGACGTCCTTGGCGCGCGCGCCGACGTCGTCTGCAATGTCCTTGGCTCGGGAGGTGACGTCGCCGGCCACGTCCTTCGCCTTGTCGGAGAGGTCGTCGGCGAGCGCCTTTGCCTTGTTCAGCATGTCATCGAGACCCATTGCACGTCCTTTCACGCGACACATGTGGGAGCGGAGTCCCTGAAGCGCCACTCTCCCACATTGCGCTGCGGCCCGGCGGGTCGGCGGGGACCCAGCATGCGAGGATGGCCCCCTTCCGGTGTGGAGCGCGTGGGTGTGCCGCGGCGCCATCCGCCACCGGGCGCCGAGCCGGACCGTCCGTCGCCGGGTCTTCCGGCGCAGCCGTTCGAAACCGTCGTTGGGGAGTCCGATGCACCCGTTCGCAAGACGTGTCAGCGCCATCGCGCCGTTCGAGGTGATGGAGGTGCTCGGTCTCGCGCGCGAACTCGAACACGGCGGCGCCGACGTGATCCACCTGGAGGTCGGCGAACCCGACTTCGCGACACCGGAGCCGGTGCGCGAAGCGGCCCGGCGAGCGGTGTGCGACGCGCCCATGACCTACACCTCGGGGATCGGGCTCATCGAACTCCGCGAGGCCATCGCCCGCTGGTACCACGACATCTTCCGGGTGACCGTCGATGTGGATCGAATCGTGGTCACCACCGGATCGAGCGCCGCGCTGCTGCTCGCCCTGGGAGCCTGCGTGAACTCGGGCGATCGGGTGCTCATGGGCGACCCGGCCTATCCGTGCAACCGCAACTTCGCGCGCCTGTTCGACGCCGAGCCCATCCTCGTCCCGACGGACTCCGGAAGCGCCTACCAGCTGACCGCCGACCAGATTCGCGTCAGGGCGACTCCGGACACCTCGGCCGTGATCGTGGCCTCACCGGCGAATCCCACCGGAACCCTGGTCGCCGACGATGCCTGGGACGGGCTGATCGCCGCCTGCGACAGCATCGGCGCGACCCTGATCGTCGACGAGATCTACCAGGGGCTGGTGTACGGGCGGTCACCGCACACGGTGCTCGCCCACACCGACCAGGTCGTGGTGGTGAACAGCTTCTCCAAGTACTTCCAGATGACCGGATGGCGGGTCGGATGGCTCGTGGTTCCGCCGGGGTGGACCCGGCACATCGAAACCCTCGCGCAGAACCTGTTCATCTGCCCGCCGACGCCCAGCCAGCACGCCGCGGTCGCGGCCCTCTCACCGGAATGCGCGCCCATTCTTGACGCCCGCCGCCGTGAGTTCGCGAACCGCCGGGACGTGCTGCTGCGCGAACTGCCCCGCACGGGTCTGGTGGTCGACGCGGTGCCGGACGGCGCCTTCTACGTGTACGCCGATACGCGAGCGATTGCGGACGACAGCTTCGCGATGGTCCGCGACCTGCTCAGCGCCCAGGGCGTCGCGCTCACCCCCGGCCGCGACTTCGGCGATCACGCACCCGACACCCACGTCCGCATCGCCTACACGCAGCCGGTTCCGCGGCTGCTCGAGGCCATCCAGCGAATTGTGCGCTGGCGGTCCGAAACAGGGTGACCCGGGCCCACTGATCTGCGACGATCAGCACATGAGCGAGCCCCCGACAGCGGGGTGGAAGGTCGACGAATCGCGCGGTCACGACCACGCGGGGGTGCACGTCGGCTTCGGCTCGGGGGAGGTCGTCGCACGATTCGAGGTCCGCCGGCAGCGGGCGCTCGACGCCGACGGATCACCGGTCGGCGATGACGTGGACGAGCCGCGGGAGGTGCTGCAGGCGCTGTACCGGGGAATGGTCCGCGCGCGCACCCTGGACGCGCGTGCGGTGGCGCTCCAGCGCACGGGGCGTCTGGGGACGTACGCGTCATGCCTGGGGCAGGAAGCCGTGGGCGTCGGGGCCGCGTCGGCCATGGAACCGGACGACGTCCTGGTGCCGTCGTTCCGCGAACACGCCGCCCAGCTCTGGCGCGGGGTCACGCCGCTCGAGTTCCTCCTCTACTGGGGTGGCGACGAACGGGGCAGCGACTTCGCGGTGCCACGCGGCGACTTCCCCATCTGCCTCCCGATTGCGAGCCACGCGCCTCATGCCGTGGGTGTGGGGCTGGCGATGCGACTGCGCGGCGAACCACGCGTGGCGGTGTGCGTGCTCGGCGACGGTGCGACCTCGAAAGGCGACTTCGCCGAGGCGGTGAACGCCGCCGGCGCGATGTCCGCGCATGTGCTGTTCCTCGTGGTCGACAACGGGTGGGCCATCTCGCTGCCGCGTGCCCGGCAGACCGCCGCCGGGACACTCGCCCAGAAGGCGATCGCGGCCGGCATCCCGGGGGTGCAGGTCGACGGCAACGACGTGATCGCCGTGCGGCGCGTGGTCCTGCAGGCGCTCGAGGGAATCCGCCAGGGGCAGGGCCCGGCGCTCGTCGAAGCGCTGACCTACCGGCTCGCGGACCACACCACCGCCGACGACGCGCGTCGCTACCGCGACGACGCCCAGGTGCGCGCGGCGTGGGGCCGGGAGCCCGTCCACCGCCTGCGGGCGTTCCTGGCGGCGCGTGGATGGTGGTCGGACGCCGACGAAGCCGCGGTCCTGTCCGCGTGCCGGGACGAGGTCGACGGGGCCGCGCAGGAGTACCTGGACACACCGGCGCAACCGCCCGAGGCGATGTTCGACCATCTGGTCGCCAGGCCGTCGGCGTCGCTCACCGCCCAGCGCGAGGCGGTCGGTGGGGAAGGAAACGATGCCTGAGTTCACCATGGTCGACGCCGTCGGCGCCGCGCTCGCCCATGAGATGGCGCGGGATCCCCGCGTGGTGGTGCTCGGTGAGGACGTCGGGGCGGTGGGCGGGGTGTTTCGCGCCACTGACGGCCTCCTGGAGCGCTTCGGTCCTGATCGCGTCATCGATACGCCGCTCGCGGAGGGGCTCATCGCCGGCATGGCGATCGGCATGGCGGCGGAGGGCCTCCGCCCGGTGGCCGAGATCCAGTTCACGGGGTTCCTGATGCCGGCGCTCGACCAGCTCGCCAACCACGCCTCGCGGCTCCGCAATCGCACCCGCGGCCGCCTCACGTGCCCGATGGTGCTCAGATCGCCATGTTCCGGTGGGATCGGAGCCCTCGAACACCACTCGGAGAGCCCCGAGGCCATGCTTGCCCACGTGCCCGGCCTCTCGGTGGTGGTCCCCTCGACACCGGCCGACGCGTACCGCCTGCTTCTCGCCGCAATCCGGGACCCCGATCCGGTGGTCGTCCTGGAGCCGACGGTGCTCTACCGGGCGACCCGCGAGGAGTTCGACGACGACGGCGTGGATGCCCCGCTCGGGCGCGCGGTCCTGCGTCGCATGGGGGACCGGCTCACCCTCGTGGGCTGGGGCTCGGTGATGCCCGCCCTCATCGCGAGCGCCGACGAGCTGGCGCTGGAGGGCGTTCTGGCCGACGTCCTCGACATGCGATCGGTCGCCCCGCTCGACCGCGAGGCGTTGCTCGAATCGGTCGGGCGCACGGGGCGGTGCGTCATCGTGCATGAAGCCCCGCTGACGGCGGGTTTCGGTGCGGAGATCGCCGCGATCCTCGCCGACCGGGGTGTCTGGTCGCTGCTGGCTCCGATCCGCCGGGTGTGCGGTTACGACACGGTCATGCCGCTGGCGCGGCTCGAACGGTCCTACATTCCCGACGCCGAGCGGGTCCTGCACGCCTCACGGGAGGTGCTGAGCTACTCATGACGACATTCCGACTGCCCGATCTGGGAGAGGGGCTCACCGAGGCCGAGTTGCTGCTGTGGCACGTCGGTCCGGGAGACCTGGTCGTCGAGGACCAGGCGCTGCTTGTGGTGGTCACCGGCAAGGCGCAGGTCGAGATCCCGTCGCCCCTCACGGGCCGCGTGACGCGCCTGCTGGCGAACGAGGGCGACTGGGTTCCCGTCGGGGAACCCCTCCTCGACATCGACACCGACGCCGAACCGCGGTCGACCGACATCGTGGGACGACCGCCCGAGGCCCAACCTGCGCGGGCACCCGCTCCGGCGGACGCTCCGACGCGCGTCAGCCCGGCGGTGCGGGCGGTTGCCCGCGAGCTCGGGGTCGACCTCGAGGGCCTGGTGGGTTCGGGTCCCGGTGGGGCGCTCCAGGCGGAGGACGTCCGGAACGCGGCGGCGCGGGCCGCGGGCTCTCAACCGCTGGACGGGGTGCGCCGGGGTATGGCACAGGTCATGGCCCGGGCGGGGGACGCCGCCGTGGCGACCGTGGTGGACGACGCGGACGTCGACCACTGGGATCCCTCGGAGGACCACGACGCCAGGCTGGTCTGCGCGATGGTTCGCGCCTGCCGCGTGGTGCCCGCGCTCAACGCGTGGTTCGACCCCTCGACGCAATCGCGCACCCTGCACCGGCACGTCGACATCGCCGTCGTGTTCGACGGTGACGGCGGACCGTACGTCCCGGTGCTCCGCGACGCCGGGGCCCGTCCAGCCGCCGAACTGCGCGAGGAACTGGCCCATCTGCGCAGTTCGCGACATCACCGGCGGGCGCGGATCGATCAGCTCGGGCGGGCCACGATCACCCTCCTCGATTTCGGTGAGCACGGGGGCCGCTACGCGACCCCGATGGTCATCCCGCCCCAGGTCGCGACCCTGGGAGTCGGTCGCCTCGCGTCTCGCGTCGTGGCGATCGAGGGCGAGCCGAGGGTGCGGCGACTGTTGCCGCTGTCACTCAGTATCGATCACCGCGTGGTGTCCGGCGGCGAGGCGACGCGGTTCCTGACCGCGGTGATCGAGGCGCTCGAGCGCCCGGAGATCGTCCCTGGATGAGTCCGGCCGTCCGTCCGCGGGGATCGTTCCGAACCTCGCCACGGGCGGTCGCCCGATCTGCGAGGATCGCCGCATGAGCGAACCGACCCCCCCGAAGCCGGCCCAGCCTTACGACGATCGCGAACGCGTCGACTGGGGCAGACGCCTCCTGTACGGGGCGATCGGCGTCGTGGTTCTGCTGGTCCTCTCGCTGATGGCGTCGGCCATCGTGCCGCGCTGGTGGGGACAGCGGATCGCCGACCAGGTCAACGGTTCACTCGTCGCCGGCATCGGACTCGGCACGCTCTACGGACTCGTCTTCACGATCCTGCCGCTGCTCATGCTCTGGGTGACGTTCCGGCGGCGGCGCCCGGTCAAGATCTGGATCGGCGGTGTCGTCATCGCGCTGATCCTCGCCCTCCCGAACCTGATGACCCTGGGGATCGTGGTCGGCCGCGGGAACGCCGCTCATGCCGCGGAACGCACCCTTGACGTGGAAGCCCCCTTCTTCCGCGGGTTCACCGCGCTCGGGGCCATCGCCGCGGCCCTGCTCTTCGCGGCATGGCGCTACCAGATGCTCACCCGTCGACACGCTCGCCGGCGTGTCGGCGACCTCGAAGCCGAACTGGACCTGCGCAAGAAGTCCGACGAGGCACGGGAGTCCGCGGCGGAGTAGGGGTGGCGGGTCCCGTCGTCTCGACAGGACCCCCGGCAGCGAGTGTCCTGAGTCGAAGGTCTCGCGGCAGCCTGGCGGCTGCAAACTCACGCGCAACCCTCCACCGTCCGGGGCCATCGGTGCGTCACCGGGGGTGCGTCGTCGGCTCGGGCCATGCCACCGGCATTGTCCCGAATCTCCTCCTTGTTGCACGCGGTTTTCGCTCGCCACGCCGCTCCCGAACCTCCGACTCACGACACTAGGGCGTTCGGCGCGGCGCCGCGACGGTCGCCACACGCACCTTCCGCCACGGCGTGCGTGCGGCCGGGCGTACCCGGATGCGGATCCGCCGCAGCCGCACGCGGGACTTGGCCGTGAACGCCGTGCGCCGACCGGCCCGGAGCGGAGCCGACCGCAGCGGCCGCCAGCGTCCCCTCGTCCGCGCCTCCACCACCAGCCGCGCACCGCGTCGGACGCTGCCCCCGGTGGCGATCACCCGGACCAGTCTGGGCCGGGCGCGGACCACCAGGCGGCGCAGGATGCCGACACGACGGGACGCCTCCTTCTTGCTTGAGCTCGGCGGCGCGGGAGGGGGGACCGCGGATTCCACGAAGAGTGCGCCGGAGGGGTCCGCGTACACCGCCGTGATGGTCTCCGAGGCCGCCTCGGCGCTGAAGAAGTCCAGCCGCTCACCGGGGACCCACGTGCCGCTTCGGTCGAACCCGGCGAGGCGGTACGTCGTCCCCTCGTGGTTCATCGTCGCCGGGGCCGACAGGTGATGCTCGGCGCCGACCGCACTCGGCCGCGTGTGGGGCGCGGTGCGGGCCTGGCCGTCGAGGATCAGCGTCGCACCCGAGGGTCGGCTGGCGATGGTCAGATCACGGTTCTCGGGCAGGTATTCGTGCGACGTCGTGGTGACGCCCCCGAGCGAGTCGCGTGCGGTCACCTTGAGTTCGTAGTAGACCTCGTCGCCGTGCTGGTTGACGGCGAGTGTGCCGTCGGTGCCCGTGAACTCCGGCTCGTAGTGGAGATGGTCCTTGTGGTGCACCAGGATCTGGTGCGTCACCGAACCCGCCTTGAGGACCCCGTCCTCCGCGTCCGTCGCCACGATCCGGTAGGGGATGCGGTCACCGACCCGGAACGTCGCCTGAGGCGTTTCGATCCTGATCGCGGGACGGGTGTTCGCCACGTCGATCGGGAGCGTCGCGCGACCGATCAGTCCCTCGGGATCCCTCACCGTCAGGGTCGCCGTGAAGGACCCGCGCCGTGAGTAGGTGTGACGGACGATGGTGCCGGTGGCGGTGGCGCTCCCATCCCCGAAGTTCCACGTGTAGGTCAACGAGTGACCCTCCGGATCGACCGAGCCCGCCGCGCTGAACGTGGTGGCGAGCGGAACGCCGCCCTGGGAGGGCGAGGCGGACGCCCGCGCGATCGGCGGGAGGTTGCCCGACACGTGGGCGATCTCGCGGACCTCACCGGCCCCGATGGCCACGTAGGCGATGGTGCCCGACGGGGTCTCCTGGATATCGACCGGGTTCCCCCAGCCGCCCGAGGAACCGAACGGGACGAGTCCCTCCACCGCGTCGTACGTCCAGAAGCGGTCGCTCGCGTAGTCGGCGAGGAAGAGCTTGCCGCGGTAGCGCTCGGGATAACTGGAACCCCGGTACACGGGTCCCCCGGTGATCGACCCGGTCGCCTGGCTGCCCCCGTGCTGGAGCGCCAGCAGCGGGCCCGCGGTCCCCGGGCCCGTGCCGCCGTCGGCGGGAGCGGCGACCGCGCGGCACGCCGCGGCCGTCGCGGGGTTGGTCGCGTACCCGGGCTGGACCAGAGGACCGGTGGTGCCGCCCTCGAAGCACGGCCAGCCGAAGTTGCGCTCACGGATGGGGTCGACGACCTCGGGGGCGATGAGGTTGACCTCCTCCCAGGAGTCCCAGCCGACGTCGGCCACGTAGATGGATCCGGTCTGCGGGTCGAGCCCGAACCGGAAGGGATTGCGAAGTCCAAACGCGATGAGGCGCGAACGCGTGGAGGAGGGATTCGCGGGATCGAAGAACGGGTTCCCCGCCACCCCGCGCCCGGTCGCCGGATCGATCCGCATCAGCTTGCCGGCGGGATTGTCGAGGTTCTGGCTCCGGAGCGCGGAAGGATCGACCTGGCGATAGTCCGATCCGTCGCCGAACGACGCCAGCAACCGCCCGCCACCGTCGATGCGCAGGCCCCCACCCAGGTGGTTCAGCGGGGTGGCGTCGAAGCCGTCGACCAGCACCGTCAGCGATGCGGGATCGGCCTTCGTGGGATCACCCGCCAGCGTCGAGAGTCGTGCGACCACGATGTCGGCGCCGTCGGTCCGGTCGGGGGCGGCCGGGTTCCGCTCGCGGGAGTACATGACGAAGACGTGTGTCGCGTTGCTGGTCAGTCCGAGCAGCCCGCCGTCCGCGCTGCTGTTGATCCGGTCGCTGAGGTCGATGAAGGTCTGCGACGTGCCGTTGCGGAACCGGACGACGCGTCCGCCCTTCTCGGCGACGAGGAGGTCCCCGTTCGAGCGAATGGTGAACGCCGTCGGCTGCGTCAGGCCGGACGCGAGCGTCCGGAGCTGGAACTCCTGGGGTGGGCCGGCCTCAGCGGGGACGCGACCCCAGATCGCGAACGCGATGAGGCCGAGGACGAGCAGGGTGGCGAACGCGGCTGGCAGGCCACGCCGGACATGCAATACGGGCACAGATCACCTCGGGGCACGGGTGGTTTCCCGCGCCCATCGGCAGCGCCCGCTCGGAATTGAGCGAAGTACGGGACGTTTCGGCGATCCGCCGGGGTTCGCCCACGAACACCGGCGGATCTCGTGGAATCAGTTGGTCACCCCGGGGTTCCGGGTGACCGACCCGGAACCGTGGCCATCGGCCACCCCTGGCCGGATGCCCGCTGCCGGCGTGCGGTCAGTCGACCTGCTTGAGGCTGAACGCCACCTCGTCGCGGTAGCACCACATCCAGTCCTCGCCGATCTCGGCGGTCTTGACGATCGGGTGCCCGCTGCTGAGGTAATGGGCGTAGGCATGGCGGCCGGGCGAGCTGTCGCAGCATCCGATGTGGCCGCACATGGTGCACATCCGAAGTGCCACCCACGTACCGCCCGCCCGCGCGCATTCCTCGCACCGCCGGCTCCCGAGCGGGATCTCCATACGCCGAATCGCCGTCTCGATGTGTGTGCACTCCCTGCCGGCCATGTTCGCTCCCGGGTCGGATTCCTCGAAGGGCGGCCGACGGCCGCCGTCGGCAGCTTCACAGATTCCGCAGCGGAGGGGAGGCGAGACGTCTCGCGTCAGGCCTACGGGTCGGCCTTCTCCAGGTATTCGTCGATGATGGCCTGGCCGGCGGTCGTGTCGTCGTAGATCTCGAGCCCCTGGCGGAGTTTCTGCACGCCACGCGCACGGTTCTTGTTCCTGATGAGGGCGATCCCCGCCGCGATCTTGGCGACCGGAGAGGTGGCGTCGGTCTTCTCCGCCGAGATCGCCGGAAGCAGCGCGGCCGAGTCCCGTCCCGCTCGGAAGAGCGCGAACGCCTGGAACGCGGCTGCCGCGGCACGCTTCGGGTCGAGGGAGAAGGCTCGCGAGTAGTCCCTGGCGGCGTAGACGTCTTTGCCCAGCGCGTCGAGTGTCCGGGCGCGCCCGAACCGCGCGTCCGCGAAACGGCGATCGCGGGTGACCGCACGGCTCCAGGCGCCCAGTGCGCGCTTGTTGTTGCCGGCCGCGGCGACGTACTCGGCCTCGACGACCTGTCCGACGGCGCTACGCCGCCACGCGGCGGGCCAGGCGTTGATCATGGTCTGGGCGGCCGCCGCATCACCCTTCTTGATGAGGTAGCGCGCCGCGGAGACGGCGTACGCGAACGACTTCGGCTCGCGCCGGGTGATGACCGTGAACGCCCGCGTGAGGTCCTTCGGGCTGGTCCAGTCCGGATTGAGCGTGACGCGGAACGACTGGTCCCCGGACTCACGACGCACCGTGATGTTGACGGGCGTCCCGGCGGGGAGCCCCCGGATGACGTGGTCGAACTGACCGGTCGACAACGTGGGTTGGCCGGCCAGGGAGGTGATGACGTCCCCACGTCGCACGCCGGCCTTGACCAGCGCCCCACCGGGTTCGAGCGCGGCCACCAGCTGACCCCGCTGGCCCGCCTGGCCGATGCTCCGCGCGAGTGCGGGCCAGAGCGGCTGAATGGCGCCGTCCAACCGGCCGACGGGCGGATCGTAGGCGACGCGGAATCCCTTGATGATCGAGTTGGACACCCGGCCGGACGCGTCGGTCGCCTGTGCTCGCACGCGGTATGCGCCGGCGGGAAGCTGGTAGCCGCGCTGGTCGGTGGCTTCGACGATCACGTAGACCCTGCCGGCCGGTTCCAGTTCGGCGCTGCGGATGGTCTTGACGAGGCGGTTGCCCTTCACGGCGGTGATCTGGAAGACGAGCTTCGCCGAGGTCAGCGTTCGCACGCCGACCAGCAGGCGGGCGTGGCCCTGCGGCGCCTGGACGCGCTGGGCCATCTTCAGATTGCGCACTCGAGGCGCCGGGTCGGTCTGCAGCGCACCCGCCGTGGGCGCGGTGCCCGCCGGTGCGGTGGTCGGCGTCTGCTGGGCGGTGGCGGTGGCGGTCATCGCGGTGAGCAAGACGCACACCGAGAACCGCCGAAGGTACGGGGGATTCATGGACCGGAGCCTACAAAACCCCGCTAGACTCGGCGCTCAATGCCAGTTCCCCCCGCACCGCTCGAGGTTCTGGAGACCGCCGCTCGTGAACGGGCGGTCACCCCGGATCACGTCGCGGGATTCGTCCGGGGCTGGATCGGCGGTGTCGTCAGTGACGCGCAGATGGCGGCGTGGTGTGCGGCGGCGGACCGCTGGGGGCTGAGCGACGACGCCCTGGCGGCGCTCACGAATGCGCTGCTGGCCTCCGGCGACCGCCTGGAACTGGGGCGGCTCGGTCCGGTGGGCGACGTGGTCGCCACCGCGTCCATCGGTGGCGCGGCCGGCATCGTCGCGGCGCCGCTCGCGGCGGCACTCGGGGTCACCCCGGCGGTTCTGGTCGAGGCCGCGCACGGCTGGTTCGGCGGTCGCCTCGAGCCGCTGGCCGCCGTCCCCGGCTTCGCGTGTTCGCCCTCGCTCCGCTCGTACCTGACCGGGGTGCGCGACGGGTCCTGCCAGACGGTCGCGACTCCGGAGCGGGTGGCCCCGGCGATGGCGCGTCTGGTCGCGCTGGCCGAGCAGACCGGAATGCTCCACGGCTCACCGGTGATGACCGCCCTCCTCGCCGCCCGCACGCTCGCGGGTGGTGCACCCGCGGTCGTGATTGACGCGCCGTACGGCTCGGCCGCGCTGTTCGACGACGCGCGCGGGGCCCGCGAGTCCATTGAGGCGATCACCGCCGCCGCCGACCGATGGGGGAGGCGGGTCGGCTGGGTGATGGCGCCGGCCGACGCGCCCAGAGGCCGTGTGGTGGGTCCTTCGCTCACGATGACCGCGGTTGCGGAGCTGCTGGGCGGTGGCGGCCCCGCCGACGATCGTGCGGTGGCAATGGCGCTCGCGGGTCGCCTGGCGGAATTGCTGGGAACGGTCGGGGACGGGAATGGCCGTGAAGCAGCCGGCCGGGCGCTGGCGGACGGATCGGCGCTGGCGGCGGCCGAGGCCTGGTTCGCACAGGCGGGCGCCGATCCGAACGTGCTGCACGACCCGGAGAGTCACCTCCCATCCGCGCCACTGCGGCTCGAGGTCGTCGCGCGGCGCGCCGGGGTCGTCACCGCGATCGACGCGCGGAGCGTCGGGGATGCCGTCCGCCGGCTGGGTGCGGGCCGTCTCCACGCGGCGCAGGTGCTCGATCCGGGGGTGGGCGTCGAGGTTCTGATCGGTGTCGGCGAGCCGGTCGATTCGGGCGAACCGCTGGCGATCGTCCACGCCCGGCACCAGGCGATGGGCGACGCGTCGGTGCAGGCCGTCGCAGCAGCGTTCACCGTGGGAGCCGGCCTCGAGTCCGACACCACGTTCGACGTCGTCACCGATCGCGATGCCCGAGCTTCCTGAGGTCGAAACGATCCGCCGTCAGCTGACGGAGCGGATTCCGGGACGGCGGCTCGACCGCCTGGACGTGGCGGACCCCCTGATCACCGCCCCCGAACTTCCCGAGGCGCTCGCCGCACGGATCATGGGACAGGTCATCGAGCGGGTCGACCGCCGTGGCAAGTATCTGCTGCTGCGGCTGGACGAAGGCGACACCCTCGCGCTCCATCTCCGGATGACCGGACGCCTCCACTGGCGGCCGGGGACGCCCGCGGACGGCGAGGAGCGGTTTCTGCGGGCCCTGTTCACCCTCGACGACGGCTCCACGCTCACCTTCGGCGATCAGCGGCGCTTCGGTCGTATGTGGGTGGTCCCCGCCGGGACCGATGAACGGGCCTACTGGCGCGGCCGGGTCGGCATCGAGCCGCTGGCGGCGGGGTTCACGACCGACCACCTCGCCCGCGTGCTCACCGGCCGCCGGGTGGGGATCAAGGCGGCACTGCTCAACCAGGCCCTGGTCGCCGGAATCGGGAACATGTACGCGGACGAAGCGCTGTTCCGGGCCGGCATCCACCCCGAGGAATCCGCCGGGGAGGTCGACCGGGCGAGGATCAAACGTCTGCACCGCGGGATCCGCGACACGCTCCGGACGGCGATCCGGGAGGGGGGAGCGAGCATCGACACGTATCGGGACGGCCTGGGGAATCAGGGCCAGATGCAGGAACAACTCCGGGTACATCGCCATCGGGACGACCCGTGCCCGACCTGTGGAACGACCATCGTCAAGACGACCGTCGCCCAACGCGGCACCTACTGGTGCCCTCGATGCCAACCTCGACCGTGAGCTGGCCGCGCGGCTTTCGCGTCGGGCACCACACCGACCTGGAACGGGCCACCGGGTGCACGGTGATCCTTCCGCCCCCGGGATCCGTCGGAGCCCGCGACGTCCGAGGCGGTGGTGCCAGCACGAGCCAGTCGGACCTGCTTGCCGCCGACGTGCCGTTCGGAGACGTGACGGCCCTGCTGCTCACCGGCGGGAGCGCCCTGGGGCTTGCGGCGACCGCGGGTGTCGTCGAGTGGTGCCAGTCACAGGGGTTGGGCTACGACGTCGAGATCGCCCGTGTCCCGATCGTCCCCACCGCGGTGATCTTCGACCTCGGCATCGGGGGCGGCGCCCGCCATCCCGGTCCGGCCGACGGAGCTGCGGCATGCGAGGTGGCGGTGGAGGCCGCACCCGCGAGCGGCTGCGTGGGCGCCGGGACCGGAGCGACGGTGGGCAAGCTCTTCGGTCGGGACGGATGGTGCAAGGGGGGGCTGGGGAGCGCGAGCGCCGAGCTTCCGTCCGGGGCGAGGGTCGCGGCGCTGGCGGTGGTGAACGCATTCGGCGACGTCATCGACGAACGCGGCCAGGTCCTCGCCGGTGCGTGGGCGCCCGGGGTGGGGTTCGTCGACGCGCGTCTCGCGGTGACCCACGTGGCGCCCACCCATCCGCGGATGGTGAGCAACACCACGCTGGTGGTCATCATGACCGACGCGCGACTGACCAAGCCGGAGGCGGCGCAGGTGTCGCGGCTCGCCTCGTCGGGGATGGCGCGCGCCATCGCGCCGGTGCACACTCCGATCGACGGCGACGTGGCCTTCGTGCTCTCCGCGGGTGAGATTCCCGCCACCGCGTTCGAAGTGGGCACGGTCGCGGCGACCCTCACCGCCAGCGCCATCCGGGACGCCGTTCGGTCGGCGGCCAGCCTGCGCGGCGTTCCAGCGGCGTCCGCTCGGTGGTCGACACGTCGTCCCCGGTCGACCTGACCCGGGGGCGGTGACTCAGGCCGTGAGGCCCAGGATGCGGTCGAGCTCGCCGGTCTGATCGAGTGCGGCGATGTCGTCGTACCCGCCGATGGGGGTTTCGTCGACGAGGATCTGCGGCACCGTGTACCGCCCGGTCAGCTCGACCAGCGCTTCGCGGCTCTCGGGCGAGAGATCGAGCATCCGCTCCTCGTAGGTGACGCCCTTGCGGTCCAGGAGTCGCTTGGCCCGGCTGCAGTAGGGGCACACGCGGGAGGTGTACATCACGACGTTCGGCATCGGGCCAACGTAGCACGACGCGTCCAGGCGCCGTGAGACGATGTCGCGGTGAAATCCGACACGACGCCCACCGTGGTGCTCCGCACCATTCGCTACGGGGAAGCGGACGCCATTCTGGCGCTCTACAGCCTCGACCACGGGCGCGTTTCGGCCATCGCGAAGGGTGCGCGTCGCTCCACGAGCAAGCTCGGCGGGCGCCTGCAGCCGGGCGTGGTCGTTGACATGCACCTGCATCGGGGGCGCGGCGACCTCATGGCGGTACGTGGCGCACACATGCGTCACGCCAACGCCGGCCTCTGGGTGGAGGGCTACCGGCTGCGAGCGGCGGGGTGCGTGCTCGAGACGGCCATGCGGGCACTGCCCGAGGAAGAACCCAACCCCGAGGCCTTCGCGCTGCTGGTCAGGACGCTGGAGCTGCTCGCGGCCTCGCCGGTGCGCGACGGGCACCCGCGCCTCGACCCGCTCGTCCTGGGATTCGCCGTCAAGCTGCTGGTGGTGAGCGGCCTCCTCCCTCGTCTGACGGCGTGCGCGGCCTGCGGTGGCGGCGGACCCCTGGTGGGCTTCTCCGCACATGTCGGCGGAGCCCTGTGCTCGGCGTGCGCCCGGGCCGGCGAACCGGTGGAGGACGGAGTGCTCGCGGCCTTCGCCGAGATCGTGGGTCGGCCCCTGTCCGAGGTGTCCGACGCGTGCCCGCCGAACGCGGCGCTGGGCGTCGAGCGTCTGGTGGGGCTCATCCTGCACGAACACCTCGGCGTGCAGCTGCGTTCGGCGACGCCGGTTGCCGGCTGGTGAGGCTCCCGCCGAAGTGGTGCGCGCGTCGCGGTATGCTCCGCCCGCTTTTCTGAACCTACCGGGGAGATTGCATGCGGGGCGGGGCGGTCCGTTGGGCTTGAGCTTTCAGGACATCATTCTCCGGCTTCACGCGTACTGGGGAGAACACCGGTGCGTGGTGATGAACCCGTACCACACCGAGGTGGGCGCCGGCACGTTCAACCCGGCCACGCTGCTGCGCAGCCTTGGCCCCGACGACTGGCGCGTCGCCTACGTCGAGCCCAGCATCCGCCCCACCGACGGCCGCTACGGCGAGAACCCGTTCCGGTTGCAGCACTACTTCCAGTACCAGGTCATCCTGAAGCCATCACCGCCGGACGTGCAGGACCTCTACCTGGGATCGCTCACCGCGCTCGGCCTGGAACCCGAAGCGCACGACATCCGCTTCGTCGAGGACGACTGGGAAGGTCCGACCCTGGGCGCCTGGGGTCTGGGCTGGGAAGTCTGGATGGACGGGATGGAGATCACCCAGTTCACCTACTTCCAGCAGGCGGGCGGCATCGACCTCAAACCGATTTCCGTCGAGCTCACCTACGGCCTGGAACGCATCGCCATGTACCTGCAGGGCGTCCGCTCGGTGTACGACCTGGAATGGGCCCACGGGGTGTCCTACGGCGACATCTACCAGGAGAACGAGCGGCAGTGGAGCGCGTACAACTTCGAGGTGGCGGACACCGACGCGCTGTTCACCCAGTTCGCGCAGCATGAAGCGGAATGCCGCCGCTGCCTGGAGGCCGGGCTCGTGCTGCCGGCCTACGACCAGGTCCTCAAGTGCAGCCACAGCTTCAACCTGCTCGACGCGAGGGGTGTCATCAGCGTGACCGAGCGCGGCGCCTACATCTGGCGGGTGCGGGCGCTCGCCGCGCAGGTGGCCGAGGCGTACCTGGCCGCCGTCGATGCGACGGAGGTTGCCGATGCCTGACCTGCTGATCGAGTTCGGCTGCGAGGAACTCCCGGCCTCCGCGTGTCGCGAGGCCATCGCCCAGGTTCCCGGGCTTGTGCAGGACGCCCTGGCCGCCGCGCGCCTGCCCGAATGCGCCGTCGAGGTCTGGGTGGCGCCACGCCGGATCGCGCTGTCGGTCGCCGGGCTCCCGGAACAGCGTGACGGGCGGACGGTCGAGGTTCGCGGGCCCGCCGCCCAGGCGGCGTTCGTCAACGACGGGCAACCATCGCCCGCCGCGGCCGGGTTTGCGAAGTCCAAGGGTGTCGACGTCGCGGACCTGGTGGTCCGCGAGATCGAGGGCCGCGAGTTCGTCGTCGCGATCCAGGAGGAGCCGGGCGCCGACACGGCCGATCTGGTGCCGGAGCTGGCGCGCGCCGTGCTTGAAAGCATCCGCTTCGGCAAGAACATGCGCTGGGGCGATGGCGAGGGGCTGCGGTTCTCGCGTCCGGTCCGGTGGATCGTCGCCAAGCTCGACGACCGCACCATCCCGTTCACGCTCCATGGCCTGGACGCCGGGGCGGTCAGCCAGGGGCATCGTTTCCTGGGCGGTCCCGTCGAGATCGACCGGGCGGCGTCGTACCGGGACCTGCTCGAGGGTGCCGGCGTCGTCGCCGACCACGAGGCGCGACGGTCGCGGATCGTGGCCGACCTGGACGAGGCCGCCCAACGGGCCGGAGGGAACTGGCAGGACCCGGGCGGGAAGCTCGAAGAGGTCCTGTTCCTGGTGGAGCGCCCCAGCGTGCTGGTCGGCAGCATCGACCCCGGGCATCTGCGGTTGCCCGAGAAGGTGCTGGTCACCGCCATGCAGAGCCATCAGCGGTACTTCCCGCTGACCAATGGCGACGGGACGCTGATGCCCGTGTTCCTGGCGGTGTCCAACGGCGATCCGGCATGCGCCGAGACCATCGCCCGTGGCAATTCGGACGTCCTCGACGCCCGTTTGCAGGACGCGGCCTTCAGCTTCGACCGCGACCTGGAAGCCGGCCTGGCGCAGCTCAACCAGCGACTCGAACGGATCGTCTTCCACAAGCGGCTCGGTAGCATGGCCGACAAGCGCGACCGGTTGGAGGCGCTCGCCGCGCACATCGCCCACGCATGCGGGCTCAGCGGCCCGGTCGTCGACCACGCGGTCAAGGCGGCCTCGCTGGCGAAGATCGACCAGGGCGCCATTCTGGTGGCCGAGTTCAGCGACCTTCAAGGTGAGGTGGCTGCGGAGTACGCCGCCCGGGAAGGCGTTCCCGCCGACGTGTGCCGGGCGGTGCGCGAGCACTACCTGCCCCTCGGACCGGACTCGCCCCTTCCCGACGGTGACGTGGGCGCGGTGGTCGCGCTCGCCGAGAAGTTCGACAACCTGGTGGGCGCCTTCCTCGTCGACGAGGTCCCGAGCGGGTCGCGCGATCCGTACGGCCTGCGCCGTGCGGCGGCCGGCATCGTCAGGATCCTGCGCGACCGCGGGTGGAACGTGTCGCATCGCCCCTGGGTGATGCAGGTGGCCGGAGATTTCGCCGCTCAGGGCGCCGATCTGGCGTTCGATGGTGAGGCGGTGGCCGGTCGCATCGACGAGTTCCTCACGGACCGACTCGCCTTCGCGCTCGCCGAGGAGTCGGTGAGCGCCGAGGCCTGCGCCGCCGCGGGAGGAGGTGTCCGCGACGGCATCGCGGCGACGGCCGACTGGGCCCATCAGATCCAGGAGCATCGCGCCTCGCCGGAGTTCGAGGCGGTGTGGCGGGCCGCGACGCGTCTCGACCGGATCGTGGCGAGGGCCGACGGCGTCGGATCCGCGTTCGCCTCGGCCGGAGACCCCGGGGAGGACGCCCTGCACACGTCGGTGACGGCGGCCGGCCCGGACATCGAGGGCGCGGTCGGCGCGGCGGATCTGGCCGGTGCGCTGGCGGCGGCTCAGCCGCTCGCGGCCGCGGTCGACCGCTTCTTCGTCGACGTGATGGTCAACGCGGACGACCACTCGGTCCGTGCGCGGCGGCTGGCGCTGGTACGTGAGGCGGCGGTGCTGCTGGGCACGATCGCGGACTTCTCGAAGGTGACCGACCAAGGGAGCACATCGTGAACACCAAGCGGGTCTACGACTTCTCCGAGGGGTCGCGCGACATGCGCGATCTGCTCGGCGGCAAGGGCGCGAACGTCGCCGAGATGACCCGTCTCGGTGTGCCGGTGCCCGGTGGCTTCACCATCACCACCGAGACCTGCATCGCCTATCTCGCGAACAATCACGCCTTTCCGGACGGGCTTGCGTCGGAGATCACCGAACACCTCGAGCGCCTCGAGGAACAGGCCGGCAAGCAGCTCGGCGATCCGGACGACCCGCTGCTCGTGTCGGTCCGCTCGGGGGCGAAGTTCTCGATGCCCGGGATGATGGACACCGTCCTCAATCTCGGGTTGAACGATCGGTCGGTCGAGGGGCTCGCGGCGCGAACGGGCAACCCCCGCTTCGCCTACGACTCGTATCGCCGGTTCATCCAGATGTACGGCGACGTGGTGAAGGGCGTCGAGCGGTCCAAGTTCGAGGCCGCGCTCTCGAAGCGCAAGCAGTCACGCGGGGTCACGAACGACGTCGATCTGGCCGCCGAGGACCTCGAGGGCCTCGTGACCACCTTCAAGGGCATCTACCAGGAGCACGTCGGCGACGTGTTCCCGCAGGACGCCCGCACACAGCTCAACGGCGCCATCCGCGCGGTCTTCGAGAGCTGGGACAACCGCCGGGCCCGCGACTATCGCCGCGTGAACCGCATCCCGCACGACCTGGGCACGGCGGTGAACGTGCAGCAGATGGTGTTCGGCAACACCGGGGAACGCTCGGCCACGGGCGTGGCCTTCACGCGCAACAACACCACCGGTGAGCGGGGCGAGCCCTTCGGCGAGTTCCTGGTGAACGCCCAGGGTGAGGATGTCGTGGCCGGCATCCGCACGCCCGAGCCGCTCGCCAACCTGCGCAACCATCTGCCCGAGGCCTACGACCGGCTCATCGCGACGATGGCGATGCTCGAATCGACGTACCAGAACATGCAGGACGTCGAGTTCACGATCGAGAACGGCCGCCTCTTCATGCTGCAGACCCGTAACGGCAAGCGGAGTGCGCAGGCGATGGCGCGGATCGCGGTCGACATGGTCGAGGAAGGTGTCGTCAGCGCGGAGGAATCGCTGCGAACGCTCGTCGACGCCACCCAGGTCCGGCAGCTCCTGCTGCCGCAGCTCGACACCGCCCGGGCGGCCGACCCGGTGGCGACCGGTGTCGCCGCGTCGCCCGGCGCCGCGACCGGCCAGGTCGTGCTCACCGCCGACGAGGCGGAGGAGCGTGCCGCGAGCGGCACGCCGGTCATCCTGGTGCGCGACGAGACCACTCCCGACGATTTCCACGGGATGGTGGGGGCGAAGGGCATCCTGACCGCGCGCGGCGGCAAGACGAGCCATGCGGCCATCGTCGCCGTGGGGATGGGCACGCCGGCCGTGACCGGTGTCGATGCCATGGAGGTCGACGAGGCCGGCGGCTACATCACGATCTCGGGCGTGCGCGTGGCGGCCGGAGACCACGTCACCATCGACGGCAGTACGGGCGGGGTGTTCCTGGGCGAAGCGCCACTGTTGCCGCCGGACCCCAACAACCCGTATCTCGAGCGCATCCTCGAGTGGGCCGACGAACACCGCCGCCTCAAGATCCGGACGAACGCCGACACCCCCGAGGATGCCCGCCGGGCCCGGAGCTTCGGCGCCGAGGGGATCGGGCTGTGCCGCACCGAGCACATGTTCGGCGGCGACGATCGCCTTCCGATCGTCCGCGACATGATCATGGCCGAGGACGACGACGAACTGCGCGCGGCGCTCGACAAGCTGCGCGTGTTCCAGGAAGAGGACTTCGTCGGGATCTTCCGCGAGATGTCGGGGCTGCCGGTCACGATCCGGTTACTCGACCCTCCGCTCCACGAGTTCCTGCCCGACCACACCGAACTCCGCGTGCGACTCGAACGCGCGAAGTTCACCGGCGTTCCGGACCCGGAGGCCGAGGAGCAGCTTCCGAAGGTCGAGAAGCTGATGGAGGTCAACCCCATGCTCGGCACCCGCGGGTGTCGCCTGGGCATCGAGATCCCGGACCTCTACCGGATGCAGGTCGCCGCGATCATGAACGCCGCCTGCCGCGTCACCCGCGAGACGGGGAAGAAGCCGATCGTGGAGATCATGGTTCCCCTGGTCGGCTTCGAAGAGGAACTGCGCGTCATGCGTGACGAGATCGTCGACGTCTGCGAGATCGTCATCAAGGAGCAGAACGTCGACATCGACTACCACGTCGGCACCATGATCGAGCTGCCCCGGGCCGCCCTCGTGGCCGACCGCATCGCCCGGCACGCCGACTTCTTCAGTTTCGGCACCAACGACCTCACGCAGACGACGCTCGGCTTCTCACGCGACGACGCCGAGACGAAGTTCCTGGCCCACTACATCCAGAAGGGCATCGTCGAGTCGAACCCGTTCGAGCACGTCGACGTCGACGGCGTGGGCGGGCTCATCGAGATCGCACGCGACCGGTCGCGGTCGGTCAGCCCCGACATCAAGCTCGGGGTGTGCGGTGAGCACGGTGGTGATCCGGACAGCGTCAGGTACTTCGACTCCATCGGCCTGGACTACGTGTCGTGTTCGCCGTTCCGGGTGCAGACGGCTCGCATCGCGGCGGCCCAGGCCGCGTTGCACGCCTCGACGGGTGATCGGTGACCAGGTTCGGTCGCGCTGAAGCCTGGCGCGGCCGTCGTTGATGGCCGGGGCGTCGTTCGAGGACGGCGGCGCTCCACATCCGGCCGGCCCGTCCGGGGTGGCTGAGCGGGCGACGGCGGCGATCGACGATCGAGCCGTGCCGGGCGGGCGGCGTCTGCTGTTGGTGGGCGGAGCCACCATCGGCGTGGCGGTTGTGGTCCGGCCCCTCGCGGACTCACGGTGGGTTGCGCTGGGCGTCGCCGGGGCGCTGACGGTCGCCGCCGGACTGCTCCTCGCGCTTCGGGTCGTGCTGCCACCGGGCGACGCGAGGCGGACACAGGTCCGGGGACTCGTCTTCTTCCTGGGTCTCATGTGCCTGCCGCTCGGGATGTTGTTGGGCGGGGCCGTCGGCGCGGAGCTGGCCTCGAACCCGTGGTTTCTGGATCTGCTGCCCCTCGCCGTCGGCACCGCGCTGGGGCTCCTCCTGCTTCGCCTGGTGGATCGGCTTCCCTGACCATCTGTCGTCTCCGGAGTCGCCCGCCGCACGAAGCCCGGTCGATTGTCGCCGCCTGACGGATCCTGACACCGGCGACGGCACGAGAACTCGACGTTTGGAGAGGTGACTCCGAGGCCCGCGCCGGGGCAGACTCGTGGGGATTTCGGCGGTTCCCCCGGCCGCGGCCAGCGAATGGAGAACGCCAATGAAGGTTCGCTCAGCCTGGGCTCGGGGCGCAGTCGCCACCGTCGCGCTCGGCGGTTTCGTCCTTGCCAGTTCCGGTTGCATCTCGTTGGACGGCGTCGTCGCGGAGCAGCCTGACCGCATCGGCGACCTGACCATCCACGGCACGGTCTGCCTGTCGGGGAGCACGGGATGTTCGGGGCAGGACAACATCGACTTCGACGTTCCCGCCTTCAGCGGGCAGGGCCAGCTGCTGGTCGGATACCGGGTGCCGCCGGGCATCACCGCTCCGGCGTCGCTGTCGTCCGACTCACCCACGACCACGCTTGCCGCGAATGCGGGCTACGCCGCCGAGCTGGAGCGTCTCAGCCCCGCGGGGCCGGGGCGCGTGTGGGTCGGCTACGTGACCAACACGCTCGTCGTGAACGGGGCCGTCGACCCCAACATCGCGGTCACCGCCAGGTTCGGTCTGCCGCAGGGCGCCGATGGCAGCCCGTTCGCCGGACCGGTGGGGTATCGCGCGGTTGCCGGATTCCGACTCGTCGATGCGACCCACCCGGCTGACCGACCCGTCAACTGTGGCGCCAACATCACGGACGTCATGCCTGACAGCACGGTCTGCATCGACGCTCCCCTGGCGACCACCGTGGCGGGCGACGACGCGGTGTTCGGTACGCGGGACCTTGGGATCATCACGGGCGCGAAGGCATCCGGCCTGGCCGGCACCACGGTCACCGTGCCCTTCACGACGAAGTACGCCGGGACCTCGACCGCGTCGGTCAACTTCGCGCTGTCGGCGTCAACGACCCTTCCTGGTGCGGGCGTGACCGTGACGCCCGGGAGCCTGCTGCCGGCCACCGACAGCACCAACCCGGTGCAGGTCGCGGTCGCGGTGCCAGCCAACGCGACGCCGGGCGACTACCCGGTGACCCTGACCGCCACACTCGGCGCTCAGACCCGTACTCGTGAGGGCGTCCTCACTGTGACGGCGCCGCCGGTGGTCACCACCACGGCGCGGATCAGCGGGATCGTCCCAAAGCGGCTAGCCTTCCGTGTCGCGCGGCGCCGCGGGGTGAAGGTGGTGGTGCGGTCGAACCTGAAGGGCCTGGCGATCGTGCGCCTGTACCAGGGGCGGAAGGCGCCGAGGGTGTCACGTCGCGTTCGGCTGCGTGTGGGACGCACCGGGGTACTGCTGCGCAACAGCCGGCTGGTTGCGGGTCGCTACCGGGTGACCGTGACCATGCTCACCCCGCGCAAGACCGTGACGATCCGCGGCGTGTTGCGGAAGCGGTAGGACGGAACGGGGGCCGGCCACCGGGTCGGCCCCCCACCCGAAACGGGGCTCCGTGGCATTCTGCTGCCGACGGCCCCCACGACTGCACGAACCGATCGGAGAACGCCAATGATCGTCCACGCTCGCCGCGCACGGGGGCTTGCGGTCGCCGCGCTCGCCGGCGTCGCCCTGTTCGGCACCGGCTGCGTCGACATGGACAGCTACCTGAGCCAGTCCGACGGGATCGGCGACGTGAACGTGCATTCCTTCGCCTGTCTCTCCGGCAGCACCAACTGCGGCAACCTCGACAACCTCGACCTGAGCCAGCCCGCGTACGCGGGACCGACCCAGCTGCTCATCGGGTACAAGATGTCGTCGACGCTCACCCCGCCGTCCACGATCGCTTCGGATGCACCGCAGGCGACATTCGCCCCGAGCCCCGGGTACGCCGCGGAACTCGAACGGCTCAGCCCGGCGGGCCCGGGACGCACCTGGATCGGCTACATCAGCAACACGCTGGCCGTCAACGGCGCGGTGGACCCGACGATCCGGCTCACGGCGGGCTTCGGCCTCCCCCAGGGCGCCGACGGCGCACCGTTCGAGGGGCCGGTGAGCTACCGGGCGGTCATCGGATTCCGGACCGTGAGCGCGGATCTTTCCGCCGGCAGACCCGTGAACTGCGGTTCGAGCATCACCGACTGGACGGCTGACTTCACCGTCTGCCTCGATTCACCCCTCATCGCTCAGATCCCGGTGATCCTGGATGTCCCCGTCAACGACCTGGGCATCCTGACCGGCGCCGAGGCATCTGGTCCGGCGGGGACGACGGTGACGGTGCCCTTCACCACGAAGTTCAACGGCACGCTTCTCGGGAGCGCCCTCGAGTTCGGGCTGTCGGCCTCCACGCCCATCCCCGGCGCACGCATCACCGTCACGCCGGCGGGGCTGGTGCACTCCGAGTCCGGCACCACTCCAGTGCAGGTCGCCGTCGCCGTGCCGGCCGGCACGAAGCCGGGCGAGTACCCGGTGACGCTGACCGCCACGATCGAAAAGCAGACCCGGACCCGGGACGGGGTGATCATCGTCACGGCGCCACCGGTGACGACGACGGCGCGGATCGGTGGGGTCGTCCCGAAGCGGCTGGCGTTCCGCGTGGCGCGGCGCCGCGGGGTGAAGGTGCTCGTGCGCTCCAACATCGCCGGCACCGCGATCGTCCGCCTGTACCAGAAGCGCAGGGCGCCGCTGGTTTCGAAGCGGGTGCGGCTGCGCGTTGGTCGCACCGGGGTGTTGTTGCGCAGCCGCGGGGTGGTCGCCGGGAGGTACCGGGTGACGGTGACGACGCTGACGCCGCGCAGGACCGCGACCATCCGCGGCGTGTTGCGGAAGCGGTAGCGCCGAGAGTGGACCGGGCGCCAGGGCTGTCGGTGGTGTCGTAGGCTCACCACACCACGACGAGGGGAGCCAGCGATGGCGGAATGGGAACTGAGTGTGGAGGTTGCCGTCCCACCGGATCAGGCATGGGAGCTGGTGGGCGACCCGGTCGGGGTGCCCCGGTGGTTCCCGAAGTACGTCAGCGCTTCGCTTGACGGCGCCATGCGGACGCTGGTCAGGGATGACGGCGGCGAGCTCGTCGAGGAGCTCCTCGAGCGCGACGACGCTCGCCGCCACTACGCGTACGCCGTTGTCTCAGGCGCCCCCGTGGCCTCGCATCGTGCGAGTTTCGAGGTGCAGGCGGTGGGGGACGGAAGCCGGATCGTCTGGTGGACGAGAACCGAGCCCCAGGATCCCGCCGTGGACATGGAGTCGCGCCTGCGTCCGGGTCAGGAAGCCGGTCTGGAGCGCATGAAGGCGGTGCTGGAGGGCACGCTCACCTCCGAGTGAGCGTGCCCCTGGCAACGAGCGGGTGATCCTCATGCGTCGGCGAGCGTCACGACGACCTGCAGGTATTCGCCGGGTACGACCATGGCGGACGTCCCGGGCCGCGAGCGATCCCGGAGCAGCGCGAGGAGCTGCTCCCGCATGTCGCGCTGACCCGCCTCGTCGAGCGCGGCGAACGCGCGGTGGGTGGGGCCGTAGTAGCGCCGGAACAGGTCCACGAAGTGCTCCGGTGACTCATACCGGAACATGTGGTCGATCCGTTCGCAGTTGATGTCCGCGGCCGCGGACCCGAAGAGTTCGACCAGACCCGTTTCGGTGCCCCAGCGCATGGGCGACGTGAGGCCCGCCGGCGGGGGGACGAAGGCCGCCACGATGCGGAACATGTCCCCGAGGAATCCCTCCGGGGTCCAGTTGGCGAGTCCGATGCGGCCGCCGGGGCGCACCACGCGGACCATCTCGGCGGCGGCAGTGGCGTGGTCCGGGGTGAACATGACCCCGAACGTCGAGAGCGCGGCGTCGAAACTGTCGTCCGCGAACGGGAGCGCTTCGGCGTCGGCGACACGCGTCGTCAGGGTCAGGTGCTCGGCATGCGCGCGGCGCACGCCCTGCGCAAGGAGATCGGGGACGAAGTCGGTCGAGGTGACCCGCGCGAAGCGCCGGGCCGCGGCGAGGGACGCGGTGCCGCTCCCGGCCGCGACATCGACGACGCGCTGACCCGACAACACATCGACGGCCTCGCAGAGGTGTTCGCCGACGAGTTGCAGGGTGGCGCCGATGACGCCGAAGTCACCCGACGCCCAGGTGGCCTGCTGACGCTGCTTGATCTGCGCGTAGTCCGGAGTGAGAAGCGTGCTCATCGTGCAACCTCCAGTGGGATCGGGGGCGTGATCGCCTCCCTGGTGGTGGCACTGTCGTCGGTCCCCTGGGGCCGACGCGCGACGCTGCGTCTTCCATAGTTGATCCGTCGTCCGGCATGCTTGCGCTGCTTGTCCGAACGTCCGGCTGAGGTGGCCGATCGTCCGGACTCGGGGGTGGCATGGTGGCGCAGCACGACACGCTGTCCGAGGTGCTTCGAACCGTCCGCCTGCGTGGCGCGCTCTTCTACGACATCCACGGGGGGCCGGCCTGGGCAGCCGAGGCGCCCCCCGCAATCGAGATCGCCTCCGCCGTCATGCCGGGTGCGGGGCACGTCATGGAGTACCACATGGTCACCCGCGGTCGGGCGTGGGCGGCGGTGATCGGCGAGGCGCCCGTGCCACTCGAGACCGGCGACATCGTGGTGTTCCCGCACGGGGACGCACACACCATCTCCAGCGCTCCGGACCTGCGGCCGCCCCCCGCCAACGTCGACTGGCACATCGCGACCGCCAGGGCCCCGAAACCGATCCCCGTCGCGCTGGAGGGAGGGGGAATGATGGTTGGGTCGGCCGAGTCGGCGGCCGTCGCCGCGGCCACCGTGGCCTGCGGGTTTCTCGGGTGCGACGTGCGACCGTTCAATCCCCTGGTGGAGTCGCTGCCGCGCCTGCTGCACCTGCCGGCGACGGGCGATGGCTGGGATCTTCACGCCGTGCGCCAGGCGGTCCGTGAATCACAGGATCGGCGGCCGGGCGCCGAGGCGGTGCTCGAACGACTCAGCGAAACGATGTTCGTCGACGCCGTCCGCCGGTACATCGACGCCATGCCGCCCGGCGCCACGGGGTGGCTGGCCGGCGTGCGCGACGAATGCGTCGGGGCCGCCCTCGCTCTGATTCATGCGTCGCCGGGTGAGGAGTGGACCATCGAGGGGCTCGGTACGCGGGTCGGGCTTTCACGGTCGGCCCTGCACGAGCGCTTCACCAGGATGGTCGGCATGGCACCAATGCAATACCTCACGCGGTGGCGGATGCAGGTGGCCGCGACCCGTCTGCTGGAGACGCGCGACCCCGTGCTGGTGATCGCCCAGTCACTTGGCTACGGCTCCGAGGCGGCGTTCAGTCGGGCGTTCCGACGTGTCGTCGGGGCGGCGCCGTCGGAGTGGCGGAGACGGCGCGCGCCGGAGCGGGCGTGACCGCGTGTGTTGCGGCGCGGCGTTGACGATGTCCACCACGACGGGGTCGCTCCGTCCTCGGAACAGGCCCGTGGGTCTCTTCGTCTATCGCTGCGACCTGGCGGCAGCCGAAATGGCTCCGGCTGGGGCACCATGTATCGGATTCCGGATGGTGTTTGGGTGATCCACCAGACGTCCGGCCGAGGATGACCGATGTCGAGTGACGAGATTCGAGACGTTCAGCGAGCCGCCTGGGCCGGACTCGCTCCCGGCTGGGAGAAGTGGGACGCGATCATCATGGACCAGCTCAGGCCCGTGAGTGCCGCGATCATCGAGCACCTGGCAATCGCGGACGATCAGCAGCACCTGGACATCGCCTCGGGCACCGGTGAGCCCGGACTGAGTGTCGCCGGGCTCGCCACCGGGGGGAACGTCGTTCTCACCGACCTTGCGGCCGAGATGCTCGATGTCGCGAGGCGACGCGCGACCGACCGTGGAATCACCAACTACGAGATCCGGGTGTGCAGTGCCGAAGCCCTGCCGTTCGCCGACGGCACATTCGACAGCATCTCGGTGCGGTTCGGGTACATGTTCTTTCCCGATCTGTCCGGCGCGACGGCGGAGTTCACGCGCGTATTGAGGCCGGGTGGACGGCTCTGCGCGTCGGTGTGGGTCAGGCCAGAGCAGAACCCCTGGACGACGATCGTGATGCAGGCCATCGCGGCGGAGATTCCACTGGCGCCGCCCGACCCCGACGGCCCGCACATGTTTCGCTGCGCCGCACCCGGGCATGTCAGTGCGCTGTTCGAGGCGGCGGGGTTGCGCGAAATCGCCGAGTGGGACGTCGATGTGCACCTGGTCACACGATCGCGGGCGGAGTACTGGGAAATGATCAGCGAGCATGTTTCCATCGCCGCCGCGGCGCTTCAACGGGTCGACCGCGGCGCGCGCGAGCGGATCGCGAGGGCCGTCATCGCGGGCGCTCGCCGCTACGAACGAGACGGAAGGGTGTCGATTCCGGGTGTCGCGCGATGCGTCGCCGGCATGAAGTAGTCGTGCTCAACCCAGGTCGGTGACCGATTCGCAGTCGCGATGCACGGTCGGAGGTCCGCGGGTGGGACCTCCTCGAGTTCGCGGACGGCAGGATCAGGCGCAAGGACTCGTTCTGGAAGATCCTGGACTGAGGCGGATCGCTCCCGGATGAGTCGCGGCAGCGATGGCCGCCGCGGTCCATCGCGTCGCGAGGTGAGCACGCGGTGCGACCGGAGACATCGCGGGCGGTGTCGTCGGGGTACGCTGCCGGCCATGACCGTTCGACCGCTCCTCGCCATTCTTTGCGTCGCCGGGTTGGTCGGCTGCGGTGGCGGCTCGGACGAGCCCGTCGCCGTGCGCACCGTCACCGTCACCACCACGGCCGCGTCAACGCCGACATCCTCGCCGCCGCCGAGGTCGAAGCCGACCACGTCGACCGCGCACGACCAGCCCGTCCCGCCCGAGACCATCGACCTGCTGCCGTTGCTGCGGCAGCCGAGCGGGCTGCCGCCGGCCGTGGCCGGACCGAACAGCACGATGCAGGTCGATGGGAGCGGTACCGCCAGCCTGTCGGCGACCAGCCGCATCAACGGGGGGCTGGCCGAGGACACGTTCGGGTTCGCGCAATCGGATGTGCGGTCCGCCGACCTGCCCGAGCACCGGCCGGGTCGCTACCGGATCGACTACGAACTCGAGGTGCGCTACTCCGGTACGGAGCCGGGCGGACCGATCGACGACATCACCGTCACCGCCTTCGCCACAGCACAGGTGTTTCCCACCACCAACGACCTCCTGGAATGGCATCCCACCCGGGGGGCCGGCGCTCAGGGTGACTCGTTCACCCGCAGGGAATCCACCCCGGAGTTCATGATGGATGAATCGCCGGAGAACCTGGCGAGCGTCTGGGCCGGCTGCAAGATCAGCACCGGCGGCATCTCGACCGGTACGGAGTGCTCCACGCAGCTCGCCATCCGCTCCCTCAACCTGGTCGGGCCGCTTCCGGAGGACGCCGGCGGCGCCGCCGACGGCTCGTGATCTTCGCCAGGCAGTGCGTCCTGAACATTGGAGCGAGCTCCAATGAGGCGACAGGGTCGGCCAGCCTTTCCTATGGTGGCGAGCGCCGATCCATACGTCTCTCAGGATTACATATGGAGCGGCTGACGCTCCATATTGAAAGCTGGAGAAACCCGGTGGGCCACAAGCAGGCGGGCCGTGCGTGACTCCGACTCACCTGCCCGCCCGAGAATCAAGCGGGCGTGAGCCGGACTATGCGGCGTCGAAGGTGAGGACGAACCAGACCGCGATGGCCACGTGCGACACAATGGCGGCGGCTCCCAACACGAGGCCGCGACTCCCCATGCGGTGGGCCGCTGGAGAGACGCGGGCCGGATCCAGCGCGCCGAATCCGAGGAGCATCGCGAGCAGCCCCATGGGTGCCCCCGCGGCGAATACCCAGAGTGCCGGCCCGGCAGCCCCGGGAACCTGCCCGATCAGCATGGCGGCGAAGGGACCGACAAGAGCGAAGACCCCCAGCCAGAACGACCATCGGGATCGGCTCTCGATGCCTGCGGGCGGGGTCACGGACCGAAGGGGATTCGGAGCGGACACACCTGTGCTTCGGTCGCTGGGGATGGAAGCTCAACCCTGCACAGCGACGTGTCCGGCGTCTGCTGATCGAGTCTCGGCTCCACCAAGTGTGTGAGTCGTGTCAAACGGGGCTGGCTCAACCGGCTGAGACACCGGGGACGCGTACCGAGCGACCCCGGCGGCGGTACCTACGACAACGGGAGCGTGGCTACGAAGACCACGACAATGCCGACATGCAGAACGACTCCGACGGTTCCGGAGAAGAAGCCGGTGAAGCCCGTCCGGCGGTCATCGTCGGGCAGATGAGTGGCACCAAGCGCTGGAAAGCCAAGCACCATGCCTGCAACGCCCGCGATCAGTCCGGCGATCAGTAGCGCGCCGAAGATGCCGGGGCTTCGAGCCATGGAACCCAGCGCGTACGCGACGAGCGGGCCCACGATCGAAGAGACTCCCAGTCGCTGGGCTCGAACCCATCACTGCTCCAAGAATCTGCCTTTCGGAGGGAGGCCCGGATACCACCCGGCGACCGGCCGGACCTGCGGACTCCATCGGCTTGGTGGAGGCGCCCATTGACGGGGGCATCGGCAGCGCGACTCGCCGCCGTGCGGCTCAGGGCCAGCGGTACTCGGGCGCCGCGATGAGCTGCAGGCGATCCCAGGGAAACGTCGCCATCAGGTCTCCCACGTCCGCCCCCTCGGCCAGATCGTCCAGCGCGTTGTGCCCTCCCGCAGGATCCTCGGCGTAGAGGGCCACCGTCCCGGCGGTGTCCCGCAGCACCAGGCCGTTGTCCTGCGCGGCGTGAGCCAGCTGGGCCACCAACGGATGCAAGCCCAGGGAGTCCACCTCCAGTGCCGGATCCAGGCGGAAACGCGAGCCCATCACCGGAGCCCCGGCCGCGTCGCTGGCGCCGTCGGTGCGGGTCGCCGGGGCGCGGACGAGGCCGGCGCGGATTTCCGGAACGGCCAGTGCAAGGGCGTGGGGGATCGAACCGCGCCGCATCTCGTCCTGGCGCATGACGCCGGCCGCCAGCGGGAGGCCACTCGCAGCGGCACCGTACGGCGCCGGAAGCCAGCCCGGGGCCGTGCTCACGTCCGGAATACGCGCGCCATGGGCGGCGGTGGGGGTCGCGCCCATCCAGCGGAAGTCCCAGAACTCCCACATGGTGTCGCTCGACGGCTGCCAGACGACCAGGTGCCGGTCCGTTCCGTCGGCCGGCCGGGCACGCGCCGGGATCGGCACGTCACCCCAGGCGTACGGCGAATCGGCGGTGTCGAGGAAATCGTCGTCGGTGTCGTCGACCCGGACCGTCGGTGTCGCTTCGTCGGCGACCACGATCGGCACGCTGTAGGCGTCGCTGTTGATGGTGGCTCCAGCCGATGCCTGGCGGGCAAGGTCTGCGACCACCACGTCGCTGGCGGGGTCGATCGCGACGTCCGTGCTCAGCCGGGCATTCCAGATACTCGTCTCCGCGAACAGCCGGCCCTCCTCCGGGGAGGGCTCAGGGCTCGAGCCGCCGCAGCCGGCAAGGAGCGCGGCGGCCGCGACCCCGGCGGCCATCGCGCCGCACCAGCGCCGGAGGGATCCGACGATCACGGAGCGTTGTATCGGCGGTAGACGCTCTGGCTGGGCGGCCCCTCCAGAAACCCGTCCGTCGATCCGGCGTCGAGCGCCCGCGCGTAGACCGCCAGCGCATCTCTGAAAGTCGCTGCGGTGGCCAGGAGGTCCTCCTCGGCGTGCGCGGCGCTCACCAGCAGCGCCGGGCCCAGGACCCCGCCGCGGATGAGTTCCTGCAGCAGCAGCGTGCGGTAGGCCTGAGATGGCGCTCCGGCGGGGTCGCGGGTGCCGAACAACAGGCTCTGCGGGCGGCCACGGAGGTCGACGGCGTCGCCGACGCCGGACGCGTCGATCTCGGCCTGGACGAGCGCGCGGAGCCGTTCGCCGGTGTCGGCCAGCCGCTTGACGATGCCCTCGCGCACGTAGACGTCGATCACTGCCATCGCGGCGGCCAGGCCGGTGGACTCGGCGCCGTGAGTGGTCGAGAGCAGGAACACCCGCGGGGCGGTGGTTTCGAGGCCGCCCAGCTCCATCAGTTCGCGTGTTCCCAGCAGCGCCGAGACGGCGACGCCGTTCCCGAGCGCCTTGCCGAAGGTGGACAGGTCCGGCGTCACTCCGAACAGCCCCTGGCCTCCCGACACGTGGAAGCGGAACCCGGTGGTCATCTCGTCGAACACCAGAACCGTCCCGTGGCGGCTGCAGCGCTCGCGGAGCCCTTCCAGGAACCCCGGTGCGGGGTCGATGTCGGGCCGGCACGTCTCGAGCATCAGGCACGCCACGTCACCGTCGTGGCGATCGAAGAGGGCGTCGACGGAGTCGAGGTCGTTGAAGTGGAAGACGTCGGTGAGGGCCTTCGCCTCGTCGGGGATGCCGGCGTCCACGGGGGTGACGCCCATGGCCCAGTCGTCGTAGGAGAAAAACGGGTGATCCACGCAGAGGCCGACCATGCGGCGACCGGTGGCGGCCCGGGCGAGCTTCACCGCCGCGGTGTTGGCCGTGCTGCCGTCCTTGGTGAACTTGACCATGTCGGCGCCGGGAACGATCGCCAGCAGCGCCTCCGCGGCGTCACCTTCCAGGAGCGAGGGGCGGTTGAAGTTGAGGCCGTTCTTCACCGCCTGGCTGACCGCCTCGACGACCTCGGGCCGGCCGTGTCCCAACGTCACACAGCGCTGGCCCAGCGAATAGCCGATGAAGCGATTGCCATCGACGTCCCATTCATGGCAGCCCTCGCCGCGCACGATGACCGGCGGGCTGTGCAGCGGGTACTGGTCGTCGCCCTTGGCGTAGGTGTGATTGCCACCGGGAATGAGCTGATGCGCGCGCAGCCGGGCGGCGATTGCCGCTTCTGAGAGGAAAAAACCTGGACGATCGGACATTCTGGGTTTGCCCACTCCTGATCTAGCATGCGCGGCATGGGTGCTCATGGGGGATCGGCTCCGGCCGTCGCGGTGGTGACGCCGGTCTACAACGGTGCCGACCTTATCGAGGCTTGTATCGGCTCGGTACGGGCCCAGGACACCCCCGACTGGATTCACATCCTCGTCGACAACGCGAGCACCGATGGAACGGCCGAGGTGGTGTCGCGCATCGCGGCGGAGGACGACCGGGTGAAGCTGGTGCGGTTCGACGAGCACCTCGGGATGCTCGGGTCCTGGAACCGCGCCATGCACCAGATCCCGGCCGACATCCCGTATGTGAAGCACCTCGGCGCGGACGACCGCATGACGCCCGACTGCCTGCGTCGCATGGTGGACGCGGCCGCCGGCGGGCCCGAGGTGAGCATGGTGGCGGCGCAATGGCGGGAGGGGTCGATCATCGCGCCGATCCGTCCCGTGCCGCGGCCCCATCGCATGAGCGGACGCGAAGCCATGCGCAGGTACCTGCTCGGCGGGCCCGACACGTTCGGCACGCCGTCGGCCTGCCTCTTCCGCCGGGACGCGCTGGAGGGCATCGACGCGCTCTACCCGGCCGAGTCCTGGCCCCCCACCGATCCCGAGGGTGATCCCGGGCCGTCCACCGACAAGATCGGCTTCGCGGACATCCTGGAACGGGGCGACTTCGTGTTCATCCCCGACGTGCTCACCTACGACGAGGCCCGAGATGGGGCGCAGAGCGGCTTCGCGCGCCGGATGCGCGTCCAGGTTCCCGGCGACCTCGATGCGCTCCTGATCGTGGGCCGGCGCTTCCTGGAACCGGCCGAGTTCGCACAGCGGGTCAGGATCCTGGCATCCCGCTACTCACGCAGCCTGGCCAAGGCGGTTCTGCTCGGGCGCCCGTTCCGGGAACGTCGCTTCGCGAGCCTGCACCATCACATCCTGATGCACCTCGATCAGGCCCTGGCGGCGGTGGGGCTCACGACCGCCCGGACACGACTGGCACCGCTTCGAGCGGTGTTTGCGGCGGCGCATCGGTGCTGGCCGCAGCGCGACTCCGCGAGCTGAGCGGGGTCATCCAGGGCACGGTCCCGGCGGTGACGCCGGCCCACAGCATCAGCAGCATGTTCGGAAGGGCCTGCGCGAGCGGGGCGAACATCGCCACCGTGAGCCAGGCGACGAGGATGGCGAGGTGGACGGCCCGCCATTCGGCGAACAAGGGACTCCCGCGGCGGAGGATCGGGCCGATCACGGCCACGCCGAAGGCCACCGCCCAGAGGGCGAAGCCGGCGATGCCGATCTCAGTGGCGTACAGCAGCGGAACGTTGTGGACCACGAGGCCCTCACCCGAGAGGGGGTAGTCGTCGGCCTGGCGGAAGTACGGCGGGCTCTCGGTCGGGAACCGGCTCCATCCGACGCCCAGCAGCGGGCGGTCTTCGATGATGCGGATGCTCGCCGTCACAAGGTTGCGGCGGTCCCAAACGGGTTCCTGTTCGGCGGCCCGGTCCTGGGCGGAGTTGGCGAAGCCGGGGAGGACGGCGAGCGCGATCGCCACCACGGCGACCACGCCGAGCGCCGCCGGAACGATGAACGGACGCAAACGCGGCAGACTCAGCATGCCGACGGCGCCCGCGAGCAGGAAGGCCAGCCACACCGACCGGGTGAGCGTGAGCGCGGCGCCCAGCGCCGACAGGCCCATGGCGGCGACGCACCACCAGCGCCAGCGACGCGACAGCGCATGGAGTCCGTACGTGGAGACCGCCGCGCACATCACGAGCACCACCCCGTTCGCGGATGCCTCAAGGAACGGGCCGCGAGCGCGATCGAAATGGATCCCAAGATCGGGATCGAGGATGTAGCGCGGAAACACGAGCTGCTCGGGGCCGATCCGCTGGAACACCGCCATCGCGCCCAGGTAGAGGCCCATCAGCGTGAGCGTGCCCACGAGCACCCGTCGGCTGGCGGCGGTGCGGAACGCGTACGGCGCGACGAAGAAGACGAGGAAGGGGACGACCCCGAACCGGTCGAGCAACGCGTACAGGGCGACCGAATCGAACTGGGCACCCACCAGCACCAGCGAGCAGACCGCCCAGGCGCTTGCGGCCATGAGCCCGAGGTGCACCGGTCGCGCCACGAGCCGCAGTTCACGATCGGTCGCCGCGGCGACCAGCGCCATGAACACCCCCGCGAGCACCACGAGCCGGTCAACCCCGATCGGGAATCCCAGCGCGCTCCAATTCCCCGAGAACATCGCGAGCACACACCCGACGCTCAGCACGTGAGCCGCGGTCAGGCGTGTGGTGGTGGCGATGAGGGCCACGGCCGCGAGCCCGAGGAGCACGATTGCCGCGCCCTTCGGTCCCAGGGCGAGCATTCCGAGCGCCACCACCAGGACGCTGACAGCGACGGCGCCGATTCGGATCGGCGTGAGGGAGCGGTCCGCTGCCGTCGTGTCAGGTTCGGGCATGCTTGGGCTGGTAGGTGCTGACTTCCTGCGTGGGGAGGAAGAGCACCAGCAGCACGCCGATGGCCAGTCCGATGAGAAGACCGGTCAGTGCGAGTCGCCGGACGGCGCGACCCCGGTCCGAATCGGCCGACTGCGCGGCGTTGACCACCTGCACGATGTTCGCGGAAGCGATCCCGACCAGGCTCTGCTGGTACAGCTCCTTGATCGCGGTCTCCCTCAACTGGGCTCCGGCGAGCGAGGCACGCGCCGCCGCGAGGGCGCGAACGTTGTCCGGGCTGTTGTCCTGCCGCACGAGCAGTTGCCGCGCGCGGACACGGCGTTCGGCCGTCACCCGGTCACGTGCGGCGAGCTTGTACATGCCGAAGATGCGCTCGGAGTCGCTGATGTCGGTGTTGAGCGAGGCCACGTAGCCCCTGAGCGATTCGGCCGCGGCGTTCGCCGTCTTGACCGCGTCCTCGGCGCTACCGCCGCTGGCTTCGATCCGGAAGAGCGGGCTGTTCGGAATGGGCGAGCCGGTGATACTCGAACGCAGGTCGTCGGGCTTCCGTGACACCGCGCTGGCCGTCGTCTGAATGACGTCCTCGGCGTTCACGAGCCGTGAATACGTGACCGCCAGGCTTTCCACCCCGGTCGCGAACCCCGGGAGGGCCTGGGTCGGGACGTCGACGCGCGCGACCGCGAGTCGCGTCTCAGCGGTGTACTCGGGCGAGCGGATCAGGCCGACGAGCAGCCCCAGAACGAGACCGATGACGACCGGGACGACGAGTCGGCGGGGATGGTCCAGCACGGCATCGCGGAACCGGGATCCCGAGGCGGGTTCCGCCGCGAGCACGTCGCGGAGGTCGGTTCCCTCCTGCGGGGCATCGGTCGTTGCGTTCATGTCGGCACTCATCGGCGACGCACCCTCCGGCTTGAGGGCGCTGACATGGTCCCGAACTGGGCCACGCGGGGGGCGGTGGGTCGGAGCGGCTGGACCGGCACGCCCGGCATGCTAGCGACCATCGGGCTCGACGGTGCGCCGACCGCGATCCCTACGGCGCAACCAGCTCCAGGTGACCCCAGGGAAAGCGGCGCATGGCCTCACCGCGCTCCATGCCTGCGAGCAGGGGCGTGAAGGGGTCACTCCCGATACTGATCGGGTCCTGGGCGTAGAAGCTCACCGACCCGGCGGTGTCGCGCACGACCATGCCGTGCCGCTGGGCGGCGTGGGCGATCATCGACACCAACGGCGGGAGATCGAGCGCGTCGATGTCGAGCCGGGGATCGAGGCGGAAGTGCATGCCCATGACCGGTGCGGTGGCACGGTCGACGTACCCGTCGGTACGGGTCGCGGGCGCCTGGGCCAGGCCCGGCCGGATCTCAGGGATCCCGATCGCGAGCGCGTGGTCGATGCTTCCCCGCGAGACGTCCGCCGCGGTGATCAGCCCGGCGGCAATCGCGATGCCGCTGGCAGACGCCCCCCAGGGGCTGGGGATGCTCCCGTCGCGGGTCGAGACCGCACTGATGCGCGCGCCGTGTGGGGACTGGGGGACGCCGTTGACCCTCGCGAAGTTCCAGAACTCCCACATGGTGTCGCTCGACGGCTGCCAGACCACGAGATGGTTGTCACCGGGGTGGGGACCCGCTGCCCGTGCGGCGGCGGGAAGCGGAACCCGGCCCCAGTTCCACGGATTCGTGCCGTTCATCTCGCCGTCATCGGGATCGTGAACGGTCACGAGCGGGGTGTCGGGGCCGACCACGTAGATCGGGACGCTCCACTCGTCGATGTTGATCCACGTCCCGGTGCGGGCAGCCTGGTCGCGAAGGTCGGCCGCGGCCGCCTGCCCGTCGGGCGAGAGCGGGCGGATGTCGGCGCGCTGGTACCAGACGCTCGTGGCGGCGAACATGCGCGCCGGCATCGCGACGGTGCTCGACGATGATTGCCCGGGCGCCGAACCCGCTCCCGGGGACGTCGTCGCGCCGCCCGATCCGGATGACGCGCCACCGCCGGCAGGCGACGAACCCGTGGTCCCGGGTGCGCCGCCCCCGGGACCGGTCGTCGTCGCGGCCGTGCGACGCAGGCTCGAGACGCCGCGTCGGAGCACCACCCGCCGCTCCGGGACGACCCGGGCGGAGACGACGACGCGGCGGCCGGCCCATCGCACGATGATCCGATTGCTGCGGGCGATCGCCACGATGTGGGTGACTCGGGCGCCCGGGCGGACCGTCACGGCGCGGCGACCGGCCCTGATCACCCGAAGCGCGGCGCCGGGGACGGCCAGCACCCGGACCCCGCTCCTCGGGAGCACCACCAGCTGGCCGCAGACCGGGCGCCGCGCCGCGAGGCGCACGAGCAGCGGGGAGGAGGGAGTGGCGACCGGGCGGATCAGGGCCGTCCCGGCCGGCGCGCGTGACGTGGCGCGGCACCGGGCTGCATCCGCCGGCTGAGCGGCGGCCGTCAGAACGACGCCGAGAATCGGCGCGGCGAACTTCACAAAACCTCCGGGCACGCCGGAACCCTAGCCGCGCTTCTCACTCCGCGTAAACCCCGCAGGGTCTACCGGAGGCGTCGCAGCACGTTGCCGAGCGGGCCCGCCTGCCGACGCCCGTCGACGAGCGGTCGCATGGATGGCATGAGCGCGCGGAGCGCCAGGTCGTGCAGCCGGTGCCGGCGGGCGTCGCCGATACGCGGGATGGCGTCGATCGCCGAGAACGCCCACCGGATCGCCCGCGGGGCGATGGATTCTCCGCGGGTCCAGCGTCGAGCGGTGAACAGGTTCGGGTGGCGGTCGCGCAGCAACCGCGTCACGTCGTCGTGGCGTTCCCGGTCCCGGGCGAGTCCCCGTGCCGCGGCGTCGGAGCCGTCGTGCTGGCGGTAGCGAAGGTGCGGGCGTCCGATGTGAGCGCCCGACCACCCCTTCTCGGCGAGCGCGAGCCAGACGTCCCAGTCCTCGTAGCCGTCCTCGAGGGTCCAGCCGCCGACCTCCTCGAGGGCCTCCCGGCGGTAGAGGGCGGTCACCGAGATGCGGTTCATGTACGTGATGAGCCACGGGTCGAGCGTCGGCCACGCGGGGTTCACGTAGTCATCCGCGCCGAACGCCGACTGGTCGCCCCACGCCGCGGCCGCCTGGGGATTGGCGTCGAGGGCGTCGATCATCGCGCCAAGGACGCCGTCGACGAGCACGTCGTCGGCGTCGAGCGCGAGGACGAATTCGGTGTCGGCCGCGTTCAGGGCGACGGTGCGCGCGCCGGACACTCCGCGATTCCGCTGCCGGATGACCCGGACCGAGTCCCGCTCCAGATCGGCCAGCGCGGCCTGCGTCTCGGGGTCGGTGGATCCGTCGTCGACCACCACCACGCGCACCGGCCGGTCCTGCCGGCGCACCGACGCGACGGCGTCCCGCACGAACCGGCCGTCGTTCCAACACGGAACGATGACCGTGGTGCGGGGGCCGGTCATGGTGCGGAGGGGGACGGTCCCTCGTCGATCGACGTGCGTCGCGCACGGTCACCCGCGGCGAGCACGGCGAGTGCAACGCCGAGCATTGCTCCTGCGATCAACGCCACAATGAGAAAGGTGGCGGCGGTCTTGAGGCGGTCCGACGACGCGGCGGAGGCCCGGGTGACGATGCTGGGAGTCGCCACCGTCGCGCCGTCCCGGAGCGATGCCTGGTACACCGAGCCGACGGCATCGGCCCTGAGCCGGGCCGAGTCGCGATCGGCGGTGGCGTTCACCAGTCGGCGCCGGGTGGCCGGGTCGGGACGCGACGCGAAGGCCGCCTGAGCGGCGCGGAGCCGGGTCTCGGCGGACGCGAGGTCCCTGGACGCGGTCCGGTACTGGTCCTCGAGCGCCGAGGCGGTGGGATTCCGCTCCGCGAGGGCGGTCATGTAGTCGATGAGCCCCTGGGCGCCGGCGTTCGCCGTTTCGACGGCATGAGTCGTGTCCTCTCCGGTCCCCGAGACCTCCACGAAGGGCGTCGCCGGGACCGGGGCGGCGCTCAGCCGGCCGGCGACCGCGGGCGGAGCCTCGCCGAGCACCTCGGCCGCGGCGTCGACGACGGGGCCGGCGGTGATCATCTGAGACACGGCGTTCGCGACGTTCTCGACGCCGTCCTGGAACCCGGGCGTCGTCCCGCTCGCCGTGGCGACGTCGGCCACGGTGACCCGGGCGGTCGCGGTGTAGACCGGACCCCGGAGCAGACCCGCGAGGAACGCGGCGACGGCGAACACCACAATGGGAAGCACCACGAGGTGGGGCCGGGCCCGCATCGCCCCGGTCACACCGGTCAGAAACGGAATGGTCGCTGTGGTGGCGTCGTCTGATTTCATGGCAAATCGTTCGCCGCTGGTCGTGGTGGGAGTCCCCGAATCCGCTCGGGTCTGCAGGCGACCGGCCGATGGAAGGGGCATGAACATCTGCAGCAGAGCTTCGGCAGGATATCGACCAGCATGAGCGTCGCATACATCACCAGCCGGTACCCGGCGCTCTCGCACAGCTTCATTCTGCGCGAGGTGCGGGCACTTCGAGCCCTCGGTCTCGACGTGCACACCTTCAGCGTGCGGCAGGCGCCACCCCAGGACCTCATCGCCCCGGAGGACCGCGAAGAGGCCGAGCGCACCCACGTGCTCGTGCCGCCGCCGGGTCGGGTGCTGGCCGCCGCCATGCAGCGTGCGTGGGCCGAACACCCGTCGCGGATGGCGCAGATCACCGGCGGGGCGGTGCGGCGGGGTGCGGCGATCGGACCCCGCGCGGCGTTGTGGCAGAGCTTCTATGTGGCTGAAGCCGTGCTGTTGTGGGACGAGTGCCGGCGTCGCGGCGTGCAACACATCCATGCGCACTTCGCCAACGTGGGCGCGGATGTCGCCGAACTCACCTCGCGGCTGGGCGGCGAAGGCTGGTCGTGGAGCTTCACGATGCACGGCCCCACCGAGTTCTTCGACGTGCCCGGACACCGCCTCGCCGAGAAGACCCGTGACGCCGGCTTCGTTGCCTGCATCAGCGACTTCTGCCGGAGCCAGCTGATGAAACTGGTCGGCCGGGAGCACTGGGACAAGCTGCACGTGGTGCACTGCGGCGTGCACCCGGACGTCTACGTGCCGCAGCCGCGCGTCCATCACGACGACGTGTTCCGGGTCCTGTGCGTGGGACGACTGGTGCCGGACAAGGGACAGTCGCTGCTGGTCGACGCCATCGCGCAGATCCGCGAGCGCGGGATCGACGCGGAGCTCACGCTCGTGGGCGACGGACCGGACCGCGACCCCCTCGATCGGCACGTGCGCGAGCTGGGCCTGGGCGACGCGGTCCATCTGGTGGGCGCCGTCGGCCAGGACACCATCCGCGACCACTATGCGGCGGCCGACGTGTTCTGCCTCCCGAGCTTCGCTGAGGGCGTGCCGGTGGTGCTCATGGAGGCCATGGCCATGGAGATCCCCGTGGTCACCACCCGGATCGCCGGCATCGGCGAGCTGGTGGAGGACGAGGCGGCCGGGATCCTGGTGCGTCCCGGGCGCGCGGAGTACCTCACCGACGCGCTCGCCCGGCTCACCGATTCCGACCTGCGCCGTCGCATGGGCACTCGTGGTCGCGAGATCGTGGTCCGCGAGTTCGACGCGGCCAGGTCCGCGCAGGGGCTCGCCGAACACTTCGCGGCCATCACCGGAGCGGGCGCGTGAGGCGGCTCGCGTGGGCCCTCGCGGCGCCGTTCCTTGCATGGTGGGGCGTCTGGCTCGTCGCGGTCACGGTCGGTGCCGCGGTGCTGGGACGGCGACGGCCGGGCACCGTCGCCGCGGGCGAGGACCGGCTCGACGTCGTCGTGCCGGCCCACAACGAGGCGGCGAACCTGCCGGCCCTGCTGGCATCCCTGGGACGGCCGGGCGAGACTCCCGGCCTCGGCCGGGTGATCGTCATCGCCGACCACTGCTCCGACGACACCGCCGCCGCCGCGGCGGGTCTCGGCGCCGAGGTGCTGAGTCGTGACACGGGCACCCGGGGCAAGCCGGCGGCCCTTCGCGACGGCCTCGCCTGGTACCGGGCGACGCCGACCGACGCGGTGGGCGTGGCGATCATCGACGCCGACTGCCGGTGCAGCCCGGGATACGCCACGGCGATGGTGGCCGGCCTTCGCCGGGCGCCCATCGTGCAGTCGGCGAACCTGGTGGGTGACGGTGACGGCGACGCGGCCGCCGACGGTGTGGCGGTCGGGGTCGGCCTGCGGAACCTGCTCCGTCCCGCCGGGCTCGATCGCCTCGGAATCCCGGTCATGCTCAGCGGAACGGGAATGGCCGTTCGGGCCGACCACGTCGACCGCCTGGCCTTCGGCGATCACCTCACCGAAGACCTGGTGCTCTCGCGTGAACTGCTGCTCGCCGGGACTCCTGTGGGGTTCGTGTCGGACGCGACGGTGAACTCCGACGCCCCACCGGACCGAGCGGCGCTCACCGCCCAGCGCGAACGCTGGGAGGGCGGGTCGCTGGCCGCCGGGGCGGGCGTTCCGCGAGTGTTCGCGCGCCTCGCCGCCCGACGCGACTGGCGCGGGCTCGTCAGCCTGATCGACGGTGCCGCGCCGCCCCTGGCGCCCACGGCGGCAGCCTGGGGCGGACTGACGGTGCTGGCGGGGCTGGCCCGACTCGTCACCGGACGTCGCTCGGTGCTGGCGCCGTTCCTCCTGGCGGGGACGTTCCTGTTCGCCTACCTGGCGATCGGCATCGGCGCGCTTCGCGGCGTCGGCGGCCTGCTGCGCGTGGCGGGCAGCGTGCCGGGGTTCGTGGGCTGGAAGCTGGGCGTGTACCGCGGCATGGGCCGCGGCAAGGGGGAATGGACCGCGACGCCCCGCGCGGCGTCGAACACACCGGGAGGCGAGCGCTGATGCGGGTACTGGTGACCGGCCACGAGGGGTACATCGGCGCCGTCATGGTCCAGGTGCTTCAGGACGCGGGCCACGACGTCGTGGGCCTCGACAGCGGCCTGTACCGGGGGTGCGATCTGGGCCCCGCGCCCGCCCGGATCCCCACCGTCGGCAGCGACGTCCGGGACGTGACCGCCCAAGACCTGGCTGGGATACAGGCCGTCGTCCATCTTGCCGCGATATCGAATGACCCGATCGGCGAGCTGAACACCGATGTGACCTACGAGATCAATCACCGCGCGTCGGTGCACCTCGCCGAGCAGGCGCGGGAGGCCGGCGTCCACCGGTTCGTGTTCGCCAGTTCGTGCAGCCTCTACGGCGCCTCCGAAGCCGGCGGCATGCTCGATGAGTCCGCACACTTCCTTCCGGTCACGGCGTACGGCGAGAGCAAGATCCTTGCCGAGCGCGACATCCGGCCGCTGGCCTCCGACACGTTCAGCCCCACGTTCATGCGCAACGCGACCGTGTACGGCGCGTCGCCCCGGCTGCGGGGGGACGTGGTGGTCAACAACCTGACCGGCAGCGCGTTCGCCACCGGGAAGGTCCACCTGCTCAGCGACGGTACGCCCTGGCGGCCGCTCATTCATGTTCGCGACGTCTGCCGGGTGGCGCAGACGATCCTGGCGGCGCCCCGCGAGCTGATCCACAACGTCTCGATGAACGTGAGCAGCTCGGACGAGAACTACCGCATCCGCGACGTCGCGGAGATCGTCCACCGGGCGGTGCCGGGCAGCGAGCTGACCTTCGCGGAGGGGGCCGGACCCGACCTGCGCAACTACCGGGTCGACGGCTCACTCCTGGCCAGGCTGCTTCCCGACGCCGTTCCGCAGTGGACCGTCGCCGACGGTGTCCGCGAACTGCTCGAGTGGTTCGGCACCCACGGCCTCACCGAGGACGCGCTGCGCGGCCCGCGCTTCACCCGGCTCGCCAGGATCCGCGAGCTCACCGACGCCGGACGTCTGGACGGCCACCTGCGCTGGACCGATGCCGGCTGAGCCGACCCGGGTGACCGGGATGGACGTCACGGTGGGGGACTCCGGGCAGCGCATGCTCGCCCTGATGCGCGAAACGTTCGACCTGCCCCGCAGCCTGACCGGTGACGGGGTGCGGGGGACCCTGGCGGCCGTGGCACGCTCGGTCCCCGTCGAGGTGACCGAGGTCCCATCCGGCACGCGGGTCTTCGACTGGACCGTGCCACCGGAGTGGCGCGTGCGCGAGGCCCACGTCACCGCGCCGGACGGCACGCGCGTGGTGGACGCGGCCGCCTCGCCCCTCCACCTGCTCGGGTACAGCGTGCCGGTCCGGCAGACGCTGTCGCGGGAGGCGCTGCTGCCGAACCTGCACGGCCTCGCGGACCGCCCGGCCGCCACCCCGTACCGCACGAGCTACTGGGAACCCCGGTGGGGCTTCTGCCTGCCGCAGCGGGACATCGACGCCCTTGGCGACGGGGACTATGCCGTGCTCATCGACACGGAGCTCGATCCGGAGGGATCGATGACCGTCGGCGAGATCGTGGTCCCGGGCGTCACCTCGGAAGAGGTCCTCATCAGCACCCCGGTCTGCCACCCGGGGCTCGCCAATGACAACCTGTCGGGCGTCGCGGTGCTCGCCGAACTGGGGCGGCTGCTGCACGCCGCGGGCCCGCTGCGCCGTACCCACCGCATCCTGTTCTCACCCGGGACGATCGGGCCGCTGTGGTGGCTGCACGACAACCTCAGCCGCCTCGATCGCGTCCATGCGGGCCTGGCCGTGATGTGCGCCGGGGACCCCGGACCGATCACATACCGCCGCACGCGGGACGGAAACCAGACAGTGGATCGCGCCATGGCACTTGTGCTGGCCGATCACGAGACGGGGGCCGACATCCGGCCGTTCCTGCCCTGGGGAGGAGACGAGCGCCAGTACAACTCGCCGGGCTTCCGGCTCCCGATCGGCGCGCTCACCCGCACGCCGCCGGGGGAGTACCCCGAGAACCACACCTCGGACGACGACATGTCGCTCGTCAGTGCCGAGGCGCTGACCGACACGTTGCGGGTGATCCTCGACACCATCGCGGTGCTGGAACACGACGAACGCCCGGTTTCCATCAATCCGCACGGCGAACCGCAGCTCGGCCGGCGCGGGCTCACCAACCGGCGCGGCGGGGAGAAGGGGAACCAGCACGAGATGGCGATGCTGTGGGTGCTCAACCTCGCGGACGGTGATCACTCGCTGATGGACTGCGCCGACCGCTCGGGGCTCCCGTTCGACGTGATCCGGTCCGCCGCCGACGACCTTCGGGCGGCGGGGTTGTTGCGCTCCTGACCGCTGTCCCACCAGACTTCGCATCATGCACCGGCGTTCCGTAGCGATCGTGGTGTTCGAGGACGTCCAGGGCCTGGACGTCCTCGGGCCCGCCGACGTCTTTTCCTTCGCGGGATACGTGCTGGGGGATCGTTCGGCCTACGAGGTGGAGCTGGTGGGCGATGCCGTCGGCCCGATCACCACAGCCAGCGGTCCGCGGCTGGTGGTCGATCGCCCGATGGTGGATCCGGACCTGCGGCCAGATGTGCTGCTGGTGGCTGGTGGCGAGACGGTGGAGCGCACCGCGGACGACCCGATGTTCACCGACGCCCTGCGGGCGCTCGCCGATCGGAGCGGTGAGCTCGGCTCGATCTGCAGCGGGGCGATCCTGATGGCCGAAACCGGGCTGCTGGACGGCCGCCGGGCCACCACGCACTGGGCGATGGCCGACCATCTCCGCCGCCGACGGCCCGCGGTGAAGGTCGAGTCGAACCCCATCTTCCTGTGCGACGGAATCTGGTCGTCGGCGGGCGTGACCGCCGGCATCGACCTGGCCCTGGAGTTCGTGCGACGCCACCATGGCTCCGAGGTCGCGTCCGCGACCGCCAAGCACCTCGTCGTGTACCTGCAGCGGGCCGGCGGCCAGGACCAGTTCAGCGCGCACCTGAGCCCCACCTCGGTCACCAACGCCACCATCGCCGACCTGCTCGCATACATCGTCGATCACCCGGAACAGGACCTCACCGTGCGCGATCTCGCCCGACGGGTGCACATGAGCGAGCGTGGTCTGCAGCGAGCGTTCGCTCGAGAGACGGGTGGATCGCTGGGGCGCTACGTCGAACGCGCCCGCATCGACCACGCGCGCCGTCTCCTGGAGCACGGTGATGGCGGCCTCGCGGGAGTCGCAGCCGCGTGCGGCTATGGGCGCGTCGAGACATTCATCCGCGCGTTCAGCCGTGTCGTGGGCATCACTCCCGACGAGTACCGCGACCGGTTCCGTCGACCGCCGCACCCGCCGGGCGGCGAGGGCTGACCGCGGGACAGCGGTCACGAAACGTCAACGGGCGGTCGTGGCGGCGCCGGGGCGTCGCGGGGATCCTGAGTGCACGAGTTCACGCACACAGGAGGTTGGGGATGCGATCGGTATTGCGCGGGGAGGTCGGGAGTCGGATCGGGGGCTGGGCGTCGCTGCTGCTGGCGGGAACGTTCATCGTCGGCATCGCGATGTTCGCCACCGTGCTTCGCGACTACGCGACCGAGGCACTGAGCGCCGCCGAGGGGGTGTCGTTCGTGGTGGATCACCGGGCGGCGCTGCACGTCTGGTACGTGGTCACGCTCATCGTGTTCGGCCTGGCGCTGGTGCCGCTGGTGCTGGCACTCCATGAACGGCTGAGCTCGGCCGGTTCGGGCTGGGTGAAGGTGTCGACGGCCCTGGGCTTGATCTGGTCCGGTCTGGTCCTCGCCGCGGGCATGATCGCCAACACCGGTGTCGGGGCGATCGCCGACCTCGCGGACCGCGATGCAGCGCTCGCCGGGGCCCTGTGGTCCTCGCTCGAAGCGGTGCAGAACGGCATGGGCGGCGGGAACGAGGTCGTCGGCGGGACATGGGTGCTCCTGGTCAGCGCTGTCGCCCTCAGGTCGGGGTTGTTGTCGCGCTGGATCGCGCTGCTCGGCTTGGCCTCGGGGGTCTCAGGCCTGGTCACCGTGGTTCCGCCGCTGGAACCGGTCGGGCTCGTCTTCGGGCTCGGGCTGATCGTCTGGTTCGCGGGCGTGGGTTGGTCGCTCCTGCGTCGCCCGGGCGTCCAGCGCGCCACCTCAGTCGCGACGGTCAGCGACCCGATCGCGACGTGAACGGGGAATCCAGGGGTCTCGGCAGGAGCCGGCGGCGGCGTGCATCGCCGCCGCCGTGCTGGTCGCGATAGCCTCGGTGGAGGCATCCGCGGCGCTCGGCAGTCGCGCTGCCGGCCTGGCGCCGCACACTGCGCCTTCCCGCGGACTAGTGTCGTGAGTCGGAGGTTCGGGAGCAGCGTGGCGAGCGAAAACCGCGTGCAACAAGGAGGAGGTCGGACAATGCCGGTGGCATGGCCCGAGCCGACGGACCTGGCGGGTACCGATGATCCGGCGGTGGAGGGTTGCGTGTGGGTTGCAGCCGCCAGGCTGCCGCGAGCCTTCGACGCGGGACACCGGTGTCGGGTCGGAGGTTCGGAGCGGCGTGGCGAGCGAAACCGCGCAACAAGGAGTTTGGGGCAATGCCGTGGCATGGCAGCCGACGACGCACCATCGGCAACGCACCCGTGACCGGGGGCGGTGGTGGGTTGCGTGTGGGTTTGCAGCCGCCAGGCTGCCGCGAAGCCTTCGACTCAGGGCACTAGTGCTGCCGGACGGCCCAGTCGTAGGGGACGGTGTCACCGAACGGGTCCGCCCGGCTGGTGCGGGTCGGGTTGTGGACGTGCGTGGCGCAGTTGGCCACCAGGGCGCTCGGGCGTGACATCCCCTTCATGCCGTTCCAGACTCCGGGCGGGATCACGATCAGGCTGTGGTTGTCGGGGCCGAGGAAGATCTCCATCAACGACCCGCGTGTGGGCGAGGCCTCCCGGTCATCGAAGATCACCACCTTCACGCGCCCGTGGATGCAGGCGTAGTTGAGGGTCATGTCCTCGTGGCGGTGCCACCCCTTCACGACGTCCGCGTAGAGCGTGGTGAAGTAGATCTCACCAAAGCTGACAAAATGTTCATCGTCGGCGCGCAACATGTGCAGGATGGTTCCGCGCTCGTCGGGAACGCGCCGGAGCGGGACAACGGTCACATCGTGGATCGGGGTGCCGATGAGGGAATAGGTCCCGTCGGTGAGCGACATGCGATCGGTTTTCCTGGTCGGTGGGGCGTCTGCAGGTGTCAGTCAGCAAGGGTAACCGAGGAACCATCGTGGCCCCCAACACATTCGAGGCGCTCCCGTCGCCGCCCTGCCGCTTCTGCGGGGTGCCGGTGAGCCGCACCGTGGTGGACCTCGGGATGTCGCCGCCGTGCGAGAGCTTCCTGACGGCCGAGCAGCTCAACCACGCCGAAGCGTTCTCGCCCCTGCATGTCCGCGTGTGCGACGCCTGCCACCTGGTGCAGCTCGAGGAGTATGTGGCGGCCGACGAGATCTTCGGCGGTGAGTACGCGTACTTCTCCAGCTACTCCACGAGCTGGGTCGAGCACGCCCGCCGCTACGCGGAGGCGCGGGTGCCCGAGCTCGGGCTGGACGCCGATTCGCTCGTGGTGGAGATCGCCAGCAACGACGGGTACCTGCTGCAGCACTTCGTCGAGCGCGGAATCCCGGTGCTCGGCATCGAGCCCGCCGACAACGTGGCCGAGGCCGCCCGCGAGCGCGGCGTCCGCACGCACGTCGGGTTCTTCGGACGCGCGCTCGCCGAGGAACTCGTGGCCGCGGGACACCGCGCCGACCTGATGGCCGCAAACAACGTGCTCGCCCACGTACCCGACATCAACGACTTCGTGGCCGGGTTCGCGACCCTGCTCGCCCCCGATGGTGTGGTGACCTTCGAGTTCCCCCACCTGATGCGGCTCATCGACGAGGTCCAGTACGACACGATCTACCACGAGCACTACTCGTATCTGTCGCTCATCACGGTTCGCAGCGTGCTTGCCGCCCATGGACTCGAGGTCTTCGACGTCGAGGAGATCCCGACGCACGGCGGCTCGCTGCGGGTCTTCGCCGGGCACGACGGGGTCCATACGACCGCTCCCGCGGTGGGCGAGCTGATCGCTCGCGAGGAACGGGCCGGCTACCTGACCCCCGCACCCTACGAGGGCTTCGGCGCCGCGGTCGAAGCAAGCAAGCGTGCCCTGTTGCGTTACCTGATCGACCAGCGCGAGGCCGGCCGCACCGTCGCGGCGTACGGGGCGCCCGGCAAGGGCAACACGCTCCTGAACTACTGCGGTATCCGGACCGACCTGGTGGCGTACGCCGTCGATCGGAACCCCTACAAGCACGGCCGCTTCACGCCAGGCACCCACATCCCGATCCATCCGCCCGAGCACCTGGCCCGCACGCGTCCCGACGTCATCCTGATCCTGCCGTGGAACCTCAAGGACGAGATCGCCACGCAGCTCGCGTACACCCGGGAGTGGGGCGCCACCTTGGTGGTGCCGGTGCCGACGACCATGGAGGTGACCCCCCGATGAAGGTCGTGCTGTTCTGCGGTGGCAAGGGCCTGCGGATGCAGGAGGCGTCCACCTCGATCCCCAAGCCGATGGTCAACATCGGCGGGCGCCCGGTGCTGTGGCACGTGATGAAGTACTTCGCGCACCACGGGCACACCGAGTTCATCCTGTGCCTCGGTCACAAGCAGGAAGTCATCAAGGAGTACTTCCTCAACTACAACGAGGCCCTCTCGAACGACTTCGTGCTGTCGGGCGGAGGCTCGCGTGTCAGGCTGCTCAACGAGGACATCGCCGACTGGCGCATCACCTTCGTCGACACGGGGTATTCGGCCAACGTCGGCGAGCGGCTCAGGCGGGTGCGGAAGTACATCGGCGATGACGAGCGTTTTCTGGCCAACTACGGTGACGTCCTCACCGATGCCCCGCTCCCGAAACTGCTCTTCCATGCCACCACCCGGGACGCCACCGCGGCGTTCCTGATGGTCCGCCCGAGCTACACCTTCCACACGGTCGAGACCGACGATCACGGCCTGGTCACCGAGGTCAAGGACATCACCCGCTCCGACATCTGGATCAACGGGGGATACTTCGTCATGCACCGCCGCATCTTCGACGACATGGAGCCCGGCGAGGAGCTGGTGACCGACGTGTTCTCGAAGCTCCGGGCGAAGAAGGAACTGACCGCGTACCGCTACGAAGGGTTCTGGGCCCCCATGGACACCCTCAAGGAGCAGCAGGAACTCGAGGCGATGGTCGAGGCCGGCGGCGGCCCCTGGCGGGTGTGGGAGCAGAACGGCGGATCGTCGGGCGGATGATCGGGTTCTCCACCGACGGCGTCCGCCGGGTCCTCGCGATCGGTGCGCACTCCGACGACATCGAGATCGGGTGCGGCGCCACGATGCTCGCCCTCCACGACCACGATCCGGAGATCACCTTCACCTGGGTGGTGCTCACCGGCGGACCGGACCGTCAGGCGGAGGCCGCCGCGAGTGCCGCGGTCTTCTTCGCGGAGACGGAACCCAACGTGATGTGCGGCGGGCTGCGCGACGGCTACCTCCCGTACGAGGACGCGGTCGCCGGGAAGGAACTCATCCATCGCGTGGGGAACGAGGTGGCGCCGGACCTGGTCCTGACACACAGACGTGACGACATGCATCAGGATCACCGGTTCTGCGGTGACGTCGCGCACCAGGCGTTCCGCGACAGCCTGATCATGGAGTACGAGATCCCGAAGTTCGACGGCGATCTGACCACCCCGAACGTGCTCGTCCCCGTCACGCGCGCCCTCGCCGACCGCAAGGTCCGCCACCTGATGGACCAGTTCGCATCCCAGCGCGGGAAGGGATGGTTCACGCCTGACACATTCGATGCGGTGATGCGGTTGCGCGGCATCGAAGCGGGAGCACCCGAGGGCCTGGCCGAGGGCTTCCACGTACGCAAACTCATCTGGCGGCCATGAGCCGCGAGTCGTTCAAGACCGCGCTCGGACACGGGTTCCTGAGCTTCGGCTCGGTGGCGCTCATCGGCCTCGTCGGCAGCGTGGTGATCGCCCGCATCTACGGCGTCGACGTCATCGGCCAGTACGCCCTGACGCTCGCCCCGGTGGGTGTGCTGACCTACCTGTCGACCGTCCAGGAGCAGGCGGCCCTCATCCGCGCGCTCTCGGTGCTTCAGCCCCGAGACCCGCTCGTCACGGGGCTGACCGCGGCGGTGTTCGCGTTCTCGGTGGGGCTGACGTTGATCATCGCGGCGCTGGTGGCGCTCGGAGCGACGATGGTCATGCGCGGGCCCATCGGGGAGCCCGATCTGGTGCGCCCCATGGCGGTGCAGATCGTCGGGTACGTGATCATCACCAACACCTGCTGGAACATCGACAGCGTGCTGAACGCCTTCCGCTCGGGCCGGCAGCTCTTCTGGGTCCGCCTCGTCCAGGCGCTCGCGTTCCTGGCGCTGGCCGTGGCGCTGGGACTCCAATGGGGAACCGTCTGGGGGCTCGTGTGGGCGACGATCGGATCATGGGCCGTGTCGCTCGGTCCGCGGGTCTCGGCGCTCCGTCGTGTCATGCGGTTCCGGGTGCCTCGCGAGGCGTTCGTCGAGGGCGTGCGCGCGTTGCCCCCGATGGTCAAGTTCGGCGCCAAGGCGGCACCCGGCGGCATCGTGATCGGGGTCAACGCCGAAGCCGGCACCTGGATCCTCGGCGTCACCTCCTCGGTGGCCCAGGTCGGCGCCTGGAACCGGGCCCGGCAGCTTGGCGATCGCATCAAGGAAGGCACGATCCGCGTCAACGAGGTGTTGCTGCCCACGCTCGTCGAACGGCGCGAGCAGGGCGACCACCACGGCTATGACCGCGCCTGGGCCGACTCGGTCCGCTACGTGCTGGTGGCGATGCTGCTCGTCGCGGCGGTGGGCGGGGGTGCCGCGGAAGGGATCATGAACGTCTTCGGACCGGGGTTCGCAAAGGGCGCAACCGCCCTGACCCTCATCCTGCTCTACCAGGCGCTCCAGGCCGTCGACAGCATCCACGTCACCGCCCTCTACGCGGTCGACCGTCCGGGGCTCACCACGGTCGCGGCGACCGTGGGAACGATCGTCGGGGTGGGTGTGGCCATTCCGGCGGCCATGCGCTGGGGGGCAACCGGGCCGGCGCTCGGCCTGGTGCTGGGGATCTTCAGCTCCACCGTGGTCATGCACCCGACCGTGAGGGGGCTGCTGTCCGAACCGCTGAGCGATCTGTGGGGTGTGCGCGAAATGCTGGCCATCGGCGCCGCCTACGCGTGGGGGCTCGCCGGCGCCCGCGTGACCGACCTCGCGCTGCCCGGGCACTTCGGCACCCTCGCCGCGCTCGCGGCGGGCACCGTCGCCTACGTCGGCGTGTTCGTGCTCGCGGGCGGGATCGGGCCCCGCGACCGGGAACGGCTCTCCATGGTCAGGGCTCGACTGCAGCGACGCGACACGTCACTCCGCAGCGTGTAGCGCCGCTCGCGGGCCGGGCTCAGCCGACGGGTGAGGCCGGAGTCGTGCGGGCGGCGTGGCGGTCGTGGAGCGTCCGGTACAGGGACGCGCACCGATCGGCCTGCGCGCGAGCGGCCGCGCGGAGTGGATCGCGGAGATCCGGCGCCGCGTCCCAGAGCGCCTCGAGGGTGGTGGCGATCCGCGCTCCGGCGTCCCCTCGGTCCAGCTCGACGATCCTGCAGCCGTCACCGAACAGCGCGGCCAGCCCGTTGAACTTGTACCGGTAGTACGCCGACGAGGGCAGGCACAGCGCCGGGACGCCGCGGCTGAGCGCGAAGACCGCGAGGTGGTAGGTGGAGGTGGCGACGATGCGCGTGGCGTCGGTCTGGTCGACCGCCCAGCGGTACGGCTCGTTGGGGTGCCCGGGGTGGGCGAGCAACGCGCAGCCGCGTGTGATCCGTTCGGTGCCCTGCCGGTCGTCGTCCCATTCGGAGATCGGGATGGGCACGAGCGGAACACCGTGCGCCGCGGCCACGGCGCGAACGGCGTCGCCGATGGTTTCGGCTTCGGTCTCGCCGGCCCGCATGTAGGACGCGAGGCGGTGATTGACGCCGATGCCGCCGCCGAACTCGCCGGGTGGATGGGTCATCGCCACGGCGATGGCGTCGTCGCCGGTCACCGTGATCCGATCCGCTGGAACGCCGAGGCTCGCCAGAATCCTGGGTCCGTTCACGCCTTCCCGAAGCCCGATGACCAGCGCGGGCCCGCAGGCCTCGGCCACGAGTCGCTGCAGGTCGCGGTCGTCGAGTGGGCCGATCCCCTGGCTGACCATGGCCGTCGGGATCCCGCGGTCGGCCGCGTCGATGAGCCGTCGGGTGACCCGTCGGGCCTGGTCGGGATCGACGTCGGTGAGATATCCGCCGCCAGCCGCCAGCACCAGGTCGTAGCTGGCCAGATCGATCGCGGTCTGCCGTCGGAAGCGACGGCGAGGAAGGCTCACCAGCGGCGTCGCACCGGCCACGTTGCGGCACAGGGCATCGGCATCGCCCGTGAGGACGTCGATCCGCGCGTCCGGCCATTGGGATCGAAGGCCGAGGACCGCCGCATCCAGCATGGCGCTGTCACCGCGGTTCCGATGCTGGTGTTCGCCGTGCTCGACAAGAATCCGCATGTCGAAAATCCTAATGGTCCAGGTGCCCGGAGTGCCCGGGCCACCAGGTACGTTCGTTGAGATCGGCAACCAGGGCCGGGACCAGTATGGACCGCACCACGAGGGTGTCCAGGAGCACACCGAACGCCACCAGGAATCCCACCTGGAAGAGGGCCCACAGCGGGAGGACGCCGAGAACCGAGAACGTTCCGGCAAGCACGATCCCCGCGCTCGTGATGACGCCGCCGGTGACGGCCACCGCACGGCGAATGCCCTCCGCGGTGCCGAACCGCCGCGACTCCTCGCGCGCTCTGGCCATGAGGAAGATGTTGTAGTCGACCCCGAGGGCGACCAGGAAGACGAAGCCGTACAGCGGGAGGGACGGATCCTGCCCCGGGCTGTCCAGCAGCACGTTGAAGACCACGACGCTGGCCCCCAGGGCGGCGAGGTACGAGAGGATCACCGTCCCCACGAGCATCAGCGGCGCGACGATGGCCCGCAGCAGCGCGGCGAGGATGACGAACACCACCAGCAGGATGAGCGGCGGGAGCCGCCGGGTGTCACGGTCGGCCGCCGCGCGGACGTCGGCCTCCTCGGCGGTGGGACCGCCCACGAGGGCCCCGACGTCGAGCGGGGCAAGCGCCGTGCGGAGACGGCCGATGGCGTCGTAGGCGGCCGCGCTGTAGGGCTCGGGGTCGAGCGTCACCTCGAACCGGGCTCCCGGCGGGCCGGTTTCGGGGGTGCCGACACTGGCGACCCCGGGTACGGCCGCGACGACGTCGCGGGCCCGGGCGACGGCGTCGCGGTCGGGCACGATCACCTCCGTCGGCGCGGAGGATCCCGCGGGGAACGCCCCCGCCAGCAGCCGCTGGCCCTGGACGGACTCCACGGTCCCCCGGAAGCCGTTGCCGGAGGTGAGCCCGTCGTCGTAGGCGACCAGCCCGACCGCCAGGGCGATGAGCGCGACCGTGGTCCCGATCCAGATCGGCCGCGCCCGCCCGGTAACGCGATTCGCCACCCGCCGCCAGACACCCCGCGTCGCAAGCCCGGGGTCATGCTCGTCGACGCGGGGCACGAAGGGCCAGAACGCGCGCCGGCCGACGAGGATCAGCAGGGCGGGAAGCGCGGTGAGCATCGAGATGGCGGCGACGCCGACGCCGATCGCGCCCATGGGGCCCAGCCCGGCCGTTCCGTTGACCTCGGCGAGCATGAGCACGAGGAGCCCCGCGATGACGGTGCCCGCGCTGGCGAGTACCGCGGGCCCGGCCTGCTGGAGGGCGACGGCCATCGCCTCGCGTGCGCCGCGGTGGCGGTGCAGCTCCTCCCGGTACCGCGCGACCAGCAGCAGGGCGTAGTCGGTTCCCGCGCCGAACACGAGCACCAGCGTGATGCCCTGGGTCTGCCCGTTGATGACGACGCCGTTGCTTCCCAGCAGGTAGCCGACCGCCCGGAGCGTCGTTTCGGCGAACGCGATGGCGATCACGGGGAGCAGCCAGAAGACGGGCGACCGGTAGATGATCAGCAGCAGCACGATCACCAGCGTCCCGGTGGCGAGCAGCAGCGTCGTGTTGATGTCGCCGAAGACGCTGATGGCATCCGCCGAGAAACTCGCAGGACCGGTCGTCTTGATGGTGAGGCCGCCCGATTCGGCGGTGACCTCACGGATCCGGTCGACGGCGTTGACGAGGGCGTCGGCGTCCCCGGTGACCTCGAGCGGTACCTGGAACAGCGCGGCCTCGCCGCCGGGAGAGGGGATGACCGGCGAGGGATCCAGCGCGCCGGCCGGCGGATCCTTGGCGATGATCTGGCGCATGGCGTTCACGGTCGCGAGGTCCCGGGCTGTCAGGCCGCCGGGTCGTGACGCGACGACGATCGCCGGGGTGAGTTCTCCCGCCGAGAATTGTTTGGCGAGCGCGGCGGCGCGCACCGACTCGGCGTCACCCGGCAGGAACGACTCGGGTTCATTGCTGATCACCGACTCGAATTTGGCGCCGAGCGGGCCGAGCGCGCCGAGCAGGAGCACCCAGACACCGAGCACCAGGAGTGGGGTCCATCGGCGGCTGGCGGGAAGACCAAGGATCGCGGCCATCGGGGCACTCTATGCACTCAGCTGCAGGGATGATCCCCCTCATTCGGAGGGACGAACGGCAGACGAACGAAGTGGAGGCACGCCGGTACGAGGGGTATCCTTGGCCCATGGAGACGCGCTTGGTCATCCTGGGTGCCGGCACCGCGGGCACCATGGCGGCGAACCACCTCCGGAAGCGCCTCGGGGAGGACTGGTCGATCACCGTGGTCGACCGGGACGACGCGCACCACTACCAGCCGGCCTACATCTTCGTGCCGTTCGGGAAGGATCCCGAGTCGGTCGTCAGGTCCCGTGCGGCGCAGATTCATGACGGGATCGACTACGTCGAGTGCGAGATCTCGAAGGTCGATGCGGACCAGCGCATCGTCCAGCTCACCGACGGCAGGACGCTCGAGTACGACTGGCTGATCATCGCCTCGGGAACCGTCATCCGCCCCGACCTCGTGCCCGGGATGGGCGACGGCCCGCTGTGGGGCGATCGCATCCACACCTTCTACACGCTCGAGGGGTCGGTGGCGCTGAGCGAGAAGCTCAAGTCCTTCGACCACGGGCGCGTGCTGGTCCACACCGCCGAGATGCCCATCAAGTGCCCGGTCGCGCCGCTGGAGTTCACATTCCTCGTCGAGGACCACTACCGCAAGCGCCGGCTCCGGCACCGTGTCGACATCAGTTTCGTGACACCCCTCGACGGTGCGTTCACGAAGCCGGTCGCGTCAGCGCGGTTGGGCGGCATGCTCGACGACCGGAGCATCCGCCTGGTTGCCGACTTCGCCGTCGAGAAGGTCGACAACGACACCAGCGAACTGGTGTCGTACGACGGCCGCCGGCTCCCGTTCGACCTGCTCGTGGCGATTCCGCCCCACAGCGGCCAGCAGTTCATCGAACGGTCGGGTCTGGGCAACGACGCTGGATTCGTCCCGGTCGACAAGCACACCCTGCGGTCGATCGCGCACGACAACATCTTCGTGCTGGGGGACGCCAGCGACATCCCGACGTCGAAGGCGGGTTCCGTCGCGCACTTCGCGACCGAGGTGTTCATCGAGAACTTCCTCTCCATCACGTCCGGCGGTGAGGCCGTCCACTCGTTCGACGGGCATGCCAACTGCTTCGTCGAATCGGGACGCGGACAGGCACTGCTGCTCGACTTCAACTACGACACGCAGCCGCTCGAAGGGCACTTCCCGGTTCCGGGCGTCGGCCCCATGCGCCTGCTGAAACCCACCCGGATGAATCACCTGGGGAAGCTCGCTTTCGAGCACATCTACTGGCGGATGCTGCTGCCCGGCCGTTCGATTCCCGTGCCGACCGACATGTCGATGGCGGGTAAGCGGTCGGCGGGGGAGTAGACCGCCGCGATGACCCCCTTCACGACCGAATCCGCCGTGTCCAGCCACCGACCGGTCACGTGGCTCACAACACCGCGTTTCCGCGATGTCGTGGGGTTCCGGTCCGGTGCATTTCGAAAGGGGGACGAGACCTCATGCCCAGCAACACGCTGAACGGCCGGACGTTCCAGGTCGACGACGAGGGATTCCTCACCGACCCGGGCCAGTGGAGCGAGGAGCTGGCCGCGGACATGGCCGCCCTCGTTGGAATCGAGCTGACGCCGGCGCACATGGCCGCCCTCGAGTTCATGCGGAGCGACCGCGAGGAGACCGGCAGCACCCCGACGCTCCGTCGGATGAACAGCGCCGGGGGATTCGACGTGAAGGAACTCTTCACGCTGTTCCCCGGCAAGCCCGCAAAGAAGATGGCGTGGCTGGCCGGCCTGCCGAAGCCGGTCGGCTGCGTGTGAGAGGAAGGACACCGCAACCATGAGTGATTCCAGCACTCCACTGGGCGCCACGGTGACGCCGGCCGCGCCCGACGGCTTCGTCATGCCGGACTTCGGTCACGTCGACGCGCCTCACGCCGCCACCGAGACATCGCCCGAGGCGGCGCTCGGCGTCCCGGCGGGGCCGCGCAAGATGGCGTTCATCTGCTCCAAGGGCAACCTCGACATGGCGTATCCGGCGCTCATCATGGGCAATGCGGCCCTGGGCGAGGGCATCGAGGTCCACATCTTCTTCACCTTCTGGGGCCTCGACATCATCAACCGGCGCACCAACGCCGACCTCAAGTTCACCATGACGGGCAACACCGCGATGCACATGCCGCAGCTCGGTCGGGTCCACGACGGACTCGAACATCGCTCGCTGCCGCAGGGGCTCGGAAACCTCCCCGGAATGACGGGTATGGCCACCCGGATGATGAAGCGTCAGATGGAGGAGATGGAAATTCCGACGGTTCCGGAATTCCTCGATCTCCTGCAGGCGTCGGGCGCGCACATGTACGCCTGCCGGCTCACATTCGAGATGAACAAGATCATCGAGGCCGATCTTCATCCGGGGGTCGAGCGGGTGCTCAGCGCCTCCGACTTCATCGTGGTCACGAACGGCGCACAGATCATCTTCGTCTAGCGTCGTGAGCAGCGAAACCTTCGACGCAGGACGCTCGTGGGTCGAGGTTCGTCCAAAGTCGCCATGATGCTGGAGGTTGTCGGACGTTCTGGTCCGGGCGGCCGCGTCACCTTCGACACCACGGGACGGAGCAGCTCATGACCGAAGCGGCCGGATTGTCCGCGCGGCTCGTCGACCACATGGTCGGCGATCGTGCCGGACTCGAGAAGTTGATGGAACTCGAGGGCTCGCGGGCCCTGCACGAGGAGTTCCTGCTGGCCGAGAGCGGAACCCTGCCCGACCGTCAGACGCGGCTCACGCGCGTCCGAATCACCGGGATTCGCGCCTGGCTGCAACATCTCGCCACGGCGATCGCCGCCGAGTGGGAGTCGTCACCGCCGGATTTCCCCTCGACGATGCAGCGGTGGATCAATCAGGGAAGTGAACGGCTGGAGGCCCTCGAGCTCGAGGAGCAGGCTCAGGTCGAGCGGGAGGGGCTCGCGGGTGATCCCCAGGTGGATGCCCGCCGTGTGACGCTCGCGGCCTACGTGCGGCTCTTCGCTGAGGGCATCGGCGGCTCCGTGCCGGCGCTCGGCGTGACCGGCTCGGAGCTGGGCCAGCGGGTGGCCGCAGGGATGCGTCGGGCGTCGGGGTTCCGTGCGGAGGTCGAGAAGGCCTCGTTCGAGGCCTGGTCGGGGAGTGAGATGGACGGCGTCCTGGAAGACGCGCGCCAGAGCGCCGCCCCGCCCGAACCTCGCATCATCAGGATGCTCGAGGCCGCCGCGGTGTGGTCCTACATGCGGGCCTTCACCGATGTGCTCGAGGAGGTGCTCGCCGGGCCCGCCGAGGCGGGCGCGTGAGCTCCCCGGGAGTTCGGTTCGTCGATTGCACTCCGTGGAGCGTGGGATGGATCGCGCCGACCCCCCGGGCCATGCAGCGCACCTCCCACGCCATCGCGGTGGACGGTCGCGTCTGGTTCCTGGACCCGGTGGACGACCCTGAGGCGATCGCCCGGGGACTCGAACTCGGCGAGCCTGCGGGTGTCGTCCAGCTCCTCGATCGTCACAATCGCGATTGCGATTCCATCGCCGGGCGACTCGGTGTTCCGCTGTATCGCCTGCCCACCACGACCCCGGACGGCGCACCGTTCGTTCCCATCAGCGTGGTGGACAGCCGCCTGTTCCGCTGGCACGAGGTCGCGCTGTGGTTTCCGGCTCTGCGCGCCCTGGTGGTCGCCGAAGCGCTCGGAACCGCGTCGTACTTCCGCGCGCGGGGCGAGTGGGTCGGACCGCATCCGCTGCTGCGGCTGGCCCGGCCACCCCGTGTCCTCAGCTCGCTCGACCCGGACCACGTTCGATTCGGGCATGGCGCCGGCCGGTCCGGTCCGGGCCTCGGTGACGACCTGCGCGACGCGGTGCGGTTGGCCCGACGCAGGATTCCGTCCTGGCTGATCCGCCTCGCGCGCACTCGCGGGCGCTAGGAAGACTCCGCGAGCAGCTGACGGGCGGCGCGCAGCCCGCTCGCGAACGTCGCCGGCATCCCCGGGGCCGACACCGAATCCCCGCAGAGCACGATCCTCGCGCCCGGCGGGTTCAGGTCGTCCCAGCGCGCGGTGCGCCGCACGATGCCGTACCGCCAGCGCTTCACGGCGCGCCACTCGGGCGACGCGTCGAGGTCCATCGCGGTGCGCAGCGCGTCGCACGCAACGCGGGTGACGTCCTCGTCGCTGGCCTGGTCGAGGAGCCGCCCGGAGAGATCCGCGGAGAAGCGCAGGACGAGCGGGTACAACCCGGCGGGGTGGGGGCGACCCTTGGCCGACTCCACCACCACCTGGCGCAGCGGGCCTGACGCCAGCGTGGTGAGCCACCGTGCCGGGGGCGTCACCGGGAGGCCGAGGGCGACGACCACGGCCGGGTCGTAGACCACGTCGCCGAGCGCGGCCACCCTGGCGTCGGCTCCTGGCGCGCGTGCCAGGAGATCGGCGGCCTGCGGTGCGGGGGCCGACAGCACCAGCCGGTCGAACACTCCGAGCCGACCGCCCTGCTCTTCGTCCAGGGCGACGCCCGCGGCGGACACATCGATGCGCGCCACCCGGGCGTCGCAGCGGAGGTCCAGGCCGGCACCCAGGCGGCGGGCGAACGCGGCCAGTCCGCCCGCGAACACGACCGGCGCGGTCAGCGGGGCGTCGGCGTCCGAGGGACCGTCGACGTCCATGCGCGTCGCGTCGGTGGTGCTCGCCATCACCTCGGCCACCGCCTCGCCGAGTTCGGTCCCAGGCGGAGCATCGACCGCCGCCGCGCCGTGGTCCACGATGCCGTGGTCGAGGAGCCGGCTCGTCAGGCGTCCGCCCGGTTGGCGCCCCTTCTCGAACACCGTCACGGTGTGGCCCGCGGCGTGGAGGGTGCGGGCCGCGGCCAGGCCGGAGAGGCCCGCGCCGATCACGGCGATGCGCATCGGGGAACTCAGCGGATGGCCGCGGTCAGGACGCGGGGGGTGCGTCAACGCGGCGGACGACGCAGCGTCCGGTCCCCGCGCATGCCTCGCACTCCTCGGCCGCTCCGGCGACGTGCGCCAGGCAATGGGCCGCGCGTGATCCGATCACCTCGGCCATCAGCGGATGGAGTCCGATGGGGGCCGCCACGAGGTAGGGCACCTCGGGATGGCGGGTGGCCGCTTCGCGCGTGAGCTCCGGGATGTCCTCGTCCCAGTGCTTGCCCGGCAGCAGGAAGTACGGGGTGACGACGACCATCTCGGCCCCGCGTTCGACACAGCGATCGAAGGCGGTCTGGATGGACGGCTCGGCGAGTTCCATGTGGGCCGGCTCGACGATGCCGTAGTCGACGGCCTCGCGGATCATCGCGGCCATCTCCTCGAGCATCTCGTTCGAGGCCTGGCGACGCGAGCCATGGTCGACGACGACGAGGCCGACGCGAGCTGGGTCGGGCATCTGCATGGGGGCGATTCTAGCGGGCCGGAACGGCGGGGACCCGGCGCGTTGTGACATCGCTCCGGGTGTACCATCGGACGCGTCGGCCACTCCGGACGGGAGCCACGATCGAATACAGCGACCCCTATCGTCTCGGCAGCCTCGGCGACCTGCTGGAGATGCTGATCGACGGCTGGCGGATCGACCATCTGCACTACGCCGACCGATGCGGGCTCGAGGGTGCCGACGAGCAACCGGCTGCCTTTCTCGGTCTCGTGCGGCAGGAGCAGCGGGAGTTCATCTACCTCGTCGATGACGGCCGGGGCGTCTCGCATCGCAGCGTGCTGGCGATGTTCAAGGAGCACCCGCACGTCTGGAAGTACCGGACCCCGCCGACGGTGGAGGCGCTGTCGGTCCCCGAGTCCCCGCCCACGCCGGCCACCGAGTGGGGACAGGTCCCGGAACCGTTCCCCGAGACCATGAACGTCTGTCCGACGGCGTTGCGGGCGGTCGTGCCCATCAATCAGACCCAGTCGATCGACGGCGTCACCGCCGCCCTCACCTGCCTCGAGTCCTACGAGGACGGCGCGCGGGTCCATTTCCTTGTGCACGCGCCCGACAACGACGCGACCCGTGACGTCCTCGCGGTCGACGGTGTGGTCGTCGACGACAAGGGCCGGATGTACCGGATGGCCGTCACCGACGAACGACTCGCCGGCGCGAGACTGGTCGGAACCTTTGCGGTCGCACCGGCGATCCCGGCCGGGGTCTCCATGCTGACCCTGACCATCGGGAGTCTGCGGCTCGGGACCGGCGGCGAGACCATCGACGGTCCCTGGGTCTTCCGGTTCAGCCTCGACGCGCAGTAGCCGTGTCGTCCGAACCTCAGCTCGGGCCGCGCGCGCGACGGGCCGCCGAGGCGGTGCGCGACGTCCCCGAGGCGCCATGCCCGTTCCGCACCGCCTACCAGCGCGACCGCGATCGCATCCTGCACACCAAGGCGTTCCGGCGGCTCAAGCACAAGACCCAGGTGTTCGTGGCGCCGGAGGGTGACCACTACCGGACCCGGCTGACCCACACCCTCGAGGTGTCCGCCCTCGCGCGCACCATCGCCCGCGCCCTCGCGCTGAACGAGGATCTCGTCGAGGCGATCGCCATGGGCCACGACCTGGGCCATGCCCCGTTCGGTCATGCGGGCGAGCACGCGCTCGACGATCTGCTCAAGGAGCGCATGGGGCGGCGGTTCCTCCACAACGAGCAGAGCCTTCGCGTCGTGGAGGTGCTCGAACGTGACGGTCGGGGACTGAACCTCACCGCCGACGTCCGGGACGGGATCCGCCACCACACCGGGACCGGGATGCCGGCCACCCTGGAGGGGCAGATCGTGCGCCTGGCCGACCGCCTGGCCTACGTCAACCACGACATCGAGGACGCGGTCCGGGCGGGGGCGCTCCGCGAGGCGGATCTTCCCGGCGAGGAGGTGGCCATCCTCGGCCGGACCACCGCGGAGCGGTTGACCATGCTCGTCGCCGACATCGTCGAGCACAGCCGCGACGCCGACCGGATCATTCAATCCGAGCGCGTCGGGGGCGCGTTCCAGCGCCTGCGGGGCTTCATGTTCGAGCACGTGTATCTCGCGTCGCCGGCGGTCGACGAGTCGACCCGCGCCCGCGGGGTGGTGCAGGCGCTGTTCGACTGGTGCCTGGAGCATCAGGACGACCTGCCGGCGAGCCCGGAACAGGACCCCGTGCAGCGCGTCACCGATTTCGTGGCGGGAATGACCGATCGGTACGCACTGCGCTACTACCGGGAGCGGTTCCTGCCGCGCGAGGCTCCGCTCTAGCGGCCGCCATGCCCCTCATCACACAGGAGAGCGTCCGCGAGATCCTCGAGGGGGCCGATCTGGTCGAACTCATCCGAGGGCGCGTGAACCTCGCGAAACGCGGGAACCGCTGGACCGGGCGCTGCCCGTTCCACGATGAGCGGACGCCGTCGTTCAGCATCATCCCGCCCGAGAACAAGCGCTACTACTGTCACGGCTGCGGCGCGAGCGGGGACGCGGTGCGGTGGATGATGGAGAAGGAGGGCGCGGCGTCGTTCCCGGACGCGCTGGAATCCCTCGCCGAACGGTTCGGGATCGAGGTGCGGTACGAGCAGGCCTCGCCCGAGGAGGAGGCGCGCCGGAAGGCCGACCAGCGGCGCCTCGAGCTGCTGGAGCGCGCGACCGCCTTCTACGCCGAGTACCTCTGGCGGGCCGACGAGGCCGCCGAAGCCCGAACCTACCTCCAGGACCGCGGCTTCGACGAGGCGCTGCTGCGCACCTTCCGGGTCGGCTACGCGCCGTCCGGAGGCGCGGTGCTGGCCGGTCGCGCGATCCGCGAGGGATTCTCCCGCGGGCAGCTCGAAGAGGCCGGGCTGGCACGACTCCGCGGCGGGCGCGCCGGCGACTTCTTCACCGCCCGGATCATGTTCCCGATCGCCGATGGGCGCGGACGGGTGCTGGGGTTCGGGGGACGCACCCTCGATCCCAACCAGCGCGCCAAGTACGTCAATTCCCCCGAGGGGCCGCGCTTCAGCAAACGCCGTCTGCTGTTCGGGCTCGACCACGCACGTGCCCCGGCGGCCCGCGCGGGGTGGGTGATGGTGGTGGAGGGGTACACCGACGTGCTCGCGCTGCACAAGTCCGGCGTTCCCCAGGCCGTGGCGTGCATGGGGACCTCGCTCACGTCCGAGCAGATCAGCGAGCTGCGGCGGGCCGCTCCGCGAATCCGGCTGTGCTTCGACTCGGACGCCGCCGGTGAACGGGCCGCGTTCCGGACCGCGCAGGCGGCGGGGGAACACCTCATCGATCTCGAGGCGGTCGCCATGCCGGGCGGGCGCGACCCCGGCGACATGGCGATTTCAGCGGCGGAACTTGAAGAACTCGCCAGGCGAGCGACTGAGTTCGATACTTTGGTAACGTTCCTCATCCGCTCAAGGGCATCTCGAGCGGGCGCATCGGCATCGGAACGGGAACAGGCCTTTCGGGAGATCGCGGATCTCCTCAGGCAGGTTCCAGACTCCGTCGAAAAAGATGAAGGGGTGCGGTTGGCCGCCGGCTTGCTTCAACTCTCTCGCAGCACCGAGGACCGACTTCGCGAGGCCGCTCGCACGTCGTCCGTCGGCGCGGCCCGGGTGAATGCCCCGGCGCTGACCGCGGAGACGATGCGGGAGCGGCACGTCCTGGTCCTGGCGGCCGCGCTGCCCCGGATCGCATCGTCGTTCCTGAAGGACCTTCCCGACGACGCCATGTCCGAGCCGGCCCATCGCGAGGCGCTCGACCTGCTGCGTGCGGGAACGGAGCCGGAAGACTGGCCCGAGCACCTCGAACAACTTGGCACCGTTCTTCGCGCCGACCCATCAGCTGAGGCGGCGACCGAGGCGGAACTGACCGAGGCGGTCTACCGACTGCAACTCCCCGTCCTCGAGCGACGCGCCGCGGCACTGCGCGCGTCGGGGAACGCGGAGGGCGCACTTCGCGTGCAGCAGCTGGTGAATCGTCTGCGACAGGCACTTCGTGGAGAAGGGTGAAATCGCATGAACTCGACATCGAACGGGCTGCCTGAAGAGGTCCGTCAGCTCTTCGAAGAGGGGCGCGAAGTCGGGACGGTCTCGATGATGCGGGTGGTGGACGCCGTCGAAGCTGCGGACCTCACCGAGGACCAGCAGGAACGCCTGCTGCAGGCGCTGGCTGAGCGCAACATCGAGGTCGTCAACGACACCGAACCGGCGCCGAACGGAGGTCCGTCGCGGCTCGACCTGTCCGTGAAGGCCACGTCGAACGACCCGGTCCGTATGTATCTCCGCGAGATCGGCAAGGTCTCGCTCCTGACCGCCGCGCAGGAGGTCTCGCTGGCCAAACGGATCGAGCGGAACGATCCGACCGCGAAGGCCGAGCTGATCGAGGCGAATCTGCGGTTGGTCGTCTCGGTCGCGAAGCGGTACACCGGGCGCGGGCTCGCCTTCCTCGACCTCATCCAGGAGGGCAATCTGGGGCTCATGCGTGCCGTCGAGAAGTTCGACTACCGCAAGGGCTACAAGTTCTCGACCTACGCGACCTGGTGGATCCGCCAGGCCGTCACGCGTGCCATCGCGGACCAGGCACGCACGATTCGCGTCCCGGTCCACATGGTCGAGACCATCAACCGGCTGTCACGGGTTCAGCGACAGCTTCTGCAGGACCTGGGGCGCGAGCCCACGGTCGAGGAGATCGCGGCCGAGCTGGAGGTCACGCCGGAGCGGGTCCGCGAGATCCAGAAGATCTCGCAGGAGCCGGTCTCGCTCGAGACGCCGGTCGGCGAGGAAGACGACTCGGAGCTGGGCGATCTCATCGAGAGCGACACCGTGACGGGGCCGGTCGAGGCGGTCTCGGGCACGATGCAGACCGAAGAGGTCTGGGATGTCCTCGACCACCTCTCGGTGCGGGAGCGCAAGGTGCTGGAGCTGCGGTTCGGGCTCCGCGGCGAACAACCCCGCACCCTCGAAGAGGTGGGTCAGCGGTTCGGGGTCACGCGAGAGCGGATCCGCCAGATCGAGGCGAAGACGCTCACCAAGCTGGAGGGCCACACCGGCTGTCAACAGCTGCGGGACTTCCTGGAGTAGTCCGGATCGCGCCGGTGTCCGTCCCGGACACCGGCCGGCCGTGCGTGGTCGCGGGGCTCCGGCCCCGAGGCTACGAGACCGGGCCGGTCGCCACCACCACCGCCGCCGCCCGTGCGCGTTTCGTGACGTCGTCGACCGAGACGGCGCATTCGGCGTGCAGGAGGGTGCCCTCGTACTCCTCCGGGGTCCGCGTCGCCGGACCCATCCACGTGACGCGGGGCGGCGGGCCCAGCAGGGCGGCCCGCTGCGACCACACGAGCAGCCGCGCAAGGGCGAGCCCGCCGACCGAGAGGCCGTCGGGCTTCTTCCGCGACCGGACGTACGCGGCGTGTGCCGAGAGACACGCCGCAAGGCTGAGCGGATCGGGCTCGCCCTCTCCGTCGAGCGCCAGTGACGTGAGGGTCAGTCGTGAGTCCTCGCCGCTGACGGCCGGGGTCAGTCGGGAGAGCCCCGGAAGCACCGCGAGCCCGAACTGTTCGGCCGCGCGGCGCAGGTCGCCATCGAGTCCATCGATGGCGGAGCGGGTCTCGGGCGTCAACTCGAGTGGCATTCGCCCGAGACCGCGCCGGTGCTAGTTGTTCGCGGAGGCGGTCGCGTCGGCGTTTGCCGGTGCCTCTTCGATGGGCGCCTCGGTGAACACGAACTCTTCGGGCTCACCGCCGAGGCGGTCCTTCACGAGCCAGAACACCAGGGCCCCGATCCCGAACAACACCAACAGCTTCTTCATGAGCATCCCCGCCATGTGTCGACAGCGTCGAAGCCACACGGTAGCGCATTGTGTCGCGCTGACGGGGTGTCACGGGAGCCGCTGCGGGAATCAGCGCTCCTGGATCGCGTCGGCCGTCAGACTCAAGACGACCTTGCCCAAGGGCTCGTTTGCTTCGACCATCCGATGGGCGTCCTGCACGCGCGACACCGGGAGCATGTCGTGCACGGTGGGCCGGAGCCTGCCGTCCGCCAGGCGGGGCAGACCCCATTCCGCGAAGTCGGCGACCAGCGCGGCCTTCTCCTCGAGCGGGCGTGCGCGAAGCGTCGACGCGGTCAACGTGGCGCGCTTTGCGAACAGCTCGCCCAGGTCGAGATCGACGCGCCGCCCGCCGACCATGCCGATGAGGAGGATGTGACCCCCGGTGGCGAGGCATCGCAGCGATTCGCGCAGGTACGCCGCGCCCACCAGATCGACCACGCGGTCGACGCCCCGTCCGTCGGTGAGTGCGGTGACCTGCTCCGCGAACTCGCCGTTGATGGGAACGACCACGTGCTCGGCGCGGTCCTCGAGCATCCACGCCTTCTCGGTACTCCTGGTCGTCGCGATACACCGCGCGCCCAGCTCACGGGCGATCTGCAGGGCGGCCGTGCCGACCCCCGATGCCGCGGCGTGGACCAGCACCCGGTCGCCCGGTTGCGGCGGCGCGGTGCGCCCCAGTGCCTGCCAGGCGGTGAGATACGCCTCCGGAACGGCCGCGGCGAGGATGTCGTCCAGGGCGTCAGGGACATGCATGACCTGTCCCGCGGGTGTGGCGACCAGCTCCGCGTAGCCACCTCCGGCGAGGAGGGCCATGACCCGGTCGCCGGGCGCGAAGCCCGTGACGCCCGATCCGAGTCGCTCGACCGTTCCGGCGGCTTCGAGCCCCAGGATGTCGGTGGTGCCCGGCGGCGGGGGGTACCGCCCCTGGCGCTGCAGCACGTCGGCCCGGTTGACGGCCGTGGCCGAGACCCGGATGAGGATCTCTCCGGGGCCGGGCACCGGGTCGGGGTACTCGGCGAGCGTGAGCATCTCAGGGCCGCCGGGACCCCGCGTGCCGACGCCGATCACGGAGCCGTCGCGAAGTGCTCGCGGGTGCGACGGTGCCGTTCGGTAAATATCCGGTCAAGCATGTGCCTGACCAGGAGTCGATCGGCAAGCACTCCGAGCGGTCCGAGTGGCAGCCGGTACTCGAGGTGGTCGGTCATGACCGTGCCGCCCGCGGCGTCCGAGGCGAAGTGATGCTCGTGGCGCCAGTAGGCGAACGGCGACCGTTCGGCGACGTCCGTGACCAGTGTGGGTTCCTCGAGGTCGGCGATCCGCACCACCCACGTCTGTGCGAAGGGCATGGGCTTCTGACGCACACGCAGTCGCACGAACGACCCCAGGTGGACGGGGAAGTCCCCCGCGATCTCCACGAATTCGTTGTTGCCGGGCGAGATCAGCGGTGCGTTGCGGGTGTCGAGGTGGAAGCGGAACACCTCGTCGATGGGCGCGTCGAGCGTGACGGAGCGTTCGAGGACGGAGAAACCGAGCATGCCGTCACCGTACGGCAACGACCACTGGACTCGCCAATCGAGACCCCGGTATGGTGCGCCGCGACCTGAGCGGCAACGGGTCAGGTTTTATCGAGTTGGAAGGCGGCAGATGTCCCACGAGTCATTGCAGGAAGCCGAGGCGATCGCCCACACGGGAGTCCTTGCCCGGATCACCGGCCACTTCGCGCGTCACCCATGGCGTGCGGTCTTCACATGGGTCGGCATCATCGCCGTGCTCATCGGCATGCAGGGGCCGTTCGCCGGCTCCCTCAAGAACGAGTTCAAGCTGCCCGGCAGCGACTTCCAGAAGGCCACGGATCTCATCACCGAGAAATTCGGCGGTCAGGAAGGCGACCAGCTGCGCGTCGTGCTCGCCGCCGATCAGGGCCAGAGCCTGCGCACACCCGAGCGTGAGGCCGCCGTCAAGGAGATCCTCGCTCTGGCGGCCACGTCGCAGAAGGACTTCAACAAGCACCCCGACCAGGTGGCGAGTCTGACCGACCCCGTCGCGGCGGGATCCCGGTCCATCTCGGACGACAACCGCATCGCGTTCTTCGACGTGCAGTACGACACCACCGGGTTCGAGATCGACCGGCCGGCCATGGAGAAGCTTCAGGAGCAGATCCGTGAGGTGGGCGCCAAAGCCGGCATCCAGACCGAGTTCACCGGCCCCGCCGAGCAGGCGCCGCCGGAGTCCGGGACGAGCGAACTCCTGGGCATCATCGCGGCGTTCTTCATCCTGATGGTGCTGTTCCGGGCCCTCATCCCCACATTCATCCCGCTGATCTTCGCCATCATCGGCGTGATGGCGGCCTTCCTGCTGCTGTTCCTGGCGGCCGCGCTCACCAACTTCAACACGGTGACGCAGATCCTTGTCCCGATGATCGGCCTGGGCGTGGGAATCGACTACACGCTCTTCATCGTCACCCGGTTCCGGCAGTTCCTCCACACCGGCCTGTCGCCGCAGGACGCGGCCGCCGCGGCGGGTGCGACCGCCGGGCGCGCCGTGGTGTTCGCCGGGCTCACCGTCGCGATTTCCATCACCGGCCTCGCCCTGGTGGGTATCGACTTCCTCACCAAGCTGGGACTCGGCAGCGCCCTCGGCGTCGTCACCGCCGTGGCACTCGCCGTGACGCTGCTCCCGGGTGTGCTCTCGCTGATCGGCCACCGGATCGACTCCGGGCGACTTGGGCTCCCCAAGGTCGACGATTCCCCGAAGGGAATCGCGGCCACCCCGGTGGCGAAGTGGGGACGGTTCGTCACCGACAATGCCCGGATCGTGTTTCCGGTCTCGCTCGCGGTGGTGTTCATCCTTGCCGCCGCGGTCATCCCGGTCCGCCTCGGTCTGGCCGACTCGGGTACCTCGAACAAGGACCTGACCACCCGCAAGGCGTACGACCTGCTCTCGGAGGCGTTCGGGCCGGGCTTCACCTCGCCGATTCCCATCGTCGTCGACATGACGGGCGACGCGAACGCGGCGAAGGACGTGGCCGACGCCGCCGAGAAGGTCCCGGGCATCGCCCAGGTGGTGCCACCGATCTACAACGCGGCGACACCTGCCGAGGCGAGTGTGGCGATCGTCAACACGTACTCGAAATACGCGCCGCAGGACACGCAGACCGACGACATCGTCAGCACACTGCGTGACACGACCATCCCGACCGTGCTCGCGGGGACGCCGGCCCATGCGTACGTGTCCGGGCAGAACGCGGCCTTCACCGACATCGGTGATCGCATCCTGAGCCGGATGCCGATCTTCCTCCTCTATATCGTGGGCATCACGTTCATCCTGCTCACGATGGCGTTCAGGAGCGTCGT
>JACJWX010000003.1 GCA_020636905.1 Actinomycetota bacterium | reverse complement strand
CGCGACCAGGTCGTCGAGACCGGAAACGCGTCGCTCGGCGGCCGGTACCTCTTCGGAGGGACGCAGACGAATCGTCAACCGATGGACGGGTCCATCCCGGGGCTCGCCGCGCCGGTCAACACCGGCGTGCTCACCCGCGAGGTCGCCCAGGGGCAGGTGCTCAGCGTCAACATCACGGCTGACCGCCTGGTGGATCCCGCAGGTGCGACCCCGGACATCTTCCAGACGCTCACGGACTTCGCCACCGCACTCCAGGCCGGCGACCTTCAAGCGATCTCGGGAACCACGATGACCGAGCTCGACGCCCACCTCGACAACGTGAACCGGTTGCGGGGCGAAATCGGGGCGAAGGTGAACCGACTGGATCTCACCGAACAGCGCCACAGCCTCGACAACATCACCCGGCAACAGCAGCAGTCGGAGATCGAGGACACGGACATCGCCGAGGCCATCACGAACCTCAAGATGCGCGAGACCGTGCTGCAGGCGTCGATGGCCGTCGGGGCACGCACGATGCAGCGCTCACTGGTGGACTTCATCAGCTGATCGCGCGCGGTTGCGGTTTCGTCGCCGGGGCCTCGGGAGGCCCCCGGTGGCGCGAACCTGGCCGTCCCGGGCTCGGGTGGAACGAAACATCCTGCAAATCGCGGATGCCTCCCGTCTCAAGTCTGCATCGACGTGACCGATGACCGGAGTGCGGGTGGAAAACGTCCAGCCGGACACCCCTCCGCAACAGTCAAGACCCCAATCACGACGCGCCCGCCGGATGCGGGAACGTCACCCAAAAACTGCAAAGCCGGGCAACTCGACGGCGGACATGGATGTCCCCTCCCGACTGAGCGACACGAACAGCCACGCCAGCTGGCGCGGCCGAACGGATCGACAGGCGAGAAAGGACTTCCAACGTGAGTCTTCGGATTTACAACAACGTCGAGGCAACGAATGCCCACCGGCAACTCCAGTCGACGGCGATCACGATGTCGAAGACCATGGAGAAGCTCTCCTCGGGTCTCCGCATCAACCGTGCCGCCGACGACGCCGCCGGGCTGGCGGTGAGCGAGGAGATGCGCACCAAGATCCGCGGCATGGGCGTGGCCTCGCGCAACGCGCAGGACGGCGTCAGTCTCGTGCAGGTGGCCGACGGTGCGCTCGCCGGTGTCAACGACATGCTGCAACGCATGCGCGATCTGGCCGTTCAGGCCGCCAACGGCACCCTCACCGACTCCCAGCGCAGCAACCTGGACTCAGAGCTCCAGGCGCTGATGCAGGAGGTCAACCGGGTGTCGACAGACACCGAGTTCAACGGCATCAAGATCCTGTCCGGCTCCGTGGCGACCGCCGCGAGCGCGGTGACCCTGCAGGTGGGTGCGAACGCGAACCAGTCGATCGCCTTCACGATCCCAACCATGGACACCTCGCAGCTCGGCGTCTCGGGCATCGCGGTCTCGACCGCGCTCTCGGCATCGGCCGCCATCGCATCCATCGATTCGGCCATCACGATCGTCAATCAGACGCGTGCCGACATGGGTGCCGTGCAGAATCGCCTCGAGCAGACTATTAGCCGATTGAACCTTGTTGCCGAAAATCTTCAAGCAGCCGAATCCCGGATTCGCGACGCGGACATGGCCGAGGAGATGATCAAACTGACCAAGAGCCAGATCCTGCAGCAGTCCGGTACGGCGATGCTGGCACAGGCGAACCAGGCCCCGCAGAGCGTGCTGCAGCTGCTGCAGTAGCGGGGACGACCAGGACCTTTGGAGGGCCGGGGATGAGCGGTACCACACAGACCGTCGGCACTGGCGACATGATCGCGGTGCAGTCACAGGCACTCGGTGACATCGAGGTGTCGAGCGACAACATCATTCGCTTCGCGGAGCCCGTCGCGGGTTTCCCCGACTGCGGTGACTACGCGCTCGTGCCGCACATGCAGTCCGACGGCACGCCGAACGAGAACATCATGTGGCTCCAGGCCCTCGAGGTGCCGTTCCACGCCTTCATCGTGACCGACCCCTGGTCGGTCATGGGTGACTACAGCCCCGAGATCCCCGATGCCGACGCCGAGCAGCTCGGCCTCAGCTCATTCGAGGACGCCCGTGTGCTCGTCATCCTCACGGTGGCCCCCGAGGGCGGCGTGAGTGTCAATCTGCGAGCGCCCATCGTGTTCAACGTGCGTGAGCGTCTGGGCAAGCAGGTCGTCCTGCTCTCAGACCGCTACGAGACGCGCCACATGCTCGGCGGCGCGGCGGGCTGACCCGTCGGCCGGGCGCTCGCCGTCCGGCCCATCACTCCGCCGGCGCCCTCATGCGACCGGCGACTGCCGGGCGCCACGGCGGCCCGGCAGTGCGGTCATCGGCTCAGTCGTCGTCCTCGTCGAGGGCTTCGTCTTCCGCGGCCTCGTCGTCGCGCATCTCGTCGAGGCTGACCTCGCTCTCGTCGAGCCCGGCGAGATCGTCATCGTCGTCGCCGCCCTCGTCGTCTTCCTCGTCGTCGTCGGCCTCGTCGTCCTCGGTCGTCGCTTCGCCGTCGAGGACCTGCGCGAGCGCGGGCGTGACCTCGGTGCCGTCCTCGCCGTTGAGGTCGGCGTCGTCATCATCGTCGTTCAGCGATTCGAGCAGGATCGACTCGTCGAGTTCGTCGACCGTCGTGGAGCCGTCGCCCAATTCCTCGCCGCGTCCTTCCGGGTCCCACTTCACGAGCACCTCGCCCTGGAGGATCTCGGCTTCGGACAACGCGACCGGGTCGCGCGTCACGAGTTCGCCGGCCGCGGGAGGGGGCGCGGACTCCGCGCGGAGCTCTGCCGGGTCGGCCGTCAGCCAGAGCGTGATCTGGCGGGCCCGCTTGGACACCGCGTGGACCAGGGCGTACCTGGACCCGTCAACATGCTCCAAAGCCTGGTCAAGCTGACGTCCGTACAGCATCAAACCTCCCCGAGGGTTCATGGTCTCGTGCGACTGAACCCGACATACTACCGTCCGCTTGGGCTTTGGCCGAGGCACTCCTGGATCAGGGCGCGCAAGGAGGCAACGAATGCTCGTGCTCACACGGAAAGCGAATCAGAGCATCATGATCGGCGACAGCATCGAGGTGTCGGTGTTGTCGGTACTCGGGGAGAAGGTGCGGCTGGGAATCCAGGCGCCGCGGGACGTGCCCGTGTTCCGCAAAGAGGTCTTCCTCGAGATTCAGGCGCAGAACGTCGAGGCCGCGGGCTCGAGCAAGGCGGCTCTGGATGAAGCGCTCGGCATGATGGGGAAGGACGAGGGCGGCTGAGCCTGCGGGCCCGCCGTCCGGCGGGCCGCACCTCGCTCCTCCGAGCCGAAGCCGGGTGAGACCGGTCCCCACATCGGAGAAATCTCGGCCCGGACGCACCGTTCGCCGCCGCGTCGTCGGCCGAGATCGCCCCTGGACACCGGTTTCACGGCCACGTCACCCGGCTGACGTAGAGAAACCTCTACGTGGCCCGGGGAACGTTGAGCTTTTTTCATGACCCGCCGATACCCCGGGTGCCGTCACCATCAGGGTGGCGGAGGCGCCATCTCCAACTGAGCACGGAAGCTCAGGGCGGTGTGCGTCATGACAACGCCAGGATTCACGGAGGAATCACCATGGCACTTTCGATTTTCAACAACGTTCAGGCCATGAACGCCCACCGGGTGCTTTCCGGTACCCAGAACGAGATGGGCCGCTCCATGGAGCGTCTCTCCTCGGGCCTTCGGATCAACCGCGCTGCCGACGATGCTGCCGGCCTCGCCGTTTCCGAGACCATGCGCTCGAACATCCGCGGCCAGCAGGTTGCGTCGCGGAATGCGCAGGATGGCGTGTCGTTGGTGCAGGTCGCGGACGGTGCCCTGGGCAACGTCGGTGACATGCTGCAGCGTGTCCGTGACCTGGCGGTTCAGGCCAGCAACGGTACGTTGACCGACGCACAGCGCTCCAACCTCGACGCTGAGGTGCAGCAGGTCCTCACCGAGATCAACGCTGTCGGCAGCAACACGGACTTCAACGGGATCAAGATCCTCGCGGGTTCGGTGTCGACCGCCGCTTCGGCCGTCACCCTGCAGGTGGGTGCCGCCGCCGGTCAGACGATCGCCTTCACCATCGGCACCGTCTCGACCAGCGACCTCGGTGTCAGCGGTATCGCCGTCTCCAGCGCGGCGTCGGCGTCCGCGGCGATCGCCTCGATCGACGCGGCCATCTCGACGATCACCACCAACCGCGCAAACCTGGGTGCCACCCAGAACCGCCTGGAGCAGACCATCAGCCGTCTCGGCCTGATGGCGGAGAACCTCCAGGGCGCCGAGTCTCGCGTCCGCGACGCCGACATGGCGCAGGAGATGATCAAGTTCACCAAGGCGCAGGTCCTGCAGCAGTCCGGCATGAGCATGCTCGCTCAGGCCAACCAGGCCCCGCAGTCGGTGCTCTCGCTCCTCCGGTAGTACGCAGCATCAGCAGGTCGCAGGCTTCGGGGGGCCCGCTTCGGCGGGCCCTTCGTCGTCTGGCTGATCCAATTCGATGGGGCGTGTGTGCCCCAACCTTCAAGACGTGAACCACGGGTGTCGATACGCCAATCGGACACCGGTACCGGCACGGATCGCCGGGCGGCCACCACTCAGCCCGCATGGAAGCGGATGGGCGGCAGGACGTCACACCGGGTCCCACAACCGCATATCGACCCCGGCATTCATGGAGGAATCGGATGGGTCTCACGATCTACAACAACGTTGAGGCGATGAACGCCCACCGTGCCCTGATGGGCACGCAGAGCTCGATGTCCCGTTCGATGGAACGTCTTTCGTCCGGGCTCCGGATCAACCGCGCCGCCGACGATGCCGCCGGCCTCGCCGTTTCCGAAGTCATGCGCTCGAACATCCGCGGCCAGCAGGTCGCGACGCGCAACGCCCAGGACGGTGTGTCCCTGGTGCAGGTCGCGGACGGTGCCCTGGGCAACCTCGGCGACATGCTGCAGCGCATCCGTGACCTGGCGGTTCAGGCCAGCAACGGTACGTTGACCGACGCACAGCGCTCCAACCTGGACGCTGAGGTGCAGCAGGTCCTCACCGAGGTGAACCGGGTCGGGACCGACACGGACTTCAACGGGATCAAGATCCTCGCGGGTTCGGTGTCGACCGCCGCTTCGGCCGTCACCCTGCAGGTGGGTTCGGCCGCCGGCCAGACGATCGCCTTCACCATCGGCACCATCTCGACGAACGACCTTGGGATCAGCGGCATCGCCGTGTCGACCGCGGCGTCGGCGTCGGCGGCGATCGCCTCGATCGACGCGGCCATCTCCACGGTCACCACCAACCGGGCCAACCTGGGTGCCACCCAGAACCGGCTGGAGCAGACCATCGCCCGTCTCGGTCTGATGGCCGAGAACATGCAGGCCGCCGAGTCTCGCGTCCGCGACGCCGACATGGCGCAGGAGATGATCACCTTCACCAAGTCGCAGATCCTGCAGCAGTCCGGGATGAGCATGCTCGCCCAGGCCAACCAGGCTCCGCAGCAGGTGCTGTCGCTCATCAGGTAGTCCGATCCACGTGGGGGCGGGGACCCCGCCCCCACGTGATCCATCGCGGTCGGCTCAGATCGTGGTCGCGGGTGCCGAAGACGTGGGCGGAGTCCGCTCGGTCATGGCAACAGAGGATGCACCCGCATGCTGAACTGGTTGAACCGGTACGCCGGCGTCGCGTCGGAACTGCTCGACGCCGACGAACGCCTGACCGGCAGTCTTCTCGACGTCGGATCGGGCGACCAGGGCTTCGCCAACCTCGGCGGCTCCGACCGCTTCGTCGGCGTCGACATCGAGTTCGGCGGAGCCCCGGCACCGACCATGCTGGCCATGCGCGTGCCCATCGGTCCGCTGCCCTTCGTGGACGGGGCCTTCGACACCGTGCTGTCGCTCGACGCCCTCGAACACGTGCCCCGACCCGAACGGGCCGGATTCGTGCGGGAGATCTGCCGGGTCGCGGGGAGCCGCGCGATCATCGCCTGTCCGTCGGCCGAGGCCGCCGAGATCGACGCCATGCTGCGGCGCTGGTACGTGCGCCGCGGCGAGGTCCCCCCGGCCTGGCTCAACGAGCACGACGAGCACGGGTTGCCGACCCGGGCCGAGGTCGAGGAGTTCTGCCGGCTGGAGGGGTACCGACCCCGCCCGCTCGCCATGCCGAACGGCCTGTTGTCGCTCATGGCGGTCATCGCGGATCTCGACCCCGACATCGCGCCCATGGCGCAGCACGAACTCCGCGCCCGTCCCGCGCTCTGGCGTGAGCTGTTTCAGGCCTCGGCGGACTTCGACTCGTTCCGCGTGGGATGGGTCATCGAGCGCGAGCAGCCGCTCACCGCCACGGTCCGTCTGGGAGCCATCGACGAGACGATCTCCGAGGCGCTCCGATGCGACTGCGGGACGTGTTCGATGGAGCTGCCGTACGCGGGCGGCGTGCACGATCTGCGCCCGCTGCGCTGCCGCGGGGCCGCCGCCTCAGCGGCATGACCTGACACCCGGCCATTCGATCCCGCCGGGGACTCAACTGGACGTCGCGAATGCCGACACGCAGGGCATGAGCCGTCACCCGAGTGTCACCGTCGTCGTGCCCTGCACCACCGAGACGCCGGCCGCGGCGATCGCCGGCATCCGGGCCCAGAAACGGGTGCGCCCGGACCTCGTGGTCGTCCGCCTGGCGGGGGTGTCCCACAACGCCGACCATGAGGTGACCCTTGCCGACGACTCGCTGACGATTCCGTCGCTGCTCGACCTCGCCTCCGGCGAGTTCATCGTGCTCCACCACCCCGGCCACCGATCGCTTCCCGACCGGGTGGCTCGTCAGCTCGAATGCCTGGAACGGGACGTTGAGTCCGGAATCGCCCACGGGAACGCCGAGGTCGTGAACGGGGACACGGTCACCACCTGGGCCGTGGCCGACGGATCGCCCGCGCTGCACGAACGGCGACTGGTGCGCGAACACCATGCGCTCCTGGGTGCCACCGCCATGATTCGCCGGCGCGTGCTCGAAGAAGCGTTCCGGCATGGCGTGACCACCCTCGATCTCGCCTTCTGGCTGTGGGCGGCGACGGCGACCCGCACACGCCACTCGGGCGACGGCGCGCTCATCCAGGTGGCGTCGACCGACGCCCCGGTCCTCACGCTCCCCGGGGTGGTGGAGACTCCCCGGGCCGTGACCGACGCGCTCCGCGCCCACGTTGCGCGCCGACCTTTGCGCGACCTCGTGCCCGAGCTGGACTGGCCCGTGCTGCATCCCGCTGCGGCGGAGCGTGCGGCCCTCACCCGCCTGGCCGCGATCATCGACGCCCGCCCCGTGGCCGCACCCGGCCTGGCGGACGCGCTGCGCGATCGCGCCGGCCGCGTGCCCGAGGCACCCGCCCCGCGTCGCACACGCGGACGACTCCTGATGACCTCGTACGGCTTCAACGACTCCGGGGGTGGCACCACGATCCCCCGGCTGGCCGCCAAGGAGCTGGTGCGCCGGGGCTGGGACGTCACCGTCTTCCACGCCGCCACCGCCCAGCGTCCCGACCTCGGCCCGTATGGCACCGACGAGTGGGAGGAGGACGGCGTCCGGCTGGTCGGCGTCTTCAACCGCCCCCACGGCTTCGGCGACATCGGCAACCCGGATCGCGAGGTCGACGACCCCGCGATCACCGCGGCGTTCGATCGGGTCGTGCAGCGTGTCCGCCCGGACGTCGCCCACCTCCACAACCTCCACAACCTGGGTGCCGGGCTCCTCGACGTGTGTTCGGCGCACGGGGTCCCCGCCCACTTCACCACCCACAACTACTGGCTCCTCTGCCCGCGGACGTACCTCTTCGGCGACGACCTGCGGCTCTGCGACGGTCCCGCCGTCGACGGCGCGATCTGTGCGTCCTGCGTCGGCAGCCGCGACGTCCAGGGGCATCGCCGCCGGTTCCTCGGCATCCGCGACCGATTCACGCGCGCCATCACCAGCTGCCATGCCGTGTCTCATGCGGTGAGACGCAATCTGATCGCACACGGCTACGACCCGTCCCACCTCGACGTTGTCCGCCAGTGCGTCCCCGCCGAGGACGAAGCGTGGGAAACGGTCGGCCGCCATCGATCCCCGGGGCGGGTGAACCCCGATCAGCTCACGGTCGGCTTCGTCGGATCGGTGTACCCGCACAAGGGCGCGCACGTGCTCGTGCGTGCCGCGCAGCAGGTGCGCGGTGACCTGCGCGTGCGCATCCACGGCGAGATTCCAGCGGCGGTGGCGCAACAGCTCCTGGAGATCGACGAGCGCGGGTGTGTGGAACTGCACGGCGCCTTCAGCCCGACCGAGCTCCCGACGATCCTGCAGGACATCGACGTGGCCGCGCTGCCGTCGGTGTGGTGGGACTGCGCCCCGCTGGCAGCGGGTGAATGCCTGGCCGCCGGGGTTCCCGTGCTCGCTCCGAGGATGGGCGGGTTGGCCGAAGCGATCCGCGACGGCGTCGACGGCCTGTCCTTCGAGGGCGCCAACCACGAACAGCTCGCCGCCGCGTTGACACGCCTGGTCTCCGAGCCCGACCTGCTTCCGCGTCTGCAGTCCGGCATCGAACCGCCGCGCGGGTTCGCCACCTGGATCGATGATCTGGAGGCGGCGTACGCCGGCATGCGGCCCGGGCGGGTCGATCAGGCCGACAACGCCATCCCGACGGCCGTGCGCTGGGTGGGCGATCAGCAGACCCACTCCAGCCTCGCGCACATCAACCGCGAGGTCTGCGCACGTCTCGGTGAGGACCCGAACGTCAACCTGCAGGTCGTGGCGATGGACTCCGACCGGATGCCCGGGCCGCTGCCGCACGCACCCGACGTCGAGGTGCGCCACAGCTGGCCGCCCCGGTTCGACCCGCACGGCGCCGGCAGGCTCGCGTTGATCCAGCCCTGGGAGTACGGGGCGATTCCGCGTGACTGGCTCGAACCGCTCCGCAATCAGGTCGATGAACTGTGGGTGCCCTCGGAGTTCGTGCGCACCATGTACCTCGAAGCCGGTGTTCCCGAGGACCGGGTGGTCGTGGTCCCGAACGGCGTGGACCTCGATCTGCTCGATCCGAGCGGGCCGAAGTACGTCCCCAAGGGGCTCCGCGAGGACGCCACCCGGTTCCTGTTCCTGGGCGGGGTCATCGGCCGCAAGGGCCCGGACGTGCTGCTCGAGGCCTGGGCACGCGCCTTCACCCCCGACGACGCGGTGCAGCTCATCATCAAGGACGTGGGCAACGGCACCTTCTACCGCGGGTCGCGCACCGAGCTGCACGACGCGGCCGAGGATCCTTCCAACGCGCCGATCCTGCACCTGACCGACGATCTCAGCGACGCCGACATCGCCGGGCTCTACCGCAGCGCGCACGTCCTCGTGCATCCCTATCGGGGCGAGGGGTTTGCCATGCCGGTGCTCGAAGCCATGGCGGCCGGACTCCCGACGATCATCACGGCCGGTGGCCCCACCGACGAGTTCTGCCCGGACGACGCGTGCTGGCGGATTCGCAGCGAATACACCGAACGCGACCAGGACCGCTTCGGTGACGACCTGATTCTCGACGGGTACGTGCGGGTGCTGGAACCCGAGACCGACCATCTCGTGGAGCTGCTGCGTGCGGTGCATGAGGCGGGCGAGGACGAGCGGATGCGGCGGGGCCGGGCCGCCCGGACCGCCGCCGAGCACTACGGTTGGGACGACATCACGCGCCGGTACCGGGAGCGCATCGACGTGCTGCGGCGGCTGCCGCGACGGACCCCCGCGTCCGCCACACGCGCCGCGGGCGTCGCCCCTCGCGTCCTGGCGGCACCGGCCTGGCGGCGGGGCGGCATCGCGCTCGCCGAGCTCCTGGAGGCGTGGAACACCTGGACCGGCCCCGGGACGCTCGTGCTGCTGTCGTGCTCACCGGCCGACGGCGAGAACGCCGATCTCGAAGGGGCCGTGATGGAGGGCGCCCGGCTCGCCGGCCTCGACCTCGAACACTGCCCGGACATGGTCATTCAGACCGCTCGCGGCGAGACCGACTACGCCGAGACGCTGCTGCGCGACTGCGCGGGATACGTGGCCGTCAATGGCGGTGCGCCCGGGTTGGAACGAGCGGCGCGCCGGCTCGGTGTGCCGGTGGTCGAGGTCCAGGACCTCGGGCAGATCGCGGGAGTTGCGCGGAAGGCTGCCTGACAACCTTCGCTGCACCGCCATCCAGAACGTGACGATGGTCGCATCCGTCCGCCCAACCTTCGCGACGGTGTGCTGAGGCGCTGATCGACCAGGGGCCGAGAACCATCGGGCGCCTCTCGGTGTCCCGCGATGAGTACGGTCCCCTCATGCTCGATGTCTCGCGGGAAACGATGACGCACGACCGCGGGCCAGCTACCCGACAGGGGGCTGGTTGCCGACGTTGGCGGACCGGTGTCGGCGTGCTCGCCGCCGTCGGATTGTTGTTTGGCGGAGCAGCCCTTGCGTGGTCTGGCGTCGGCTCGCAGCCGTTGTCACCCGAGGATGTTCGGCGGGCCGCGCCGGCGCGGGAACAGGGCGCTTCCCAGGCCAGAGCGCCGGTGGTCTGGATCCAGGCGGGCCACGTCGGACCCCGCGAACCGGGCTACGCGGCCCAGACCGGCGCCGCCGCCGGCGCCTACGGATCGGAGATCGGGTTCACCCGGATCCTGGCCCGCAAGGTGGTCACACGACTGCGCGCGGCCGGCGTCAACGCCCGCCTCACCCCGGGAAAGGTGACCCCGCTCGCGGCACGGGGCGCCGTATTCGTCTCGCTCCACTACGACGTCCCCACGGGCCGCGCGCTGATCGGCCACGCCGTGACCGGCGGGGGAGAGAACTACTACCACGGTGAGGGCTTCGGTACCCCGAGTCCCACGCCGTATGCGGACTCGGCGCCGCATCGGCGCGCAACGACCGTGTCTCCCGCGGTCGCCGCCAGGTCGCGCGAGCTGGCCCGCCGCCTCGCCAGGCGGTATCGCACCGCCTTCACACCGGCGCACGGCGCGCGAACAACCTTCGGCGGGGTTCAGACGCCGACCGCCAACCCCCGGGTGATGCACTACTACGGCTTCTACCGGACCCGCGCCGGAGCGCGCGTGCTGATCGAATGCGGCGCCGGGGTCACCGACGACCGGTTCCTCAGAAGGACCGGCCTCATCTCACGGGTGGTCAGCGCCGGGGTGCTCGACTACCTGCGGGCCCGCCGACTGCGCTGAGGTGACTCAGTGCCCGGTGGGAACGCCGAAGAGCACCGTGTCGACCACGTCCATGGTCGAGCACTGCAGGTGCCAGCGGTAGTCGACGCCCGCGCGGGACACCACCTCCGGGATGGTCACGAAGTCGTCGTCCAGGTGGTACACCGACAGCGCGAGCCGGGGGTGGTCGCGCCGAATCGTCTCGACGGCGCCCGCCAGAACTCGGGCCTCGGCGCCCTCGACGTCGAGCTTCAGAAAGTCGACGCGCGGGATCTCGCCGGCCTCGACCAGGCGGTCGAGCGTGTCGGTGATGTGGCGCCCGGTGTCGTCTGGTGCGAAGGCCGGATCACCCATCTGCAGGCCGGCGGCGATTGCGTCGGGCATCCAGACCTCCTCGCCCGCGCGATCCGACAGCGGAGCCTCATGCACCCGCACCCGTGAGGCCACGGCCGGGTTGAGGTCGAGGTTGTGCTGCAGGATGTGACGGTTCGCCGCCGACGGTTCGAACGTGTGCACGAACCCGTGGCCCACGTTCATGGCGAACCAGACCGCCGTCTCGCCCCAGCATCCCCCCACATCCACGACCACGTCGCCCTCACGGGGACTCGCGCCCAGCGTCGGGTCGCGGTGGGCGTACTGCTGAAAGCCGAAGGTCTGCGCCAGCGGGAGCGGCGCGCCCACCAGTTCGGCGTCGAGTCCCAGCGGCCGGAAGTCGTAGCGGTGGATGCACCACTCGAACGGGAACCGCGGCGTGGACACCACGCACGCCTGGCGCAGGCACTGGCTCATGCCGTGGATCACCAGTTCCCGGTACGGGCCCGGTTCGAGTTGCAGCCGCACATGCGCGGGGCCCAACACGCGGTGGGCGAACCAGCGCAGCATCAGCTCACGGGAGGCGTCATCGCCCATGCCGTCCCACACCAGGTCGGCGCGTTGCAGGATCCCCCGCCAGTGGGCCATCCGGCCGTCGCGATCCTCGAACGGCTTCAGGTCGATCCCGTGGGGGTGGACCAGGTGGTCGAGGTTGTCGGGCAGGACGGTCTCGGCCAATTCGGCGACCAGGGCGTCGAATCTGGCGAGCCGGAGCTCGGTGGAAGTGCCACTGCGTGTCGCCATGGCCCGAACCTCGGCATCCGGAATCCCCGACTTGAGCAGGGACGGTGGCCCGGTCGCTCGTCTCAAGAGCGAACCCCAGGGACCGATCACACGAACATGTCCGCCACACGCAGCCAGGTGAGCGTTGCGGCTCCCGAGATCCGGTTCCAGCGTCCGGAACTGCCGGCGCTCGCCGAGGTCGCGCCGTACTACGAGCTGGCCGAGCAAGCACGGTACTTCGCCAACGGCGGCCCCTGCCAGCAGCTGCTGGAGCAACGGCTGCAGGACCTGCTCGGCGGCTCCTGCATCCTCACGGCCAGCGGCACCGCAGGGCTGCTGATCGCGCTGCGTGGCGCCCTGGGCCCGGCGAGCGGCCGGCCCGTGATCACGCCGTCGTTCACGTTCGCCGCCACGGCGTGTGCCATCGAATGGGCGGGCTTCCGGCCGCTGTTCGTCGACATCGAGCCCCGTGGCTGGCACCTGGATCCCGAGGAACTCGAGCGGGCCCTTCGGCTCCACCCCGACACCGCCGGGGTGCTTGCGTGCTCCACCTTCGGGACGCCCCCTCCACGCTGGGTCCGCGAGGCGTACCGCGAGCTGTGCGCCCGGGCCGGCGTGCCGTTGCTCTTCGACTCGGCGGCCGCGTTCGGTTCGCTCGACGATCAAGGGATCCTCGCCGGATCGGCCGGCGACACCGAGGTCTTCTCATTCCATGCCACCAAGCCGTTCGCCATCGGCGAAGGCGGCCTCGTCGTGACGCACGACGAGCGCCTCGCCGAACAGCTTCGGGCGCTGGCGAACTTCGGCATGCCCCCCGGCGCCCGCGTGGCGCAGTTCGGGGTGGGCCTGAACGCGAAGCTCTGCGAGCTGGGCGCGGCCACGGGCCTTGCCATGCTCGACCGGTTTCCCGGCGTACTGGCCCGCCGCCGGGCCGCCGCGCGCTCGGTGCAGGAGGCGATCGGCTCAGATCGCATCCGCTACCAGGACGGGAGCGGCGACTCCACGTGGCAGATCATGCAGCTGCTGGTTCCCGACGCACCGGCGCGTGAGCGACTCCTCCAGCTCGCCGAGCGGGACCGTATCCAGGCGCGCGGATACTTCGATCCACCCCTTCATCAGCAGGGCGCGTTCGTGTCGGCCGGACGGGTCGGAGGCCTGCCGGTGACCAATGCGCTGAGCCCAAGAATGGTGTCCCTGCCGATGGCCAACGACCTGACCAGCGACGAGGCGACCCGCATCGCGGCGATCGTCCAGGAAGCGGTGCCCGGTTGAGCACAGACATGCCAGCAGCACATCCGGTGGTCATCTCGGGAGGGCGGTCGTGACGCGCCTCGCCCTCACGGTTGACGCCGGCGATCCCGTGTCGTGGGCACCGGTGGTTGCGGCGTACGTCGCCCACAGCCGGGAGCGGGACGGGTTCGAGCTCGTCCTGACCGAGGTCGAGAGCGCCATCCCGACCCCGGTGCTCGGGCAGATGGTCGAAGAGGTGTGCCGCCACGCGTCCGGGGGCGGGACCTTCGGGGCCATTTCGCTCGGTCACCCCGACGGCTCGGCCGACGCGGTCACGGTCACCACGCCCGCGGAGGTGCGCGAACGGCTCGGCGTGTCGGAGCCCGGCGTGTCGACGAGCGCCGCCGAGATCGTCGAGGTCGCCCGCACCGGGAAGTGGCTGCTCGATCGACTGGTCGCCACCCGCGACCGGCACATCTTCGAACGCACCTACGTCCGGCTCGAAGGCGTCCCGAAGGTGAGCGTCCGCATCCCCACCTGGCGCAAGCCCGAGCTCCTGGTGCGCCGGGCCATCGCGTCGGCGCTGAACGGCCGGTACCCGGACATCGAGGTCGTGGTCTGCAGCGACGGTCCCGATCCGGAGACGCGGCGGATGGTCGAGGCCGTCCAGGACCCGCGCGTGGTCTACCGCGAGGTGCCGGAGCGGCCGAACTACGCGTCCCACTCGACGCACTTCTGGATGACCGCCGGGTCACACGCCGCGAACGGCGCGCTTGACGCCTGCACCGGTGACGTCATCGCGCCGCTCGACCACGACGACGCGTTCACGGAGACCCACATCAACGAGCTCCTGACCGCGCTGGACACCTCCGGCGCCGACGCCGTCTGGGGGCAGGCGCTGTGCGAGTCGCGCAACGGGAGCTGGGCCGTCTGGGGATCCGCTCCGCTCCGCAAGGGCTACATCTCGCACGGCTCGGTGCTCTACACACGCGCCCTGGCCCATTTCCGCTTCGATCCGCACTGCTGGCTCATCGAGGAGCCCGGCGACTGGAACATGTGGCGGCGGATGGCCGACGCGGGGGCGACCTTCGTGCACCTCCCCCAGGTGGTCCTGGTGCACTTCAAGGAACTCACCAGCATCGAAGACGACCCGTCGCTCACCGAAGCGCAGCTCGCCACGCACGACCTGCGCGCCACGACCGATCAGCTCGCAACCGACGTGCTGGGCACCGACGCCCGCATGTACCTGGACGTATCGCAGCGTGACCCGGCGGCCGTCCGGGCATCCGCGGCATGAGCTCCATGCACACCCGGCCGGTTCGTGTCCTGGTCGTTCCCGGCGCCACCGAGATCGCCATGGAAGTCCGCGCGGCACTGGGCCACCGGCCGGACATCGAGCTGTACAGCGCCGGGATCGCCGATGGCACGCACGCCGATCTGGTCTTCGCGCGGCACGAACCGCTCCCCATGGTCGACGACCCGGAGTGGGCGGAGCGCCTCGGCGGCATCATCCGCGACCACGACATCGACCTGGTGTATCCGGCCCACGACTCGGTGGTGCTGGCGTGCGCCGAGGCTGCCGCGACGCTCGGCGCGGCCGTGGTGGGGTCACCGGCGGACACCTGCCGGGTCGCGCGATCCAAGCGCCTGACCTACGCCGTCCTGGGCGTCCACGTCCCGGTCCCGCGTGTCGTCGACGAGGCGGTGTTGACGCCCGCCGACTTCCCGCTGTTCATCAAGCCCGACGTCGGCCAGGGCTCCCAGGGGGCCGTGCGGGTGGACGGGCCCGAGGCGCTGGCCACCGCCCGCGCGGCCGGGGCGGACCTGCTGATGGAGCACCTGCCGGGCGAAGAGTTCACCATCGACTGCTTCACCGACCGGCACGGCAGGCTCGCCTATGCCGGTCCGCGGCAGCGCGACCGCACCAGAGCGGGCATCAGCATGGCGAGCCACCACGTCGAGGACCCCGATCTCTCGGACATGGCCGAGCGCATCAACCGGGTGCTCACGCTGCGCGGGGCCTGGTTCTTCCAGACCCGCCGCGACACTGACGGGACACACCACCTCCTGGAGGTGGCTCCCCGAATCGCCGGGACGAGCGCCGTGGCGAGGGCGGCCGGTGTGAACCTGCCGCTGCTGTCGGTGTACACGGCGCTCGGCATCGACGTGGAGGTCACCCCGACGCCGGGCGAGGTCTCGGTGGACCGCGCCCTGGTGAACCGGTACCGGCACGCGTACCGCTACGGCGCGGTGTACGTCGACCTCGACGACACGCTCCTCATCCGCGGGAGGGTCAACGCCGAGCTGGTCGGATTCCTCTTCGAGTGTCTCAACCACGGCCGCGAGGTCGTGCTGGTGACCCGCCACCGGGGCGACGTCGAGCAGACGCTGCAGCGGCACCGCCTGACCGCCATCTTCGATCGCATCGAACACCTCGGCGACCACGCGCCAAAGAGCGCGGTCATCAACCGCTCCGACGCGATCTTCATCGACGATTCGTTTGCCGAGCGGCGCGAGGTGGCCACCACGCTCGGCATCCCGGTGTTCGACAGCGACCAGGTGGAGGTGCTCAGCGATGCCCGTGTCTGAGATCCGGTACACGCCCAGCGCACACGACGAGCGAGTGCTCGCCGCGATCCGGGCCAACGTCTCCGCGGCGCTCGCCAGGTTCGGTCGCGAGTCGGTGCCCGAGGACGCGCTCGTGCTGGACATCGCGCCCCAGGACCACGAGGGCCTTCGTCCCTACGTCGGCGCGGGGGTGCGGGTGGAGACGCTGGACATCGATCCGGAATCTGGCTGCACGTGGATCGCCGACCTCTGCCGGCCGGTCCCCGGGGTCGAGGACGGCCGGTTCGACGCGATCGTCTGCACCGAGGTGCTCGAGCACGTGACCCAGCCGTTCGACGCGGTGCGCGAGATCCGGCGGATGCTCCGTCCCGGTGGCGTGCTGCTCGCCAGCAGCCCCTTCGGGTTCCGCATCCACGGTCCGCTCCCGGACTGCTGGCGGATCAGCGAACACGGCTGGCGGGCGCTGCTGGCCGACTTCACGATCGAGTCACTGGACGAGCTGACCGACCCGGACCGTCCGCTGATGCCCTGGCACTACACCGTGGTGGCCCGCCGGACCTGACGTCCTAGGCGGCGGCCCGGAGTCCCAGTTCCGAGCGCAGGTTCGACGCGTTCGTCTCGTCGAAGCGGCGGACTGCACCGAACGGCCTGCGGGAGAGCACCGCGTCAGCGACTTCGGGTAGGCGAGCCGTCGCCACCATGTCGGGACACCTTTCCAGGTCCAGCCCGGCTGCCTGGAGGATCTCGGGAACCCGCTCGGGGGTGTCGCCGATGATCGCCAGCGTGACGTCGTCGTCCTCGTCGATCGACCGGCCGTACGCCGACAGCATCTCGGGCGCATGCTCCAGCTCGGAGGCGAATGACAGCACGAGCCGGTTGCGCGTCGCGCCGACCGCCATCGCCGCCGAAACTCGATGGATCTCGGATGCGCGGGCGATCCGTTCGGGCGTGCCGTGGACGGTCTGCTGGGCGAGCAGCAGACCGCATGCCGCGTGCAGATCGCCGGGGTCGACGTGTTGCGGTGGGGTGCTCCCCGGCGTGTTCATCCACTTCGAGGTCGCCTCGAGCACCATCGGGAGTCGCGCCGCCGGGATGCCGAGGGCACGCACGATGCTGTCCGGGCGGAACTCGGTGGTCGTCGTGGCCGCGATGGTCAGGATGGGCCCGATCGACGCGGTCACTGCCTCGAGCCGCTCCTCGGGGGAATCACCACTGCGCGGGAACGGGACCGGGCACGCGAGGGGACTGCTGGCCCTCCGATGGGCGACCCGTTGACCGTGCGAGTGCACCTCGGAATACCCCAGCATGTCCACCCGGGCGAGCGCCTGGGCGAGATCCAGGCCGGGCCAGGGGCTCTCGATGTCGTCGCGCTCGAGGTACCAGTCGGCGCGCTTCGAGGCGTCGGACGCGATGGACACGCGGTCACGCCGGGACGCCAGTCGGGGCATGAGGCCAGCCGGGGCGTTCACATCGACGGGCTCTTCGCCACGCATCACGCGTTCGGCCCAGGCGACGAAGGTGTCCGGATAGAGGACCTGGTGATTCAGGATGATCCGCGCCTTGATCTCCTGGTCGTTGGCGCGCTCCCGCGTGAATCGGCTCTCGCCATGGTGCCGGTAGCACCACACCGCGCCCTCCGCGGGCGCCGCGCTCCATCCGGCGGCGACGATCCCCAGCCAGAAGTCCCAGTCCTCGTAGCCGACGTCGGTGCGGTAGCCGCCGGCGTCGACCCAGGCCTGCCGCCGGAACACACTGCCGCTCGGAAGGAAGTTGTGGGCTGCGAGTCCGTCGATGGACCAGACCGGCATGTCCTGCAGACACGACCGCCGCCCGACGTCCCGCTGTTGCGGATACGCGATGCCGAGCGCGGGATCGGCCTCGAGCACGTCCACGCAGACGCGGAGGGCATCCGGCTCATACATGTCGTCGGCATCCAGGCATGCGATGAAGGGCGTGGTGGCGGCCTCGATCGCACGGTTGCGGGGGATGGCTGGCGTTCCCGAGTTCTCCTGGGCGATCACCGTGACGCGCGGATCGCGATCGGCGATCGCACGCGCGATGGCGAGTGAATCGTCGGTGGACCCGTCGTCCACAACCGTGACGGCGAGGTTGATCCCTCGTTGCGCGAGCACACTCTCGACCGCGTCGGCGAGGAACTCGCCGTAGTTGAAACAGCTGATGACGACCGTGATCTCGGGGGTGTCGGTCATGCGCACTCCCGTCCGGAGTCGCGGCGGTCGTCGGCGCGCGCGTCCGCGACGCGAGTCGCGATGTCCGTGTCGCTGAGGACCACCGGGATCGACGCCAGCTCCGGGATCCGCGATCCGGGCGACAGCGCCATGTCGGCGATCTCGCAGATGACCGGCGTGGGAAGCGGGTCGACGAGGCCGACCGCGGTGGGGCCGTCGGGTTCGGTGAAGCCGCAGGCGTCCATGACGGGCGCCAGTGCCGCGGACAGGTCCGCTTCGGTCCGGGCGGGCCACCAGAGCAGGAACGTCACCGGATCATTCGCCCGGAACGTGGCGATCGTCGCGGCGAACTCGTCAGGGCGGGCCAGGAGGTCGTCGACGTCGACCAGCACCACCGAATCGGCGTCGTCGAAGGCAGGTGCCGCGCCGCCGATGGCGCTCAGAAGCGGTCGGGCGACCAGGTCCATCGTGACACCCTCGGTGCGTGCCCACTCGATGTAGGCACCGGCCGTGGCGGGGTCGCCAAGGTTGGGGAAGGTCGCCGCGATGCGGGGTTCGCTGGCGTGAAGTGCCCGCAGATACCTTGTCAGGCCGGGGATTCGCGTGTCCGCGGCGGTGAACCAGTCCAGCAGGTCGCCTGCCAGCCTGGGGTCGTCCGGCCGGCGCGGGAACCATTCCCCGGCGCGTTCGGCGTCCGTCAGGGCCACGCGCAGGGCGCTCCGTGTGGTGTCGCTGAGGGGCACGCCGGGCGCCAGTTCGGCCGGTGGGCGCCGCTCAGCACCCGGGTCGAGGCCGGCGGCGCGCAGCTCCCCGACGTAGGCCTCGCACAGGTCGAGCACCACGGGGTGGTCCTCCGCGCGAACGCGCGAGTCGGCATTGAGGAAGCGGTTGAGCTGCCGCGGGGCATCGAGCGGGAGGGCGCTGAAATGGAACAGCCGCAGCGGACGGCCGCCGATCACGGGGGCGCCGGCGTCGGAGCGCTGAACGGGTCGCTCGGGCATGTTCCAGTAGGCCACGTTGACGCCCGGGTCACGGGCGACGGTCACGTCGAAGTAGGCCGGGGCCAGGTCCAGCCACCGCTGATCGACGAACCGTGGCGGCCGCAGCTCGGATCCTTCGAAGCAGTCCCGTGAGCACTTTCCGGCCCACCACCGCAGGAACGGGCGTCCGGTCTGCCCGGCGGCGAGGCAGCCGGCGTTGAACATGCCGAACTGGTCGAGCGCGTCGTCGTTCGGGAAGCGGCCGTCCGGCGGCGGCGGTGTGAGCAGGTGCGGCGTCAGGACCACGCCGTCCCAGGCGGCCGGGATCGCCAGCACGTCGAGGGAGTCGTAGACCCGCATGTCGCTGTCGAGGTAGACCGCGGCGTCGGTGCGCTCCAGCAGCTCCAGGAGCAACCAGGACTTCATCGCGCAGGACAGCTGCAGGGTGGTGTACATCGTCGAGAGCCAGGCGAACTCGTCCGGGGCGATCGCCAGGTCCGCGGGCCGGATGACCTCGAAGCGGTCGTCGGGCCGCAGCACCTCGTCCGGGTCGAAGTCGTCCAGGATCAGGGCATAGACCGGGATCCCGGGGTTGTGCTCGGCGACGGATTCGGCGAGCACTCGCGACCAGGGGATGTAGTCACTGGTGGCGACGGTGCCCACGGAGTATCTGGGGCTCGACATACCCCAACACTCGGCCGTGAGGCCTTCGACTTGACCTCCGCGTTCGCGCCTTCCGCGGATCCCGGCTCAGCCCGTCGGGGCGCGTGTGTTTCCCCATCGTTCGTCGTGCACGAGCGTCTGCCAGCGTCGGAACGTCCGCTTGAGGGCCGGAGGCCGGCCCTCGGGGAACGCTTCGGGGTACCCGAGGGGCGTGAGGATCACCGGATCGACCTCGGGCGGCATGCCCAGGATCTCCCGGAGGCGGTCCTTCTCGAATCGCTGGAAGGCCGTGGTGGGGACCGACCCGATGCCCTCGGCGCGGGCCACCAGGAACAGGTTCTCCATCGCGAAGGCCACCGAGATGACGTCGTCGAGGTGCCCACCCTCGCGCATGGACGCGGGGTAGTTGTCCCGCGGTACCAGCGTGCCCAGCACCCACACCGGCACCTGCCGGTAGGAACCGAGGATCTGTTCCGCGTACTCGCGTCCCCAGGCGACGTGTTCCTCGTCGGTGGCGCCCTCGGCCCTGGGGCGCATGATGGCGAAGTAGCGTCCGCCGCCGGCGATGACGAGTTCCGCGATCTGGCGTCGGAGCTCGGGCTCGCGGACCACCGTCAGCCCCCACGCCTGCGCGCCGCTGCCGGTGGGTGCGGCGAGCGCCATCCGGAGGATCCGGTCGAGCACGCCCTCGGGGATCGGCCGGTCGGTGTACCTGCGCACGGCGCGGCGCTTCCGGATCGCATCGACGACGTCCATGAGCGTGCCTCCTGTTGCGGTTCCGCGCCCGGACGGACGCGTCGGGGTCCACGTGATGTGGGCGAGTGTATGTCGCGACCGCGCGGGTGTCGCCCGCGGGGTGCGCCCCGGGGCGAGACGCGCTCAGATCCGGACGAGCGTGGCCGATGGGGTGCAGATGGATGTTGCGATCTACGTATCGGCGACGGGAACGGCGGCGGCACTCGAGCAGTGCCTTGTCTGCCTCGGGGAGCTCGACGAGCATCCCGCCCACCGGGTGGTGATCGTCGACAACGCCACCACCGGGTTCGAGGCGCTGTTCGCGCGGCTCGGCGGCGACATCGAGCTGGTCCGCCTGGCGAACCCGGTCTCGGAGGCCGTCGCGCTGGCCACCGCCCTGCACACCGCGCCCGCGGAGGTCGTGGTCTACCTGCGCGACGCGGCCCGCGTCGCTCCGGGATGGCTGGGAGCCCTCGTTGCTCCTCTCGCCACCGCTGAGTGCGTCGCGACGACGAGCATCACCGGCGGACAGCACACCCACCCCGTGCAGGCGCTGGCGCTTGCCTGGAAGGCCACCGCGCTCGATGGTGTCCCCGACATCCCCGCCGATCACCTGGTGGCGGCGCTCGTGGCCAACCTCGGTTCGGTGGGGCGGGTGGCGGGCGCTGACGGAGCCCTCGTCGTGCCGGCCCTGGCCGGCGTTGCTGGACCGGAGATCGCCCCGTACGGATCGGTGCCGCTGCTGAGCGTGGTCATTCCGACGCTCGACGCGGCCAGCCCCCGGCTGCGCGACTGCGTGGCGGCCATCCACGCCAACACCGGTGTGCCGCACGAGATCGTCATCGTTGACAACTTTGCGCCCCCGCAGGGGTTTTCCGCACCCGTGAACACCGGCCTGCGCGGCGCCCGGGGCGACTACCTGGTCGTGTGCAACGACGACGTGGAGGTGCTGCCGGGCTGGTGGCCACCGCTCCAGGAGACCCTCGACGACGGGGCGACGGTCGCGTACCCGAGGACCGTCGACACCGCCGAACACGAGGGCTTCTCCGCCTGGTGCTTCGCGCTCACGCGCGAGTCGATGGTGGAGCACTCCGTGGCGCCAGGCGCGTTCTTCGATCCCGACATGGTCGTCTGGTTTCAGGACTCCGACCTGATGGTTCGACTGCAGCGGGCGGGCAGTCCTCCCCGGCGCGTCGCCGAGTCCCGGATCCGGCACGGGCGGTCGCTGAGCGTGAACACGCCAGACCCGCGCCTGCGCGAATGGATCGTCGAGCAGATCGAACGGGATCGGTGCTCCTTCGAGGCCAAGACCGGGCTGATCGCCGTCGAGGGCACGGCCTGAGCCGCCGCTACTCGTAATCCTCGAGCGGGATCTCCTGGTGTTCTCCGGTCTGCACGCGCCACAGCGCGGCGTAGAGACCGTCGGACGCCACGAGCTCCTCGTGCGTCCCGGCTTCGGCGATGTACCCGTGTTCGAGCACATGGATACGGTTCGCGTGCCGGACCGTGGAGAGCCGATGCGCGATGACCAGCGTGGTGCGGTTCTGCGACACGATCTCCAGCGACCGCTGGATGGCCGCCTCGGTCTCGTTGTCGACCGAGCTCGTCGCCTCGTCGAGGATCAGCATGGCCGGGTCGCGCAGGATGGCGCGCGCGATCGACAGCCGCTGGCGCTGGCCCCCGGACAGCTTCTGGCCGCGCTCGCCCACGAGCGTCGCGTAGCCGTCCGGGAGGCGCTGGATGAACGGGTCGGCCTCGGCGAGGGTGGCCGCGCGGACGATGTCGTCGTGGGTCGCGTCGACCCGACCATAGGCGATGTTCTCGGACACGGTGCCGTCGAAGAGGAACACGTCCTGGCTCACCAGTCCGATGCTCCCGCGGAGTGAAGCGAAGGTGAGCGCCGACACATCGATGCCGTCGACCAGCACGCGGCCGGCCGTCGGTTCGTAGAACCGGAGCAGGAGCTTCACGATGGTCGACTTCCCGGATCCGGTGAGTCCGACCACCGCGTGCGTCTCCCCTGCGGGAACGTGGAGGTCGATCTGGTTGAGCACCGGCGGGCCGTTCCCATACGCGAACTCGACGCCGTCGAAGCGGATGTCGCCGTTCACCGGCCGCGGGAGGGCCCGCTGGCCCGGGATGATCGCGGGTTCCACCTCGAGCAGGTCGAGGATCCGCCGCGTCGAGGCCATGCCGCGCTGGTACAGGTCGAACGTCTCGCCCAGGCGCGTGAGCGGCCAGAGCAGCCGCTGGGTCATGAACACGAGCACGGTGAAGAGCCCCACCTCGAGCGATCCGTGCAGCGTGGCCCAGCCGCCGACGAGCAGCGTGCACGTGAAGCCGGCGAGGATCGCCACCCGGATGAGCGGGATGAACGCCGATGAGAAGCGGATTGCCTCGCGGTTGGCGGTCTCGTAGGCGGTCGAGTTCGCGCTGACCCGTGCCACCTCGCGGGCTTCGGAGGTGAACGCCTTGATGGTGGCGATCCCGCCGAGGTTGTTGGCGAGCATGCCGTTGAGGAGGCCGACCTGCTCACGGACGTCCGCGTAGCGCGGTTCCAGGCGGCGCTGGTAGAGGAACGAGCCCCAGATGATGATGGGAATGGGCAGGAACGCCACCAGCGTCAGGAGCGGTGACGCCACCAGGAACACGACCCCCACGAGCACGACGTTGACGGCCGTGATGATCATGGTGTTTGCGCCGACGTCGAGGAACCGTTCGAGCTGGTTGACGTCGTCGTTGATCACCGACATCAACCCCCCGGTGCTGCGGTCCTCGAAGTACGCCAGCTCCAGATCCTGCACGTGGGCGTACGTGTCGACGCGGAGTTCGTGCTCCACCGTCTGGGCCAGATTCCGCCAGGCCACCGACGCGAGCCACTCGGTCAGCGACTCGAACAACCAGGCGAACGCGTTGATGATCCCCAGCAGCAGGAACTGGTGCCACTGGTCCCGGATGCCCGTCACGTCGGCGACGAAGCTGTCCTGGTTGCGCACCACCACGTCCAGCGCCGCGCCGATGATGATCTCGGGCGCCACGTCGAAGAACTTGTTGGCCACCGACATGGACGTGGCGAACACCACGCGTCGGCGGTGGCGTTCGGCGTTCCGCCACAGGCGGCGGAGGGGATGGGTGCGCTCGGTGTCCATCGGCTGAGTCTACGAACGCGACTGGCCGGAGGCCGCCCCGCCGAGGCCGCTCGCGCGTCGCGCCGGACTCTGCTCTCATCCGGGGGCACCCCCGAGCCAGGAGTCCGGACCGTGATCATCGAGCGCACCCAGGAACGTCCCAGGTGGTTGGTCAACTCCTACCTGGTGGCCGAAGGGCCGGGGGGCCGCGGCGTCCTCATCGACGGCAACGGCGTCTTCGAGCCCCTGAACGAGCGGATCGAGCGCGATCGCATCACGATCACCCACATCCTGCTGACCCACCATCACCCCGATCACGTGGTCAACAACGACATGTACCGGGAACGTTTCCCCGGCGTGCCGTTCGTGGGACACCGGGGCACCGACGAGGAGCTCGGCCGCGGAACGCTCGACATGGTGCTGGAGGACCGTCAATCGGTGCGGTCCGGGTCATTGGAGTTCGTGGCGCTGGACACCCCCGGCCACTGCCAGGGGCACTTCGCCTACCTCTGCGGCGACGACTGCTTCACCGGGGACGTGCTGTTCCATCGCACGGTCGGGGGGCATGCACGCCCCGGGGGCAACTTCCCGCAGCTCAAGACGTCGACGATGGACGTGCTGATGCGCCTGCCGCATCACACCCGCGTGCACCCCGGCCACGAGATCCCCACCACCATCGGCGAGGAGTGGAACGAGAATCGGTTCGTCCGCTTCTGGCGCGGGCTCGACGAACCCCTGGACGAGACCGTGGAGGTCGAGGGGCACGGGGAGGGCACCATGCTGGTCTGGGCGCCCGACTACGACGGCGGCAACAAGGCGCTGGTGCGGTTCCCGGACGGTACCGAGGGTATCTATTTCGGGTCCCGGGTCACGCGCTCGAGGCCCTGAGCCGGCACCGTGGCATGCTAGGCTCCCGTCGGTTAGTCAAGCAATTGTCGAAATGAGGCGACCGTGCAGTTCGGCATCTTCTCGGTCGGTGACGTCACCGTCGATCCCACCACCGGGCGCGCGCCCACCGAGCACGAGCGGATCACCGCGCAGATCGCCATCGCCAAACGCGCCGACGAGGTTGGTCTCGACGTCGTGGCGTTCGGCCAGCACCACAACCCACCGTTCGTCGCCTCCTCGCCCACGACCACGATGGCGTTCGTGGCCGCGCAGACCAGCCGCATCATCCTCTCGACGGCGACCACGCTGATCACCACGACCGACCCGGTGCGGATCGCCGAGGACTACGGCACGCTCCAGCACCTCACCAACGGCCGCATGGACCTGATGCTCGGGCGCGGCAACACCGGTCCCGTCTATCCGTGGTTCGGCAAGGATCCCCGCCAGGCCGTGCCGCTCACCATCGAGAACGTCGGGCTGCTGCACCGCCTGTGGCGCGAGGACGTGGTCGACTGGGAGGGACACTTTCGGACCCCGCTCCGCGGCTTCACCGCCACGCCGCGTCCGCTCGACGGCGTGCCGCCCTTCATCTGGCACGGCTCGATCCGGACGCCCGAGGTGGCGCGCCTGGCCGCGGCCTACGGCGACGGCTTCTTCGCCAACCACATCTTCTGGCCGCCGTCGCACACGGCCCGCATGGTGCGCATGTACCGCGAGGCCTACGAGGCGGCCGGCCACGGCGGCGCTCACCAGGCCATCGTGGGCCTCGGCGGACATGTCTTCATGCGCCCCAGGAGTCAGGACGCCATCCGGGAGTTTCGGCCCTACTTCGACAACGCGCCGGTGTACGGGCACGGGCCGTCACTCGAAGACTTCATGCGGGACACGCCGCTCACGGTCGGCACTCCCGAAGAGGTGATCGAGCGGACCCTCGCCTCACGGGACTACGTCGGTGACTACCAGCGTCAGCTGTTCCTGGTCGACCACGCCGGCCTGCCGCTGGAGGTGGTGCTCGAACAGGTCGACATGCTGGGTGAGCTCGTCGTGCCGGTCCTGCGTCGCGAGTTCGCCATCGGCCGGCCCGCCGACGTGCCCGACGGCCCCACCCATGCCGCCCGGGTGGCGGAGGGAGCGACCGTCACGGCCTGAGGCCGGCCGGGCGCCTCACGGCCCTACACCTCGGACGTTTCGAGCGACGCGAACAGGTCGTGGAGTGAGAGCTTCACCACCAGGCGGTCATCGGCCACGATCACGCCGTCGACGTACGCCCCGCACACGATGCCGTCGGGGGTGGGGTGGTGCTCGGCGGGATCGGTGTCCATGACCTGGAGTACCTCGTCCACGGTGATCCCGACGACCCGGTCGGCGGTCGGTTCGACCACCACGATGTCGCGGTCCTCACCGGTCGATCCCTGTCGCCTGAACACCGTCCCGATGTCCATCACCGACACGACCTCGCCGCGCAGTTCGATCGTTCCCTCCATGTGCGGCGGTTGCCCCGGGAGCGGCGTGGGCTGGCGCCAGCGGATGATCTCCCGCACCTGATCGATCGGAACGGCGTAGTGCTCGGGCCCGACACGGAGCATCACGTGCCGGTGGACGTTGGAGCTGATGGCGGTGGCGATGGGAGGGCCTCCGGTTCGCGGGACTCGACTCCGGTATCGGCAGCCCGGGTCCCGGTGGCAACCCCGCGAGGAAATCGCTATATCGCATTTATTGCATATAACACGCAACGCATGTATGGTGCGGCGATGCCCCACGATCCGCCCGTCAACGAGATCAAGGCCGAGCTCTTCAGGGCGCTGGCCCATCCGGTGCGTATTCGGGCGCTCGAGCTGCTGGTGGAGCACCCCTGCACGGTGTCCGAGCTGCAGGCCGAGATGGGCATCGACGCGGCCCGCGTGTCACAGCAGCTCTCGGTGCTCCGTCGCGCCGATCTGGTCCGCACCGAGCGCTCCGGGACCACCGTGACCTACTCGATCAAGGATCCGCTCCTCGGCGACCTGCTCGCGGTGGCGCGACGGTTGCTGATCGCATCGCTCGAGGCGCGTCGCGACCTGTTGCACGAACTCGAGCGATCCGGCCGGTGAGGTTCGCCGGGGACGGACTGGTGAACGGGTGACCTTCTCGACCCTGGCCCGGGCCAGGACGATGCTGCCCGGGCGCGCGGACTATGCCGGGGTGCGCAGCGGCTGGCGCAAGGACGTCGTCGCCGGCGTCACCGTCGGCGTGGTGGCCCTTCCCCTCGCACTGGCCTTCGGCGTGACGAGTGGCCTGGGCGCCTCGGCCGGACTCATCACGGCCATCATCGCCGGGGTGGTCGCGGCCGTCTTCGGCGGCTCCAACGTCCAGGTGTCCGGGCCGACCGGCGCGATGACCGTCGTCCTGGTGCCCATCGTCGCCCGCTTCGGCGTCGAGGCCGTGTTCCTCGTGGGAGTGCTCGCCGGCGTCGTGATCCTCGCGGCCGGGATCGCGGGCTTCGGCCGCTACCTCGCGTTCGTACCGTGGCCCGTGATCGAGGGGTTCACGCTCGGGATCGCGGCGATCATCTTCCTGCAGCAGGTGCCCACGGCGCTCGGCGTGGCGCGCCCGGACGGCGAGAACACCGCCCTCGTCGCGGCGAGGGCGCTCGGTGACGCGCTCGGGGGCGGCGGATCACTGACGGCGATCGCGGTCGTCGCGGTGGTCGCCACGGTGATGCTGGTGGCACCGCTGATCCACCGCGGGCTCCCTGCGTCGCTGCTCGCCGTGGCGGCAGCGACCGTCGTGGTCGGGGTCGGGAACCTCGACGTCGCCACGATCGGCGCGCTCCCCGACACGCTTCCGATGCCGCAATTGCCGGAGTTCTCCACGCGCCTGGTGTCCGACCTGTCGGGCGCCGTGTTCGCGGTGGCCGCGCTCGGAGCGCTCGAGTCGCTGCTCTCGGCCCGGGTGGCCGACGGAATGGCCGGACTCGGCCGACACGATCCGAACCGCGAACTCGTGGGTCAGGGGCTCGCCAACATCGCGAGCCCGCTGTTCGGCGGGATGCCCGCCACGGGAGCGATCGCCCGGACGGCGGTCAACGTCAAGGCGGGGGCGCACACCCGGCTGTCGGCCATCGTCCACGCGGTGCTGCTGCTCGGCGTGGTGTGGCTGGGGTCCGGGGTCGTCGCCGACATCCCGCTCGCGGCGCTCGCCGGGGTGCTGCTGGTCACCGCCGTGCGGATGATCGAGGTCCACAACGTGCGGGCGATCCTCCGCGCGACGCGTTCGGACGCGGCGGTGCTGATCATCACCGCGGTCGTGACGGTCGCCTTCGATCTGATCCTCGCGGTCGAGATCGGGATGGCCGCCGCGGCCGTGCTGGCCCTGCGCCACCTGGCGCTCACCAGCGTCCCGGTGGCCGAGCCGCTCCCGCTCATGGACGCGGCGACGGCTGACCGCCTCCACCACCAGCACATCGTGACCTACCGCCTCGACGGCGCGCTGTTCTTCGGGGCGGTGCAGCGGTTCTTCAGGGAACTGACGGCGGTGGACGACGTTCAGGTGGTCATTCTGCGGCTCCCCGATCTGCGGATCCTCGACGCCTCGGGGGCGCAGGCGCTGGGCGAGGTCATCGAGGAACTGGAGCGGCGGGGGATCACCGTGCTGCTGAAGGGCCCACGATCACACCACCTGCACATCCTTCGCGAGGTCGGCGCCATCGACCGGCTCGCCCACAGCCACCACGTTTTCACGAGCCTCGATGACGCCATCGCCCACGCGCAGGAGCACGTGCAACGCCGCATCGGCGCGGTCGAGACGGGACCCGGTCCGACCGGGCATCCCTCAATCTCGACTCGAGACTGAGGTTACCGGGCCGCAGCGATCAGGCGGCGAGGTGCAGCGGCATTGCGTCGCGGTCCCAGACGTGGTCGGCCGCCCAGCGTCCGTCCACGCGCCACCAGACACGCGCGTCACGATGAAGATCGGCCACGCGCTGGAATTCGCGGGGACTGATCCCCGCGGCCGCGCACCACGCGTCGACCGCCCTCGGGAGCGCGTCGGCGTGTTCGCGGATCCGCACGATCGCTTCGCCGCGATCGATGCGACCGGCCCGGATGGCGTCGCTGAGCCTGCCCTCGAGTCCCGCCGAACCGGTCCGCACCAGGTCCATCCACGCGTCGGCCGCGTCCATCGTGGCGTCGGCGATCCCGCTGCGGGGCGGGCACCAGGGAACCAATCCGGGAAGGCTGATCGCCCGGACTCCGGCCGCGGCGATGTCGGCCCGGCTCGGATGGCGGACGACGCTGAGGTCCGCTGCCGTCAACCCGTGCTGACCGAGAAACGCCGTCCAGTCGTGCCCGCGTCCGTCCTCGGCCAGGTGATGCAGCCTCGTGACCTCGGGCAGGACGCCGATTCCACGATCGGCCGAGAGGTCCAACCCCGCTCGCGTCCCCCAGACCACCAGCGGAATGCCCCGCTGCACGGCCACCCGGGTCGCGGTCGCGGCGGTGCCGACCCGCTGGTGCCAGGCGGGGTCACCCCAGGCGAGGAAGCCGAGCATTGCCAGCATGCGCGCCACTTCGGGCGCCGGTGCGGACACCACGAGGTCGGTGTTCAAACGCTCGTGCAGTCGCTGCCCCAGCACGCCGCCGCCGGTCCCGACCAGCGCGGCGTCGTACGCCACCAGCAGCGGACGGTGCCCCCAGTCGTCGACGAGGCGGGTCACCATGTGCGCGGTGTCGTCGGCGGTCGTGACGGGTACGACACAGTCGTGCTCGCCCGACGCCCTCGATTCGTGGAACAGCCGCTGCAGCAGCTCGGCGCGGTGCGTCCATTCGACGGTGGGGACCGTCCCCGGTGTATCGCATCGCCTGCAGCGCCGGGAGTCGGAGCCCTCGGGGAGCCGGGTGACGCAGCAATCGCACCAGGCGGCGGGCGCCGGGCGCCGGGTCTGGCGGGGAAGGGGAGCGGTCGCGGCGCGGAGCTGACGTTCCAGGCCGGCGCGAAGTCCCGTGGTCGGCCGTTCGCGCGGATCTGAGGTCGCGGGAGCCCGGCGGACGGCCAGGCCGGCCCGCGCGCACTGGTCTCGGGCCTGTTCGTACGCCGCGTCGGAGTGGACGAACAGGTCCATTGCGGCCGCGTGACCGGCACCGCCGAGCTCCAGGACCTCGCGAACGTGCGCGCCGGTCCCGGCCCCCCCGAGGGCGGTCACCGGGTGAGCGATCGCCCGCGCCACCTGCTGGGTGAGGCCGAGGTCGAACCCGATGCCGCTGCCATCCCGATCAACGCTCTGCAGCAGGATCTCCCCGGCGCCGAGCTCAGTGAGCCGCCGGGCGACGGCCTCGGGGTGAACGCCGCCGGGCGTCCGTCCACCGTGCGCCATCGCCTGGACCGATCCGTCGGGACGCCAGGCCGCGTCGATCCCCACGACGATGCGGTGCGCCCCGAACCGCTCGACGGCGCGTTCGACGAAGGGCGGGTCGATGAGCGCGATGGTGGTCAGCACGCATCGGTCGGCTCCGGCATCCAGGGCGCGATCGATCTCGTCGAGGCGCCGAATGCCGCCTCCGATCGTGAGCGGTGCATCCGAGCGGCCCGCGCAGTCGGCGATCAGTGCCGGCGAGGGCGGTCCGTCGACGCTGAGCAGGAGCAGTTCGTCGACCTGCCACGGCGCCAGGCGGTCGACACACGCCCGCACGGTCGCGATCGTGCGGCGCACCCGGAAGCGCCGGGTCTGCACGACGTCGTTCCCCACGGTCTTGAGCGCGACGACGATTCGGGGCGTCACGCGGCAACCCCGATCGCGGCCCGGGCCCAGTCCCTGACGACGGCCGCGCCGTAGGCGCCCGACCGGTCGGGGCGGAACTGGAGGCCGAGGATGTGGTCGTTCCCGACGGCGGCCACCACGTGGTCGTCTCCGGCGGACGCCATCGCGAGGACGTCCTCGTCGCCGGCGAGGAGGCGATGGGTGTGCTGGTAGAACGCCCAGCCTGACTGCTCCGGAATCGGCGAGGACGCGTCGCCGACGCGCCGTGTCATCGCCCAGCCGGTGTTGGGAATCGGATGCGGCGATGGCTCGGACAATGGGAGCACTGTTGCCGCGAGCAGCCCCAGTCCCGAACGGGCCCCACCGTCGGTCACCATCCGTGCCATCGCGTGAGCGCCGACGTCGATGCCCATCAGCGGGATCCCGCGTTCCGCGACCGACACGAGGGTGCGGTCGAGTTCGAGCGAGCGGAGTTCGCGGAGCGCGGGTTGGACGCGACCGCCGGCGACGAGCAGCACCGCGTCCGCCGCCCGGACGACATCGCGATCGGTGGTCACCGTCGCGGTGATTCCGATCGACGCGAGCCAGCTGGACGTTCCCGCCGGCGAACAGTCTCCGATGACGATTCCCGCGATCACCCGGTACCCCTCGTTCATTGCGGCGCACGGACGCCGCACCTTTGGGCACTTCTCGGGATCGGACACACCGGACTTGAACATCGGTAAGGACGGGGCCGTTCCCGCCGATACCGGAGATGTGATCCTGCTGACCCCCAGCCTGGCGTGAGGCCATGCCGATGACCCTCGCGACCGCGACCTGCGTGTGCGGCGGCGTGCACCTGGAAGCCGCCGACGAGCTGCCGCCCGATCCGCGGCTGCCGTACCCGGTGGCGCACCCGACGTCCCACGGGGCGGTCTCGCGATGCCTGGCCTGTGGGCACGTCACGATCGACGATTCCCACCGGGACGCCGAGCGAGCCGTCGGCGACCCCGTCGCCATGCTCGATCGCATCGCTGCCTTCTCAGAGTGGTGGGCACCGCAGCTCCGTCACCGGACACCGACCGCGATCCAGTTCGGCGCGGGCCACGGTCGGGTTGCGGCGGCACTGGCCGGGGACGGCTGGCGGGTTCGCGCCGCCGACACCAGCGCGGACGACGTCGAGTTCATTCGCGGGCAGGTCGGCCTCGACGCCGACCTCGGGTCTCCCGACTCGCTCATGGGGATCGGGCAGTTCGACCTGGTGGTGCTCGTGGGGATGCTCGAATACGAGGATGACCCGGGCCGAACGCTTTCCGCTGCGGTGCGGTTCGTGGCTCCCGGTGGCTTCGTGTACCTCGAGGTGCCCGACGGCGATCGTCCCCCCGGGAGCAGCCTCGTCCCGGACGGCCTCCGTGCCGGTCAGCGGCACGCGTTCACCCGGACGAGCATCTCGGTCCTGGTCGCCGAGGCCGGTGTCTCCTCGCTGCGCATGGAACACGTCAGGGAGGCCGACGGCAGGGCGCGCTTCGCGGTGTGCTGCGCGGTCGCCGAACCCGCCGGCCGCGACGACGAACGACGCGGAATGCGCCAGATCGCGGTCGCCGATCCGACCGGCCCCGCCGCGGCCTGGGCGGCAATCGAGGATCCGACGCCCGCCGGATTCGACTCGGAGCCGGGGCCCGAGCCCTCCGCCTGACCCGGTCGTTCCGCGCGGCAGTGCCGGGTGCGGGGCTACTATGGGCCGATGGATGACACCGACCTCGTCGGGGTGCTCGCTGAATGGTGTGCGATTCCATCCACCGTCGGTGACTCCGCGGGGGCGGCCGAGATGCGGGCCGCAGTGGCCGCGCGCCTGGCGGCAACCGGCGCGCTGATCCGGGACCATCCGCTCGCCGACGGCACACACGCGCTGGTGGGGAGGATGCGGCCCGAGCACACGCTGCAGCTCCTGGTGGTCGCGCACACCGACACGCCTTACGGTGCCGATCATCCGGTCCGTCGCGCGACGCGGGAGGGCGATCGGCTCGTGGGGCCGGGCGCCGCCGAGATGAAGGGCGGGATCGTGGTGGCGCTCGCCGCGCTGGCGGCCCTCGAGACAACCGCCGACAGCGGCGGACTGGGCTGGACGCTCGCCGTGATCCCCGACGGCGTCCACGGGGCGCCACAGAGCGGGATGCTGGTGCGCGAACTCGCGCGCGGCGCGGCGGTCGTCGCCGTCATGGGGCGGGCCGCGCCGGGGGGCGAACCCGTTCGAAGCCGTATGGGGGTCGTACGCCTGCGGCTCGTGGTGCGTGGCCGCGCCGCCCACGCGGCGCGCAACCCGGGCGAAGGGCGCAACGCCATCGTGGCCCTCGCCGACGTCGTGGGCGCCGTCGCGGGGCTCGATGATCCGCAGCGCGGCGTGATGGTCAACGTGGGGCGGATCGGCGGCGGCGGGACGCCGGAGCGGGTGCCGGAGTTCGCCGTGGCGGAACTCGAAGTCCGCGTCCGGAAGGCGGCCCAGCTCGCCGAGATCCCCGAGCGCATCGAACAGCTCGGGACGGGGGTCGCCCGTCGTCGCGACGTCGACGTCCGCGTCGAGGTCGCACACGCCACGCCGCCGCTTCCGGAGCAGGCCGGGCGTGACACCCTCATCGCCGCGTTGCGCCAGGCGGGCGCAGATCTGGGCGTGGGGCTGGGGCCGGGGACGGAGTCGGCCGAGGGCTCGCTCGCGGCGCTGCTCGCCGACGAGGGACCGATCGTTCTGGACGGCATGGGGGTCGTCGGCGGCGGCGTGGAGACCGCCGCCGAATACTGTGTGGCCGCCAGTCTCGGCGAACGCAGCCGGCTCCTGACCGCGCTCATGCGCCGGCTCGCGCGGGCCGAGATCTGGCTCCCCGAATGGGGCGAGCGCACCGGCTGATCAAGAAGCGCGACGGGCGCTCAAGGCGGCTCCCGAGGCGCCGATAGCGCGGGCATGCTCAGCGACCCTCGCACCGCAGCATCACTCCCGTCCGGTCGCCGATGAGCGAACACCTCCTTCCGAGCATCCGCTGGATCGGACCGCTCCACGACGCGGGTGAGGCGGCGCGCGGATCCCGCGCGCTGCTGCGGCTTCTCGAGGCGGGCGGGTACCCCATCCAGATCTGTCCGCTCACCCCGCACCGCCCGGTCGCGGCCACCGATCCGGAGCGCGTGTGGCTGGGCTCGTACACCTCCGGCGCCACCGCCGTCGACCTGACGGTTCAGCGTGCGCCGGTGCGGCTGCTGCGCCCGGTGACGCGGGGTGTCGGGGTCGCCTGGATTCCGAGGGCCACACACGACCTCGACCGCGACGAGGCCGCCCGCCTGTCGCATGTGCACGGCGTCGTCGTCCCTGATGCCGCCACAGCCGAGGCGGTCCGCGACTGCGGAATCGACCCCCATCGTGTGCTGCTCCTGCCCGAGGCCGCCGACGCGGCGCTCTTCCATCCGCACGCGACGCCCCGCCGGCCGTACGCCGGCGACGCGGCCACCGTCCTGTGGATGGACGCGGAGCCGGGTCCCCGGGTGCGTCACCTCGTCGACGCGATGGGCGCGCTCGGTGGGGTCGAGGCCGTCCATCTGGTGATCGTCACCGAGGGCGCCCCCGAACCGTTCGCATCCCTGTGCGCCGAAGCGAATGCTCCGGCCGGGAGCGTGACCATCGTGGGTTTGGTGCCGGACGACCGTACCCGGGCCGGGCTCATGGCCGGTTGCGACGTGATCGTGGCCACGGGCGACGAACCGGACTACGGACGCCTGGCCGCGGAAGGGGCGGCCATCGGCCGCCCCGTCGTCGGGTGGGTCGCGCGCGAGGCGAGTCCGGTGATCCAGCAGGAGCACGCCGGAATCGACGGCGGTCCCGAACCCGAGGCACTCCGCTTGGCTCTGCATGCCGCTCTGGCCGCGGCCGGGGACGGCGCGGGGTCCGCGCGACCGCAGGCTCCCGGTGCGGACATCGATGCGCTCGTGACCTTCGCGCGGGGGTTGCCTCCGTTGAACCGGCGCTCCGCGCGCCTCGGCACGACCAGGGTGCGCGTCGAGGGACCGCTGTTCAGCGACGATCACGCCGGCGAATACGCGCGCGGCCTCGTGAGCGCGCTCTCCAGCGGCTGGGGCCTCGAGGTCACCGCGGTCGAAACCGACCCGACCCGCCAGCTCCCCCAGGCGGCCGGCGACGAGGCGCTCCACAGCGCGATCACCGAGCCGCCCAGCGGGGTTCCGCACGTGACCATCAGCTTCGGCGGGGAATCCGGCCACGCGGCGTGCGCCGAGAGCGCCGCCCGCGTCGACATCGCCCTCTGCGACTGGCCCTCCGAGCGTGATCGCAGCGGTTTCCCCGCCGACGAGGTCTGGGCGGTCGGCAGCGGGCTCGCCGGTGTCGAGCCGCCGGATCCGGGTGTCCTTGCCACGAGTGATCCGCTCGATCCCGATCGATGGAATCCGGCCGTTCTGCCGCTGCAGGTGGCGCTGACGCCGGGACCGCTGCTGCTGTACGTCGGCGGGGAGCCCGACACCCTCCATGTCTCGATCGCCGAGGCGTTCCGCGAGGCGCGTCGGGACCGCCCGGACGCCACCCTCGTGCTCGCCACGCTGGACCCGGCCGCCGCCGCGCCGATTCCGCAGACACCGGTGGACGGCCTGGTTGCCATCCGCGTGCCCTGGTCGCGACTCCCCGGCGTCATGGCCGCGTGCGACTGGGCCCTGTGCCCCTCCGACCGCTTCCACGCCGGGTTGGCCATGCGGGCGCTCGCCTGCGGCCTTCCCCTGATCGCCCCCCACCCCGATGAAGTTCCCCGGGCACTGCGCCCGGCGACGATCACTGCCCCCAACAGTCCGTCGTCCACTCACGAAGGAGACCGGGTGCCCGAGGCGCAACCCAACCGTCCTGCAATGGCGAATCAGCTCGAGGGGGCCATCCGTCGTGCGCTCGCGTGCGATGCCGAGACGCGCCGTGCGCTGAGCACCGCCGCCGCGCGCATCGTCCGCCCGGCGACCTGGGACCTGACCGTCCCCGTGCTCGCCGACCGGCTCCGGATGCTGGCGGCGACGCCCGCGGGAATGGGGACACGATGAGGATTGCGCTCAGGAGCGTGCTGATCGGTGACGGCGGTGACGCCGCCGCCGCGCGCGCCATTCACACCGGACTCACGAACGCCGGAGTGGACGTCGTGGTCGAGGGCCGGGACACGGGCGTGCCGGTCACCGCCATCGATGCACCGGCACCACCGGAGCGGAACCTCCCGGTGGACGCGCACATCCAGTGGTGCACCCCCGCGGACCTCGATCCGGACGTCGTCGCCCCCGTGCGCGTGGCGAAGCTGTGCGACGCGGGGACCGCCACGGGCCGCGATGTCGCCGCCATGACGGCGATGGACGAGGTCTGGGTGAGCTCCGCCGCCGAGCGATCGCACGTCGTGGGGCTGGGCGTGCCGGCCGAGCGCGTGGTCCTCGTCCATGACCCGGTCCAGGTGCCGTCCCTCGTTCCGGACGCTCCCCCCGGGGCCCACGGCGACCTGCTCGTGGCGCTCACACCGACGGCGGACGAACTCGCGAACATCATCGCGGCCTGGACCGAGGTGGTCCCCGCGGAGGCCGACGCCACCCTGCTGATCGCCGGTGACCCGGGTCTGCGTCGGGCCGTCGTGCGGGTGGTCCAACGCGTCACCGGACGGACCGGTGAGCTGGCCGACACCATGGTGATCTCCGAACGGCTCCACGACGGGGAGCGCCTCGGGCTGATGGGAATCGCGCACGCGGTCATCAGCTCCGACCCCCGCCACGCGCACGAATGTCGCGCGCTCGGTGTGCCGCACCAGGATCTCGCGGGCGACCCGGCTGCGCTCGCATCCCTGTTCCGCCACCGCGTGGACACCTCGATTCCGGCTGATGTCCGACTCGACGCCGACGCGATCGCCGCGCGGGTGCTGGAGCGCATCGGCGCCCACCGACCGCACGGGGCGCGGGGACTGGATCGTGGCCGCGTCCGCGTCATGGTTCGGGCGGACGTGCTCGGGGCCGATCCCCGCGCGGCCGCGCTTCGCCGGCTGACCATGGAACTCCTGTCCCAGGGGCGGGTCGACGTCGCCATCGAACCGGGCGGCGCCATCCGGACGACCGGGCGCGGCGACGCGCTTCCGCGAGCCCTGCGCTGGGCGGCGGCCCGGCCGCAGCACCCCGACGTGCTCATCGGCACCGATCCCTGCGCCGGGTCGGCCATCGACGCCGCGCACCGTGTCGCCATGGTGCAATGGCGGTTCGGCGGCGCCCCCCGTGCATGGATCGACGCCCTCGGTGACACGGTGGACGAGCTCTGGGTTCCCACCGACGACGTCCGCGACGGGTTCCTGGCTGCCGGCGCGCCCGACGACCGTGTCACGGTCGTCCCGCTCGGATGTGAACTCGACGGGACGTCGCCGCCCCGCGGTCGCGGCGGTGACCGCCGGAGCGTGCTGCGCCTGGGGTGGTCCGGGACGCTCGACTGGGAGTCGGGCCTGGATCTGGTGATCGCCGCCTACCGCACCGCGGTTGCGGCCGCGGATCCGGTCAGCCTGGTCGTCGCGCCGGTCGACGGCCACACCGACGATGCGGTGGCCGCGATGCTCGACGCACTCGTGGCCGATCCGTCCGCCGGTCGCGTGGAGATGCGGGCACCCGCTGCCGGGCCGGGAACGGCCGCGGTCGCCGATTGCGACGTGCTCGTGTCGGTGCCGCGCGCCGATGCCACCGGCGCCGAGATCCGCGGGGCGCTGGCCCGGGGCATTCCGGTCATCGCACCCGACCGGGGTACCGCCACCGCGTTCCTCGGCTTCGATTCGCCCCTCTCGGTCGCGGCCGACACGCGGGAACTCGCGCTGGACACGGTCGACGGCCTGGCCATGGCGGTGCGACCGCGCGTCCACGAGGTGCGGGTGCCGGCGCTCGCCGAGCGCATCTCGGGGCTCATGGCCGACCGCGCGGTGCTGGGCGAGGCGATCGACCTCGGCCGCCGGGCCGCCGGCGAGCGGACGTGGGCGAATTCCGCCGCGATCGCGGCGCGTCGCCTGCAGCGGGTCGCGCTCGTCGACACCCACCAGCGACGCTGAGGCCCACCCCGGCCTCGAGTCACAAGTTCAAGTCGAGAACGACGCTGCCGATGGGGTGGCGTCCCTGAATCGCCAGACGGAGCCAATCGATGGGTCTCAAGATCATCAGCCTCTCCGAACCCGAGGTCTCGGAAGAACCGCAGCGCCTCTCGCTGTGCATGATGGTGCGGGACGAGGAAGAGAGCCTGCCCCGCTGCCTCAGCAGCGTGAAGGACGTCGTCGACGAGATGATCATCGTCGACACCGGCTCGACCGACCGCACCGTCGAGATCGCGAAGGAGTTCGGCGCGACCGTCATCCACGAGGAGTGGACCGGGGACTTCGCGCGTCACCGCAACACCGGGATCGACGCGGCCACCGGCGACTGGGTGCTGATCCTCGACGCGGACGAGGAGATCGCCGACGCGACCGCGCTGCGACCGCTCCTCAACGAGGAGGCGATCGAGGGTTACGTCCTGCGCGAGGTGAACTTCATCGGCAGTGAGCCCGGCATCGACGCGGTGGTCAACGCGGCCTTCCGGATGTTCCGGAACCGGCCCGAGTACCGCTACGAGGGCGCGCTCCACGAGCAGATCCAGGCGAAGGTCGACCCCGAGGGCGGCAAGTGCACCCGGTTCGTCGGCGTCGAGATCCTTCACTACGGCTACCTCGATCACACCACCGAGGCGCGCGGCAAGAAGGACCGCAACATGCGGATCGTGCTGGAGGAGGTCAAGCGCAAGCCCAACGACGCGTTCACCCTCTTCAACGCCGGTGTCGAGTACCAGCGCATCAACGACCACCACACCGCACTGGACTACTTCGGGCGCGCGTTCCGCAACCTCGAGTCGATGCGCCAGTACTTCGCGTCGCTGCTGCTGCGGAACATCGTCGCCTCGCTGAAGGAGACCGAGCGCTACGACGAGGCCCTGGAGGTCTGCGTCGACGGTCTCGAGGCATACCCGGACTTCACCGACCTCCACTACCTCCGCGGGCAGCTCCACTTCGCCCGCCGAGAGTACCGCGAGTCGATCGAGAGTTTTCAGCGGGCCATCGACCTGGGCGACCACGCCGGGGACCGCTACATGTCGCAGGCCGGCATGGGCTCCTTCTACAGCCACTTCGCGCTGGGAACCCTGCACGAGGCCATCGGCGACCAGGCCGAGGCGGTCCGCTGCTACAAGCGGTCGGTGACCACCGCGCGCTCGCTCTACGGACCGCCGCTGGTGCGTCTGACCCAGCTCCTGCTGAGCACGGACTCGGTCGAGGACGTCGAGCGGTTCATCGTGGGGATCGTCCCGGAGGCGCGCCGCGCCGAGGGTCTTCGCCTGATCGCCGACGTGTTCGTCTCCGAAGGGGCCCACGAGGCCGCGCGGCGCCTGCTGGACGAAGCGCTCCAGATGGCGCCCGAGACCCATTCCATCCGCGTCACGCTCGCGCACTGCCACCTGGCCATGGGCGAAGTGGACCGCGCCATCGAGACGCTCGACGCCATTCCCGCGAGCTCGGAGGTCCACTCGCTGGCACGGGCCAAGCGCGTCCTCGCCGGGCTGATGACCGCCCGCGACGACCTCATCGAGCAGGCCCTCGACGGGTTCGATGCGCCGACCTACCGCGACGCGTGGCTGCTCATGAACGACGCGCGCCACGGCCGCGCGACCTCGTCTGAGTTCGACAGCCCGCCGGAGGCCGTCGAGGCGATCATCCTCGACATGGCCTCCGCGCTGCTCGAGATGTCGCAGCTCGACGCCTTCAACGCGGTGGCGCCGCTGCTCTACCAGGTGACCACCGATCGCCCGGTGCTCGACGAGCGCCTTGGACACCTGCTGCTGCGCAACGGCTTCGTCGATCTCGGCGCGGACCGGCTGCTGGCGGCGATCCAGTCCGGCGAGCCCGCTCCGTCGGCCTATGCCCTGCTGGCCAGGGTCTGCCAGGACCGGGACCTCGTCGAGGATGCCGAGGTCTTCCTGCGCGCGGCGCTCGAGCACGACTCCCAGAACATGTCCCGGTACCTGGAGCTGGCCAGCCATCTCTCGGGTCAGGGACGGTACGTTGAGGCCAACGAGGTGCTCTCCGCCGGGCTCGAACTCTGGCCGCGTTCGACGGTGCTCCGCGAACTCCACAGCTCGCTCGGGGTGATCGCCCAGAGCCGCTGACGCGGCCTCAGATCACCCGTATGGGTAATTCCTCGCTCCGGCCCCGTCCGGGGTGGGGACTTCACGAGCGGCGGCCGATATCTGGGGTGCGCCGGGGTCCGGGTTCAGACGAATCCGGGGTCCCGTCGTCCATCAGGAATCGGAATCGACATGGATGTCAACGCCGCCACAGGACCGATCGATCCCGGACCGACGCCGGGGTCACTGCACGCACTCGATGAGTTCCTTCGCGCCAGGCGCGCCAGCGACACATCGCGCGGACCGACCGTACCGAAACGGGAGACCGCCGCACCGCTGAGGATGACCGAGCTGCCGCTCCCCCGTGTCGAGGATCTGGCGCGTGAGATGGCCAAGAACCGCAACGTCACCATCGAGGAGATGCCGGCGGAGGGCGGCCTCAAGTTCAGTCTCAAGGACGCCGATCTTCTCACCAGGTTCAGCATTGACAAGGACATCAATCGGGTCGTGATCACGATGTATCAGCCCGAGACCGGTGAGGTGGTGAAGGAGTTCCCGCCACGCCAGGTTCTTGACGTGATGGCCGCCATCGCGGGACGAGGGTTCACGGTTGATGTCAGCAGCTGAGGCACGGAGGCAGCAGTGAGTACGGGCATCGGATCAGCATCGGGGATCAGCTTCTCCGGCCTCGGGTCGGGGATCGACACCGCCTCGATCGTGGATGCGCTCATGCAGTTCGAGCGGCAGCCGATCACGCGCATCCAGCAGGAGAAGGCGAAAGTCCAGAGCAAGAACAGCGTCGTCACCGAGATGGACAGCCTGGTCAAGAAGCTCCGCGACGCCGCCCGCGACATCTATTCGCCCACCGCGCTGCAGGGCAAGAAAGCGACTGCCGCCGACGAGAACATCGCGAGCGCGTCGGTCACCGACGCGGCGGCACCGGGGACCTACAACATCAAGGTGACCTCACTGGCCGCCTCGCACACCATGGCGACCGCGGCGGGACCGACGCTCACTGACGGTGCCAGCCTCGAAGTCACCGTGGGCGGTGAGATGAAGAGCGTGGCGATCGAGACCGGCGACACACTCGAGTCGTTCGCCGAGCGTCTCAATTCGACCGAGGGCATGGGCGCGTCGGCGAGCGTCATCAACAACCGCCTCGTGCTGATCTCAAAGACCGGCGGCACCGCCGGCGAGATCACCCTCGGGGGGACCGCCGCCGCGGGTCTCGGTCTGGCCACGACACAGCCCGCGGCCGACGCCGCCGCGGAGGTGAACGGCGTGGAGGTGACCGGCGACAGCAACGTCATCGAAGGCGCGATCAACGGTGTTTCCCTGAGTCTGTCCAACCTGGGCAGCACCACGATCACCGTCGCCGCCGACACCGACGCCATCCAGGGGCAGGCGCAGAAGTTCGTGGACGCCTACAACGCGTTCATCAGCAACGTGAACAACGCCACCCGCTACGACGCGGCGACCAAGACCGCGGGGACGCTGCAGGGCGACTCGATGTTCACGTCCTTCGCCGGCAGTCTCCGCAACGCGGCGGGGACGACCGTCGGCGGGCTGCCGGAAGAGTTCAACAGCCTCGCCCAGATCGGCATCACCTCGAGCCGCACGGGCGAACTGACGCTGGATCCTTCGAAGTTCAAAGAGGCGCTCGCGAAGGACCCCGACGCGCTGCGCAAGGTGTTCGGGGCCGACGATGGGGACGCCAACAGCGTCGCCGGCGACGGCATCGGCCGTCGCATCGCGGCGCTCGCCGACGACTTCTCGAGCAACGCGATCTCGTCGCGCCTCCAGGGCGTCAACAGCAACGTCCAGCGCATGGACGAGCGGATCGCGCGCCTCGAGGACGCGATGGTGATTCGCGAGAAGCGCCTGCGCGCGCAGTTCTCGGCGATGGAGACCGCCGTCTCACAGCTCCGCGCGCAGGGCCAGAACCTGTCGAGCTACGCCGCAACCCTCTAGCCGCAAACGACCCCAGACCGACGGAGCACACCGCGAATGACGCACCAGAGTAGGGCGCTCAGCGATCAGAGCCAGTACACCGCGCGCGCGGTCCAGACCGCAAGCCCGGGCCAGCTCGTGGTGATGCTGTACGACGGCATGATCCGGTTCCTGGGGAAGGCGAAGGCGGGCTTCGCCTCCGGCGCCCCCGGCGACGCGGGCCTCGCCCTCGGCCGGGCACAGGCGATCTGCACCGAGCTGCGGGTCTCCCTGGACATGACCCAGGGCGAGATCGCCGCGAACCTGGCCGGCATCTACGACTGGATCAGCGAGGAGATGACCGCGGCCCGTCTGGATCAGGACGTCCAGCGGATCGACCGGATGCTGCCGATGATCGCCGACCTGCGCGAGGCATGGGCGCAGATCGCCAACACGCCGAAGCCGCAGACCGGAGCCGGCCGTCCCGTCGTCGGTGTGAACCTTGCTGGATGAGCTGCGACGGCTCCGCGCGCTGCAGCTCCAGCAGCGCCAGGCCCTGATCGACGCCGACGGGGAGCGCTTCACCGCCCTCCACGAACAGCGGATGGCCCTGCAGTCGGGGTTGCAGCGACCGGGTGACGGCACCGGCGCGGAGGATCGGGACGAGGCGGCCGCGCTGCTGAGCATCATCGAGTCCGACCAGGACGCCCTCATCGAACTCGCGATCGCCACGCGCGACCGGCTCCGCGGGGAACTCCGCGAGATCAGCAGCGGTCGCGCCGCGGTGCACGGCTACCGGCCTCCGCAGGAGTCCACCGCGCGGTACCTCGACAGCGCCCGTTAGCGCACCTCGCCGGGGGCGCCGGCCGCCCGGAGCCTCGGGTTCCCCGGACGGGTCAGGACGAGCTGGTGGTCCTGGAGCGCGCGGGTCCTGAACCCCACCTCGCAGAACGCCAGGTAGAACTCCCACGTGCGGATGAACTCCTCGTCGTAGCCCAGCTCGAGGACCCGCTCCCGGTTCGCGAGGAACCGCGTCCGCCAGGCCTCGAGCGTCGTCGCGTAGTGCGGACCGATGTTGGCGGTGCGGTCGATGATCAGCGACGAGGCGGCGGTCGCGGCGTTCGCGATGCTCGTCAGCGACGGGATCACCGAGCCGGGGAAGATGTACTGGCGGATCCAGTCCCGCCCGCGCCGGTACCCCTCGTACCGCTGGTCGGGCACGGTGATGGTCTGCAGGGCCAGGGCCCCGTCGGGGACCAGGAGCCGGTCGCAGGTGCGGAAGAACCGCTCGAACTCGTCGTGCCCGATGGCCTCGAACATCTCGATGCTGACGATCGCCGTGACGTCGCCCTCGACCTCGCGATAGTCGATCAGGTCGATGTCGACGCGATCGGCCAGACCGGCCTCGGCGACGCGCGCCCGGGCCAGCTCGCACTGCCGCTCGGACAGCGTGACCCCGCGAACACGGGCCCCGGTGTGCTCCGCCGCGTACATGGCGAACCCGCCCCATCCGCATCCGATCTCGAGGACGCGGTCGTCCGGCCCCAGCCGGAGGGCGTCGCAGAGGCGACGGTACTTCGCGCGCTGCGCGTCGGCGAGGGCCTGGCCCGGATGCTCGAAGACCGCGCAGGAGTACGTCATCGTCTCGTCGAGGAACGTCTCGTAGAGATCGTTGCCCAGATCGTAGTGGTAGGCGATGTCGTGGCGGTCGCGGTCGGGATTCAGTGACGCCGGTCGCCGGGGCCGCTTCGCGAGCGCGCCCGTGAACGCCCGTCCCATGGCGGACGACCGGATCCCTTCCGCCGTCACCGCGAGCTGTTCGAGCAGGGTCGGGAGATCGTCGGTCGACCACTCCCCGGCCATGTACCCCTCACCCAGGGCCAGTCGGCCGCGCCGCGCCAGGCGCCGGTAGACCTCGTTGCCGTGGATGTTCATCCGCGTCACCGGCCCGCCGCCGGCGTCGCCCCGGACCGTGCGCGTGCCGTCGGGGAGCTGCAGGTCGATCGCGCCGAATCCCGGTCGTCTCAGCGCCGCGAGCAGCAGGCGGCGCGCAATCGGCCATAGCACCGTGCGCGGGGGCGGCGGGGCCAGCCGCAGTCGTCGGCGCGACTCCGGGCGATCTCGGGTGATCGAGCCCGATCCGGGTATGAACGATGGCTTGTGCACGAACGGAATCCCCTTTCGGTAGAGGCTGAGCGCATGCCGGTGGATGAGCGCCGTGACGCGCTGGGGCATCGGCCCGTAGCGCGCGAGAGCGGACATCAGCGCACGATCGTCGAACGGCCTGCGCCGGCCGGTGAGGGTTGCGCGGAGCACCGGCTCGCCGTCCTCGAACACGTCGATCGCCAGGGCCAGCCGGTCGGGTTCGTCACGGATCGTGAAGCGGTAATCCTGGTCGAGGCCGAAGAACGGGGAAACGTGCATCGCCTTCGGGACCTGGTACCGCGTCGCGCCTCGTTCCGGCAGCCGGTTTTCCGGCCCCAGGACGTAGAGATGCCGTTCGCCGAACGTGTTCGACACCTCGGCGACCACCCGCGACGGTCGTTCATCGCAGGCGTCGACGAGGAACAGGCTGATGGGATTGAAGACGTACCCGAGTACGCGCAGGTTCGTCACCAGTCGCACCCGTGCGTCTCCAAGGGCGACACCCCGCTCGGCGAGGGCCGCGTCGAGGTTTTCGCGGATGGACCGCGCGGGGTCGCCGATGTGGTCGCGATCATGCAGGGACAGCGGCCGGGACCGGTTGTAGCCGAAGAGACGGCTTCCCGCGTCGAGTACCGCGATGTGGTCCAGGTCGAGCTCGTAGAAACACACCTGGTGCTCGAAGCGGTACGGGGGCGCGAGTCGTTCGTGCATCACGGTCCCGGTCAGGACGGACCCGGTCACCGCGGTCCCCGCAGCGCGTCCACCGCCCGTTCGGCGGCGGCCATGGCGTCCTCGTGGAAGCCCCACCCCTGCCAGGCCCCGCAGAAGTAGGTGTGCCGTCGCCCCTGCAGCTCCGGGACGCGCCGCTGTGCGGCGATGGCCGCGTGGTCCATCACCGGGTGGCGGTAGTCGAACTCGGCCACGACCCGCTCGGGCCGGATCCGCCGCTCGGCGTTCAGGCTCACGCAGTACTGCTGTCGGGTGCGGAGCCGCTGGAGCCGGTTCATCGAGTAGGTCACCGTGGGAGCCCCGTCACCGCCGGGCGGGTAGGTCACGTTCCACGAGGAGCGGATCCGGCGATTGGCCGGCAGCAGCGACGCGTCGGTGTGCAGGGTGGCGCGGTTCGGCGTCGTGCGGAACGCGCCCAGGATCTCGGACTCCAGCGGATCCGGGTCGGCGAGCAGCCCGAGCGCCTGATCGGCGTGCGTGGCCAGGATGACCGCGTCGAACGGCGCTTCGCCGAGATCCGTCCGCACGACCACCTCGCCGGTCCGGCGGGTGATCGAACGGATGGGCGTGCCCAGGAACACCGGCCCCGTCAGCCGCCGCAGCAGCGCCTGCACGTATACGCGGCTTCCCCCGCTGATCGTGCGCCAGCGGTAGCGGCGCAGGCCGAACAGGGAGTGGTGGTCGAGGAACCGCAGGGCGAACTCGGCCGGGATGTCGCCCGCATCCTGATGGGGCATGCTCCACAGGGCGGTTCCGAGCGGTACGAGATAGTGCTCCAGCAACTCGCGCCGGAAGCCGAATCGATCGACCAGGTCACGCAGACCGAGTCCCCGCAGGTCCTCACCGAGCAGCTCGGGGCCGCGGCGCTGGAACCGTGCGATCTCGACCGCGGTGCGCCGGGTGGCCGGGGTCGTCATCAGCTCGGGCTGCAGCCACACGCGGCTTCCCCGGTAGGCCACACCCGTCGCGGGCGACTCGACGGCGAACGACATCTCGCTGCGCTGGGTTGCGATGCCCAGGTCGTCGAGCAGTCGGTTGAAGCGCGGGTAGTTCTCGCGGTTGTGCACGATGAAGCCGGTGTCGATGGCCAGGTGGCGACCGGAGTCCACGACGTCCACCGTGTTGCTGTGGCCGCCCGCCCGCCGGTCGGCCTCGAACAGGGTGACGCGGTGGCTGTGGCGGAGCGCGTACGCGCACGCGAGGCCGGCGATGCCCGCTCCCACGACGGCGACGCGGCGGTCACCGTCCGCCACGGGGGAAGGCGCCGCGCTCATCGAGCGCCTACCATGTCCGCCCAATGGATCCCGCGCCCCCCGTTCGACCCGAGAGCTCTCCCGCGTCGATCGGGACGGTTCGCGCACGCACCTCCACGTCGAGTCGGATCATCACCCTGATCGGCGTCGGCGTGCCCTTCCTGGCGGTCTTCTGGACGGCGGTGAGCACCTGGGGATCCGGATTCGGCGTGCTCGACCTGGGCGTACTGGCGGTGATGTACGTCGCGACCGGATTGGGGATCACGGTCGGCTTCCACCGTCTCTTCTCGCACCGGAGCTTCAAGGCGAACCGGCGGGTCACCGCCGCGCTGGCGATCCTCGGCTCGATGACGTTGCAGGGCCCCGTCACGCAGTGGGTGACCGATCACCGCCGCCATCACGCCATGTCGGACCGGCCCGGGGATCCCCACACCCCTCACGGCCACGGCGGCGGATGGCGAGGGACGCTCCGCGGCCTGGCCCACGCCCACATGGGCTGGTTGTTCGTCAACAAGGGGATGGAGCGGGGCCGCGTCTATGGACGCGACCTCTACGACAATGCCCTGGTCCAGCGGCTCGACCGGCTCTACATGCTGTGGGTCGCGCTCAGCCTGGCGATCCCCTTCGCCGTCGGCGTCCTCGCGACCGGCTCCCTGGAACGCGGGCTGCAGACGATGCTCTGGGGTGGACTGATCCGCATCTTCCTGTTCCAGCACGCCACCTGGAGCATCAACTCGATCTGCCACACCTTCGGGCGGCGTGCGTTCGACACGTCGGACGAGAGCCGCAACGTGCGCCTGCTCGCGATTCCCACCTTCGGCGAGGCCTGGCACAACAACCATCACGCGTTCCCCGGTTCGGCGATCCACGGTCTCGATCGCCGCCAGGTCGACGTCTCGGCCATGACGATCCGGCTGCTCGAGCGCATGGGGTGGGTTTGGGATCTCAAGGTGCCCACCGATGAGCGTCTCGCGCGTCGGCGCCTGGCGGAGTCGCGCGGGGCCTGAGCGCGTCGGATCGCGGGGCAAGGGCGTTCCGCGCGAGGTCGCGCCAGCGACCGGCCCGCGGAGCGGGGATGAGCAGGTCGCCGGGGCCGTCGAACGCCACGGCGTGGATGGCTCCCCGGATGACCGTGTGGTGGGCGTCGGCCCCGGCCTCGCGGGCGCGCGCCACGCCCCGGCGTGAGCTGGCGACGCTGACGCCCGGGATCAGCGGCAGCCACCCGTCGAGACTGCCGTGGATGACATCGATCCTGCGGCCGTCCAGCGGCGCGAGATCGAGCTGATCGGGGATCCACGGCGCGAGGCCGACGAACCGGGCGATGTCCGGCGTCCTGCAGGCCAGGATCAGTCCGACGGCGCCGCCCATCGAGTATCCGAGGACCTGCGGTGCCCGCCCGGTGCGGTCCGCCAGCACCGCCGCCGCGGCGGCCGCATCCGCGACGCCCGACTCGATGCGGCGCCACGACCGGTTGCGGTACCGCACCTCGGCGAAGCACCGATCGGGGAACTCCGGCGCGAGCTCCCGGACGATCCAGCGGATCGACGCGCCCCACGTTCCGGGCCGGTCCGTCGATGTCCCGCCGTTGAGACACAGGACCGGCGACCCGTCGAGCGGGCCGGTGACACGGAGTTCCGCACCGGTGGCGAGGGGCTCGATCAGCGCGGCGTCCGCGGTCCGGGTCATGCCTCGCCCCGGGGCGGCCAGGGGAAGAAGGCGTTGGTCCGCCGCGTGTAGCCCTCGTAGCCCGGCTTCTCGGACAGGTGCCGCTCCAGCAGGCCGACCCCCGAGAACTTCATCAGCAACAGCGTGATCACGATGGGGGAGACGAGCACCCACCATCCGTCGGCGGTCGCCAGCGCCAGGAGCGTGAACCCCCACCACTGCACGGCGTCGCCGAAGTAGTTGGGATGCCGCGTGTACCGCCAGAGGCCGCTGGAGAGCACCTCCCCCTCGTTCGCGGGGTCCCGCTTGAACCGGGTCAGCTGCCAGTCGCCGACCGCCTCCCAGAAGAAGCCGAACGCGACGACGAGCACCGCGATGACGTCGAGCGGCGTCAGCGCAGGGGGATCACCGTCGCGGATGGCCTGGAACAGGGGGAACGAGATGATCCACATCAACACGGCCTGGAGCAGGAAGACCGTCACGAGCGCCCGCAACGGGAAGACGGTGGGCCGCTTCTCGCGCATCTCGCGGTAGCGGCGATCCTCGGGTGTGCCCCACTTGCGCACCGCGAGGTGCGCGAAGAGCCGCAGGCCCCAGATCCCCACCAGGATCAGGACCAGCCACTGCCTCACGTCCCCCGATCCAGCCGCGACGGCGTAGGTCACGGCCACCACGACGAACCCCAGTCCCCAGACCGGGTCGACGATGCTGACGTCGCGCAGCGGCAGGCTGAGCAGCCAGACCGCGGTCATCAGCCCGGCGGCCGCGGCGAGCCCCCAGAAGATGTCGAGGGGGATGTCAGGCACGGCGCTTCAGCCGGTAGTGGCCGACGTGCCATTCCCTGCCGCCGTCGGCGGCGAAGAGTTCCTCGCATGCCATCAGGAACTGCCGCCAGCGCCGGACCGCCCTCCTGGCGTCGCGTCCGGCGACCTGCGTGAGCGCCGCGATCGCCCGGTCGTGATGACGGTCGAGGTTCTCGAGCCACGCGTGCGCGGTGGCGGCGTAGTGCTCACCCCCGACGCGCCAGCGGTCCTCGACCACCAGCGGCGAGTCGACCCGTTCGATGAGGTCGAACGAGGGCATCATCCCGCCCGTGAAGAAGTTGCGGGCCATCCAGCTCGCTGGTCCGGAATCACGGAACATGTACGGGCTGGTCCGGTGGCAGAACACGTGGACGAACATGCGCCCCTCCGGCCGCAGCCACCCGGACACCCGGTCGAGCAACGCGTGCCAGTTCCGGGTGTGTTCCATCATCTCGACGCTCACGATCCGGTCGAAGCGGTCGTCGGGCTTGAAGGCGGCCACGTCGGCGGTCACGACCCGCACGTTGCCCAGGTCCCGCTCGGCGGCACGGGCCATGATCCAGGCCCGCTGGCTCGTCGAGTTCGAGACGGCCACGATGTCGGAGCCGGGGAACCGCTCCGCCATCCAGAGGGTCAGCGACCCCCATCCGCACCCGAGTTCGAGGATCCGCTGTCCGTCGTGGAGGTCCGCGCGCTCCGCCGTGAGCCCGAGCATCGCCCGTTCCGCGTCCTCGAGGGTGGTGGTGCCCTCGGGCCACAGGCACGAGCTGTACTTCAGATGGGGCCCGAGCATGCAGGCGAAGAACGCCGCGGGCACCTCATAGTGCTGCCGGTTGGCGGCCGCCGTCTCGACCGTGATGGGCGACCGGGCCATCTCGGCGAGCATGTCGCCGTCGCCGCGGAGTCGCCGCCGCCGTCCCCACAGCAGTCCACGAATCGCATTTCGTGCGACTGCATCGGCGGGACCTGATCGGAGCGCGATGTCGAGGGTGGGTGCTCGGATGCCCCCGATGCTGCCATGGCATGGGGTGGGCGGGCCCCGCCCTCGCGCGTCCCTTACCGAACGACAATGCCGCCCGGAGCCGCTGGCTGGCGGGCGGTCAGACCGGGTCGACCGTCTTCCGCGGGCCGTCCGGCTCGGAGCTCAGCGACGTCTCCAGCCGGCCGACCGCGTCCGCGATGTCCCGCGAGGCGCGCCGCACGTCGTGGAGTTCACCCCCCAGCTCGCCGAGCGCCAGGCGGATGGAGGCGATCTCCCGCGCGAGGTACTCGGCCTCGGTGCGCGTCCGGACCGCCGTGCGGCGGTCGCGTTCCGAGGTGATCCGATCGCGCTCGCCCTGCCGGGTCTGCGCCAGCAGGATGAGGGGCGCGGCATAGGCCGCCTGAAGGGACAGGGCCAGGGTCAGCAGGATGAACGGGTACTCGTCGAACCTCAGGCCGTCGAAGGCGATGTTCAGGCCGATCCAGGCGATCACGATCACGGTCTGGAACACCAGGAAGCGCGCGGTGCCGATCAACCGCGCCACACCCTCCGAGAATCGGCCGAACGCCTCGGGGTCGTAGTGCGGGTCGCGCGTCAGCGGACGGCGCGGCGTCGACACTCCGGCGGGGACGATCCCCAGACGTCGCAGGAGCCGTCTCACGCGTCGCCGTCCTCGGCCGGCGTGACCCGTCGCCGGTATGGCCCGTCGAGCAGGGCGTCGAGCACGTCGTCCACGCCCACGGCGCCCAGCAACCGGCCGTTGCGATCGCAGACCGGGGCGGCGACGAGGTCCTCAGCGGCCAGGTGTTCCGCGACCGCGCGAAGCGACGCCGACGGCGACAGGGCGTCGGGCTGGTCGGCCACGATGCTCGCCGCCGCGAGCGACGAGGGCGGTTCGCGCAGCAGCCGCTGGATGTGGACCGTGCCGATGAGCGAGCCGGTCGGCGTGTCGGTGGGCGGCCGGACCACGTAGGCCTGCGTCGCCAGCGACCGCGGGACGTCCCGGTTGCGCAGCCGGGCGAGTGCCTCGGCCACCGTGGCGTTGGGCGCCAGTACCACCGGTTCCGGGTTCATGAGCCCGCCGGCGGTGTCGGCCTCGTACACCAGCAGGCGGCGCACGGGTTCGGCCTCTTCGGGTTCCATGGCCTGCAGGAGCGCGGCGCGCTCGCTGTCGGCCACCTCGCCCAGGAGGTCGGCCGCGTCGTCGGGGTCCATCGCGTCGAGGATGTGCCCACCCCGTTCCCATCCCAGATCGCGGATCAGGCGGGCCTGCACGTGCTCGGGCAGCTCCTCGAGCGCGTCCGCCGCGACGTCGTGGTCCAGCGCGCCGACCACCGCGGCGGCGTCGTCGGGGGCCATGGAGAGCACGGCCGCCGCGATCTCGACCGGGCGGCGCTTGCTGAGGGACGTCGCGCGGGCGAGCGTGTCGGAGGCGGCGAATCCCAGGCCCGTCAGCGCGTCCCACGGAATCGTCCGATGCTCGCGCGAGAACAACCCCGCGCCCGCCGGCGTGACGTCCACGGCCGCGAGGCGCCAGCCGCCGTCCTCGGAGGGGAGGATGCCGACGTCGTTGACCCGCACCCGCTCGCCGCTCGGGGCGACCGTCCCGACCCGATCGAGGAGTTCCCCCAGGACGAGCACCTCTCCGGCGCGCCGCTGAAAGCGCTGGAGCGTGATGCGCGCGCTGCGGAGCTGGACACCGCTGCGGTCGATCGTCTCGAGCCGGCTCGCGGGGACGAAGATCGGACGGCGCCGCACCCGCACGACGAGGCCCAGCACGGGTGCCTCGGGCAGCGCCGGGCCGGCGACGGCGTCGGTGACGCGGCCGAGTCGCTCGCCCGACGGGTCGCGTACCGCCATTCCCGCGAGCCGCGAGACGAAGACGTGATGCTGGCCGGTCATCGACGTGACGCTAACCGGCGGGTCGGACCCCACTCTCAAGGTCCGGCCTCCTCGTTCCGACACACACACTGCAGGCTGGATCGCCGCGCGGCAGTTGAAGGGGACGGATCCCCGTGAATGCTCGTTCCCTCTCACCGAAAAGGCCACGAGGATGCACGCCGATCCGCGCCCGCACGTCGTTGAAACCGCCCGCCCCGATGAACTCGTCCTGCTGCTGTTCGGCGGAGCCGTTCGCTTCGGGCGCGAAGCCGTCATGGCCTTCGAAGCGGGTGACCGCGATCGAGGCCTCGCCCGGATCGCCCGGGTCAGGGCGATCCTGCACGAGCTCGACGACAAGCTCGACCGCAAGGCGGGAACGATCGGACGCCACCTCGGCGCCATCTACGACTACCTGCTCCGCCGGCTCGATCCGGATTCGGTGACGGCCGAAGGGACCCGCGAGGTCATCAGCGACATCGAGACCCTGGCCGAGACCTGGTCGGTGCTGGTCGAGCGTCGCGACGCCGAACTCGCCGAGGCATGAGAACACTGCGCACGCCCATGACCACCGAGGACCACGCCTGAAATGCCCGTGTCGAAGCTCACTCCGCAGGAGATCGTCGATTCGATCGGCGAACTGCCGCCCATGCCGACGGCGATCAGCGACGTGATCAACGCGTGTGACGACCAGGACATGACCGTCGGGCAGCTGTCCCAGATCGTGCTCAAGGACCAGAGCCTCACGGCCAACATCCTCAAGCTCGCCAACAGCGCGTTCTACGGGCACGCCCGCCGGGTGACCACGGTGACCGAGGCGGTCGTGCTGCTCGGCTTCTCGGCCATCAAGAGCCTCGCCATCTCCAGCCACACCGCCCGCCTGCTCAACCGTTCGCTGCCGGGCTACGGCCTGCCGGCCGGCCAGCTCTGGCACCAGTCGATGTGCGTGGCGTTCACCGCGCGTCGGATCGCGGTCGAGGTCCAGCTCGCGCCGGTCGAGGAGGCGTTCGTCGCCGGACTGCTGCACGACATCGGCAAGGTCATCCTGTCGAGCCATCTCGAAGCGGCGTTCAACGAGGTCCAGCAGCTCGCCATGGACCGCCAGATGCCCTTCCACCACATCGAGGCCGAGATCCTCGGATTCGACCACGCGGAGCTGGGTGCCCGGATCGCGGCCAAGTGGAGCTTCCCGCCGGAGCTCGAGGAGGCGATCCGCTGCCACCACGATCCCGAGCAGGCGACCCTCAAGCCGCTGCTCCCGCACGTGGTTCATCTCGCGGATTCCGCCTGCATGATGCTCGGCCAGGGCATCGGCTCCGACGGCCTGGCGTACGAGGTGTGTCCGTCGACCCTCGAGGCGCTCGAGTTCACCCCCGAGCGCATGATGGAGCTCATGGACGACATCGCGCCGATGCTCGCCGCGGATTCGTTCGGAATCGAATAGTGCCGACACCGACGCCAGGAGGGCAGCGTGTTCGATGACATCACCACCCGGACGCTGACGGCGGCCATGCACGGCGCCAACATGCGTCAGGCGGTCCTCGCGCAGAACCTCGCGAACGCCGACACACCCGGCTACAAGCGACAGGACGTGGAGTTCGAATCGGCGCTCGCCGAGGCGGTCCGCGACGACCGCGACCAGATCGCGGCGGCGCGGCGCGCGGGCGACGGTCTGCCGATGGCGCGTGAGCTCTCGATCGCGCAGGTCGAACCCTCCATCACCACCGAGTCGAACACCGCGGTGCGCGTCGACGGCAGCAACGTCGACCCCGACAACGAGATGTCGAAGCTCGCCGCCAACCAGCTCTCCTACAACACCGTGACCGCATTGCTCGACGCACGCTTCGGGCAGATGCGGATGGTGATCGCCGGCCGATAGGCCGAGCGCGCGAACCCACGGACAGGGGCAGAACACACATGGGCATGTATCCATCTCTGGGAGTGAGCGCCACCGGACTCGCCGCGCAGCGGCTCCGGATGGACGTCATCGCGAACAACCTCGCCAACGTCGACAGCACCACCGGCGTGGGCGAGGCGTACCGGCGCAAGGTGCTCGTCATGAGCGAGGCGCCCACCGATTCCGGATTCCGGATTCCGCGGCTCTCCGGCGACGCGTCGGCAGGGCAGGGCGGCGACCTCCACGGCGTGCAGGTGCGGGCCATCGTCGAGGATCAGACGGACCTGCGGCGTGTCTACGACCCGGGCAACCCGCTTGCGGACCGGTTCGGGTACGTGACCAAGCCGAACGTCAATCCCGTCACCGAGATGGTCGACATGGTCGCGGCCAGCCGGTCCTACCAGTCCAACGTCACCGCCTTCGAGGCCACCAAGAGCATGGCCCGCGAGGCGCTGAGGCTCCTCAAGTGATCGCGCCCATCCCGACCATCGGCGCCGTCGGCACCGGGCTCGCCACGAGCCCGATCGACGGCTTCTCGATGCCCGCGCCGATGGCGCCCATCGAGGCGCCCGCCATCAGCGGCGACCCGTCGACGACCCCGGCGACCGGCGGCTTCGGCACGGTGCTGTCGCGTGCCGTGTCCGGGCTGGTCGACCAGGTGCAGACATCCGACCGGATGCAGGAACTCGCCGCCACCGGGCAGCTCTCGGATCCCACCATGGCCATCGTCGAGACGACCAAGGCCGAGCTCGCGTTGAGCACCGCCGTGCAGGTCCGCAACAAGCTCATCGAGGGCTGGCAGGAACTCTCCCGGATGCAGGTCTGACCGGTCACTGACGCGTGGGCGCACTCTCCAACATCACGTCCTTCTGGACCGGCCTCACCGGTCCCGGCCGCCGCCTCATCATCGGTGCCGGGGTCATCTTCGCCGTGGGGCTGTTCATGCTCATGCGCCTGTCGGGGTCGGTGGACTACTCCACGCTGGCGACCGCCGACACGGTCGCCGACGCGGCCGCGATCACCAACGAGCTGGAGTCGCAGGGGATCGCCTTCCGCACCCGCGACGGCGGCACCACGATCCAGGTGCCGTCCGGAAGCCTCGACAGGGCGCGCCTCGGGCTGGCCAGCAGCAACGTCGGGGTCGGCTCGGGCGGGCTGATCGGCTACGAGATCTTCGACAAGCAGGGGTGGGGGGCGACCGACTTCACCCAGCGCGTGAACCTCCTGCGCGCCCGTCAGGGCGACCTGTCGCGCACCATCGCCCAGTACGACCAGGTGCGCAGCGCCACCGTCAAGCTGGCCATGCCCGAGCAGCGGCTGTTCGAGAACGCCAGCTCCGACACCACGGCGAGCGTGCTCCTGAGCCTGGTCCCGGGCGCGGTGCTGGAACCCGAACAGGTGAGCGCCATCACCCGGCTCGTGGCGATGGCCGTCCCCGGTCTGAAGCCGGCGAACGTGACGATCTCCGACACCCAGGGCAACCTGCTGAGCTCGAGCGACGACGGGGGCGCAAGCAACGCCGGCGTGCGGATGGAGCTCGAGAGCGCCGTCGCCCGCGAGAAGCAGGCCAAGCTCGATGCGCTGCTGGCGCAGCAGCTCGGCCCCGGTCTGGCCGCCACGCAGGTCGACGTCACGCTCGACCTCGACAACGTCTCGTCCAAGAGCGAGATCTACGGCAAGGACAAGAACCCGCCCAAGCTCGACACCGACACCAGCCGCGAGACCGTCACCCAGACCGGCAGCGGCACCACCGGCGTGGCCGGCGCCTCGGCGAACTCCCCGGGCAACACCTTTCCGACGACCACCGGCAGCACCGGCACGACCGACTACCGCAAGAACACCGACCGCACCCGGAACGGCGTCGACCGCACGATCACCAACCGTGTCGGCGTGGCAGGCACCATCGTGCGCCAGAGCGTCTCGGTGCAGGTCGACAACAAGTACACCGGCGACGTCGCGGCCCTCGAGGACGCCATCAAGGCCGCCGTCGGCTTCGACCAGACACGCGGCGATGTGGTCAACGTCCAGAAGGTGGCGTTCGCTGAGTCCGCCGTCGCCCAGGCCCAGGCCAGCGCCGATGCCGCGAAGAACCCGCCCGGAGCCCCGCTCGACATCTTCGGCATCGCCAAGACCGCGGGGGCGATCCTCGGTGGCCTCATCATCGTGTTCCTGGCGCGGCGGGCCCTGTCGCGCCGTCAGACCGACCTCGAGAAGGCGCTTCCCGGCCTGCTCGCCCAGGGGCCCGTGCCGGTCGGCGCGCTCACCGCCGGCGACGGATCGGTGTCGGTGGTCGCGCAGCGCCTCGAGGGCGAGACCAAGACGGCCGTGGAACAGCAGGTCGAGGACCTCGCCCTGCGCAAGCCCGACGACATGGCCAAGCTCATGCGCTCGTGGTTGATCGAGCAGCGCTGAGCCGATGAGCACGCTCAAACCCGACGCCAAGCTGAGCGGGCGCCAGAAGGCCGCCATCGTGCTCGTCTCGCTCGGCCGGCGCGCCGGCGCCGAGGTGTTCCGCCACCTCAAGGACGACGAGATCGAGGAGCTCACGCTGGAGATCGCCGGCCTGGGCCCCATCTCGGCGGAGCTCAAACAGCGCACGATCCAGGAGTTCTACGAGACGGCCGTCGCGCAGAACTACATCACCGAGGGCGGACTCGCCTACGCGCGGGGCGTGCTCGAGGAAGCCCTCGGGGCCGACAAGGCCAACAAGGTGCTCGACCGCCTGAGCCAGTCGATCCAGGTGTCCCCGTTCGAGTTCCTGCGGCGCACCGACGCCTCGCAGATCCTGAACGCGGTGGCCAACGAACATCCGCAGACCGTCGCGCTGATCCTGGCCTACATTCCCTCGGAGACGGCGGGACAGGTGATCAGCTCGCTCCCCGACGACATCCAGTCGGAGGTCGCCATGCGGCTGGCGCTGATGGATCGCACGGCGCCCGAGGTCATCCACGAGATCGAGTCGGTGCTCGAGCGCAAACTCAGCTCGGTCATCAACCAGGACTTCACCACCGCCGGGGGCGTCAAGGCGCTCGTGGAGGTGCTCGGTGCGGTGGACCGCGGCACCGAGCGCACGATCCTGGAGTCGCTGGAGGAGCAGAGCCCGGACCTGGCCGACGAGGTGCGCCGCCTGATGTTCCTGTTCGAGGACATCGTGATGCTCGACGACCGCAGCATCCAGCAGGTGCTCCGCGAGGTCGACGGCAAGGACCTCGCCGTGGCACTCAAGGGGACCTCCGACACGGTGCAGGAGAAGATCCTCAAGAACATGTCCTCGCGTGCGGCCGAGATCATCAAGGAGGACCTGGAGTTCATGGGTCCCGTGCGCGTGTCGCAGGTCGAGGAGGCGCAGCAGAAGATCGTCGGCGTCATCCGCAAGCTGGAGGAAGCCGGCACGATCGTCGTGAGTCGTGGCGGAGACGACGACCTTGTCGCGTAGGGGGCCCATCCGGGGAACGGTTGTGGGCGACGCCCACGCCGTGCCGCTGCGCTCGGTGCCGGTCTTCCACGCCGTGGGCGCCGACGGGGCGGAGGCGCACGTCGCGCAGATGCTGGCCGAGGCGGAGATCGCGCGCGACGAGGCGGTCGCCGACGGCTGGCGTCAGGGTTACGAGACCGGGGTGGCCGAGGGACGCGACGAACTCCAGGGCGCCATCAGCGCGGTCCACTCGATGCTGGAGCAGCTCACCGCCGCGGTCGCCGACGCGCCCGAGCGGCTCGCCGACGACGTCGCGGCACTCGGGCTGGAGGTCGCGGCCCGACTGGTCCGCGCCGACCTGGCGGCGAACCCAGAACGCGTGGTGGACGTGGTGCGCGGCGCCATTCGCAAGGCGACCGACCGCGAGCGGCTCATCGCCTACGTCAACCCCGACGACCTCGAGACCATGCGGGCCTCACGCGACGACCTCATGACGCAGATGGGGGGAATCCACCGTTTCGAGGTGATCGAAGACCCCCGCATCCAGCCCGGGGGCTGCATCCTCGAGACCACCTCGGGGGACATCGACGCACGCATGCACACGCAGCTCGAGCGCCTGCTCGAAGCGCTCGCCGCGCCGCCCGACCCGACGCTGCTCGCCGAGCACGGCGGATGACGGCCATCCTCGACCGGGCGCAGCGCGGCGTCGCCGAGGCGCGTGAACGCATTCGCATGGCCGACCCCTACCGGCTGAACGGCCGGGTGAGCGAGTTGATCGGCCTCGTCGTCGAGTCGCAGGGGCCGCCGGCCCGCATCGGCGAACGCTGCACCATCCACACCCACGGGCACCGGGCGGGCAGGCCGCCCCTCGACGCCGAGGTGGTGGGATTCCGGTCGGGGCACACGTTGCTGATGCCGCTCGGGGACGCATCGGGCATCGGCCCGGGGCAGACGGTCGTCGCGACGGGCGCGCCCGTGCGTGTTCCGGTGGGAACGGGCCTGCTCGGGCGGGTGCTCGACGGCCTGGGCCGCCCCATCGACGACGGCCCCGCCCCGCGGATCACGCGCGAGATGCCCGTCGACGCCGACCCCCCCTCGCCGCTGGGACGTCCGCCGATCGAGACACCCGTGGCCCTCGGCGTCCGCAGCCTCGACGGGCTCAATCCCTGCGGTCTCGGACAGCGGCTCGGCATCTTCGCCGGGTCGGGCGTCGGGAAGAGCACCCTGCTCGGCATGATGGCCCGCCACACGTCCGCCGACATCAACGTCATCGGCCTCATCGGCGAGCGCGGACGCGAGGTCCGCGAGTTCCTGGAGCGCGACCTCGGACCCGAGGGGCTCGCCCGCTCGGTGGTTGTCGTGGCCACCAGCGACCAGCCCGCCCTGGTGCGGATCAAGGCGGCGTTCGTCGCCACCACCATCGCGGAGTTCTTCCGCGACGAGGGCGCCGACGTGCTGCTGATGATGGACTCGGTCACCCGGCTCGCCATGGCGCAGCGCGAGGTGGGGCTGGCCATCGGCGAGCCGCCCGCGACCCGCGGCTACACCCCGTCGGTGTTCGCGGTGCTCCCGCGCCTGCTGGAGCGGGCGGGGACGAGCCCCGCGGGCTCGATCACCGGTCTCTACACCGTGCTGGTGGAGGGCGACGACATGAACGAGCCGGTCGCCGACGCTGTCCGAGGCATCCTCGACGGGCACATCGTGCTGTCGCGGGCACTCGCACATTCCGGGCACTACCCGGCGGTCGACGTGCTCCAGTCGGTGTCGCGCCTCACCGGTTCCCTGCTGTCGGCCGACGAACGCGCGGCCGCCGCCCGCATCCGTGAGCTGATGGCGGCGTTCCGCCGCGCCGAGGACCTGATCGCGATCGGCGCCTACGTGCCGGGGTCGGACCCGCTCGTGGACGAGGCCCGCGAAAAGCTCCCGTTCATCGACGGTTTCCTCAAGCAGACCGTCGACGAACCGTACGACCGCGCCCGGGTGATGGAACGAATGATCGAGATCGCCGGCGCGGACACCGGCCAGGGGCCCCCGGGCCTCCCCGCGCTGGAGGCGGTCACCGGCGAACTCGTCGAGGGTGACGGACTCACGGCCCCCTTCGATCCACTCCCGCCCGGCGCCGTGGTGGTCTGATCCGTTCGCGGTCGGCGCGCCGTCCCGGCACGTGCCGGCGGCCGCGGACGCGGTGCATGGTCAGATCCTCTACAGATCGAACCGGGCACATCCAACGAATTCGTGGCAATTGTTGCATTGTCCGATTCGGGCTGTCATCCTAGGCCACCGAATCCATTCGCAACGATCGTTACAAAGGGAGGTTGCCATGCATGTCCAGGATGCGATGTGCGCGGTCAGTGCAATCGTGGGAGCTGACCACACCCTTGCTCAGGCAGCAGCACGGATGGTGCAGAACAACACTGGTGCGGCGGTGGTGATGGATCACAGTCTGCCCGGTCCCGCGGTGGTCACCGAGCGTGACCTGCTCCGCGCCGTGGCGCAGGGACTGGATCCGCAGACTGAGCATGTGGCGGACCACATGACGAGCCGGTTGGTTACCGCCGGCCCGACCTGGTCCGTCGAGAAGGCCGGGGACCTGATGGTGCAGCACGGCGTCCGTCACGTCCTGGTGTTCGACGGTCCGGACCTCGTCGGGATCCTCTCCATGCGGGACGTCGTCCGCGTTTGCGGCCTGAGCACGGCCGGAACGGCGATGGCGGGGTAGCACCACCATCGGGGGGTGGCGGCGGCGAGCCGTCGTCGCCACCACTCGGACGGTGACGCAGCTCCCAGATGGCGTGACCGACCACGAGCCCCGCAAGGGCCATCGTGATCAGTTCGCCCGCGATCCCCATCGTGACCATGCCGTGACCGTACGCCTCTCGGGTCCGCCTGACAACACCGCCGGAGTCGGGGCGGGGCGCATCGCTCAAGTCCTGGTGGTCGGGTGTCGACATACCGATCATGAGCCAGTTTCGCTTCCGTCTGGAGCCGGTCCTGGACGTCCGTCGACGTCGCGAGGAACTGCTGCAGGGCGAAATGGCACAGGCCCTGCGCGCGTTCGCCGCCCAGCAGGAGAGGGTCGTGATGGCCGAGACCGTGCTGGAGGAGGCCGTCGCGGCGATGCGCCGGCTCGCCGCCGGGAGCACCAATCTGCGCGAGCTTCGCGCCGCGCACGAGGATCTCGGCCGACTGCGCCGGGAACTCGACCACGAACGCGAGATGGCCGGACAGCTCGAGGCCGTCGCCCTCGATCGCCGCGAAGCACTGATCGCGGCCAGCCAGGAACGCGAGTCGCTCGTCTCGCTCCGGAAACGGGCCGAGTCGGCGCACCAGGCAGAAGTGCAGCGCGTCGAACAGCGCGAGATGGACGAGCTCGCGAGCCGCCGCGCGCGCCACCGCACTCCGCCGTCCGGCGCCGCCGCGTGAGCATCGGCGAGGCGCTCGGGCGCATCGACGAGATCTCGTCCAGGGTGTCCATGCTCACCGGGCGGTCCGTGGCGGCGACGCCCGTCGACGGCACGACCGCGACCGCCGCGTCGACGACGACCAGCGGTGATTCCCCGAGTTTCTCCGAGGCGCTGAAGGCCGCGAGCGGTTCGGGCACCGCGGCCGCGACCGCCGCCGCCGTGACCTCGACCTCGAGCGACATTTCGAACGACGGCATTCCCGCGACGCTCCAGCCGCTCATCGAAGCGGCCGCGAAGCGCAACAACCTCGATCCGGCCCTGGTCGCCGCGGTGGCGAAGGCCGAGAGCGGATTCAGGGTTGACGCCGGCTCCGGTGCGGGCGCTCGGGGCCTGATGCAGCTGATGCCGTCGACCGCTTCCGGGCTCGGCGTGACCGACATTCTCGATCCGGCTCAGAATTTGGACGCCGGAAGCCGATACCTGAAACAGCAGGTGGATCGATTCGGGGATCTGCGCCTGGCGCTCGCGGCCTACAACGCGGGACCGGGGGCGGTCACCAGGTATGGCGGGGTTCCGCCGTACACCGAGACCCAGAACTACGTGACACGGGTGCTCGGGCTGTACGACCAGTATCGCGGCTGATCCGCGACAACCACGGAGAGACGTCAAGGACGATGATCGACACAATGCTCGGGCCGCCGCCGGCGGCGACGGGCTCGACCGACGGGGCGAGACTCCCCACGGACGGAACGCGTGGCCCACGGGCGCCACATCGTTCCGACCGGGAATTCTCGTCAGAGCTGCATGACGCGGCCACCCGACGCGAGCCGTCGCGAACCGACGAGACCCATACCAAGGACGCAGCCGGACCCGCTGAAGGGAAGCTGCACAAGACACGATCCGACGCTGAAGCCGCCGGATCCGAGACGCCGGAGCACGACGGACGGGACCGTTCGTCGGAGCCGGGCGATCCCGCGGAGTCCACGACCGAGGGCGCGGATGCCACGGTCACCGACGCAACGCGGTCCGCGCTCGCCGCGGCGACCGCCGAGGCCGCGGCGACGGTCACCACCGCCGCTGCACCCGCCGAGCCGGTGGCGGATGGTGCCTCCGCACCGCTGACCACCGCGCTCGAAACGGCCGCGCCGGTGGCCACGGCAGGGGCCGACGGCGCGCAGGCGTCGGATGTGGCCGCCGCCGGACAGCCGCTCCCCCAGGGGACGGGTGCCCCGGCGACCGCCGCCGCCACGACCACCGTGGCGCCGCTCACCGCCGATGGTGCGACAGCGACCGCGACCGCCACGAATCCCGTGGCGCCGGCCACCGCGGCCACCGTGACGGCCGCCGTCGCCACCGGCACCCCTGCCACCGAGTCGACGGGCGAGGCCCCCGCGCCGGAGCCGGTCGACGAGGGGCAGGGCGTCACGCGCGCGCCCGACGCGAAGGGGACGGGGGTGCCCAGGGGTGCCGCCACCGTGACGCTCACGCTCACCCAGACGCCCCAGTCGGACGCGCAGCCGGTGCACGCTGCGACGGCCCCCGCCACCGGTGGGGAGCCGAAGGCCGCGGCCCCGGCCGCGCCCGCGCAGGCCGCGCCCCCGACGACCGGGACCGCGTCGTCGACCGCGTCGACGATGCTCGATTCCCCGCTGGGGAACCTCACGGCGGGGTCGAATCAGCCCACCGCGTCGTCGGTGAGCCACACCGGCTCGTCGGGTCCGGTGGCCCACAGCCACGCCATGGACCTCGCACGAGAGCTTGGCGCCCGGGTCCAGGTGGCACTCCGAGAGGGCGGCCGCGAGGTCATGCTCTCCATGCGCCCGCCCGAACTCGGGCACGTGGTGGTTCGCCTCGTGATGCACGACGGCGTGCTGCAGGCCCACATCGTGGCCGACCGGCCCGAGGCCGCCCGGATGCTCGAACAGGCGCTACCGCATCTGAGCGACGCGCTGTCCGAGCGGGGGCTGTCCCTGGAAGGGATGGACATCACGTACCACCACCAGGACGAAGCCCACGACGGTTCCGCGTTCGGCGAGGACGGCGTCTCGCGGCGCAGCGGCCGTGGGGCCGGCTCCGGGTCGCCCGACGACGACCGACTCATCTCCGAGGCGCGCTCGCCGATCACGGCGCACGCCGGAACACTCGACCGACTCGCATAGGAGGCGACGATGGCTGAGGCAACCACAACGACGTCCGCCACCGGCGCGTTCAATCCGGTGTCGCCGTTCACCAAGCGTGAGGTGTCTCCGGACAAGACGTTCACGATGGACACGTTCCTCAAGGTCCTGGGCGCGCAGATGAAGGCGCAGAACCCGATGGAGCCGCTGAAGGACACCGAGTTCATCGGGCAGATGACCCAGTTCTCGAGTCTGGAACAGATCACCAAGCTCAACACCACCATGAACAACATGGCGTTGAGCATGCAGATCACTCAGGGGGCGGCCCTCATCGGCCGGACGGTCACCTACGCGCCCGCGGACGGGGGACTCCCCGTCACCGGGACCGTGGACCGCCTGTCGATCGAGGGCGGCAAGGTGATGAACCTGATCGTCGGCGGGACCTCCGTGAGTTCCGGCCAGGTCATCGAGGTCGCCGCCTGATGACGGCGATCGACCCGAACATCTCGCGAGTCGGGGGAGTCCGCGGTGCCGAGCGCACCGACCGGGCCGCCGCGGCCCGCGGCGCGGGTGGTGGCGGCTTCGACGCCATGCTCGCGAAACGGCTGCAGCAGGACGCTGGCAGCCAACCCCTCAAGTGGAGCGCCCACGCGCGCGATCGCCTGGCCCAGCGCGGGATCCAGGTGACCGAGCAGGTGGTCAATCGACTCGAGGAGGCCGTGGACCGGGCCGGGGCGAAGGGTGCCCGCGACAGCCTGGTCCTGGTTGACCAAACCGCATTCGTGGTGTCGGTCAAGAACCGCGTCGTGATCACGGCGGTGGATCGCGAGGGCCTGCGCGACCAGGTCTTCACCAACATCGACAGTGCGGTGCTCGCTCCCTAGGGAGCACCACGGACATGATTGAAGCGGCGGTTGGTCTGGACCTCACCGGAGGAGGGGCGGCCGCCACAGGGAAAGGAATTCCGAAACCATGATGCGATCAATGTTCTCGGCCGTCTCCGGTCTGAGGAACCACCAGACGATGATGGACGTGCTTGCGTCCAACATCGCCAACGTGAACACGTTCGGCTACAAGTCCGAGCGCACGACCTTCAAGGACGCGCTCTACCAGACGCTCCAGGGCGCTTCCGGCCCCGTCGCCGGCGGCGTGGGCGGTACCAACGCCCGCCAGATCGGCCTCGGCATGAACCTCAACTCGGTCGACCAGATCATGACCCAGGGCACCACCCAGAGCACCGGCGTGGTCACCGACCTCATGATCAACGGCGACGGCTTCTTCCGCGTCGCCGGCACCGGTGCCACCTGGGGTGGCGTCGGGGGCAACGACATGACCTCCGTCGGCGGTGAGCTCTACACGCGCGCCGGCAACTTCTCGTTCGACTCCGCGGGGCATCTGGTCACCACCGGCGGCAACTACGTGCTGGGGACGCTCGCGTCCACCGGCAACGTCGGCCGCCTCCAGGTGAATCCGGCGACCACCGCCGCCATCAACGTCGACGCCGCGGGTGTGATCACCTCGGTCGACGCGGCCGGTGTGGCGACGGTCATCGGTACGGTCAGCCTCGCGAAGTTCGCCAACCCGAGCGGTCTCGAGCGCACGGGCGGCAACCTTTACCGCGAGTCGAACAACTCCGGTGCGGCGGTGAACGGCAATCCGGCCGGCGCCGCCGGTCACGGCTCGGTGACCCCGGGCGCTCTCGAGATGAGCAACGTGGACCTCGCGCTCGAGTTCACCAACATGATCATCGCGCAGCGCGGATTCCAGGCGAATTCCCGCGCCATCAGCACCAGCGACGACATGCTCCAGGAGCTCGTCAACCTGAAGCGCTAGCACCGGACGCGGTGTGACCCCGACCGGGGTCACACCGTGACCGCATGGCTCAATCGACCCCCGTGGACGCCGATATCGGGATTGGGGCTGCCACCTCGTCCGACCCGACGGTGGAGAGGAGACTCAGGTGATCACACTGCACAAACTCAGCGGCGCGGCGTTCGTGTTGAACGCGGATCTCATCGAGACCGTCGAGTCGACGCCGGACACACTGATCACGCTCGTCGACCGTCGCCGCTTCATGGTGGCGGAGTCCGTCGAGGACGTCGTCGACGCCTTCACGCGGTACCGCCGCAACGTGATGAACACGCCCTTCATGTCCGGGACGATGACGGCCGCGGAGATGGCCGCGTCGTGACCGGACGGAACCGCGGAACGGGGGTGGGCCAACCATGAGCGCAGTCATCGGCATCGTCGGTGCCTTCATCATCATCATGGTCGGCATGATCCTGAAGGGCGGAAGCATCGGCGGGATCATCAGCATCCCGGCCTTCGTCATGGTGATCGGCGGCACCCTCGGGGTGTTGATCGCGAGTGCCGGGATGTCGGCCGTGGGCAAGATGATCTCGCTCTCGCTCGGCCCCGGGATGAAGGATCCGCCGGAGAACCGGCCGGAGCTCATCACCAAGCTCGTCGATTTCAGCGAGAAGGCGCGACGCGAAGGGCTGCTGTCGCTCGAGGCGGACGCCAAGGAGGTCGACAACGCGTTCCTCCAGAAGGGCGTGAGCCTGGTCGTCGACGGTACCGATCCCGAGCTGGTGCGGGACATCCTGGAGACCGAGGTCGGCCAGGTGGAGGTCCGCCACCGCTTCAACCAGGAGATCTTCAAGAACGGCGGCGCCTTCGCGCCGACCATCGGCATTCTCGCCACCGTGCTGTCGCTGGTGGGGGTGCTCCAGCATCTCGACCAGCCGGACACACTCGGCCCCAAGATCTCCGCCGCGTTCCTGGCCACCTTCTACGGCGTGGCCGCCGCGAACATCTACTTCATCCCGATGCAGCTCCATCTCAAGGCGATGACCGAGTACGAGGTCGCCGAGAAGGAACTCATCGTCGAGGGCGTGCTCTCGATCCAGAGCGGCGACAACCCCAGGGTGCTCGCCGAGAAACTCTGGTCGTTCGTGCCGCCGTCCCTGCGGGCCGAATCGTCGGCGGAGGGTGAACCCGCGGCCCAGGCAGCGGCCTGATGGCCAAGAAGAAGCACCACCACGAGGAACATCCCGATGAGCGCTGGCTGATCACCTACGCCGACGTGCTCACCCTGCTGTTCGTGCTGTTCATGGTGCTCTTCTCCATGTCCGTGGTGAACACCGGCAAGTTCGACCAGCTCAAGGAGTCCCTCAGCAAGGGGTTCTCGCCGGGGCTCTTCCCGGGTGGTCCGAGCGTGCTGGAGCAGGGGCCCGAGACGCCGACCTCGCCGGTCGTGACGTCGTCGCCGGCGTCGATCCAGCCCGACATCTCGGGCCCGCTCGGATCGACCCTGCTCAACGAGAACGCCAAGGCCGAACAGGCGCTCGAGACGGCGCAGCTCGAACAGACCAAGCAGGCAGTGGACAAGGCCATCGCCGACGCCGGTCTGGCGTCTCAGGCGAAGACCACCGTGGACGAGCGCGGACTTCGCATCCAGCTCCGCAGCGAGCCGTTCCTGTTCCAGCCGGGATCCGCCGATCTGAGCCTCCCGGCGCAGCGTCTGCTGAAGCCGATCGCCGCCAGCGTCCGCCGCCTCCAGAACCCGGTCTCGGTCGAGGGGCACACCGACTCCACGCCCATCAGCACCGGGCGGTTCCCGTCCAACCGGGACCTCGGGGCCGGGCGCGCATCGGCGGTGCTGGGCGTCCTCGAGCGCTACGGGCTGGCGCACTCCCCGCGCAACACCTCGACGAGCTACGCCGACACCGTGCCGATCGCAGACAACGCGACGGCGGCCGGACGCACGCAGAACCGCCGCGTGGAGATCCTGGTGCTGCGGCTCCAGGGCAACGCGAGCGGCTGACCACCCAGACGATCGATCGAAAGGATCGCTGACGCATGAGCAAGAAGATGATCATGATGATCGTCCCGGTGCTGCTGGTGGTGCTCGGGGGTGTCTACATGTTCGTGTTGAAGCCAGCCCCGGCGCCGGTGGATGAGAAGGCACTGGCGAAGGAGCCGGCCGGCATCTACACCATCACCGAGCCCTTCGTGGTGAATCTGGCCGACACGACCGAACGGCGGTTCGCGAAGGTCGGCGTGGCGCTCCAGTACAGCGAGCTGTCGGCGGCGCTGTTCGGAGGCGCGGGCCACGGCTCCGCCGCGGACGCCGTGGTCATCCCCGAAGAGCCGGAGGTCCGGGACATCATCATCTCGACGCTCCAGGAGCGGACCGCTCACGAACTCGCGACGAAGAAGGGCCGCGTGGAGGTCAAGGAGATGATCGTCAAGCGGATCAACAAGGAAACCGAGCTGAAGATCATCGAGGTCTTCTACACGGAGTTCGCGGTCCAGTAGGGGCGTCGGCGTCCTGACGGCGCCCGGAGCGGACGGCATCCGCCTCCCGCGGGTGCCGCTACGCGCCCAGATGCGGGTCGGGCGAGAGCTCGGCGCGGATGCGCGATCCGCCGTTGTCGGAGTGGACCTCGACGATGTCCATGAGCTGGCGCGTGATCCAGAGTCCCCGTCCCCGGCTGCCATGGGGCGACGGGGGATGGCGCTGCCACACCGAGGCACGATCGAAGCCGCCGCCCTGGTCGGAGACCTCGATCACCAGCCGTCCGTCGTTCCACGCGTCGAGGTGGACCGGCGGCTCGCCGTGTTCGAGCGCGTTCGCGACCAGTTCGGCCACGACCAGCGTAACGTCTCCCACCCGGTCGTCGAACCCGGCCCGCTGGGCCAGCACCGCGATGTCCTCGCGCACGCGCGCCAGCGACGCGGGGCTTCCGTCGATGTCGGCGCTGATGCGTTCACGAGGGGGTGGGTCGCCTGGTGTGCTCATCACCACGGGGTCGGGTTCGGCGTGTCGTTTCGAGGTCGGAGCATGACGTATTCGTTCCGGGCCGGGCCCGGATGCTGTTCCGCCCGGAGGCTCAACTTCCCCATGGGCGGGCCGATGCCTTCATTGTGTCGGACGTTCTCTCTCAGTCCGAAATCGACGCCCTGCTCAACGCGATCTCGACCGGAGACCTCGACGCGCAGGAACTCCACGAGGAACCGGCGGTCGCGCAGGTTCGGGCGTTTGATTTCGAGCGACCCAGCAAGTTCTCCAAGGACCAGCTTCGAACGCTGGAGATGCTCCACGAGGCCTTCTGCCGCGTGGCGCAGAACCAGCTGTCGGCTCGTCTCCGCACGCTCGTCGAGATCACGGTGAGCGGCGCGGACCAGGTGAACTACGGAGAGTTCATCAACTCCATGCCCTTCCCGACGCTGATCGGGATCGTCTCCATGGAGCCCCTCGAGGGCAGCGCGCTGGTCGAGCTGAGCCTCCCGCTGACGCTGTCCATCATCGACCGGCTCGTCGGGGGGCCCGGCATCTATCAGGGCAAGACCCGCGAACTGACCGAGATCGAGCAGGCGCTGACGCGGTCGCTCGTCGACCTGGTGCTCGACGCGTTCACCGAGGCGTGGGCGACGGTCGCGCAGGTGCGCTTCGGCTATGAGGCGACCGAGATGAACCCGCAGTTCGCCCAGGTGGCGGCGGCCGGCGACGTCGCCGTGCTGATCAGCTTCGAAGTCCGCGTCGGGTCGGTTTCCGGGATGCTCCACCTCTGCATCCCGCACATCGTGGTCGAACCGATTCTGGGCGACCTTTCTGCGGAGAGTTACTACTCCACCAAGCGTGGTGAACAGACGCCGGAGCTCCGTGCGGCGATCGGCGACCAGCTCGGCGGGGTGTCGGTTCCCGTGAGCGTCATCCTCGGAAGCACCGAGCTCCTGGTCGGTGACCTGCTCGCCCTGGCTCCCGGCGACGTGGTCCCGCTCGCGATCGCACCGGGGGCGGACGTCCAGGTGCAGGTCGGCGACCTCGGCACGTTCCTCGGGCAGCCGGGGACCCGGGGCAAGCGGCTCGCGGTGCAGATCACCGAACAGATCGAGGGTGAGGCGGTGGCGTCGTGAGCGGCGACAGTCTGTCCCAGGAAGAGATCGACGCCCTCCTCGCGGGGGGAGGCGATGCCGCGCCGGCCGAGGAATCGCCGGCGGACGCTGACGCGAGCGCCGAAGTGGCGGCCGAGGCCGCCGCGGAGCCTGACGAGGCCGACGCCGCCGACGAACCGGCGACCGACGCGCCCGTCGACGTTGCGCCGGAGGATGACGCGCCTGAAGCCGACGCCGGCGACGCGGACGCGGCCTCCGACGAGGCCGCCGCGCCTGCGATGGCGGGCGGGGACAACCGGAAGGTCGCTCCCGAGCGGTTCCCGGAGAGCCTCACGGCCGACGAGCGCGACGCGCTGGGCGAGATCGGCAACATCTCGATGGCGAGCGCCGCGACGACCCTGAGCACCCTGCTGGGGCATCAGGCGGTCATCACCACGCCGACCGTTGCGGTGACCACCGAAGACGACGTCAAGGCGCTCTACGACCGTCCGGCCGCGCTGGTGCGGATCCACTACACCGAGGGTCTCAGCGGCGTCAACGTCTTCGTCATCTCGACCCGGGACGCCTCCGTCGTCGCCGACCTGATGATGGGCGGCTCCGGCACGCCGAGCGACGAGATCGACGAGATCCACGCCTCCGCCGTGGGCGAGGCCATGAACCAGATGATGGGCGCCGCGGCGACCTCGATGGCCAGCATGTTCGGCATGCGGGTGGACATCAGCTCGCCCGAAGTGCAGGTCCTCGACATGGCCACCCCGGACGCCGAGATCGGCTTGAACGGCACCGACGAGCCCACGGTGTGCGTCAGCTTCGATCTCGAGGTCGGGGAGTTCCTCAACACGACGCTCATGCAGCTGATGCCGCTGAGCTTCGCGAAGGAGCTGGTTTCGGCGCTGCTGGCCTCGCAGGAGGCCTCCGGCTCGGCCCCGGCCGCGTCCGACGACCAGCCGGCTCCCGCCGAACCGCCGCCCGCCGCGGCGCCCGAGACCGAGCCCCAGCTCGCGGCCGCCGCGGCCGCGGCGACCACCGCTCCGCCACCCCCTGCCGCCGCCCCGACGGCGGGTGCGGTTCAGGAACGCCCCGGAGCCGTCGCCCAGCCGGTGACCTTCCCGTCGCTCGACGGCGGCGCGGCGCCCGGGGTTCCGGGAGACATCGGCCTGCTCATGGACATTCCGCTCCAGGTGAGCGTCGAGCTGGGCCGCACACAGCTTCGTATCCGGAACGTGCTCGAACTCGTTCCCGGTTCGATCATCGAACTGGAGCGACTGGCCGGGGAACCGGTCGACGTCCTGGTCAACGGCCGCCAGCTCGCCCGTGGCGAGGTGGTGGTCATCGACGAAGAGTTCGGCATCCGAATTACGGAAATTGCCAGTCAGGCAAGCCGTTTGCAGGGGATCGCGGACGGATGACAGGGGGGACTGGCGGCAGAGAGATCTCGCCGGGGCTCAATCCCCGCCGTGATTTGCCGATACCAGCCCCGGAACGCACTGCTTCACGACGACGAGGTCAACATGCCCTCAGTGCTCATCGCTGACGACGCCGCCTTCATGCGGATGATGATCAAGAACATTCTCACCGAAGCGGGCTACGAGATCGCCGGTGAGGCGGAGAACGGCGCAGTGGCCGTCGCCAAGTACAAGGAACTCAAGCCGGACCTCACGACCATGGACATCACCATGCCGGAGATGGACGGCCTGCAGGCGCTCAAGGAGATCCGCGGTGCCGATCCGTCGGCGTGCGTGGTGATGTGCTCGGCGATGGGCCAGCAGTCGATGGTCATCGAGAGCATCCAGGCCGGCGCCAAGGACTTCATCGTGAAGCCGTTCCAGCCGGACCGCGTCCTCGAGGCAATCCAGAAGGCGCTCGGGTAGCACCCGCGCCAGGGTCCCGGCGCTCGCCGGGGCTCACCGCCGTTGCCTGGAACCGATCCGGCACGGCACGGATGCCTCACCTCCCGGCGCCGGACGCGCCCCTCGATCACCCGGTGGACCACCGCCGGGCTGATCGGCTGCGTCTTGTTCGCGGCGCCAGGGGCGGCCCAGACGGCCCGGACGAGTGCGGCCGAGCGCACGCCGCTCCCGCCGACCGGCGGTGATTCGACGGTCAGCGCCACCGATGGTCTCGGCGGATCGCTGCTGCGCCTGGGGCTGGGACTGCTCGTCGTCGTCGGGCTCATCGTGGGCATCTGGCTGATCATGCGCCGGATGCAGCGCGGCTCCATGCCCGGCTTCAGCGGGGCTGCAGACCTGGTCGATGTGGTCTCGACGACCCCGCTCGGTCCCAACCGGTTCATCCATCTCGTGCGCATCGGGGGCGAACTCGTCGTCATCGGCGCCACCGATCACGCCATCACGCCCGTGCTGCGCATCCCGGGCGAGGAGGCGTCGGAACTGCTGGGTGCGGACCTGACCCTCGACGAGGCGACCGCCGCGTTCGCACGCGCCGCCGATCGTTCCCGCCCCGATGCACGTGTTCGCGCCGTTGCCACCTCGGAGGCGCAAACCCTCGTGGAGCGGCTCCGGGCGCTCACCACGCGACGGTGACCATGGATCCCGTCGCCGCGCAGCCGCTGCGGCCGACCGACGAGCTCCGTGCGCGGCTCGTCGCGGCGCTCCCCCGCGAACCACGACGGCGATCACTTCGCTGGCTTGTGCGCGGTGTGGTGGTCGCGCCGTTCCTGGTCGCACTCGCGTGTGTGCTGATGCCGGTCCTCGCCGCCGCGCAGACGCCGGGGATCAGGGTCGATCTGGGCACCGACGGCGGCGGCGCGTCCAGCACCCTGCAGCTGCTCGCCCTGCTCACCGTCCTCAGCCTGGCGCCGTCGATCGTGATCATGATGACCTCGTTCACCCGGATCATCATCGTGCTCGGCTTCATCCGGAACGCCGTGGGCACCCAGGGGGTTCCCCCCAATCAGGTGCTCGTGGGCGTCGCGCTGTTCCTGACGATGTTCGTCATGGGACCGACCTTCACGCAGGTCAACGACCAGGCGATCCAGCCGCTGATCGAGAACCGCATCAGCGAGCAGACCGCGATCCAGCGTGCCGAGGCGCCCATCCGGACCTTCATGTTCGACCAGATGGCGGACGACTCGAGCGAGATCAGCCTGTTCATGGACATGGCCGGTGAGGACCGGCCGAAGACCCGGGCCGACGTGCCGACGCGCGTGCTCATTCCGTCGTTCGTGCTGAGCGAGCTCAAGAAGGCCTTCGAGATCGGCTTCCTGATCTTCATCCCGTTCCTGATCATCGACATCGTGGTGGCGTCGACCGTCATGAGCATGGGCATGGTGATGCTGCCTCCGGTGGTGATCTCACTCCCGTTCAAGATCCTCCTGTTCGTGCTCGTCGACGGCTGGACGATGATCGCCGAGTCGCTCGTTCGCGGCTTCAACATCGGATAGGCACCGTGACCCAGTCCGAAATCATGTCGACGGGTGCGCACGCGATGTGGGTGGCGATGGAGCTCGCGCTTCCCATCCTGGTCGCGAGCCTCGTGGTGGGGCTGCTGGTGTCGGTGTTCCAGGCGGTGACCCAGCTCCAGGAACCCACCCTCACGTTCATCCCCAAGATCCTCGCGGTGGTCGCGGTGATGGTGTTCGTGGGGCCCTGGATGGTGAACACCATGATCGACTACACGCACGAGCTGTTCGGCAAGATGGAACAGGTCGGCCGCTCCACGCAGGGCGGTCCGTAGTGATCGAGGTCATCGCCACCCTCCAGGCCAACGCCCTCCTGTTCGGGCTGCTCCTGGTCAGGATCTCGGCGATGTTCGCGACGGCGCCGGTGCTCAGCTCGCGCGTGGTCCCGATCCGGGTCCGCGCGGGTCTCGCGGTGATCCTCGCGCTCGCGACGCTCCCGCTCGTGGCCGACGGCACCCTCCAGGTCCCCGAGAGCACCGTGGCCTACGTGCTCCTCGCGGCCAAGGAGGTGGTCGTCGGCATCGCCATCGGGCTCATCGCGCAGATGCTCTTCGCCGCGGTCCAGGTGGCCGGGTCGGTCATCGACATGGGGTCCGGGTTCGCGATGGCGCAGACCATCGATCCGACCTCGAACGCGAACCTGAGCCTGCTGGGCCGCGTCTACAACCTCATCGCCACGACCGTCTTCATCGCCATCGGCGGCCATCTCATCCTCGTCCAGGCGGTCGTCGCCTCGTTCGGGCTCGTGCCGCCGACGTCGCTGCCCAATCCGTTCGCGCTCAGCGAGGGCATGCTCGTCCGCTCGGCCGATCTGTTCATGATCGCGATGCAGGTTGCCGCGCCGCTCATGGCCGCGCTGCTGATTACCGATGTGGCTCTCGGAATCATCTCTCGGGCAGCACCGCAGATGAACGTGTTCATCGTGGGGTTGCCCGTCAAGGCCGGCGTGGCCCTGATGGGCACCGCCGTCCTGCTACCCGCATTCGTCACGTTGCTCAATGGGGCGACACAACAGATGTTCCAGGACCTGTCCGACGTACTTCGTGCCACCGGGAGCCCGTGATGCCTGCACAACCCCGCGTACTTGTCTGCGACGACTCGCCGCTCATGCGAAAGGTCATCCGAGACCTGCTCACCGATGGCGGGCTCAACGTCGTGGGTGAGGCCGCCGATGGCGCTGACCTGCTCGCCGCGGTGCAGCAGCACAACCCCGACGTCATCACGCTCGATGTCGAGATGCCGCGACAGGACGGGCTCACCGCGCTCGGCAACCTGATGCGGAGCCGACCCACGCCGGTGGTGATGTGCTCGACGCTGACCGCCCAGGGGGCCCACGAGTCCATCCGGGCGCTCGAGCTGGGTGCCGTCGACGTGGTGCAGAAACCCGCGCTGCGACTCACGCCCTCGACCTGGGGCGTCACCCGCGACGAACTCGTGGACAAGGTTCGCAGCGCGGCCTCGGCCAATGTCCGGCAGACGGTCGCCAGGCAGGAACAGGCCGCGACGCTCGCGCCTCCGCGGAAGGCCAGCCCGTTCTCGAAGCGCCGCTCCGTCGGCGCGGACCTCGCGGGGCGCGCCGCCGGGAACAAGCGCCCGCTGGTCATCATCGCGACGTCGACCGGTGGACCGCGCGCCCTCAACGAACTGATGCCCCGGCTGCCCGCCCAGCTCGGGTGCGGCGTGCTCATCGTCCAGCACATGCCGGTCGGGTTCACGCGCAGTCTCGCCGAACGGCTGGACCAGCATTCGCCGATCACGGTCCGTGAGGCCGGGCGCACCGACACGATCACGCCCGACGTGGCCCTGCTGGCCCCCGCCGGCTTCCATCTCGAGGTCACCTCGGTGGGGTCGACACGCCTTTCCGACGCTCCGCCGATCGGCAAGCTCAAGCCGCGGGCCGACATCACGATCAGTACCGCGGCGAAGGTGTACCGCGATCGCGTCCTCCTGGTGGTGCTCACCGGGATGGGCAGCGATGGCGAAACGGGCGCGGCCGACCTCAAGCGCGCCGGCGGGCGGGTGCTCACCGAGTCCGAGAAGAGCTGCGTGATCTACGGCATGCCGCGTGCGGTCGTGATGGCGGGCCTCTCCGACGGCGAGATCCCCCTGGACGCCATGCCCCTGGCCATCACCGAAGCGGTTGCGGCCTGGACGCCGCGTGGCGCATGACGGCTCCACGCGACGGGGACCGTACGGGAGTTGATCTTCAGCGGCTCCTGGCCGAAACACTCCAGGTGACCAACCAACTCACCCCCCCAAGCCGGTCGGCCGCCCCGGGCCCCGACTACCACCGCTTCTGCGCCGGAATCCAGGCGTTGACCGGAATCGACCTGGGCCAGTACCGGCCCGCCCAGATGGAGCGCCGTCTGCGGTCCCACGCGACCCGCAACGGATCCCGTGATCTCGACGAGTACCTGACCCAGCTCAAGACCGATCCGGTCGCGCTGGACAGCTTCCTCGACCGGATGACGATCAACGTGTCCGAACTCTTCCGGAACCCCGAGCGGTTCCTGGAGCTGGAACAGCGCGTCCTTCCCGAACTGCTTCGCAGCCCCACCACCGGCCTCAAGCTCTGGAGTGCGGGTTGCTCCTACGGGGCCGAGGTCTATTCGCTGGCGGTGCTCGCCAATGAGTGCGCACCCCACGCGCGCCACGAACTCCATGCGTACGACATCGACGAGCGCGTCCTGGCGCGGGCCAGGCTGGGCCGGTTCGGGAGCGCCGACATGCGCAACGTGACGCCGCAACGCCGTTCACGCTGGTTCGTCGAGGAGGCCCTCGACGGCGAGCCCGTCTGGCAGGCGAAGCCCGAGCTGCGCTCCCAGATCACGTTCCGGCGGATGGACCTCCTGAAGGAACGGTTCCCCACGGGAATGGACCTCATCGCCTGTCGAAACGTGGTCATCTACTTCAACGACGACGCGAAGACCGCGCTCTACCGCAAGTTCTTCGACGCGCTTCGTCCGGGCGGCATCCTGTTCGTCGGTTCGACCGAGCGGATCAACGCCAGCGAGACGATGGGCTGGGAGAAGGCCGGGACCTTCTTCTACCGGCGTCCCCTCTAGGGCTCGATCGGGCGCCCCGCGGGGCGCCCGGCGATCTCACGCCGCGACGCGCGCCCGGGCGGCGCCGCTGCGGCGGGCCATCCTGAGGCCCCACCAGCAGGCGGTGCCGATCGTCTCGGCGAGTTCCTGCACGAAGTAGAGCCGCGTGCTCTGCAGCACCTGTGCGTCGAGGGCACCCGCGCTGACGTTGACCGTCGCGGTGATCGAGAGTTCCCCGACTTCGGGAAGCGTCTTGCCGACGCCCTGCCCGGGATGCAGGCCGCCGGGGCGAAGGCCGATGCTGCCCACGTTCGACGCCGATCCCAGGGCGGCGTCGACCGCCACGATCAACGGGCGCGACGGCGACGACATCAACGGCTCGAGCCGGTCCCCGAGATTGAGCGCGTGGAGCGGTTCCTCGAGGGTCCCGAGCACCTCGTCAGCCGATGCGCCCAGCCGTCGCAGACGCTGGCCCACGAGGGGCCCGAGCGCGTCGCCGGTGGAGCGATCGGTACCGATGCACGCGAAGACGACCTGCCGTTCGTGTGCGCCGCGTCCCTGGAACGCGGCCTCGAGAGCCGACGAGAGGGTGACGAGGGCGGTGGGATCGTTCCCGGAGATGCTGAGCGTCGAGTCCATGACTAAAGCCTGTCCCTGGTGGGCCGATGACGGTCATATGACGTTACGAGGGGCCCGGCTCCTCGGGAACTGCCCATGCGACTAGTGCATCGCCGCTCCAGGCGATGCGGAACCGCTTTGTGAGCCAGGGGGCGAACCGGTGGACATGCAGGAGTATCTCGGCCTCTTCCTCGACGAGAGTCGGGAGAATCTGCAGGCCCTGAACGCGTCGATTCTGGACCTGGAACGCGAGCCCGACAATCCCGGCGAGGCGCTCAACACCATCTTCCGTGCCGCCCATTCGCTGAAGGGCATGAGCGCCACGATGGGGTTCGAGGAGATGGCGAAGCTCACCCATCGCATGGAAGAGGTGCTCTCCGCACTGCGTGACGGGGCCGCGCCGGTCACGACGGCGGTCACTGACGTGCTGTTCTCCTGTCTGGACACGCTCGAGGGGATGGTCGAGGACATCGGCGGCGGTGGCGAGGGATCGGCCGACACCGAAGGGCTGCTCGCCACCCTGTCGGCGATTCTGAGTGGCGATGCCGCCGTCGTCGCGCAGACGGCCGCGACCACAACCGTCGAGGCTCCCGCGCAGGACGCGGAGGCGCCGTCCGCCGATGCCGAGGATGCTCCGGACGATGCCCAGGAGGCCACCGGCGAGTCCGACGACGCTGCGCCCAGCAACTTCGAGCAGGTGATGGTCGACGAGGCCATCCGCGAGGGGCTGACCATTCGATCGGTGCACGTCCGCCTCGAGGAGTCGTGCGTGCTCCGCGCCGCCCGCGCATACATGGTGGTGCAGGAGGTCGAGAGTCTCGGCGAGATCGTCAAGTCGGAACCGGGCACCGAGGCCATCGAGCGCGAGGATTTCGACTTCGAGTTCACCCTGTGGGTGGCCACCGAGTACGAGGATGGTCACATCGTCGACGTGGTGACGGGCGTCAGCGAGGTCGCGGCATGTGAGATCAGCGACGTCGTGGTCGACGCGGTCCCGGCGGATGCCGCGGCACCCGCATCCGATGACGTCGAAGCCGAGGCGGTCTCCGAGCCCGCGGAGTCGGCGGAGCCCGAGACCGAGACGCCGGCGGAGCCGGCGGCACCGGCCGCGAGCGCGCCGCCGACCAAGGAACGCCGTCAGGAGCCCTCGGGTGATGCCGGCGGGGCGAAGCGCGCCGCGCAGCAGACCGTCCGCGTGGGCACCGATCGTCTCGACTCCCTCATGAACCTCATGGGCGAGATGGTGATCCACCGCACGCGATTGACCCAGCTCAGCGCCGACCACGACCTTGGCGACCTGCGCCAGGCCGTCGAGGAACTGACCCGGGTCACCAACGACCTCCAGAGCCTGATCATGCAGGTGCGGATGATGCCGGTGGAAGCCGTGTTCATGCGGTTCCCGCGGATGGTCCGCGACCTCGCCAACAACCTCGGCAAGCAGCTCAACCTCGAGGTCATCGGCGAGGACACCGAACTCGACCGAACGGTCATCGACGAGATCGGTGATCCGCTGGTGCACATGCTGCGCAACGCCGTGGACCATGGCCTGGAGAGTCCCGAGGAGCGGGTCGCCGCAGGCAAGGATCCGGTCGGTACCGTCCGCCTTGAAGCCCGCCACGATGGCAACAGCGTCGTGATCGAGGTGTCCGAGGACGGACGCGGGATCGATCCGGACGTGCTCCGCAACGTGGTGGTGAAGAAGGGCCTGCTGACCCGCGCCGACGCCGACTCGCTCAGCGACCAGGAGGCCGTCGAGCTCATCTTCATGCCCGGACTGTCCACGGCCAAGGTCACGACCGACGTGTCCGGCCGCGGCGTCGGGATGGACGCCGTCCGCGCCAAGATCTCCGGCCTCAACGGCACCGTGGAGATCGACAGCAAGCTCGGCCAGGGCACGGTCTTCACGATTCGCCTGCCACTGACCCTCGCCATCATCCAGGCGCTGCTGGTCAGGTCCGACGACGACACCTACGCCCTTCCGCTCGAGGCCATCGAGGAGACGGTGGTCATCGGTCACGACGAGACCCGGCCGGTCGACGGCGTCGACTGCATGGTCCTCCGCGACCACATCGTGCCGCTGGTCTCGCTCCGCGACAGGCTCGGCATCTACGGCTCGGTCCCGGACAGCGACCACCACTCGGTCGTCGTCCTTCGCACCGGCGGCGCGCGCCTCGGCGTGGTCGTCGACGGGCTGGTCGGACAGCAGGACATCGTCATCAAGCACCTCCCCGAGTACCTGGGTGACGTGCTCGGAATCGCGGGCGCCACCATCCTGGGCGACGGCTCGGTCGCCCTCATCATCGACGTCGGCGCGCTCGGCGAGCGCAGGGGGGCACGGGTATGACCGGTTCGAATGCGAACGATGAGGCGGCCGCAACGGTCCCCGCCCTCGACGTCACCAACCTCAACACGATGCAGCTCGACGCCCTGCGCGAGATCGGCAACATCGGCGCCGGCACGGCCGCATCGTCGCTGTCGCTGATGACCGGCGAGCCGATCGGCATGGCCGTGCCGCGGGTCAGCATCATGCCCGTCGAGGAGGTCGGCAACTACGTCGGCGGCGAAGAGCAGATCGTGGTCGCGGTGTACCTCCAGGTCATCGGCGACGCCCCGGGGCACATCGTCTTCGTGATCCCCGCCGAGACCGCGCACGAGCTGTGCCACCAGTTGATGGGCGGCATGCAGGCCGGCGATCCCGACCCCGCGACGGGGTTCAGCGAGATGGAACTCTCCGCGCTGCAGGAGATCGGCAACGTCATGACCGGGTCGTACCTCCGGGCCATGGCCGACCTCACGCGCATGCATTTGGAACCGACTCCACCCGCGCTCGGAATCGACATGATCGGCGCGCTGCTCGGATCGGTGCTGGCCGAGGTCTCGCAGTCCACCTCGATGGCGCTGCTGATCGAGACGGCGTTCGAGGAAGCGGACATGCCGAGCTTCGGCCACTTCCTGTTCGTCCCCGAACCCGTGTCCCTCGAGGTGGTGCTCCGGAGCCTGGGCCTCATCGCATGAGCTCGACCACCCCCACAAAAACCCCCCCACGAGCATCGTCGATCAAAGTCGGGCTCGGCCAGCTCGTCGTGAGCAAATCGCCGGGCGACGTCCTGTCGGCGCTCGGCCTCGGATCCTGCATCGGACTCACGGTGTTCGACCCCGTCACCAAGATCGGCGGGATGGTGCATGTGATGCTGCCCAGCTCCGAGATCTCCACCCACAGCGGCCCCGACGGCAAGTACGCCGACACCGCCATTCCGGCGCTGGTCGACCAGGTCAGCCGCCTCGGCGGCGATCCGTCGCGGCTCGTCTGCAAGATGGCCGGCGGCGCGCAGATGTTCAGCGGCGGCTCCGGCGGCGGGTCGCTCAACATCGGGTCGAGGAACGCCATCGCCGTCCGCGCGGCGCTGCAGGTCGCAGGCCTCAGGTTGAAGAGCGCCCAGACCGGCGGCACGTTCGGGCGCACCGTCGACATCCACATCGCGACCGGGTTGGTGACGGTCCGAACGGTCGGCGGGGCCGTCGAGGAACTCTGACCGGCGGTGCCCGGCCTCGGCCGGGCACCCGCACGGATGGTTCCGGAATGGGTTGAACCCTCAATTCTCGTGAGGTTCGGCCGACATCACTGATGCGGCCGGCCCACGGGCTCGCCGCCGACGCGCGATCCAGGATGGAGCGTGCGCCGTGTCGTGACGCACCGCTGAATCGCCACGGATGGCCGTCCCCGGGAGTTCACACCGGCGCATGGCCGAGGACCGCACCGAGAAAGCCACACCCAAACGCCGCGACGACGCTCGTCAGCGCGGTCAGGTGGCGCGTTCGATGGAGGTCAACACCGCCCTCGGTGTCCTGGCGCTGTTCATGCTGCTCGCGGCCTTCGGGGGGTCGGTCCTCAGTGGCCTGACCGCCACCATGATCCACTACCTGGGGTCGGCCGGGCAGACCGGCGACATCTCGCCCGCCCGCGCCATCTACGAGATGCAGGACAGCGGCTTCGGCGCGCTGCGGATGGTGGCGCCCTTCGCGCTCGGTGCCCTGGTGGTCGGCGTGGTGGGGTCGGCGGCCCAGGTGCGCCCCGGGTTCTTCCCGAAGGTCATCCTCCCGAAGTTCTCGGCCCTGTCGCCGAAGGCCGGGATCAAGCGGCTCGTGTCGGTCCGGTCGCTCGCACGGCTGGTGAAGGACGTCATCAAGCTGGCCGCCGTCGCCTCGGTCACCTGGTGGATCCTCAGCGGCGAGGTGGACACCCTCATGGGTCTGGCCGGTGCAGATCCGCAGCGATCGATCGGTGTGGTCAGCGGCATCGTGATGAAACTCGGGATGGCGGTCGCCGCCACGTTCGTCGTGATCGCCGTCATCGACGTGGTCTACGAGCGCTGGCAGCACGAGAAGGACATGCGCATGACCAAGGACGAGATCAAGCGTGAGATGAAGGAGTCCGACGTCGCACCCGAGGTCAAAGCCCAGCTCAAGCGGCGGCAGCGCGAGATGGCGATCAGCCGCATGATGGCGGCCGTGCCCGAGGCGGACGTGGTCATCACGAACCCGACCCACTTCGCCGTCGCGCTGCGCTACGCGCGCTCCATGCCGGCGCCCATGGTCGTCGCCAAGGGCGCCGACCGCGTCGCGTTCCGCATTCGCGCGGTCGCCACCGAGCACGGTGTCGCCGTGCTCGAGGATCCACCGCTGGCGCGAAGCCTGTTCGCGGCCGCCGAGGTGGGCCAGTACATCCCCGCCGAGGCCTTCTCCGCCGTTGCCGAGATCCTCGCCCACGTCTATCGCGTCGCGGGTCGTGAACCCGCCCTGGCGTAGGGAGCGCGCCGAGTATGAGCACCCAGGCACTCGCCCCGGCCCGTCCGGGCAATCCGGGGATGGTCGAGCGGCTCACGGGCATGGGCGACGTGCTGGTCGCCGTCGCCATCGTCGGAATCGTCGTGATGATGATCATCCCGATGCCCACGGCGATGCTGGACGTGCTGCTCACCGCCAACATCTCGCTCGCCCTCGCGATCGTGCTGGCGACCGTCTACACGACCGAGCCGCTCCAGTTCTCGATCTTCCCGAGCCTTCTGCTCGTGGCCACGCTCTTCCGCCTGGCCTTGAACATCTCCGGTACACGCCTGATCCTGCTCCACGGGGAGGCGGGCGAGGTCATCAGTGCCTTCGGCAAGTTCGTCGTCGGCGGCAACATCGTCGTCGGGCTGATCGTGTTCACGATCCTCGTGGTCATCCAGTTCGTGGTCATCACCAACGGTGCGGGGCGCGTCGCCGAAGTGGCCGCCCGCTTCACCCTCGACGCGATGCCCGGAAAGCAGATGGCCATCGACGCCGACCTGAACGCCGGCATCATCACCGACGAGGAGGCCCAGCAGCGCCGCCGGTCCGTCTCCAAGGAAGCCGACTTCTACGGGGCCATGGACGGTGCCTCGAAGTTCGTGAAGGGCGACGCCATCGCCGCCGTGCTGATCGTGATGATCAACCTCCTCGGCGGGATGGGCGTCGGCGTGCTGCAGCAGGGGATGGGCTTCTCCGAAGCCGTCCAGCACTTCTCGCTGCTGACCGTCGGCGAGGGGCTTGTCAGCCAGATCCCCGCGCTCCTGATCTCGACCGCCACGGGCATCATCGTGACCCGCGCCGCGGGCGAGTCGGACCTCGGCCGGGACCTCACCACCCAGCTCACCGCGCAACCCCGCGCCCTGCTGATCACCGGGATCGTGGTGACCGCCCTGGGCATCGTGCCCGGTCTTCCGAAGATCCCGTTCTTCGTCATCGGCGCCGGGGTGATCGCGTTCGCGATGGCCCTGCGACGCGGTCAGGACGAAGCCATCACCGCCGCCGCCGAAGCCGAAGCCAGCGAGATCGAGACCCGTCCGTCCGAGCCGGAGGACGTCGCCCAGCTGCTCCCGCTCGACCCGCTCGAGCTGGAGATCGGCTATGGCCTGATCCCGCTGGTGGACAAGGAGGAAGGCGGCGACCTCCTCGGTCGTGTCGCCATGGTCCGCCGCCAGACCGCGACCGAGCTCGGACTTTCCCTGGCGCCGATTCGCATCCGGGACAACATTCAGCTTTCATCCCACGAATACGCAATCAAGATCCGCGGTGTCGAGGTGGCCCGCTGGGCGTTGATGCCCGGTCAGCTGCTGGCGATGAACCCGGGAACCGGCGACGCGCACCTCGACGGGATCTCGACGACCGAGCCGGCCTTCGGACTTCCCGCGGTATGGATCTCGGAGTCGCAGCGTGAACAGGCTGAGATCAGCGGATACACCGTGGTCGACCACACCTCGCTCATCGTGACCCACCTCTCCGAGATCATCCGCCGTGACGGCGACGAGTTGCTCGGGCGCCAGGACACCCGCGCGCTGCTCGACCAGCTCAAGGAACGCTCGCCGGCGACCGTCGAGGACCTGGTCCCGGACCAGCTCTCGGTGGGCGACGTGCAGCGCGTCCTGCAGTTGCTGCTGGTCGAGGGCGTGCCGATCCGCGACCTGGTCACCATCCTCGAGACCCTGGGCGACAAGGCCCGCGTCACCAAGGACGTTCCGATCCTGGCCGAGTACTGCCGCCAGGCGCTCGCGCGCGTCATCTGCAACCGCTACGTGGACGCTCAGGGAACCCTGCGGGCGATCACCCTGGACCCCGACACGGACCGGGAGATCGCGGAGTCGGTCATGCGGACCGAGGAGGGCAGCCAGCCCACCATCTCACCCGAGCGCCTCAACGAGCTCCTCGAGGTGCTCTCGATGCAGGTGGACGCGGCCCAGTCGATCGGCGCCCCGCCCGTGGTGCTGTGTTCGGCGGCCACCAGGCGCCATCTCAAGGCCCTGACCGTGCATGCCCTGCCGTCGATGGCGGTGTTGTCCTACAACGAAATCCTTCCCGACGTGCGGATCGAGCCCGTCGGGATGGCCGGTGTGGCCTGACAAGGAGTGAGCTGAGCAGATGCAGATCAGACAATTCACCGGGACGTCGGTCGACGAGGTGCTCAAGCAGATCCGCGCCGAGCTCGGCGAGGAGGCCGTGATCATCCAGACGCGCCGCGTCGTGCGCGGGGGCCTCGGCGGGTTCTTCGGTCGTGAGCTGATCGAGGTGACCGCCGCGGACCGGGCCGACGAGGACGGCGCCGCCGACTACGACAACCGCATCGCGGCCGCGTCGGTGCTCGACGTCCACGACGACGACGACCTCCCGAATCCCTTCTCGTCGCACCTGCAGTCGCGGCTCGCCGCCGCCACAGAGGCCGAGGCCGGCGTCACCCGGGCCCCGGGTCCCGGACCCGCCGCGTCCGCCGCCTCCACGTACGCCAGAAGCGCAGGTTCCGCGCCGCAGCGCCCGTTCGCGCCCGCCGGTCCGGAACGGACCGAAGCGATCATCGCCGCGGCCCGCGAAGCCATGCGCAGCGCGCGCGACGCCCGCCAGGACGACTCCGGTCCCGCGCCGGCGCCGGCGCCCGTCCGTGCGCCCGGTGCGGTTCCGACCCCTCCGCCGTTCATTCCCGCGGACCGGGGCGGCATGCGCGTCGTCCAGGATCGGCAGAACCCGGCGATCGGCCGACCCGTCTGGGAGCGGCTCGACGCCGCCGACGTCGCGGCCGCGCCCGCTGCCCCCCTGCCGCCGGCGGCGGGACCGGCGGTCGAGCCCATCGCCCCGGCCGAACCGCCGCCCGCCCCGGCGGCCACCGTGGTCGAGACGCCGCCCGCCGGCGTCCCGAAGCCGGCGCCCGCCCCGGCGGGACCGATCGTCGATGCCGACGTGGAGACATTCGACGATCCCATCGTCGAGGAGCCGGCCGACGACCGCTTCATCGACACCATCGGGGACCCGTCTCCGTTGCAGTCCGTGGGGGCCAGAACGACGCCCGCTCGGCCCGGCAGCTCGGATCGGGCGCTCGACGCCGTCCGAAGCGAATTGCTCGGCGCGGGGGTCGATGCGCGCTACCTCGAGCCGTTCCTGCAGGGATTCTCCACGGGGGCGCTGCCCTTCCTGGACGCCAGTGAGGTTCGCGATGCCGTGCGACGCTGGCTGGCGTCCCGGTTGCCCGTCCCCCGTGATTGGAAGGGGCGCCAGCCCGGCCAGATGATGGCGTTCGTGGGGCAGAGCGGCGTCGGCAAGACCAGCGTCGTCACCGCACTGGCCGAGCGGCTCGGGGGCCGCGAGATCAGCGTCGCGCTGATCGCCGCGGGAGGGTTGCCCGACCCGGAGCTCTCCGCCACGGCGCAGCGCCTGGGGCTCTCGCTCGCCACGGTCGACGACGCCGCGCAGCTGGCGGCCGCCCGCGCCGAACTCGCCGACCACGACCTCATCGTCGTGGACACCCCCGGACGGTCGCACAAGAACCTCGAGGACATGGAGGACCTGGGCGCGTTGCTCGGCACCGTCCGGCCCGAGGAAGTGCACCTGGTACTGCCCGTCGCGACCCACATCGCGGACCTGGGCGACGTGTCGCGGCGGTTCCGCATCGCCGGTGTCAACCGCCTGACCCTCACCAAGCTCGACGAGACCCGTTTCCTCGGCAACCTGGTCAACATTCCGCTCAGGATGCTGAAGCCGGTGTCGCTGCTGTCCGAAGGCGCCGGCCGCGACGGTGTCGTCATGCCCGCCGACCCCTCCCGGATCGCGGAGCTCCTCCTGCCATGACGCTCTTCCTCGCCCGGCCCGAATCAGGGCAGCCCGGCCCGCTTCCACTCCCGGGCGCTGAGATCTGGCTCGAGGATCTGCCGGTCGGCCCGGTCAGCACCCTCGTGATCGAGGTCCGCGAGGCGCGCATTCGCGTCGAGCCTCCTCGCATCGGCGGCAACGTGGCCGAGGTACCTGATGACCGCCCCCTGGTGCTGACCTACTCCGCCGCCGATCTGCCCTGCGAGGCGCGCGCCCGCCGCGATGGCTCGGTCGACGCGGGCGGCGAGGGGATCTGGCTGACCGTCGAAGCCGTCGAGCGCATGCAACGGCGGACCGCGGTACGCGTTCCGGTGCAGTTGATGGCCCGCGTCGTCCGGGGCGACGACGGCGGGTCCTCCGAGGTAGCCGAGGAGGCCGAGACCGGCATCACCGAAGACCTCTCGGCGCGCGGGGTCCTGGTCCGGTTCCGGACGGCCCTTCCGGTGGACTCGACGGTGCGTCTGCAGGTGCACTGCGGCGTCGGCGGGGAGGTCGACGTGCTGGCGCGGGTGGTGCGCGTCGAGCATGACGAACGATCCGCGCGGCCGTTCCGGACCGCCCTGGCGTTCCCGGACCTCCAGGGGTCGGACGAGTCGCGGCTGGTCCGGTTCCTGTTCGACCGCCAGCGGCAGCTTCGCCGACGCGAGATCGGACTTGACTGATGGCGAAGGGCAACGCGAAGAACGACAAGACCATCAGCACCATCGCCTACTGGAGCCACCGCGCGCGCGGCATCGGGCTGCTGTTGGGGTTCGCGATCACGTTCTGGATTTCGCGCGGCGAGGACCTGCCCCTGACCGACTCGGTGCTGCGGGCGGTCGTCGGCGCGTTCGCGATGTCCCTGGTCTGCTGGTGGTGCGCGCTGCTTGTGCTGCAGGGGGTCATGCGCGGGGCGGCGGCGCGGGGCCACGCCGCGCAGGTGGGTGGCGTCGCACGAAGCCGCGACACGGCGACGCCCGAGTCGAACCAGTGAGTGATCGGAGGATTCGGTGACCGGTGACGGCATCCGCGGGATCAGCGGTCTCTACGGCGAGCCCATCCGTCCGCCGGGCGCCACCGAGGCGAACCGGCTCGCCGAGGCCGAACGTCGCCGCCAGATCGCCGAGCGCGACCGTTCGGACGACGGCGCGCAGGACGACACCACCCGGCAGGCGCCGGCGGCGGACGGCCGCGGGCATTACGGTGGCGCGCCGGATCCCACCGGGAACACCGGATCGTCACTGGACGCGTTCGCATGAGCCGGTCCGACGGCGCCCGCCCCGGGTTCCTCGTCGTGTCGCTGGACTCCGACGGTACCTACGTCGGGGGCCTCATGGTGACCGACGTCTACGGGCTCCCGCTCGATTTCCGCTACACCGACCCGATCACGCCGACCCGGCTCCAGCGCGCCCTCTACGGCGGCGCGCTCGACCGGTATCTGCGGGCGGACGTCGTCGCCAGGACACTGCTCGGCGCGGTGAGCGAGCCGCCGACGGCGCTCCTGTTGGACGACGAACGACTGCTCGGCGCCGTCCGGGCCGAGTGCCCCGTCGGGGCGGTGATCCGCACCAACCTGCCGCCCGTCGGCGAGCGCGGCACCATCGGCGGCGACCAGGAGGACGGTGCGTTCCTGGTGCAGACCGTGCACGGGGACCCGCCGCTGCGGGTGATCGTGGAGGGGGAGGCGGGGAGCCTGCCCCAGACCATCGCCGATCTGGGCGAATCGATGGATCCCACGGAGCCGATGCAGCGCGTCCGCGCCGCCCTCGAGCTCATCGCCGCCGGCGAAGCGGCGTAGCCGGCCCGGGTCCGACGTCCGATGGGTGATCGGAGCCACGGGGTCACCGACGACCTGCGCCGCGTGCTCGCCCGGCTCGGGGGACTCCCGGCCGTGCACACCCCCGGGACGCCCGAGGTGGCGGTCCACGCTCCGGAGATGGTGCGCGGGACCGTCGCACCGCCCGTCGTGGACTTCACGTCCAACACCCACACCCATCCGCGTCCGTCGACGTCCGCAATCGGCGACGGCATCGCGCGGTTCTCCGCGTCGGTCCGCCGCAGGCACGACACCCCGTCGACCGAGGCGAGGACGCCGCGCCTCGACCTGGAGGCACCGGCCGCGCACCTCGGCGACCCGGGCGTGGCCGCACCCGCGCGGCGCGTGCCGCTGGGCGCCTGGTCACCCGATCTCGGCAGGCTCGAGGTCTGCGCCACCACCGCGCACGCGCCGCCCTGCCTGATCGACCCCTGGCCGGCGGCCGGAGCGGTGCCGCCGCTGCCGCGGATCTCACTCGGACGCCACCAGGCCCGGGCTGACGGGCCGGTCTTCGCCCTGACGCTCCGCCGTCAGGCATGGGACTCGCTGAGCCGCGCGCGACTGGCGGTGGCCTGGCAGCGGGTCGTCGCCGATCACGGGTTCCCGGGCGAGGAGCTGCAGCTCCACGGGCTGTTCGGTCCGGTGCCGTTTCACGCCGTGGGCGCCGTCGCGCTGCGGGGCGACGGACGGCTCCTGGTCCGGGTGCAGCCGTCCCGGCGCGTCGGGCCGGTCGGCGACGTCGTCCTGGCGCGCCATCAGCCCACCGGGCAGCTCCTGCGTTCGGACGTCGCGCGGACCGACTGAACGTCCCCGCCGCGGTCGGCCGACGCGCCCGACGATCGGTCTCGGCAGCGGCCGTTCGGGGTACGATGCGCCGGTCGGAACCCCAGGGAGAGAGTGAATGACGGCACGTGAACTGCGCAGGGTCGGGTTGGGCGTCGTGATGGCGGGACTGATGGCCGCTCCGGCCGTCGCCCAGCAGCCACCCGAACCGACGCCGGTCACGCCGCCGACCGAGACGACGCCGGAGACACCGTCCGAGCCGCCGGCCAAGGGCTTCATCGCCTCGGGAGTGACCGTGGACGGCGTCGACATCAGCGGTCTCACGCGGGAGCAGGCCAGGGTCAAGCTCATCACGGAGATCGTCCAGCCGAAGTCCCACTCGCTGCTCGTGACCTTCCGTGGCCGCCGCATCCCCATCTCGCCGCGGTCGGTCGGATACACGGCGGCGGTCAGCCGCGCCATCACCGGTGCCTACAACGTGGGTCGCAGCCAGCCGGCGGGGCCGAAGGACATCGCGCTCACCGAACGCGTCGATCGTCGCCGCCTCATGCGGGTCCTGCAGGCGAAGACCGGCCGCTACCGCGTGGCTCCCCGGGACGTGCGCGTCGCCTACGGCGGCGGCAAGGTCCGCATCATCCGCTCCCGTCCGGGAATCGACGTGAAGCTCGCAGTCGCGATGAAGCGGGTCGAGGGCGCGGTGCTGAGCGGGCGTCGCGACGGCGCGCTCAATCTGCCGCAGCGCCGGGTTCGCGCCGACGTCCCCACGGTCCCCACGCAGATCTTCATCGACCGGGGCCGCTTCAAGCTCCTGCTCGTCCGGTCCCGGGGCATCGTCACGTTCCCGATCGCGGTGGGGCAGACGGCGTATCCCACGCCGTCGGGGCGCTTCTCGGTGGTCAACATGCAGCGCAATCCCACGTGGACGCCGCCGGATTCGCGCTGGGCCGCCGGGCTTGGTCCGGTGCCCCCGGGCGTCGGTAACCCGCTCGGCACCCGCTGGATGGGCCTCTCGTCACCGGGCATCGGCATCCACGGCACCCCGTCGCCGTGGAGCATCGGCTCGCGCGCGTCGCACGGGTGCATCCGCATGTACATCCGCGACGCCGAGCGGCTCTACAGCATGATCAGCGTGGGGATCCCCGTCACGATCGTCTGATCGGTTCCCGCCCGCCCGAGGTCGATCCGGAAGCCCCGCGGGCCGTCAGAGCACGCGGGCCAGGAAGCGCTGGGTGCGTTCGTGGGTCGGGGCCTGGAGGACGGTGGCCGGGTTGCCCTGCTCGACGATGACGCCCTCGTCGATGAACACCAGCCGGTCGCCCACCTCGCGCGCGAAGCCCATTTCGTGGGTGACGACGACCATGGTCATCCCGGCGTCGGCGAGCGACCGCATCACCGAGAGGACCTCGACGACCAGTTCCGGGTCGAGGGCGCTGGTCGCCTCGTCGAACAGCATCACCTCGGGATCCATCGCCAGCGCACGCGCGATGGCGACCCGCTGCTGCTGACCGCCCGACAGCGACCTGGGGCGGGCTGCCGCCTTGTCGGCGAGCCCCACCTGGTCCAGCAGACGCTCGGCGGTGCCGGTCGCGTCGGCCTTCGACATCCCCTTCACGATTCGCGGCGCGGTCGCGATGTTGTCGAGCACCGAGAAGTGGGGGAACAGGTTGAAGCTCTGGAAGACCATGCCCACCCTGCTTCGGAGCGCGTTCGTGTCGGCGTGCGGGGCCGTCAACTCGTCCCCGCCGATGAACACGCGGCCCGCGGTGGGGACCTCGATGAGGTTCATGCACCGGAGCATGGTCGACTTGCCGGACCCCGACGGTCCGATGATGCACACGACCTCGCCCCGGTGCACGTCGAGGTCGATGCCGCGGAGCACCTCGTGGTCGCCGTAGTGCTTCTCGAGACCCTCGATCCGGAGTGCCGATTCCGTCGCATCCGGACCGGTCACGGGATGACCACCGTGCCGCCGCCGGAGCGCTGGCGCTCGCGGGCGATGTAGCGGTCGACCAGCCGGGTGAGCGGCAGCGTGAAGATGAGGTAGAAGATCGCCGCGGCGGTGAGCGGCGTCGAGTTCAGCGTCTGCGCCTGGGCGTCGCGGGCGGCGCCCAGGACCTCGGACACGGCGATCGTCGAGAGCAGGGCGGTGTCCTTGCTGAGGATGATGAACTCGTTCATCAGGGGTGGGAGCACGCGCCGCACCGCCTGGGGGAGGACGATCCTGCCCAGGGTCTGCCGGTTGGACATCCCCAGGCTGCGAGCGGCCTCCACCTGGCCCCGTTCCACCGACTCGATCCCGGCCCGGAAGATCTCCGCCAGGTAGGCGGCGTACACCAGGCTCAGCGCCAGCACGCCGACCCAGAAGTCGCTGAGGCCCTCGAGGACCGGGATCCCCGAGAACGGCAGGCTCACGTACAGCAGCACGATCACGAGCAGCGCCGGGAGGCCGCGGAAGACGTCGATGTAGATGACCGCGACGGCCCGGAGGACCGCGAACCAGATGCGGCGCAGGCGGCCCGCGTGGGCGGTGCGGGCCTGGCGCAGGATGGCGAACATCATCCCGGCGAGCGCGGCGAAGATCAGCGCGGTGAACGTGATCCGCACCGTGAGCAGGAACCCACGGGCGATGGTCCCGAGGTAGGGGCGGACGGCGTCCCACGAAAAGAACAGCTCGCGGATGGTGCCCACGCCGTCGCCCCTTTCCTCAGATGGTCAGTCGCTCAGGACGTCGGCGGCGCCTCGTTGAACCACGTCTCGTAGATCTTCGCGTACGTGCCGTCGTCCTTCACCTTCTGCAACCCGGCGTTGAACGCCTCCTGCAGCTTGGTGTTGTCCTGCGCGAACGCGAAGCCGTAGCTCTCCGACGGGCTGATCTTGGCGATCATCGTCAGCGCGGGCTTCTTGGTGGTCGCGAACGCCGAGATGGCGTAGTCGTTGACCACCGCGTCGGCCTTGCGGGCGGCGAGCGCGTTGAACGCGTCATCGATGATCTGGAACTGCTTGACCGTCGCGCCGGGGACCTTCGACGCGAGGTCGGCACCGGTGGTGCCGCGCTGCACGGCGAGCGTCTTGCCCTCGAGCGCCGTCGAGGCCGCTTCGGGAGTGATCGTCTGGCCGGTCAGGCTGTCGAGGCCCTGCATGTCATCGGTGCGCACCATGATCGACTGGTTCGCCTCGAAGTACGGGTCGCTGAAGAGCACCGTCTTCTTGCGCTCGTCGGTGATCGTGATCGACGACGCGGCCATGTCGAAGCGCTTCTGCGCGGTCGACGTGAAGATCGTGTCGAAGCGCTCCTTCTTGAAGGTGACGTCGGTGACCCCGAACGTTGCGGCGATGGCCTTCACCAGGTCGACGTCGAAGCCCTTGGCCTCGTCGGAACCGGGGTCGGTGAACTCGAACGGGGCGTAGGGGATGTCGCTCCCCACGACGAGCTTGCCGGGGGTCTGGAGCCCGAGGTCGGCTCCGGCGGCGGAGGCCGTCTCAGCCCCACCGCTGTCGTCGCCGCAGCCGGCGAACGCGAGTACGAGTGCCGCCAGCGCGGCCAGCAGAGCGAGGTGCCATCTGCGCATGTCTGGGTCCCTTTCGCGAGGGGTTGTCGGGGTGTCCCCCCCGGGGAACCTACAGCGGCGCGCTCCCGGCGTTCCAGGGGCAGCCGACCCGTTCAGTCCGGCTCGACCTCGTCGACCTCGCGGCGGAGCTCCAGCCGGCGCTCGGGCGACACGTCGATCCAGTCGATGTCGTTGATCGCCCCTTCGAGTGCCCACAGCAGGATGAGCGTGACGTCCCAGGGCCTCCATGCCTTGATCATGCGGTAGGCCTCGGCCGCGCCGACGCGGCGCAGCCGCTCCGGACTGTCGATGCCGACCTCGGTGAGCCACTTCGCGGTCGTCGGCCCGATGTTGCGCATGCCCTCCGGCGCGCCGGTGCCGGGGCTCATGCGGCCGACCCGTCCGTGCGCAGTCCCAGGCGGGTGCTGAGCGCCGTCTCCAGGCGGCGTGCGGCAGGCACGGGGAGGTAGGCCGTCATGCGCAGGCCGACGTCGGTCGACTCCTCGTGCACCTCGCGGCCGTCACGATAGATCTCCGACACCAGATCGCCCGCGGCCCACGGGATGACGACGTCGATCGGCGTGTGTCGCGCGCGCGCCAGGTCGGCGAGCCGGTCGCGGAGCTCCTCGAGACCCTGCCCGGTGATCGACGAGGTGAGCATCGCCGACGCGGCTCGGCCCCGGAGCGCCGCGATCTCGGACTCCGTCAGGAGATCCACCTTGTTCATGACCTGGATGCGTGGAATCGACCCCGCGCCGATCTCGTCGAGGACCTCGTCGACCGCGATCGCCTGCGCGTCGCGACGATGTTCCGGCTGTGAGGCGTCGGCGACACAGAGGACCAGGTCCGCCTCGCGCACCTCGTCGAGGGTGCTCTGGAAGGCCTCGACGAGCTGGTGGGGGAGCGAGCGGATGAACCCGACGGTGTCCGACAGCAGGATGGTGTATTCGCCGTGGGCGATGGTCCTGGTGGTCGGGTCGAGCGTCTCGAAAAGTGCGTCGTTGACGTCGACTCCCGCGCCCGAGAGCGCGTTCATGAGGCTCGACTTGCCGGCGTTGGTGTAGCCCGCGAGGGCCACACGCGGGATCCCCGAGGCCAGCCGCCGATCGCGCATCACCGTTCGCGAGGTGTCCAGGTCGCGGAGGCGTCTCCGCAGCACGCCCATCCGGTTCCTGAGCAGCCGCCGGTCGGATTCGAGCTGCGTTTCGCCGGGTCCGCGGGTGCCGACTCCACCGCCGAGGCGTTCCAGGTGCTGCCACAGGCCCTCCTGGCGGGAGTACGAGTACTCCAGCTGTGCAAGCTCAACCTGAAGTTTACCCTCAGCTGTTGTCGCATGAAGCGCGAAAATGTCGAGGATCACGGCCGTCCGGTCGACCACCCGGACGCCGAGGCGGTCTTCGAGGGTGCGCTGCTGCCGCGGCGAGAGCTCGCCGTCGACGGCGACCACGTCGGGGCGCTCCTCCTTGACCAGCTCGATGACCTCCTCGAGCTTGCCCCGGCCCAGGTAGGACCGCTGGTCGGGTGTCGGGCGCTGCTGGACGACGCGGTGCTGCACGAGGGCGCCGGCCGTGCGGAGCAGCTCCGCCATCTCGGACAGGGAGTCCGCCGAGTCCTCGTCCGCCCTCGGGACCGACTGGATCAGGACCGCGCGCTCGGGACCCTGGCGCAGCGGCGGATCGTCGTGTTCGTCTCGCTGCGCACGTCCGCGGTACGTGCGCTGGAGGTCACGATCCTTGCCATGTTCGACGAAGCGGTCTTTCCCCACTCCACCTATTGTGCCCGTTCCGGCGGGCGGAAACACCACTCACTCGTTCCGTGCCTCCTGGACGACGACCAGACGCTTCATCGCGGTCGTCACGGTCGCGTCGGGAATCGGGCCGTCGGCGGTGATGATGATGGCGTTCGGTCCCACCGTGCGGGTCAGGACCCGCGTCCCGCCGTCGGCCCGTTCCCTGGCGCCCTGGCTGCCCGGGATCTGGCTCGGCGTCCACGCCGAGAGCCCCTGGTCGAGGTGATGCTGGGCCACCTGCAGCGCGAAGTTCGACGCAACCCCCCGCGTGGGCCAGACGGCGACGATCGCGGCCATCGTTCCGCCGCGCTTCCCCGTCCAGTTGCGCATCGCGACGTCCTCGACCCCGGCGTTGGTGAGCTGCTGGGCGGCATCCGGGTCGGCGGAGCCCAGCGCGGTCTCGACAACCTCGTCGGTCTTCACCTTCCGTTCGGGCCGTGCGTCGATCAGCTCGCGGGGCGTGGGGAGGACGTGCAGCAGCTCGACCGGGTCGGCCTTGGCGCCGCCCTGGTCACGGGGGCCCTCCGGCCCGCATCCCGCGATCACCAGCACCATCGTCACGAGGAGGGGCGCCACCATACGAATGGTCATGGACGCAGGGTAGCGACGCGGCTTTACTGAAGCTCAATCCGGAGTGTTCCGAATCCATGATCCTGATGGCTTCTATACTCGAAAGGCGCATCAGCAACGGCTCGATGCGGCATCACATGCCAGTTCAGGAGGATCGATGAACCCCACCGCCCGGACCGCCGGGAACACCTTCAAGACCTTCGCCCTCATGGGTGCGCTCACCGCCCTGCTGCTGGTGATCGGGCAGCTCGTGGGTGGCGGCACAGGCCTGATGTTCTTCGCGATCATCGCCATCGGGTTCAACTTCTTCGCCTACTGGTTCAGCGGCCCGATGGCCCTCAAGATGAGCCGCGCCCAGGAGGTCTCCGAGCAGCAGGCGCCCGAGCTCCATCACATGGTCGCCACGCTCTCGGCTCGGGCCGGCATCCCGAAGCCGAAGGTCTACATGACCCCGGCCGAGCAGCCGAACGCATTCGCCACGGGGCGCAATCCGAAGCATGCGGCCGTCGCGGTCACCCAGGGGCTCATGCAGCAGCTCACCCCGCGCGAGGTCGAAGGGGTCATCGCCCACGAACTCGCGCACGTCAAGAACCGCGACATCCTCATCGCGAGCGTTGCGGCGATGATCGCCGGTGCCATCTCGGCCATCGTCAACTTCCTGCAGTTCTCGCTGCTCTTCGGTGGTGGCGACGACGACGGCAACCCGCTCGGGCTCATCGGCTCGATCGCCGCGATCATCCTGGCGCCCATCGCCGCGATGGTCGTCCAGATGGCGATCTCGCGTCAGCGCGAGTACATCGCCGACGCGACCGGCGCCCGGTTCCTGGGTGACCCGATGCCCCTTGCGGATGCGCTGGTACGGCTCCACCAGGGGGCTCACGCAATCCCGATGAACGTGAACCAGGCGGCGGCGCCGCTCTACATCGTCAATCCGCTCTCCGGTTTCGGCCGCAAGATGTCGGGCCTGTTCTCCACCCATCCCCCGATGGAGGAGCGCGTCCGCCGTCTCCGCGCCATGTCCGTAAGTCGTACGATCAGCTAAGCACAACCCGAATTGGGGGACACCATGGGACTTCAAGACGAGATCGCAAAACTGGTCAATAGCGAGTCAGCGGCGCACAAGCGCATGGTCGACTACGTGCTCCGGCAGATCTCGGCGGACCGACCGCTCTCAGAGATTCTGGAGGACCCGTACCTCACGAATCGGCTCACGCACATGGATCGACGCGCGATCCTCGAGGAACCCGCGGTGATCGAGGCGGTCAGCGATGACGTCCTCAACGACATGCGCCGTGAGCTCGAGGAAACGTTGGGCGGGGCGACACACGCCTAGTCGGGTACTGTTCACCGGGAAAACCGGGACAACCTGACATTGCGGCTCCTGGGCGTGGTCCCCTCGCCCGACGCATGTTCAAGACGGGTGAGGCACGCCGCCGGTCATGCGGGAGTTCTTCCAACAAAACTCGACGATCATCCTGTTCGCCCACGGGTTGGTCTTCTTCTCGCTCGGATTCGCCATCTGGCTGCAGCGGCGTCGCGCGAGCAGGCTCGTGCTTCCGAACGCGCTGATCTGGCTGGCCGCGTACGCCTGCGTCGAGGCGTTCGCGGTCTGGGGCCGCGCGTTCATCCCAATCCAGCGGACCTACCTCGACTCCGGGATCATCGACGTACTCCAGGTGGTCCGGGCGGGACTGCAGATCGTGGCGTTTCTGCTCCTGCTGCGGTTCGGGCTTCGGCTGCTCGTGCGCCAGCGTCGCCGGCGCACGGTCCTCGTGGGCGTCGTCGGCCTGGTGGGCGTGGGCATCCTGCTGGGCAACGCATCGCTCGCCGGGGCCCTGGACTGGAACATCGACGAGTGGGAGAACTCGGTCGACGCCGCCGGCCGGCTGCTCATCCTGCTTCCGGCCATCGCGCTGTCGGCGGCCGGGGTCTGGCGGCAGCGCGCCGAGCTGGCGGCCGCCGGGATGACCGGGATCAATCCGTTCGCCGCGGCGGCGGCCGCCGTGCTCATCGTCTACGGGTTCGTGGCGGGCCTGATCCTCGACCCGGCGCCCTGGGTGCCGAACGCGTTCCAGGACACCAGCTTCTTCACCGCGACGGCGGTACCGATCTCGGCACTGCGGGGCCTCGTCGGGCTCGCGCTCCTCGTGGTGGCGGTCAAGCTCCTGGAGATCTTCGAGGTCGAAGCCAAGCAGCGACTCGACGCCCTCGAACGGTCGCGCGCCGTCGCCGAGGAACGATCCCGCTTCCGCCGCGACCTCCACGACGGCACGATCCAGTCGATCTATGCGGCGGCCCTCCACCTGGAGGCCATCTCACTGCGACTCGGCGATCAACAGATCCGCGGTGAGGTCCGCGAGGTGGTCACCGAGCTGAACACCGTCACCGACGACATCCGGCGCTACATCGTCGACCTGTCGCGGACCCCCGACACCCCCTCGTGCATCGCCGACCTGCTGAACGCGCTGGCGGGGGAGATGCAGATCGAGACCGGGATCCCGATCAGATTCACGGCCGGGGGCATCAACGCCGCCGGGCCGATTCCGGACGGCGCCAGCCGCCATCTGGAGCAGATCCTCCGAGAAGCCCTGTCCAACGCGCTTCGGCACGCCAACTCTGGAAGCATCGACGTCTCGCTGGCGTTCGCCGCCGACGAACTCGAGCTCGTCGTGCGCGATGACGGCAGCGGGCTGGACGGACGCGACCCGGCCGGTGGCGGGCAGGGCCTCCGGAACATGGGCGAGCGGGCCAGACGGCTCGGAGGCCGGCTCACCATCGACGGTGGCGCCCACGGCACCCGGCTGGTCGTCTCCGTCCCGCTCGACTCGGATGTTCCCGAACCGACTCCCGATTCCCAACCAATTCCCGAGGTGGTATCCCCATGAGTTCCGCCAAGAACGAGTCGATCCGCGTGCTGGTCGTCGACGATCACGCCGTGGTCCGAATCGGGTTGAAGACCCTGCTCTCGAACACCAGCGGCTTTCGGGTGGTCGGAGAGGCCGGCAACGTCGCCGACGCTGTCAGCCAGGTCGCGCAGGTCCGGCCCGACGTGGTCCTGATGGACGTCCGGCTCCCGGACGGTTCCGGCGTCGAGGCGTGCCGCCGCATCAAGGCCGACAACCCCGAGGTCCGCGTGGTGATGCTCACCTCGTACCAGGACGAGGAGGCCATCGTCGGCGCGGTCATGGCCGGGGCCTCCGGGTACCTCCTCAAGCAGGCCGATTCGGACCGCCTCACCCAGGCCATCCGGGATGCCGCCGAAGGGGAGAGCACACTCGATCCCCGCGCCGCCGGCACCCTGCTGTCGCAGTTCCGTGAACTCTCCGCCAAGCAGGCCGAGGCTGAACTCGCGGGACTCACCGATCGCGAGCGGCGGATGCTCGCCCTGATCGCCGAGGGTTACACCAACCGGGCGATCGGCGAGGTGCTGCACCTCTCCGAGAAGACCGTGCGCAACCACGTGAGCCAGCTCCTTCGCAAGCTCGGCTTCCAGCGCCGCTCGCAGGCTGCGGCCTGGGCCGGACAGCGCCGGCTGGAGCTGCCGCCCGCCTGATCGCGGGCCCGGTTCGGGAGCGCACAGCTCCCGCCCGGTGCTCCACGGAGTCGGCCAGATCGCTCGAAGGTCCGCGACGGCCCCGGTGGTGAGAGGAATTCTCCACTCCGGGGCGAAGCTCCGACGGCAGAACACCGAAACGTCCGTCGAAGGCGATCGAACATGCCACAACAAGCCGTCGTCCTGGCACTGGCCAACCAGAAGGGTGGGGTGGCCAAGACCACCACCACCGTCAATCTGGGCGTGGCGCTGCGCCAGCAGGGCTACCGGGTCCTGGCGATCGACCTGGACCCGCAGAGCAACCTCTCCATGAGCCAGGGCATCGACGTCGAGCGCCTCGAAACCACGATGTTCGACGTGCTCGTCCACGGCACGCCCCTCACCGAGGTGCTCCACGTGCGTGAACTCGACGTCGCCGCGGCGGGGATCGAACTCGCGGGAGCCGAACTCGCCCTGAGCGCCAGCATCGGGCGCGAGCGGGCGCTGCAGCGGGCGATCGCCCCTATCCGCCACGCCTACGACGTGATCCTGCTCGACACGCCGCCGTCACTCGGGCTGCTGACCATCAACGCGATGGTCGCCGCGGACGGCGTGATCGTGCCGGTCCAATGTGAGTACCTGTCGCTGCGAGGACTCGCACAGCTCCAGGCCACACTGGAACAGGTTCGCGACAATCTCAATCCGGACGTCGGCATCGTGGGGATCATCCCGACGATGTACGACGGCCGCACCGTGCACGCGCGTGAGGCCGTCGAGCTGCTGGAACAGAGCTTCGGAGACGTCGTCTACGACGTGAGAATCGGCAAGACCATCAGGTTTGCCGAAGCCCCGGTCCGGGGGAGCAGCGTGCTCGCCTACGACCCGGGCGGACAGGCCGCGCGCTGGTACCGCCAGCTCGCGCGGGAAGTGATTGCTCGGGAGCTTCGCCCCGAGCGTGAGGAGGTGCGCGCATGACGTCACGCCCCGACCGCGCGAGCCTGCGCGAGGGTCCCCTGACGGAACTCTTCAGGAACACCGAAGTTTCCGCCATCGATTCGGAGTCGATCGTCGAGGCGCCGCTCATCCCGGCGGAGGAGCTCATCAGCCCCGACCCGCCCTTCCGTGCGAGCGATGCCAACAACTATCTCGCCGTCATCCGTGTCGTCGGCGTCGGCGGCGCGGGCTGCAACGCCATCAACCGCATGGTGCAGGCGGGCCTCCGCGGCGTGGAATTCGTCGCGATCAACACCGACCAGCAGGCGCTCGAAGCCTGTGAGGCCGACGTCCGGATCCCGGTCGGGATGGCGCTCACGCGCGGACGCGGGACCGGCGGCGACCCCGAAAAGGGTGCGCTGTCCATCAAGGAGAGCGAGGACGAGGTCCGTCGCGCGCTGCGTGGCTCGGATCTGGTGTTCATCGCGGCCGGCGAGGGTGGCGGCACCGGCACCGGCGGGGCGCCGGTGATCGCGAAGATCGCACGCGAACTCGGCGCGCTCGCCGTCGCCGTGGTGACGCGTCCGTTCCAGTTCGAGGGTGCCCGCCGGGTCGCGACGGCGGACACGGGGCTGACCGCGCTCCACCAGACGGCCGACACCGTGATCGTGATTCCAAACGACCGGCTCATGCACGTGCTGGAGCGCGGGACGTCGATGGTCGACGCGTTCCGGGTCACCGACGATCTGCTGCGCCAGGGCGTGCAGGGGATTTGCGACCTGATCACGCTTCCGGGGCTCATCAACCTGGACTTCGCCGACGTCCGCACCGTGGTGCGCGACGCGGGCTCGGCAATCCTGGGCATCGGGTACGCGGGCGGCGGCAACCGGGCGGCGGAAGCCGCTCAGGCGGCCATCTCCTCGCCGCTGCTCGAGACGCCGATCGACGGTGCCCGGGGCGTGCTCATCGGGATCACCGGCGGGCCCGACCTGTCGTTGCTCGAGGTCAGCGAAGCCGCTGACGTCGTCGCCGCGGCCGCCGATCCGGATGCGAACATCATCTTCGGCGCGAGCATCGATCCCGAACTCTCGGGTCAGGTGTGGGTGACGGTGGTCGCCGCCGACCTCAGCGGTGAGCGCTCGCAGCCCGCGGGATCGCCCGCAGGCGACGACGCACGGTCGGTGGGACGCCCCGTGCCGGGCCGTCAGCCGCTCGCGCGCGCCGCTGACACGTCGCCGTCGATGGCGCTCGGCACCGCCCGCTAGCGCGGGCACTCACCAGTTGCGGGGAGTTGTCGCCGCCGGTCATCCGGCGTCAGCGCACGCGGGTGCGCAGGCGCTGGCGGCCGGCGGCAACGCGGTCGATGCCATGGTGGCGTCGGCCTTCGCCGCGTCGGTGGCGGAGAGCGCCCTGACCGGACCGGGCGCGGGCGGCTTCATCCTCGTGCGGCCGCCCGATGGACCGGCCGTGGTGCACGACGCCTTCGCCGCCGCGCCCGGCCTGGGCCCCGGGGGACGTCGCCTGAGGCCCGAGATGCTCGACGCGTTCACCGTGCCGTTCGGCGACGCCGAGCAGGTGTTCCACATCGGGCCCGCGTCGGTGGCGGTGCCGGGCTTCTACCGGGGGCTCTTCGAGGTGTGGGAGCACCACGGCCGCCTGCCGCTCAGCGACCTGGTCCAGCCCGCGGTGGCGCTTGCCATCGAGGGCGTCGTGCTGAGCCCCGAGGTGTCGTACCTCCACACGATCCTGCGGGAGATGCTGACGTGGACCCCCGGGGCCGCCGCGATCTACGCCCCGGGCGGGACCCTGCTGGGCACCGGGGACCGGCTGCGCATGCCGCGGCTCGCCGAGACCCTGACCGAACTGGCGCGCACCGGGTGCTCGGCGCTCGATCCAGGCGGCTGGCTCTCACGTCGCGTGGTCGATGGGCTCGCACCGCTCGGCGGGCTCGTCACGGCCGATGACATCGCCGCCTACCGGGTGATCCCGCGGACGCCGTGGGAGGTCGCCTTCCGCGGGCACCGTGTGCTGACCAACCCCCCGCCATCCTCGGGTGGCGTGCTGATCGGGGCCGCGCTGGCGACCATGGACGCGCGGCCGGCCACGGCGGACCCCGTCGCCAGGGCGTGCGCCATGGTGGACGCGGGGCATCGGGCGAACGGGCTCCGATGCGAGGAGTTCGTCCAGCGGTTGGGCGAACCTGGCTTCACCGCGTGGTTTCGCGAGCGTCTCCAACGCGCGGGCGCGGGGAGCCCCTCACGGGGGCCCGCGGGAACCACCCACGTCAGCGTCATCGACGCCGACGGGATGATCGCGAGTACCTCCTCCAGCAACGGCGCCGGGTCCGGCGTCGTGATCGACGACCTCGGATTCCTGCTCAACAACATGCTCGGTGAGGAGGATCTCAACCCGGGCGGGTTCGGCCGGGTGGAACCCGGCAGGCGGCTCACCTCCATGATGGCGCCGACGGTGATCCTCACCCCGGACGGACATCCACGGGTGGTGATCGGGTCGGCGGGCTCGAACCGGCTGCGGTCGGCCATCCTCCAGACGACGGTCAACATCCTCGATGGCGGGATGGACGGGATCGACGCGGTCGAGGCGCCGCGACTGCACGTCGAAGGGGGTGGCGTGGACGTCGAGGGCGGGGTGCCCGAACCGGTCGTCCAGGCGCTGGACGCGTCCGGGTATGCTCTGCGCCGCTGGGGCGGCATGAACCTCTTCTTCGGTGGAGTCAATGCCGTGGGGCGCGAATCCACCGGGCTGTGGGGCGCCGGAGACCCACGCCGGGGTGGCGCCGCCGCCGCCGTGAACCATCGAGGCGAGGTGATCGCGCTATCTCCGAGACCGTGACGCACACCGTGGGCGACGTGACCTACACGCTCCATGCGGAACCCGTGCGCCAGTCCCTGTCCGACGACGTGCCCATGCTCTGGGGCTTTCCGGTGCAGGTCGAGGCGGACGGCAAGGTGATCTGCACCAAGACCTGTTTCGTGGGGCGGGTGAGCGTGCACACCCGCGACCCGGAGGCTGCCGACGGGCCGAGCGACAAGCTCTTCCCGCTGCTGCACGAGCTCGCCCTGGAGCGGGTCGTCGCCCGCCTCGATGCCGGCGAGCTCGACGACGAGATCGTCTTCGCCTGACGGCAGGGTCAGCCGAAGCGGCCCGAGATGTAGGCCTCGGTACGCGAGTTCTTCGGCGCCGAGAAGATCGCGTTCGTGGCGCCGAACTCCACCAGTCGGCCGGGCTCCCCTTCGTTCTCGATGGTCAGGAATGCGGTGTGATCGGACACCCGGGCCGCCTGCTGCATGTTGTGCGTGACGATCACGATCGTCAGCCGTGAGCGCAGCTCGGCGATGAGGTCCTCGATCCGCGAGGTCGACTGGGGGTCGAGCGCCGAGCACGGTTCATCCATGAGCAGCACGTCGGGCTCGACCGACAGGGCCCGCGCGATGCAGAGCCGCTGTTGCTGGCCGCCGCTGAGCCCGCCCGCGGGCGCGCCGAGGCGGTCCTTGACCTCGTTCCAGAGGCCGGCGCCGCGCAGCGTGCGTTCGACGAGGTCGTCTCGTTCGCCGCGGCGGAGCTTCATGCGCAGGAACCGGGGCCCGGACAGGACGTTCTCCGCGATGGACTTGGTGGGGAACGGGTTGGGGCGCTGGAACACCATGCCGATCGCCTGGCGCACGGCGACCGGATCGGCCCCGCGTTCGTAAATGTCGGCGCCGTGGAGCCGCACCTCGCCGGTGGTGGATGCCCCCGGCACCACCTCGTGCATGCGATTCAGGGCGCGGATGAGCGTGCTCTTGCCGCAACCCGAGGGGCCGATCAGGGCCGTCACGCTGTTGGCGGGGAACTCCAGCGAAACCTCCTCGACCACGTGGTGCGAGCCGAAATAGCAGCTGAGTCCGTGCGTGCTCATCGGTACGTCGCGACCGTCCCCGGCGGCACCCGCTTCATCGGCCACGGCGGGTTCGTTGGACGCGACGGGCCGCGGTGCGACCACGACATCCTCAGTCACGCGAACCGGAGTCTTCGAGCCGTCGGTGGTCATCCTCGTCTCCCTCCCTGTATGAGTCGTGCCGTCAGCCGCGCCATGAGGTTGAGCAGCAGAATGAACGCGATCAGCACGAGGGTCGCGCCCCAGGCGAAGTCGACGCTCTGATCGGTACGGACGTCGATGGTGAACTTGAAGATCAGCAGCGGCAGGGCCGCGATCGGCTCGAACAGATCGGTGGAGTAGAACTGATTGCCGAGTGACGTGAACAGCAGCGGCGCCGTTTCGCCCGCGGCACGGGCGAGCGCGAGCATGGTGCCCGTGATGATGCCCGGGAGCGCCGCCGGAAGCATGACGCTCCAGGCGGTGCGCCACCGCGGCGCCCCGAGGGCGAGCGCGGCTTCACGCTGCTGGCCCGGGACCAGGCGCAGGACCTCGTCGGCCGCGCGCACCACGATCGGGAACATCACGATCGCCAGGGCGAGGCCCCCGGCGAACGCGCTGAACTGCTGGGCCCGGATGACGATGGCCAGATAGGCGGCGAGGCCGGCGACGATCGACGGCATCCCCAGCATCACGTCGACGAAGTAGCCGATGGCGTCTCCGACCCGCCGCGGCCAGCCGCCCATCCCGTTCAGTTCGTTGATGCAGAGGCTCGTGAGGATCCCGAGCGGCGCCGCGATCGCGACGGCGACCCCGGTGAGGATTGCGGTGCCCACGAGTGCGTTGCCGATTCCGAACCCGGCGACGGCGTTGGGATCGGTCGGCTGGACCTCGGTGAAGAAACTGGCCCCGAGGACCCTGGTCCCGTTTCGCACGACCTCCACGAGCAGAACCGCGAGCGGGAGCATGCCGATCAGCACCGCGGCGGCGATGAGCGTTTCGGACACCCCCGAACGGAGGCGGCGGATTCCGGCGACCGGCGCGAGCGAGCCGGCGCCCTCCCGCACCAGGGCCGGCGCAGGAGCGGTCTCGGCCGCGCCGTCCGCGCGGGCGGCCGCCTCGGCGTCGGGGTCCGTCGGGGCGGCTGAACGCCGCCGCCGGGACGTCCCGGCATTCCGGCGCACCAGTATCCGCGCGAGCCCGTTGATGATCATCGTCATCACGAACAGCACGATTGCCAGCGCCGTCAGGGCCGCGAGCTGCAGCTGACCCGCCTCTCCGGTCTGGAGGGCGATCACGCCGGCCGCGGTGGCGCCCGGACCGAGCAGCGAGCCGAAGACGTTCGGCACCGAACCCAGCACCAGGGCGAGCGCGATCGTCTCGCCCATTGCGCGTCCGAGGCCGAGCGCGGATGCGCCCACGATCCCGCTGCGCGACCAGGGGATCATCGAGTGCTGGACCATCTCCCAGCGCGTCGCGCCGAGTGCCAGGGCGGCTTCCTGCTGGTCCGTCGGGACGGTCGCGAACACCTCGCGGATGATCGCCGTGGTGATCGGCAGGATCATGACCGCGAGCACGATTCCGGCGAGCATGTAGGAGCCGGACAGCACCGGCCCCTCGAGCAGTCCCACCGGGGCGTGGAGCGCGCCGGTGAGGATCAGGAACATCACGAGCACGAGTCCCGCGACCGTGAGCGCGAGCAATGGCCGGAGCAGCGGCCCGACGCTCAGCAGGGTGGCCAGGAGGAGCACCGCGGTGAGGAAGGCGAGGAATCGCAGGTTGTGTTCCGCGATCCACTCGAGACCCGGGTTGGCCCAGGGAACGAGCACCACGACCGCCCAGAAGCCGAAGACCACCGAGGGTACGGCGGCGAGCACGTCGATGACGCCGGCCACCGCGCGGCGCAGCGGGCGGGGGAGGAACACGGTGGTGGCCAGCGCAATGCCGACCGAGAGTGGCAATGCGATCGCCATCGCGATGGCGCTGGTGGCGAGCGTGCCGTAGATGAACGGCAGGGCACCGAGGCGGGGCCCGCCCGTCGGGGGCGAGATGACCCACTCCCGGCCGGTCAGGAATCCCCAGACGCCGAAGGTCTCCCAGACGGGTGAGGTCTCGCGCGCGGTGCTGAAGATGAGATAGGCGACGAGGGCGATCGCCGCGGCGGCGGAGGCCCCGGCGAGCGTCAGGTAGACGGTGTCGGCGAGACGTGAGCCGAACGGCCGTCGCAGCCTGGAGCGGAGCGGTGTCGCCACCCCCGGGGGGGTGGCGACACCGGCGGCTCCATCCGACCGCGCCATCAGTACCGGGTCAGGGTCGTGTGGGCGGTCGTCACGCGGTGACTACTTCAGCGCCGCGGCGCGGGTCTTCGCGGCGGCCAGCATCCCCTTGGGAAGCGGCGCGAACGCGAACTTGGTGACGTTGCGCTGACCTGCGCCGTAGGCGTAGTTCAGGAACGCCTTGGTGTCGGCGATCGATCCCGACTTGCCGGCCTTCGCGAAGCTGCTGTAGGCGAGCACGAAGGTCGTGATGGTGATCGGGTAGGCACCGGTCGCGGTGCTGTTGACCAGATCACGCTGGATCTTGGCCGGGTTGCTCAGGTTGTAGCTCCTGAGCGTGCCGGCGGCGCTGATGGTCTTGACCGACGGGAGGCTGAAGACGAGCTTCGTGCGCTTGACGCGCACACGCTTCACGACGACCTTGCCCCTGACCTTCACGCGCTTCTTGATGCGCACGGTCCGGCGCTCGTACTTGCCGATGGCCGCGATGTTCGAGGCGAGTCCGGCGTTCTGCGCGTCGCCGAGGTCGACGTAGCCGATCGAGTTCGAGTTGTCCTTGATGCACTGGGCGACGCCGGGGTTCTTGGCGCCACGCACGATGCGGGGAGCGGTCCACGCCGGGGTCTGGCTGGCGGCGCCGACCTTCTTGCGGAAGTTGAGGCTCACCTTGTTGAGGTAGTTGGTGAAGCCGTAGCTGGTGCCCGATCCATCGGAACGGACACACACCGTGATGTCGGCGTTGGGCAGGGACTTGCCCCTGTTCAGGCGCGTGATCCGCGAGTCGTTCCACTTGGTGATCCCGCCGGAGAAGATCTCGCCGAGGACCTTGCCATCGAGGCGGAGACGACCGGCCGAGGTGTTGGTCGGGACCGTGATGGCGCCGAGCACCGTGGGGAAGTACAGGGGCGAGACGCCGCCCCGCTTGGCGGCGAGGTCGGACACCTGGTCGGAGCTCATGATGGCGTCCGAACCGGCGAAGTCGACCGTTCCGGCGATGAAGTCCTGGATCCCGCCGGAGGAGCCCTTCGAGGTGTACGAGCAGCCGATGTTCTGGCACCAGTCGGTGTAGACCAGGGCCGGGAAGGAGGCACCGGATCCCGTGCCGGCACCGGCGGCCGAGGCTGCCGCGACCATCATGACGGCGCCGGTCAGTGCGGCGCTGGCGAGCGTTGAACGCTTCACGCTGTCTACCATCCTTATGTCTCAGTTGAGCGAGGCTTGTTCCTCCGGGGTACTCAACCGACGGCCGCTCGCCGACTTGCTGCAGATCGGTGAACTTCCGGTGACGGCGTGCGACATCCCGTGACGAGCGCGCAGGGGTCAGTCCGCGAGCGGCCCGCTCCCGGGGCGGTCGGAGACGCTGCGTACGCGCACATTCACCTCGGAGCCGTCGTGGGGAACGTCCACCACGAGGCGTCTCGGAGGGTGACGTTGCACGAACGTGAAGCTCCACTCGCGTTCGGTCCACGCCGCCCAGCTGACGATCGCCTCGGCCGGAGGGCTGGGGATGGTCCGCAGGGAATGCTCGGCGGTCCGCAGCGCGTCGAATCCCGTCTCGCCGATCAGTCCGAGGAGCGCTCGGTCGATCATCGGAACGGAAGCTCGCAGACGAGCGCGGTCCCGCCGTCCCAGACGTCCACGGTCGCACCGGGCTCCGCCTCGCGACGCAGGATCGTGAGCGCGATCGGGCCGAACACCGGGCTGATCGCCGCCGAGCCGATCGTCCCGACGACCCGTCCGTCCAGACGCACCTCCGCACCCGGCGTCGGCGCGGTGGAGCCGCGCAGGCCACGGAGGACACGATTCACACGGCCGCGATGCTCGGTGCGCGCGACGGTCTCCTGCCCCAGGTAACACCCCTTGGTGAAGCTCACCGCCCGGTCCTGAAGTCCCGCCTCGTGTACCAGCGTGCCCTCACCGGTGTCGACACCCACCAGGGGGACCCCGTGTTCGACGCGCAGCACCTCGAGCAGCCCGGGGGCGCCGCGGTCGGCCTCCAGCGCGGCGAGCGTGGCCTCCGCGTCGTCGGCGAGCACCGTACGTGTCCCGGGAATCGGCCCGTCGAAGGCCACCACCCCATCCGCCACCAGAGGGCCGTGCACCGTCACGGTGTCCGCCACCTCCGGGCCGAACACGTCCAGGGCTTCCGAGTGCTGGAGCCCGGTCAGCCGATCGGCGACGATCGCCGCCTGGTCGATGCCCGTGACGAGCGTGAAGGCGTCGTCGTTGTCACGGTGCACCTGCACCATGGCCTCGAGATGCCCCTGGGCGTTCAGCAGCAGGGCGGGGATGGAGGCCCCCACGCGGAGCCCGTCGATGTCGTTGCTCAGCAACCCCTGCAGGAACGACCGCGCGTCCGGTCCCTCCACCCAGACCACCCCCGACCTGCCCACGAGCCCGGTTCGGGGTGTCCCACCGATGAAGGCCGCTCGCTCGTCCGCCGTGGCGCTGGCGAGCGCCCTGGTCATGGGTGGCTGACCTTGCCGTTCGTCTTCGCGCGTTTGGCCGCGAGTTCGATGCGGTCGGTGGACCGCTGGGCGATGTCGATGGCCCGGATCACGCTGGTCAGCCGTGCCGGCTCGTTGCGCAGGCTGAGGATGCGCTGCTTGATCGGCGTGGGCATCTCCATCGCTCCCGTGATGGCGTACGACAGCGGGACGCCGTCGATCTCGGGCGGGTCGCGGCGCTCTCCGGTGAGGCGTTCCGAGAACTCCTGGAACCGCCTGACTGCTTCCTGTGCGAGGGCCTCGTCAGGGGCCTCGGCATCATCCTCGAGCACCCGGCAGAGCGCGGAGAAGTACCGCCGGCCCTGGGTCTCCTCGATGATCTCGACCGCGTGCGCCCCGCGGACGATCACGTTGAGCCGACCATCCTGTTCGCGGCTCACCAGATCCTCGAAGACGGCGGTGCAGCCCACCTGGGCGGCGACGCCCTCCTCCTGCCGCACCAGCACGAACGGCGTGTTCGACAGCACACAATCGGCGTAGAGCTGTCGATACCGGGGCTCGAACAGGTGCAGGGGAATCTGCTCGCCGGGGACGAGCACCATCTCCAGAGGAAAAAGTCCGAGATCCACGGGCTCCACGGTCGTCGAGTGTATCCGGGTGCCGCAACCGCCGCTGGTACGATCGGGCGGTGGAGGCCGATTCCCCGCTCACGAACCTCGCTCGCGCGGCGCTGGCGGGTGTGGCGCCGTACGAACCCGGACGGCCCATCGACGATGTTCGCCGCGAACTCGGCATCGAACACGTCATCAAACTCGCGTCGAACGAGGGTCCGTATCCACCGGCACCCGCAGCCCTGGAGGCGATGGCGGCGGCGGCCGCCGACGTCCGGCTCTATCCGGATTCCGGGGCGTGGCACCTGCGCGACGCGCTGTCGGATCACCTCGCGGTCCCCGCCGAGTGGATCCTGCCCGGCAACGGGGTGGACAGCCTCATCAAGCTCCTGTGCCTGTCGGTGCTCGACCCCGGCGACGATCTCGCAGTGTGCTGGCCGTCGTTCGTGTCGTGGCGCCAGGGGGCCGCGATGATGGGCGCGGCCATCGCCGAAGCGGAACTCGCGCCCGACGGTTCCTTCGACCTCGACCGGCTTCGCGAGGCGATCGGTCCGCGGACGAAGCTCGCGGTGGTCGTCAGTCCGAACAACCCGACGGGGGCGGCGGTCGGCCGGGCCGCGCTCGACGACTTTCTGGGGACGCTGCCCGAGCACGTGCTGCCGGTGATCGACGAGGCGTACTTCGAGTATCTGCCGGAGGGCGGGCACGACGCCGTCCGGTATGCGCGTGAGGGGCGATCCATCGTGGTGATGCGCACCTTCTCCAAGGCGTACGCGCTGGCGGGGCTGCGGGTGGGCTACATGGTCGCGCCACCGTCGTTGCTGGGGGTCGTCTCGAGGGTCCGCAACGCGTTCGACGTGAACGCCATCGCACAGGCTGCGGCGATCGCGAGCCTGCGCGACGCGGACGGCGTGCTTCGCGAGCGGCTCGACGAGGTGGCGCGCGAGCGGGTGCGGGTGGCTGCCGGGCTGGTCTCACAGGGACTCGAGGTGCTGCCGTCCACGGCCAACTTCGTCCTCGTGCGATTCGCGTCTCCGGCGGCCGCCCAGGCGGTGAACCGTGCGCTCCTGCACCGGGGGGTCATCGTCCGGCCGGCGGGTCCGTTCGGGGCGCCCGAATCACTGCGGATCACGATCGGCCTCCCCTCCGAGAACGACGAGCTGCTGGCGCAGATGGCTGGCGCGCTGGTGGACGCCGCCGCGTCGGACTGAGCGCGCGGCCGGGACCCGCGCGTCTCGAGTAGGCGGGCGACCGGGCTTGAGCAGGGGCCGGGGTCGAATGGGTCGCACCGCTCGCGTAGCCTCGACTGGCGTTCCCCGGGGTGCCGGCACTCACGTGTGCCAGACCCCACCATCGCCCTCGCGAGGAGAAGTGAAATGCGCGGACTCGTTTTCAACGCCCCCGGAGATGTCGCGGTCACCGACGTCCCCGACCCCGGCATCGTGAATCCCGGTGACGCGGTCGTCCGCGTCACCAAGGCCGGGATCTGCGGGTCGGACATGCACATCTACAACCACGGCGATGCGTTCGGGTTCGATGCCGGGTGCCGGCTCGGCCACGAGTTCGTCGGGGTCGTCGAAGCCGTCGGACCCGACGTCACGAGCGTGCGGCCCGGCGATCGGATCGTGGCACCGTTCTGGCTTTCGTGTGGCGAGTGCCACTTCTGCAAGAAGGGTCTCCCGACCTCGTGCATCAGCGGGGGCTGCTTCGGCTTCCAGGCGTTCTGGGGCTTCGGCGGCGCCGTCGAGGGCGGCCAGTCCGAGTTCGTGAGGGTGCCGATGGCCGATGGGACCCTCGTCAAGGTGCCGGACGAGCTCTCGGACGTCGACGACCACGTGCTGCTTCCGCTCGTCGACGTCTTCACCACCGCCTACCACGCCGCGAAGGGATCGGGAGTGGGACCAGGACAGACGGCGCTGGTCGTGGGCGACGGCGCGGTGGGGCTGCTGGCCTGCCAGGCGGCTCGTCTGCTCGGAGCGGAGCGGGTGGTGCTCGCGGGGCACCATGACGACCGCCTCGCAATCGGCACCCGGCTCGGCGCGACCCACAGCGTCAACACCAAGCCCGGCAACGAACGGCTCGGCGAGCTCCTCGGCGACCTCACCGGTTCCTACGGTCCGGACGTCGTGATCGACGCCATCTCGAGCGCCGACTCGCTCGCCTATGCGGCCAACACGGTGCAGCCCGGCGGGACGATCTCCTGGGTGGGGATGGAGGTGTTCCTCGCGGCGCCGCAGCTGCCCTGGGATCTCTGCTTCCTGCGGAACCTGACGATTCGCGGCGGCGTCGCCCCGGTGCGCCGCTACCTCCCGGATCTGTGGCCGCTCGTGGCCTCAGGCGCCCTCGATCCGTCGCCGGTCCTCACCCACGACATGCCGCTCGAGGACGCGGCCGAGGGGTACACGGTCATGGCCACGCGGGCCGAGGGCTCGGTCAAGGTGTGCCTCACGCCGTGAGCGCGACCGTGCCGCCCAATGCGCCCCGACCGGTTCTCCGGTCGCGGCGCATTGAGTAGACGGGCGGCCGGGCTTGAGTAGGGGTCGGTGTCGACCCCGACCCCGACCCTGGCTACCCTCGGCGGCGTGTTCCGCATGCCGACGACGATCGCGGCGAACCCCCCGTTCACGCCGCGCATCGAGGAGGGTGAGACCGCATGGACGAGATCGGATTGCTCGACGGGGGCGCGAGCTGGAACGACTTCCGGGCGGCTCGGGGGCGGTTCTTCGAAGGACTCTCGCGCCGGAAGGGCGAGGTTCGAGGGAACGCCGCGCCCATGACGTTGCGACGGTTCGTCGAGGCGTGGGGTGCACGTGACGCGGATGCGGTGGCGGCGCAGTTCTCCGTCGACGGGGTGCGCCACCAGTTCGCGAGCCCGGAGGCCCGGCTCCGGGGCCGGACGGAGATCGCGCTGGGGGTCGCGGCCATCATCCGCGCCGTGCCGGACTGCCGCCTCGACGTTCGCGCGTGCGTCGAGGGCGGTGGCGGAGTCGTCGCCCTCGAGTGGACGTTCACGGGAACCTACGAGCGCGACCTGCCGGGGTTGACCGATGGGACCGAGATCGTGCTGCCGGGAATCAGCGTCGTGACGGTCGGTAGCGACGGGCTCATCGTCCTGGAGAACGTCTACTGGGACCGCGCCACGCTCATGGCGGCACTTGGCACCTTCGACTGACGCGGTCCGAACCGGGCGCCCGGCGCCGCCCCGGCCATGACCCGAGCCGGCCGTTCTCGACGGGCGCCCGCGGTCCCGGAGGCGCTCCCGCGGCTGCTCGCGGGCTGGAATGCGCACGATCCGGCCTCGGTCGCCACGGCGTTCAGCCCGGATGGGGTGCGCCATCAGTTCTCGATGCCCGAGTTCCGCTTCGTGGGGCGCTACGCTATCGCCGTCGGCGTGGACGCGATCATCACCGCGATCCCCGACTGCCTGATGACCGTGCGCTCGCAGTTCGTCGGCGCGGACGGGCGGGTGACGCTGGAATGGACACTCACCGGCACCCACGCCCGCGATCTGCCGGGGGTGCCCGCGAATGACGGTCCCGTGACACTGCCGGGAGCGAGCGTGTTCACCCCGGCGCCCGACGGCCGGATCCTCACCGAGCACGCGTACTGGGACGTGGCCGGGCTCATGAACCCCGGCCGCACCGGCCGCGGCTCGGCACCATGATGGACGCCCGGTGGCGGGCGAGACTAGGATCTCCCCACGATCCGTGCAGGGCGCGAGAACGATCCATACGTCGAAAGCCTGGGTCTCATGTCGCGGACGGTGGACACCGACTACCTCGTCATCGGCGCTGGCGCGATGGGGATGGCGTTCACCGATGCGCTGATCGATCATGCCGACGCTCACGTCACGATGGTCGACCGCCGGCACGGACCCGGAGGGCACTGGCTCGACGCGTACCCGTTCGTCCGGCTGCACCAGGCATCGCTTTTCTACGGGGTCGCGTCGACGCCCCTGGGAGCCGGTACGGTCCAGTGTTCCGGCCCGGAGACCGGGCTCCACGAGCGGGCGAGTATGCCGGAGGTCTGCGCGTACTACGACGCGGTCCTCCACCGGCGGTTTCTGCCGTCCGGCCGCGTGGCGCCGCTGTTCGGCAGCGACTATCAGCGGGATGGCTCCGAGCACGTGGTCGTCTCGCGTATCTCCGGTGAGCGAACCCGGGTGCGGGTACGACGCCGCGTCGTCGACGCCACCTATCTGGCACCGACAATTCCCGCGACCACGCCGCCGCCCTTCGCGGTCGCCGACGGCGCGCGCGTCGTGGCCGTCAACCGTCTCGCGGACCCGCCCGGGAGCCCGGGTACCTACGTCATCGTAGGTTCGGGCAAGACGGCGACGGACGCCATCGTGTGGTTGATCGGCGGCGGACTGGATCCCGATCGCATCGTATGGATACGCCCGCGCGATCCGTGGATGCTCAACCGGGCCGTCGTCCAGCCCGACCCGGTGATCTTCCTGGGAATGGGAGCCACCATCATGGAGGCTGCCGCAGAGGCGGATTCCGTGGATGCCATGTTCGCCCGTCTGGAGAACGACGGCGTGATGATGCGGATCGATCCTGCCGTCGTGCCCACGATGGCGCGCACGCCGACACTGGCAGCCTGGGAACTCGATCGGCTGCGGAGCGTCGAACGCGTCGTCCGCCTCGGCCACGTGCGAGCGGTGCGCCCAGGCGAGATCGATCTCACCGGCGGAATCCTGACGGTGCCGCGCGATGCGCTCGTCGTCCACTGCGCCGCGGCCGGGCTTCAACTGCCACCGATCCTGCCCATCTGGGACCCGGACTGCATTCGGCTCCAGACCATCAGGTCCGGCTTTCCGTGCTTCTGTGCGGCGCTCGCCGGGTACGTCGAGGCCACCCGCGACAACGACTACGAGCGCAACCGGATCTGTCCGCCGAATGTCTACTCCAACTCCCTCGCCGAGTGGTCACTCATGCAGGTTCGCGGCACTCGGGCGGCCCGCATCTACGGGGCGGAGCCCGACATCGACGCCTGGGCCAATCGATGTGCGCTCAATCCCGCTCGTATCGATCCCGCTCGTCGGGAGGAACCCGACGTCAAGGCGGTGCTCACACGCTCGTCCGCGACGGCCGACGCCGGTCTCGCCGGCCTCGCACGCTTCGCCGGGGTACCGTCCTGACGACGCGCGCCGGATCCACGCGACGAGTTGCCGCCGCTCAGGATGCGTTCACGGGCACCAGGGGATTCGGGGCCACCGAAGGCGGAGCGGGCGCGGTCGAACTCCCGTATCGGGACACGAGGGCGCTCGCGGACCCGAGACTCGGGAGGGATCCGGCCCTGGACCCAGCTCGGGCGCCCTCCTAAGCCGATCCCGGCCGTCGGCCGACAATATGGGTGATGACCTCCGATCTTCCCCCGTCGGCGTCGCAATTCGACGACCTGCCCGCGACCACGCACGCCCTCCCCGAGGTCGTGTGGAATCGCATCCGCGCGCGCGTCGAGCTCAGCCTTTCCGAGCTCGAGGCCGTGGCGACGCGGCTGTTCGACGAACCCCTTCAAACACAGGATCTGGACGACGTCACCGGGCACGCCGCCGCGCTGACCGAATGGTTGTCCCATCTCGGCATCGGGGTCGGTGCGACCCTGGTGCGCCAGATGGGTGAGGCGATCTCGGCCCCCGGAGCCCACGCGCCCGAAGCCGTTCGGATCGCGGCCCTCGCCGAGGACGTCCGCAGCGCGCTCGCCACGGTTCCCGTGGCGCTGCCCCCGGCGGTGCAGTCGGCACCGCTGGTCGCCATCTACGGTGACCCGACCTCACCGGTCGACGGACTGCTCTGGAACGCGGTCGTCCAGGGACTGCGCGTCGAACACCACGACCTCGGCGGACTTCCCCTCGACACACGGGTCGCACCGGCCGCGATGATCGTGGCGGGCACCCCGGACGCGTGCGCGCTGCAGTTGCGGCTCCTGAAGGAGCGGCATCCGCTCACTCCGGCCGTGGCCGTTGTGGACGGTCTCGACCACACCGCACGCGTCGCGCTGCGCAAGCTCGCCGAGACCGTGCTGCCGCTCGGCTGTCACCCGGCCACGGTCGGCGTCGAAGTGCGCCGTCTGCTGCTGCTGGTGGACACCGAGCCGAAGATCGCCCTGGTCGGGTGCCGGGAGCGCTTGCTCCAGGCGAGCCTCGGTGGCGAAGGCGCGAGCGTCCGTGAAATCGAACGACTCGAAGACCTCGCCGCGGGCATCCGCGACGGCGACGTGGACGTCGTCATCTTCGGTCCGGACCTCACGGGCCACGAACTGGGGTCGATGCTCCAGGTGCTTCGCGCCGACCCCGGCACACGTGAGGCGATCCGGATCGTCTGGGGTGTGCCCGGCGCGGGGGTGTCGTCGGCCGGGCTGTTCCGGCTGGGAGCCGATGCGGTGCTGCCGGGGGGCCTCAGCACGCCGTTCCTGCTGGCGCACATTCGCGCCCAGGTGTACCGGGGCGTCGGCGCACCTCCGGAGATCTCCCGCGGGCGCCGTGTGCTGCCGTGGTCCGGCGGGCGGCTCATTCTCGAACGGCTGCTGCAGGCCGCCCATCGGGACGATCGCGCGACGTCGGTGGCGATGATCACCCTGCCGCCCGGTGCCGATCCCTCGGTGCTCGACGCCATCCAGGACGGCCTCGCGAGCGAGTTCCGAACCGAGGACGTCGTCAGCCGGCTGGACCCGCAGCGCCAGGTGGTCGCGCTCCAGGGGGTCAATCGCCGGACCGCGGTGGGACGGCTCGAGAAGGTGATCCAGGGATCTCCGCTGGGACGGGCGGGCGCGCGGGCCGGCGTGGCCGAGTTCCCGTTCGACGGGCGTTCGGTGGACGAACTGTTGCGGGTGGCGTCGGACGCGGTGGGGCGGTCGCACGAGGCCGACGGACCGGTGGCGGTCGGTGCCGACTGGACCCAGGAGGGGGTCGACACTCTCGATGTGATGATCGTGGACACCGACGAGACGCTCACCGAGGTGCTGGTGGGGCAGCTGGGCGAGCGCGGCATCGGCGCGATCGCGCTCCAGGACGGCCTGGACGTGCTCGAGATGGTGGTGACGAACCGGCGCCGGCTGCCGCGGGTGCTCGTCCTCGAATTCGACATCACCGGCCTCAGCGGACTCCAGCTCCTGCGGCGCCTGCGCGAGGCGGGGGTCATGAACCGGTTCCGGGTGATGATGATGACCTCGTACTCCCGAGAGAGCGACCTGCGCACCGCCTTCGAACTCGGCGCCGCCGAGGTCATCGAGAAGCCCTTCCAGTCGGTCGTGTTCATCAACCGACTGCGGCGCCTGCTGGAGTCGTGATGCAGCTTCGGTCTCGGCAGTTCCAGGCCGCCGGGAGCGACCCGGCATGAGCATCCTGTCGGTGAGCCTTCTGACGCTGGGCGGGATCGCGGCGCTCTACCTGGTGATCGGTTCGGTGAATGACCTCGTCTGGGCGATCCGCCGGCGGAGATACCGGCAGGCGGCCGCCCTGCTGTCGGTGGTGATGTTCGGATCCGAGACGGACGCGGAGGACGCGGCGGAGGAGCTCTGCCGCATGCCCCGGGGGCTGCTCATCCGCAGCCTGCAGTCGCTCGCCGCCGATGTGACCGGCGACTCCCAGGTCCGGCTCCAGCGTCTCGTCGCCGCGGTGGGGCTTCGCACCATGGTGGACCGGGCGTCTCGCCGGTACCGCTTCTGGCGCCGACGCGTCCAGGCCGCCCAGCTCTCGCAGTTGCTGCCGCCGGGAGACCCGATTCGCCGACGCCTGCTGCGCGATCCCAACCCGGTTGTCCGGGCGCGGGCGCTCGACGGTACCCAGGCCGACGAGATCGCCGCGGACATCGACACCATCCTCGAGATGCTGCACGACCCGACGCCCATGGTGCGGGCGGCGGCTCAGCGAGCGCTGCTGGCGGCGGACGGTCGCGTCGTGCCTCCGCTCATCCGCGCGCTGGAGACCGGCCAGGGCGACGCCGTCAACGCGCTGCTCGAGGTGGTCGCCGGAATGCCTGACGCGCGCCTGCTGCCGGCCATCAGCGAGCACGCGGCGTCGGCCGACCCGCGCCGGAGGGCACGGGTGGCCCAGGCACTCGCCGCGTCCCACAGCCGCAGGGCGGGGACCGTGCTGAGCGGGCTGGTCGGCGACGAAGACCCCTCCGTGCGCACGGCGGCGGTGACCGCGGTCGGGCAGATCGGAGCTTCGGCCCTGGCCGGGGCTGTGGGCAAGCGGCTGGCCGACGAGTCCTGGGACGTGCGACGCGCGGCGGCCGAGGCCCTGGGCGCGCTCGGGCCGGCGGGGTGGATGGTGCTCCGCAACGCGCTCCGCAGCCAGTCGCCCGAAGCGGCGGAGATGGCGCGGCAGATGCTGGACCACATCGCCACCGCCAGGATCGCCGCCGAGACCCTGAGCCCCGAACAGCTCGCCGCCTTCGGTGAGCATCTCCCGCTCGTGGCGGCGCCGTGACGCCGTTCACGGATGCCGTGTTCGCCATCCTTCCGTTGGCGATGGTCGTGCTGGTGGTGGGCAACACCCTCCTGCAGGGCATGCTCTACGTCTCGGCGAGCATCGAGCTGCGCCGCACGCGTGGTGAGGACCGCTACCGTCACTGGCGCGTCGCCGTGCGGTCGCTGCTGGCCCCCAGGGTGTCGGTGCTGATGCCCGCCTACGGTGAGGAGGCGACCATCGTCGATTCCGTCTCGGCGGTGCTCGCGCTCAGCTACCCGAACATCGAGGTCGTCGTCGTCAACGACGGCTCGCGGGATCGCACCCTGGAGATGCTCGTCGACCATTTCGCGATGTCGGCCGTGCATCCGGTCGTGCACCAGCGTGTGCCCAGCGCGGAGGTGGTCGGGGTGTACCGATCGGCACGTGAACCGCGACTGGTCGTCGTGGACAAGCGCAACGGCGGTAAGGCGGACGCCCTGAACTGCGGCCTGAACACCGCGGAGGGCGAACTCGTCTGCGCCATCGACGCCGACACACTGGTCGGCCACGACGCCCTCCAGCACCTGGTCGCCCCGTTCGCGGCGAACCCGAAGACGGTCGCCACCGGCGGAACCATCCGCCTGGTGAACGATTCGGTGGTGCGCGGGGGACGGATCATCACCCGGCGGGTGCCACGGGGGGTGCTGGCCGGTGTGCAGGTGATCGAGTACCTGCGCGCGTTCCTGGTGGGACGCCTCGGGTGGAACCCGCTGGGCGGCAACCTGCTCATCAGCGGGGCGTTCGGGCTCTTCCGGCGGGATGCGCTGATCGATGTCGGCGGCTACGAGCAGGCGACCGTCGGCGAGGACCTGGAGCTGGTGGTGCGGCTGCGGCGCCTCGGCTACGAGCGAGGGTGCCCCGCCCCGGTGCTGTTCAGCCCCGAGCCGGTCGCCTGGACCGAGGCGCCGGAATCGCTGCGGATGCTGGCGCGCCAGCGGAACCGCTGGTACCGCGGCCTGTGCGACGTCCTCGTCCGGCACCGCCGGATGATCTTCAACCCCCGCTACCGCAGCGCGGGGCTGCTGGCCATGCCCTACTACCTGCTGGTGGAGGCGCTCGCGCCCATCGTCGAGGCACTCGGACTCTTTCTGGTCGTCCTCGGCGTCGCGCTGGGCTCACTGTCCTCGGAACACCTGGGCCTGATCGCGGCGAGCTACGTCTTCGGCATCGCCGCCACCGTGGCGGTGCTGCTGTTCGACGACCTGGCGTTCCGGTCACATCCGGGCGTGAAGTCGCGCCTGCACCTGCTGCTGCTCGTCCCGGTCGAACAGCTCCTGTTCCGGCCGCTCACCGTGTGGTGGCGGCTCTGGGGACTCAGCCACTTCTTCCAGGGGCGCACCGACTGGGGCGCCATGGTGCGGCGCGGCTTCGGCGACACGCCGGTGGAGACGGCCGCGGCGCAGACGGCCGCGACGGTCGCCGCCGGTGATTCCGCGGAGGGAGCCGGACGCCCCGGCTGAGTCGCCAGTGTCGTGAGTCGGAGGTTCGGGAGCGGCGTGGCGAGCGAAAACCGCGTGCAACAAGGATGAGGTTCGGGGCAATGCCGGTGGCATGGCCCGGGCCGACGACGCACCACCTGCGAGGCGTCGGGGACCCATGCCGGCGGAAGGTTGCACGTGAGTTTGCAGCCGCCAGGCTGCCGCGAGATCTCCGACTCGAAGGCACCAGTGTCGTGGGTCGGAGGTTCGGGAGCGGCGTGGCGAGCGAAAACCGCGTGCAACAAGGATGAGGTTCGGGGCAATGCCGGTGGCATGGCCCGGGCCGACGACGCACCACCTGCGAGGCGTCGGGGACCCATGCCGGCGGAAGGTTGCACGTGAGTTTGCAGCCGCCAGGCTGCCGCGAGATCTCCGACTCGAAGGCACCAGTGTCGTGGGTCGGAGGTTCGGGAGCGGCGTGGCGAGCGAAAACCGCGTGCAACAAGGAGGAGGTTCGGGGCAATGCCGGTGGCATGGCCCGGGCCGACGACGCACCACCTGCGAGGCGTCGGGGACCCATGCCGGCGGAAGGTTGCACGTGAGTTTGCAGCCGCCAGGCTGCCGCGAGATCTCCGACTCAGGACACTAGCCCAGCGCTCCACCGGCGACCGACTCGGCGGCGCCCAGCAGCAACTCGACTCCGAACCCGGTCCCCGCGCCGGAAACCATCGCCGTGCCCGCGACGTCCAGGTGCACCCAGGGGCGGCCGTCGGTGAAGCGGTGCAGGAACATCGCCGCCGTGATGGCGCCCGCCCAGCGCTTGCTGGACGAGTTCGCGACGTCGGCCACCTTGCTGGTGAACAACGAGCGGTAGTCCTCGTGGATCGGCATCGGCCAGCATGGTTGCCCGCTGGCGTCGCCCGCCTCGCGGACGACCTTCGCCAGAGCGTCGTCGCTGCTGAACAGGCCCGCGTAGTGGCCCTCGCCGAGCGCGACGAGGATGGCGCCGGTCAGGGTGGCCAGGTCCACCAGGTGGGTCGCACCGGCATGGCGGGTGGCGTAGCAGAGCGCGTCGGCCAGGATGAGCCGTCCCTCGGCGTCGGTGTTGGTCACCTCGATGGTCGTGCCATCCATGGCTCGCAGCACGTCACCCGGTTTGATCGCGTTGCCGTCGGGCATGTTCTCCGCGGTGGGGATCACGCCGACCACGTCGACGCCCGGCGCGACCTCAGCGATGAGCCCCATGGCTTCGATGACGGCCGCACCTCCGGCCATGTCGAGCTTCATCTCCTCCATCCCGGAGGCGGGCTTGATCGAGATGCCGCCGGTGTCGAAGGTCACCGCCTTGCCCACCAGGCCCAGGACCTCGCCGTTGGGCGACGGACGCGGCGGTGAATACCGCAGCACGATCATCCGCGGCGGCTCGACGGAACCCTGCCCGACACCCAGCAACGCGCCCGCGCCGAGCGCCGAGAGCTCCGTCGGTCCGAGCACGTCGCATTCCAGCCGGTCGTACCGCCCCGCGAGATCGCGGGCGTACTCGGCCAGCAGCGAGGGGGTCAGCAGGTTGCTCGGCGTGTTGCCGAGGTCCCGCGCACGGGCGGTGGCCTCGATGACCCCGGCGGTTCGTGCGAGGGCACCCGCTGAGAGTGACCTGCCGTGAAGGGTGACCTCGGCGATCGGCGCGGTCGATTCGTCGTCCGAGGACCGGAACCGGGTGAAGCGGTAGGCGCCGTGCGCCAGCGCCGTCAGAAACGGTTCGGGCTGCACACCGCGGGAGGGCAGGAACAGCGCGACGGTCGCCACGCCCAGCCCGCGGGCGCGGGTGCCCAGGGCGCGTCCGGCCTTCCGCAGGTGCTCCGCGGATGCGTCGCCGATGCCGACGACCGCAACCCGCCCTGCCGCGATACGGCCGCCCCCGTGAACAATCGTCACGCCGCCCGCGGATCCGGTGATCTCGCGGTCGGCCACCGCCGCCTGGACACTCCCTCCGAGGGCGGCGTCGAGTGCGGCGAGCGGACCGGTGATGCGCTTCCCTGAGCCGATGGTCACGACCACGAGGTCGACGTCGAGAACGGTCGGATCGTCGGTCTGGCTCACGGTCAGCTGCATGGTCGTCTCCGGTCTGGTTGCTGTCGGGGCGGGTCCGGGCGGTTCGTATACTGACGTGCCTCGACGAACCGCGCCGGGAGATGGTCACATGCAGGTCGAGCTCAGTCGTCGCGACTCCGTGGCGATCATCACGCTGAACCGTCCCGCGGTGCACAACGCGCTGTCGCTCGAGATGCTGGACGCGCTCGAACAGCATCTCGACACCGTGGAGGCGGAACCCGAACTCCACGTGGTGGTGCTCACCGGTGCCGGTGACCGGGCGTTCAGCGCAGGCGCCGACATCGACCACATGCGGACCGCGAGCGCCCTGCAGGCCCGCTCGTATGCCCAGCGCGGTCATCAGGCGACCGCCCGCCTCGAGTCCTTTCCCCGTCCGGTGATCGCCGCGGTCAACGGCTACGCGCTCGGCGGCGGCTGCGAACTCGCCCTCGCATGCGACCTCCGGCTCGCCAGTGAGGACGCACGATTCGGCCTCCCCGAGGTCAACCTCGGCATCCTGCCCGGCTGGGGCGGAACCCAGCGGCTGGCGCGCACCACCTCTTCGGGGTTCGCCAAGGAGCTCATCTTCACGGGCCGGATGTGCTCCGCCGAGGAAGCCCTCCGGCAGGGGCTCGTCAACCAGGTCACCACGGCCGCCGGGCTGATGGACCGTGCGCTCGAGCTCGCCGACGAGATCGCGGCAAAGCCGGCCTGGTCGATCGCCACCGCCAAGGAGGTCGTGAACCTGGCCCTCGACGGCGATCTGCGCGGACATCTGGCGCGGGAATTGGACGCGTTCGCGCTGGCGTTCACGACCGCGGACCAGCGCGAGGGGATGGATGCCTTCATCGAGAAGCGCCCGGCGCGGTTCGTGGGACACTGACCACACCCGGTTGGCTCCTGCGCTACACTCGCCAGCCGGGCCGGTGCCCGGAGCTGTGAACGCAACGGAGGACACTTTCGCATGAAGACCGATCTGCACCCCGAGTACGTGACGTCCCGGGTCGTGTGCTCCTGCGGCAACACCTTCGAGACCCGCTCGACGCAGGCGGAGATCAAGGTCGAGATCTGCAACCTCTGCCACCCGTTCTACACGGGCAAGCAGAAGCTGGTCGACACCGGTGGCCGTGTCGAGCGCTTCCAGCGCAAGCTCGCCCGCCGTCAAAAGAGCTCCTAGAGGAGTCGCCGCGGTGGCGATGCCGCGGCGCAACGGCACGTGAGTCAACGGGAAACACCATTCTCGCGGCTGGTCGAGCAGCTCGGGCAGACGCGTGAGGAATTGCAGTCCGCCCTGGCCGACCCCGATCTGGCGAGCGATCGGAACCGGTTCGCCGAGGTCAACCGTCGCTGGGCGTCGTTGAGCGATGCCTTCGCGCTGGTCGATCGCTGGCACGACGCGTCCGAGCGCGCGGGGGAAGCCCGCGAGATGCTGGCCGAGGACGACGACCCCGACATTCGCGCGTTGCTGCGCGAGGCGGAGGACGAACTGGAGCAGCTCGAGCCGAGCATCCGCGAGGCGATGATCGAGCCGGATCCCAACGACGACAAGGACGTCATCGTCGAGATCCGCGCGGCGGCGGGTGGCGACGAGGCCGCGCTGTTCGCGCGGGACCTGATGGAGATCTACGCGCGCTACGCCGAGCAGCGCTCGTTCAAGCTGGAACCGCTGTCGACGAGCCCGTCGGATGCCGGCGGCCTGCGGGACGTGACCTTCGCGGTGAAGGGGACCGGCGCCTACTCGGTCTTCAAGCACGAGGCGGGCGTGCATCGCGTCCAGCGCGTTCCGGACACCGAGAGCCAGGGGCGCATCCACACCTCCACGGCCACGGTCGCGGTGCTCCCCGAGGTCGAGGACGTCGACGTCCAGATCAACCAGCACGACCTCCGCATCGACGTGTACCGCTCCAGCGGCCCCGGGGGGCAGAGCGTGAACACGACCGATTCGGCGGTCCGCATCACCCACGAACCGACCGGGATCGTGGTCTCGATGCAGGACGAGAAGAGCCAGCTCCAGAACCGCGAGCGCGCGATGCGAGTGCTGCGCGCCCGTCTCTACGAACACGCGCTCGAAGAGCAGAACGCCGAGATCACCGCGGCGCGACGCGCCCAGCTGGGATCGGGCGATCGCTCCGAGAAGGTCCGCACCTACAACTACCCGCAGAACCGGGTCACCGACCACCGGGTCGGCATCACCGTGCCGCTACGGGAACAGGTGCTCCAGGGCGAGCTGGGGGACATCACGGGCGCGCTGATCGCCGAGGAACGCCGCCTGCGGCTCGAGGAGCAGGCCGGATGAGCCGCAACCCCGACCTGCTTCGCTGCGAATTCCTCGGGGTGACCCTCCGTCACGAAGAGCGCGCCATCGATCGCGCCGAACCGGCCCTGCTGCTCGCGCGCTCGGGCGAGGCGTACGGGCTGAACCGCCTCGAATACGCCGACGACGGCGCCACACTGTCGGGCCCGAACGGGTCAGAACTCGTCATCAGGGCGGGGCAGACCGCCACCGCCGGCGTCACCAGCCTCGGATTCCACGAGGGACTCACGCGCATCACCGGCATCCTGGAAGAGGTCTTCGGCGGAGAGCCTCCGGACGCGCTCTGGATCGAGGATCTCACCCTGATCGCCGTGTGGGACACCGAGGAGCCCGATGGCGCCCGTCTTGCGCTCACCAAGGACATCCTCCAGCTCGACGAGGAACGGCTCGCGCTGGTGAGCGGGGACGACCCCACCGCGTCGCACGGGCTGCGCATCTGGCGCAAACTCGACGACGGGGCGCTCGACGTGGCCCTCGAGCCCATGCACTCCGAACCCAGCCGCCTCTATCTTCGGCTCGTGTACTCACAGGACGACCCCGTCGCCGATCTGCGCGCGGTGTGCGACCGAGCGGAGTCGGTGAACGAGTACCTGCGAGGTGCCCTCGCCGATTTCGTGCAGACGCGGGCCTCCCGGTAGCCACGTGCTGACGCTGGGTGAGGTGTTGCGGCGCACCACCACCTACCTGGGCGAACGGGGCAGTTCCAGCCCGCGCCTCGACGCCGACCTGCTGCTGGCCCACGCCCTCGGCATGGACCGCATGCAGCTCTACCTCGAGCACGACCGGCCGCTGACGCCCGCCGAACTCGAGGGGGCCCGAGCACTCGTCGGGCGGCGCGGAAACGGGGAACCGGTGGCGTACATCCTGGGCACGAAGGCTTTTCGCAACCTCAACTTGAGGGTGACACCTGATGTGCTCGTGCCACGGCCGGACACTGAGATCCTGGTCGAATGGGCCATCGAGGCCGCACCCGCCGGCGGGTCGCTTCTGGACTGGGGAACCGGCAGCGGGGCCATCGCGCTCGCGCTCGCCGACGAACGCCCGGATCTCTCGGTGCTGGCCATCGACGCGTCGGCCAGCGCATGCGCCGTGGCGGCCGGGAACGGCATGGCCCTCGGGATCGCCATCTCGGTCCGGCAATCCGACGGCTTCGACGCCGTGTCCGAGCAGTTCGACGTGATCACGGCGAACCCGCCGTACCTCTCGGACGCCGAACTCGAGCGGGCGCCCCGGGAGCTGTCGTTCGAGCCCCGGTCGGCGCTCACGGCCGGTCCGGGCGGGCTCGAGATCCTCACACGGATCGTGGCGGAGGCCCCCGCCCACCTTCGTCCGGGAGGCTGGCTGCTGTGCGAGGTGGGCGAACAGCAGGGCGAGGCCGTTGCCGACCTGCTGCGCCAATCGGAATACGGAGATGTCGCATTGCGCAACGACCTTGCGGGCATCGCACGGGTGGTCGGAGGAACGCGCCCGTCCGCCTGAGCGTTCAAGTTGCGTATTTGTCGCACCGATACCTGGGTCAATCCCTGTACCGAACACGTCAAAGGGGCTCCCGGTGTTTGCAGTGTGCGAACCGGACAGCATTCCCGTTGTGTACGACTCATGGGGCGAGTGGCGCGAAGACCGGCGCCGGATCCTCACCGAACCGCCCCTGCCCACGGCTCCCGCCACGGTGGCGTTCTGCGCGCTCTGCTGGGGACAGGGACGCATCTGGTCCGCGGCCCGCAACGGCGAGGGGCTGATCCCCGTGGCCTGCGGCCATTGCCAGGGCAAGGGCGTCATGCACTCGGCCTGCTGAAACGACCCTCGAGGCGGCCCCTCCGTCGTCCGGGCGTGTAGCCTCGGCGGCGTTCGCGACCAAGGGGGCCCGCAGGGTGAGTTTCACCGACCAGTCCAGCTACCTCTCACAGGACATCGGCGAGTGCGATCCCGAGATCGCCGCCCTCCTGCGCGCCGAGGCCGAGCGTCAGACACAGACGCTCGAGATGATCGCCAGCGAGAACTTCACGAGCCACGCCGTGATGCAGGCGGCCGGGTCGCCGCTCACCAACAAGTACGCCGAGGGACTCCCCGGCAAGCGCTACTACGGCGGGTGCGAGGTCGTCGACCAGGTCGAGGAGCTCGCGATCGCCCGGGCGAAGCAGCTGTTCGGCGCCGATCACGTCAACGTCCAGCCCCACTCGGGCGCCACGGCGAACGAAGCGGCCTACATGGCGCTGCTCAAGCCCGGTGACCGGGTGCTGGCCATGGCGCTCGCTCACGGCGGCCACCTGACGCACGGCCTCAAGGTCAACTTCTCGGGGCGGTTGTACGAGTTCCACCATTACGGGGTGCGCCGCGAGGACTGCCGCATCGACATGGATCAGGTGCGGGAGCTGGCTCGCGAGACCCGTCCGGCGCTCATCGTGGCCGGCGCCTCGGCCTACCCCCGCATCATCGACTTCCCGGCGTTCCGCGAGATCGCCGACGAGGTGGGTGCCCGGTTCATGGTGGACATGGCCCACATCGCCGGGCTGGTCGCGGCCGGCGTGCACCCCACGCCCGTGGGGATCGCCGATGTGGTCACCACCACCATCCACAAGACGCTCGGTGGCACCCGTGGCGGCATGGTGCTGAGTAACGCCGAACACGGGACCGCCGTCGATCGCGCGGTCTTCCCGGGGCTGCAGGGTGGCCCGCTCATGCACATCATCGCCGGCAAGGCGGTCGCCCTCGGACACGCGCTCACCGAGGAGTTCCGCGATCGTCAGCGCCACGTGGTGGCGAACTGCGCGGCGATGGCCGAGGAACTCGTGGCCGGCGGGCTGAACCTGGTCAGCGGCGGCACCGACAACCACCTGGTCCTGGTCGACCTGTCGGACACCCCGCTCACCGGGGTCGACGGTGAGCACCGCCTGGAAATGGCCGGCATCACCGTCAACAAGAACGGTGTGCCGTTCGATGAGCGTCCCCCGACCGTGACCTCGGGGCTCCGCATCGGCACCGCGGCGCTCACCACGAGGGGACTCCGCGAGCCCGAGCTCCGCGAGATCGGCCGCATCATCGCGTCGGCATTGAAGCCCGAGACGAGCGAGGCGGATCTGGCCGACCTGCGGGCGCGCAGCAACGCGATCTCCGAGCGGTTCCCGCTCTACCCGCACCTCACCGCGGGAAGCGTCGTCGCCTGACGCGGGTGTCGGTCGCCCGCGGCCGGCACCCCCATCACCCGGCCAGGCGTCCGCCGACGACGCGGATGTCCGGTTCGCCTGATCGCTCGAGGACCACGTGCGCGTTGGGCAGATCATTCGTACGGATCCATTGGCGCGCGGCATCAGCCTCGCGGCCGTGGCGGGCCCAGCGCGCGGCGAGACGCCGCTCGAGCTCGTCCACGGGTTCCTCCAGGAGCACGGTCAGGTCGAACAGGTCGCGCAGGCGTCGCCACGGCGGTTCGTCGAGCAACAGGTAGTTGCCTTCGACGATCACGACGGCGGTCTCCGCGGTGATGACCCTCGCCGCGGCGCGGGCGAGTTCCATCGAGCGATCGAAGACGGGGACGGCCACGTCCGGCTCACGGTCCCGGACCCGCCGGAGTGCGACCTCGAGCCCCGCCGCGTCGAACGTGGGTGGCGAGCCCTTGCGCGACGCGAGGCCCCGCTCGGACAGGATCGCGTCATCGAAATGGAAGCCGTCCATGGGGAGGACGGCGGCGGACGCTCCGCGGGTTTCAATTGCCTCGGCGAGCAGCGCCGCCAGCGTCGACTTGCCCGCCGCCGGTGGTCCCGCGATTGCCACGACTGTGCGTGGCCGGCCGTCGGCGGCGGCGAGGATTCGGCGCGCGAGCGCGCCGACCGGTCCGGCCTCCGGCGATTCGTTGGCGCTGGATCCCACGAGTATCCTCCCGCCGATGGATCGAGAACCCGGCGCTCCGGTCATACACCACACCTCCTTCGCGCCGAACGCCCGGATGGCGAGCCGCCTGTTCGTCGCCGCCGCGATGCTCGAGGCGCTCAGCTGGGCCGGGCTGCTGATCGGGATGTACGTCAAGTGGATCGCCGACACGAGTGAACGCGGCGTCGAGATCATGGGCCCGATCCACGGCGTGCTCGTCCTCGTCTACATCGTCGCCACCCTCTACGCGAGCGATCGACTGCGCTGGACCCCCCGGGAACTGACGATCGGTCTGATCGCCGGCATTCCTCCGTTGCTCACCGTCCCGTTCGAGCGCTGGATGGCCGGCCGGCGGCGGCTCTGGCGGGCCACCTGACCAGTCGGTTCGCGGGCGGACGCCAGAACCGCCGGTCCACCGTTCGTTTTATGAACGTTGGAGGGGGAAGGTGAGCAACCTGTGAAGTGACCGTTCGGAGCTCGGGAGCGGCGATGACGCGGGCCATCACCCGGGGGTAGTGTCGCCGCAATGCCCCATGACCTCCGGTTACGTGCCCAACCGGCGGACAGGAGCCGTCGACCGCGACAGCGTCGACGGCTCCTGCACGCCACGCTCGCCTTCACGGCGGTGCTGATCGCCACAGGAAGCGCGGTGGGTGTCGAGGTCGGCGTCTACCAGGACCAACCTGCCAGTCAGCTGAACCCCTTGATGGCGAAGACCGGCAAGCCGGGCGTCCTGTCGACGTACGTCACCGGCAACCAGCTCGTCGACCCGGCCACCCTCCAGATCGCGCGCGCCCGGAAGATCCGCTTGTTGATCAACTGGATGCCGGACGCCGGCTCGCCCAGGGCGAAGGTCACCGCGAAGGTCGGCCTGAAGGGCGTGGTGCGCCGCCGCTACGATCGCCAACTTCGTGCGCTCATCGCCCAGGTCCGGACCCTGCGGCCGGCGCCGATCCTGCGGCCCATGCCCGAGATGAACACCCCCTGGTACGCCTGGTCGGTGCCGCGCAAGGGCAACAGCGCCGCGCTCTACCGCCAGGCGTGGAAGCGCATCTGGGTCATCACGCGCCGCGGATCCAAGGGCCGGGTCAAACTGATGTGGTCGCCGTACCACCGCCAGATCCCCGACACCCCGGCGAACGCCCTCTCCCGCTACTACCCGGGCAACAAGCTCGTCGACATGGTGGGGACGAGTGGCTACAACTTCGGGAATCGCGGCGGGCTCGCCTGGACGAACCCGCGGGCGCTCTTCGCGGACGTCTACCGCGAGACGCAGGCGCTGGCGCCGGGCAAGCCGTTCTGGATCGCCGAGACGGGATCGACGGCCCTGGGCGGCAACAAGGCCCGCTGGATCCTGGATCTGCGGACGCTGCCGTCGGCCTTCCCGAACCTGCGCGGGCTGGTCTGGTACGACGTCCGGGAACGCAACGGCGACTTCCGGCTGCGTGATCGCGCCGCCACGACCAAGGCCTTCAAGGGCCTGATCAAGCAGGTCCGATGAGCCCTCGCCTGCTCACCCGCCGTGTGCACCGGGTCGTCCGTCCGGCGGGCGGGGGGCCGGCGCGGAAGATGAACGAGCGCATGGTCGACCGCATGTTCTGGCGGGCCGGCTTCGGTCCCACCGAGGCCGACCGCAAGCGATGGACCGGCAAGAGCGCGTCGAGTCTCGTCGAGTTCATGCTGTCCACGCCCCAGCGCCTGGTCGGCACCGCGGCGACGCGCAGTGACGGAACGCCGCTCCAGCCCCATGCCAGCGACACCGACATGGTCACCGAGTGGATCGACCGCATGGTGCGCAGCGAGAACCCGCTGGTCGAGCGTCTGACCTTCTTCTGGCACCGGCATCTCGCGACGCGTCGGAGTGATGTCTCGCCGCCGCAGCTGATGACCATCCAGAACAGCCTGTTCCGGCGCTTCGCGGACTTCGGATCGAACCCGAACGCGACCTACACCGACCTGATGTTCCAGGTGGGCGAGGACCCGGCCATGCTGCGGTTCCTCACGGGTGAGGACAACCGCGTCAAACGGGTCAACGAGAACTACGCCCGCGAGGTGATGGAGCTCTTCTGCCTCGGGGTCACCGACGCCGCGGGAACGCCCAACTACTCCGAGGACGACGTCCGGGAACTCGCCAAAGCCGTCAGCGGCTGGCAGATCAACGAGGACGACCCCAACAACGCCTTCGGCTACTTCACCGAGAACCGGTGGGAACCGGGTCCCAAGACCGTCCTCGGCCGGACCGCGAACTTCAAGCACCGCGACGCGGTCGAAGTGGTGATGCAGCACCGCTCGCACGCGCCGTTCCTGATCACCAAGCTGTGGCACGAGTTCATCGTCACACCGGCCGATTCGGCGACGCAGGCCGATCTCGAGCGGACGTACCTCCGCGGCGGTCGCAAGCTGCGCCCGCTGCTGGAGCGGATCCTCACGCACCCGCTGATGTTCGAGTCGTTGCTCGAACCCAACATGGTCAAGTCGCCGGTGGTGTTCGCGGCCGGCCTCATGCGTCAGCTGGGATTGAGCATCGTCGACGACCGGATCGCCCGGTCGCTGGTCACGCTCGAGCAGGAGCCCTACGACCCGCCCACGGTCGCGGGCTGGGAGGGCGGGCTGACCTGGCTCAACACCAACAGCACACTCGGACGCTTCGACCTCGCGCAACGACTGCTCACCGACACGCGCATCACGCCGCAGGACGTCGACGGCGAGGCGCCGGCCGCCGCAGTCGACCGGGCCCACACCGCGGTGGGACGCCCGTGGATGGCGCCGGGAACGCGCGCCGCACTGGTCGCGTACGCCACCCGGGCCCCGGTGACCCGTTCACGCGACCGAGAGATCCGCCAACGCGCGCTCAGGGCATTCATGCTCGGCGGGCCCGACGGTCAGGTGATGTAGATGTCCGAAGCGCCGTTCGAACACCTCCACCCCGACGATGCCGAACGCATCGCGGTGAGCTGCGCCGACTGCGCGCGGTCCGACAGCGCCGCCGACGAGCTGACGCCCGTCGACCACATGCCGATCCCCGTCGAGGCCCTCGCCGGCTTCCCGGACGGGGTTCCGCAGGTCACACGCCACAACCGGCGGAACTTCCTTCGCAATGGCGCCGTGGGTGTCGCGGCCGTCTACGGAGCGTCGCGGATCGACTGGATGCGCGCCTTCGAGGCCGGCGTGGCCGAGGGCGCACCCGCCAACAGCCAGCTGGTGATGATCTTCCTGAACGGGGGCATGGACGGCCTGGACGTGCTGATTCCGCACGAAGCGGGGGAGTACGCCGCCTACCAGACCGCACGACCCGGCCTGGGCCGCCCCATCGGTCCGGCGACCGGCACCGCCAGCGGCAGCGTTGCGCTCGCCGGGACCGGTGGCGCGTTCGGTCTTGCGACGCCGGTGCTCGCCGGGGCCAACAACAACGACGCGACCGGCGGTCTCGACACGCTCTGGGGCGATGGCTCCGGCGGAGTGGGATCCGATCTCGCCCTGTTTCCGGCGGTCGACTACACGCCGCCGAACCTCTCGCACTTCGACAGCCGTCGCTACTGGTTCACCGGGTCGCTCGAGAACGAGCAGACCGGTTGGCTCGGGCGCTGGCTCGACACGTACGGATCGAAGGAGAACCCGCTCCAGGCCGTCTCGATCAGCGGATCGGTCAGTCGCCAGATCGTCACGCGCGGGGCCCCGGTCGCGGCGATCCGTGGACTCGGGAACGTCGGCTTCCAGCTCACCGGCGCATCGAGCAGCCAGGTGGATCCGACGGGCGAGATCGGCACCCTGTCGGGTGTCCTCGCCGCTCCGGCGAACGACGCGCTCAACCGGTCCCGCACCTCCTACGGGCAGACCGTCGACGTCGCGCGCAAGGTCGCGGGGATCACCCAGGGCGCGGCACCGCCGGGATACCCGGCCAACAACAGCCTCTCGCAGCGACTCCAGACCGCCGCGGCGCTGCTCGGCGCCGGCATCGGGACGCGGATCGTCACCATCGACTGGGGATCGTTCGACACCCATGGCAACCAGCGGGCGGCGCTGGATCCCCAGCTCCGGGTGCTGTCGGCGGCCCTGGCGGCCTTCCGCGACGACCTCACCGCGCGGGGCATCGAGCAGAACGTGCTCACGGTCGTCTTCAGCGAGTTCGGCCGCCGCATCAAGGAGAACTCGTCCGGGACCGACCACGGCGCCGCCGGGCTCGTGTGGGTGATGGGTTCCGCGGTCCGGGGAGGGATGCGCGGCGATCACCCCGGGGTGGCGAAGCCCGACAACCGGGGCAACCTGCAGGTCACCACGGACTTCCGCAGCGTCTACCAGTCGCTCATCGCCGAGTGGCTCGGCGGGGACCCCGGCCAGATCCTGAAGGGAAGCCCGTTCCCCGCGATCTCCGGCGCCCTGCTGGGGTGAGCCGCGTCCGATCGATCGTCGCCGGCCTGCTCGGGACGGCGATGCTGGGATCCGCCTTCGCCGCCGCCGCCCCGCGGATCCACCGCACCGTGCTCCCACCGCCGACCCGGCTCCCGACCGCGCTCACGGTCGACGAATCCGAGTGGTTCGTGCGCCCGAGCCAGCGGGTGGTGGCGGCGGGCGACGTCAGCTTCACGATCTACAACCGGGGCATGGACGACCACGACTTCGTCGTCCTGGACGCGACCGGTGCCCGACGTGGAATCGACCTGGCACCCGGCGAGGGCGGGACGCTGACGGTGAACCTTCCGGTCGGCCGCAGCAAGGTCTGGTGCTCGCTCTTCGAGGGGACCCCGACCGCGCACGAGACCCTCGGCATGGTCGCCTACGTCGACGTCCGACCGCAGATCTCACGGCCGCCCACCGCCCTCGAGCGGGCCGCGCGTCTGCGGGCGCTCGAACACGGCCGCTGACGGCCGCTCGACGCCGCAGGGACGGCAGTCGCCGAGTGGGTGGTTCCTCGGAGCCGGTCAAAGAACGTGGCGGCTGCGCGGCCGGCGAGCGAATGGCAAGCGCTGGAAGGAGGAGACGGTTCTGGATACTCACGGTATCCAGGTTCTCGACAACGCCCCGGCGTGCCGCCATGCAGCTGCCGGACTCCCGGCCGACTTCTTTGACAGGCTCCTAGGGCACGAGTGACGCGGCGAGCCAGAGCGCGGCGAGCGTCATCAGCAGCATGAGGCCGTCGAGGATCCCGCCGATCATCTTCCAGCGTCGCGCCCCGGCCTCGTCCCCGGCCTCCTCGGCCCGGCGCACGCGTGGACCCTGGATCACGGAGTGGGCCACGACCGCCACGCCCAGCAGGATCAGGAGCACGAACTTCTCGAGCACTCGTCGCCCGTAGTCGGTGTCGGTCAGCTCAGAGAACTTGATGCCGCGGTGGTCGAGCAGGCCGAAACCGGTGATCAGGATGAGGAACCACGCCGCCCCCCCGATGACGCCGAAGCGCCGGGCGACGCGGGTGATGAGATCGCGGGAGGCCTGAACCCCCCCGCTGGCACGCACGACGGGCACCACCACCGCGCCGAGGAAGATCATGCCGCCGAGCCAGGTGGCCACACCGAGCAGGTGCAGCCAGCGTACGAGTGTCCAGATGTCGTCCATGCCCGGCACGCTACCGCGGCGAGGCGGGGCGTGCCCGCCGCGGGCCGGCGTCGACACACCCCGGATGCCCGTAGGGTGCACGGTCCACGCCCGCCATCTCCGAGGACCAGCCGGTGCCAGACATCGACCGTTACGCCGAGGGAGCCCCCTGCTGGGCCGACCTCGTCACCCCCGACATCGACGGCAGCGCGGCGTTCTACGGGGACCTGTTCGGGTGGGAGCGCGTCGACGCCGGATCGACGTACTGCACCATGACCCTCGACGGGCATCTGATCTGCGCCATGAACGCGATGCCGCGGGAGCGTCGGCGGGCCGGAGCGCCCGCGGGCTGGCTGGTCTACCTCAGCACCGGCGACCTCACCGCGGCGCTCGCCGCGATCCCCGGCGCGGGGGGCGCCATCCGGGTGCCGGCCGTCGGGGTGCCGGGGGTCGGTCGAATGGCGTTGATCGAAGATCCCACCGGCGCCAACGTCGCGCTCTGGCAGCCGGGTGGGCGTATCGGCAGCGACATCCGGGGTGACGCCGGCGCCATGTCGTGGCACGAGCTGGTGACGCCTGATCCCTCGGCCGCCGCCCGGTTCCTGGAGGAGGTCTTCGGGCTCACCTCCGCGGCGTCGCAATGGACCGACGAGTCCCTGGTGATGAGCGGGCCCGAAGGTCCGGTCTGCGGGCTCGTGACGATGACCGACCAGTGGGAACCGGGAACCCCGGCGCACTGGGTCACCTACTTCTCCGTCGTCGACACCGACGACGCCGCGGGCCATGTGCGGGAGCTGGGAGGGACGGTGCTCGCCGAGCCGGTCGACGCGCCGGGCGGGAGGATCAGCGTCGTCCGCGATCCGCAGGGCGGAGTGTTCACCATCGTGGCGCCGGACTGAGGCATCTCGAGCGGGGTCTGTCGGTCGAGCGGGTACGCTGTCGGCGATGGCGGAACACACGCAGACCCGGGTCGCGCCCGGAACGCTCGTCGGCGAACACCTCGCGGTGCTGCGCGACGCTCGCACGTCCAACTCCCTCTTCCGCCGCACGGCGGTCGCGCTGACATGGCTCGTCCTCGCTGACGCCCTCCGCGATCTCGAGGCGCGTGACGCCACCGTCGAGACCCCTGTGGCAACGGCACCGGTCACGCGCATGGCCCGGCGCCTGACCGTCGTCCCGGTGCTGCGGGCGGGTCTCGTGATGCTGGAACCGGCCCTGGCGCTGCTGCCCGAGGGCACCCGGGTGGGCTTCCTGGGAATGGCGCGCGACGAGCAGACCCACCGTCCCCAGGTCTATCTCGAGCGGGTGCCGCACGACCTGGAGGGCGAGGACGTCCTGTTGCTCGACGTGATGATCGCCACGGGGGGTTCCGCCGCCGACGCCCTCGACGAGATCGCACGCAGGAATCCGGCCTCGATGCACCTGGCGGGGATCATCGCCGCGCCAGAGGGCCTCGCGCTGCTGGCCGAGCGCCACCCGGGCGTGCAGGTCACCGTGGCGGCGGTCGACGACCACCTCAACGAGTCGGCGTTCATCGTGCCGGGACTCGGCGACGCCGGAGATCGCCTCTACTCCCCATGACCCCCGGCGGGGACACCCCGTCCCGCCCGGCGGCACTCGTCACCGGGGCCAGCGCTGGCCTGGGTGCCGCATATGCGGAGGCGCTCGCCCGCCGCGGGTTCGATCTGCTGCTGGTGGCGCGACGCGCCGAGCGTCTCGACGCGGTCGCCGATCGATGCCGCACCCACGGCGTGCAGGCGGCAACGCTGGTCGCCGACCTCGCCACCGTGTCCGGTCGCGCCGCGTGCCGCGCGGCGACCGACACGGTCGACCTGCGGATGGCCGTCCTCAACGCGGGGTTCGGATCGACCGGGCCGATGCACCGGCAGGACCGGGAGCGCGAGGTGCGCATGGTCGATCTCAACTGTGCGGCGGTCGTTGACCTCGCCGCGCACGTCCTGCCCCGGTTCGCCGCACGGGGCTCGGGCGATCTCGTGATCCTCTCGTCGGCGGCGGCATTCCTTCCGCTCCCCGCCATGGCGACCTACGCGGCGACCCGGGCGTTCACACTCCACCTGGCGCGGGCGCTGGCCGTGGAACACACCGGAGGCGGGGTGCGGGTGCTCGCGGTCTGCCCGGGCCCGACACGCACTGAGTTCTCCGAGGTGATCACCCGCGAACGGGCCCGCGGCGGCGGTGAGGACACGCGGCGGGGCTGGCCGCTGGGACTCGACGACCCCGACGCGGTCGTGGAACGGAGCCTGGCGGCACTGGAGCGCGGTCGCGTCGTCGTGACCACGGGATGGGTCGCGCGGACGACCCGGATCGCGGCGTCATTCGTGCCCTACGGCCTCGTGGCGACGGCGATCGGCCTGTGGAACCGGCGGCGTGGTGCAGGGAGCCGATCGCCGATCTAGAATGCCCCCTCACGGTGAGGCGATGGGGGAGCCTCACAACCAACCCGGTCGATTCGGCCGGAGCGGGGGTCATCCCGGGTCATGACGACCACCCTGATACCTGTGCTGTGCGGGCTGGTGGCGGTGGGCGTGGCGATTCTCGTCACTCCGCTGGCGGGCCGCCTCGCGCGGCTGATCGGCGCCGTGGACGAGCCCTCGGGGCGGCGCATCCACACCACGGCGACGCCCCTGCTCGGGGGCATCGGCATCATGGTCGGCGTACTGGTCCCGGCGGTCTACTACCTGCCCGACGACGCCCAGTCGCGCGGCCTGCTCGTCGGAGCGGTGCTTCTGGCGCTCATCGGGGTCATCGACGACTGGCTCGGGCTGGAGCCCGTCGTCAAGCTGGTCGGCCAGGTGGCCGCGGCGGCGGTTCCCGCCTCGGCGGGGCTGACGATCGACCACATCACGCTGCCGGTGTTCGGGGTGCACGACCTCGGAACCCTGGAGTACCCGGTGACGATCCTCTGGTTCGTGGCCATCGTGAACATGATCAACTTCATCGACGGCATGGACGGCCTGGCCGCGGGCGTCGCCGGCCTCGCGGCGGTGAACTTCGCGATCATCGCGGCCTCGCTGAACCGGGCGGACGCGGCCATCCTCGCGGCCTCGATCGCGGGTGCCTGCCTGGGATTCCTGGTCTTCAACTTCCACCCGGCGAAGATCTTCATGGGCGACACCGGGTCGATGTTCCTCGGTTTCCTCGTTGCCGGCGTGGCAATCAACGGCGTGATGAAGAGCGCGGCCGCCGTCGCCCTGATCGCCCCGCTGCTCGTCCTGGCGATCCCGATCCTCGACACCTCGTTCGTCATCCTGAAGCGCATCAAGCACGGACGGCCCGTCTATGCCGCGGATCGCAGCCACTTCCACCACCGCTTCTTCACCATCGGATGGGGGCAGCGCAAGACCGTTCTGGCGCTGTACGGCTGGTGTCTCCTCATGGGCGGCGTGGCGATGTCCATCCGCTTCGTCCCATACCGGAACGATGCCGGCGAACTGCTCTGGGTCGGCACCGCGGTCATCGGGGCCTCGATGGTCCTCGCGCTCGCCGCCGCCGTCTACCTGATCTACGTGCTCGAGATCCTGAAGTGGCGCAGCACCCCGGTGGTCAACCTCGTTCGCGACGCCCGCGCGGCGCGATCGGAACGACTGCGGTCGGACCGCTCCCAGAAGACCCCGATGGCCTAGCGTCGGGACTCGTCGCCGGGACGGTCCGCGACCCCGGCGGCCCCGGCAGACGCCCGTTCCGGAACCTTCGGCGGAGGGTCACCGACAGAAGTCGTACTGAAGTGTCGGATGACCCTCGATATGGGTCCCCCGGCCGAGGGCCGGTGTGGCATACTGCCGCCGCCGGGCGGAGGGGCCCGGTGAACGCGCCACGTGCCAAGGAGCTCGACTGCAGCATCTGACGACCGCACCTCCGGGAGCTCATCCCACTCTGCCCGCGCCGGTGGCACTGACCATCTCGAGCATCGGGCTCATCATTTCGCTGTTGTCCCTTCCGGTCGTCCTGTTGCTCGATGGGCCGTTCGGCGGCTGGGTGCTCGCCGTCGGGCTCTGGCTGTTGAACTGGGTGGCCCAGATGGCCACGAACCGCTTCACGGGTGACCTGCAGGCGGTCGCCGCCGTCGGTCTCACCGGCATCTCGCTGATCGCGCGGGCCTGGATGGTGGTCATCATCCTGTTCATCGTGGCCCTCCAGTACTCGAAGCCGGTCGCTCTCACGGCCGCCGGGGTATTCATGGTCGCGTTCACCTTCGACCTGCTCGGCCGCACCATCCTCCAGGCCGCCACACTCAAGATGCAGAGGAGCTCTCAGTGATCGTTCGTTCTCCGCTCCGACTCGCGGCGTTCGTCTCGGTCCTGCTGGCGGCCCTCCCGGCACTCGCCGTGGCGGAGGAGGGCGAAACGCTCGACCCGTCGCAGGAGTTCGCCCTCGAGCCGTACGTCTCGCTGCACCTCGGCCCGCTCGACATGTCGATCAACAAGGCCGTCGTCTACATGATGCTGTCGAGCCTGCTGTGCATCGGCTTCGGCCTCTGGGTGGTCCGCAAGGGGCTCGATCCCAAGCCGGGCGGCGGCCAGAACGTGCTCGAGCTCGCCTACGAGTTCTCCGAGGAGCAGATCGCCAAGCCCACGCTTCCCGAGGGCACCTTCAAGCGCTACTTCCCGTACGTGGCGACCCTGTTCCTGTTCGTGGCGATCAACAACCTGATCAGCTTCATCCCGCTTCCCATGGCGCACGAGGGTGACCTCTTCGGAACCGGGCTGAAGGATCTGGGCCTCTACGCGGCGACCGCCAACATCAACGTGACCCTGGCGCTCGCGGCCCTGAGCTTCGTCATCTTCAACTTCGAGGGCGTCCGCGCCCACGGGGTGGTCGGGTACTTCAAGAACCTGATCCCCGACGCACCCGGCGCGATCAAGCCGTTCATCTTCGCGCTCGAAATGCTGTCCACGCTGCTGCGGCTGGTCAGCCTCTCGGTCCGGCTCTTCGCAAACCTGCTCGCCGGGCACCTGCTCATCATCATGTGCGCAGGGTTCACCATTCTCCTGGGCAGCGTCGCCGGCGTGGCCGCGCTCCCGGTCGGAGCGTTCTTCTACGTCTTCGAAATGCTCCTGGTCGCCGGTCTGCAGGCGTTCATCTTTGCCATGCTGACCGGGCTCTACATTGGCTTCGCCGTCGAGGCGGGGCACTAATCCTCAAGGGGGACATCAGTGGCACTTGATGGCAACATCGTCGACGCCGCCAAGGCGATTTCACTCGGCCTCGCGACCGGGTTCGGCGCAATCGGCCCGGGTGCCGGCGTGGGGTACCTCATGGGTAAGACCGTCGAGGCCATCGCCCGCCAGCCGGAGCTGCGTGGCGAGATCATGTCGGTCATGTTCCTGGGCCTCGCGCTCACCGAAGCGATCGTGTTCTACGCCCTGCTCATGAGCTTCGTCGCCTTCTTCCTGATCTAGCATGCCTGTCCGCCTGATCGACGTCACGGTCCAGCAGGCCGAGAGCGACAACCCGCTTCTGTCAATCTCGCCGGGGTTGATGATCTGGACAGTCGTCCTGTTCCTCATCACCCTCGCGATCCTGAAGAAGTACGTGCTCGGGCCGGTGGGCGAGAACATCGCGAAGCGGCGCCAGCACGTGGCCGCCAGCATCGAAGAGGCCGAGAACGCGCGTGACGAGGCGCGGGCCATGCTCGAGGACTACAAGCTGCAGCTCGCCGACGCCCGCAAGGAAGCGGACGAACTTCGCGAACAGGGACGGCGCGACGGTGAGCGGCGTGGGGCCGAACTGGTCAACCAGGCCGAGCAGCAGCGGGATCGGGTCGTCTCCGACACCAAGCAGCAGCTGCAGGCCGAGGCGCGCGACGCAGCCGCCGGGGTTCGCGACGACGTCGTCGCGCTGGCGCTGTCGGCGGCCGAGAAGGTGTCCGGCAAGGCGCTCACCGACGCGGACCATCGCCGTCTCATCGAAGAGGCGATCGACTCCGCCGACCTGTCCGCGCTCACGTCGGGAGCCGGCGGAACCGCATGAGCGTCGCTTCGACATACGCCGAGGCACTGCACCAGTCGGCCATCGACGGCAACGCCGTCGACGAGGTCCGTCGCGACCTGGCCGGCTTCACCGAGGCCGTCGCCGAGAGCGACGACCTCGCGCGGGTGCTCAACAATCCGGAGGTCGAGACGAAGGCCAAGCGGTCCATCGTCGCCGACCTCTCGGAGGGCGCAACGCCCATCGTCAAGAACTTCCTCCAGGTCCTGATCGACCGCGGGCGCATTTCGGAGCTGCCCGCCATCCGTCAGGCCCTCGAGGAGCGCGTGGCCGCCGCCGCAGGGCGCGTCGATGTCCACGTCATCACCGCGATCCCGCTCGACGACGCCCTCCGTCAGCGCATCGTGGCACGCATCGCCGAGGAAACCGGTCTCACCGTCGACCTCACCGAAGACGTGGACCCCGACATCGTCGGCGGTCTCGTCATGAGGGTCGGAGGCGTGGTGCTCGATTCCTCTGTTCGCAACCGACTCGCAGAGCTTCGCCGCCAGATGGCGAGCGCGCCCGTCGACACCGCTGTCAACGCCGCCTAGCGGCCAATGAGTCCGCCCGGAGAAAGGTCCACATGAAGCTTCGCCCCGACGAGATCACCAAGGTCCTGCGCGAGCAGATCGAGCAGTACCAGGGCCGGGTTGACGTCGAAGAGGTCGGAACCGTCCTGCAGGTCGGTGACGGTATCGCTCGCGTCCACGGCCTGCAGTCCTGCGTGGCGCTGGAGATGCTCGAGCTGCCGCACGGCGTCACCGGGTTGGCCCTCAACCTCGAGGAAGACAACGTCGGTGTGGTGCTGCTGGGCGACGACCTCCTCATCAAGGAGGGAGACCCGGTCAAGCGGACCGGCAAGGTCATCCAGGTCCCGGTGGGCGAGGCGCTCCTCGGGCGCGTCGTCGACCCGCTCGGCAACCCGCTCGACGATCGCGGCCCGCTCCAGACCGAGCACTTCCGCCCCATCGAGTTCAAGGCGCCGGGCGTCGTCCAGCGTCAGCCCGTGAAGGAGCCGCTCCAGACCGGTTTGAAGGCCATCGACGCCCTCATCCCGATCGGCCGGGGCCAGCGCGAGCTCATCATCGGCGACCGCCAGACCGGTAAGACGGCCATCGCGATCGACGCGATCATCAACCAGCGCGGCCAGGGCGTGCACTGCTTCTATGTGGCCGTCGGCCAGAAGGCCTCGACGGTCGCCCAGGTGGTCGAGCGACTGCGGTCGGCCGGCGCGATGGAGTACACGACGGTCATCGCCGCGACGGCGTCCTCGTCAGCGCCGATGAAGTACCTCGCCCCGTACTCCGGTGCGGCCATGGCGGAGTACTTCCTCTACGGCGGCCAGCACGCGCTCTGCGTCTACGACGACCTCTCCAAGCAGGCCGACGCCTACCGCCAGATGTCGCTGCTGCTCCGGCGCCCGCCGGGCCGCGAGGCGTTCCCCGGCGACGTGTTCTACCTGCACTCGCGCCTGCTCGAGCGTGCCTGCAAGCTCTCCGACGAGCTCGGCGGCGGATCGATGACGGCGCTGCCGATCATCGAGACGCAGGCGGGCGACGTGTCGGCCTACATCCCGACCAACGTGATCTCGATCACGGACGGGCAGATCTTCCTCGAGAGCAAGCTCTTCTTCCAGGGCGTGCGTCCCGCGGTGAATGTCGGTATCTCGGTGAGCCGCGTCGGTGGCTCCGCCCAGATCAAGGCCATGCGCAAGGTCGCCGGCCGCATGAAGCTCGAGCTCGCGCAGTACCGCGACCTCGAGGCCTTCGCGCAGTTCGGATCGGAACTCGACGCCGCCACCCAGGCCACCCTGGCCCGCGGTGAACGTCTGGTCGCGGCCCTCAACCAGCCGCAGTACCAGCCGTGGCCCGTCGAGGACCAGGTCGCCGTCATGTACGCGGCGAACCAGGGGTACCTCGATCGGATCGACGTGTCCGAGGTTCCGAAGATGAACCAGGCCATCCGCGACACGCTGGCCGAAGAGGGCACCATCCTGGCGTCGATCCGCGACTCCAAGGAGCTCAGCGACGACACCGCCGCCGCCCTCGACGCGGTGCTCGAGAAGATCGCCGGCCAGTTCGCGCCGGTCGAGCCCGTCGTCGAAGCCGAGGCCGCGGCAACCGCCTGATGGCCAGCAGCCGAGACATCAAGCGGCGCATCGATTCGGTGCGCGGCACGCGCAAGATCACGCGTGCGATGGAACTGGTCGCCTCAGCCCGGCTCCGTCGTGCGCAGGAACAGATCGAGTCGTTGCGGCCGTACGCCAAATCGATGCAGCGGCTCATGTCGCAGGCCGCACGCCAGAGCGGGACGCTGAAGGGGCTCCCGTTGCTCGACGAGCGGCCCGAGATCGAGAACGCGCTCGTGCTGACCATCACCGGTGATCGTGGACTCGCGGGCGCGTTCAACGTGAACGTGCTCCGCGCCGGATTCCAGGCCGCCGACGCGCTTCGCGTCGAGGGGGCCGGCCAGGTGAAGTTCGTGCCGGTGGGCAAGAAGGGGGCGGGAACGCTCCGCTTCCGCGGCGCTCCCATCGAGCGGTCCTACGAAGGGTTCAGCAGCAGCCCGACGTTCATGGACGCGTCGCACGTCGCCGAGTTCGTCGTCCAGGAGTTCGTCGAAGGCCGGGCGGACCGCGTCATTCTGGTCTACAACGCGTTCAAGTCGGTCATGGAGCAGGCGATCACCGTCGATCAGCTCCTGCCGATCGACCGCACGCGCGTCGTCGACGAGGACGAGGAGGCGTCTGAGGGCACCCAGTCCAGGTCGCTGGCCATCTTCGAGCCGGCTCCCGAGGAGCTGCTCGAACGCCTCCTGCCGACCTACGTGGACACGACGATCTACCGCGCGATGCTCGAGAGCGCGGCCGCCGAGCACGCGGCTCGCCGCACGGCGATGCGCAATGCCTCCGACAACGCCGGCACCCTGATCGACGATCTGACGCTCGCCATGAACCGCGCCCGTCAGGCCGCCATCACCCAGGAAATCCTCGAGGTTGTCGCTGGAGCAGACGCCCTTGACTAATCATCACGTTCGGTCCGCCGCACGTCCCGAAGGAGAGTGAGCACCGCAATGGCAGAAAACACCGGAGCGATCCTTGAGATCAAGGGTGTGGTCCTCGACGTCCGGTTCGACGGCGACCTCCCGGCGATCTACAACGCGCTCGAGGTCTCGCGGCCCGACGGCGGCTCGCTGGTTGCCGAAGTCCAGCAGCATCTCGGCGACGACCGCGTCCGCGCGGTGGCGTTCGACACCACCGACGGCCTTGCGCGCGGCGCGAAGGTCGTCGACACCGGCGCACCGATCTCGGTTCCGGTGGGGCAGCCCACTCTGGGCCGCATCTTCAACGTGCTCGGCGAGGCCATCGACGAGGGCGAGGCGGTGACCGCCACCGAGAAGTGGCCGATCCACCGTCCCGCGCCAGGGTTCGCGGAGCTCAACCCCACCGAGGAGATCTTCGAGACCGGCATCAAGGTCGTCGACCTGCTCGCTCCGTACGTGAAGGGCGGAAAGGTCGGGCTCTTCGGCGGCGCCGGCGTGGGCAAGACCGTGCTCATCCAGGAGCTGATCCACAACATCGCGCAGGAGCATGGTGGCCTCTCGGTGTTCGCCGGTGTGGGCGAGCGCACCCGTGAGGGCAACGACCTCTGGCTCGAAATGAAGGAATCCGGGGTCATCGACAAGACCGCCCTGGTGTACGGGCAGATGAACGAGCCGCCCGGAGCCCGTCTCCGTGTGGCGCTCACCGGTCTGACCATGGCCGAGTACTTCCGCGAGCAGGGCGGCCAGGACGTGCTCCTGTTCGTGGACAACATCTTCCGCTTCGTGCAGGCGGGGTCCGAGGTGTCCGCGCTGCTCGGCCGCATGCCGTCCGCCGTGGGTTACCAGCCGACCCTGCAGACCGAGATGGGCGACCTCCAGGAGCGCATCACCTCGACCCGGAACGGCTCGGTCACCTCCGTGCAGGCCATTTACGTGCCGGCCGACGACCTCACCGACCCGGCCCCGGCCGCGTCGTTCGCCCACCTCGACGCGACGACCGTGCTTTCGCGGGCGATCGCCGAAAAGGGCATCTACCCGGCCGTGGATCCGCTGGACTCCACCAGCCGTGTGCTGCAACGGGACGTGGTCGGCGACGAGCACTACGAGACCGCGACCCGGGTCCAGGAGATCCTCCAGACCTACAAGGATCTCCAGGACATCATCGCCATCCTCGGTGTGGACGAACTCACCGACGAGCAGAAGCTCGCCGTCGGTCGCGCCCGCCGGATCGAGCGGTTCCTCTCACAGCCCTTCTTCGTGGCCGAGGCGTTCACCGGAACACCGGGCAAGTACGTCCCGCTGTCCGAGACCATCCGCGGCTTCAAGGAGATCGTCGAGGGTATGCACGATGACCTCCCCGAGCAGGCGTTCTTCCTGGTCGGCTCGATCGATGAGGCGGTCGAGAAGGCCGCATCGATGAAGGCCTAGGGATGTCGACGTCGATCTCAACCGATCGCAAGCGCATGTCGGTGGACCTGCTGACCCCGGAGGGCTCGGTGTTCTCGGGTCAGGCGTGGATGGTCGTGGCGCCGAGCGTGTCCGGCGAACTCGGGATCCTGCCCCGGCATCAGCCGATCGTCGCGGCCCTGCGGCCCGGCGAGACGCGCCTGAAGATGCTGGACGACAGCCAGCTCGTGTTCGCGACCACGACCGGCTACATGTCGGTCGAGGAGGATCGCGTGCTGATCCTCGTGGAACAGGCCGAACGCGCGGACGAGATCGACCAGAACCGGGCCCGGGCGGCATTGCAGCGCGCCCAGGACGCGCTCGCCGAGGCCGGCGATGACGAGTCCGCGCGGAATCTTGCTCAGGCGGCGCTTCGCCGGGCCGAGAATCGCCTGCGGGTGAGCGACAAGCAGCACTGACGCGTTACCTGCCCGTCGCCGGGGGCGGCGGGCAGGTGATCATCACCGGGGACGAGCGCGTCGCCGGGGTCGTGCGGGCGGTCGTTGCGGGCATCGCCCCGTCGTGGGGGTGGCGGGCCGGCGAACGGTTCGATGGATCACCGGTGCGGTGGGTGAGCGCATCCCCACCGGGGAGATGATTCCATTCATCTCTGGTTCAGCAACCGTGTTCCACCGCACCGGATGCCGCTCAGTCTCGCAACGGCCCCGAGGATTTACACGGGGGAAAACCCCAGAGTCCCCGGATGGGGGGTTTCGACCAATTTGTGTCGTATTGCGTAATCTGCAGGAAACGTGTCGTACCCCCACCCAATCATCGGCAGGGATGCCGAACGTGACCTGGTGCGTGATCTCCTCCGCGACGCTCGCGGCGGTCACGGTGGTGCGCACTGGTTCGCGGGTCCGGCGGGGAGCGGCCGAAGCACGCTCCTGGACTGGGCCGCCCTCGAGGCGGAGCACCAGGTGGTGGTGCGTATCGACGGGGCGTACGGCGGCATCGGACGGACGTGGACCATCGACGAGGTGGTCGCGCACGTCGGTGAGGCGGTCGTCGCCGGGCTGATCGGCCGGATCGACGGCGATCACGAGCTCGCCGTCCTGACCGCCGCCAGCCGGCGACTGTTCGAGTTCGCGAGGCGGGCGCCGATCGTGCTCCTCGTCGACGATGAGGACCAGTTGCCGGATCGGACCCGTCGGTTCCTCCGCTTCGCCGCCCGTCGGGTCGGCGACTGGCCGATGGCGATATGCGCGACGGTTTCGGTCGACGCCGGATGCGAGGCCGCCGCCGCCGGCGTCTCGATCTCCGCGTTCGAGCCGTTCGACATCGACGCCACCCGCAGGATGCTGCTGCCCCTCGGCGTCAGCGCGGCGCTCGCACAGGCGCTGCACGAGGGCACCGACCGGCAGCCCGGCCATCTCCTGGACGTCCTGGAGCAGCTCGACGAGGCCGTGCGCCTGGGTGCGGCACGCCGACCCTGTCCGCTGCCGCCGACCCGGTACGGCCTCCGGCCGGTACGACGCCGCATCGATGCGCTCCCCGAGGGGCTCCGGCAGACCCTGCTCGTCGTCGCGTCGTGTCGTACGAACCGGCTCGACCCGGTGCTCGCGGCGGCGGCGGGTCTCGGCCGCGGCGTCACCGACATCGAGGCGCTCGAGGGTCAGGGCTTCATTCAGACCGACGGCGTCCGGGTGACCACGACGACCAGGCAGCTGGGCGCCGCCGCCTATTGGGGGACCGGCTCCGACGACCGCGGCAGGGTGCATCGCGCGTTCGCGGCCGCTCCGGGTATCCATGCCGACGAATGCCTGGTGCATCACGCCGAGGCGCTGACCGAACCGGACGACACGGTGGCCGCCGGGCTCGAAGCCCTCGCGGAGCGATGCATGCAGGCGGGCGACCTCGACCGGGCGATCGAGCTCCAGATCCGCGCCGCGGCCTGCAGTGTGCACGACCACGACGGTGCGCACCGCCTCCTGCGTGCCGCGAGGTTGCCCCTCCGAATGGGCGACAGCGGTCGCTGCATGGCGCTCGTCGAGGTCCTGCGAGAGCTGGTCCTTCCACCCGGTGTCCGCGGAGCCGTGCACACCCTGCGGGGCCGCGCCCTGCTCAACGATGGCCGTGCGAAGGACGCGGTCATCGCGTTCCTGCAGTCCGCGGACCTGCTGACGGACGATCCGATCGCGGCGAGCGTGGCGTTCACCGGAGCTTCCCTCGCGGCGTTCCGATACGGGGCGCTGTCACGTTCGACCACCTACGCCGACCGTGCTGCTCGATCCACAGGATCGCTCCGGACCGGCGTCCGGAGGACGGCCCACCGGATCCTCGCGGGCACGTACCTGGCCGCCGGAGACCCGCGCTGGAGGGACGTGCGGCCCGTTTCCGACCTGCTCGAGGGGCCGGCCGAGTTCACGTCGTTCGGGCTGCACGCGCTGACCTGGATGGGGAACACCAGCCGGGCGGTCCGACGGCTCGATGTGGAGGTGCAGGATGGCAGCCGCTCCGACCGTGAACTCGCGTTCTCGCACGCCGACCGCGCCTGGGTCCGCTACCTGCGCGGCGCGTGGGATTCGGCGCTCGAGGACGCTCGCATCGCCCTCGAATACGCCGATGGTCAGGGCGACCGGACTCCGGTCATGTGGGCCTCGGCCGCACGGGCGCACGTCTTCGCCGCTCGCGGCGAGACGGACGCCTGCCTGGAGGCGGCCCAGGCCGTGCTGACCTCCGGGCCGCGGGCCTTTCCCGCGCTCGCGGAGATCCTGGCCGAGGCGGCCCTGGGATTGGCGCGGCTGGGCGTACGCGAACCTGGCGACGCGCTCACCCATCTCGAGTCGGCTGCACGATGCGCCCGCGCCGCGCGGCTGGCACATCCCGGCATCGTCCCGTTCGGGGGTGATCTGCTGGACGCCAGGTCCGAGGTCGAGGGTCCGGACGCGGTCGTCCATCCGGCACACCTTCTGTTCCAGGAGTCGCTGATCGTCGACGCCGGCGTGGCGCGGGTTCTGCGGGGGCATGCCTGGATCCGGGCAACGCCGGACGAGAAGCTCCGCGCGGCCATCCACCACGAGACGCGTGCGCTGCTGGACATCCCGGCGCCGTTCCACCGGGCGCGGTTCATCCTCGCCGCCGCCGAGCGCCTGCCGGCCATCGAGGAGATCGAGGCGTCGCGGGACCTCGCCGCCACGGCGCTGCACACGTTCCAGATACTGGACGCGGCGCCCTGGATCGAACGCGCGCGAGGCGTCCTCGCGTCGCTGGGCTCGCGTCGCCGGGAGGGTGATCGCGGGCCCAGAGTGGCCCTGACCCAGACGGAGCGCCGCGTGGCCCGTCTGGTCGGAACCGGGCTTGGGAACGCCGAGATCGCCGAGGAGATGGTGGTGTCGACGAAGACCGTCGAGTACCACCTGACCAATATCTACCGCAAGCTCCAGGTGGGCAGAATCGAGTTGATTCGCATGATGCGCTCAGGCGGCGATGCCGATCCGGGGACGCCGACCTAGCGGTGTATCCTGGCTCGGTGGACGAGGTTCAGCTCGCTGAAGAACTCATTGCGCTGGACACGTCGACGCACGAGGGCCTCGAGCATGCGCTGGAGGTCGTCCGGGACCGATTCGTCGGGGCGCGCGTGCCGGTCGAGGTCCGCGAGTTCGAAGGTCGAACGTGCATCCTCGCGCGAGTGGGCTGTGGATCCACGCGGGTCCTCTTCAACGCGCACGTCGACGTGGTTCCGGGTCACCCGGAACAGTTCGTTCCGGTCCGACACGACGGCAGGCTGTACGGACGTGGTGCCTACGACATGAAGGCTGCGCTGGCCGCGATGATGTGCGCCGTTACCGAACTCAACACCTGCAACCTCAGCCAGGTCACCGTCGAGATGCTCGTCGTTCCCGACGAGGAACGTGCGGACCCCGGGGCGAACTGCTCGGAAATGCTCGTCAACGACGGCTTTCGCACCGATTTCGTCATCTGCGGCGAGCCCACCGACCTGCACGTGGGCGTCCAGGCCAAAGGCGTCGTGCTGCTCCGCTGCAACGTCCCCGGCCGGGCGGCGCACGGGTCGACGCCGTGGCTGGGTGAGAACGCCGTGCTCCGCGCCGTGGAACTGTTTCACCGGGTGTGCCGGCTGCCGTTCATGCACGAGTCCTCCGATATGTTCCCCGCCCCCTCCGCCAGCCTCGGCCGGATCGAAGGGGGGACCTCGCTGAACAGCGTTCCCGATCTGTGCCGCATGTACCTCGACATCCGCCCGCTTCCCGGCCAGGACGTCGACGCGATTCTCGACGCGATCAGGGAACTGGACCCCGAGGTCGACGTGGAGGTGCTCCTCGCACGTCCCGCCGCCTACGTGTCCGACCACGACCCGATGGTGACCGCGCTCCTCGACGCGGTGCGCCCCCACGCGGATGCCTCGCGGGCGGTCGGGCGGGACGGGTCGTCCGACGCGATCCCCTTCATCGACGTCGGGATTCCCGCGGTGGAGTTCGGCCCTGTCGGCGCCGGCCACCACGGCCCCGACGAGTTCGTCGAGATCGCCAGCCTGTCCAGATATCGGGAGGCGCTGGTCGATTTCGTGACCCGCCTCGATCGGAGCCGCTGCGAAACGAGCGCGGCGTGACGCCGCCGCCAGGTCGCGACGAGCTCTTCCGCCGTGCCCGGTACTACCGTGTCCGGCGCCGGTTCCCGCGGGTGCTGGTCATGGGGTTCTGGGCGCTGTGGCTGGGCGTCGCGATCGTCGCCGGCACGGTGCTGTCCGGCTACACCTTCGTCGAGCAGACCATCGCCGAGATCAGCCCGAACACGACGAAGGTGGTCCGGGCACGGAAGGTCGTGGACCGCGTCACGCCCGGGGCCCCCCAGAACATCCTGCTCCTCGGCAGCGACAAGCGTCCCGACGAGGCGAACGGGCGGAGCGACACGATGATCCTCGTGCGCATCGACTCGCAGCGTCGGTTCATCTCGATGCTTCGGTTCGCGCGCGACCTCTGGGTCACCATCCCCGGCGTGGGGCAGGACCGCATCAACGCGGCCTACACCTATGGGGAGCAGAGCAACGGAAGCGGCCCTGCAAAAGTCATCGAGACCGTGAAGGCCCTGACGGGCCAGGAGGTCAACGGCTACTTCGAGATCAACTTCAAGGGGTTTGAGCAGCTCGTCGACAAGTTGGGCGGGGTCTACATCGATGTGGACCGGCGCTACTTCAACGACAACTCCGGCAGCGACAAGTACGAGATGATCGACCTGAAACCCGGATACCAGCTGCTCAGCGGCGCCGACGCACTCGACTACGTCCGGTACCGCCACACCGACACGGACTTCGCCCGCGGTGTCCGCCAGCAGTCGTTCCTCACCGAACTGAAGCGCCGCACCCGGGGACAGCTCAGCCAGGCGCCCAGGTTCGTGAAGTTGATCGCCGACCGCAAGAACACGTCCACCGACATCGACGATGCCGGCCGGTTGCTCACCCTCGCCCGCCAGTCGATCGACATCCCGGACAGTCGCGTGTTCCGCGTCCAGGTCGACGGTTCGCCGTACAAGAACGCCGCCGGCGCCTGGGTCAATCAGTTCAGCGAGACCGAGATGCAGGACGCCCTCGACCAGTGGCTCAATCCGCCCTTCCTGGCGAAGGAGGACATCCCCACGGTCACGCCCGCCACCGTGACCATTGAGGTACTCAACGGTTCGGGCCGGACCCTGGTGGGGCAGCAGATGGCATCGCTGCTCCGCTCGAAGGGGTACCAGGCGACATCCATGGGCAACGCGCAGACCTTCGACTACACGAGCAGCACCGTGCGGTTCGTCGGCTCGAACGAGAAGAGCTTCACCGCGGCGCGCAAGATCCGCCAGCTGCTCGGTCCGTCGGCGTCGCTGGAGCAGGTCCAGCCGCGCGATCTCGCCGGTAACGACGTCGCCGTCATCGTGGGAACCGATTTCACGGGCTCCCTGACGACGCCCGCGCCCGAACAACGTGAGCAGGAGGCCCCGGCCGACACGGTCGACACGGCGCGGCTGATCCCCATCTTCCGCGGGCTCAGCAAGGTCACCGGCATGAACCTCGCGGTGCCGCTCAAGATCGCCCGCGGGTCGTCGTTGAAGCAGATCAGGAACTACCGGATCCCCGTCGGCGGCGGCCGCTCGGCGCCGGCCGTCAAGCTGGTGTTCCAGCGCCAGGACGGCGGCAACCAGTACTGGGGCATCATGGCCACCAGCATGTCCAACCCGCCGATCCTCGAAGGCCCGACGGGCACCCTCAAGAAGGGGCGTGGCCTGGCTCCGCTCTCCACGTACTACAACGGCAAGTTCCTGATGCGCGAGTCGTTCCAGTACCGCGGCGTCAGCTACTGGCTCACCAATTCGCTCGAGAAGGACCACGCGCTCAGCGCCAACACGATGCACGAGATCGCCCGGTCCTTCCGGCCGGCCGGCTCGGCTCGCCTCCCCAGGGGTGCGCAGGACGTTGGCCTGTCGGTCGAATACGACGCCTCGACCCCGTAGACGGACTCCCGATCACGCCCCCGGAGGACACGATGGAGCACCACTCCACGACGGCATCGTCGCCAGGCCACGACGCGGAAGGCGGGTTGGTGCCCGCCCGCGTCGGCGTGGTCGGCGCCGGGTATGTCGGGCTCGTCACGGGCGTCTGCCTCGCCTCGCTCGGCCATCGGGTCGTGATCCGCGACATCGACGAGTCCAAGGTCGCGCGGCTGCGGGCCGGCGACGTCCCGATCTATGAACCGGGGCTGGCCGATCTGATGGCCGAATGTGCGGATCGGCTGTCGTTCACGATCGACCTGGAGGAGATGGTTTCCCGCAGCGACGTGGCGTTCATCGCGGTGGACACCCCGCCGTTGTTCTCCGGCGACGCCGACCTGTCCCGCGTGATGGGGTTCGTCGGCGAACTCGGCCGGCTTCCCGCAGACGTGGTCGGCGATCTGGTGCTGGTCACCAAGAGCACCGTGCCCGTTGGCACCGGCCGCCGCGTTCGCGACCTGCTCGACGCGTCGGGACTCGCCGCGGTCGGCTACGCCAGCAACCCCGAGTTCCTGAAAGAGGGCGACGCGATCGCCGACTTCATGAGCCCCGACCGGGTGGTCATCGGGGCGTGGCGTGGCGAGGACGCCGACCGGGTCGCCGATCTCTACGCGTCCCTGGACGCGCCGGTCCTGCGGACGAGCGTCGCCACCGCCGAGATGGTCAAGTACGCGTCCAACGCGTTTCTGGCGACCAAGATCAGCTTCATCAACGAGATCGCGAACGTCTGCGAAGAGGTCGGAGCCGATGTCGCCGTCGTGGCCGACGGGATGGGGATGGACACGCGCATCGGCCGGTCCTTTCTTCGTGCCGGAATCGGCTTCGGCGGGTCCTGCTTCCCGAAGGACGTCTCGGCCCTCAAACAGCTCGCCGGCAACAGCGGCTACCACTTCCAGCTGCTCACCAGCGTCATCGAGGTCAACGAGCTGCAGAAGCGCCGCGTCGTGGGCAAGCTGCGGAAGTACCTCGGCGAGCTCGCCGGGGTGCGTGTGGCATTGCTCGGTCTGGCGTTCAAACCCGGGACCGACGACATGCGCGAGGCCGCGTCCCTGGTGCTGGCGGGCCGGTTGCTCGCCGAGGGCGCGCACGTGGTCGGCTGGGATCCGGTCGTGTCAGAGGTGTCGGGCGTCTCGGGGATGAAGCTGGCCGAGTCGATCCACGAGGCGGTCGCCGGCGCGGACGCGGTCGTGATCGTCACCGAGTGGCCCGAGATCGCCGAGGTCGACTGGCCGGGGCTTCGCAACACGATGGCCAGCCCGGTCGTGATCGACGGCCGCAACCTGCTCGATCCCGAGTTCATGGCCGTCGCCGGATTCACCTATGAAGGGATCGGTCGCCTGCCCGGTGTGGGTGTGAGCGACGACGAAGGACGTCCTGGAGGTACCGCGTGAGCATGCAGGCCGTCATTTTGGTCGGAGGGCAGGGGACGCGGCTGCGGCCGCTGACCGAGACCCGTCCGAAACCGATGATGCCGCTCGTCGACCGGCCATTCGTGGAACACCAGGTCGATCAGCTGAAGCGCCACGGCATCACGGACATCGTGTTCTCCTGCGGGTACCGACCCGACGCCATCGAAGCGTATTTCGGCGACGGTCAGGCGTTCGGTGTGACCATGCGGTACGTGGTCGATCCCGTGCCGCTCGGCACCGCCGGCGCCGTGGCGAACGCCATCGGGCTACTGGAGCACGACGAGGTGCTGGTGCTCAACGGCGACATCCTCAGCGACCTCGATCTCGACGAGGTCGTCCGCGGCCACCGCGAGGTCGGCGCCCGGGCGACCATCGCGCTGACGCCGGTCGAGGACCCGTCGGCCTATGGCCTGGTCCGGCTCAATCCGGATCGCTCGGTCAAGGAATTCCTCGAGAAGCCGAGTCGAGACCAGCTGCTGCCCGACGAACCCTTCCTCATCAATGCCGGCACGTACGTGCTCGGCCGCGACGTGGTCGCATCGATCCCGGCGGTCGGTCGTGCTCCATCGAGCGCGAGATCTTCCGCGGTCGCCGGGCTGGGGACCTCTACGGGCATCCGAGCGACGACTACTGGCGCGACATCGGCACACCTGCCTCGTACCTGACGCGCACCACGACGTGCTCGCCGGACGCGTGCGCACGAACTCCCCTGACGGGCGCGTTCCCAGCGCGGGCGGATGCACGATCGCCGCTGCGGCTGAGGTCGCGGGTGGTTCCAGCCTCGGTGTGGACTGCAGCGTCGCCGACGGCAAGCGTGTGATCGGCGCTGTCGTCGCGCGGGATGCCGCGTCGATGCCGGTGCCGTGCTCAGCGGATGCGCTCGGCGCCGGAGTGGTCGTGGGCGCGGAGCTACATCGACGACCTGCGGTGATCGGTGACAATGCGCGAATCGATGTGCGGGCGTCCGACTCGACGCGATGCCCGGATCGAGGTCGGCCAGATGGTGACGGAGGCGAGCGTTCGATGAGCGGCAACTCGATAATCAGGCGACGTTCGCGAGGGATCTCCCTCGGCCTGCCGCGGGGTGGGCGAGTCCCTGACCGCCTTCGGGACCAGGCGCGCAGCGGCGCTGAGTCCACTGACCTCCGCTGGTCGCCGGGGAGCTTCGCGAACGTGGCGATCTGCGGTATGGGCGGATTGGCCATCGCGGCCGATCTCGTCACCGGTGCCTACCGCGATCGTCTCCGCAAGCCGGTCGCGGTGCTTCGCGACTACTACGTCCTGGCTACGGCCTGACACGCCCGTGGTGCTGTCGAGCTACCGGGGAGACCGAGGAGACGTTGACGGCCGCCTCACAGGCAACCGAGCGTGACGCGCCCTGCGTCGCGATCACCAGTGGAGGCAAGCTCGACGGGCACTACCGCGAGATGGGGATTCCCATCATCGAGCCCCCCGGATTGCAGCCCTGGCGGCAATTCGCTGCGACTGCTGGTACCCGCTCGTGGTGGTGCTCTCCGCCTGGAGGTCATTCCGGACGCCTCGTCCGATCTCGACGACGCGCGCTGAATGATCGAGGCGTCGATCGCGGCCAATGGACCCGAGGTGCCCACGGCCGACAACCACGCGAAGCAGCTCGCCGAGCAGTTGCTCGACACCGTGCCGATCGTCTGGGGCGCGGAGATCACCGCCGCGGTCGCCCAGCGCTGGAAGGGCAGATCAACGAGAACGCCAAGGCGCCTGCGGCGTACTGGGCGTGCTTCCGGAGGTCGACCACAACGAGATCTGCGGGTTCGCCGGAATGGCAGCTCGCCGCTGTCCCGCCCCTCATCATGCTCTGCGAGCCGCACCAGCACCGCCAGGTGAACCGCCGATTCAGCCTCACCAGAGAGCTCGTCGAGGAACACGTCGGCGTGGGTCATCGAGGTGGGCGCCGAGGGTGAGACCGCGCTCGGCCGGCCATCGATTTGGTCATGCTCGGCGACTACGCCCCGCTCTATCTCGGATTGCTGCGGAGGTCGACCTGCCCGGTCGAGGTCATCCAGCAGTTGAAGTGGACTGGCTGGCTGAGACCGGATACGGGCGGATCCCAGACCCTGACTGACCTGGCCCGCCCGCGCAGGATGACCACCACCTGACCTCGGCCGGCGCTCCGTCTGGGCGCCGCCGCTTGATGACTGCTGCCCGCGGGCGCATCGGTCGAGGACCGCCGGTGAGCGGCCATCTCGATCGGACGTCGCGGATCGCTCACTGCCGGGGGGAGGCGCGCTGGATCGACTGGGCGGCGCGCGACATGCGCGTGCTGGCACGGATCGCGGAGCGGTTCGACGCGAGCAGCTGCTGCGCGTGCGGATCGCCGCCTGTCTGCACGTCACGGCGGAGACCGCGAACCTGGTGCGCACCCCTGCCGCCGTCGGTGGCGCGGACGTGGTACCGTCGCCAGCAACCCCTGTCCACCCAGGACGACGTCGCGGCCGCCCTGGTGGAACGGCACGGATCAGGTGTAGGGCCTGCCGCGGTGAAGACCGCGAGACCCATTACGGCCATTATCTCGACCGCCGTCGATCACGCGCCGCACATCACAGATGGACGACGGCGCTGACCTCATCGGCGTGCTGCACGGCACCTGCCGCGACGGATCGCGCATGTCATCGGCGGAAACTGAGGACACGGCGACCGGCATCATCCGCCTGCGGGCCCCTGCACGCGTCCGACGGGCTCGCGTTCCCGTGTTCGCGGTCAACGGGGCCGACACCACGCGCATGTTCGATACGCGCTACGGAGCCGCCAGTCGGTGGTGGACGGTCTCCCGGCGATGAACGTCCTGATCGCCGGACGCCGCGTCCTGGTCGCCGGCTACGGCGGCACCGGACGGGCGTGGCCGAACGACCTGCGGGGGCTCAGCGCTGGCTGCGTTGCTGAGGTGGACGCCCCTCAGGGCCTCGAGGCGGTCATGGACGGTTTCGACGTGCGGTCACGCCGACGCCGCCTGTGAGTGACGTGTTCGTCACCGCGACGGGCGACGTGGGCGTCATCCGCGAGGAGTTACGGCCGTGATGCGGATGATGCTGATCGCGAACGCGGGGCACTTTCTGACGTCGAGATCGACTTTGCAGGCGCTGCGTGGTCGATGTCGACCGCGGTACGGACGGCGAGCCACACGTGCAGGAGTACCGGCTCGTTGATGGCTGCACGGTGTGCGTGCTGGCGGAGGGGCGCGCTGAACCTGTCGCCGAGGGCACCCTGCCGCGGTGATGGACGCTCGCCGGTGCCAGGCCCTTCTGGTCGAGCACCTGTTGCGGCACGAGGAGCTCGAACCGGGCGTCCACGCTGCGCCGTCGGACTCGACCGAGATCGCGTCGGTCAAGCTGCAGACGCCCGGAGTGAACCCCGACGAACTCAGCGACACCCAGCGGGCGTATCTGGGACCCTGGGCCCAGGGAATCTGACCCGGACCTGACACCGCGGCGCCCCTGAACGGGCAGCACACGACCTCAGATGCCCGCGCCGACCGCCTGATGCCACCGAGCGCACGCGCTCGACGTCCCAATGCACGGTGTCCAGGCCCGCCCGCACCTGGCCGAACTCCCCTGACCGAGGCCGAGCTGGCGGTAGCCTGGCGAGCACACCACCACGTCGCGGTTCGCCACCGATGAACCAATTCACGCCGCCCAGGTCGATGGAGGCGATCGCGGCCCCGCCTGCCCATCAGCACGTCGTCGCCTCCACCGCCGCGGAGCAGGTCGCTGCCCGGGCCCCTGATCAGTGCCGGAACTCACCACGCCGTCCACGACCTGGAATCACGTCGTTCCGGGGCCGCTGATGCGGGTGCCGTCGCCCGTGAGTTAACGTCGCGCCCTGGTCCTCCGTCGACGACCGGCGCCAGGATGCCCCCGCACGGTGGACGGGCTCCGGAAGCGGACCCGGCATTGCCTGCTCCGGTGGCGATGCGCAGTCGCATCCCCAGCGATCCGGCTGGTGCCTCGCAGCGGACCATCGTCGCCCCTGGCGAGCAACGGGCCGCGCCCCCGGCCGTCGGAGGCGGAGACGCGACGGCGATGGCTCCGCGGGCGGAGCGCAGGACGACCACGTCGGGCCTGGGAACGTCTGACAGTGAGCCGGTCTGAGGTGGCATCACCACGGACCACCGAGTCCGTCACGGGTTGCGGCGACCCGAACCTGGCTCGCGCCGACCGGCGTCGCGGCGAGAACGGCATGACGATCAGTGCGATCAGACTCGGGTGCGGGCGGCGACGGCCGGGGGCGGGCATCTGACTCCATGAGGTAGGGGCGCTCACCTCAAAGACCCCTGCAGCCGCCCGGTTCGTACATCGCCCGTAAGAATTCGGTGATGCGCGCCCTCGGGTGTTCGTGTCGCCAGGGCCACCACCGCCCCGGCTTCACCTCAGTGCCGAGGCTCCGGCGGATGAACGCGATCGACCGGCGCGTCAGCAGGTCGGTGAACCTGGCGGCGCCGTGCCCCACGCCTCGCAGCGGCAGGTAGCCGACCTGCCTGCTGTGAGCAGCAGCGCATGCGCAGCTGCCGACCGCCCGGGGACCGTGAAGTCGGCGGTTCCGTGGACGATGAACCACGGCGGAAGCGTCAGGCTGCGCGCCAGGTACCCGTGAGGTCTGTCGTCGCCGTGAGGGGGGGAACGGAGGGATCCCGGCCCAGCCACCGCGAGATGGCCAGATGCGAGCGGGCTGTGTGGTCCTGGCCACCGGGCTCGGCACCTCGGCATCCGGGCGAGCTGGCCTCCATGGACGAGAGGTCGACCGCCCGTACCAGTCGACCACGGCCTGACCTCGCTCTGACACCGTCGGCTTCTGAGCGAGGGTCGTCGAAGATGGTGGTCGACCACCCGTGGCTCCGAGCATGGTGGCCATCCAGCCGCCCGCGGACCGGCCCCAGGCGGCGAACCGCCACGGGTCGATCCCGTGGTCCGAGGCGCACGCGGAGCCAGCGAACTGCGGCTTCACGTCGCGTGCGCTGGTCGGATATGCGCCGCGGGCGCGAGTCGGTAGTTCACCGCGGCTACGGCGTATCCGCGCTGAACCAGCGTCGTGGCGATGGGCGCCATCTGCGCGGAACTCCCTGCCTGAACGCCCTGCCGTGAATGAGGATCACGAGCGGCGCGGGAGCGGCGCCGTCAGCGTCCGGCAGGTACAGATCGAGTGTCTGGAGCGGGGAGATCAGGCGTGCGGCACGCCCTGCAGGACTGTGCCTGGGGAGCGGCCTCGCCGTGGCACCCCACGCGGCCGCGAGCGCCACACCGCGACGGCCAGGCATGGTCATGCCTGCTCGTGAACTCAGGCGGGCGTGGCACGCCCGCGCCCACCGGGAGCGCGCAATGCTGGTGATGCCACCGGGATCGCGGACTCTGGGTCTGGCGGGCGCTGGGTGAGGCTACGCCATGGCGTGATTCGCGCACGCGTCGAGTCGGGTGCCGCACACGACGCTGTGGACGGAGGACGCCGGCCGACCGTGCTCGAAGGGCACGGTCGGCGCTTCTGGGCATGCGTCGTTCCAGGGCGCCTGACATCGTCATCGCCGATGCCCGACCGGTGGCGACACGGGGGACTGCTCGAGGCGCTGCTTCCGACCACGTGCGTCGTCTGCCGGATCCCCGGGAACCCGGTCTGCGCACGATGTCTGGCGTCGATCGGCCATACCGCGCCGACCGCTTGCCGGACGTGCGGCCACCCCTGGGCGGCCGATCTCATGTCGTGTCCTGAGTGTCCGCGCGGGCTCGCGGGGGCGCAGCACGCGGTGCCCTTCGACGAGGTCAACGGGCGCATCGTCACGGCGCTCAAGGATCACGGTCGCCGGGACCTGGGGGACGTGATGGCACGGGTGATGGTCGCGCGCTGCGCGGCGCCGACCGGGGCGGCGGTGCTCGTCCCCGTCCCGCTCACACACGCCCGGCACCGCCGGCGGGGCTACAACCAGTCGACGGTGCTGGCCGAGGCGCTCGGCAGGCGCTGGTCGGTCGAGGTGGACGACGGACTCCTCGCGCGGACACGGGAGGCGCCGCCGCAGCGCGGCTCCTCGCGCACGGCACGCGCGGCCCACGTCCGTGGCGCCTTCCAGGTCGTGCGGGCGGGCCCCGCGGACCCGATCTGGCTCGTGGACGACGTGCTGACCACCGGGGCCACCATCGGCGCCTGTGCGATCGCGCTGCGCCGAGCCGGAATCCGGGGGATCCGCGCGGTGACGTTCGCCCGTGTCGTGGGGGTGCGGTCCGAGCGATCCGCGGAGCCTGACGTACAATGAATCATTCTCCATTTGCGGCACCGGAGGCCACTCAGATGCAATTGAACGTCAAGGGCAAGAACATGCCGGTCACCGACGCGCTGTTCGAGCATGCCGAGCGGAAGCTCGAGCGACTCACCCGCATCCTCCCGCCCTGGGACGAGGCGCCCGTCGTGGAACTCGAACTGTCGATCGAACGGAACCCGAAGATCGACCGCCCCCAGACCGCCGAGGTCACCGTGCGGGCCAAGGGGACCGTCCTGCGCGTGCGCGAAACGGCCGAGGACATGTACGTGGCCATCGACCACGCCGCTCGCAAGCTTGAACGCCAGGCGGTGCGGTACCGCGAACGGCGGCGTCGCCACCATCGCGGCCACGGCCGCGCGACCGAACCCGCCGAGGCCGAGGATCTCACGCCGATCCCCGAGCTCCAGCACGAAGCCGAGGCCGAATTCGGGAGCCTGGTCAAGACCAAGCGTCACGCCATGCCGCCGATGGCGGTGGACGAGGCGCTTCTGCAGATGGACATGCTCCACCATGACTTCTACGTGTTCCGCAACGAGGAGAACGGTGGCGAGATCAACGTCGTCTACCGCCGCGGCGACGGTGACTACGGGCTCATCGTCCCGCAGGACTAGGCCGACCCCCGCGGCGACCCCGGTCGCCGCGGAGGCTCCATTCCGCCCGGCGAATGCCGATGGGCTGGGCGGCGTTGCTACGCTCTTGGGTGGCGCGCCGCCCCTTCCTGCGCATGCCGTGATGTGCACCAAATCGATCTGAGGCCCCATGTCCACTGACCTCATCAACAGGGTCCTTCGCTTCGGCGAAGGCCGTGCGATGAAGCAGATGCAATCCGTCGTCTCGCAGGTCAATGACCGCGAAGCCGAGTTCCAGGCCCGGTCGGACGACGAACTCCGCGCATTCGCCACGGGACTCATGGAACGCGGGGGCAACGGCGAGCCACCGACGACCTGATGGTCGAGGCCTTCGCGCTGGCGCGCGAGGTCGGGCAGCGCAAGATGGGGATGCGCCTCTACGACGTCCAGCTCATCGGGGCCCAGGTGCTGCACTCGGGCAAGATCGCCGAGATGAAGACCGGCGAGGGCAAGACCTTCGCCGCCGTCCCCGCCGTGTACCTCAACGCCCTCGCGGGGCGCGGCGTGCACGTGGTCACGGTCAACGACTACCTGGCCCGCCGCGACGCCGACTGGATGCGCCCCGTCTATGCCGAGCTCGGCCTCGACATCGGTGTGATCGACGCGGCGATGCAGCCCGCGGATCGTCGCGCGGCGTACGCGGCCCACGCCACCTACGGCACCAACTCCGAGTTCGGCTTCGACTACCTGCGCGACAACATGGCGGTCCAGAAGGCCGAGACGGTGCAGCGTGACCACTACTTCTGCATCGTGGACGAGGTCGACTCGATCCTCATCGACGAGGCGCGAACGCCGCTGATCATTTCCGGCATCCCGGAGGCGGCGGCCGACACCTACTACCGCTTCGCCCGCATCATTCCCACCCTGCGCAAGGGCGTGGACTTCGAGGTGGACGAGAAGCACCGCACGGTTGCGCCCACCGAGAGCGGCGTGGAGAAGGTCGAACGCGCGCTCGGCATCGACAACCTCTACCTGGACGTCAACGGCCAGCTCGTCAACCACCTCATCCAGGCACTGAAGGCGCACGCGCTCTTCCACAACAACAAGGAGTATCTGGTCCGGGACGGCGAGGTGCTCATCGTCGACGAGTTCACCGGGCGCGTCCTCGAGGGGCGGCGCTACTCGGAAGGTCTCCACCAGGCCATCGAGGCCAAGGAGGGGCAGAAGATCCGCGAGGAGAACCAGACGCTCGCGACCATCACACTGCAGAACTACTTCCGGATGTACGACAAGCTCTCGGGGATGACCGGTACCGCCTCCACCGAGGCGAACGAGTTCGCGAAGATCTATGAGACCGACGTGGTGAGTATCCCCACGCACCGTCCCACCAAGCGCCGCGACGAGCAGGATTTCATCTTCAAGACGCGCGACTCGAAGTTCAACGCGGTCGCCAAGGAGATCACCGAGGCCCACGAGAACGGGCAGCCGGTGCTCGTGGGCACGATCTCGGTGGAAGTGTCCGAGCAGCTCTCGAACCACCTCACGCGCAACGGGATCCAGCACAACGTGCTCAACGCCAAGAACCACGAGCGCGAGGCCGAGATCATCAAGAACGCCGGCGAACCCGGCGCCGTCACCATCGCCACCAACATGGCCGGCCGCGGCGTCGACATCAAGCTCGGCGAGGGCGTGCCGGAACTCGGCGGTCTGCTGGTGATCGGAACTGAACGGCACGAGAGCCGCCGCATCGACAACCAGCTTCGAGGACGTTCCGGCCGCCAGGGCGACCCGGGCAGGTCCCGGTTCTTCATCTCCGCCGAGGACGACCTCATCCGCGTGTTCGCCGGCGACCGCATCTACAAGATCCTCGACCGCCTCGGTCCGGGCGACGACCTCCCGATCGAGAGCAAGATGCTCACTCGCACGATCGAGGGCGCGCAGAAGAAGGTCGAGGAGATGAACTTCAACGTGCGCAAGCGGGTGCTCGAGTACGACGACGTGCTCAACAAGCAGCGCGAGGTCATCTACCGCGAGCGGCGCGCGGTCCTCGACGGCCGCGACCTGGCCGAGCAGGCGCGCGACTGGGTGGCCGAGGTGCTCGTGGACCAGGTGGAACAGGCGGCGCCGGACGACGAGACGCTGCCCGCCGACTGGGACCTCGACAGCCTGTTCGCGACCCTGCGGACGTACTACCCCGTCGGGTTCGGGCCCGCCGAGCTCCCGCTCCACGACCCGTCCGATCCGTTCACGCGCGAAGACTTCCTGAACATGCTCGAGGACGACGCGATGGACGCGTACGACCGCAAGGAGGCCGAGTTCGGCGTCGAGCGCATGCGGGAGTGGGAGCGATACGTGCTGCTCCAGCTCGTGGACGTCCACTGGCGCGAGCACCTGTACTCCATGGACTACCTCCGCGAGGGCATCCATCTCCGCGCGCTGGGCCAGAAGGACCCGCTCTCGGAGTACCGCCTCGAGGGTCACAGCATGTTCGACGAGACGATGAGCCTCATCAAAGACGACTTCGTCCGGTACATGTTCCATATCGAGGCCGCCGAGTCGCCCGAACTCGAGTCGACGCAGCCGGAGACGGTCGACTACACCTATGACGACCAGCCGGTCCACGGCTTCCACGCCGACGAGGCGCAGATGGCGGCCACCCAGGTGGTCGAGGCGCCGGCCGACGAGGCGCCTGCCGAGGAAGCGCCTGTGGTGGAACAGCGAATCGTGACCGACGAGGAGCGCATCGGTCGCAACGACCCGTGCTGGTGCGGTTCGGGCAAGAAGTACAAGAAGTGCCATGGGGCCAACGCGTAGGGTGTCGCTCCCGACCCCTCGCAGGCACCCATGAGCACACCCGACATCGACACCCTCGCGGCCACCGCCGCCGCATTGCGCGAGCGCGTGGACGTGCTGCACGGCTACGTCGATCCCGAGAAGCTGCGTGCCCGCGTCGACGAACTCGAGACCGCCATGCAGGCTGATGACTTCTGGGACGACCCGCAGTCGGCGTCGCGCGTGTCGGCCGAGCACGCCGCGGTGAGGGACCGCCTCGAGGAGATCAACGGCATCGGCCAGGAGGTCGCCGACCTCGTCGACCTGGTCGACGTGGCCCGCGGTGAGGGTGACGACGCCGACGGTGAGTTCCTCGCCGAGATCGACGACGGCCTCTCCCGGATCGCCGCCACCCTCGAACGTCTCGAGGAAGCCCGCCTCTTCTCGGGCGAACACGACGGCGGCGACGCCATCGTCTCGATCAACGCGGGCGAAGGGGGCACCGACGCCCAGGACTGGGCCGAAATGCTGCTGCGCATGTACCTGCGCTGGGCGGAGGCCCGCGGCTTCACGAGCGACATCAAGGAGCAGCAGGAGGGCACCGAGGCCGGCCTCAAGAGCGTGACGTTCACCGTTTCGGGCGCATCGGCGTACGGCCTGCTGTCCGCGGAGCGGGGCGTGCACCGGCTCGTGCGGCTCTCACCCTTCGATTCGGCGCATCGCCGACAGACCTCGTTCGCGGCGGTCGACGTCGGCCCGCTGGTTTCCGACGACGTCGAGGTCGAGATCGAGGACAAGGACCTCCGCATCGACACCTACCGCGCGTCGGGCGCCGGCGGGCAGCACGTCAACAAGACCGAATCGGCGATCCGCATCACGCACCTGCCCACCGGCATCGTCGTCCAGTGCCAGAACGAACGCTCGCAGACTCAGAACCGCGCGACGGCCATGTCGATGCTCCGCTCGCGGCTGGTGCAGCACGAACTCCAGATCCGCGAGGAAGAGGCCGCGAGGGCCCGCGGCGAGTCCATGACCATCGGGTTCGGGAGCCAGATCCGCAGCTACGTGATCCACCCTTACACCATGGTCAAGGACCTGCGCACCGGCCACGAGGTCGGCAACGCCCAGAGCGTGCTGGACGGCGACCTGGACGCGTTCATCCGCGCCGAACTGGAACGCCGCGCCCAGGCGGCGGCCGGGTAACCGCTCCGCGCCGGGCTAGGCCTCGTCCGGGGTGGCGCCGAGCTCCGGCGGCATCGCACGAGGGCCGTCGGGGTAGTGGAATCGGAACTGCTCATCGGTGAACTCGGCGGTGTTCGCGGCCTCGTTCGGCGCTCCCACGATCAGCCAGAGCTGGTCGGACTCCGTGTCGTTGAAGGGCTGGCGCACCGACGCGGGATCGACCCGGACCGCCGAGAAGGGCGGGAGTGTCAGGAGCTCGTCGTCGACCCGAAGGCGCCCCGTTCCCTCGAGGACCACGTACACCTCCTCGGTCACCCGGTGGCGGTGGCGCGTGCTCGCCTGACCCGGCGACAACCGCCACAGGCGCAGCCCCAGCTCCGAGCATCCGAGCTGGCGCCCCAGGTCGGTGTTGAGGGTCTTCATCAGATTGGACGGGCGCCAGTGCGCCTCGTCAGGAGTGAGCAGGGTGAACCCCATGGTGGTCTCCAGGTGTCGATCGACGCCGTCGGTGGGCGCGTACGTTGTTTCGATTCCCGCAACGGTTCATGGTGCACCAGCGCCGGCGGCCGGCCGGCGACCGGTCGTAGAATCGTGCGCTGCAGTCCTGCGCCTGGCAGACGCGCACGCGGTGCCGGTCGTCGGTTCCGAACATTTCGGCGGCATCCCTGGCGATCAGTGTCAGGGCGAGCGTCACCGACTCGACCGGTGGTGTCTGCGTGAGTCGGGCGTGGTCGCCGTCGACTTCCAGGTACGGGGGACGGTGCTGACCGAGATGGCGATTGATGGTGCCGATCGACGTCGCCGGAGGTGCGGTGCCACGAGTCTGGGCGACGATCAGGTCGTCGATGGCCTCGCGCAGGGTGCGGGCGTCCTCCAGTTGCTCCTCGGTCGCGGAGGTGGTGGGCGCGAGCAATCCGGACTCGGCGAGCCAGCGCTGCAGGTCGGCGGGCGAGCAGAGGCACTCGACGCGGCGCCACCACCGCTCGCGGAGGGTGTTGACCAGGTCCAGCGCGGGGCGCCCGCCGGTCCAGTACCACCAGGGCTCGCCGCTGGTGAGCGGGAGCTCGAGGTCGCCGGGGAGGTCCGAAGGGGGGCGACGTGCGGGCATACGTAATGGTATATCGCATTTCACCAATCGCGGCAGGAGTCTCTCCTCGGGCGACGAAAGCCCATGAGATATCTCCGCTATAGCCGCAATTTGCAGGAGTTTTATCCCGTTGACAGGCCCATTTCGCGCAAGTAGTGTTCCGGCGCTTCATGGTGGGACCCCCAGCCGCCGAAGTACCGGTGAGCCGGTGGGCTACGGTTCAGCAACCGGTGGGCGACCAGCCCACCCAGGCATGAGGTGGAGATGAGCGCGGACCCCGCGTCGGAAACTGCTGCCGCAACAGAGTCAGCGCCCAAACGGGCTCGCGGACGCGAGCGCGAACGCCGGATCGACCGGCGCAGCCTGCTGCGCCCGGGCGATGGTCCGATGGTCGTCTTCGACAAGGTGGTCAAGCGCTACGCCGAGGACGCAACCGGCCTCGACGGCGTTTCGCTGTCGATCGAGTCCGGCGAGTTCGTCTTCCTGGTCGGCGCGTCAGGCTCGGGCAAGTCGACCTTCATCCGGATGCTCATCCGCGAGATCGAACCCACCGAGGGGCGGGTCATGGTCGGCGGTCGCGACCTCGCCAAGATGCGCCGCAGCAAGATCCCGTACCTGCGCCGCGGCATCGGCTGCGTGTTCCAGGACTACAAGCTGCTGACCGGCCGATCGGTGTACGACAACGTGGCCTACGCCCTTCAGGTGACCGGCGACGCTCCACGCTCGATCCGCCGCAAGGTGCCGGAGATCCTCAATCTCGTCGGGCTCTCCGACAAGGCCGACCGCCTGCCCGGTGAGCTCTCCGGTGGCGAGCAGCAGCGCGTGTCCATCGCGCGCGCGTTCGTCAACCACCCCCGGCTGCTGATCGCCGACGAGCCGACCGGCAACCTCGACCCCGACACGTCGATCGGCATCATGCAGCTGCTCTACCGCATCAACCGCACCGGCACCACGATCGTCATGGCGACTCACGACCGGGAGCTGGTCGACAAGATGCAGATGCGGGTCATCGCGCTCGAACACGGCAAAGTCATCCGCGACCAGCGCCAGGCGCGCTACGCACGGGCGGAATCGTGAAGCCGGGCTTCTTCTTCAAGGAGGCCATGCGGTCGGTCCGGAACAATCCGGCCATCACGCTCGCCGCGACCATCACCGTGATGATCGCCGTCTTCATCCTCGGCGCGTTCATCCCCTCGTATCTGTACGTCCAGAACGCGGTCGACCAGCAGAAGGAGCGCCTCGATCTGCGGGTGTTCATCTCGAACAGCGCCACCGACCAACAGGTGCAGGGCGTCAACGAGCGCATCGCCGCGATGCAGCGCAGCGGGCTCGTGAAGGAGTACCACTTCCTGACGAGCGAAGCGGCGCTGGCCGAGTTCAAGCAGCGGTTCCGCGATCCGGAGCTCTTCGACCTGGTCGACAAGGACATCATCCCGGCGACGTTCGTGGTGCAGCCGACCGACCCGGCCAACAACGACCAGATCGCGGCCGAGCTCCAGGACAGCCCCGCCCTCGATCGCACGTTGCAGGGCGGAATCAGCTTCGCCAAGGAGACCTCCGACCGGCTGTTGCGGATCGCCAAGTTGATCCAGTACTCCGGACTGGTGCTGATCGGCGTCCTGCTGGTGGCGGCGATCCTGCTGATCGGGAACACCATCCGGCTGTCCCTGTTCGCACGCCGGCGCGAGGTGGAGGTGATGCGCCTCGTCGGCGCCACCAACTGGTTCGTCCGATGGCCCTTCATCATCGAAGGGGTCATCACCGGCGTGGTGGGCGCGGTGGCGGCCGTGCTGCTGATCTGGGCGGCCAAGGCACTCGTGGTCGACGAATTCGTGCGGAACTCCACCGAAGGACTCACCCGGGACAGCACGTCGACCATCAGTTTCTTCGCGCTCAGTGCGATCCTCATCCTCGCGGGGGGACTCGTCGGTGCGCTCGGAAGTGGCGTGACCCTCAGGCGCTTCCTGCGGATCTGATCCGCGGCGACGTGCGGGCGACCGGATCCGTGCGCGCTCGGACCGGTCTCGCGCAATCATGTCCGACAGGGTGAGCACCGAACCCCACATCTCCCGGCCACGTCGCCGCGTCCGCACCGTCATCGTCGCCGCGGCAGGTGCGCTGGTCCTGTTCGCGGCCGGTGTGCTCGTGGGCGGCCACCCGCGGAGTACCGGGATCAACGATCTTCCCCCGGGCGTCCGATCGATCCTTCAGGGGCCGACCGGAGACCCGGTCGCCTCCGAGGTGATCGGGCTGCTCGAGGACGGCTACTACAAGGCGGTCGACGTCCAGAAGCTCGAACGCGCGTCGGTCGACGCGCTGATCGCGGGCCTCGACGACCGTTACACCTCGTATCTCGACCCCGCCGAATACGCGGCGCTCCAGCGGCACACCGAGGGGATCTTCTTCGGCGTGGGAATGACCGTGCAGGCCCGGGGGAAGTTCACGGTCGTCACCGGTGTGTACCCCGACACGCCGGCCCAGCGCGCCGGCGTGCGCACCAACGATCGGATCATCGCGGTGGACGGCAGGTCGATGATCGGGTCGGCCAGCGATGTCGTCGCCGCGGCCATTCGCGGTGAGGAAGGCACCCGGGTGTCGGTGCGCTTCCGACGGCCAGGCGCCGGCGACCGGGATGTCACGCTCACCCGAGCCCGCATCAAGGTTCCGCTCGTGAGTTCGCGGATTCGCACGGTCGACGGGTCGCGAGTGGGCTACGTCCGGCTGGCCGAGTTCGACAAGGGCGCCGCGAGCGAACTCCGCCAGGCGGTGAAGACGCTCGACAGCCGCAAGATCGACGCGCTGGTGTTCGATCTCCGTGGCGATCCCGGCGGTCTGGTGTCGGAGGCCATCGGCGTGGTGGGGATCTTCACGCCCGAGGGTTCGCCGGTCGTCACGATTCAGGGGCTCCACCGGGACCGTCAAACGCTCGAGACCGATTCCGCCCGGGCCACGTCCACGCCGATGGTGGTGCTGGTCGACCGCGGGAGTGCGTCGGCGAGCGAGATCGTCTCGGGCGCGCTTCGTGACAACGACCGGGCGCTGGTGGTCGGCACTCGCACCTTCGGCAAGGCGCTCGTGCAGAGCACGCGCGAGCTCCGCAACGGTGGCGCCCTGCGCTACACCACCGCTCGCTACCTCACCCCGGACGGCGTGGACGTCAGCACGAATGGACTCGTCCCGGACGTGACGGTGGCGGACGACCCCAACACGAAGGGCACCGACGAGGCGCTGGATCGTGCGCTCCGCGAGGCCGCGCAGCTCCCGCGCTGATCGGGAAGGCCCTCCAGGGGCCCGGTTGGCGCGCTCAGCTCGGGCGTTCGAACGCCAGACGTGCGCCGAGTCCGGCGAATCCGGTGGCGAGTACCCGCTGGAATCGGCGCACGAGCGCCGGGCGGGCCAGCACACGTTCCCGAAGGGTGGCCGCTGCCACCCCGTAGAACACGAAGACGACGAACGTCATCAGCATGAAAACCGCGCTCAGCCCGACCATCCGCACCGTCGTGCCATTCGAGTCAGCGGGGACGAACTGCGGCAGGAACGCGAAGAAGAACAGGGTCAGCTTCGGATTCAGCAGATTGAGGGTGACACCGGAGACCACGATTCTGGACGCACCGCTCGGTGCGCGTCCGGTGTCGAGCGACAGCACCCCGCGGCTGCGCCAGGTGCTCCAGGCCATGAACAACAGGTACGCCACGCCCAGGTACTTGGCGATCGCGAAGGCGACCCCGCTCGCGTGCAGCACCGCCGCCAGCCCGGTGATGGCGGCGACCATGTGCGGCACCACGCCGAGGGTGCACCCGAACGCCGCCACGATGGCGGCGCGCGCACCCCGCGCCAGCCCGGAGCCGAGGGTGAAGATCGCACCCGTCCCGGGGATGGCGACGATGACGAATGACGTGACGAGGAACGCGACGCTCATCAATCGACCGTATCATCGGAGTGACCACCACCGACCGGTTCGGAGACGGTGACGATGCCCCAACCGCAGATCATCGACGTTCGCGGACTGCGGAAGCGATTCGGTACCACCCAGGCCCTCGACGGACTCGACCTCGCGGTCCACGAGGGCGAGATCCACGGCTTCATCGGCCCCAACGGATCGGGCAAGTCGACCACGCTGCGGGTGTTGCTGGGACTCGTGCGCGCCGACGCGGGCGAGGTCAGCCTCTTCGGCCGCGACCCCTGGGCGGATGCCGTTCCGCTCCACCGCAGACTGGCGTACGTGCCCGGCGACGTCGCGCTGTGGCCGGGGCTCACCGGCGGCCAGTGCATCGACATCCTGGCCCGGGCGCACGGCGGTCTGCGGGACGACCGGCGCCGCGAGCTCATCGAGCGCTTCGACCTCGACCCAGGAAAACGCGCGCGCGACTACTCCAAGGGCAACCGGCAGAAGGTGTCGCTGGTGGCGGCGCTTGCGGCCGACGTCCCGCTGCTCATCCTCGACGAACCAACGGCGGGCCTCGACCCCCTGATGGAGCGCGTCTTTCAGGACTGCATCCGGGAGCGGGCGGCGACCGGCTGCACCGTGCTGCTCTCCAGCCACATCCTGGCCGAGGTCGAGGCGCTCGCCGACCGGGTGAGCATCATCCGGGAGGGGCGAACCATCATGCACGGGACGCTCGACGATCTCCGACGGCACGCCCGGACGGTGGTCACGGCGTCGACGGCACGGCGGCCGGCGCTCGACGGGATCGTCGGCGTGGACGAGCTCGAGATCACGAGCCGCGATCATTCCGTCGAGACCCACTGCCACGTCGACCCCGACCATCTGGACACCGTGATCGGTGCGCTTCACGAGGCGACGGTCCGCTCGCTCACCGTCAGCCGACCCGGTCTGGACGACCTGTTCCTGAGTGCCTACTCCGGGAACGACCCATGAACCTGCACGGCCTCAGGACGCTGGTGTTCATCCAGTGGCGCACCGGATGGAAGGGCATCGCCTCCTGGATCGTCGGCGCGGTCGGAATGATGCTGCTCACCGCGATCGCCATCAAACGGCTCTACCCGGACGCAGCGGCCCTGGCCGGCTACGCGGCCACCCAGGACAACCCGACGTCCTACATGCTCAACGGGAAGATCGCCGGGCTTGGCACGCTGGGCGGAGTGATGGCCAACGAGTTCAGCTTCCTCGGTGCATTCCTCTTCCCGCTGATGGGCGTGGCGCTGGTCACGCGTGGCACCCGCCGCGATGAGGAACTCGGTCGGCTGGAGCTGTTGCTCTCGAGCCCCGTCGGCCGCCAGGCCCCCCAGGTCGCCGCGGTGCTGACCGCGGTCACGGTCGCACTGGTTTCGGGGCTGGGGTGTTCGGCGGTCATGGCCGCGTACGGCGTGCCGGTCGAGGGAGCGCTCGCCTTCGGAATCGGCTTCGCCGGTGTGGGCATCGTGTTCGCGGCCATTGCGGCCGCAGCCGCGCAGATCGTGGAACGGTCCCGGGCGGTGTGGATGGTCGGAATGGGATCGGCCGTCGCGGCCTACGTGCTCCGCGGCGTGGGGGACGTCTACGACCTCTGGGTGCGATGGCTCTCACCGCTCGGGTGGGCGGACTCCCTGCGTCCATTCGGCGCGCTTCGCTGGTGGCCGGTCGCCGTGACGGTCGCCGTCTCTGCGGCGGTGCTCGCCGGTGCGCTCCTGCTGAACGCCCGCCGGGATCTGGGGGACGCCCTCATCCGCGGTCGACCCGCGTCGCCGACGGCGTCGCGTTCCTTGCTCGACCCGCTCGGCCGGGCGCTGATCCTCCGCCGGGGGGTCATCATCAGCTGGACACTGGTCACCGTGGTCCTGATGGGGATCTACGGCGCGTTCACCGATCAGATCATCAAGGCCATCGAGAAGAACCCGAACCTCGAGGGATTCCTCGGAAGCGGCCTGGGGACCCAGCTCCTCGAACGCGTCATGGACCTCTTCCTGATGATCCTCGCGTTCATCGTCGCCGGTTTCGTCGTGCAGGGCGTTCTCGCCCTCCGCGGTGACGAAGAGCAGGGGTTGGTCGAGTACGAGTTGGCGGGCGCCATGAGCCGGCACCGGTGGCTCGCGGTACGGCTCCTGGCCGTGGTCATCGGCGCCGTCGTCGTCGGTGCGACCGGCGCCGCGGCCGTCGCGATCACGACCGCGATGTCCACGGGCACTGCGTCGGACGTCGGGAAAATGATGGCCGGCAGCGTCTGGCTCATCCCCGCGATCGTCATCTTCCTCGCCCTCGCGGCGGCCATCATCGGCGTGCTGCCGCGGTACGCGATGGCCGGGTGGGCGTTCTTCGCGGTGGCCATCCTGCTCGCCTATCTCGGACCGGGGTTCAACTGGCCGACGGCGCTGGTCAATGTGTCGCCATTCCGGGCGATCGGCGAGCGCCTGGTCGGCGGACACGCGTCCATCCCCGGTGTCACGGCGCTCCTCGGCCTCTCGGCCGTCCTGCTGGTGATCGCTTTCGCCGGCTTCCGGCGACGCGACGTGCCGCGGACCTGACGGTGGTTCCGGGCGCACCCACGTCCCGTGTGATGCGATAGCCGCCTGCACGCGACCCTGACATCCGATGCCCGCGCTTCGCGCGATGGAGGCCGCTGATGGGCCGGGGCGGGCTGACCGGTGAGCTGGTGGTGGAGTTCGTTCCATCCGGCCGCGGCGTGGCCGCGCGGCCCGCGTTCGAGGACGGCGTCGAGATCCAGATGTCCCGCAACACGCGAGGGGCCGCCGAGATCGGCGACCTCGCGATCATCACGGTTCGTGGCCGCTCGGCCCGGCTGCAGCGGGTGCTCGGAAATGCGCGCGATGCCCGGGTCGTCATGGAGGCGCTGCTCATCCACGAGGAGATGGGACGGGGCTTCCCCCGGCGCGTCCAGGAGACCGCCGACGCGCTCGTCGAGGGAGACCCGCTGGCCGATGCGGCCCGCAGGGACCTCACCGACCAGGAGGTCGTCACCATCGATCCCCAGGGCGCCAAGGATCACGACGACGCGATCGCCGCCGAGGTCGACGGCGAGGACGTGCGCCTGTGGGTGCACATCGCGGATGTCGCCCATTACGTGTCCGAGGGCGACCCCATCGACCGCGAGGCGTTCTTCCGGGGCAACTCGGTCTACGTGCCAGGCCGGGTCGAGCCGATGCTTCCGGCCCGGCTCTCGAATGATCTCTGCAGCCTCCGCCCTGGTGCCACCAGGCGGGTGGTCACCGCCGAGATGCTGGTCGCGCCCGACGGCGCGATCACCGAGTCGCGCTTCTACCGGGCCGCGATCCGCTCGGAGCAGCGCCTGACCTACCCCGAGGTCGACGGATTCCTGGACGGCGGCGCGCTGGGGAGTCCGGCCCAGGAGACGACCGTGAACGCCGCGCGTGAGGCCGCTCGCAGGATCCGCGCCGCGCGCCAACGCCGTGGGGGGCTGGAGATCGGCGGCGGGGAGGTGGTGTTCGAGTTCGACGGCGGGCGTGTCGTCGGCGCTCACGTGGAGGAGAACACCGAGTCGCACCGCATCGTCGAGGACTGCATGGTGGCGGCGAACGAGGCCGTCGCGCAGCACCTGATCGGCCGGGGACGCACGACGGTGTTCCGGCATCATCCGGACCCGGAACAGGCGCGCTTCGAGCGTCTGCTGGCACAGATGGCCGCCCTCGACGTGCCGACGCCGTCGATGCCGGATCGGGCCATGGGGCCCGCCGAGGTGCGGTCGGCGATCGGGGAGGTCGGGGCGGCGGTGGGCCGTCACCTGGCGGCACGGCAGACTCGCGGCGAACCGGGCGGTTCCGCCCTCTGGACGCTGGTGCTGCGGTCGCTGATGCAGGCCTTCTACACGGCCGATTCGGCCACGCATTCGGGACTCGCGAGCGCGGCGTATCTGCATTTCACGTCGCCCATCCGGCGCTATCCGGACCTGCTCGTGCATCGGGCCCTGCTCGAGACGATCGGCGCTGGCGTGCCCGCACCCGACCGACTGACGGTCGACGAGGCCGCACTGCGGAGCTCGGAGCGGGAACGCAACGCCACCGACATCGAGCGTCGCGCCGATCGGATCATCGGTTGCCTGATGCTCGACGCGCGCCGCCGTGAGCGCGGCAACGACGAGGTGTTCGACGGCGAGGTCGTCGGCCTCATCCCCGGCGGCGTGTTCGTGTCGTTCGGGATCGGGTTCGAGGGGTTTCTGCGGTCGCGGGAGTTCGACGCCGGGTTCCTCACGCTGGACGACGCCGAGGTGCAGCTCCTGGGCGAGGGCGGCCTCCCCGTGGCGCGGATCGGCGATCCGATTTCGGTTCGTGTCATCGAGGTCGAACCGCTGCGCGGACGGGCCCGTCTGGTGCCCGCGGATTCGCCCACACGGCCGAGCCGGGGGCGGTCGTCGCGACCGCAGCGGCGGCGACGGCGCTTCTAGCGTTCGAGACACTCCAGCCGGTTCGCGCTAGTCTCGCCAGCCCATGGCACGCCGCAGCAAGAAAACCGCCGGCAACGGCACGAAGGACGAACGGTTCCGCGACATCGCGCAGAACCGCCGCGCTCGCTTCGAATACGAGATCCTCGAACGGGTCGAGGCCGGCCTGGTGCTGCAGGGCACCGAGGTGAAGGGGCTGCGCGACCACGGCGCCACCATCGGCGAGGCCTACGTGGTGATCCGCGACGGCGAGGCGTGGTTGGTCGGCGCCAACATCCCGGAATACGCCAACGCCGGCATGAGCGGACACCTGCCGGACCGTACCCGGAAGCTGCTCATGCACCGGCGTGAGATCGAACGGTTCGCCGACCGCCTGCGCGAGAAGGGGCTGGCGCTGGTGCCGCTACGGCTCTACTTCAAGGAGGGCCGGGCCAAGGTCGAGGTCGGACTGGGTCGCGGAAAGTCGGTCCACGACAAGCGCCAGACGATCATCAAACGCGAGACCGACCGGGATCTGGCACGGGCGAACAAGCGCGGGTGACCCGGCCGACCGGGCCACCCGTCGCGAGCTGACTACTTCACCAGCACCATGTCGGTGATCTTCAGGCGAACCGTCGGGCGGTGATTCCCGCGCCAGTTCGCCGGAAGCGCGCTCTGCACGCCGAACCGGACGTACTGGACGTCGTTCATCCGCTTCATGAAGCCCTTCTGCGGGTGGCGACCGCGCAGGTCGATCCGTACGTGTTGCAGCTTGCGGCCCAGCACCACGGCCCGTGAGTTCGTGAAGTGCCCGCCCGGCGTCACGATGAGCGCCCAGCGCTCACCTGGCTTGGCGTTCTTGAGTACCTGAACGGTCATGTCCAGGTAGCGGTACGGCTTCCAGTTGCGGGCGGGGCGGGTGTTGCGCACGCGGGGGTAGTACGCGTTCACCGCCGGCGTGCCGGCCCCGGCCCTGTAGCGGCTCTTCCCGTCGGCGGAGTAGCTGTTGCCGATCTTGACGATCACCCCGTTCTTGAGGTTCTTCACCGAAGCGGGACGCCGTACCGCGGTGAAGCGGCCCAGGGCCGAATCCTTCACCAGGCGGCCGTTGGGAACCGGGATCCTGGGGACGTCGACCGTTCCTGACGCCAGGTTCTCGCTGGTCACCTCGACACTCGTCGGATCGATGGTCCCTGCCGGGTCACGGCTGATCGTGAGGGTTCCCGGGACGTTTGGAACGTCCTTGAGCGTCCAGTAGCCGGCCCGGTTGGTGGTGGTCTCGAACCCGTTGAAGCGGACGACCGCTCCGGGAACCCCGCGAGCTTCGAAGCCGAGGCTGCGGGCACGGCGGCGCTGCCGGGCGCGTCCGGCAAAGGCGACGCGACCACGCAGGGTCGGCAGCGCGGTTCCCGACAGCCGTGCCAGGACGGCGCGGCGGGCGGCGTCGAGTGCGCCCGGATCCGTCTCGACGACCGGCAGGTACCCGGGACGAGACAGGTCGCCACACGCGTCCTGGCCGTCGGAGGTGCCCGAGTAGGGGCGGGCGATCCCGGCCAGCACCTCGTCGTGGTAGGCCGCGTCCGACCGCTTGAGCTGCTGCAGCAGCGAGTAGTCCTCCGCGCCGTCGCGCAGCGCCTCCAGGCGCAGCGAGCCGTAGGCGGGCTGCGACGGGGACGGGCCCGGCCAGATCACGCTGGCCTCACCGTTGCCGCCCACCTTCCGCTTGCGGCCGGTGCCGCAGGTGACGTCGATCTTGGTGTGGCTCAGGAACCACGGGTTCGAGTACGGGTTCTGGCTGTCCGTTCCGTAGCCCCAGTTGTTGAGACCCCAGTAGTAGAAGCCTTCGATCCCGTCCTTCTCGGCCAGCCAGCCCATGACGCGGGGCTCGGTGCTCGGCTTGTCGATGAGCACGTTGGGGGTGAACCGCTGCACGTCGCTGCCGTAGACGTACCACCACAGGCGCTTGCCGGCGGCGAGTACCTTCCGGGTCGACTCCGGGTCCTTGTAGTGGTCCCAGAGCGGCGGCGTCCAGATGTCGACGGCGTTGCGCAGCGCGGACCACGCGGCCTTCGAGGGCGCTTCGGTGGCCATCACCGGGATGGGCGGGTTGGCCGAGTGCAGCTGGTTGGCCGCTCGAACCACGGTCGAGTACTCGTAGGGGCGTGGTTCGTCCACCGGAATCGAGAACGTGGTGGAGGTGCGCGCGCCGTACCTGCTCGCCAGCGACTGGGCCGCCGTCCGTCGCCGCGCATCCTGCGTGTAGGTGCGGTCGATGAAGGGCTTGTTCGGCAGGAAGGGCATCTCCTGCGCCGCCCAGTCCATGTTGAGGAAGTTGGTGAGCCGGCCGTCGTTCCCGTCGCGCCAGGTGATGTTGCCCGCGGAGTCGGCGGTCTCGGTGACGATGGGGGCGCTTCCCGGGCTCACACCGTGCTGACGCAGCATCGGCAGCAGCGAACCGTAGACGCCGTCGATGAACTGGGGATCGGTCGTGGAGACACCGTGGGCGTCGGCCAGGCTGAGCATCGAGAGCCGCGCGACCATCTTGTATTCGTCACGGCTCACGGTCACCGGTGCGACCTGCAGGCTCACCGGCACCTGGCCGGCTGCCCCGAGGCTGATGGTGCCGGTGTAGGTGCCCGCCGGTGCTCCGGCCGGCACGTGCACCAGCGCGTAGATGCTGGTGGTCTCGCCGCCGGGGACGGCCACCGACTTGGTGATCGGGACCAATGGGTCGGGGTAGCGCCCGTCGCCCTCCAGGCGGTCGACGCCGGTGCTCGGCTCGGGCAGCTTCACGTACGCCACGCGGAAGAACTCGACGTTGCTCGCGGCGATCGTGCCTGGCCCGCTGAGATCGGTGATGCGTGGCGTCACCGTGAGCGGATCGTCACTGCGAATCACGACCTGCGCGCCCTCGTACTCGTCACGCCCGGCGGCGAGGTCGACGCCCGAAGGAGAGTCCGCGGCGCGTGTCGTGTCCGGGAAGACCTTCTGGGTTGCGGTGGCCGACCAGACGTCGGTGGCGGCCGATGCGACGGCAGGCATCACGGCGGTGGCGGCGAGTGCCGCGCAGAGCGCGCGAGCGAGGCGTGTGGATCCCATGGCGTCCTTGCGTGTGGGTGCGTGTTAGATCACGACCGGCGCGGTCGTAGAGCAAATATCGGCGCCGACCCCGCGTCTCCAAAGGGCCAATTCCGCTGACGTCGGCGCGGTGCTACCCTGACCGCATCTGGGCCCGATCCAGTTTCGACGGGGCAAGGAGGATGTCGGTCAGCGAGCCGCGGACCCGGTGGACCGCGTTACCAACCGGGAACACACGTAGCTGCGGAGTCTTCTCCTAAGCTCGCTCTCGCTGCCTAACCCGCAGTAACTGAGAGCCATCGGCCTCCCTTCGGGCCACGAGGGAGATCACCGGTGTCAGAAAGTGGTTCTGGTTCGTCGGCAACGGCTGTCGGTCGGCGGATGAGATTGCAGGACAACCTGGCGTGGTGGACGGTGTGCCGACAGGACCGCCACCCGTGAGATCTTCCTGACGGCTGCGCTCGGAGAAGCTGACATCTGAAGGCTTTCGGACGCCGGGGCAGTGCCGGCCGGGTCCACCTCAACATCGGGGAGAGTTTCAGGGATGGTCCTGAGGCTCTCCCCGAACTCGTTTTGAGGGCCAGGAACGGCCTTCGCGAGGGGGTTCTGGGAGTCGTCGAGTCGGCCGGGAGCGCTTCGGGGGTCGCGAAGACCTGAACGCAGACAGCGCCTCCCGCACCCGGGGTTGTTCCGAGCTCAGCTCACTCACCTGTTGATGCGCGGCCTGTACGAGAGGTACGCGGGCAAGGGCCCGAGGGGTAGCCGGGAACGAATCGGGCGACACCTCGAACACATCCTCAGCCCGCTGCTTCGACGATGTTCGGTCACGTAGTGGTCTGCCAATGCTCGGAGGATGTGGATCTTGCGGTGTGTAGGCGGCCGTACGCCTCCCACGCCTCCGCCGACTAGGTCGGCGGCATTCCAGGCCCGTGTCCGGAAGAGGCAGGCACCTGCCCTGGCCAATCGCCTCAAGCCCGGAGCTTGCTGGCCCGATGCTGCATAGGGGATTGCATGAGCAGCATACGATTATGCGAGATTCACATTCATAGCGAAGAGGGGGACATGGTGACTCTGACGGACGAGCAGGTGGGTGCAGCGGTTCGACGCCTGCGGGAGGCCGCAGGGGACAACCAAACAGACCTCGGGGTAGTCTTGGGTGTTGACCAGGCGACGGTCAGTCGTCTCGAGTCGGGGTATCGGTCCGTGACCGCAGTTGAGCTGTTGGCACTGGCTCGCCACTACGACGTGCCCCTCAGCTTGTTTTCCCAGCCCGAGGAAGAGTTGGTGCTGCTTCGGCAGGGCGAAGCCGCCGACGAGGCAACCCTCGAAGCCACTCGCATCTTCGGGCGCCGTATCGATGCGTTCTTCGGGGCCAAGCTGTGGGCGCCCTAGGGGCAAGCCCGGAAGCTGCTGCCCTCGAAGCGAGGCGTGTTCTCTCTATCGGGGATGGTTCGCCCGTGCCTGACCTCCTGAGGCTTCTCGAAGCCTCAGGAGGCGTCCGCGTGTTCGGAGAAAAGCTCGGGCGGAACGGGCCGGACGGCGCCTACCAGCTCAGCCAGGGCATCCCGTTCGTCTTGCTCAATCTCAGCAAGAGCCCTCAGCGAACGCGATTCACTCTCGCCCACGAGTACGGCCACCATCGGCTGGGGCACGGCGCTCGCGCGCCTGAGACGGTGATGCCTGGCTCGCGGGATCCCCTGGAGCGAGCCGCCAACGAGTTCTCAGCAGCCTTCCTCATGCCCCGGCCTGCGATCTCGCGCTGGTTCGAGACTCACGGGGAGAAGGCTGTGGACCTCGAGTCGCTCTGCCGGCTCGCCTGTGACTTTGGTGTCAGCGCCAAAGCAATGCTCATCCGTCTCAACACAATCGAGAGAGTGGGCCGGACACTGCGGACCCGTCTCGATGGTTTACTCGAGGCCGGAGCCCACCTCGACCTCATGGATCGGTTGTCGATGCCCCGCATCGTTGACAGCGTCTCGCAAGCGTGCGAGCGCGGGGTCTGGTTGCCACCCGAGTTTCAGAAGCGGTTGGTCTCCCTTCTCGACCGAGAAGGATTCGGCGCAGATGTCGTGAGCCGCCATCTCCCCTCCGGCGTACGAGTGGAAGATCTTGTCGCATGGTCTGAGGTCACCCGCGGTGAGGTAGAGGACGCGTAGGCGTGAGTCCTTCGGAATGGAGCGTCCAAGGTGAAGGACTGCCGCTGTCGGACTCCGACATCATCGTCACCCTCACGAATGCCGGTCTGATCGACGTGTTCTTCGAGCACATCGGAGGGCGCCAGCGCCTGTACGTGGTCGCGCCGGTCGCGGAGGAGTTGAGGGGCAATCTCCGGAACAAGTTCCCGGCCGTCGCCACTCTCATGGAGTCCGGTTGGCCTGACGACGAGCATGTGCTTGAGCTGACGGTTGCGCAGTCACTTGAGGTCGCCCAAGCGCTCAGCTTCCACAACACTCCCGATATGCACCAAAAGAGAACGCCGGCGAGGTGTCGACGGCGGTCTACGCGAAGGACGCGGAGGACCGCTACCAGATGCTGGTGTCCGATGGCCTCGGGAAGAGCCTCGCACAGTCGCACGGGGTTCGGTGGACCAACGCGTGCATGATCGTCGAAGAAATGTTCAGCGAGAGCACACTCCCCGTCGAGACTGCGTTCTCGCTTTGGAGAGCCAACGCCGGAAAGAACAGCAAGGCGACGATGGAGGACTTCCGCCAGGCAATCGCCAAGCGAGATTCTCAGGCAGCGAAGGCGGTCCACCAAAAGGTGCGAGCGGGCAAGGGTGCGCGGCGGCGGCGAGATGAGGAGAAGAAACAGCAGCGTCGCGCTCAGGGCGATGCCGCGAAACGGCGTAAGGGACATCCCTAGGCAGAGCTGGTCAACCGGCCTTCAGATCGCGAGTCGATTCCAGTCGGACATTTCCGTCCGGTGAGATCCATCTTCACCCCCCGCTGCTCATCGGCGAAGGGAGCGGGATTCCATCTGGGACCCCGGGGCGCGTCGACCAAGCCATGTTTTTCGGGCTTCGTACAGCAGCCCGCTTGACGCCTGCCGGCCAAGTTGACGCCGGCCCGGTATCCGAGGTCCAGACCGATGTTGAAGTAGCCCCACCTCATCATCTGGGGAGTTCCAGGGGGGGCCTGGGGCTTCCCCGATGTGCGTTCCCAGCTGCTGGCAGCCTCGGCCCGCGGAGTACGGGACGCCCCGGGCGCACGACCTCGCGAGACCAGCAGTCTCGGGCCCGACCAACGGGCAGGTGCTGGCAGAACGTCGCCCGCCTCATGCTCCGGTACCGCTCGCGTGCTACGACCGGTCGTCTTCCGGCACGGGACTCCGAGGCCTGGAGGCTCCCGTTCAGGCCCGACGGGTCGCTACATGCCGGGTGGACGGGCGCCCGGCGGAGCCGGAACGCGGGTCATGCCGAACGGTCCGCTCTTGTCGAGCGACGGGGGAGCGGTGAGCGGCGCCGAGAAGATCCGCGGGGCGTCCGCGCCGCATTCCGGGCAGGGCGCGCTCGCGGGCTGGGTGCCGAGCGGCATTGAGAGTTCGAACACGCCGTCTTGTTCGCATCGGTAGTCGTATCTGGCCATGGAGGGACCCTACCCGTCTGCCCGCGCCTCCGCCGAAGGCGGTCGGATCATCGGCACCGGTTCGCTTCCGGCGCCATCTGTGCAGCGGGCGGTCGTCCCCGAACGTGACCGGGCTCATGTCCCGAACGAACACCAGCGCTAATGAAAGGATCGCTCGTAGACTTTCATTAGCGCCGGTATCGCGATAGGCTGCCTGGGAACAACGAAAGGATAGCCACGATCCTTTCGTTATCCACAAACTCGAGCAAGGAACGCGGTGCGAGGCCACTACATCCATCAGATCTGGCAGGCGGATCCAACGATCTACGCACCGCCGCGGTACCGACGTGCGTGCGAATACGACGCGTTTGTTCCGTCGCCGATCACCGACATCGACCTCGCGCTCCCCGGCGACGTCATCGGCGTCGTCTCCGATGCCGAGAAGCTGATCGCAGACCTGAATCGCGCGGCCGGTCCCGAACTGATGCCACTTGCCAGGCTGCTCCTGCGAACCGAGTCGATCGCATCTTCGAAGGTCGAGGGCATGCAGCTCGACGCACGCAGCCTGGCCCGCGCTGAGGCCAGGAGAGACATGGGCCGCGGCGCCGGGCCCGGCGCCGTCGAGATCCTTGCCAACATCGATGCAATGCAACTGTCCATCGAACACGCGGCGGGTCTTCCCAGGGTGCTTCCTCAGCACCTCCTCGACATCCACCAGGTGCTCCTCGAACGCGCGCCCAACTCGCAGATCGCGGGTCGGTTTCGCTCCTCGCAGAACTGGATCGGTGGAAACGATTTCAATCCCTGCGGCGCGGCCTTCGTTCCTCCGCCGCCTGATCACCTGGCCCGTCTGCTCGACGATCTCACCGCCTTCGTGAACGAGGTCACGCTTCCGCCCCTCATACAGGCGGCGATCGCTCATGCACAGTTCGAGACCATCCACCCTTTCGAAGATGGCAACGGAAGAACCGGCCGTGCATTGGTGCAGATCGTGCTCCGACGGCGGGGGCTGGCGCCGGCCTTCGTGCCTCCGATCAGCATCGTCCTCGCTCGGGACAAAGACCGCTATCTCCGGGGACTGACGCTGTTCCGTGAAGATCGGCTCGCCGAGTGGATCGAACTGTTCGCCGCAGCGGCGGCCGAAGCGGCCGCGCTTGCGGCGCGGTACGCACACCGTGTTGGCGAGTTGCAGGAAAGCTGGCGAGACCGGCTACGTCAGCACGCAAACCCCCGCGCCGACGCGGCTGCCTGGAGCCTGATCACGGCGCTTCCAGCCCACCCCGTCATCTCCATTCCGGTCGCCGTCGCTGCAAGCCGACGCACTCGACCCGCCATCGCGAACGCCCTCGAACAGCTGGAGGCCGCCGGGGTCCTCATCTCGGTGACGGAGTCCGCTCGCAACCGTCTGTGGGAGGCGCGAGGGCTGCTCGATCTGATCGTCGGGCTCGACGCCGGGAGAAGCCCGTAGCTCGGACCCGGTCTCCGGCGACCTGTTGGCATCCGACGCCGCTCGTGAAACCCTCAACCATCGGGGCTCGAGACTTCGACGCGGCGTCCGGTGTCTCAGTCGATGCTTTTCGACCGCAGAGGTGCTCAGCGATGACGAGCCGAAGCGACTCCTATTTCATCGAGGCAACCCCAGATCACATCCGTGCCTTCGCAGACTTTCGACTGCCGTTCGAGCCGAAGGGGGAGCATCGGGCACTGCGCGATGACCTGCGGCGAGCCCTGGCGGGTCTCCACGATCCTGGTAGTGCGATTCTCACTGCCCGCTACACGTCAGCAGGGGATGCGTTCGTCGATGCAGAGAACGTGCTGCTCTACAACGTTGGTGGACGTGACCTCGGACGGCTCACACGAAACGGAGTCCGAGTCGAGCGCGCGTTCGGGGACCCCCGGCCAGTTGACGGCCGACGTTTCGCGCACCTGAGCGAGTACGGGCTCGCGACCGCGTCCGACGTCGGACCTGTGGTTGCTCGTCCCGTTGCCACCCTTGCGTTCGACCTGCCACGGCTCAGCAGTGACACCAAGCCGCACGTCTTCTGGCTCGCAGCTCGGAGCGGCCGATTCACGCGGCTTGCGTCGGTGATCCTCGATGCCGAGCCCTTCGCCCTCGATCTCGTCGTGCGGTCCCCGGGAGCCTTGAGCGCCTCATCGGTGGTGAAACCGATCCTCGACGGGGTCATCGCGAGCCTGCAGTTCATGCCGGATGCCCGTGAAGGTGGTGATGCGGAGCGTCGTCTGGCCGCTCGTCTGGGGCTTCCTGTGAGTGAAATCGTCGCCGGGTTGCGCGACTCGTCACGGTCGGTGCTCGGCCCCGGTCGCCTCATCCACTCGCACTGGAAGTTCATCGCCTGGAATCCTGCTGATGATCGCTGCCACAGAGCCCAGATGCTCCTCGCGCCGGCCGTTGGCGACGACGTGACGGTCGAGGTGCACATCGGCGGCTTGGACGCGAGCACCGGCGACTCATGACGTGGAGACCACCGAGGACCAGGAGCGAGCGTCGCTCGGCCCGCCACGGCTGGACCTCGGAGAACTTTCCCGGTTAACGTTTCGTCCAGACGCAGCCGTCCCGCGCCGACACCCACAGTCACCTGGAGAAGACGTGAGCGACCAGCCGCCCGCATCCGCCGAGATTCCCGACGTCCCCGTCCTGCGGGCGCTCGGCAATCGTCGCAGCATCCGCTACTTCGACGCCTCCCGCACTGTCGAACGCTGGAAGATCGAGACCATGCTGCAGGCGGCTCGCTTCTCGTCCTGCCAGGGGAACATCAACTGCACCGAGGCCATCATCGTCACGAAGGACTCGGAGTACTGGGAAGACCTGGAGGAGTGCGTCTCCGGGTTCAACGTCCAGATCATCAACCAGGCGTCCCACCTCATCATCTGGCTGACGAACCTGAACGCCTGGTACGGGCGGGCGGTCGATGGGATCTCCTCGCTCTCCATCGCCGGCGCCATGGCCAAGTACCACGGCTGGAACTACGAGTTCTCGATGACCCAGACGATCCCCCGCCTGATGAGCTTCCCCACCGAACGAACCGAGAACCTGCTCCGGTTCGAGACCGGCCAGGCCGTCGCCAACGCGATGACGGCTGGGGTGGGCCTCGGCGTCGGCAACATCCTCATCGCGTTCGGGCGCAAGCCGGGCGGTGTCGAGAAGACGTTCGGGCTTCCCCCGCACTACCGCTTCACCTGGGGCCACGCGGTCGGCTACCCCCTCGAAGGCGCGGACGCCGGCGGGCAGCGTCCGCGACTGAAGTTCGAGAAGCTCTTCCACGACAACGCCTACGGAACGCCGTTTCAGAGCGACCCCGACACGGTCGAGATGCTCAAGGAGAAGGGGCTCATCCAGCCGCAGGCGCCCCTGCCGGGCCGCATCCAGGAGATGGAGCGGATCGCGGCCGATCACGGTCGTGATCCGGGGGTGCTCTACTTCCCCGAGCGGGAGATCGAACGCCTCATGGCCGACGAGGACTGGGACTTCGATGAGGGCTGGCGCGAGCGGGCCCGGGACGTGCTCGCGAGCCAGGACCTGCCGGACTACCCCGACGAGATGCGCGAGACGTTCAAACAGCTGATGGCCGAGCACGGCATCGACGCGAGCAAGTTTCTGCCGGCGGAGGAGTGACGCCGAAGCGCTTCGCTGATCCGGTGCAGCGCGTCGTCGGTTCCGGCGCTACCGTTGTCCCATGGACGCGGTGGTTCCGGGACTGCTCATGGCGGCGCTCGTGCTCGGACTGCTCGGGACGCTCGTGATCGCGGGGCCAGTGGCCTTCGGATACACGGAGAACGGTCGGCGCCTGAACCTCATGCTGTCCGCTCTGCTCGCCGCGTCGCTCGTGCTGATGGTGCCGTTCGCCCGGCAGGACGACAGCTACTACGGATCCGGTGTCACCCGGTGGGAACACGCGACCCGGGGGAGCGGTGCCGGCGAACTCACCGTCATCCTGGTGATCGCAGCGGGCGCCGCCGTCCTGACGTGGATCGCTGCGGCGTCGCGCGGACGCTGGTCGAGGGGAGCCCCGCTGGCGGGTTTGGTCTCCTTCCTTGCGCTCAGCGTGGCGTGGTTCATCCTCGGCACCGGCCACTGACCCGCAAGCAGTGCCGGACATCGATGCGCGGGACCTGTGCCATCGGGTGGTCGACACTCGGCATGTCACTGCCGATGCTTCACCTGTCGCGTGTTCGTCTTCGTCTCCTGATCCGGAAGGTCCATGAGTCTCCTGCGTCTGCTGCCCGTGACCATCTCCCTGCTGCTGCTCACCGCCCCCGCGGCGCTGCTCGGCTCCGCCGGAGGCGGCAGCGGCGGCTTCGGCGGCGGTGGTGGAGGCGGTGGCGGGGGTGGGGGCTACGGCGGCGGCGGAGGCACCGGGAGCGGGGGGAACACCGATCCGCGCGTGACCGTCGTGATCGTCGGCGGAATGGTCGTGATGATGATCGTGTCGTACCGCAAGCGACAGGCGGTGGCCCGCTGGACGGTGGCCGCCGCGAAGGCCGCGGACCGCGCGACGGCGGGGCTGCGGCGCAAGCGCACCACCGAGGTCGCCGGCGCCGCGCGAGTCGCCGCCGAGGACGATCCGGTGTTCGCCGCCGAACGGGTGATCCCGGACGCCGAGGCGCTCTTCCGCGACATCCAGACCGCGTGGGACGGGCGGGACCTGCCCGCCCTCGAGCGGATGGTCACGCCGGACCTCATGGTCGAGTGGCGCCGCCGGCTCGACGACTTCGCCACCAAGGGATGGCACAACCGCGTCGTCGTCAAGGGCCCGGTGGGCGTCGAGTACGTGGGGCTCACGAACCTCGCCGGTGAGGACGACGATCGTGTCGTGGTCCGGATCTCCGCGACCCTCGACGACTACGTGGTCGACCGATCGGGGAAGGTCGTCCACCACGACGGCTCCACCACCAGGGAGACCGGGCTCCGGGAGTACTGGACCCTGGCCCGCGATGCCGACCACTGGGTACTGATCTCCATCGAGCAGGACCGCGAGGGGCGGCACAACCTCACCGCGCCGATCATCGCCGACCCGGCGTACGACCCCGGGATGGCCGACCAGGTGCTGGTCGACCAGGCCGTCGCCGACCGGATCCCGGAGGGGATGTCCATCGCCGAGGTCGCCGACCTCGACTTCAGCGGGTCGCCGCTCGCCGCCGCCCGCGACATGGCGCTCAACGACGACCGCTTCGACCCGGGTGTGATCGAGGTCGCCGCCCGGCGCGCCGTCGCGGCGTGGGCTGCCGCGGTGGACGGTGAGGACGCCCCGCTGCTCGAGGTGGCGACTTCTGACGCCGTGCGGGAACTGCTCCATCCGGACGGCGTCGACCGTCACCGGTTGGTGGTTCGCGGACCCCGAGTGGATTCGATCACCATCACCCAGGTCGACGCGGTGGCGGTGCCGCCCAGGATCGGGCTGGAGGTCCAGCTGCGTGGCATCCGCTTCGTGCAGGACCGTGAGACCGCTGACGTCGTGACCGGATCGGACACCCGATCGACGCACTTCACGGAACGCTGGGTGCTCACACTCCAGGATCCCGGGGCTCCCATGCCGTGGCGCGTGGCCGACACGATCTCGACAGGGTGAGCCATCACGCCGATTTCGCCCTACGATGTTCCGCGTGCCGAACGCTGCCGGGACCTTCGAGATCACGTCCACGCCTGAGCCGCCGCTTTCGACCGACGATGGGATCCTGATCGGCCGCATGACGTTCGAGAAGGTGTTCAGCGGCGGCCTCGAGGGGACGAGCACGGTGCACATGACCTACGCGCGCACCCCGGTGGAGACGAGTGCGGGGTACGTGGCCGTTGAACGAGTGATCGGCTCGCTGGGGGGACGCGAGGGGTCGTTCGTGGTGCTGCACACGGGGCTGAGCACCGGTGACGCCCAATCGCTGGCCCTCACCATCGTTCCCGACTCGGGAACCCACGCCCTGCAGGGCATCGCGGGTTCGATGACCATCGAGGTCGTCGACGGCATCCACGAGTACACGGTCGACTACGCGCTCCCCGAGTCATGACGCGTCGCACCGTCGCCGGACGTGGCGCGGGCCAGGTGTCATGATGCGCCCGTGACCAATGCGCCACAGCTCCGCTGCGCCGGTTGCGGCGAACGCATCAAGCTCGGTCGCGGCCCGACCGGGTTCACGCACATCTCGCGCATCGAAGCGGCCTGCGACCTCAACGCGGACCACTTCCCGGTGCCGGATCGCGACCTGCTCGGACGGGTCCCATGCAGCGTCTGTGGTGCGGACGTCGAGTGGAGCGACGACGGCTTCGTCCACGTCGAAGCGACGGATCACGACCCGTCGCCCACACTCCCGCTGATCTGACCTCAGGCGGGGGGCGCCTCGCGCGGGACCTCTCGGCTGCACGACGGGCAGCGCCAGGTGGCGTAGCGCCGGTCGCGTGGCACGGCCTTGCCCTGGATGATGTCGTGCGTGCGCATCACGCGGGAACTCTCGTACATCCGGGTTCCGCAGCGATCGCAGTCGGGAGCGGTGTAGGTGTTGGCTTCTGCGTCAGACATGTCCTCAGCCTAGTCGAATGCGCCGGACACCGGTCGCCGCGACCGGAAGCGCCGCCGCCGAGGCATTGTGACGGGCCCGCATCGCGCTATTGTCGAATTCGACGAATGATCGAAGATGCCGTGGACCGACCATGGCCGAGAGTAAGTGACCGATGGTCGAAAGCGCTGCACGGCGCCTCCGGCTTGTGGTCAGTGAGGAGAAGAATGACCCAGCCGACGACCTTCGAGGAAGCCGGAGTGGGCGCCGACCTCAGCGCGACCCTCGCGGCGCGCGACATCATCGCGCCGTTCCCGGTGCAGCAGATGGTGATCCCGCTGGCGCTCGAGGGGCGCGACGTCCAGGTCAAGGCGCCGACGGGATCCGGAAAGACGCTGGCGTTCGGACTGCCGGCCATCGAGGCGCTCAGCGATCCCGACCCTGACGAGGGCCTGCTTGCCCTCGTGCTCGCACCCACCCGCGAGCTTGCCGCGCAGATCCATGATGAGTTGCAGCCGCTGGCCGAGCGACGCGGCGTCCGGGTGGCCAGCGTGGTTGGCGGGATGAACATCGAGCGCCAGTCCCGTCGGGCGGCCAAGGCGCACCTGATCGTGGCGACACCGGGCCGGCTCACCGACCTGCAAGGGCGTGGCATCGTGGACCTCGCGAACGTGGAGATCCTGGTGCTCGACGAAGCGGATCGGATGCTGGACATGGGCTTCCTGCCGCAGGTGTCGAAGATCGTCAAAATGCTCCCGTCGGACCGCCAGACGATGCTCTTCTCTGCCACGCTCGGCGCCAGCGTGGCCGAGCTGGCACGTGAGGTCACCCACGACTGCGCCGTACTCCAGGTGGAGGGCGACTCCGCGGAAGGGGCCACGATCGGCGAGCGGCTGGATCAGCGGTTCGTCGCGTGCAATTCGAGTACGCGCTCGGACGTGCTGATGGAGGTCATCGGCGGCGAGCCGTCGATGACGATCGTGTTCTGCCGTACCAAGCGGGGCGCGGCGCGGCTCGCCGACCGTCTCGAGGAGGCGGGAGTCGAGGCCGGTGCGCTGCACGGCGACCTCACCCAGTCCCAACGCAACCGCGCGCTCAAGCGCTTCGCTGAAGGGCGCACGATCGTGCTGGTGGCAACCGACGTCGCGAGTCGCGGCATCGACCTCGACGGTATCGAGATGGTCATCAACTACGACCCGCCCGAGGATCAGGAGACCTACACCCACCGTATCGGGCGGACCGCCCGGGCCGGTCGCACGGGCCAGGCGGTGACGCTCGTCTCGCCGGATCAGTCCGTCGAGGTGGGCAGGATCGCACTCCGCCTCGGTCTCGAGTCGGAGTGGGAACGGACCGGCTACGGCCCGCCGTCGCCGCAGGTGGTGTACCGGTCGCGCGGGAATCGCAGCGTTTTCGCGCCCCCCCGGCAACGGCCGAGTGCCGACGTGACGACCGCGCCGCCGCGCGCGAACCGCGTCAAGCGCGGCACCCGCACACCGGTCTAACGGCAACGGTGCATCCGCGGCCTACCGCTCCCGGTCGGGCGGCTGGCCGCGCATCCGCCGCTGCTGCGTCAACACATCCCGATACATCCGGCCCAGGGCACGATCCCGCGCCCTGGCCTCGGCCACGGTCCGGGTGTTGTGGCGGTTCTCTGCATCGAGTTTGCGGAACCGCGCCAGTCGCTTTGGGGCCAGGTCGCCACGGGCGATCGCCTCGGTGACCGCGCAGCCCGGTTCGGCGTCGTGGGCGCAGTCGCCGAACCGGCAGCCTGCGGCGATGTCGAGCACGTCGGCGAACACGTCGTCGATGGCCGCCTCGGCGTCCATCAGGCGCAGCTCCCGCATGCCGGGTGTGTCGATCAACCAGCCTCCGTGCAGCGTCGGGCGCAGCGCCCGGGACGTGGTGGTCTGGCGCCCCTTCGCATCGTCCTCACGAATCGTGCGGGTCGCCTCGGCGCCACCGGTCAGCGCGTTCTGGACGGTCGTCTTGCCGACCCCGGAGGACCCGACGAGTGCCAGGGTGCGGCCACCGGAGCACCAGGGGGCGAGGCGGGCGACCTCGGAGGCATCCGTTGCGTCGAGCGACACCACCGCGGCGAGCGGTGACAGTTCCTCGGCGCTGCGAACAAACGGTGCAGGATCGTCGACCGTGTCCACCTTGGTGAGAATGATCAGCGGCAGGCATCCGGCTCGTCCCGAAAGCGCCAGGTAGCGCTCGAGCCGCGCGACGTTGAAGTCGTCATTGCAGCTGGTGACGATCCCGAGGGTGTCGACGTTGGCCGCGATGAGCTGCGGCTTCGACTCGCGCCCGGCCGTCCGCCGGACCAGCTCGGTCAGCCGGGTGAGCGGCTTGGACGCACGCTCGCCCGTCACGAGGACCCAGTCGCCCACCGCGTAGTCGCCGGCCGGCGCGGTGGGGACGAGGGTGACGGGGCCGGCCTCGCCGGTGGCGTGCAGGCGCGTGCGGTGAACGGCATCGAGCCGCATCGGCACGGCGTCGTCGGCGTCGATCTGACGCGCGAAGTGACTCGACCAGCCCAGGTCGGCCAGTGAAATGCTCACGAGGAATTCCCCCATGTCGACGTGGAATGAGCCGCGCGGGCGCGGCGAAACACGGTCGGCGGGGTGGACGCACAGCTCGATCCCGGGTGCGCCGCGTCGGCGCTCACCGGATCAGGTGGCTAGCGCGACCCCACCGGGGTCACAGTCACCGTCTGCATGCAGTCATCCTCCTCGTGATGGAAGGCCCTGCGGCAGTTTCGCGCGCTCCGGCCATGTTCTCAAGACCTGCGAGGACGGTGGGCGGCGGATTCTCAGGGTGAAGTCGACCCTGAGGGTGGATCGGTGCCCGCCGTGATTCGGCGGAATGCCGGCGGGCACCGATCGGGCATTCGCGGAGGGTTACTCCTAGGCGGCGGACGTCACGTTCGCGGCCTGCGGGCCCTTCGGGCCGGACTCGGCGTCGAAGGACACGCGCTGGCCCTCATCCAGGCTGCGGTATCCGTCCATGCGGATCTGCGTGTGGTGGACGAACAGGTCCTTCCCGCCATCGTCGGGGGTGATGAATCCGAACCCCTTCTCGGCGGAGAACCACTTCACGGTACCTTCAGGCATGCATCCCTCACTGCTCGGCGAGCGCAACACAACCCGCCAAGCCCCACGGACCCACCCAGGCATCGATTGCTCGCATTTCACCCGACCAGGGCGGTCGGCGGACGCACGATATCAGCGGGTCCCGTCGGCGCTCTCATCGAGGGTCGACGGTGTGACGGGTCCAAACAACCGCCGGAGGACCGCAGCGTCGGTATCCGGGTCGTCGCTGTAGCGCAGACGAGTCGCCGGGGCGTGCGCGAAGGCGGCCGCCAGGCGGCGGCTCAGCCGCTGCAGCCGCTCGACCGTCTCGGGCGTGTCGTCGTGGCGAATCGCCCGGTCGAGCTCGCGACGCCGGAGCGCTTCCACGTCGTCGAGCACCCCCCGGATCGCCGACACCGCTTCGCGGCCGGCGAGCCAGTCGGTCATCCAGGCCGTCCCCTCGCTGGCGATGCGCGCCGCGGCGGCCGCATCGCGCCGGCGGACATCGTCCGCCCGGCGGGCAAGGGGACGGAGGTCGTCGAGGGTGTCGATCCGGATTCCCGGCAGCGACCCGATGTCCGGCGGGACACTTCTCGGCATGCACATGTCCATGATCAGGAGCGGCCCGGCCCGATGCGGCGCGCGCAGTGCGGCGGCGACCGCGGCGGGCAGCGGGGCGGCCCCCACCAGCAGCGAACACCGCTGGAGCACGTCCGCCGCCCCGTCGAGCGCCAATCGTTCCGCGCCGATGTCCCGCGCGAAGCGTGCGGCCTCACCGCCGGGACCCGTCGCCCAGACCGTGCCCGACACGGCCTCCACGAGACGGCGCCCCAGTCCGCGGGCAGCCGGATCGGCCCCGACGATGACGACCTCGACGCCATCACGTCCGGAGAGCGCGGGCAGCACGTGCTCGAAGGCGAGCGATGCGATCGAGGTCCTGCCACGGCCGAGCCCGACCTCGGCCCGGGCACGGCCGGCCGTGTGCAGCGCGCGCTGGAACAGCGCCGCCATCACGGGACCGGCGGTACCCGCACGTTTGGCCGAACGCCACGCGTGTCCCACCTGGCCCTGGATCTCGTGCTCGCCGAGGATCAGGGCGTCCAGCCCCATGGACACGCGGATCACGTGACGGATCGCGGCCCGCCCGCGAAGTACGCGGATGTCGCCCCCGCCCGTCCCGGCCAGGTCCCGCAGGGCGTCTTCGGCAGCGGCGAGCGCCCGGGAATCGCGACAGGCCAGCACGACCTCGGTCCGGTCGCAGGTCGTGATGGTCACCACCTCGTCGACCAACCCGGAGACGGTCGCCGCGACGGCCCTCGGCGTCAGCGCATCCGCGAGCCGTTCGCGGGTCGCGAAGTCCGCGGACTCGTGGCTGGCTCCCAGCACGGCGATCTCGATCGGGCGTCGTGGCACACCGCCAGTTCATCACGCGCTGGCCGCGCTCGCGGGTGGCGGCGCATTCCGGGATGGTCGCCGCCGGCCGGCCCTCGCCGACCGGCGGCGGTGCCGCCGGGCCCCGCATGTCAGGCTGTGTGCATGAGCACCCAGATCGATGACCCTCGCGTTCAGATCGCCGTCCAGACGCCGAACGAGCCCGACGCCCCCGGGCATGCCCTGCTGCAGGCGATCGGCAGTGGCGACGGCCGACCCAGCGTCGCCGAACTCGCGACGTCCGCCTGGTTCACCCAGCAGGAGCAGATCCGCGGAAGCCGTCTCGCGACGATCGGTCTCGGCATCTACGCCGCCCACCCGGAACTCGAACTGCTGAACGTCCCCACGATGCTTCTGGAACCCGCGGTGCGGCTCATGAAGGAACTCGCCGGCTACGTGCTGGCCGGGGGTGCGGTCCGCGACGGGGACGTCATGCAACTCCGTGACTCGTTGCCCTGCCTGGTCGGCTTCGCCGAAGCCTCCACTCCCGAGGGCGAGACGGTGGTGCGGGTCATGTTCCTCGCGTGACCGGCGCGGATCGGGTCGCCGGTACCGGGGACCCGGCCGGTGCGGTCCGCGGCGGGACGTGCCATAAGGTCATTGAACGTCGCCCTGGCGGGCGGCGATCGTTTCCCCGGTGTCGCGACCTCGCGACGTGAGGCCGTGACTCCCGGGCAAACCTCCCACGACTGGAGTACTCATGGCTGGCATTGGCCTTGGCGGAATCTTGGTGATCATCGGCGTCATCCTCGCGATCGCCGGGCATCTCTGGTGGGGCATCATCGTCGCCCTGGTGGGCCTGGTGGCCTTCGGGGGATTCGCGAAGGGGAAGTGGTACTGATCCGGACGTTCCGCGCGCCCGTGCCCCCGGCGACGGACGTCCCGGCTAGCGGACGGTGATGACGCCCTTGGCCGCGGGCACCGACTGCACGCGGACCACGGCGCGGTAGTTCCCGCTCGCAAGTCGAGGACGCCCCAGCTCGACCGTGGTGGTTCCCCGTCGCAGCCGGGCCCTGGTCCGGTAGACCGGGCGTCCGCGCCTGGTGACCTCGATGCTGACGGCCACCGCAGCGCGCGACCGGACCCGGATCCGGGAGGTGCTCGAGCGTCGGGCACGTTCACGCTGGAGCCGGATCCGGGCGTGGCGGATCACCTTGCGCACCCGCAAGGTCCGCGCGCGGTTCCGCCGCGCGGCGGCCGCGCTGAGCACACGAAGGGTCACCCGGGGTGAACTCGCCGTGTTTCCGGCCGCGTCGACGGCGGTCACCTGCAGGAACTGACGACCCGGCACGAACACGACGGTGGTGCTCTGCGAACGTCCCGGCACGGTTGCGCGCACCCGGCCGTTGACCAGCACACGGTACTGGGACACGCCCGCATCGTCGCCACTCCAGCGCACCTGCGTGGGGCGGCCGGCCACCGGCGACTGGTTCGTCCCGGGCGTGACGATGCGGGGCTCTGACGGGTCGATGGAATCGACGGTGAGCTGCCGGGTGGCGCTCGCCCGGACGTTGCCGGCGCCATCGATGGCGTCCACACGCCACTCGGTTGGTCCCTGAGGCAGATCCGACGCGGGCATCGCACTGGTTCCGGTGATTCCCGAGGCGATCACCTGGCCTCCGACGACGAGCCGGTACTCGGCCACACCGGAGTCGGTGTCCGCACTGGCACTCCAGCTGAAGACCGGTCGCGGCGACCGAACCGTGGCGCCATCGTTCGGTCCGATGAGTCCGAAGGCCGCCGGGGGCGTCCGATCGGGTGACGTGAGCGGCTGGGGCACGTCGGTGAGCGCTCCCACCAGGTTCAGGCGGCGCCCCCCGGCGATCGTGCTCGCCAGCTCCGGCGAGGGCGTGGCGCCGTTGAGCACACGGGCCCGCACCTGGGCGGGGGTCAGCGCGGGCTGCTCGCCGAGCACGGCCGCGGCGACCCCGGTCACGAACGGAGTCGCCATCGACGTGCCCGACATGTAGCCGTAGCCGTCGGGCACCGTCGACACGATCCATTCGCCCGGCGCCGCAACGTCGACGAAGTTCGTGCTGTGGTTCGAGAAGTCGGCGAGCGCCCCGGTGTGGGTGAACGCGCCGACGGTCAGCTGACTCGGCTCGTCGCACTTCGCCGGCCACGCGCTGGCGGAATCGAGGTTGTTCCCGCTGTTCCCGGCCGCGACGACGACCGTGACCCCCCGGCTGGCGGCCCACGAGATCGTGCTGCACAGCAGCGAGTCGTAGGTCGTGCCTCCGAACGAGGCGTTGATCACCTTCGCGCCATTGGCGACCGCGTACTGGATCGCCCGGACCGCGTCGGTGTTCCACCCCTGGGTGCCGTCGATGAACTTGAGCGGCATGATGCGGGCGTTGGTGCTGACTCCGGCGATCCCGGTGCCGTTGTCCCGCTCGGCCGCGATGATGCCGGCGACGTGGGTTCCGTGCCGATCGCCGGTGCCGTCGTACACCGAGGCGTCGTCGGAGGCGAAGTCCCACCCGTTGACGTCGTCGACGTACCCGTTCGCGTCGTCGTCGATGCCATTCCCGGGGATCTCGCCGGCGTTGGTCCACACGCGGCTGGCGAGGTCCGGGTGAGTGACCTGGACGCCGGTGTCGATGACCGCCACGACCACGGGCGTCGACGACGTCTGATGCGTCCAGCCGTCGATCGCCGCGACGTCCGCTCCGGCCTCACCACCGCTCCACGCGGCGGTGTTTCGGAGCCCCCACTGGTAGCCACCGTTCGTCGGCCCGAAGAGGGGGTCGTTGGGGACGGCGGCGATCGTCAGCGGCGATGGCAGCACGACCCGGCGAACGCCCTTGAGGTTCTTGAGTTCGGCTCGCGCTTCGGAGGCGGTCACCTCACGGTCGAGCTGGTACTCGCGCCACCCACCCGGGATCGCGTTCACCGCGTTCCCGTCCAGCTCCCGGGCGATCTTCGCCCGGTCTGCGGTGCTCGTCGCGCCCGAGACCTGCACCAGCACGGTGTCCGACGCCGGGGGCGCAGCCAGCGCCGGCGCGGTGCAGGTCCCGAGCGCGACGGCGCCCGCGAGTGCGGCGATCCGGCGGTTTCGGCACGTTGTCGGATTTCGTCGCACGACCTTTTCGTCGGACTCCCGAACCTGCGCCTATGTAGTGAAAACCTCTATTTCTCTCGAAACGCCGTCTCCATAGGGGGATGGCTTCACCTCGAACGGGTGATGCCCGCTCCCTCGTCCGAGTGACCCCGGTTGGCCACGTTCCGGGCCGCACGGACCTGCAAATCGCAGAAGATTCCCTTGACGGTGGGGATTTCGTCCGAATGTGGTGCTAGGTTGCCGCAGCACGCTCATCGCAACAGACACCACCCGAGGGGGGTCGAGATGAACAAAACGGAGTTCGTGGGTCGCGTAGCCAAGCGCGCGGACATCCCGAATGCTCAGGCGCAGGTGCTGGTCAGCGCGGTCCTCGACGAGATCTCTGACGCCCTGAAGGGCGGAGAGGACGTTGCGTTCGCCGGCTTTGGAAAGTTCTCAATCTCGCATCGCGCGGAACGCGTCGGCGTCAATCCGCAGGATCCGAGCAAGAAGGTCACCATTCCGGCACGCGTTGTTCCCCGGTTCACGCCGGGCGCAGTGCTCAAGGAAACCGTCGCTGCCGGGAACAAGAAGAAGAAGTAGCCGTTCCCGTCGCGGTGCCCGCACCGCGGACGTGGTCGAGCAGTCGGTTCGGTGGCGCATGGAATGTCTTCATGCGCCACCCCACCGCTCCCACACACCTCCTGAATCCTTGTGTCGCGACGTCAGCTCACCTCGAGCCGTCCTGGCGGGGAGCGCACGTGGGCGACGCGCTGAACGCCGGCGGTTCTCGCCGGCCGGTCTGTCGGTCGTCGCCGCGCATCCGCACTCCGTCCCGGGTCGCGGTGGCCGCGTACGTCGGGCGCCGGGCAATCCGTGCCGGCGGGGACTTTCGACGACGCCGCCAGTCCTGCTATTGTGCGCGTCCGCCGCGGGAGCGCGGCAGTTTTCGAACCCGCGCCAGTCCATACGGAGTGCTCGTCTTCACAGCTCGAACTTCAGCTGCACACCATCCGTCCATCCGAAGGGGTGGCGCCTGACATTGTCGGGAGTGGTGCGTGCCTCCTAGACGGGGTCCAGACACCCGTCCTCCGGCCGGGCCGTCGACGCGGATCAACGATGCGATCCGGGTCGAATCGGTGCGCCTGATCGACGCCAGCGGCGAAAACGTCGGTGTCGTGCCGATCGCCCGCGCCCAGGACATCGCGGCCCGAGCGAACCTCGACCTGGTCGAGGTGGCTCCGGACGCCCGCCCGCCGGTGGTCCGCATCATGGACTACGGGAAGTGGCGGTACGAGCAGGAGCAGAAGGCCAAACAGGCTCGTAAGCACCAGAACCTGATCGTCATCAAGGAGATCAAGTTCCGGCCGAAGATCGATCCACACGACTACGCCACCAAGAAGGGGCACGTCGTGCGGTTCCTCAAGCACAAGGACAAAGTCAAGGTCACGATCATGTTTCGTGGCCGGGAGCTCTTGCATCCTGAGCGCGGAGAGGCCATCCTTCTTCGGCTCGCGGACGAGCTGAAGGACATTGCCGTCATCGAGAGCCGGCCGAACCTGGACGGACGCAACATGATCATGATGCTTGCGCCCGCCAAGGAAACCGGCGAGTCCGACTGACCCGACACCACGTTCGAGTTCACATGCCCAAGATGAAGACCAATTCGTCCGCGTCGAAGCGGTTTCGCGTCACCCGCAACAAGAAGGTGATGTTCCAACCGTCGAACCTGCGGCACAACATGGAGAACATGTCTCCGAAGAACAAGCGCCGCCAGCACGATGAACGTGCGCTGGCACCCGAGCATGCTCGGACCGCGCTGCGGCTGTTGGGAGAGCGGTAGTGGCACGTGTGAAGCGTTCGGTTGCGGCCCGAAAGAAGCGCCGCAAGGTTCTCGGTCTCGCCAAGGGCTACTGGGGCACCAAGCACACGAGCTACCGTCGTGCCAAGGAGCAGGTCCAGCGCTCGCTCCGCTACCAGTACCGCGATCGCCGGGTTCGCAAGCGCGAGTTCCGTCGCCTCTGGATTGCCCGTATCAACGCCGCCGCACGCGCGGAGGGCCTCACGTACGGACAGTTCATTCATGGGTTGTCGACGCTCGAGATCGAACTGAACCGGAAGGTCCTCGCCGACCTCGCCATCCATGAGCCGGCAGCCTTCGCGGGGCTCTGCGCGCGGGTCCGCGAGACCCGCACCGCCGCAGCCGCCTAGCCCGCCGGAGGGCACGACGCCCTCGCTGCGCCCCATCACCAGCGCCCGCAATCCGTGGGTGCGGCTCGCCCGTGCGCTCGACGCGAAGAAGGTGCGGCGAGAGCGGCGCCTGCTCGTGGCCGAGGGTGAGGACCTCGTCGAAGCGGCGCTCGACCATGGCCTGACGCCGCAGGCGGTGCTGGTGGACGCCGCCCGCGCTGAGGAGATCGGGCCGCTGCTCGATCGCATGGCCGACCTTCCCGAGCGCTACGCGGTCCCGTCGGACCTCATGGGCCACGTGGCCGTGCTGGCGAGCACGCCACGCGTCATCGCCATCGTCCCGCAACCGGGGCCGTACGGCTTCAACGAGGTGCGCTGGCCGCCGCGAATGGGCGTCTGGCTCGCCGGGGTTGCGGACCCCGGGAACGTGGGCACCCTCGTGCGGTCGGCGGCGGCGCTGGGAGCGGACTGGGTGGCCCTCGGCCCGGGGTCGGCGGATCCCTACCACCCGCGTGCGCTACGGGCGGCGATGGGGGCCACCTTCGCGCTTCCGCTCCTGGAGTCCGTGCGTGCCGAGGACCTCGCGACCCGCACCGGATTCCAGGTGGTCGCCGCCGCCGTCGTCGACGGCAAATCGCCCTGGGACGTGGACCTGACCCGGCCGACGGTGCTTGCGCTCGGCGCGGAGCGGGCGGGTATCGACCCCGCCCTCGACGCCCTCTCCCGAGGCGGGGTGGAGGTCTCGGTGACCACCATCCCGCAGGACCGCAGAACGGAGTCGCTCAACGTGTCGGCCGCGGGGGCGGTGCTGATGGGTGAAGCGCTGCGCCAGCGGGAGGTGCAGGGCAGGGGTCTCGTGTAGCCTCACGCGTCGGTGCCTTCCGACCTGAACATCGACGCCCTGCGGGATTCCGCCCTCTCAGCCATCGGTGCGGCCGAGTCGCTCGACGCCCTCGAGGCGGCGCGTGTCGCCCACACCGGTCGCCGCAGCGCCATCGTCGAGATCCTCTCGGGGATCGGCAAGCTCGCGCCGGAGGAGCGCGGGCCCACGGGGAAGGCCGCCAACGCCGCACGCAAGGCCATCGAGGCCGCCCTCGACGAGCGCCACACCCGGCTCGAAGCGGCGGCGATGGGCGACCAGCTCCTCGAGGACCGCACCGACGTCACACTTCCGGGCGACCCGTTCCCGGTCGGTGCCCTCCACCTGCTGACGCAGGTGCGCACCGAAATCGAGGACGTCTTCCTGGGGCTCGGCTACCGGATCGCCGATGGTCCCGAGATCGAGGACGGCTACCACAACTTCACGGCGCTCAACATCCCTGAGGCGCACCCCGCGCGGTCGTCGTCGGACACCTTCTACGTGGCCGGACACGACGACATCGCCCTGCGGCCCCAGACCTCGCCGGTGCAGGTGCGCGTGATGGAGAGCGGGCCCCCGCCGGTCTTCATCGTCAGCCCGGGCGCGGTCTACCGCCGGGACGACGTGGACGCCACACACAGCCCCATGTTCCACCAGCTCGAAGGGTTGGCGGTGGACGAGGGACTCACGCTCTCGCACCTGAAGGGGACGCTCGTGCACGTTGCGCGTGCCCTCCTGGGTGACGACGTCGAGTATGTCGTCCGCCCGCACTTCTTCCCCTTCACCGAGCCGTCCATCGAGCTCTACGTCCGCTGGATGGACCGGCATGGCCGCGGGCAGTGGCTCGAGCTCCTCGGCGCCGGCATGGTCGACCCGAACGTGTTCGCCTCGGTCGGGTATGACCCCGAGCGCTGGACCGGGTTCGCCTTCGGAATGGGGATCGACCGTATGGCCATGGTGCGGTACGGGCTCCCGGATCTGCGCCTGCTGTTCGAGAACGACCTCCGCTTCCTGGAGCAGTTCGCATGAGGGTGCCGCTGAGCTGGCTGCGGGATCACATCGATCCCGCGCGTTCGCCCGAGGACCTCGCCGAACTGCTGTGGAACAGCGGTACCGAGGTGGAGTCGATCGAGTCCCGCGTACCCGAGACCGACGGGAATCTCGAACACTTCCGGGTGGGATTCGTGCGCGAGGCCGTGCAGCACCCCGATGCCGACCGTCTGCGCGTGTGCACCGTGGACGTGGGCGAGTCCGAACCCCGCACCATCGTCTGCGGCGCGCCGAACGTCGCCGCGGGACAGCACGTGCCGGTCGCCCTTCCGGGGGCGGTGCTGCCCGGCCGCCCGCCGCTGGGCACGGCCAAACTGCGGGGCGTCACGAGCCACGGGATGATCCTCAGCGCGAGCGAACTCGGGCTGTCGGACGAGAGCGCCGGCATCATCGAACTCGCGACTGACGCCGCACCCGGCACCCGCCTGGACGAGGTGCTGCCGATCGTCGAGACGGTGTTCGATCTCGAGGTCACGTCCAACCGGCCGGACTGCCAGTCGGTCTACGGGATCGCCCGGGAGGTCCACGCGGTCACCGGAGCCGAGCTGCGCCCACTGGACGAATCGGAACCCGCCGCCGAGGGGCCCGGGACGGTGGATGACCACGTCACGCTCCGGGTCGAGGCGCCGGATCTCTGCCCCCGCTACTTGGCACGCGTGTTCACCGACGTCGAGGTGGCGCCGTCTCCCGACTGGCTCAGAGGTCGTGTCGAGGCCGCCGGGATGCGCTCGATCAACAACGTGGTGGACGTCACCAACTACGTGAT
>JACJWX010000025.1 GCA_020636905.1 Actinomycetota bacterium | reverse complement strand
CGCTCGGTCTGGCGTCATCCCGGGCGCCCGAAACGCCGATGGTACTGGCATGAGGCGCCCATCGGCACTCCCGGGATTCGTCCGCGCGCGAAGCAACGACTCGACGCGCACCGAGTCCGGTCTCGCGCTGCTCGGCGGCCTGCTGCTCTTCGCGGTGGCCGACACAAGCTTCTTTCGACCCGATCGGGCGGACTACGTCTACGTTGCGGCGGTCCTGGCGACGGTGCTCTCGGTATCGGTGCTCTTCAACCTGCACCCGGGGCCGGTGAAGCTGACCGTGCACGCGATTGGAACCGCGGTCATCGTCGCGCTCGTGGGCACCGCGGCGCAGGCCGCGACGGTGCTCCCCACACTCGCCGCCGTCTGCACGTCGCTGATCGTGATGGCGGCGACACGCGTGGGCACCGGCCAGATCCTGCCGCTGGTCGGTCTGGTCGGGGTCGCGTTCGGCTTCGTCCTCAGGACCGGTGGGGCGTCGTGGTTCCTGGTGGCCCTTGGGACGGTGTCGATGATCACCATGTTCCTGGCGTCGAACTCCTTCGTGTTCAAGTACCGCCGAGATCTGGAGCGGGCGGCCGGCATGGCGCGGCGAGCCGCCGGGGTGGATGCGCTGACCGGGTTGAGCAATCGGCGGGGGTTGGCCGAGCAGGCCGGGCGCGTGCTGGAGGCCGCACGGGAGGGAAACGTGCTGGTGGGGGTTCTGGTGGCGGACGTCGACCACTTCAAACAGGTCAACGACGTCCATGGGCATCGTGTGGGCGACGATGTCCTACGGGCCGTCGCCGACGTCCTCCGGCAGGCGGTACGTCCCGAGGATCTCCTGGTGCGTCTCGGTGGCGAGGAATTCTGCGTGGTGCTGTCGGTGGGTTCAGCGGATGGCCTGCACGCGGCGGCCGAGCGCATTCGCGAGCGGGTGGTTCAGCTCACCGAGCCGGTGCCGGTGACGGTGAGCGTCGGGGGAGTCTTCGCGGCACCACCGGAGCCGCCCACCCCGGACGACGAAATGCTGTACGACCTGATCGACCGGGCCGACCGACTCATGTACGCGGCCAAACAGGCCGGACGCGACCGGGTACACGTCGCACCGTCGGCCCTCCACGTCCGGGCGGCTCACCCGTGCGCTTCGTGAGCCCGCTCGAGAACGCCCGCCTGCGGGCCCTGCTGGCACGTCACGACGCTCCGACACGGCTGACCCTGTTTCTCGCAGCGAGCGGCATTCCCATGATTCTGCTCCTGGGGATGACTGAGGTGGTGCGACCGGAGCGTGCGTCGTGGCTCACCGCCGCCGCGCTGATCGCCGTCGGAATCGTCGTCGGCGTGCTGATCATGGGCAACCTGAGGCGCTGGCAGCTCCACGCGCACATCACGCTGCTGGCCGTGATCAACGTCCTCGTGATCGGCGCGACCGACGACCCGATTCCCACGGCGGTGCTCGTCGTCTGCGACTACGCGGTGATCGTGATCGGTGCCGTGATGCTCGATGTCGCCCGGGTGATCGGGGTCGGACTCGTCCTGTCCGCAGCCACGACCACAGGGATGTTCCTTCAGGGGGTGCCGGTACACCAACTGATCATCGGCGGCAGCGCGGTCGCACTCAGCAACCTTATGCCCACCCGTGTGATCTTCCGTTACCGAGACGAACTGGAGCGGATCACCGGCCTGGCACACGTCGCGGCAGGGATCGATGAGCTGACCGGGTTGAGCAACCGACGGGGCCTCGCCGCTCAGGCCGAGGATGTGATCGCCCGGGTGCGCACGCGCGGCGCATCGGTGGGCGTGCTCGTGGCGGACGTCGACCACTTCAAGCGGGTGAACGACGTGCACGGCCACCGGACCGGCGATGACGTGCTGCGGATGGTCGGAGCGGCGCTCCGTCGGGCGGTGCCCGGAGAGGGCCTGCTGGTTCGTCTCGGCGGCGAGGAGTTCTGCGCAGTGCTCCCGGTGGAGTCGGTCCGCGACCTGGAGCGGGTCGGGGAACGCCTGCGCGAACTGGTGGGACGGTTCGGCGGAACCGTGCCGGTGACCGTCAGCGTCGGCGGCGTCTGCGCGGCACCGCCGCCGGAGATGACGGCCGATCAGGTGCTGTACGACCTCATCGACGAAGCGGACCGTCACCTGTACGCGGCCAAACGGGCCGGCCGCGACCGCACGCGGGTTCGGGACGTCGTATGGCAGCAACAGTTCGGGCGTCGGCTGCCCGAGACGCTGGCCGCCGTCTGAACCGACGCGGCTCCCGGCCAGTGGTCGGTCCCCTGCGGGCCTATCCCGCGTCCTGGGGGACGACCGGCACGCCTGCCAGCGGATTCAGATCGCGGTCTTGGTGGCGCGTCTGCTGCTCCGTCGTGCGCACAAAGCGCCGAGTCGGCATCGCCAGCTCCGGGGACTCGGTAGCCCTCTCGAGAAGTTCCGGACGCCCGATGTGGTACCCCTGGAGCAGGTCGCACCCCATCGCTCGGAGGGCCTCGGCCTGATCTTCGGACTCGACGCCCTCCGCCACCACGGTGAGTTCGAGATCGTGGGCGAGCCGAACGAGGCCGGTCGCAAGCGTCGTCTCACGGTGGCGGCCGATTCCGGCCACGAACGATCGGTCGATCTTCAGCTCATCGACCGGCAACTCGCGCAGGGTCGCGAGGGGGCCCGAGCCTGTTCCGAAATCGTCGAGGGAGACACGAACGCCGAGGTCCCTGATCGCGTTGAGGGCTTCAAGACCATCCCCGGCCTCGACGAGTGCGTTTTCGGTGATCTCGACGGTGATGCGGTCTGGGTCGGCGCCATGTCTCGCGATCGCGGCCTCGAGGCGCGCGGTCAGCGTTGTATCGCGAATGTCGAAGCTGCCGAGGTTGATCGAGACGGACAGAGTCCGTGATGCGGTTCGCAGTCTCGGGAGGTCCCCGAGCGCGAGATCGAAGACGGTGTCGGTGAGCCGGCAGGCGAGCTCACTGTCCTCGCAGACCGGAAGGAAGGCGCCGGGGGCGAGCAGGCCGCGCTCGGGGTGGCGCCAGCGCACCAGGGCCTCGACCGCCACGACCTCCCCCCGGGGAGTGGCCTGCGGCTGGTAGTGGACTTCGAGCTCACTCCCCGCGATGGCCCGCCGAAGCTCCTGCCGCAGCAACAGGCGCTCGCGGCCGCGCCGGTCCAGCGACGGTTCGTAGAGTGACCAACGCTCGACCGCACCCTTGGCGTGGTACATGGCGACGTCGGCGGCGTGCACGACCGCATCGGCGTCATGCCCGTGCGCCGGACCGACGGCAACGCCCACGCTTGCTCCGACGGAGACTTCGACGTCTTCCAGCACGAACGGTGCGTCGACCGTCTCGAGCGCGGTTTGCGCGGCGCGGGCGGCTGCGGCCGCATCGGCGCCGGGGAGCAGGATTGCGAACTCGTCTCCGCCGAGCCGGGCGACGGTGGCCTCGTAGTGGGCCGCGCGCTGCAGCCGCGTGGCGAGTTCGCAGAGCACCCGGTCTCCGGCGCGATGCCCGAACGCATCGTTCAGCGCCTTGAAGCCGTCGAGGTCCAGGATGAGAAGCGTCAATGGCTCACCCCGGGCGAACGCCGCCCGCAGGGCCAGGAAGAGCGCCCCACGGTTCGGGAGCCCTGTCAGGGTGTCGTGGAGGGCAGCGTGCTCCTGGCGGGCCAGGCTCAGTTCCAGGGCTGCCCGGGCCGCGTGCTGCTCGCTGACGTCGCGCAGAAGGACGACCCGCCCCGCCGCTCCACGCCGGAGCATGCCGGTGTGCGCGGCGACGGTGCGTGGCGGCGAGACCGCGGCGATCGAGAACTCCCAGGCACCTGTGGTCGCGCCGTCGTCCCAGCCGGGAAGCACGTCCTGGACCGGGCGTCCGACCGTCGTGGAGGCGGTCACCCCGAGCATGTCGATTGCAGCCGGGTTGACGTCGACGATTCGTCCACGGTCGTCGACCACCAGGACTCCGTCTGACATCGACTCCACCACGGCATCCTGGGCGATGGGCAGGAGCCCGACATCGAGCGTGAGCTTGGAATTGCGGCGGAGGGCCATGACCAGGGCGACGGCGCCCGGCAGTGTGGCGATGGGCGTTGGATCGTTGCCGTCGAGCAGCCGAAGGTCGCTCGCAATCCAGATGACGTTCGCCAGGTGGGGCACGGCGAAGGCGAGCACGCTCAGCGCGACCACGGTCGTGCGTTGCCGGGGAACGCGCCAGACGAGATACGCGATGCCGGCGAGCGACCACACCATCAGCACGGTGGCCCAGACCCCGTGGACGGCGTGCATTCCTGCGGGGGTCCCAGTCACCGGTCCCTGGTCCTGTGGGATGTTCAGCGTCTGGAAGAACGGCCCCGGGGCGTCGGTCGTCGCCACGAGAATGCAGGTGAGCACGGCGGGGAGGACGGCGAGTCTGGCGAGGCCGTCAGGAACCGGTCGCGGCCAGTGCGTGCGCTGAATCACGCCCCGCCACAGGGTGTACACCGCCCCGCTGCTGCAGGCGAACGCCAGCACGACCGTGAGGCGCTTCACGTCCTGTGAGGTCGAGTTGATTTGTACCGCGTTGCCCACGCACCAGGCGGCGAGCGCGGCGCAGGTCGCCGCGACCCATCGCGCGCCGGGTTCGTCCGCGCGTCGGAGCAGGGTCACCGCCAGGGTGACCGCTGCGACGGCCGTGAGGCCGAGGAGAAGTGAGATCGTGGGGGTCAGGTCGTTCCTCCGGCCTGGAACAAAGCGCCATCACCGGGATCGGGCAACTAGACGCCCTGGGAGTCTTGGCGGCCGATCCTCGGAAAAACTCCTTGTGAATGGCGATTCGGGGGCCGCGTACCCCAGGTCCTCGGCTCTGACCGGGCCCGGACCTCCGCAGCGTGCTCCCTGGCGTCTGCACCAGGTGCTTCGCTCCGCGCGCGCGTATTGCTGCCCCTTCCGGCCATGGGCTACGGTCGGAGTGTGGCAACCGAGGAGGGGCCGTGTCTGAGCTGCGTGAATGGCTCGAGGGTCGCGGTCTCGGTCGCTATGCGGAGACCTTCGAGCGGAACGACATCGACGCGATCGCGCTCGGTGAGCTGACCGACCGCGACCTCGCCGAGCTGGGGGTGACGCTCGGGCACCGCCGCGCCATCCTGGGCGCGATTCGTCGCGGCGACGGGCCCGGTGGCGCGACGACATTTCTCGGTTCACCGTCTCCGGCATCGCGCGTCGACGACGGGCAACGACGCCACGTCACGGTGCTCTTCGCCGACGTGGCCGGCTACACGACGCTCTCCGAGCGGCTGGACCCGGAGTCCGTACACGAGGTCATGAGCGGCTGCTTCTCCCTCATGGCTGAGCGCATCAACCGGTACGAGGGCACCGTGACCCACTACGCCGGGGACGGGCTGATGGCCGTGTTCGGAGCGCCGGTGGCCCAGGAGGATCACGCGGCGCGTGCCGCGCACACGGCGCTCGACATCCAGGAGGCGATGGCCGACTACGGCCGGGAGGTCGAGGAGCGCACCGGCATGCCCTTCAGGGTGCGGATTGCGCTGAACACGGGTCTCGTGGTCATGACCCATCTCGACACGGACGCCCGCGGCCGCGAGACGGCCCTCGGAGACACGGTCAACCTCGCCGCTCGGCTGCAGGCGCTTGCCGAGGCCGGTGAGGTGTACGCGTCGGAGCGCACCCGCCGGCACGCCGGTGATCGGGAGTTCGAATGGGCCGAGGCCGGCATCCGAACGGTCCGCGGCCGTTCCGCTCCCGTGAGGGCCTACCGGCTCGTGCGCCGCCACCGTGCGCCACGGCGGTGGCCCAGACTCGCGGGCGACGCCGGGCTGACGCCATTCATCGGTCGCACGCATGAACTCGAGGTGCTCTCCGCCGCGTGGGTCTCGGCATCGGCGGGCGCGGGTCGAGTGGTTTCGGTGGTGGGTGAGGCGGGACTCGGGAAGAGCCGGCTCCTGCTGGAGTTCACGCGCAGGCTCTCCGCCGGGGGCGGCCGGTTCGTCGTCGGTACCTGCTTCACCTACGGCGGACGCACCCCGTTCCAACCCTTCCTCGACGTCGTACGCGAGCTGTGCGGTATCGGAGACGGGGAAGGGCCCTTGGCGAAGGCGGCGATCGATGCGAGGCTCCGCTCGCTCGGGCTGCCCGTCGAGGATCTCGCTCCGTACCTCCACAGCCTCCTGTCGTACGACGTCGAGAACGACGTGCTCGGCAGCCTCACACCCGAACTCATTCGGCACCGGACGGTCCAGGCACTCACGCGCCTGCTGCTCGCGCAGGCCGATGCGCGTCCGCTCGCGCTCATCATCGAGGACGCGCACTGGATCGACGGCGCCACCGAAGAGGTGGTCGGCGCGCTGGTCGAGCGGGGACACGGTCACCCGCTGCTGCTGGTGCTCGCCTATCGCCCCGAGTACCTGAACCGCTGGCGGGGGCTCGCCAACCACGCGGAGGTGCATCTCCAACCGCTGCCCCGGGTTCCCGGAGCCGCAATGGTCCGCGCTCTGCTGCTGCAACCGGACGTCGTGAACCTGCCACTCACCCCGCTGAGCCCGGCGCAGACCCTGCGTGTCGTCCGCCGCATCCTCGGCGGCGGTGAGGTCGCGCCCGAGCTCGAGCAGGCGATCCTCCGCCGCACCGACGGCAACCCGCTGTTCGTCGAAGCGCTCACCCGGGCGCTGCTCGAAGCGGGCGCCGTGACACGGCGGGACGGTGTGCTGAGCCTCGCTCGCCCGTTCGACGAACTCGACATCCCCACCAGCCTCCAGGGGGTCCTGCTGGCCCGCGTGGATCGTCTCCCGCCGGACCTGCGCCGGACGCTGCGTCTGGCAGCCACGATCGGACGAGTCTTCTCGGTTGACGTGCTCACCGCGGCCTCGCGTGAGCCGACCGCTGTCAGGGCTCACCTCGCACGCCTGCGCGAACTCGGCTTCATCAGCCGGACCGGGCAGGGTCGCGTGAACGACTACTCGTTCAACCACGTACTCACCCAGGAAGCGGTCTACTCGACGCTGCTTGCGGCGACGAGAGCCATCCTCCACGGCGCGGTCGGACGGGCGCTGGAAGACGTCCAGCCCAACCGGATCGACGAGAACGCGGAGATCCTCGCCCGCCACTTCGACGAAGCGAAAGACCACGACCGCACCGTCCGGTACCTGGTGATCGCCAACGAGAAGGCGCGCCGGGCCAATGCGGTCGTCGAAGCCTCCGCGCACCTGTTGCGCGTACGCGAACTTCTGCAACGGTTGCCCCCGACCCCGGCACGTCAGCGCACCTGGATCCGGCTGCTCTGCAACAACGTGATCGTCCTGCAGCTGCAATTCCGGTACGAGGAATGCCAGACCTACCTTCGGGAAGCGCTCCCGGTGGCGGAGTCGCTGGGCCCCGACCTGGAAGGCATCGTGCTGAGCCGCCTGGGTCACATGGAATGGGCGCTCTGCGACCTCCCGCGTGCCCGCAGCCGCGTCGACCGCTGTCTGACCATCTGGGGCGACGGGCACAACCCGAAGGAGTTCGCCGCAACCCACGTCCTGCTCGGCTGGGTGAAGCTGCTGGCCGGGGAGCTCACCGACATCCCACGCGTCGCCCGGCTCGCACTGGCGGGCCTGCGGGAGAGCTTCGACCTGCGGTGGCTCGTCTGGACACGCAGCTTCGCGTCGCTGGGGGACATGTGGATGGGTCGCTGGACCGGGGCCGTCGCCCACGCGGAACGGGGACTCAGCGTCGCCCAGGAGTACGACGACACCAGCCTCGTGTCGTTCGCGCTCTGGACCCTGGGAATGGCCCACGCGGCCCGTGGCGATCTGGAGCTGGCCCTCGACGCGGGAGCCCGATCGGTCGCCGCGGCGCCCACGCCATCCGACCGCTCGTGGGCAGAAGCGGCGAACGGGTGGTTCATTGCGAGGGCAGGCCGGCCCGCCGAGGCCATTCCCGCGCTCGAACAGGCGGTGGCGGCCAACCGCTCGGTGCGGTTCGTCTGGGGCGAGGTGCTGGCGAACGAGCTGGCCGAGGCGTACCTCCTGGCGGGACGGCTCGAGGATGCCCGGGCGACGCTCGATGAGACCGCGGCGCGCTGTGCGGCCGGAGGGATGACGCTTCCCGGGGCGATCGCGCTGCGACTGACCGCGGAAGTCGAAGCCGTCGCCCGGGACGACGCGGATCGTGGATCGCGAGCGCTGGACGCGTACCGGCATGCCATCGTCGCCCTGGGGTCGATGAGGATGCGGCCCGAACTCGCGCTGGCGCACGCCGGGCTCGGGCGGCTGCTGGTCCAACTGCATGGAACCGAGGCCGGGTCCGCAGACCTTCAAACGGCGCAAGCGATCATGCGGGAACTGGGAACGCGCGATGTCCGGCAAGCCACTGCCCTGGCGCTGCCGGCTCCCGGAGGCTGACCATGGCGAAAGGACCTCCGAAGTCCATTCGCGGGGACCGTCCCGCGCCCGCTCCCTCACCTTGGCCGCTTCTGGATTCGCTGGACGAGGTGGAGCGCCGCGAGCTCCTCAGCACCGCCCGCCGAAGGCGCTTTGCCCGCCGGGAGGTGCTGTTCCATCACGGCGACCCGGGCGACACCGTGCACCTCATCGTCTCCGGGTGGGTCGCCGTCCATGTTCCCGCGCCGAGGGGCGGCCGGGTGACGCTCGCCATGCTCGGCCCGGGTGAGGCCGTCGGGGAACTCGCCCTCATCTCCGAGGGCACGCGCGCGGCCACCGCGGTCGCCCTCGAACCGACCGAAACCATCAGCGTCCGGCGGAGCCAGTTCGAGGAGGTGCGGCAGGACCACCCCGGGGTCGATCGCCTGCTCGTCGAGATCCTGGCCGCGCGTGTTCGGCGACTCAACACCCGACTCACTGAGGCCTACTTCTCGAGTGCCCCCGAGCGGGTCGTCCGGCGACTCGCGGCGGTGGCCGAGCAGGCCTGCGGGGAGCACGAGACACGGTGCACCCTGCGCCTCACCCAGGAGGACCTCGCCGGCCTCGCGGGCACCTCCCGGGCGACCGTCAACTGCGTCCTGCGAGACCTCGAGGATCGCGGGGTGCTCAAGCTCGGACGCGGGGTCATCGTCGTGCCGGACGCCGGAGCACTCACCCGCCTGGTGAGTTGACGCGGTCCGTTTCCGTCCGCCTCGCGGTCGGCGGCGCAGCGGTTCGATCGCCCTCCAGAAGTGTCGCCGCCGCGACACTTGGAGTGTCACCCCCACGAACGACGGGCGACCCGCCCCGGCCTAACGTCGGAGGTACCAACAACGGGAGGTGTGTCATGCAGCAGGGCATCATGATCATGCGCTGGAATGGCGCGAAGATCGGCCACGAGATCGAGGCGATGAAGCTCGCCGACGAGGCGAACCTGCACTTCGGTGCCCTCGAAGATCAAGGCGCGACATCCAGCCACGAATGGATCGCGAACTTCACCGGGACGGACGGCGGCATGGTGGCGCTCCGCGGGGATCCGCAGTCGCTCATGGCCGTGAGCGCGTCGCCGGAGTTCCAGGAGATCCATCTCCGAGGCATTCTGCATCTCGACGGCTGGCGCCTGGACATCGGTCTTGCCGGGTCGACGGTTGACGACGTGTATCCGGGATGGCGCGGCCTCGTCGGTGCATAGCCGGCCGGGGTGAACCTTGGGGCCGGGTCCTGGGCGACCCGGCCTCTCGCCTGACAGATTCGTCCGTCGGCCGCGCGTGATCCGGTACAGGCCACGGGGCCTTACGCCTGAGCGCCAGGCGAAGAATCGAACCGTGATCAACGGGCGAAGTGCTACATTGAAGCACATGGATGACGTCGGGATTCGCGCGCTCAAACAGAACGCCTCGGCGGTGGTCGCCAGGGCCGCGGCGGGTGAGACGCTCACCATCACCGACCGTGGCCGACCGGTGGCCCGGATGACACCGATTCCCGCTTCCCGACTGGGGGCGATGCTCTCGGCCGGCCAGGCGCGGCCGGCGCGGCGTCGACTGAGCGAGCTGGCCGCCCCCGAGCCGGGGCCGCCGCTGTCGCACACCCTTTCCGAGCTGCGCGACGCGCAACGGTACTGATGGTCCACTACGTCGATACGTCGGCGTTGGTCAAGCTCGTCGTCGCCGAGCCCGAGACGGCCGGGCTTCGGGCCTGGCTCGCGGAGACTGAGCCCACGCTGGTCGCGGCGGACCTGGTGAGGACCGAACTCGTGCGTGCCGCGCGCCGCTCGGCCCCGGATCGGCTCGTGGCGGCACGCGGGGTTCTCGACGGTGTCGTCCTCATCTCGGTGTCGACCGCGATGTTCGAAGCGGCCGGGCGACTCGACCCGCCGGAGATGCGATCACTGGACGCGATCCACCTCGCGACTGCCCTGGAGCTCGGTGACGAACTCGAGGGCATTGTCGCCTACGACGAACGCCTGGCGCATGCCGCCCGAGCAAACGGCATCCCGGTGGTGTCGCCCGCCTGACCGGACGGTCTCAGCGCCCTTCTTGTTCCCGTCGGTGCATCAGGTACCGCATGCGGATCTCCGGGTCGTCGGGGACGAAAGTTGAGACGCGATTCGCCTCGGGCGGTAGCCAATCCCACGTATCCAGGCAGCGCATCGCCAGGTCGAACACAGGGGAGCGATCTCCGTCGCGGTGTAGGAGGCCGATCATGTAGAGCCATCCGTGCTTCACGAGCTTCCACTCCGTGAGGATTCCCGTGAAGAACCGCATCTCGTACGTGACGGCATCAGTGCCGCAGATCCGCGTCGCCGAGATGGGGGCAGCGGTTGCGATGCCATGTCCGTTCATCACCCTGATCGCGCGTTCGGATGCCATTGCCGCCGAATCAGGGTTGTCCGTCCGGTCGGAGCAGACTGCAAGCAGCACGCTTCCCCGACGGCTCAGAATGACCTGGAAGTCGGTTCGACGGTGGTCGGCACCGATGCGACCCGACACGGCGGGCCGACTGGGGAACCGGCATCGAACCCCCGGGCGTCCGTGAGCGTCCGGGGGCACCTCAGCTGTGTAGCGGAGGTCGCTCGACAGACCCAACATCCGCGCGTACCGGTACATCCGGACCGGGCCTTCCAGGTACCACTCGGGTGGTCGCGTCATCACGGCTGCATCGGCTGGGTGCCGCGGTCACGTGAGCCATGGCTGACGCCCCTTGGGGCGAGCCCGGAGATCCGCTTGATTACTCGATGTGGACGGGACCGACGATTTCGGTGCGGAGGTACGGTCGCGAGCCCTCGATGGTGATCCACCGCACCATCCGGTACTGCCCCTCTTCCAGTTCCGGGATCTCGGCGAGCATCGTCGCTGAACCCGGGATATCAACGGCAAACACGAAGGGCGCCACGGTACCCACTGTGGATCGTGGCGTTCCATCCGCCAGGCTCAGGGAGAGCTGCGCGACCGTTGCCCAGGTGCCGTCATCTCCCCGCCGTTCGATCCGGGCCGGGATTCCCTGATACACCAGCTCCGGGTTGGGGCCCTCGGTGCGCACCTTGACGATCTCACCGGGGGCGGCGGACGGTGGTTCGATGTCGATCCGGTAGTCGACCGTCGCGATGCCCTTCACGACGGTGAGGTCGCACTCGCCCTTCCAGAGCCGCTGCTGGATGCTCACGTGCTCGCCCGGGATCGCGTCGATGATCGCCATGCATGAGAACGCGGCACGCTCTGTGTCGGTGACGCGCCCCGGATCAGCCGGGCAGGATCCCTGGCACGGGTACTCCTGCGCCGTGAGGGTGTAGGTGCCCGCGCCAAGGGCGATTCGCCGCGGCGCCTCGCCGGGGCCGAGGGCCACATCCCTGTTCGCCTCAGGGCGGTCAGCGTTCGTGATTTCGACGACGGTGATTGACCCCTCGTCGGAGATCGGAAGGCCTTCGAGCACACGGGCAAGGACCACGACCGCAGGTCCGTCGACATCGGCGTGGTCGTCCGAACAGCCGACGGCGCCCAGGATCGAGGCGAGGACCGCCGCGACGAGGACAGCGAGACCGATGAGTCGTCGAGACGTCATGTGGACCATCGTAGGAGTTCCGTCGCGAACGCCAGAACCGTGATGTCGCGAGCGGTCGGACGCCAGTCAGACGCGGTGGTGGGTGAAACCGTGGGTGGATTGGGCGTTCGGGTCAGGCTGCGACTGCGACCACGACCTTGCCCAGACTCTGGCCCTCTCCGACCCGGGCCAGCGCCTGTGGGACCTCATCCAACCCGTAGGTGCGGTCGATGCGGACCTCGATGTCGCCGGACGCGCACAACTCGGCGACGTTCCGGAAGTGGTCGGGGCCCTCCCGCACGCCGAGCATCCCGATGCGGCGACCCGTGAGGCGCCCGACGACCGGTCCCAGCACGGCAGCCCCCACAATGGCGCCCATCGACCCCCCGACACAGCGGTAGACGCCCCCGGGAGCCAGCAGCCGTCGTACGGCCAGCACGGACCGATGGGCCACCAGGTCGAGTACCAGGTCAAAGCGCCGGGCCCCGTCGGCGACGTCGCCGACGCGATAGTCGAGCACCTCCTCGGCCCCCAGGGAACGCATGAGTTCGAGCTTGGCCCCGCTGTCGACCCCTGTGACGCGGGCACCCGCTCGCTTTGCCACCTGGATCGCCAGGGCGCCGGATCCCCCGCCCGCCCCGTTGATGAGGACCCGGCTGCCGGCCGCCGCATCACCCACGCCCTGATCGGCGATCGCCGCCGACTGGGGGAGGGCCGCCGCCTGGAGGAACGTGAGTCCGGGCGGCTTGGGGGCGAGCGCCGAGGACGGCACGGCCGCGTACTCCGCGAACCCGCCCTTCGGCATGAGGTTGTCGCCGTAGACCTCGTCGCCGATGGCGAAGCCATCCACGTGGTCTCCGATGGTCGTCACCCAGCCGGCGATGTCGGAGCCCAGGACGGGATGCCTGGGGCGTCGTAGCCCTCCGATGCGGGCGTACAGTGGACGGCCCACGAGAGCCTCCCAGTCAGACAGGTTCACCGAGGTGGCGACCACCTCGACCAGCACCTCGCCGGGGCCAGGATCGGGTACCGGGACCTCGGCCGGCCGGAGCACCTCGGGGCCACCGTAGCGGTCGTAGATGACCGCCCTCATCGCTGGCGACCTTCGGCATGAGCCCCGTCTCCTTGCATTGGGTTTATTGGAACACCCTGGATCGGGTCTCAGCAACGACTCCCGGATGACCGGTCGGGATGAGGTCGCCGCGTGGCGTCCTCCGGTAGCGCCACCTCGCCGGAGTCTTCGGGGTGGGGCTACCCCCACCCCGAAGACTCGGGCATGCCATCCACACGTCGGCGGGTGGCCGCAATGACGCCGAATCGTCTCGTGGCGACGCTTGGAGCATGTCCACTTCACGCACCACCACACACACCCGCGACGCCCTGGCGCGCGTCGTCACCGCGGTCGCCGGGCGAGCCATCCGGCACCGTGGCCTCACCATCACCCTCTGGCTCATCGCCGTCGTCGCCTGCGTGGTGGCCGGCGGCATCGTCGGCCAGCGTCAGCTCACCGAGACACAGACCATGGTGGGGGAGTCGCGCGCCGCGAACGCCCGCATCGTCCAGGCCGGCCTCGAGGACGCCACCAGCGAGATCATCTTCGTCCAGGGTTCGCGTGCCCCGGTTGCGCAGGCCGTCGCAGAGCTGCGAACACGTCTCGCGCAGACGACCGGCGTTGCCGGGGTCGCCGTGGACGGCCGCACTCCCGACGGGCGGGACGTGCTCCTGCGCGTGGACGAGGCTGGGGACGGTGACCTGCCACCGCTCGACGCGACCGTGGCGGATGTCCGCAGCGGCCACCCCGAGGTCCGGATCCGTCAGAGCGGCGACCTCAGCGTCGAGCGCGACTTCGCGGCGATGATCGATCGGGAACTCGGCCGCATCGAGCTGCTGTCCATCCCGATCTGCCTCGGCATCCTGCTCATCGCGTTCGGGTCGATCGTCGCGGCGTTCATTCCGCTGCTGTTCGGCGTCGGTGGAATCGCCGCCGCCATGGGGATCGTGTCGCTCACCTCACCGCTGGTTCCCGTGGGCGACCCGACCGCACCGACCGTCACCGTGTTGGGCCTGGCGTTCGGTGTCGACTACTCGCTGTTCATGCTCCGGCGCTACCGCCAGATCCGCGCCACCGGGAGCGGCACCGACGCGGCACTCATGGCCACGGTGGCCACCGTCGGGCGCGCCATCCTGGTGGCCGGTGCCACGGTGATGCTGGCGGTGGCGGGGATGCTGTTCACCGGAAGCGGGATCTTCACCTCGATGGCGGTGGGCATCATGATCGTGGTGGCCGTCGCCGTGGCCGGATCGGCCACCCTCCTTCCTGCGCTGCTGTCGCTGCTCGGACACCGGGTCGAGTGGGGGCGCCTGCGCCGTCGTTCCGGCCGCGCGGGCACCACCGGCCTGTGGGGCCGCCTGGCCGCCCGCGCCTCGGCACGCCCGGTGGCCTCGCTCGTCATCGTGTTCGGCGGCCTCGCCGCGCTCGCGGCACCGGCATCGTCCCTGCGCACCTCGGACCTCGATCTCGCGTCGCTGCCGGCCTCGCTGTCCAGCGTGCGTGTGCTGAAAGACGTCGAATCAACGTTCCAGGGGGCACCGATGCCCGAGCGCGTGGTCGTTTCGGCCGACGACCGCGACCTGCACCGCGAACGTCCCGCGCTGTTGCGTGTGGCGCAGACAGCGAAATCCGCAACCAGGGGGCGGGGTGCGACCTCGGTGCGGATTTCGGAGGATGGTCACACGGCCGTGCTGGTGGTTCCCGCGCCCCAGCTCCCCGCCAGCCGAATCCGCGGTGCCACCCGGGATCTCCGCGCCGTTCTGGCACCACTGGAAGCCGGGATCGGACCCGGCGTGACCATCCGCACGGCCGGGCCCACGTCCACCAGTGCCGACTTCGCCGAGCGGCTCGCCACGGTCACGCCGCTCGTGGTCATCGCCGTACTCGCGCTTGCGTTCCTGGTGCTGCTGCCCACCTTCCGGTCGCCGTTGCTCGCCCTCGCCGTGGTGATGCTCAATCTGCTCTCGGTGGCGGCTGCCTACGGCATCCTGGTCCTCGTGTTCCAGCGCACCTGGGCGGAGGGGCTGCTCGGATTCACGGGGATCGACGCCATCGTCACCTGGGTGCCGCTGTTCGCCTTCGTGATCCTGTTCGGACTGTCGATGGACTACACCATCGTGGTGCTCGAGCGGATGCGCGAGCTGCGCTCGGCGGGTGCGTCACCCGCACGGGCGGCGTCGGAAGGGATCGCGTCCACCGCCGGCACGATCACCAGCGCGGCCAGCGTGATGGTGGTGACCTTCGCCCTCTTCGCCACCATGAGCCTGCTCGACATGAAGCAGATGGGCGTGGCACTCGCCAGCGCCATCCTCATCGACGCCACGCTGGTGCGGGGAATCGCCCTGCCGGCGGTGGTGGCGCTGATCGGGCGTCGCTGGCGGGTCCCCGGCCGGGCCGTCGCGGCGGTGTCGCGATGAGCGCCCTGCTTCGTGAGCTTCGGGCGATCGCGCGAGCGTTCGCGTACCTGTTCGCCGCGGGCGTCAGCGGCTGTCTGGCGTTTGCCGCGGTGGTCGGTGGACTCACCGTCGTCGGGGTGAGCGTGGTGCTCATCGTCGGAATCCCCATCGCGCTGGTGGTGGCGGAGGTGTTCCGCGGGCTGGCGAACATCGACCGGGAGCTGGTGGCCATCGCGGGTCGGCCCACGATTCCCACGCGGCGTCGGCCGCGCGGGGACGGGGTCACGGGCGGCCTGCGTGCCACCGCCGGGGACGTTCAGACCTGGCGCGACCTGGGCTGGCTGCTGGTGAGCGCCCTGGCCGGGCCCGCACTGGCCGTGGCGGCGGTCACCGCGGTCGGCGCGACGTTGGGCATCGCCACGCTCCCCCTCTGGGTCGAGTCGGGTTGGGACTCGCACGCCGTCATCGGCATCAACGGGCCGTCCGACGCGCTGCCGTGGACGCTGCTCGCGCTGCCATCCGCCCTCCTGACCGCGGTGCTCATCCGCCTCGCGGCCGCGGTGCTTTCCGCGGTTGCCACCGGTCTGCTGACCCCCTCGAAGGAGACCGTTCCGGCGTCCGCTCCCGGTACCCTGCTCACGATGTCCCCGGGTCGCCAGCTCAGCCTTCACGCCGCCGTGTCGTCGGTCGTCGCGGTGCTGCTGGGCGGCATCTGGCTGGCCACGCCCGACCGCGGACCGTTCTGGCCCGCCTGGCCGTGGCTCGTCCTCGTCTTCCTGCTCGGCGTCCACCTCGTGGCCCTGCGCGGGGACGTGACATCCATCCGGGGACGGCTGAGGACCTCGGGCGAGGCCCTGGCGCTTTTCGCCGCGGGGCTCGTGGGGGTGTGGGCCCTGGCCGACCCGCAACGGCCCTTCTGGCCCGTCTGGCCGATCATGGTGATCGCCGCGCTCTGGGGTTTGGTGGTTGCGGTGGTCTTCCTGACCGGCGACCGGGAGGGCGACCTGAACGACCGGATCGCGGTCCTGACGCGAACACGTCGCGACACCGTCGACGCCCAGGCGGACGAGCTTCGACGTATCGAACGCGACCTTCACGACGGGGCGCAGGCACGTCTGGTGGCGCTCTCGATGCAATTGGGGCGGGCGGAAGCCCGCCTCAGCGATCAGAACCCGGAGGAGGCGGCGCTCATCCGCGCCGCGCGCGAGGAGGCCGGCACGGCCATCGCCGAACTCCGCGATCTGGCTCGCGGTATCGCGCCGCCGGTCCTCGCCGACCGGGGGCTCGTGGGCGCGATCGAATCGCTCGTCGCCAGATCAGCCGTTCCGGTCACCCTCGAAACCAATCTGACCGCGCGACTCCAGGCATCGGTCGAGAACTGCGCGTACTTCGTGTGCGCCGAAGCGCTCGCGAACGTGGCCAAACACGCGCCCGAGGGGACCGCGACGGTGCGCATCTCGTTGGAGGATGGAATGCTCGACCTCACGATTTCGGATGACGGGCCGGGAGGCGCGGACGAGCATGGGGGAGGCCTTCAGGGATTGCGACGCCGCGTCGCGGGGCTGGATGGCCGGCTCACCGTGAGCTCGGCACCGGCCGAGGGAACCACGCTGCGGGCGGTGCTGCCGTGCGCGTCGTGATCTGCGAAGACCACGCCCTGCTCCGCGAGGGTCTGGTGGCGTTGCTGCGTGAGAACGACGTCGAGGTTGTTGGCGTTGCGGAGGACGCCGAGCGGATGCTCCGGCTCGTCGAGCGCGTGGAGCCGGACGTCCTGATCTGCGACGTCCGCCTGCCTCCGGGATTCCGTGACGAGGGGATCCGGGCGGCCATCATGGCGCGCCAGCGTCATCCGGGGCTGGCCATCCTGATGCTCTCCCAGTACGTCGAACCGGCCTACACCGCCGAGCTCCTCGCGACCGGTGAGGGGGGTGTCGGCTACCTCCTGAAGGAGCGGGTGGGCGACGTCGCCGCGTTCATGGAGTCGCTCGAGCGGGTGGCGTCGGGCGGAACCGCCCTGGATCGTGAGGTGATCGCCACGGTGATGCAGCAGCGCCGGGCGTCCGACTCGATCCTGGCCCGCCTCAGCGATCGAGAGCGGGAGGTGCTCGCGCTGATGGCCGAGGGGCGCACGAACGCCGCCATCGCCCGCGAACTCGTCGTCACGGTGGGCGCGGTGGAGAAACACATCACCGGCATGTTCGGAAAGCTCGGACTTGCCGCGACCGACGACGACCATCGCCGGGTGCTGGCGGTGCTGACCTTCCTGCGGGAGTCCGGGGCGGCCTGAGCGGCCTCAGACGCCGCTGAGCGACCCCTTCACGGGCTGGGCGGCGAGCACCGGGACCTCGGCGAACGCGATGGTCGCCCCGGCCGAGTTGGGGACCTCGACGAGGTAGACGTCCCAGTCGGGAACGTGCTGGAGCACCACGCCGACGGTGCCGGTGTCCAAGGTGATGGCGTCCCCACCCGGCTCTGACCAGCCGGCCACCGGTGCGGTGCATCGGATGGTGAGTGCCTCGTCTGTGGTGTTCATGCCATCACCCTCGTGGTCGCTGACCGTCGACACCTGCACATTCTGCGGATGTCGTCGGACGCCTTCCCACCGGGCGGTGGTTTGTGTCAGGAACGCGGCTCGAGGGTCTTCGGGAGCCGGCGCCCCAGCCAGGGGGAGAGGGTGCGCATGTAGGTGGCCGTGATGTGCCCGGCGTTCCGGTACACCAGCGCGTTTCCGACCACCGCCGGGCAGACGCCGTTACGACGGCAGAACGCCGAGCGGCTGGCGACGCGGCTGACACCCTTCACGCGCCGAGCGGCCAGCAGGTCCACCGGGCGGAAGTCGTAGCCCTCGCGGGTCGTGAACGCGCACTGCGCCAGCTGGTCGGGGTTCTTGGCGACACATGCGCGCGGATCATTCTTGGGACGCGGCGTGTCGCCGATCACGACGATGCGGGCGCCGGTGCGCTTGAGCTTGCGGTAGGTGGTCGCGTAACCGGCCTGCAGCAGGCGCAGCCGTGCGGCGTCGTCGGTCACGATGCTGCCGTTCTGCATGACGTCGAAGAACGCGGGTCCGCTGGTGATGACCATGCTCGGCTCGAGCTTTGCGATACGCGAGAGCGCCCAGTTGCGCCACGTCGGGCACTCGCGGTAGGGGCGCTTGAACTGGGTGTTGTAGGGCGTGACCGAGGCCGTCGTGCACCCCGATTTGGCGAGCACGACGACGCGCCAGTTGCGCTGCTTGGCCACGACGTTGAGCGCCGGGAACCAGTGCGCGGCGTGCGAATCCCCGAACAGGACCACAGTGGTGGGCGAATCCTTGACGCCGAACACGCAGCTGGTCTTGGAGCGTGTGTCGGTCTGTTCGGCCAGACATCCCGCCTTGTCGGCCTCGCCGCGGTCACGCACCGCCGACCGCGGGTTCGGGCGAATGGCCCGCACGGTGCGCTGGAGGGGGTGGGCCTCGAGGACCGCCGCGCCCTGGACGTCGGCGAGGTCGGCCACCTTCAGCGACGGCGTGGAGGACCACGCGATGCCGGCGAACGTCGCCACCACCACCGTGCCCGCGAGCGCCATCCGGTAGTTGCGCACGGGCCGTGTGGCGAGCCAGCGTGAACGTCGGAGCGGTTCCTCGACGGTGGAGAACGCGATGATGGCCGGGATCACCGACAGCAGGCCCGCCAGCAGCTTCTGCCACATGTTCAGCGGGCCCCACAGGTACACCGCGAAGATGATGAACGGCCAGTGCCACAGGTACCACGAGTACGAGATGCGCCCGACGTAGCGCGTGACGCGGTTGCCGATGGCGTGGAGGATCGGGAGCGACCGGCCGACGCCGACCGCGACGATGACCGCGGTCGCAAGCGTCGGAACGAGGGCTGCGGCGCCGGGGTAGTTGGTCGTCTCGTTGTACACCGCCGCGCTGGTGACGAACGCGATGATCGCGCCGACGACGAGCGCTGTCCCGAGCCAGCGTGGCATTCGCAACCAGTGGGGCGGGATCATCGCCACCATCGCCCCAAGCGCGAACTCCCAGATCCGCGGGAACGTCGCGAAGTAGCTCGCGTAGCCGAGATCGTCGCTGCGCAGGATGGAGTAGGCCAGCGACGCGACCCCGATCGCGGCGACGGGGACGAATGCCGCGGCTCTCAGGCTCCGGTGCTGATGCCGGCGGTGCCACCACCACACGGCGATCAGCAGCAGGAAGGGCCAGACGAAGTAGAACTGCTCCTCCACGGAGAGCGACCACGTGTGCTGCAGGGCGCTGACCTGGTCACTCCGGGCCTGGTAGTCGATCTGCTGCTCGGCGAACCGCCAGTTGACCACGTAGAAGTTCGCGAACACCACGTCCTTGATGAGCCCCGGCCGGTGCAGGGGGTTCATGAACACCCATGCGGCGGCCACCACCACGCCCAGCACCAGGAACAGCGCCGGGAGCAGCCGCCGGATGCGCCGGGCGAAGAACTGCAGGATCGAGAACCGGCCCGTGTTCTCGGCCTCCACAAGCAGCAGCCCCGTGATGAGGAACCCGGACAGCACGAAAAAGAGGTCCAGGGCGACGTAGCCGCCGCTGAATCCCGGGATGCTGGCGTGGTACGCGATCACCCAGAGCAGGCCGATGCCACGGAGCCCTTCGAGGTCGCCGCGGAATGGGAAGCGCTTCTTGACGGGTCCCGTCTCCGACGCCGTGGCCGACGGCGCGGAGGATGGGGCGTTTCTCGACTCGGAACTCAGAACGCAGGCTCTCGTCGATGACAGCGGACGTGCGTGGGGGCCCGTCGGGCGTCACAAGAGGGTGCCGCAAATCCCGGACGGCATCAAACCGAGAGCGCGGAAAGCGCGAAGCTCATACAGAAAACCCACGAAACTCCGGGCGTCCTAGCGGAAACCCCGGCGCCGCAGCATGTCGCGCAGACCGCCGAAGCTGTCGGGACGACTATTCGGTTCGTCGACCTCACCACCCTCGCCATCACAGTCGAACGTCGGATCGTTGAACTGGTTCGGGGGGATGTCGCAGGGATCGAATCCCGGGGGGACCTCCACCAGCGGCGACGGCCGCCCGCCGGTCAGGCGGATGAGCATCTCGACGAACCAGTCGCCCACCCCGTACAACGATGCGGGGATCCAGTGCTTCATCACGCCCGGGATCTTGTCGTACGGCTTCCACTTGACCACGTGCTTGGAAGCGCCGGCACCGATGCGTTCGATGTCCATCGACTCGATCGCCATTCGCCGCGGCAGCCCGTGCTTGCGATAGCGGCTGAGGACCACGCCGGACACCATGACGCCCGCGGTGATCATGGTGGCGATGAACAGTCGCTCCACCAGCGCGGTCCAGACCGTCAGTGGCAGGTCGCTCCGGAAGATCAGCATGAGCAGCGGTGTCGTGGGCACCGAGAGCACCCAGAACCCGATGATGATCGCGCCGCTGTAGTAGATCGGCCCCTTGGAGGTGTCGATCCCTGGCTGGATCGGGTCGCGGTCGCGCGCGAAGTCCTTGAAAAACCCCATCAGCTAGCGTGGTTCTCACCCGGCGGCCCCGTTCCTGCCGGCTCGCCGTTGCGAATGGTCGCCGTCATGCCCGAATCGCCGCTTCTCACCGTCTACACCGCGCACAACTGCAGCCTGTGTGACGACGTCCGCGAGGTCCTCGAACCCCTGGCTCCGGAGCTGTCGCTGCGGGTCGAATGGGTGCACATCGACGGGGATCCCGAGCTGGAGGCCCGCTGGCGTGAACAGATCCCGGTGGGGGTCCTCGAGGGTCGCCGGGTGTTCAAGTACCGCGTCAATGAACACCAGCTGCGCCTGCGGATTGCCAGGCTCCGGGGCAATCCATGATCGAGGTGCCGCCGCCGTACCGGTCGTTCGCCAGCGACAACGTCGCCGGGGCGCATCCGGCCGTATTGGAGGCCGTCATCGCGGCCAACGAGGGGTCCGCGGCGGCCTACGGCGACGACCCATACACGGCCGAGTGCGAAGCGCGCTTCGAGGCGCTCTTCGGCCGGCCGGTGACCGTGCGGCTCACCTTCAACGGCACCGGCGCCAACGTCATGGCGTTCGCGGCGATGCTTGGCGCGCTGCGGGGACCGGTGCACGCCGTGGTCTGCACCGAGTGGTCGCACGCGCACATGGACGAGGCCGGTGCTCCCGAGCGGATCCTCGGCGCGAAGCTCATCGACCTGCCCTCAGCTGACGCCAGGCTGCGCCCCGAAGATCTCGACGCCGTCGCGTCCCTGCGGAGCGGTCCGCACCATGCGCCGCCCGGGATCGTGACCATCACCCAGCCCACCGAGCTGGGCACCCTCTACGTCCCGGACGAGATCGCGGCGCTGTGCGCTCGAGCCCATGAGCTGGGGCTGCTCGTACACCTGGACGGGGCTCGCATCGCCAATGCGGTGGCGGCACTGGGAGGGGACGCCTCGGCGCTGCGGGCCCAGACGTCCGAAGCGGGCGTCGACGTGATGAGTTTCGGAGGCACCAAGAACGGCGCCCTGGGCGCCGAAGCGGTGGTGGTGTTCACGCCCGAGCTGGCGACGGGGATCGATCACGTCCGCAAGCAGGTCACCCAGCTCGCCTCCAAGACGCGGTTCCTGGCCGCGCAGTTCAACGCGTTGCTCGACGACGACCGCTGGATCGCCCTCGGGGGACACGCGAACCGCATGGCGGCGCGCCTGCACGAGCTCACGCACGACATTCCGGGCGTGAGGCTCGACGGGCCTCCCCAGGTGAACTCCCTGTTCCCGTGTCTCGCTCCGCACATGATCGAGCCCCTGCGCGAGTGGAGTTTCCACTGGGAGTGGGACTCCTCGCGCGGTCAGGTGCGCTGGATGACCGCCTGGGACACCACCGACGACGATCTGGAGCGGTTCGCCGCCGGCGTGCGTGCGGCCGCGATGGCGCTGCCGCACGACGACCCGGCATGAGTCGCTAGGAGCGCTTCGCCGAACGGGCCTTCTTCGCCGCTCCCTGCTCGGTGGTCTCACCGGCGGTTGACAGGGCGCCCTCCCGAGACTCCAGGTGGGCCCGGATGAACCAGTGGAACTGCTCGAGTTCCCCGGTCTGCCCGATGAGCATGTCGTGGCTCACAGGGTCGGTCTTCTCCATCTCGTCGATGACCGCGCGGTGATCACCGATCACGCCGACGTAGACCATGTCGAGCGCCCCGAGGTGCTCCAGGGTGGTGGCGCGGCCCAGGTCGTAGTCGTCCCAGTCGCGAGTCTCCACGATGCCGCCCGGCAGGCCGTTGGGCGAGGAACCCAGGGTTGCGATGCGTTCCGCGGTGGCGTCGACCATCACCTGCACCGCGGCGTGCTGCGGGTCGAGCATCTCGTGGACGCCGATGAAATCGGGTCCGACCACGTTCCAGTGGACGTGCTTCAGGGTCATCCCCAGATCCAGCAGCGAGACCAGGCGCTGCTGCAGCAGCTCGGCCGCGCGACGCCCCTTCGCTTCGCTGAGTCCGGGCACCGTGAACTGGCCGGATTTCGCGTTTCTGTTGCGTGGCGGCATGCGTCTCCTTCGATCGTGTCCCTGGCCGGGGAGGTCGAACGGCGCTCTCGTGCCCGTCCGAGCTTGCAGGCCCGGCCGTCCAACGGGCAAGCTACTCCGTGAGCGGTTTTCCGGCCGTTTTCACGGTCTGCGACGACGAATGGGGGACGAGATGGCGGCGAGCGACGAGGGCGGTGCCCACTCCCTGCTTCCGCTCGGGGCAGGGTTCCCCGCCGCTGACGAATCCGACTGGCTCCCGCTGGTCGCGAAGGTCGTCAATCGGGGACGTTCTGAAGACCGGATGGTCGACGGTGAGGCCGCCGTCGAGACCCTGACGACGCACACCGTCGACGGACTCACGATCGACCCACTCTACGGTCCTGGCGACGCGGATCATGCCATCGGGCGGCCGGGGGCGATGCCCTTCACCCGCGGACTCGGACTGAGCGATCCGCACATGCCGTGGGAGGTGCGCACCCTTCACGACGACCCCGATCCGGCGATCACCCACGAGGCCATTCTCACCGACCTCGCCCGCGGTGCCCATTCGCTCTGGCTCACCGTGGGAGCGGGTGCCATCCCGGTGGACACCATCGCCATGGTGCTGGACGGCGTGGAACTCGACATGGCGTCGGTGGCCGTCACCGCCACCGACGACCAGGCGGCCGCGGCGGAGGCCCTGCTCGCGGTCATCGAGCCGGTTGCGTCCAACGCGGCCGGAGGGTCGCTCGGCGTCGATCCGATCGGCCACCTCGCCAGGACCGGCCGTCCCACACCCGATGCGCTGATGGTCGACCTGATGTCCCGGTGCATCGAGCGCGAACTCCCGGTTGAAGTGCTGACGGTCGACTCGCGGGTGTACCACGACGCCGGCGGCGGAGACGTCGAGGAACTCGCCTGCGGGATCGCCACGGGCATCGAGTATCTGCGCGGTCTCGACCGCGGCGGAATCAGCCCGACCGACGCGGTCGACCGACTGGGGTTCCGCGTCACCGCCGGCGCGGACCAGTTCCTCACCATCGCCCGGCTGCGGGCGCTGCGCCGGCTCTGGGCGCGGGTGACCGAGGAATGCGGTGTTCCCGAGAACCGCCGCGGAGCCCGCCAGCATGCGGTCACCTCCTGGCGCATGATGACCCGCGACGATCCGTGGGTGAACATGCTGCGCTGCACCATCGCCGGCTTCGGCGCGGTGGTCGGCGGCGCACAGGCACTCACCGTGCTGCCGTTCGACCTGCTGTGGGGCCTGCCGGACGAGTTCTCGCGCCGCATCGCCAGGAACACCCAGATCCTGCTGGCCGAGGAATCCATGATCGGGTGGGTCAGCGATCCCGCTGGCGGCGCGCCCTACGTCGAATCGCTCACCGACCAGCTCGCCACATCGGCGTGGGCGCTCGTGCGGGAGATCGAGGCGGCCGGCGGGATGCGCCGGGCACTGGAGGACGGCATCGTCGCCGATCGCCTCGCCGAGGTGGGCGCTGCGCGGGCCCAGCGCGTGGCCGACCGCAGCCACCCCATCACCGGGGTCACGATGTTCCCGAACATCGACGAGGACCCGGTCCGGCGGCGGCCACGGCCGGCCGGTCCCGAGCCGGGGCCCGACGCCCTCATCCGCATTCGCGATGCCGAGCCGATCGAGGCGCTGCGCGATCGCGCCCGGGCCCACGAGGCGTCCAGCGGCGCACCGCCTCGCGCGATACTGGCCTGCCTCGGCCCCCGTAGGGAGTTCGGCGCCCGCGAGGCGTTCGCCAACAATCTGCTCGCGGTCGCGGGGATCGAGTCGGTCCTGGTGGAGGCCGAGTCCGCCGATCTCGGCGCCGAAGTGAGCGACGCCGGCGCCTCGCTGGCAGTGCTGTGCTCGTCGCCGAAGACCTACGCCGAACTGGCCGCCGATGCGATCGCCACACTCCGAGCGGCGGGCGTCGGAACCGTCTACCTGGCAGGGTCGCCTTCCGAGCTGGCCGATCCCGACGCCGTCGACGGCCACATCCGCATGGGCATCGACATCGTCGAGACCCTGCACACCATCCTCGACCGGCAGGGGGTTGCCCGATGAGTCCCGTTCCGAGCTTCGAAGGGATCCCGCTGGGGGAGGCCACACCGTCCGGAGGGATGGACTGGGCATCCCAGATGTCGCCCGAGCTCGCCGCCCAGCACTGGGAGACCCCGGAGCAGATCGACGTCGCCCGCGTCTACACCGAGGACGACCTGCGCGGCCTCGACTTCCTGCACACCATGCCGGGCGTGCCGCCGTACCTGCGGGGGCCGTACCCGACCATGTACGTGAACCAGCCCTGGACGGTGCGCCAGTACGCCGGCTTCTCGACCGCCGAGGAGTCCAACGCCTTCTACCGCCGCAACCTCGCCGCCGGCCAGAAGGGCCTGTCGGTGGCCTTCGACCTGGCCACCCACCGCGGCTACGACTCCGACCACCCCCGGGTGGCCGGGGACGTCGGCATGGCCGGCGTGGCCATCGATTCGATCCTTGACATGCGCACGCTCTTCGACGGAATCCCGCTCGACCAGATGAGTGTGTCGATGACGATGAACGGCGCCGTGCTGCCGGTGCTGGCGCTCTACGTGGTCGCCGCCGAGGAGCAAGGGGTCGCTCCCGAGCAGCTCGCGGGCACCATCCAGAACGACATCCTCAAAGAGTTCATGGTGCGGAACACCTACATCTATCCGCCCGCACCATCCATGCGGATCATTTCGGACATCTTCGCCTTCACCAGCCGCCGGATGCCGCGCTTCAACTCGATCTCGATCTCCGGGTACCACATGCAGGAGGCCGGAGCGACGGCCGATCTGGAACTGGCGTACACGCTGGCCGACGGGGTGGAGTACCTGCGCGCCGGCCGCGAGGTCGGCCTCGACGTCGACGCCTTCGCCCCCCGGCTCTCGTTCTTCTGGGCCATCGGGATGAACACGTTCATGGAGATCGCCAAGCTGCGGGCCGCGCGGCTGCTGTGGGCGCGCCTGGTGCGCCAGTTCGATCCGAAGGACGTCCGCTCGATGTCGCTGCGCACCCACTCGCAGACCTCGGGCTGGTCGCTCACCGCCCAGGACGTGTTCAACAACGTGGTGCGGACCTGCGTCGAAGCCATGGCCGCCACCCAGGGGCACACCCAGTCGCTGCACACCAACGCCCTGGACGAGGCCATCGCCCTGCCCACCGACTTCAGCGCCCGCATCGCGCGCAACACCCAGCTGGTGCTGCAGCAGGAGTCGGGCACCTGCCGTGTCATCGATCCGTGGGGTGGCAGCGCCTACGTCGAGCGGCTCACGCACGATCTCGCGCGGCGGGCCTGGCAGCACATCCAGGAGGTCGAGGACCACGGCGGGATGGCGAAGGCCATCGAGGCGGGCATTCCCAAACTCCGCATCGAAGAGGCGGCCGCGCGGACCCAGGCCCGCATCGACAGCGGCCTGCAGCCGGTGATCGGCGTCAACCGCTACCCGGTCGACGAGGACGAGCCGTTCGAAGTCCTGAAGGTCGACAACGCGTCGGTCCGTGCCCAACAACTGGCAAAATTGCAGCGACTTCGTGCCGAGCGCGATGAGCCGACTGTTATCAGTGCGCTGGAACGGCTGGCCAACGCCGCCGCCCATCCGGGGCCGGATGCGAACCTGCTGGAGCTCAGCATCGACGCCGCCCGGGCCAAGGCGACGGTGGGCGAGATCTCGGATGCCATGGAGCGCGCCTTCGGCCGGTTCACCGCGCAGATCCGTACCATCAGCGGCGTCTACCGGAAGGAGTCGGCCGCGGATTCGTCCATGGAACAGACCCAGGCCCTCGTGCGGGAGTTCGAGGCCAAGGAGGGGCGCCGTCCCCGCATCCTCGTGGCGAAGATGGGCCAGGACGGCCACGACCGCGGTCAGAAGGTCATCGCCACGGCGTTCGCCGACCTCGGATTCGACGTGGATGTCGGGCCGCTCTTCCAGACCCCCGAGGAGGTCGCGCGGCAGGCCGTCGAAGCCGACGTCCACGTGGTGGGCGTGTCGTCGCTTGCGGCCGGGCATCTGACGCTGGTGCCCGCCTTGCGGAAGGCGCTCGACGAGGTTGGCCGGCAGGACATGCTCATCGTGGTCGGCGGGGTCATCCCGCCCCAGGACTTCGACGAGCTCCGGGCTGCCGGGGCCGACGCCATCTATCCGCCCGGCACCGTCATCCCCGACGCCGCGAAGGGGCTGCTCGAGATCCTGCTCACGGGGCCGGTGGCCTCCGCGGGAGGGGAGTGAGCACACCCGTCTCGGAGCTGCGGGACGGGGTGCGGAGCGGCGACCGCGCGGTCATCGCGCGCGCCATCACGCTGGTGGAGTCGCGGCGGGCCGATCACCGTGCTCAGGCGCGGGAGCTGCTGCGGGCGCTGGGCGCTCCCTCCGTCGAGGCCGTCCGCGTGGGGATTTCCGGTGTTCCCGGCGCGGGGAAGTCGACGTTCATCGATGCCCTCGGCTCGCGGCTCATCGAGGCGGGGCACCGTGTGGCGGTGCTGGCCGTCGATCCCTCGTCGACACGGACCGGCGGGAGCATCCTGGGTGACCGAACCCGCATGGGGAAGCTCGCGAGCAACGACGACGCGTTCATCCGGCCGTCGCCGTCGGGTGGCCAGCTCGGTGGTGTGGCGCGCGCCACCCGTGAATCCATGCTGGTGCTCGAAGCGGCGGGATTCGACGCGGTGCTCGTCGAGACCGTCGGGGTGGGGCAGTCCGAGGTGGCGGTGGCCGACATGGTCGACACCTTCCTGATGCTCGCCCTGGCCCGGAGCGGCGACCAGCTCCAGGGCATCAAGCGGGGCATCCTGGAACGCGCCGACGTGATCGCCGTGAACAAGGCCGACGGCGACAACCTGACCGAGGCGAAACTCAGCGCCAGGGACCTGAGCGCGGCGATCCGGCTGATGATGCCCGGTGAGGTCCGCCGTCCGCCGGTGCTCACCTGCAGCGCCGTCACCGGCGACGGGCTCGACGAGGTGTGGGACGCCGTCCTCGAACATCGGGCCCACCTCACCGAGAGCGGGTCGCTCGCCGCCCGGCGGGCGGCGCAGCAGCGGCACTGGATGTGGACCATGGTGGACGAACACCTGCACGACGCCGTGCGGCAGGCCCCGGGCGTCTCCGCGCTGCGCGAGGAACTGGAGCGAGACGTCGAGGATGGGCGCCTCAGCGCGGTCGAGGCCGCCGCCAGGATCGTCTCGGCCTTTGCGGCAGACCGCGACACCTGGGCGCCAGACCGGACCTCCTGATGCCGCCGCAGACCGACCCGCCCGACTGGGATCCCGAGCAGTACGGCCGGTTCGCGGACCTGCGCAAGCGCCCGGCGCTCGACCTGCTCTGCGCCGTCCCACCGCTGCCGCCCGGGGCGGTGGTCGATCTGGGATGCGGTGACGGGGCGGTGGCGGAGGACCTCGTGAGTCGCCATCCTGACCGCGAGATCGTCGGTGTGGATTCGTCCCCGGCCATGCTCGCCGCGGCGAAGCGTCGTGGCGCGTACCGGCGCCTGGTGGAGGCGGACATCACCGACTGGTTCCCCGACACCCCGACGGCCCTCATCTTCTCGAACTCGGTCCTGCACTGGATCCACGACCGGGAGGCGCTGATCGCGAAGCTGGCCGGCCTGTTGGTGCCGGGTGGGACGCTCGCCGTTCAGATGCCCGATCAGTACGGGATGCCCTCGCACGACCTGTTCGTCCACCTGGCCGACGAGATGTTCCCGGGGTGGTTCGGGCCGGGCGACCGGAACACCATTCCGTCGGCGATGGAGTACGAGCGCATGCTCGCCGGCCTGGGACGGGGGTCGGTCTGGGAGACGACCTATCTGCAGCGGCTCGGGGCGGACGGCGACGGCCACCCGGTGCTCGCGTTCGCCTCGTCGACGGCGCTGCGCCCGTTCCTGGCCCGGATGACCGAGGGGGAGGCCCGGGCGTTCACCGCTCGCTACGCCGAGGCACTGGAGGAGGCCTATCCTCGGGAGGCGGACGGCACGGTGATCTTCCCGTTCCGGCGCCGGTTCTTCACGCTCACCGTGGAGCGTCGAGGGCGATGACCACCGAACCCACCGGGAGTGGGTGGGCCCCGTTTCCGGGTGCGCCGAGCGCTTCGGCCTCCCACCTTCCCCCGGTCGAGCCGGGCCGGATCGTGGGGCTGGGTGCCATCTGTGACCTGCGTCCACCGGGTCCGTGCGAAGAACAGGCCCAGGACTTCGCCGTGAGCGAGTTCGCCACACTGGACGACGGTCGACGTGTGCTGCTGCATGCCGAGCGTGGTTTCACCATCGGGTGGCGCAGCGCCGCGAGTCCGGATGGACGGCCGTCGCCTCGGTTGACTGCGGAGGATCTCACCCGGGATGTCCTCACGACGGTGCTGCCGGACGGCGATGCGCCGACCGACGACCACCCCTGGGCGTGGCTGGCGGGACTTGCCCGCGCCAGGGGACTTGATGCGAGCGAGGACGCACTGCGCGGGCTCCCCTACGAGGTCGTCTTCACCGACGCGGTGACCGGATGGTTGGCGGACGCCTGACTCCGCCGTGAGCGCCGCCGGGCGACGTGTGCTCGTGACATGGCTCTGTGCTGAGATGAAACCGATACAGCGATGGAGCCTTTCGTGACAGGCGACAACATAACTTGTAGCGTGACGTGGATGAGCCGGTCATCGCCACAACCGCGCTCCGGCACGGGCTTCGGCCCCACGACATCGTGCACGCGATCCGGAATCCCGTTCGTGCCATCGCGGTGGATGACGGCATAACGATGCTCATCGGTCCCGGGCGAACCGGCGCACTGCTCGAGATCGGCGTGGTTCAGGGGCACCCACGTCCGGTGGTCGTCCACGCGATGCCCGCTCGCGTTCGCTTCCTGACGAGCGGGGGCGAGCGGTAGTGCCACGGAGCACCGACGACATCCTGCGCCATGCCGACGAACTGGCGGATCGCTTCGAATCCCTTGCGCCCTCCTCAACGAACGATGGCACCGCGGCCGCGATCGAACGGCTGCGCCTTGGAGCCGTTGCCAGGGCAACGGCTGAGCGGCAGGTGCGCGATGCTGTGGCCGCGGCGCGCTCGACGGGCGTCTCGTGGGCACGCATCGGTGTCTTGCTGGGGACCAGCGGCGAGGCGGCTCGCCAGCGCTACGCGACGTCTGTCGGAGCCGAACGGGACGGCTGATGCTGGCCGTTGCCGGGGTCGCTACGCCGGACGCGCCAGCAGGTGGTCGATGGCCTCGTCCAGCCCCTGCAGGCTCAGCTCGTACATCGGGAACAGCTCGCGGATCGCGTTCAGCGTTCGGGCCCCATGCACGCTCGTCCACCAGTGCTCCGGGACCGGATTCAGCCAGGCGCTGTGGGCGAAGCGCTGCCGCACCCGCTCGAGCCAGATCCAGCCGGGCTCCTCGTTGTGGATGCTCCAGTCGATGCACCCGCCGGGCAGGGCGAGCTCGCTGGGCGCCATGCACCCGTCGCCCACGACGACGCACATGTGGTCCGGGGTCATGCGGTTGAGGAGGGCCATCGTGGGCTCCGACCGCAGCAGGCTCATGTCGGCGTCCTCGTAGATGCGGTCATAGACGCAGTTGTGGAAGTACCGGACCGTCAGCTCCCGGAACCGGCTGGCCTGATTGACCGCCGAGAACAGGCGGTCCACCAGGTGGATGTGGTCGTCCATCGAGCCGCCGACGTCGAGCAGCAGCACCAGGCGTACCGTGTTGTGCCGCGGTCGGCGGAAGACGAGATTGAGCTGACCTCCGGCGTCGGCGGTGGCGTCGATGCTGGCATCGAGGTCGAGCTCGGTCGCCGGCCCGTCGACACGGTCCGAGAGCCGCCGCAGGCGTCGCAACGCCGACCCGAACTCGCGGACGCCGAGCTGCCGGTCGGCGCGGTACTCCCGAAAGCGGCGGTCGCCGGCGACCTGGACCGCCGAGCGCCACATGCTCTCGCCGCCGATGCGGATCCCACCGGGAGCGGAGCCCGAATGCCCCATGCCCGAGGTCCCGCCGGTGCCGATGTGCTTCGAGCCACCTTGATGGGCCTCGGTCTGGTTGCGCAGGCGCTCCTCGAAGCGCCGCCGCAGCTCGTCGATGTCGAGGTTCTCGAGCATCGCGTCGATGCGGGCGCGGTCCTCGGGGCTGAGCTTGAGCGCCTCGGGTGTGTCCTTCAGCCACTCCATGACGTGGTCGCCGACCTCCTCGGGGGTGGCGACCAGGCCGGAGAAGTACTCGGCGAAGGCGAGGTCGTACGCGTCGTAGTGCTGCTCAGACTTGGCCACCAGCGACCGCGCCGTGAGGTAGAAGCCCGCCAGGCTCGACCCGGCGAGGTTGCGCGAAAGCGCGGTCTGCAGGGTCAGCCACTCGTCGAGCGCGACCGGCACACCGTGCCGGCGCAGAGCGTGGAAGAGCCCCTCAAACATGGGCGCGGATGCTCGGGGTGTGGGCGGTCTGGTCCCGATGGGACATTCGACTAGGGCGCCCGGAGCTGGACGTCGTACGCCGAGAAGTCCGGATCGGCGGTCATCACCGGCATGTCATTGCCTCTCGCCTGGGCGATGATCATGCGGTCGAACGGGTCCCGATGGTGGTTCGGGAGCCCGCCTGCCTCCCACGCATCCGCTGCTTCGATGGGGATCACCGCGATTCTGTTCGCCCGGAGCTGCGTCAGGAGATCATCCGGAGCGGTCAGCTTGTCGAGCTGGCGCTTGATCGCGATTTCCCAGACGGTGGCCGCACTCACGAGCACCTCGGCCTGGGGATCGGCGATGAACCGTCGGCCGGCTGTCCCGAGGCGATCGTCATCGGCCAGCCACCAGAGAACAACGTGGGTATCCAGGATGATGGCGTCGTTCACGACCGTTCGCCGGCTGCTCCGAATACATCGGCGAGGTCATCCGGCAAGACGTCGAAATCGGGATGGATCGTGACCATTCCTGCCCACGCACCGGGCCTGCGCGGCTCTCGCGATTCCGGTGGCAGTGGCGTCAGCATTGCCACGGGGCGACCCGCCCTCGCGATGACGATCTCTTCGCCCGCCTCGGCGCGAGCAATGAGCTGTGAGAAGTTGGACTTGGCTTCGTAGATGTTGACGGTCGCCATGGTCGGACGGTACCAGGGTTGGCCAGCCTGGCCAACACGGCGGACAGTCCCTCAGCCATCCCGGAGACGTCGCTGCACACCGGCGCCGCGCTGCGCACGCACGGCAAGGTGACGCCGGGCGACCTCGAGGTCCTGCGGCTTCTTCAGCACCACCCCGAGGAACGGGAGCTCCTCGACCACCCGCTCGGCGGGAATGCCGCCCACCACGAGGGCCTGCACCCAGTCGACGAGCTCGCTGGTCGAGGGGCGCTTCGCGAGGCCGTCCATCTGGCGGACCACGTAGAACGCCTCGATGGCCGCCCGGAGCAGGTCGTCCTGGAGGTTCGGGTGGTGCACCCTCACGATCTCGGCCATCTGCTCCGGATCGGGGAACGCGATGTAGTGGAACACGCAGCGCCGCAGGAACGCGTCCGGGAGTTCCTTCTCGGCGTTCGAGGTCACGATCACGACCGGACGCTGCCGGGCCGTGATGGTGTCGCCGGTCTCGGGGATGTGGAAGCTCATGCGGTCGAGTTCCCACAGCAGGTCGTTCGGGAACTCCAGATCGGCCTTGTCGACCTCGTCGATCACCACGACCACGCGTTTGTCGGCCTGGAAGGCCTCGCCGAGCACGCCGAGGCGGATGTATGCCCGGATGTTGCTCGGGTCGCCGTCGCCGAACTGGCTGTCGTACAGGCGCTGCACGGTGTCGTAGACGTACAGCCCGTCCTGGGCCCTGGTGGTCGAGCGGATGCTCCACACCATCAGCTCGGTGCCCAGGGTCTCGGCCACGGCTTCGGCAAGCAGGGTCTTGCCGGTGCCGGGTTCGCCGCGGATCAACAGGGGACGTTCGAGCGCGATCGCCACGTTCACCGAGGTGCGCAGATCCTCGCTGGCGATGTAGCTGTCGGTCCCCTCGAACGGGCGGGCATCGAGCATGTGGGGTGGCCTCCGGTCGCGTTCCAGGAGGGTCACCCTAGACAACGCCCACCCGGGCGGGCCGCCGTGGCCGTCAGCAGCCCATCCCGCGCTTCCACGCCCGCCCGCTCATCCCCCCGCGGCTGGCTCGTGATCGCCCTGTTCGGCGAGGTCCTTGATGGTGACGAGGGCGGCGCGCATCACGACGCCCACGAACCACCGGACCAGTCGCCAGTACCGGACGAACTTGCGGCGGGCGGCGGGGTCGGTCGCGGCCGTCCGGGCCTCGTAGCTCAACAGGGTGCGGTGGCTTCCGTACTCCCGCACCGAGAAGCCCGCGGCGATCTTCGCGTGGTCGGGCTCGTCGAAGGTCGGGAACGCCTCGGCGGTGACCGTCCTCCAGTCGATGCTCGCCTGCCAGAACTTCCCGACCGCGCCGAACACCAGCTCGCGTCCCGGCTCCTCGCCGAGGCCGACCCACCCTTCGAGGGCATCCGCGGACCCGGGGGCGTCGAAGAGGTCGGCCAGCCGCATCGCCGGAGGTGGTGGCGGGGCAGGCCGATTGCCGAATCTGCGGCCGATCCTGGCCGGCAGGCCTCGGGCGGCCATGAGCGCGTCGACGAGCGGCGTGTGGATCTGCAGGAAGTCCATCTCCCGCGCCGTCCGGACGACGACCTCGGGCGGTGCGTCGACCACGATGTGCTCGATGATCGTCGCGTCGAACCGGGGCAGCACCCGGTCGATCAGCATCTCATTGCCCATGCGACGTTCTCCTCGGGCCCATTGCACTCCAGGGAGTTCCGCACGGCCAGGGGTCAGGCGTCCCGGGGCGCACACATCGGCCCGGTCGATCGATCCCGCCGACCGGGCCGAACGCCTCTGTGCAGGTGTGGCGGACGCGCAGATACTGGGGAGAGCGACGAAGAATCAGCGTGCAGGAGTGTGGCCGCCATGGTCTCAGCGCCGACGCCCGAACCGGACCGCGAGTCCGGTCGGCCTCCGCCCGGGGCCGCGCGCACCGCCTACCGCCGTGCCTGGTGGTCGCTGGCGTTCTTCCCGGTGTCGTTCGCGCTCGCGTTCGCCGTGGGCGAGGGCCTGCTCGCCCTCCTTGGTGATCCCGACGATCCGCCGGTGTGGACGGTGCTCATCGCAGGAGGCGCGGGAATGCTGGTGTTCGCCCTTCCGGGCGTCGCCGCGGCGTTCGAGGGGCGCCGCGCGATGCGTCTGGGTGAACCGAGGGGGATCCGACCGGCGCTGATCGGTGCGGCTCTGGCGGTCGGGTTCGTGGCGCTGAATCTGGCCTCCTGGCTCTTCGGGATCGTGGCATCGCACCTGGCCGCCTGGCTCGTTCAGTAGCCCCCGGTCAGACCCTCAGCTCGGTCCGTGGAACCAGGGCGGCCCGGCGATGGCCTCGCTGAGCGCCCGCATCGCGTCGGCGAGTACCGGCTCGCCGTGCGTCACCAGCACCCGGTCGACGTCGAGGTTGAGCAGCGGCTCGAAGGTCGGCCGCAGGCGCGACTGAAACCAGCCCTCCGTTGAGGGCTTCGGCGTGGTCTGCAGCCACACCCGCAGGGCGCCGTCGGCGACCACGAGCGCATCACCGAACACCAGCGCCCGGTGGGAGGGCAGGTACAGGGGCATCTCGTATCGGCGCGGACTCCCGATGGTGAAGGCGCTCGCACCTCCCGGTAGCGCGGCCCCGGGGACGACCTCCCGGAACCGGTCGGGATCGATCGGGCGCTTGAGCACCGCGGGGTGCCCCCAGATCTCGGCGTCGTAGCGCTCAGCGAGCTGACGGGCGCTGCGGACGTGGTACGGGATGGTCACCATGATGGCCACCGGCGCTCGCATGATCGCGTCCAGCTCGGCGAGCGTCCGGTCCGCGTCGACCGGCAGCAGCGGGTCGATCAGCAGAGTGCCCTCACCATGCGTGACCGCGTAGCACCCCACGACGTCACCGAACCCCCTGGGATGCCACTCCGGGTGCCGGGCGGTCCACCACCACAGCCCATCAGTCAGTTCACGCATCGGCGTCCTCCGGGACGCGGTGTGCCGCGCCCGTCACCCGGTCTGCAGTGAGGGAAAGAACCGGCCCAGCGCCACGCGGGACTGCTCAACCGCCGCCCGGGACTGCTCCAGGGCCAGACGGTCCCGATCGGCGTCGGGGTCGGGTCCCGGGTCCTCGGTCCAGCCGAGCGGCGGCGACTCCACGCCCTGCTTCCGCATCTGTTCCCGCCAGATCTCGGGGAGGGGATCGTGGAACTCCACGCCCGCCATCTCGGCCGCGAGCGCCGCCCACGCACGGGGAGGGGCCACCAGCGGGTTGTAGCCACCGCCGCCGAGGGCGACCCATCGACCACCGCACACCTCGTCGGCGAGCGCCTTCAGGGTGCGCCAGATCTCGGGGTACAGCGACATGGTGGTGAGCAGGTGCGAGAGCGGGTCTTCGTGATGGTGGTCGACGCCGTTCTGCGTGACGATGGCCTTCGGGGCGAAGTCCCGGACCACCGGTACCACCAGCTCGGCCATCGTGAGGCGGTAGGCGTCGTCGCCGGCGAAGGGCGGCAGCGCGACGTTGGCCGCGGTCCCCGGAGCCTCGGCGCCACCCGTCTCGGCGGGGAACCCCGAGCCGGGGAACAGGTGGCGGCCGGTCTCGTGCACCGACACCGTCAGCACGCGCGGGTCGTCGTAGAAGATCCACTGGGTCCCGTTGCCGTGGTGCACGTCCACATCGATGTAGGCGACCCGCTCGAGTCCGGCGTCGAGCAGCTCCTGGACGGCCACGGCGGTCTCGTTGTAGATCCCGAAGCCCTGCGCCTGGTTGGTCATCCCGTGGTGCGCACCGCCGCTGGGCGCCAGCGCACGCACGGCCTCACCGGCCGCCACAGCGCGCGCCGCTCGTGCGCAGGCCGCGCACGATCTGGCCGAGTCGTCATGCATGCCGGGATAGGCGTTGTTGTCGCCGCCGATGCCCCACTGCCGTGCCTGCGGTTCGGCGGCGAACATCGGGTTGGTCGAGTAGCGGCGCATGGCCCGCACGAACGCCGGGGCGAAAACCCGTTCCAGTTCCTCGTCGGGCATCGGGTCGGCGGGTGCGGGTTCGTATCGGACCCCCGGGGCATCGAGGATGCCGGCGGCCCGCATCAACGCGACCGCCAGCACGTGGCGGCGCTGGTCGGTGGGATGCCCCCCGCCGAACCGCATGCCCAGGTCGTCGGAGTGGACGACCAGGAGCTCGAGCGGCGTGCTCACGAGAGGGGCCAATCGAGGCGGACCGGCACTTCGTCACCCGGCCGGTCCGCGTAGGCCTCGATGGGGCTGTCGGTGGGCCGGGAGACTGACGCCCCGTACCGTCCGGCAACCTCGCTCACCGGATAGTGAATCGTCTCTCCGTCCCGCTTCGCGCCGATCATCAGGATCGCGCAGGGGCCCGAACCCGCGCCCACGAAGATGTGCGGGGTGCCGCCGGGGCAATGGAAGAAGTCCCACGCTCGCATCGGATGCTCCACGTCGTGGACGATGCAGATGCACTCGCCGGCGAGCACCAGGAAGTCTTCCTGTCCCGACTCGTGGTGGTAGCGACCGTTGGCCTCACCCGGCTGCAGCACGGTGATGTTCATGCCCGTGTCCGCGAACGGGGCCTCTCGCGGCGCGAAGCGGAAATAGGCGCCGAACTCCCCGTCGGCGTACGCCGTCATGTCGGCGACGTTGCGGATGAACCATTCGTCGGGCATCGGCCGTGCCTGCTCGGTGGGGATGAACTCAGTACGGGGCGTTACCCGGCGGGAGCGCCGGCGTGCCGCCCTCATCGTCACCTCGCGGAGGCGCCGACTTCGAGGGGCCGCCCTCCTGCGCGGCTTGCGTGATGGCTCCCAGCATCGGTGCGACGCTGCCGAGCGTCTGGGCGAAGTCGCTCGGCACGATCCACATCTTGTTGCTGCTTCCCTCGGCGATCTTCGGAAGCGCCTGCAGGTACTGGTAGGCGAGCAGCTCGCTGTCGGGACGGCCCTCGTGGATGGCCCGGAACACCGTCTCGATGGCGCGTGCCTGGCCCTCGGCGCGGAGCACTTCGGCGTCGCGCTCGCCCTGGGCGCGCAGCACCTGGGACTGCTGCTCACCCTCGGCGGTGAGGATCTGGGACTGCTTCTCGCCCTCGGCCTTCAGGATGGCAGCCCGCTTGTCGCGGTCGGCGCGCATCTGGGTCTCCATCGCCTGCTGGATCGTGGCCGGCGGATCGATGGACTTCAGCTCGACGCGGTTGACCCGGATGCCCCAGCGCCCGGTGGCTTCGTCGAGCACCCCGCGCAGCTGCTGGTTGATGTCGTCGCGTGAGGTCAGGGTCCGCTCCAGCGACATGCCGCCGATCACGTTGCGAAGGGTGGTGACGGTGATCTGCTCGATGCCCTGGATGAAGTTCTCGATCTCGTACACGGCCGCCCGGGCCTCGGTCACCTGGAAGTAGACGACGCTGTCGATGTTGACGACCAGGTTGTCCTCGGTGATCACCGGCTGCGGCGGGAACGACTGCACCTGCTCGCGCAGGTCGACGTTCGCCCGGATGCGGTCGGCGAACGGGATCAGCAGATGCAGGCCGGGCTCGAGCGTGCGGCGGTACCGACCCAGCCGTTCCACGATCGCGGCCTGCGCCTGCGGCACGATCTTGAGCCCGGCCGAAATCACGAACAGCGCCGCAAGGGCGATCACTCCGACTGCGATGACTGATCCCATCTAGACCCCTTTCAGCACAAGGGCAGTCGCGCCCTCGATCTTGACGACCTCCACTCGCGCGCCAGGCTCGATGACCTCGTCACCGTCCCAGGCACGCGCCGACCAGATCTCGCCCGCGAGCTTGATCTGCCCGGCGTCGGCGTTGACGGTGGACACGACCGTGGCCGACTGGCCCACGAGTGCCGCGACCCCGGTTCGCTGCGAACTCGTCGTACGCAGGTGGCGTTTGGCGATCGGCCGTACGAAGGCGAGCGTGGCCACCGTGACGAGCGTGAACGCCGTGAGCTGGCCGACAAGGCCCACGCCGAGCCAGGCGAGACCGGCGGCGGCGAGCGCCCCGACGGCCGCCATCCCCAACACCAGGGTCAGGCTCAGGACCTCGGCCACCACAAGCAGTGCGGCCAGCACCAACCAGACGACCCACGTGATCACACCGCCGATCTTGGCAGATGCCGGGTGGATACGACAGTCCGGCGGCGTCGGGCGTCACTTCCGGTGCGTAGTGTGAGCCGAATCAGTCAATCCCGTGACGGAGTCGCGATGTCCGAACCTGATCGTCAGGTGCTCGAGAAGTTGCTTCCCGGGGTCACCACCAGCGCCATTCACGACGTGCTGACCAAGCGTCACGCGCATCCGTGCACGATCATCGACCTCATCACGCCCACGCCGGACCGCGTCCTCTTCGGACCCGCGGCCACCATCCACTTCCTGCCCTACCGGCACGATCTGGGCCAGAAGGACTTCGCCCGGGCCTACTACCGCGCGGTGGGGGACAGCGCCGCCGGCAAGGTACTCGTGATGTCCTGCGGTGGATATCCGGACGGAGCGCTCGCGGGGGGCAAGAAGATGACCCGCGCCGCGTTCCAGGGCGCCGCCGGTGTGCTGACCGACGGGCGCCTGCGCGACCTCGACGACCTCGCCCGGGCGGGCCTGGTCATCCACTGCAACGGCGAGGCCGTCGTGCCGGCCAACACCCTGCTGACACCCGAGGCGTCGAACATCCCCATCCAGGTGCGCGGCGTCACCGTGATTCCCGGCGACTGGGTGTACGCCGACGGGTCGGGTGCGGTCATCATTCCCGCCTCCGTGGTGGAGCAGGTGCTCCACGAAGCCGCCGAGCTCGAGGTGGCCGACGTGGCGGTCGTCGAGCGGAGCCGCGACGAACAGATGGACCGTGAGGCGCATCGGTAGCATCGCGCTCATCGCCGCTCTGGCCGCCGCGCTGGCGGGTCCGGCGGGGGCCGGGGCGACCACGAGTCAGGCGTTGGACCGTCTGGCCGCGCTGCAGTCGCCCCGGACGGGCGCGCCGACCGCCCGAGGCGCGTCGCGGGCGGAAATCTCCGCATCTGCAGCCTGGACCAACCTTGCTGTTATCACCGGGGGTGAACGTCCTGACGCGTGGCGGGTCGGTCGTCGGACACTGATTGCCGCCATCGGCCGGCGTCCGCGGAGGCCGATTCAGCGGGTGGCCCGCTGGGCACTGGCGATGTCGGCGGCCGGGCGCCTCGACGACCGCGACGTGCGCGGCCTGCAGGCGGGCCTGACGGCCGACTGGGGGGCCGACGGCACGTTTGGAGCCGGCGCCCTGGACCTCGGTTGGGCGCTCCTGGCGGCCCGCGCGGCGGCTATGGAACCTCCCCAACTGGCGCTCGAGCGGCTACGGCTCACGCAGGGAACCGACGGGGGATGGCCCTCCCGGTCGGGTGCCAGGGCGGACACCGTCACCACGGCCACCGCCCTGCAGGCACTGGCGACGTGGGGTGAACCCCGCGACTCGGACACCGTCCGTCGTGCGCGCCGCTGGTTGTTGCGTCAGCAGCGCCGCGATGGCGGCTTCCCGGTGTGGAGGGGGCGCCGAAGCACGGCAGTCGAGACGGCCTGGGCGACCCTCGGGATCCGGGCGCTCGGCGACGACCCCCGGTCGGCCTCGTGGCGGCGCAGGGGCGGGGGAGGGCCCCTCGGGTATCTGCGACGCCTCCAGGGGGCGAGCGGGGGAGTCGTGGTCACCGCGGGTGGCCGGGAGTCGGTGCTCGCGACCGCGCTGACGGCCCTCGCCTTCGCGGGCCGCCCGCTTCCGCTCGAGTCGACCGCGTCTGCGGTCGTGGTGTCCCACGGGCCCCGGGTGATCCGCAGGTCACCGGTCGACGGCGGACACCCGGGGGAGGTGGTTCTGGTGGCCTACCGTGACAACCCGGGCGGCACGGGGGTCGACCCCGGGCAGGTTCGGTTCGTGGTCGGCGGGCGGGATGTCACCGCCGCCGCGCGCGTCACCTCGCTCGGACTCCAGGTCGCCACGAACCGCGTTGGTCCGCGCCCTGCCACCGCCGTGCTGCTCCTGACAGACCGGGCGGGGAACTCGAGCCGCACGGTGTGGACCATCGGTCGCTGATCGTCACGGCTCGCCCACGACGGGTGATCCGGGGCGGGCGTCGGGGGGCGGCCGACGCAGTTGCGAGGCCCGCCGGCCGGTGCCACACTTCACCGGTAAACGTTGCCCGCGAGGTGGTTCCCTTCGATGCTCACCGTGACCGAATCCGCCGCATCCCGCTTGAAAGACCTGGTCGATGACGCGCCCGAGGCGGCCGGCCTTCGCCTGGTGGTCGTTCCCGGCGGCTGCTCGGGGTTCGAGTACTCGCTTGCCCTCGGAAACGCCGAGGACGGCGACGAGGTGGTGAGCGCGCACGGCGTCCAGGTCATCATCGACCGGCTCAGCATCCCGTACCTGCTGGGCGCCGAGGTCGACTACGAGTCCTCGTTCCAGGGCGAGGGGTTCGTCATCAACAACCCCAACGCGAGCGGGTCGTGCGGCTGCGGGAAGAGCTTCACCGCCTGACCCACACCGGGGGCCGGTCACGCGACCGGGCAACCCGGCCGCGTCCGCGGCCGGTCATCTGTTGCGGTTCAGCGAGCGCGCGCCCGTGAGTGGGCTTTGGCGCGTGCGATCGCCGCGGCACGGGCGCGTGTCACGCGGAGCTGACTCGCGTAGTCGGCGGTGATCATGACCCGGGTGCAGCCCGGGTTCAGCGCAACCCCGACGCCGGTGGAGCGCAGCTGCGGATCGAGCACGTTCGCGCGGTGCGCGGGACTGTCCATCCACATCTTCACGATCACCTTCGCGGTGGCCGCGTCGCACGACGGCATCATGGCCAGGTTCTCGGCCATCCGCTGATTCCGTGACATGCCCTGCCGGACGATGCGGTGCCAGAACGGAGCGTTGTTCGGCCCTTCGTGCTGAAAGGTCCCGGTCTCCGCCATATAGGCGCTGTGAAGGCGCGCGGCGCGGATCAAGGCCGAGTTCGGCTTCAGCACCGGGCGATTGAATTTGGCACGGACCACGTTCATCTGCTTGATGACGGCTCGCTCGAGACTGACCTGAGCCGGAGGTGGTGCGGCCGCGGCGGTGGATGTGGCGATTCCTGCCGCAATGATCCCCGCCGTGAGGGTGCGCATCCTTGCGTTCATCACCTTCCGGTTATCGACCGCACCCCAATTCGGGTTAACGTCCGGAGGGACGAATAGAGCTTTTTACCGATTTGTCCCGCCCCCGCAGGGCCGGGGGCGGGACAGGGGCGGCTACACCGCTTCGAGGATCGTGGCGTTCGCCATTCCGCCGCCCTCGCACATCGTCTGGAGCCCGAAGCGCTTGTTGGAGCGCTTCATCTCATGGACGAGGGTGGTCATGAGTCGCGCCCCGCTGGCACCGAGCGGATGCCCGAGGGCGATGGCGCCGCCGTTGACGTTCACCTTCTCGAGGTCGGCGCCGGTGTCACGCGCCCATGCGAGCGGCACGGACGCGAACGCCTCGCTGACCTCGAACAGGTCGATGTCATCGATGCTCATCTTCGCCTTCTTCAGCGCGCTGAGCGTGCTGGGTGCCGGTGCGGCCAACCCAAGGATCGGATCGACTCCGCCGAGACCGAATCCGTGGAACCGCGCCATCGGCGTCAGACCGAGCCGCTTCACGGCGTCCTCCGACGCGATCAGCATCGCCGCGGCGCCGTCAGACAGCTGGGACGATGTCGCGGCGGTCAGGCGGCCATCCTCACGGAAGACCGTCTTGAGGCCCGCCAGCGCCTCCATCGTGGTGTTCGGGCGAATGCCCTGGTCCGCGGTGGCATCCCACCGCTTCCCGTCCAGGTCGGCTTCGGTCGGCACGATCTCGCGCTCGAAGCGTCCCTCCTCGGTGGCGGCCGCCGCACGCTGATGCGAGACCATGGCGAAGTGGTCGAGCTCCTCACGGGTGAGGTCCCACCTGTCGGCCACCATCTCGCCGCTTTCGCCCTGGTTCACGATCCCCCGTGATTGCGGGAAGTTGAAGCGGGCGCGGAACCCGGGGCCGTACGCTTCTCCGGGAATGGGCGCGTTGGCCCACATCGGAACACGCGTCATCGACTCGACGCCGCCGACGACCACGAGGTCGTAGGCGCCGGCCATGATGCCCTGCGCGGCGAAGTGCGCGGCCTGCTGGGAACTCCCGCACTGGCGGTCGATGGTGCAGGCCGGGACCTCCACCGGGAATCCGGCGGCCAGCGCGGCGCTGCGGGCGATGTTCACCGACTGCTCGCCCACCTGGTCGAGGCATCCGACGAGGACGTCGTCGACTTCGGCCGGGTCGATCTGCGTACGGTCGACGAGCGCCGTGAACGTGTGCGCCAGCAGGTCGGCGGGATGCCAGAGATGCAGCATGCCGCGGAGCTTGCCGACCGGCGTCCGTACGGCATCGATGATGAAGGCATCGCTCATGACGCGTCTCCTCCGCGCTTGAACTCGGGGGCCCGCTTCTCGAAGAACGCCGACATCCCCTCGCGCTGGTCAGCGGTCGTGAACGCCAGCGCAAAGGTGTCCTTCTCGCGTTCGAACGGAACCGTGGAGTCGCCTCCGAGGGCCAGATTGCAGAGGTGCTTCGCCGCCCCGACCGCCCAGGCCGGACCGCGGGCGATGGACGCCGCGAGTTCGACGGCGCGGTCGAGCAGTTCGTCCTGCGGGTAGACGTGGGTGACGAGCCCGAAGGACAGGGCCTCGTCGGCCTTGACCGCACGACCCGTGAGGATCATCTCCTTGGCGAACCCGATCGACGTCGCGCGGGCGAGCCGCTGCGTACCACCCCAGCCGGGGAGCACGCCGATCGAGACCTCGGGCTGCCCGAACCGGGCGTTGTCGGAGGCGACGCGGACGTCACACGCGAGGGCGAGTTCGCAGCCCCCACCGAGTGCGAAGCCGTTGACCGCCGCGACGACCGGGGTGTCGAGCCCCTCGATCAGGTCGGCGACGGCATGACCCAGCTCCGCGAACGTCCGGGCTTCCTGCGCGGTCGCCTCGAGCATGTGCCCGATGTCGGCGCCGGCGCAGAACGCCTTCTCTCCGTCGCCCGTGAGGACGATGGCACCCACGTTCGGATCGCGGTCCGCCTCCCTGAGCGCCGTGTCGAGATCGTTCAGCATCTCGACGGACATTGCGTTGAGCGCCTTCGGGCGACTGAGGGTGAGGACGGCTACCGCGTCCCGAACTTCTTGTTGAACCGGCACGATGGCTCCAGTGGTCGATGGCCATGCACATTTGACATCATATAGTCGATAGGTGCAATATCCACCTATGGTCCAACCGAATGGTGACCACGGTTTCGAGAACGGATCCGTGAACGGACGTCGCCGCACCGACACCGGAACACCTCGCATGTGGCTGCAGCCGTTCCTGCTGCTGTCGCTCGATCAGTGGCAGAGCCACGGCTACGAACTCATCCGCCGTCTCTCGACCTTCGGGTTCGAAACACTTGACCGCGGAAGCGTCTACCGCGTGCTGCGGCAGTTGGAACGCGACGGGCTGGTCGAGTCCGGATGGGACACCTCGAAGGACGGTCCCGCCCGGCGGCTCTACTCGCTCACCGACGCCGGCCGCCAGTATCTGAACATGTGGGCTGGATCGCTGCGGGTCTACCAGGGGATGCTGGACGAGTTCTTCAAGCAGTACCCGCCGCCCACGACCAGGACGCCCGATTCGGATGAGTGACACCGAACCCAATGTCGATGCCATCCGGGCGATGCGGGCGGCCTACGACCAGGCCCTCTCGGGATGGACGCAGGCCGTCGAGAGCATCGTGGCCTCGGAGGGCTTCGCGGACGTGTCCGCGCAGATGCTCCAGCAATATCTGACCCTCCAGTCATCGCTGCGCAATGCGAGCACCACGGCCGCGGCGGAACTCCACCTGCCCACGCTCGACGACTTCGCGCGACTGTCGACCATGGTCGTGAACGTCGAACGCAAGGTCGACGAGGTGGCGGACCTGACCCGTGAGATCGCGGAACGCCTCGCCGCCATCGAGTCCCGCCTCGGACCCGCCGAATCGGGCGCGTGAGCCATGCCCCGTGCGGCGAGCCAGAATGGGGCCTCGGCGGAGGCCGCGCTGAAACGACTGCAGGCGATCCCGTCCCTCGACGAGGTGACGACGGGCGCGACGGCCAAGGACGTCGTCTGGACCCGTAACAAGACGACCCTGTGCCGCTACCGGCGGGAGACCGAGCCGACGCATCGCGTCCCCGTCGTGCTCGTGTACGCGCTCATCAACCGCCCGTACATCCTCGATCTGCGCCCCGGGAACAGCTTCGTGGAGTTCCTGCTCGGCGAGGGGCACGACGTGTTCCTGATCGACTGGGGCGAACCCGGCTGGGAGGACCGCGACACCACGCTCGACGAACTCATCGGCGAGCACATCCCGCGTGCGGTCCGCCACGTGCTGCGGGTCTCGGGGGCCGACACGTACACGCTGCTCGGCTACTGCATGGGTGGCACCTTCGCGACCATCCACGCCGCCCTCCGGCCCGCGGGACTCCGCAACCTGATCGCGCTGACCACCCCGATCGACTTCGCGGACGCGGGCGCGCTGTCCACCTGGACCGACCCGCGCTTCCTCGACGCCGAGCTCGTGGCGAGCAAGCTCGGCAACGTGCCGGGCCACCTCATCGACTTCGGCAACAAGATGCTCAAACCGGTCACGAACTTCATCGGTGCTCCCGCGCTCATGTGGGAGCGGCTGATGGAGGGCCGTGACATGGAACCGTGGCTCGCGATGCACAAGTGGGTCAACGACGGTGTGCCGTTCCCCGGCGCGGCCTTCGTGCAGTGGATCCGCGACTTCTACCAGCAGAACCTGCTGGCGTCCGGCACCTACGAACTCGCCGGCGAACGCGTCGACCTCCGCAACATCACCGCGTCGCTGCTGGTGGTCACCGGCGAGGCCGACCACCTGGTTCCGCCGCACATGTCCGAGCCCCTCATGGACCTCGTCGCGTCCGGAGATCGCACGAGCCGGTGCCTCAGAGCCGGCCACGTCGGCCTGCTCGCAGGCTCCGGGGCACAGCGCGGCCTCTGGCCGCTCATCTCCGACTGGCTCGGCGAGCGGTCCTCATAGGCGTTCGCCATTCCATCCATCACCCACGACTCCCTGCTGACACACAAAGGACAGATCTGATGCCCAGCCCGCGCAAGACCCCGTCGTCCGGTTCCGGCGACTCCTTCGGTGGCCTGTTGCGCCCCGATCCGAAGACCATCGAGGGCTTGCAGCAGATGGTCGATTCGTGGTCCCGCTCGTGGGCCCGTTCCATGCAGCTGATGTGGTCGTTCCCATCCGGAGGGGCCGTTGCGGCCTCGGCTCCGCCGGTCGACAAACCCGCCGCCGCTGCGCCGCCACCGCCGCCGGCCGCGCCCGCCCCGCCGCCGTTCCCGACCTACCCTCCGGGCAAGACCATCGACCAGATGAAGGTCGGCGACAGCGCGAGCATCACGCGCACCTTCACCCAGGACGACATCGACGCGTTCGCGCGCCTCTCGGGCGACGACAACCCCGCGCACGTCGACGCGGAGTGGGCGGCCGCGTCGCCGTTCAAGGCGAGGGTCGTCCACGGGATCCTCACCACGGGTCTGGTCTCGGCCGTGCTCGGCACCCAGCTTCCCGGTCCCGGCGCCATCTACATGTCGCAGACCGTCCGCTGGACCGCCCCGGTGTTCCCGGGCGATGAGCTGACCGCCACCGTGACCGTCACGGAACTGATCCCCGAGAAGGGACGTGCGGTGATGGAGACGGTCGTGAGCAGGGGCGATCAGCCCGTGCTCGTCGGGGAAGCGCTCGTCATGCCGACGCGTGAGGCCGCCTCAGAGTCGAAGCCGGCCGCTGCGGCGAAGAAGCCCGCGCCCGCGAAGAAGGCGCCGGCCACGAAGAAGCCGGCGGCCGAAAAGGCTCCGGGGGCCGAAAAGGCTCCGGCGGCGAAGAAACCGTCGACCACCACCCGCCGGCGTTCGTCGACCACCAAGCCGGCCGGCACGGGGACCACCCGCGCCACCGGCTCCGCCCCGAGCTCCGAGGAGGCCTCGTCGTGATCACGAAGATCGCCGTGATGGGCGCCGGAATCATGGGCAGCGAGATCGCCCAGGCGTGCGCGGCCGGTGGCTGCGAGGTGGTGCTGTTCGACTCGATCCCCGAGGCGCTCGAGAAGGGCATCGCCCACGTGGGCAAGATCTGCGCCCGCCGGGTGGACCGGGGGCGGATGACCCAGGAAGAGGCCGACGCCATCGTCGCGCGGGTCACCCCGACCGGTGACGACGCTGCCCTTGCCGACTGCGATCTGGCCATCGAAGCCGTGCCCGAGCTCATGAAGATCAAGAAGATCGTGTTCGAGCGGCTCGCCGCCAACATGCGCGACGACGCCATCATCGCCTCGAACACCTCGGGGCTCTCGATCACCGAGATGGCCGGGGCGGTCAACCGGCCCGAGCGCGTGGTGGGGCTCCATTTCTTCAATCCCGCGAGCGTGATGAAGCTGGTCGAGGTCGTCGAGGGCGGCGCGACCGCTCCCGAGACCATGGACGCCGCGGTCGCCTTCGCCGAGTCGCTGGGCAAGAGCCCGGTGCGCGTCAGGGAATGCGCGGGCTTCCTGGTCAACCGCATCCTCGTGCGGGCGATGTGCGAGGCCTACCGCACGGCGGCCGCCGAAGGGGCGGACCTCGCCGCGGCCGACCAGGCGGTGGTCGACGGTGGACCGGCCCCGATGGGGCCCTTCGCGCTCGGGGACATGATCGGGCTCGACACCATGGCCCACCTCCAGCGAGACCTGGAGGAGGCCTACGACGCGCGCTACGACGACGCGGGCCTGCTGTCGCAGCAGGTCGACGCGGGGCGCCTCGGCGCCAAGAGCGGTGCCGGGTTCTTCGAAGGGAAGGCCCCGGAAGCCACGGTCGACGCAGCAGCGACGGCGGTGGCGCAGGCGTTCTACGCCGCGGCTCGGGATGAGGCGCAGCGCTGTGTGGATGAAGGAATCGCGGCTGAACAGGACGTGGACCCCGCGATGCGTTTCGGCTGCGGCTGGAGCGAGGGACCGCTCACCGCTGCCGGTGCGTAACCGGCCAGAACGAGTCCCGCCGACGAGGTCGGCGGGAGGGTGGAGGTGAATACCATGGGATCAACGTTGTCCGGACAGGTCGCACTCGTCACCGGTGGTGTGCACGGCGTCGGCCGTGCCATCGCCGAGACGCTTATGGGTGCGGGGGCGCGGGTCGCGGCGGGATACGCACGGAGCTGGACCGCCGCTGAAGCATTCTTCGTCGAACACGGGACCCACGGTGTGAGCATCCACCAGGGCCACCTCGACCTCGCCGAGGACTGCGACCGCGTCGTGGAGGAGGTGCTCGACCGCCATGGCCGCCTCGACATCCTCGTCAACGCGGCCGGTGTGGTGAGCGAGAGTATGTCCCTCCTGGAGCCCGCCCAGCGCGCCCGCGCCGCCGAGATCAACCTGGCGGGGGCGTACTCGATGGTTCGGGCGGTCCGCACCCACATGGAACGCAACGGCCATGGACGCATCATCGGGATCACGCCGGTCGGCGATCCCCCGGGCCTCGGGAGCGGAACCATGGCCACCCAGGCGACCCTGACGCCGCACCTCGCGGACGAACTGCAGGGCACGGGCGTGACCATCGCCTGCATCGTGCCGACCGTCGCCATCACCGAGCCGGGCACGGGCGCTCGGGCCGAACTCGACACGATCAGCCGGCTCGTGCTCCGCCTGGCCGGCCCGGAAGGCGCTGACCACCATGGTCAGGTTCATCGCGTCGCCGATATGACCGGGCAGGCGATCCAGCACATCGAAACCACGAAATGGAGTTCCCAGTGAGCCCCTCATCCGAATCGTCGAAGTCGTCCAACACGCCGTTCGGCGGATCGGATCCGGCTGAGTCCCTCGATCCGCTCGGGTTCGGGGAGGCATGGCTGAAGACCGCGAACGAGATCATGCGCAACCCCGAGGGCGCGATCCACGCTGGCATGCGCTACATGGAGGGCATGACCGAGGCGTTCAACGCGGCCGCCTCACGCATGATGGGCGACGAGACGCCACCGGCGATCGCGGCCGGGGGCAAGGACCGCCGCTTCGGTGATCCCGCCTGGAACGAGAACCCGGCCCTGTTCGGGCTCATGCAGGCCTACCTGCTCTCAGGGCGCTTCATCCAGGACGTGCTCAGCAGCACCGAACTCGACGACACGACCGACCATCGCATGGCGTTCCTGGCAGACATGGTGATCGACGCGGCCTCGCCGACGAACAACCTGCTCACCAACCCGTCGGCGCTCAAGAAGGCCTTCGACACCGGCGGCGTCAGCGTCGCGAAGGGGTTCCACAACTTCCTCGACGACGTCGTCAACAACGAGGGCATGCCGCGGCAGGTGCCGAAGGACGCCTTCGAGGTGGGGCGCAACCTTGCGGTGACCCCCGGACAGGTGGTCTACCGGAACGAGCTGATGGAGCTCATCCAGTACGCACCCACCACGGACACCGTCTACGCGACGCCGTTGCTGCTGAGCCCTCCGTGGATCAACAAGTACTACATCATGGACCTCTCGCCCGGTCGCAGCTTCGTCGAATGGGCGGTCTCGCACGGTCACACGGTGTTCGTCATGAGCTACCGCAACCCGCATGCCGGGGACCGCGACGTGCGACTCGACGACTACCTGCTTCGCGGTCCGCTCGACGCCATGGACGTCATCCGCGACATCACCGGCTCGGAGAAGGTCAACATCGTCGGCCTGTGTCTGGGCGGAACGCTCACCGCAGCACTGCTGGCCTACCTGGCCTCGAAGGGCGAGGACCGCGTCAACAACGCGACGCTGCTCAACACGCTCGTGGACTTCAGCAAGCCCGGTCGCCTGGGTGCCTTCACCGACCGCGCGTCGGTGGAGCGGCTCGAGCGGCGCATGGAGGAGCGGGGCTACCTCGAGGCGTCGGAGATGATGGGGATCTTCACCTTCATGCGCTCGAACGACCTGGTGTGGGGCTACGTCGTGAACAACTGGCTCATGGGCGAGGAGCCCGCGGCCTTCGACATCCTGCACTGGAACGGCGACAGCACCCGGATGCCGTCGAACATGCACGGCTTCTACCTGCGCACCTGCTACCTCGCCAACCAGCTGAGCCGGGGCGAGATGGTGCTCGACGAAGTCCCGCTCGACCTCAGCACCATCACCAACGACACCTACATCGTCGCCGCGATCCAGGACCACATCGCCCTGTGGGACGGGAGCTACATCAGCACCCAGATCCTCCCCGCGGCCGACGTCGAGTTCGTGCTTTCCTCGTCGGGTCACATCGCAGGCATCGTCAATCCGCCCAGCCCCAAGGCCTGGTATCGGACCAACCACGAGCATCCCGCTGAGGCCCACGACTGGCTCGAGGCGTCCACGCAGCACGAGGGCAGCTGGTGGGAGCACTGGGCGGAGTGGATGTCCACGCGATCGGGCGACCGTGTCGCGCCGCCGCCGATGGGCGGCGACGTCCACCCGCCGATCGAGGCCGCGCCCGGGTCATACGTTCTGGAGAAATAGGCGCCTGGAGCGTACCCGCCGTTTGACACAGTGAGCAGGTGCGTACTATAGTGAGCAGGCACACACACACTTCGTCTCGCACACGAATCGCAAGGAGCCCCAGCCATGAGCACGAATCCCCTCGAGTACGCTGTCGCCGCGCAGGAGAAGACCCTCGATCTGCTTCGCCAGAGCCAGGACACCGCCGTCGAGGCCGTCCAGAACTGGGCGAAGGCCGTCGAGAACGCCGCGCCCGACCGTCCGGCCGTCCCCGTGCTGGCCGCCATGCCCAGCCCGCAGGACCTCGTCAAGAACACGTTCGACTTCGCGGACCAGATCATGGGCTCGCAGCGCAAGTTCGCCGAGGAGCTGATCAAGGTGACGCAGAACGTCGTCAAGACCACCCCGGTCGAGGCGCCGGTCGCCAAGTAACAACGGGTCACGGCAATGGCCGACGATCCCTGGAGCGGCCAGGTGGAAGCACTTGGCCGCTTCATCCACGCTCAACGCAAGCTCGCGAATCTCTCGCTTCGCGAGCTTGCGGCGTTGAGTGACCTCTCCAACGCGTACCTGAGTCAGCTCGAGCGGGGGATGCACCATCCCTCGATGCGGTCGGTGACCCAGATCGCCCGGGCGCTGGGCGTGCCGGTGGAGTCGATGCTCGCCGAAGCCGGTCTCGGTGACGACGGCGGAGACGATGACGCCGACACCGCCAGGCAGGAGCCCGAGATCTCCGCCGAGGCGGCGATCCGACGCGACCCCACGCTCACCCCCGCCCAGCGCGACGCGCTGCTGGCGGTGCTCAAGAGCTTCGGCTCCAGTAGCGAATGACGGCGGCGGCGCTCCGAGCGCCGGCCGCCGCCGTTCGAGGTGACTCCTAGCCGAAGGCCTCGCGGACGCTGTCGACGCCGCTGGAGGGAACCGGCATGCGTTGCCCGCGCGAGACGTCGTCGATCTGGTCGGGGTCGGACACCACGATCGCCGGGTCGATCCTGATCACCGCGTAGCCGCCGACCGCGCCCGCGCCGAACCCGGGGGCGAACACCCGCATGGGCCGGTCGATGACCCCGTCCTGCACCGCGTCGTAGATGGCGATCGGGATGCTCGCGGCCGAGACGTTGCCGACGCGGTCGATGTTGAAGTAGAGGATCCCCTCATCCATCCCGGCCGCGGTGGCGAGGTCGACGACCATGGTGCGGTTGGCCTGGTGGGGGACCACCACGTCGATGGATTCCAGCAGCGTGGCATCGCCGTTCGCACCCGGGAGCCGCTGCAGCTCCTCCATCATCTGCGTGAGGTATCGGGCCACCAGCGACTTCACCTCGGGACCCCACACCGTGATGTCGTTGTCGAACTCGGCGTTGGGCCAGATGATCGAGTTGACCTCGCTGACCGGGCCGCTCGCGTACTGCTGGAGGTACTCGACGTCTCCCTGCTCACCTTCGGCGGCGGGCGAGATGACCATGGCGGACGCGCCGTCGCCGAAGATCATCCGTGACGGTCGCACGTTGCCGATCTTGTCCGAGAACTTTTCGGCGCAGACCAGCAGGATGGGCGCCTTCACGTGCTGCAGCATCCGGGTGGCCTCGGCGACGCCGTACGGGAACCCGGCGCAGGCCGCGATGATGTCGAACGATCCGTTGGTCTGGAAGATGCCCAGTTCGCCGGAGAGCCAGGTGGCGACCGACGGGATCAGGCGGGTGCTGGTGCACGTGCAGAACAGGACGGCCGCGATGTCCTCGGGCCCATGGTCGGTGGCGTCGAGCGCCGCTCGCGCCGCGTGGAGCGACATGTCCTCGAGTGCGAGTTCGGTGTAGTTGCGCTGCTCGATGCCGGTCTTGTCGGAGATCTCGTCAGCGGACATCGGCGACCAGCTGTACGCGGCATTCCGGATGAGGTCCTCGTTCCGGCACAGGTGCTCGCCCTTGTAGACCGCCAGCGACTCGATGCGCGCCTGGACGCTGAACTCGTCAGCGACCGACAGCGGGTTGACCGGCCAGCTCGGCTTCGTGGCGGTCACCGTCGGGCTGAAGTGACGCAGGTCGGGCGACTTGCCGTTTCCGGAGCGGACACGATCGACGAAGTCGCGTACCGCGCTCGTGCGGGGCACCAGCAGCACCGCGAAATCGTCGTCCAGCATGTCGGCGGGATGCTTGAGGTCCATGGCGTCGCGGGCCCAGGGGTACTGGTTGTGCTGCACCATGGCCATGCGCATCAGCGCCTCGAGCTCCGGCTGCTCCTCACTGCAGTCGATGATCTCCTGCTCGGTGAACACCGGGAAGTCGGGGTCGTAGCTCGACAGGCAGTACGTCAGGAAGTCCGGGTTGTCGAAGCCCTCCTGCACCGTGTGCTTGATGGGGGACAGCTCCGACGCGTGGTGGCGCTTGTGTCGGTAGACCTCGAAGAGCAGGTCGAAGATGCGCTGTTCCGCCGTTTCGTCCCAGGTTGCCGGGAGCGATTCGTACCCGCGCTGGACGGCCGCCACCTTGGTCTCGCCATCCACCCAGCGGACGAGGCCCGGGAGGAAGATGTCCTGACGGTGCCGGGGAACGTCGCGCCACCTGGTGGGACGCTTCTCGTACATGGTCAGAACGAACCGGTTCGACCAGAAGAGGTTCAGCGCGAGGTCGCGAAGCAGCTCGGCGCGCGATCGGTACGCCCCGGCGTTGACTTTGTCGAGGATGTCCGTGCCTGTTGGCGCCTTCGCTTCGAAGTCGCGGCGCACGACGGCTTCGAGCTGCTCAGTGCTCTCCATGCAACTGAAGTCGAGCTCAGGATGGAAGTTCGATGGGAAAACCATGCGTCCATGGCTGTTGATGACGAATGGCTTGGTCAAGAATCCTCCCCGAGCCCCGGTGACGTATCCGCCTCAAACTACCTCCCCGATCATCGGACGAAATAGTGGCGCTCGCCACCAAGGTGACCGTCGCACCGTAGCGCTGTGTGTCGCGGCGGCGGTACCGTCGGCTCATGGAACTTCGGGTAGCGATCATCAATCGGGGCGAGCCCGCACGACGGGTCATTCGCGCTGCACACGAACTGAACCACGAGCGCGACTGGGACATCCGCACGATTGCGTTGCACACCCAGGCCGAGCGGACCGCGACGTTCGTCCGCGAGGCGGACGAGGCCTTTCGGATCGGCGGCAGCGGGATCGAGAACCCCTACCTCGACCACGCCGAACTCGAACGGGCGCTGGTCGAGACCGGCGCCGAGGCGGCGTGGGTCGGTTGGGGATTCGTGGCCGAGGATCCGGCGTTCGTCGACCTGTGCGACCGTCTCGGCGTGGTCTTCATCGGCCCGTCCGGAGACGTCATGCGGCGGCTCGGGGACAAGATTGCGGCGAAGCAGCTCGCCGAAGAAGTGGGCGTCCCGGTGGCCCCGTGGAGTGGCGGGGCGGTCACCGACGAGGTCGACGCGATCGCCCACGGCGCCCGGATCGGCTATCCGCTCATGATCAAAGCGGCCGCCGGCGGCGGCGGCCGCGGCATCCGCAAGGTGCTGTCCGAGGACGAACTGCTGCCCGCGATTGCCAGGGCGCGCGCCGAGGCCCGCAGCGCCTTCCGGGACGACCGGGTCCTCATGGAGCGCGTCATCGAGGGCGCGCGGCACGTCGAGGTCCAGATCATGGCCGACGGCCACGGGCAGGCCTGGCCGGTCGGAATCCGCGACTGCTCGGTGCAGCGCCGTAGCCAGAAGGTCATCGAGGAGTCGTGGGCCCCGGGGATCACCCCGGAACTCGAAGCGGCGCTCAGCGACGCGGCGGTCGCCCTGGTCAACGCCGTCGGGTACAAGAACGCCGGGACCGTCGAGTTCCTGCTGGACCCCGCGACGGGGGCCTTCACGTTCCTGGAGGTCAACCCCCGGCTGCAGGTCGAGCATCCCGTCACCGAGAAGGTCACCGGACTCGACCTGGTCAAGATGCAGATCGAGGTGGCCATGGGCGGCCACCTGGCGGGCGAGCGTCCGAGCGGGCGGGGCCACGCCATCGAGGCGCGGTTGAACGCCGAGGACCCCCAGCGGGGGTTTGCTCCCGCGCCGGGCCGTGTGCAGCTGCTGAGCATCCCGACCGGTCCGGGGGTGCGCGTGGACACCGGGCTCGCCGAGGGCGACGACATCCCGCCCGAGTACGACTCCATGATCGCCAAGGTCGTGGCCTGGGGCGTCGATCGGGACGAGGCCCGGGCGCGGTTGATGTGCGCGCTCCAGGAAATGGCCGTCGTGGTCGAAGGAGGCACCACCAACCGCGCGTTCCTGCTCGACATTCTGGGTCGTCCGGAAATGGTCCAGGGCACCGCGGACACGGCCTGGCTGGACCGCCTCGCGGGCAACGGCGAGCTGCATCCGGACCGGTACGCCGACGTCGCCGTGCTGTCAGCCGCGGTCGATGCGTATGAGACCGAGGAGCGGCTGGAACAGGAGCACTTCTACGCCACCGCGCAGCGCGGCAGGCCGGAGACGAGCGACGAGACCGGACATCTGGTCGAGCTGCGTCACCGGACCCACCTCTACCGGCTGCACGTGGCGAGGACCGGGCCCAAGAACTACCGCGTGACCGGCGCGGACGGCGGGGCGGACGTGGTGGTCGAACGGCTCGGCCGGTTCGTGTCACGAGTGCGCGTGGGCGACGCGGTCCATCGCGTGGTCTCGGCGTTCCACGCACCCGACCACGTGCTCGAGGTGGACGGCTTCGCGCATCGGATCTCACGCGACGAGGGGGGACTCGTGCGCTCGCCCGCGCCGGCGGTGGTGGTGTCGGTGAGCGTCAGCGCCGGCGACGTGGTCCGCGCCGGAGACCCGGTCGCCGTGATCGAGTCGATGAAGATGGAGTCCACGGTCACGGCGGCATTCGACGGCGTGGTGACCGACGTCCTCGTCACCGGCGGCATCCAGGTCAACGCCGGCGCGCCGTTGCTGCGGCTCGAGGGCGTCGTCTCATCCGAAGAGACCTGGGACGTGCCGCGACTGGCCTTCGACGCCCTGACCCACCCGGGTGAGTCTCCCTCGGGGCCGCGGCGTCGACGCGCCGTCTTCGGTGCCATCCGCAGTCTGCTGCTCGGGTTCGACATCGCAGGTGACGACGCCAGGAAGCTGGTCGACGGCCTGCGCGTCATCCGTGAGGAGGCCGGCGTCGGAGATCCGCTGATCATCCGCGAACAGCTCCACGCGCTGCGCGTTTTCGTCGATCTGGCCGAGCTGGCCCGCAATCGACCGCCGGCCGAAGCCGAGCTCCTGACCGAAGAGCAGGTCCACAGCCCGCGCGAGCACTTCCATCACTACCTCCGCTCGCTGAACGCCGAGCACGAGGGCGTCCCCGCTCCCACCCGGCGCGCGCTGCAGCGCGCGCTGGCGCACTACGGAATCGACGAGATCAGCGAGCGGACGCCCGAGCTGGCGACGTCGGCGCACCGCATCTACCTGTCGCTGGAGCGGGTGGGCGTCCAGTTCCCGGTCATCGCGGCGCTGCTGGACGCGCTGACCGGTGACGCCGAACACATGGCGCCCGCGCTTCGCAGCGAGCTCCACGAGACGCTCAGCCGCATGGTGGTGGCCACCCAGCTCCGGCATCCGGCCATCGGCGAGATGGCGCGCGGGGCGCGCTACGCCACCTTCGACCGGCCGCTGATCGCCGCGGGGCGCGAGGCGACCTACGACCGCGCACGCACGGCACTGAACGGGCTCGCGGACGATCCGGGCAACACCGAGCACATGGCGGTCCTGGTCGAACTGCCGCAACCGCTGATGCCGCTGCTCGGCCCGCGGCTCTCCGCCAACGGCGGGCTCACCGTCGAACCGTTGCTCGAGGCGCTGACCCGGCGCCACTACCGGATTCGCGACCTGCACGACGTCGTGGTGGGTTCGCGTGACGGGGTGCAGATGGTGACCGGCGCCTACACCCGTCCCGGGCACCTCGTGAGCCTGGTCGCGATGCTCACCGACCAGAAGCACCTCGAGTCGACGCTGCGGTCCGCGGCGCAGCAGGCGAGCGAGTCCTCGACGGACGGCCACGACGTGGTCATCGACATCTACGTCCACTGGCCCGGTGAGAAGGCCCCCGACGCCAAAGCCGCGATGATCGAACGGGCGATCGCGGCGGCCGGATTCCCGCGGACGGTCAGCCGCCTCGTGGTGTCGCCCGCGGCGCCGGACGGCACCGCATCGCACTTCACGTTCCGTCGCGACGACGACGGCGCGCTGGCGGAGGAACGTGCGACCCGTGGGATGCATCCGATGATCGCCCGCCGGCTGCGGTTCTGGCGACTCAACCCGTTCGAGGTCGAACGGATCGAGTCGACCGGGGACACCTACGCGTTCCGTTGCGTCACTCCGGGAGCACCCCGCGATGAACGATTCGTCGCCCTGGCCGAGGTCCGGAATCTCACCGAGGTGAGGGACGACGCCGGGACACTCATCACACTGCCCGAACTCGAACATGCCCTCGCAGATAGCCTGGAGGCGATCCGCCGTGCCCAGGTGTCCCGCCCGCAACGCAGCCGCCCCCTCGGGAACCACGTGCTGCTCTACGTCTGGCCGCCCATCACGTTCCCGGTGCAGGAGCTCACCGCGCTCGCCCGGCGCCTGGCGCCCATGACCGAGGGACTCGGGCTCGAGGAGGTGCTCGTCTGCGGCAGTTCGGCCAGCGAGGGCGCCGAGGCCGGCGACGTGGCCCTGCGGTTCGCGTATCGCCCGGGCTCCGGTGTCACGGTCGGGTTCACCTCGACGCCCTCGCAGCCGCTCTCGACCCAGGACGACTACAACCAGAAGGTGCTTGCCGCGCGGCGTCGCGGAACCGTCTACCCCTACGAGCTCGCGAACCTGCTGGCCGGGGTCGGCGGCAGTTTCGAGGAGCTGGATCTCGACGACGAGGGGCAGCTCGCGCCGGTCGACCGCGCCCCGGGCGGCAACAGCGCCGGGATCGTCGCGGGTCTGGCGACGACGCCCACCGACAAGTATCCCGAGGGTGTCCGTCGAGTGGTGCTGATCGGCGACCCCACGAAGTCGCTCGGGTCGGTGTCCGAGCCCGAGTGCGCGCGCATCATGGCGGCCATCGACATGGCCGACCGTGAGCGCATCCCCGTGGAGTGGTTCGCGCTGTCGTCCGGCGCGCGCATCTCGCGGGACACCGGCACCGAGAACATGGACTGGGTGTCGCGGGTGCTGCGCCGCATCATCAACTTCACGCAGGACGGGGGCGAGATCAACGTGGTGGTGGCGGGAATCAACGTCGGCGCCCAGCCCTACTGGAACGCCGAGGCCACGATGCTGATGCACACGCGCGGCATTCTGGTGATGACCCCTGACAGTGCCATGGTGCTGACCGGCAAGCAGGCCCTGGACTACTCCGGTGGCGTGTCGGCCGACGACAACTTCGGAATCGGCGGCTACGACCGCATCATGGGTCCCAACGGCCAGGCCCAGTACTGGGCGCCGCATCTCGCCGGCGCGTGTGAGCTGCTGTTCGAGTACTACGACCACACCTACGTGGCACCCGGGGAGGACGCCCCGCGGCGGGCCGAGACCTCGGATCCGCTGGATCGCGATGTGCGCCCGTTCCCACACAACCATCCCGAGAGCGATTTCACGACCGTCGGCGACATCTTCTCGGCCGACCGGAACCCCGAGCGGAAGAAGCCGTTCGACATCCGCACCGTCATCCGGGCCGTCAGCGACCAGGATCACGACCTGCTCGAGCGCTGGCGCGACCTCGGCGACGGGGACACCGTCGTGGTCATGGACGGACATCTGGGCGGGTATCCGGTGATGATGCTCGGGATCGAGAGCCGCAACATTCCGCGCCGCCAGTTCGTCCCGGCCGACGGGCCCGACCAGTGGACGGCGGGGACCCTGTTCCCGGTCTCGTCCCGCAAGGCCGCCCGGGCGATCAACGCGGCCAGCGGGAACCGGCCGCTGGTCGTGCTGGCGAACCTCACCGGCTTCGACGGGTCGCCCGAATCGCTCCGCAAGCGGCAGCTCGAATACGGCGCCGAGATCGGGCGGGCCATCGTGAACTTCGACGGGCCCATCGTGTTCTGCGTCGTGTCCCGCTACCACGGCGGCGCGTTCGTGGTGTTCTCCGCCGCGCTCAACGAGCGGATGGAGGTGCTCGCGGTGGAGGGGTCCTACGCCTCGGTGATCGGCGGGGCGCCCGCGGCCGCGGTGGTGTTCGCCGGTGACGTGAAGGCGCGCACCGAAGCCGACCAGCGGATCGTCGATGCCGTGGCGCGGCTGGAGGACGCCGACGGCGTCGAACGCAGCCGCCTCAGCCAGGAACTCGCCGAACTGCGGATCCGGGTCCGCTCCGAGAAGCTCGGTGAGGTCGCCGACGAGTTCGACAACATCCACAGTGTCGAGCGTGCCCGCGACGTGGGCTCGGTGCACGCGATCATCCCCGCGAACGAGCTTCGGCCGCGGCTGATCGACGCGGTCGAGCGGGGGCTCGCCGGGTAACGGCACCGCTGCCTCGCCGCGGAGGGCGGAACTAGACTTGGGGCGTGAGTCCCGCCGTGGCACCGCCTCCGCCGCCGATCGTCGCGCCCGCCCCGGTGGTGTTCGGGCGCATCGCCGTGCGCGTGGGGCGCAACACGACGAGGATCCAGGCGGTCACCGATGGTCGCAGCCGGCTGGCGATCCCCGTACCGCGCGGGCCGCGAACGGTGTCGCTCCGGCTCCCGACGGGGCGCTGGAACCTGCGGGTGCGCGCGATCGGTCCCGGGGGTGTGCGCCTCAGCCGTGTGTCGCGCCTCACGTGGGTGCTTCCGGCCTCGGGCCACAAACTCGGCACCACGCAGGGGCGGCTCGACCGCCGCCTGCAGGCCGACCTGGTCCGGCTCACCGGTCGCCTGCCGGCGATCAGCGGCGTCTACGCACAGCATCTGGTCACGGGCTGCGGCGCCGGTGTGAACGCGGCGGCGCCATTCCCGACCGCGAGTGTGTTGAAGGCGGGCATCCTCCTCGATGCCGTTCGGCGTCCCGCCGGAGCGTCGTCGTCACTGCTCGACCGGATGATCATCGATTCCAACGATCTCGCGGCCAATCAGGTGCTCGCCATCCAGGGCGGCGGGGACGGGGTGCGGGGTGCGACCCGTGTCACCGAGACGCTGCGGCTGATCGGCCTTCGCGAGGCGCTCGTGCGCCGGCCGTACATCATCGAGGAGGCGTCCCGGCCCATCCCGATCGAGGCCACCGCGCGGCCCGCGCTCTACACGAACTACATCGGGAGCCCACTGGAGATGGCGCGGATGTTCGTGGTCATCCATCGGTCGGCGATCGGTGGAACCGCGGCGCGGCGACTGGGGATCCGCCCCGCGGACGCCCGCCGCGAACTCACCCGGCGGTTCCTCGAGGTCCGCGACCGGACGAAGTTCGCGCACGGACTTCCCGACGGCATGCCGCTGCTGCACAAGACCGGCTACACCGAACAGGTCAAGCACGATGTCGGCGTCGTCTACACCCGTTCGGGGCCGATCGTGGTGGCGGCGATGACCTGGAGCGCGAGCGGGGTCGGCGACGCCGTTGGCGACGGCTTCGCGGCCGACGTGATGCGGGCCGTCGTGCGCCGGCTCGCGGCGTCCGGCGGACGCTGCTGATCCAGGACGGCGAGTCCGCCTCGCGGAATCAGCCGCCGCCGGATTCCCCCGCCACCGTCGCCGCGACCTCGAGCGGGGCATCGCTGATGACACCGGTCACCCCCAGGGCCGCCACCTCGCGAGCCGCCGCGGGGGTGTTCACCGGCCACGTCCACACCTCGCGTGCGCGGGTGCGGAGCCGCGCCACGACGGCCGGGGTGAGCAGCTCACGATGCACCGACACGCCATCCCACGTGCCCGCCGGTTGCCGCAGCAGGCGCCGCAACTCCCGACGGTTTCCGGCTGAGCGCAGCAAGAGCGTGCCGGGCCGGTCGCGGAAGTGACGCAGATGGCGCCACACCCGGGCTGACACGATCAGTTCGGGTGTCGCGTGGCGGTCCACGAGGGTCCGAACCGCCCGCCCGAGGCCGGGGGTGATCCCCTTCAGGTCGACCATGAGCGTCACGCGGGGATCGAGGGATTCGAGCACGGTGTCCAGCAGCAGCGGAGGCGCGAAGGGGTTCGCGAGGTACCAGCGGTCCCACAGGATCGGGAGGAACCAGATCCGCTTGGCGTGGCGCACCTCGAGGCGTCCCCGGTGCAAGTGCACGTCCGCCTCGATCACGTCCACGACCCCGGGCGGGAACGCGCGGGCACGCGCCGGGTCGTTCCCCGCCCGATGTGCGACGAGCTTCATCGCGCCCACGGCGGCGTGTCACGCAGCGCCGGGACGGCGTGGGCGACCGCCAGCCCGGAGAGCGCCACGATGCCGCCCGCCAGCACGTCGAGCACGAAGTGGTTGCCCGTCGCCACCACGGCCACGGCCATCGCCGGGGGCACCGCGAGGCCGAACACGCGCATGGTGAGCGTGGCGGCATTGCGCCACACGAAGATGCCCACCAGCAGGTTCCAGCCGAAGTGGAGACTGGGCACGGCGGCGTACAAGTTGATCAGCTCGGGGGGCTGCAGGGTCCGGTACGAGCGGGACCGCTCGGTCACGGTGTCGGCAACGTCGAGCACGCCGAGTCGCGGCGGGGCGACGGGGAACAGGGCGAAGATCACCAGTCCGATGGCTCCAGAAATGAACAGCGCGTTGCGGAGGGTGTAGTAGCGCGACGGCCAGCGGATGAACAACCACACGAGCGTCGCCACCAGTACGGGCCAATGACCGTAGATGTAGATCCAGTTCATGAGCGTGATCAGCGCGTCGGACCCGTCGATCGCACGCTGGAGCGGGACCTCCCAGTCGATCCCGAGGCGTGACTCGAGGTCAAGGATCCGGCGTGCGTTCCGTACGGCCAGGTCGTCGTTGGACATGGTCAGGCCGCGCACGAGGAAGTAGGCGAGCGCGCCGCCGGTCACCAGGAACACCTGAGCGGCGAGCGTTCGCCAGCCCGGGAAGCCGTGTGCGTGCCGGCGCCGGTGGGTGGTCGCGACCACCTTGCTCACGTATTGCACCTCCTGGGTCGAATGTTCTTCCGAGTGCCGGAGTTGTGCAATGGGGTTCGTTCGGCACACCCGGATCTGCGTGCGCGAATCCGCACGTCCGCTACTGTTCCCGCCGGCCGGTTCACGTGCCCATTCCGCCACTGACTCACTCCTCCGCCCATTCACGCTCGCCACGCCGCCTCCGCCGCGTGGTGCTGGCCACACTGGCCCTCCTCGCCGTGCTCGCCCTCGGGGCGTTCGGCGTCGCCAGTGTCGACCTGGGCGAGGCGGCCGGCTCGCTGTCTGGAGCCGACCCGCGGTTGATGGCCCTTGCGGTGGTGCTGTTCGCGGCCTGTCAGTCCGTCTCGGGCCTGCAGTGGTGGGTCTGCCAGCGCGCCGGGGGCATTCGCGGGCTGGGCGCCGCCCATACGCTGGGACTCCACTGGCTCGCGCGCGCCGCGTGTGAGGCCCTGCCGGCCAGCCTCGGCGAGGGCGTGCGTGTCGCGCTGGTCCGCCGCCATCCACACGGCGCTGAGGCGGGAACCTGGCGGGTCGTCGGAGCGCTCGGCAGCTACAAGATCGTCGACGCCGTCGTCGGCGCCGCTGCGGTGCTCGCCATCTTCATGCTCACGCCGCCCCCCGGTCCGGCCGGAGACGTTCGCTGGATGGCGCTCGCCGCGCTCGGTGTCGCCGCCGTCGTGCTCGTGATCGCCCGCCGCGGTCGAGGCTCGGCCCGGCTGCGTGACCGGCTTCCGGCACGCGTCGGTCAGGCGTTCGCCCGTATGGCTGAGGGAACGCGTGGCCTCGCGGATCCGACCGCCGTCCGGATGGCCGGACTGCTGAGCGTGGTCGCGATGCTCCTGCGGGTGATGTCCCTGTCGGCACTGCTCGCCGCGCTGGGGCTTCCGGCGGAAGCGGGGGCGATGGTGTACGCGCTGATCGTGGTGAGCGGTCTGCTGCCGCTGGCTCCCGGCGGTGCGGGGACTCGCGAAGCGGTGCTGGTGCCGACGCTCGCGCTGGCCTACGGCGTCCCGGCCTCCAGCGCACTGGCGCTGAGCGTGGCGATCCAGGTCATCGCCCTGGGCACCACACTGGCGCTCGGTGCGCTGGCGTTCGCCTGGCTCGGTCCGGTGCTGGCGGGTCGGCGCACCCTGTCGGAATCGGTCGATCTGGTGGCCGATGCGCCGCTGGTCACGGTGTCCGTGGGGACCACCACGGGTCAGTAGGCACCGGCCCGGCCCGGTCAGGGGGTGGGCGTCTCCGTGTCGGCTCGTGCGAATCGCTCCTGTGCGCCCGCCGCGATCAGGACTCCGCACACCAGTGACAGGCCGCCCCACAGCGGCGCCGCCCCCGAGACGAACAGCAGCGGCCAGGCGAGAACGGCGGCCGAGATCGCCGCGGCGCCGCTGATGGGCCGCGGGGGCGCGAGGCACGATGCGGCCGTCGCCGTCCCGACGAACCAGAGCACCAGGGCACAGATCCCGAGGACCGGGAACGCTCCAGGGATGTCCAGCAGGGGCCGCGCCAGCGCGCCGCCGAGGCCCGCGATGGCGAGCATGCCTCCCGCGATCCGGATCACCTGACGTGCACCCGGTCGCGAACACGGCCCGACGAATCCAGGAACACCATGTCCGCGCCGTCGGCGCGGTCGTCGACGCGCATCAGTCCGAACACCGCCAGCGAGACCTGGGCGTCGCCGGAGACCGGCGTCAGCCGCTCGTCGCCGCTGCGAGGCGCCCCGCCGGTGCCCACCGTGAGGGTGAGTACCCCGTCCACGGTGCGTCGCTCATATCGATGGTTGTGGCCCGCGAAGACCGCCGCCACCCTCCCGCGCGCCGCCTGGAGCACCGGGTTGCCGGGCTGCGGGGGGCGGTGGACGACCACGTAGGTGCGCCTCGCGCCCGGCTTCGCCAGCTCCCTGCGGACGAACGGGACGTCCGCGGCATCCGCCTCGAGGCCCAGCACCAGCACGCGGACCGGGCCGAAGTTCCACACGTATCGCTTACCGCCATCGGGCAGGCCGAGCGCGGTTGCGACGTCCGAGCCGCCGAACCAGGCCAGGTCGTGTTCGCCGAGCGTCGCCACGAAGGGGCCCTGTGCCAGCAGCGTGCGCATGGGCCGGAAGATGTTCCGGTCGAAGAGGGACGGCGCAGCGGCGAGGTAGCTGTTGTCGCCCGGTACCAGTGTGAAAGCCGGCCGCTGCGCCGATGCCACCCGGCCGACTGCCCATTCGTCCTCGCCGCCGGCGCCGTAGTCGCCGAAGGCGACGAAGTGGATCGGCGCGCGGCGGTCGGTCGGCGCGGTGGTGATCGTCCCCGACGCCCTGGCGGATCCGTCGACGACCGCCATCCAGCCCTGCGTGGCACCCGGAGTGAGCCCCGTCAGGCGGCCGGTGGCGCTGCGGATCTCGCGTCCCTCAGGTGTGGTCGCCACGATCTCGACGCGCCGGTCGCCGTCCACGCTCCAGCGAAGCGTCGCATCGGTGGTGCCGACCCGCGTGAGGTACGGGCCCCTGGTGAACGGATCGGGCTCGGTCGGCAGCACGGCGCGGAACCAGTAGGCGACCACCGCGCCCACCACGACCACCATCGCCGCGGCGAACACCGCGGTGGCCACGAGCGCGCGGCGCAGGCGCCGTTCGCCGGTTGTGAGGGGGCTTGCGGGCATTCGATTCAGGCTAGCGCCGCGCCGCCGCGACGCGGCTCGAGGCTGGCCTCCGCGGGGCGGCGTCCGCTCGACCGGGCGCTTCGCCCGGCCGCGTATCGTGTGGGGAGATGTCCGACCAGCCGACCCTCGACGACGTACCGCAGGTCCTGCCCGAGGACGAGGAACCCTTCGTGATCCGCGTCGGCGTCGACGGGCGCGAGGCGCTCGATGTGCACGGGATCCGCGTTCGGCGGTCCCGGGAACGGTGCGTGCTCGACGTGCCGTATGGCGGTGAGCGGATGGGTCTGCGCGCCAGCATGGTGGCCGATGCGTCGGGCACGTTCGTCTACGCGAACGCCGGGGCGTTCCCGGCCGAGGTCTGGTCGCTGCTGGCGCAGGGCGGAGCGGAGGGGCTTCCGGTCCTGAGTGCCGGCGTCACCGGACAGCCGGTGATGATGAGCGACGGACGCGAGATGGTGGAAGTACGGGTCCTCCCGGGCAACGAACGGGTGCCCGTCACCACGACGCTCCTGGCGTTCGGGCCCGACCTGGCCGGCGCGAACCCGCTCGAGCTGGGACGGATCGCCGCGGCGCCGGTGATCGGGACCGCGCTGCACGCCCTGGTCGAGTACCGGACGGCGATGGGGGACGTTCCCGACGTGGCGGTGCCGACCTCGGACGGCACCATGCCGCTCGCGTCACTCCTGGAGCTGGCTGGACGTATGGGCGACGCCGTCGGCTGGACGCCGCGAACGGTCTGAGGCGGCTCAGCGGCGGCCACGGGCGAAGTGCTGTCCCGGGGGCACCGCCTCCCGTGCCCGGGCGGCGTCGCGAGCGTCACGATCCGGAGGTGGATCGACACGTTCGATGCGGTCGGCGACCACGTTGATGTTGCGTTCGCGGCGTTCGAGCGTGCCCCACACCATCACCAGCGGCTCGGCCCGCACGACCGGCCGGAACCGTTCGTAGACGTCCGGTTTGATGACGATGTTGGACATGCCGGTTTCATCTTCGAGCAGCATGAACACGATGCCGTGCGCGGTGGCGGGGCGCTGACGTGCGCTGACCATGCCGGCCACCATGACGCTCGTGCCGTCGCCGGTGCTGCGCAGGTCGTGGGCGGTGAGGGTGTTCGCGGGCAGATGCGGACGGATGAGCGCCATCATGTGCCAGCCGGTCGACAGGCCCATCGTTTCGTAGTCGGTGACCACCCGCTCGAACCGATCCGGTTCCGGGAGTTCGGGGGCCGGCGCGGGCTCGAGCGGCAGGGCGAGCTGGGTGTGGGCCGGATGGTGGATCGGGCGCGCCATGCTCCGGAGCTGCCAGAGCATTCGGCGTCGTGGTTGATCGAAGACGTCGCAGGCGCCGGCGCGGATGAGCTGGCCGAGCTGTTCACGACGCAGCCGCGACCGCGCGGCGAGGTCCGCGAGGTCGCGGAACGCGCCGCCGTCGGCGCGGGTCTGTATCAACTGCGCGGCGGCGTCGGCGCGCACGTCGCGGATGTAGCCCAGGCCGATGCGCACCGCTCCGTCCCGCTGCACCGTGCAGGCGGCCGCCCCGTGGTTCACGCATGGCCCCACCACCCGCACGCCGCGGCGCTGGGCGTCCCGGACGAGGCTGGCGGGGGCGTAGAACCCCATCGGCTGGGCGTTCAGCAGCGCCGCCAGGAACTCCGCCGGGTGGTACCGGCGCAACCAGGCGCTCTGATAGGCCAGCACGGCGAACGCGGCCGAGTGCGCCTTCGGGAAGCCGAAGTTCGAGAACCCGATGAGTTTGGTGAACACGGTTTTGATGGTGTCGTCGTCGACGCCGCGCTCCCTGGCACCGTCCCGGAACTCGGCCCAGAGCCGCAGCATGGCGTCCCGGCTGCGCTTGCGGCTCATGGCGCGGCGGAGCGATTCGGCCTGTCCGGGGGAGAACCCCGCCAGCGCCATCGCCACCTCGAGCACCTGCTCCTGGAAGACCACCACGCCCAGGGTGTCGCGGAGCACCGGAGCCAGCAGCGGGTGGTCGTACGGCGGCTCGAAATCCGGGTCGGCACGTCTGGCGCGCCGATGCCGGACGTAGGGGTGCACCGCGCCCCCCGAGACCGGTCCCGGGCGGATCAACGCCACCTGGACCGTGAGGTCCTCGAGATTCTCGGGACGCGTCTGCAACAGGCTCTGCATCTGGGCGCGGCTCTCGATCTGGAACGTGCCGACCGTGTCGGCGTCCTGGATCTCGGCGTAGACCGCCTGATCGGTGAAGTCGATGCGGGACAGGTCAACCGTTTCATTGCGGGTGCGGGCGATGAGGTCGACGGCCTCTTCGACCGCCGACAGCATCCCCAGTCCCAGCAGATCGATCTTGACGAAACCTGCGTCGGCGCAGGAGTCCTTGTCCCACTGACACATCTGTCGGCCCGGAAACGCCGAGGGGACCACGGGCACCATCTCCACCAGCGGCTCGCTGCTGACCACCATCCCGCCTGAGTGCTGTGACAGGTGGCGCGGCAGCCCCGCGGCCTCCCCGGCCAGGAACGCCAGCGCGCGCCACCGGGACGAGGCGAGCTTGGCCTCGCCGTCCGGCAGGCGCAGCAACTCCTCTTTGACCTGCGCGGGATTGCTCCAGCCGTCGGACATCCGCACGAGCCGTTCCAGGTCCGCTTCGGGCAGCGCGAGCGCACCGCCCAGCTCGCGGATGGCCATACGGATGCGGAAGGTGGGGAAGGCGGCCACCAGCGCGGCGTGGTCGTTGCCGTAGCGCGTGATGATCTCCTTGATGAGCGCCTCGCGGACATCACGCGGGAAGTCCAGGTCGATGTCGGGCACCGACGCCATGTCGCGGTTGAGGAACCGCCCCAGGAACAGGTTGCTCTCGATGGGATCGATGTGCGAGAGCCCGGTGAGGTAGCAGACGATCGATCCCACCGATGATCCGCGTCCTCGCCCCGGCGGCAGCTGGCGCCGCGCCGATCCCGGCGGGCGGACCCGCAGCGCGACCTCGCGGGCCATCTCGAGGATGTCGCGGTGCAGCAGGAAGAACCCGGCCAGCCCGTGATGCTCGATGAGCGCCAGCTCCTGGTCGAGTCGCCGTCGCGCGTCCTCACGTTTGGCGGCGTTGGGATATCGGGCGCCGAGCAGGTGCATGCAGCACTCGTGGAGCGCCTGCTGCGAGGAATACCCCGGGCGGGTGCCGTGGAAGTCGGGGAAGCGGTACCCGAGATCGCGGGTGAGGTCGAACGCGCACATCTCGGCGATCTCACGGGTGGCCACGACCGCGTCCGGAACGTCGTGGAACGCCCTGGCCATCTCCTGGGGCGTGCGCAGCACGGCGCTGCGGTTGCCGCGCCGCACCTCCTCGGAACCGTCGAGCGTGCGCCGGTGGCGGGCGGCGACGAAGGCATCCTGGAGGAACGCGCGCCGGGGATGGTGCGCGTGGACGTTGCCCGTGGCGACCACCGGTACCCCGCGGCCGCGCGCCAGCTCGTGCAGGTCGCGCGTGAGCTCCCGTTCACCGCGAAGCTGCGGCCGCTGGATCTCGACCCAGACCCGCTGGTCCCCGAACCACTCGACGAGACGGTCGAGCCAGAGGCGGGCGTCGGCGTGCCGATGCTCGCGCAGCATCCGCGGAAGGAGTCCGTTGCGTGCGCATCCGCTCAGGCAGATCAGGCCGTCGGCGTGGGCGGCGAGCATCGGTGGAGGCAGCGTCGGGGGGAGCGCGCGGCGGTCGCGGCTGTCGCGCGTACCCGAGTGGGCGATGGTGATGAGCCGGCAGAGGTTGGCGTACCCACCCCGGTCCGTGGCGAGCAGCGTGAGATGGCTGCCGTCGGTGAGGGTGAGCTCGGCTCCGGTGATGGGGCGCACACCGGCGTCACGGGCGGCATGGGCGAAAGCCAGCGACCCGCACAGGCCGTCGTGATCGGTCAGCGCGAGTGCGTCGTACCCATGGATGACGGCGGCTTCGGCGAGCTCTTCAGGGCTGGATGCGCCATCGAGGAAGCTGAAGGCCGAATGCGAGTGGAGCTCGACGTAGTCGGCGGCGGACGCGTGGGACACGAACGTATGTTCGCACACGTCGTACGGATGTGTGCCGGGTCCGGCGCATCAGGCGCCCCAGCGCGGTCAGATGTGGCGGTACTCGTTGTCGTTGTCGTTCGCGAGGCGGGCACCGGCGATGGTCTGCCGGGTTCGCCGCAGCGCGCTGTTCGACGCCTGGATCCGCGCGGAGGTGCGCAACAGCGACTCCGCGGCGCGTTCGGACCTGCGCCGGGCGGCGGCGAGGTCGATGCGGTCGTCGGACCGGTTCGGAGACATGGCGGCCACGGCCATTGTCGAGGGCATGCCCCAATCCTCGGTCTTTGGCACGCTTTCTTGAATATTTCGACATTGCATGTGATGAAACGGGTCGTGCATTCGACGCTTCGCCGCCGGTACACCGCCACACCGGCCGGTGTCTGCGAGGTCCTGTAGAACTCTGGGGTATCCCGATCCGCCACCCGGCGCCCGGCGGACGCTCACCACCGACACGACAGGGGACCGTGAGCACAACGGAGCAGCCTGCCGGCACCCAGCTGGGGTCGGCGCGATTGACGCACCTTCAGCGACTCGAAGCCGAGAGCATCCACATCATGCGCGAGGCCGTGGCCGAGTCCGAACGGCCCGTGATGCTCTACAGCATCGGCAAGGACAGCTCGGTCATGCTCCGGCTCGCCCAGAAGGCCTTCCATCCGGCGCGGCTCCCGTTCCCGCTCATGCACATCGACACCACCTGGAAGTTCCGGGAGATGATCACGTTCCGTGATCGCATCGCCACGGAGCTGGGGATCGACCTGATCGTGCACATCAACCCCGACGCCCAGGCGCGCGGGATCAACCCCTTCGACCACGGGTCGGCCCTGCACACCGACCTCTGGAAGACCGAGGGGCTGAAGCAGGCGCTCGACCTTCACCGCTTCGACATGGCGTTCGGTGGCGCACGCCGCGACGAGGAGAAATCCCGCGCGAAAGAACGCGTCTTCTCGCTCCGGTCCGCGCAGCACCAGTGGGATCCCAAGCAGCAGCGCCCCGAGCTGTGGCGGCTCTACAACGCCCGCCGCAATCCGGGGGAGAGCGTGCGCGTGTTCCCGCTCTCGAACTGGACCGAACTCGACGTCTGGCAGTACATCTGGCTCGAGAAGATCCCGCTGGTCCCGCTCTATTTCTCGGCCGAGCGGCCCGTGGTGGAGCGCGACGGCACGCTGATCATGGTGGACGACGACCGGATGCCGCTGGCCGAAGGGGAGACGCCCATGATGAAGAGCGTCCGCTTCCGCACGCTGGGGTGCTACCCGCTCACCGGGGCCATCGAGAGCACCGCCGACACCCTCACCGGGATCATCCAGGAGATGCTGCTGACCACCTCGTCCGAGCGGCAGGGGCGCACCATCGACCACGACTCGTCGGGGTCCATGGAGAAGAAGAAGCAGGAGGGCTACTTCTAGTGCTCCACCCCGAGAATCATCATGATGCGTTTCACGGGACTTCCGGGGCGGAGCACTAGTGGCCCACACCAGCGACCTCATCGCCCGTGACATCGACGAGTACCTCCACCAGCATCAGCACAAGAGCCTGCTGCGGTTCATCGCCTGCGGCAGCGTCGACGACGGCAAGAGCACCCTCATCGGCCGCATGCTTTACGAGAGCCAGCTGGTGTTCGACGATCACCTCGCCGCGCTGGAAGCCGACTCCAAGCGCGTCGGCACCCAGGGCGACGAGCTCGATTTCGCGCTGCTGCTCGACGGCCTGACCGCCGAACGCGAGCAGGGCATCACGATCGACGTCGCGTACCGGTTCTTCTCGACCGAACGGCGGAAGTTCATCGTGGCCGACACGCCGGGCCACGAGCAGTACACGCGCAACATGGTCACGGGGGCCTCCACCGCCGACCTCGCCGTCATCCTGGTGGACGCGCGCAAGGGGCTCCTCACCCAGACCCGCCGCCACAGCTTCCTCGTCTCGCTGCTCGGCGTCCACACCATCGTGCTGGCCGTCAACAAGATGGACCTCGTCGACTACGACCGGGGCACGTTCGAGGCGATCGAGCGCGACTACCGCGAGTTCGCCGAGCAGATCGGGCTGAACGACATCACCTGCATCCCGCTCTCAGCCCTCCGCGGCGACAACATCACCTCCCGTTCGGACCAGACCCCCTGGTACACCGGACCGGTGTTCATGGAGCATCTGGAGACCGTCGAGGTCGCGGACATCGCGCACACCCGGCCGATGCGGATGCCGGTGCAGTGGGTGTCGCGGCCGGACCTCGACTTCCGCGGATTCGCCGGCACGATCGTCAGCGGGTCGGTGCATCCCGGCCAGCGGGTGCGCATCCTCCCGTCCGGCGTGCAGAGCACGGTGGCCAGGATCGTCACGTTCGACGGCGACCGCGACGAGGCCCAGGCTCACGAAGCGGTCACCCTCACGCTCGCCGACGAGGTGGACGTGAGCCGCGGCGACGTCATCTGCGACGCCTCGGACCCGGCCCAGGTGGCCGACCAGTTCGACGCCCACCTGGTGTGGATGCACGAGGACCCGATGGCTCCCGAACGGTCGTACCTGGTGAAGATCGGGGCGCGCACGGTGGGGGCGACCATCTCGGCGCCGCGCTACCGGGTGGACGTCAACACCCTCGAGCAGCAGCCGGCCAGCACGCTCGCGCTGAACGAGATCGGGTTCTGCAGTCTGCGGCTCGACCGGCCGGTGGCGTTCGACCCGTACGAGGTCAACCGTGACACGGGCGGGTTCATCGTCATCGACCGACTCACCAACAACACGGTGGGCGCGGGGCTGCTGCACACCGCCCTGCGGGCGGCCAAGCACGTGCACTGGCAGGCGGTGGACGTCGACCGGGACGCGCGGCGGCGCCTCAACGGCCATGGCTCGGGCGTGGTGTGGTTCACCGGGCTGTCGGGCGCCGGCAAGTCGACCATCGCCAACCTCGTCGAACGGCGCCTCCACTCGATGGGGATCCGGACCTACCTGCTGGACGGCGACAACGTCAGGCACGGGCTGAACCGCGACCTCGGGTTCTCGGACGAGGACCGGGTCGAGAACATCCGGCGTGTGGGCGAAGTGGCCGGACTGATGGTGGATGCCGGCATCGTCGTGCTGGCCTCGTTCATCTCACCGTTCGCGTCCGATCGGGCGATCGCCCGCGGTCTGGTCGACGAGGGCGAGTTCTGCGAGGTGTTCGTCGACGCGCCGCTTGAGGTGGCCGAGGAACGCGACCCCAAGGGGTTGTACGCGAAGGCCCGGAGCGGAGAGATCAGCGGGTTCACCGGAATCGACGCGCCGTACGAGGCGCCCGAGTCGCCCGAGGTGCACATCGACGCGGGTGAGACCGACGCCGAGACGGCCGCACGAATGGTGGTCGAGAAGCTGCGCGAGATGGGCTTCATCGGCAACTGAGCCCGCCGCCGTCAGCCGGAGCGCGCCGGCCGGGCGCTTGCGGTTGCATGCCGACGACGGGGTAGGGTCGTGCGATGAGCGCTGATCGGATCGTCGTCTGCGGGGCGGGTGCCGTCGGAGCGTCCGTTGCCTGGTTCCTGGCCCGTCGCGGCGCGGAACCCCTGATCGTCGATCGCGCACGCCCGGGCGCGGCCGCGTCCGGCAAGGCCGCGGGGTTCCTCGCGCTCGACTGGTGCCTGGGGACGCCCCTGGACGGACTGATGCGGGCCAGTTTCGGGCTGCATGCCGAGATCGCCGATGAACTCGGTGCCGACCGGATCGGATACCGGCGCACGGACGCCCTGATGGTGGCCTCGGCCGATGACGGCGACGTGGATGGGTACGCCCGCCTGGATCGCCCAGCGTGGCTGGACGGCAACGTGGCGGTGCACCAGGTGATCGGTGATCGGACGACCACCGCACAGGTCAACCCCCACGCGCTGACGACCGCACTCGTCGAGGATGCGGTGGGGCGCGGGGCGACCCTTCGGACCGGTGTGGTCGAGGGTGTGGACCTCGATCCGGGTACGGGCGCGGTGACCGGCGTGATCGTCGACGGTGAGGCCACCCCAGCCGCCGTCGTGGTCCTCGCGCTCGGGCCATGGACCTCGCAGGCGCAGCGATGGATGGCGCTGCCTCAGGTGTTCGGCTCGCGTGGCGCGTCGGTCGTCCTGGCGGCGGACGTACCCGGCCAGGTGGTGTTTTCGGAGTTCCTGACGGGTGACGGCCAACGGACCCAGCTGGAGATCTATCCCCGCGCCGATGGGACCGTGTACGTGAACGGGCTGTCGGAGCACGACTCGCTCCCGGAGGACCCGGATGGGATCGCGCCGATCACGGCGTCCGGGGACGAACTCCATCGCCGCGCGGGTGTGCATTCCACCGCGCTGCGCGACGCCGAGATCGTCGCGCGCGGGTCCTGCTACCGGCCGCTCACCGTCGACGGCATTCCGCTGATCGGTCCGGTGCCGGACGTGCCGGGGGCGTACCTGGCCACCGCCCATGCCTCGTGGGGAATCTGCAACGCGCCGGCGACCGGCCGGATGGTCGCCGAGATGGTCCTGGACGGCGCATCACGCTCGCTCGATGCGGCGCCGTTCGCGCTGAGCCGCCTGCCGATGGGACGGATTGCGGTGTGACGGTCGCGCGGGCGCGGCAGGACGGATCGTGCCGGAACGGCGTCCTGGGCGGGTGCCCGCCCTGCCTTGACGCGGCTGTGTCACCGTGAAGCCCAGGACCCGGCTGACGCGACGGCGCGCCGTCAGTGCTCGAACCATTCGTCCTCGCGAAGGTCGTGGAAGACGGTGACCACCCGTCCGGGGTCCACGAGCACTTCGAAGTAGTGCCGCTCCACCGGCTGGTCGGTCCACCATCGGTCCTGGATCAACCACTCGTCTCGTACCGAGAGCACCACACGACGGGTCCCACCGGAATGGATCAGCGCCCGGGGGATGCCGTCGGCATGGCAGATCACACGGACGGGTCGAGGTGTGGAGAGATATCGAATGGCACCAGTGCCCATTTTCGCTCCGGAAGGTGTGACCAGGGTTCGAGTTCCACGACCCGCAGGAGTGCGGTGTCGCCGACGGTGGCGCGGATGTGGCGGATGGCCTCGCCGGTGCGCCGCAGCTGTTCGGCGTGGCCGGCGCGTTGCAGCGTGAGCTGACGTCCGTCCGGGACGCCGGAGGCGTCGACCTGGATGGCGAGGACGTCCACCGGCGCCGTGACGTCGGCCAGTGCGGGCAGCACCGCGACGGCGAGGCGTTCTGGATCGGTGGTGGCCTCGCGCAGTGCCAGGCGATGGGTCCATGATCCGCCGTCGGTGAGCCTGGCGCGGGTGTGCACCGCTCTGATGCCACGACCGGAGCCGCGTGCCTGAACGGCCAGTTCGCCCAGCAGCAGCCGCGCGGCGGCGTGCAGGACCGGGAGCGCGCCGACCGGATCCGGGAACTGGTACTGCGCCGACAGCGGACGCGGCGGGCAACGGGGACGAAGCGGGCGATCGTCCTCGCCCCGTGCCAGCCGCCAGGCGGAGAATCCGCGGAACCCCAGACGCTCCAGCGCCGCGGCTCGAGGCAGATCGGCGATTGCGCCGATGGTGCGCAGCCCCAGGTCGCAGAGCTGGGACCGCGTGGCGGTGTCGAGCGGGAGCCGGTCGATGGGGAGGGGTGCCAGCAGATCGCGGGCGGCGGTTTCGGTGTCGATGACGAGCGGGTGCTGCGCGGACGCTTCGTGGGCGGCCTGAAGCGCGGCGAACCGGGTGGGCGCGGCGCCGATTCGACCGCCGACGCCCACCGGGAGGCATCTGCGGGCGCGTCGGATGACCCCGTCGAGACCGCCGTACAGTCGTGTCAGGCCGCGGGCATCGAACCAGGCGATGCCGGGTTCTCCCGGTTCGACCGCGGCACCGAGCCGTTCCAGCCGATCGATGAGCTGTTCGTGAGCGACCTCGGTGGCGTCGGGATCCGGAGACACCAGCACCAGCCGCGGGCACCGCGCCATGGCTTCGCCGACCCGCAGACCGGGATGCACGCCGTGCGCCTCTGCGGCGACGGTGCACGTTCCCACGACCTGGGCGGCACCCGGAAGCGGCCCCAGCGCGGCGGGGGTGTCGGATGCGATGCGGGACGCGCGGAGGGCGACCAGCAGTGGGAATCGGGGGAGGAGTACGGCGACGATCATCGAACGTATGTTCGATGATCGAGGGTGGTCGGTCAAGGATCGATTTTGGTGCCGACCGCCGGATCTGGAATCGCCAGAAACGCCATCGCGGTGAGCGGTGGGTGAGCCGGCGCCCGCACCGTCAACTCCTTCCGCGAACCGCCGACAACCACAATATGAGCAGCGGGAGCCCGGGAGCAGGCCGCCAGAAGACCCGTGCACGGATCGTGGTCGCCGACCGGCGAACCCATGGCATCCTTGCGCTCGCCGCCGAGCGCGCAGGCCTGATGGTGATCGAGTCCTGGCACGCGCCCTCGGACGTCATCGTCACCGAATGGCCGCCCTCGCTGCGCACCCAGATGCTGCTGTCCGAACGGGGCACCGCCATCGAACTGGTCGCGGTGGTCCCCGACGGCGACGCGGCGTCAGCGGATGCGGCGTACGACGCGGGCGCCGGTGACTGCTTCATGCTCCCGGTACGCACGACCGACGCCACCGTTCGGCTGGCCGCGGCCGCCCGCCGCCTCCAGGAACGGAACGCCCTCGGCGAACCCGCCGAGCTGCTCAACACGATCCCCTCCGGAATCGCGGTGCTCTCCCCGGACGGCCGGGTCACACAGGCCAACCAGGCCCTGGCGGATCTGACCGGCTCGCCCGCCGACACCCTCATCGGCCAGCACATCGGCCGCGACCCGCTCCTCGGCCCCACCGTCGCGCGGGTCACCTCCGCCTTCCGCCGCGCACGCGACGCCGGTTCCTGCGAAGCCGCGCTCCAGCTCCGCACGGAGACCGGGGAATACCGGCCCGTCGTGGCGACGATCACCGCGGTCCGCGACGACACCGCGACCGTCGGCGCATACCTGCTGACCATCCGCCAGCCCACCGAGCCCGAACAGTCGCTCTCGGCGCTGCACCGCATCGCCGCCGCCGCGGCGACGACCGGCGATCGCCACAATCGCATGGCCGTCGAGGCGTCCGTCGTGGCCGGTGCCGCCTCGGTGGTGGTCATGCGCACCACCCCGGAGGGACAGATCGTCGCCGGGGTGAAGGGCGAAACCGCTCCGATCGGCACGCTGATCCGCGCGGGCCTCGACACCGCAGCAGCTCGCGCCGTGACCTGCGCGGCCGGCGAGCGCCTCGTGACCGTCCTGCTGCAGTTCGGCGGGCGCACCTGGGGGCAACTCGCGGCAGCCGTGCCGGAACACCACGAACTCGAGGCGCGTCAGCGGCTCACCCGCTTCTCGCGTCTGGCGGCGCTGGCCGTCGGCGACGCCGACGCCAGGGAGGTGGCCCCGCACCCCCAGGACGCGCTGACCGGTCTGCCCGGAAACGCCCAGTTCGACCAGCACCTGCAGACGGCGGTCGCCAACGCCACCGCCCATGGGTACGCGGTGACCACGATCGTGATCGACGTCGACGGCCTCAAACACATCAACACCTCGCACGGTCACATGGTCGGGGACGAGGTGCTGCGCGCCGTGGCGGCCAGCATCTGCGAGGGGCTCGGTGCCGGCGACCTGGTCGCCCGTACCGGCGGCGAGGAATTCGCCTGGGTCATGGAAGGCATCGACGCAGCGACCGCCTGCAGGCGCGTCCAGGACGCCCAGCGGCGTATCGCCGAGCTGACCGTGGGGAACGTTGGCGGGATCACCGCGTCGTTCGGCATCGGCCATCTGGGCCGCGGCGACTCCGCCGCCGGCTCGCCGAACGACATGCTTCGCCAGGCCGAGGTCGCGCTGCAGTGGGCGAAGATGCGCGGCGGCAACTGTTGCGTCGAGTATTCGTTCGATGTGGCCGAGGAGGTGTTCGCGCGGCGGGCGCAGCTCCCGGCGGAGGCCCCGAACCTGCGGGCGATGCGGGCCCTCGCCTGGGCCGTCGACGCCCGCGATCCGTACACCCATCAGCATTCCTCGCGGGTCGCCGATCTCTCGGTGCGGATCGCCTCGGCCCTCGGCTGGACGAGCGAGCGCTCGGCACAGCTGCGTGAGGCCGGGCTGTTGCACGACGTGGGCAAGATCGCCGTCCCCGACAACGTGCTCTTCAAGGAAGGGCGACTCACCGACGAAGAGTTCGACCAGGTCAAGCGCCACGCCATCGTGGGCGCGCGGATCGTCGAGGACGTGCTCTCACCCGAACAGGCCACCTGGGTTCGTGCGCATCACGAGCGCATGGACGGCCTCGGTTATCCCGATGGGCTCCGCGGCGAGGAGATTCCCGAGGAGGCCCGGGTGCTCGCGGTGGCGGACTCCTGGGACGTCATGGTCTCCGATCGGCACTACAAGTCGGCCATGTCCCGCACCGACGCCATCGCCGAGCTGCGCCGCTGCTCGGGGACCCAGTTCTGGCCGGCCGCCGTGGAATCGCTCGTGGCGTTGATCGAGGTCGGCGCCCTGGACGCCACCCAGCCGGAGTCCGCCTCGGAGTGGTGGCCGAGCGGCGGCCAGCCCAGCCTCGCGGCCTCCGCGAGCCCCTCGGCCTGAGGGTCGCGCGGGGCCGGTGTGCGGTCAGGGCGCGGGTGCGCCCTGACCAGACCGACTACGCGCGGGGATTGCCCCAGCGGTCGTCGTGCACCAGCGTCCGCCACGGCCGCTTGATCGCGGCGAGGCGCGGCGGGAGGCCTTCGGGGAACTCGGTGGGGTAGCCCAGCGGCGTGACGACCGGGATGCGGACCTCGGCCGGAAGGTTGAACCGCTCGCGGAGCTCGTCCTCGGCCCACCAGTGGAAGATGGTCGGCACCGTGCCGAGACCCTTCGCGCGAGCCGCGACGAAGAGGTTCTCCATCGCGAACGCCACCGACATCTCGTCGGCCAGCGCCTCCTGCTCGCTGTAGCTCTCGGGGAACAGGTTGCGGGGGACGACGAGGCCCATGATCCAGACCGGGACCGTGCGGTAGCTGCCGAGCACCTGTTCGGCGTAGGCGTGCGACGCCTCCGCGTGCTGCTCGGGCGAGTGGCCCTCGGCGGGCGGCCGCATGATGGTGAAGTACTCGCCGCCGCCCTTGATGACCATGTCGGCGAGCGCCGCACGCTGTTCGGCGTCGCGCACCACCAGGAGGCTCCAGGCCTGCGACATGCTGCCGGTGGGTGCGAGCAATGCGAGCCGCAGGAGCTGTTCGAGATCCTTCTCCGATACGGGCGTCTCGGTGTAGCTGCGAACGCTGCGGCGATACCGGATGGCCTTCAGTGCATCCATGGTGCGGTTCCTCCAGGTACGACGAATGTGCCGGACACCGTACTCCGTGACGGATGCCGAGGTCGGCGGTCAGTCGTCGCCCGCGGGTGTCCGTCGTGTCCGTTTCACGACCGACCGGCGGCGCTTCGCCTCCACGCGTCGCTTCGCCGAGGCGGCGGTCGGCCGGGTGGGCCGTCGCGGCGGCGACGGGGGTTCCAGCGCCGCCGCGACACGCGCCCGGAGGCGCGCCTCGACCAGCCGTCGATTGTCCTCGCGCCGCCGCTCGGTCCCCGCCCGCAGTCGCAGGGGGCGTTCGTCGAGTCCCAGCCGACGCGTGAGGCGGGTCGCCAGCGGTTCGGGGAGTCCGGCAAGGGCCTCCGGCCGGATCGTCAGCTGAACGCGCGTCTCGGCGTGGTCACGGCGCTGGCCGCCCGGCCCGCTCGAGCGCGAACTGCTCCATTCACCCCGCGCGGTCAGCCATTCGGCGACCTCGTCGGGGGTCACGACGACTTGGCGGTGCTCGACGCTTTCGAGCCGCGTCCGCGCGTCGTCGTCGAAGCGCGCTTCCTGGAGGGGCTGGTGGCCGGCTTGGGCGTGGCCGGCGCCTGGGGCGGAGCACCGTTCGCGGCCGCCTCGTGGGCTGCCGCCAGCCGTTCGGCGGCCTCCTCGCGGCCCACATCGTGGCCGCCCTTCTCACGCTTCCAGATCACGAAGCCGCAGCCGGGATTCTTGCGGCTCTTCCAGCTCGTGCATCCGTATGCGCGCGAGTTCTCGACGATCTTGCCGCCGCAACCGGGCGTCGGGCAGTCGCCGATGGGTTCCTTGGACGTGGACGGGGCGGCGTTGGTCTCGCCCCGGGCCACCATCTGGCGAGCCTGCTCGATGTCGACCTCGGGTGCGCCGCGCGCCTTCTTCCAGATGACGTATCCGCAGCCGGGCTCACTACGGCTCTTCCAGCTCGTGCAGCCGTAGCTGCGGCCGCGCTCGATGATCTCGCCCTCGCACCCTTCGGTGGGGCATGGGCCCAGCACCTCGCGTTCGGCCTGCAGGTCCTTGCTCGACCGTCCGGCGGCGATGTGCTCCAGCGCTTCCTCGTGCGTGAGGGTCTTCCCGCCGTTGGTCTTCCAGAGCGTGTAGCCGCAGCCGGGGTCGTCCTTGCCCTTGTAGCTGTTGCAGCCGTAGCTCTTCGGGTACTCGACGATCTGACCGTCGCAGCCCTCGTTCGGGCATGGCGCCAGCACGCGCCGTTCAATGCGGAGGTCGTCGCGTTCCTTGTCGGCGAACCAGGCGACGATGTCCTTCGTGAACTGCACCACGTCTTCGTGGAACGTCTCGGGGGTCTCCTCGCCGCGCTCGATGTGCAGCAGCCGCTGCTCCCACTGGCCGGTGAGCTCCGGCTTGGTGAGCACGTGGTCCCCGAGCATGGTGATGAGCCCGATGGCCTTCTCGGTGGCCCGCAGCTGGCGGCCGTCGCGCTCGACGTACTCGGCGTCGATGAGCCGTTCGATGGTGGCCGCCCGGGTGGCCGGGGTGCCGAGACCGGCGTCCTTCATGGCTTCGGCCGCCTCGTCGTCGTCGACCAGCTTGCCGGCGGTCTCCATGGCCCGCAGGAGCGTGCCTTCGGAGTATCTGGCGGGGGGCTTGGTCTGCTTCGCCAGTGACTCGCATTCCCGATTGGTGACGGCTTGCTCGGCGGTGAGCTGAGGCAGCGTCTGCTCGTCGTTCTCGCCACCGTCCTCGCCGGTGGCGTCGGCGGGCTTCGACGGTTCCTCGCCGTAGACGGCGCGCCACCCGGCCTCGATCATCACCTTGCCGCGGCTGCGGAACATGTGCCCCTCGCAGCGCGTCTCGATGACCGTCCGCTCGAATTTCGCCGGGGGATGGAACACCGCCAGGAAGCGCCGCGCCACCATGTCGTAGATGCGCTGTTCGTCGCGCGACAGGCCCGAGAGGTCGTGGTCGCCTTCGGTCGGGATGATCGCGTGGTGGTCGCCGACCTTCGCGTCGTTGACGACCCGCTTCAGCGGGAGCCGGTCGAGGCCCAGCACGTAGCGGGCGCCGTCGGCGTACACCGGCGCCGCCGCGCCGACCGCCGCCGCCGTCGGTTTGAGCTGGGCGACGAGGTCGCCCGACAGGTACCTGGAGTTGGTGCGCGGGTAGGTCAGCATCTTGTGCTGGTCGTAGAGCGCCTGCGCCGTCGACAGCGTGCGCTGCGCCGAGAAGCCGAACCGCTGGTTCGCCTCGCGCTGCAGGGTCGTGAGGTCGTACAGAAGCGGCGCCTGCTCGACCTGCGGCTTGGTCTCGACGGATTCGACCACCGCGGGTCGGCTGCGGACGTCCGAGACGATCGCGTCGGCCCGGTCGGCGGCCTTGAGGCGGGTGGTGGAGCCCTCGTGCCAGATGGCGCGGTACTCGGTGCCGTCCGCCGTGGCGAAGGTGGCGTGGACCTCCCAGTAGTCCTCGGGGACGAACGCGTCGATCGCCAGATCACGCGAGACGATCATCGCGAGGGTCGGCGTCTGGACGCGTCCCAGCGAGAGCACCTTGCGGATCGATCCGGCCCGGGTGGTTGCGGCACGGGTCGCGTTCATCCCGACCAGCCAGTCGGCTTCGCTCCGCGCCCGGGCGGCGTCCTCGAGCGGCTTGAGCTGCTCGTCGTCGCGCAGCGAGGCGAAGGCATCCTTGATGGCCTTCTGGGTCATGGAGGAGAACCACGCCCGCTTCACCGGCTTCGCCCGGGCGGCCTTCGAAGCCGTCTGCAGGATGAGCTTGAAGATGAGCTCGCCTTCGCGTCCCGCGTCGCAGGCGTTGACCAGCAGGTCGAGGTCCTTGCTGTTCATGAGCTTGTGCAATGCCGAGAGCTGCGATTTCGCGCGGGTGTCGCGCGGCTTGTACCTGAACTCCTCCGGAAGGATGGGGAGGTCCTCGTACTTCCACTTCTTCAGCGCGGCGTCGTACTCGTCAGGGTCCACCTGCTCCAGCAGATGTCCGACGGCGAACGCGACCACACCTTCGGGCCCCTCGAAGAAATCGCCCGCCTTCTTCGGGGTACCGAACAGTGCCTTCGCGACGTCTCGCGCGACGGAGGGCTTCTCGCAGATGACCAGCATTCGGCTCATTGGCGGACGAGGTTAGCACCGGCCGTCGGCCGAACGTGGGAGACCTCGGTGTGCGGCGCTGGTGGCCCGGTCCGCGCCGGGGAGCCGATCACCCGATGAACGGGTTCTTCTCTTCGAAGCGCTCGGGCGGGACCGTCTTGAGGGTGCCGACGGCTTCGGCGAGCGGCACGTCGAGGATGTCCGCGCCCCGGACGGCGGCCATTCTGCCGAACAGTCCGCCGGCGACCATCTCGGCCGCGTGCACGCCGAACCGGGTCGCGAGCGACCGGTCGAAGGCGAGGGGGGAGCCGCCGCGCTGGATGTGGCCCAGGACCACCGCGCGGCAGTCCTTTCCGGTCATGGTCTTGAGACGATCCGCGAGGAAGGTCGCGACCCCGGCGTCGGCCAGCTTCACGTGTCCGAACTCGTCGAGGTCGTCGGCCGATGAGCTGGTGCCTTCGAACTGCACACCCTCGCTCACCACGACGATGGCGAACTCCTTGCCGCGCTCCAACCGCTGATTCAGGAGTTCGGCGACGCGGTCGACGGTCGTGGGGCGTTCGGGGAGCAGGATGACGTGCGCGCCCCCCGCGATCCCCGACTCGAGGGCGATCCAGCCGGCGTGCCGGCCCATCACCTCGACGACGATGATCCGATCGTGCGAGTCGGCCGTGGTGTGCAGGCGGTCGATCGCGTCGACGGCGATCTGCACCGCGGTCCAGAATCCGAAGGTGACGTCGGTGCCCGAGAGGTCGTTGTCGATCGTCTTCGGGACGCCGACCACCGGGAAGGCGTAGTCCTTGTAGAGCTTGTCGGCGACCCCGAGGGTGTCCTCGCCGCCGATCGCCACGAGGGCGTCGATCCCGAGATCCTTTGCCGCGGCAAGCACCTCCTCCGGGCCGCCGTCACGGCTGTACGGATTGGTGCGGCTGCTGCGGAGCATCGTTCCGCCCAGGGGCAGAATGCCGCTGACCCGGTCCTGATCCAGCGGAATCACGTCCCGCTCGAACAGCCCCCGCCAGCCGTGGCGGATCCCGACGTGTTCATGGTCGTATCGTCTGATGCCGGTACGGACCACGCCCCGGATCACGGCGTTGAGGCCGGGGCAGTCGCCTCCGCCGGTGAGGATTCCAACTCGCATGCGGCGATGCTTACACCGGTCGTCTGGTGAGGCAACCCCGACGGTGCTCGTTGATACCGGCACGATTTGGCCCCCGGGCCAAGCCGCCGTCGATCACGGTGTCCACGGGGTCGGTCGCTCACGTCCCCCGGGCGTCCGCACCGCCGGACCGGATCGATCAGGTGGTGAAGCGATCCACCAGGCGCTGCAGCTCCAGGACGGCTTCCGAAACCCGCTCGGCCTGCGCGGCGACCTCCCGGGTGGCCACCGAGGTCTCGTGGGTGGACGCCGACACCTCCTGGGCGGCCGCGGCGTTCTCCTCGGAAACCGCCGCAACGCCGGCGACGTCTTCCTGGACCGACGCGACGGCCTCGACGGCCCGCCGCGTCTCCGACTGCACCTGGCCGATCAGCGTCGAGATCGAACTCGCGGAGGCCGCGGCATCCTCGGCCAGCTTGCGAACCTCATCGGCCACCACCGCGAAGCCACGGCCCTGCTCGCCGGCGCGCGCCGCCTCGATCGCCGCGTTGAGCGCAAGCAGGTTGGTCTGGCCGGCGATACCGGAGATGGCCTGCACGATCTCGCCGATCTCCTGACTCTTGTCGCCGAGATGGCCCATCACCTGAGTGGCGTCGTCGACCGCGAGGTTGACCGCGTTCACCGATGCCGCCTGGTTGCTCGATCCGTCGGCGACCGCCTCGATGGTGCCGGCGATCTCCGCCGTGGCGCGGCCGGTTTCCTCGGAGACCGTCGCGACCTGACGGGCGGCCTCCCCGAGGTCGTCGGAGGTCCGCGCGATCGACCCGACCAGGCCGCGCATGTCCTCGCGCATCGCCTCGTACGCCTCGATCGACGACTGCGCCTTCGCAAGCATGTCGTTGAAGAGCGTCCCCAGCGCGCCGAGCTCGCATCCCGCGTCGGCCGTGAGCGGCAGCGTCACCGGCCGGACCGCGGCGGTCAGATCCCCCTGCGAAACCCGCTGCAGGCCCGCCTCCAGGTCGGTCAGGCAGTGGTCGTGCAGGCTGTTGAGGCGCTCGGTGAGCGGGACGAGGGCCGACCGGTCGCCAAGGGCGGTCCGCAGCTCCGCGCCGGTGGCGTTGAAGGCCTCGAGCGCCTGCTGGGTGCGGCCGAGCATGCGGTTGAACACCTCGACCAGCCGGTTCAACACCTCGTGCTGGGACGAGATGTCGATCGGGGTCGTGACCGGCACGACCTCGACGTTCAGGACGCCCCGCTGCACGGCCTGGAGGCCGTCGTTGAGGCCGGTCAGGCAGTTCGTGTCCAGGCTCTCCAGGCGTTCGAGCAGTGCGATGAGCACCGGATCGTTCGCGAGCTTGCTGGGGAACATGGGCGAGGCTCCTTCACCGGGTGTTGGGCCACCGTGCCGGCACGCGACGACATGGTCGGATGGCGTCGACCCGTTTCGTCGTGCCACCAGTCCGTCCATCGGCCACCGGATCGGGCGGGTGAGCAATGGGGAGCGAAATCGGTGTTGCTCCGCATGTCCCCGTCACCAAATCGCCGAACTCTCCCAGCGGGCATCGGGAGGCCGCTTCGATCGGGGAAAACCACTGCAACCACCCGCCGCGGATGCGTTGAAATCGCGGGATGTTCGCTAACGTTTTCCGAAAGTCACGGAGGGACTCCGGAGTGGTCGAGCGGGCGGCACGGCGGCTGGTGGGCATCGGTGCCTCGGCAGGGGGCATCGATGCCCTGGAGCGCCTCTTCCAGCACGTTCCGCGCGAGACCGGGATGGCGTTCGTCGTCGTCCAGCACCTCTCGGCTCAGCAGAACAGCCGCATGGTGGAACTGCTCGAGTCGCAGACCTCGATGCCGGTCGCGTTCATCGAGGACGGCGACCTGCCGCTGCCCAACCGGGTCCTGGTCAAGCCGCCCGCCCGCGACGTGATCCTTGAGGATGGTCGCCTGCGGCTGGTCGAGCGCTCGGACGGGACGTTCCTGCACCTTCCGGTCGACCGGTTCTTCGCGTCGCTGGCCGGCGAATGTGGACCCGACGCGGTCGGCGTCGTGCTGTCGGGCACCGGCAGCGACGGAACCCGCGGTGCCCGCGCCATCAAGGAGGCGGGCGGCCGGATCATCGTGCAGCAACCCGCCACCGCGTGGTTCAACGGGATGCCGATGTCCGTGGTCACGACGGGTATCCCGGACCTCGTCTGCCCGCCCGAGGCGATCGGGGAGAACCTGACGCGCCTCGCCGCGGGGCAGGAGCCGGTTGGATCCGCCGACATCCGCGATCATCCGGCCGCGCCGGAAGCGATCGAGGACATCGCCCGGATGATGCTGGCCGAGTCGGGCGTCGACTTTCCGAACTACAAACGATCCACGCTGACCCGCCGGATCCAGCGCCGCATGGCCATGAATCGTGTCGAGGCCGTCCCTGACTACGCCGAGGTGCTGCGCACGTCTCCTGACGAGCGTCCGGCGCTGGTCGCCGACCTGCTGGTGAGCGTCACCGGGTTCTTCCGAGACGAGGGCGTGTTCGAGCGCGTCCGCGACCTGGTGGTCGCCCCGCTCGTCGAGGGCGCGGGCGACGAGGACACCCTGCGGATCTGGGTGCCGGGATGCGCCTCGGGGGAAGAGGTCTACTCGCTGGCGATGCTCGTCCGCGAGGAGATGGACCGGCAGGACCGCACGTTCGAGGTGCGGATCTTCGGCACCGACATCGACGCCCCCGCCCTGGAACGGGCCGGTCGCGGGGTCTACCCGCGACCCCCCGAGTCGATCCTGTCGGCTGATCGCGTGGAGCGGTTCATGCGGGTGGACGGCGACAACGTCGTCATCGGACCCGAACTTCGCCGCATGGTGCTGTTCATCAACCACGACGTCACCAGGGATCCGCCCTTCACGAAGCTCGACCTGGTCTCGTGCCGCAACGTCCTCATCTATCTGGGGCCCGCACAGCAGGAGCGCGTCCTCTCCGCATTCCACTTCGCGCTCAAGCCGGGCCGCTTCCTGCTGCTGGGGAACAGCGAGTCCGTCGGGGGACTCGTCAACCACTTCGACCGCCTGGAACCCGGGCTGCGGGCGTACTCGGCGGTTGGACAGCACCCGGGCATCCCGGCCTTCATGTCCGGGTACGCGGGCACCCGGGTGGACTACACCGGCAGGCCGCGGGCCACTCAGCGCGACGGGTCAGGCGTGGTGTCCGGCGCCACCGACGCGTTGCTGGGGCAATACGCGCCCCCGGCGCTGCTCATCGACGAGCACCTGCGGATCCTCCATGTCTTCGGCGATGCGGGGAAGTTCCTGCGGGTGACCAGCGGAAGCCCCGCGGCCGATGTGCTGCATCTGACCTCCGGCGCCATGTCGGCGGTGCTCGCGACGGGCGTCCCGCGCGTGCTGCGCTCCGGCGTCGAGGCCCTCTACCGGTCGGTCAAGAGCGCCGGCGCCGACGGGGACCTGACCATGTCGCTCCGCATCATGCCGCTCGATGCCGAGCGCGGCGAACCCGGTCAGGTGCTGGTCGCGTTCGAGGAGGAGTCGCCGCCGGGGGCGGTCGAGCACGGCACGGTCGTGGACGAGGACGTCGAGCAGTACATCGGGGCGCTTCAGGGGGAGCTGCAGCGTTCGCGGGAGAGTCAGCGCCTGCTGGTCGAGGAGCTCGGCGCGTCCAACGAGGAGCTGCAGGCCACCAACGAGGAACTCCTCGCCAGCAACGAGGAGCTGCAGGCCACCAACGAGGAACTCCACAGCGTCAACGACGAGCTGCACTCGGTGAACGTCGAGCACGAGCGGAAGATCGAGGAACTCGAGGCGCTGGCGGTCGACCTCGACAACCTGCTGCGTGCCACCCGGATCGGGACGGTGTTCCTGGGGCGGGACCTCTCGATCCGCCGCTTCACGCCCTCGGTCGCCCGCGTGCTCCCGCTCCGCGAGGGCGACATCGGCCGCCCCATCAGCCAGATCGCCAACGAACTGGGCGGGGACGCGTTCATCGACGAATTGCGCTCGGTGCTCGGCAACGGCGAGATGATCGAGCGTCAGGTCACCGTCGAACAGGGGCCGATCCTCCTGCGGATGCTGCCCTATCGGGATCGCCGCGACGAGGTGTCCGGGGTCGTACTCACCTTCGTCGACTTGAAGACCGTCCTCGAACTCCAGGCCATCGCGCAGGAAGTCCTGGATGCACTCCCGGCGATGGTCATCGTCATCGATGCCACGGGGCACATCCACCTCGCGAATCGCGCGTGGCACGAGGTCATCACCGAAGCCGCGGCCGGGATGGACATCGACCACATCAGCGACGACTACTTCGAGCTTCTGAAGCTCCATCCGTACGGGCAGGCCATTCGGGACGCCATCGACTCGGTCGCCCGCGGGGAGGTCGTCACCGCACAGGTCGAGTACGAACCGATGACTGGCGCGGCGGGCAGGTGGTTCACGCTGCAGTGCCGGATGACGCCGGACGGCCGCATCCTGGTGCAGACCTTCGACGTGTCGGTCCTCAAGGGGGCGGAACAGCGCCTCGCGACACTGGCGACGACCGACCCGCTCACCGGAGTACTCAACCGCCGCGGCCTGGAGGAACCGATCGAGCGGATCACCGACCAGATCGCCCGCTCCGGCGTGTCCGCGGGCGTGATCATGCTCGACATCGACAACTTCAAGTCGGTCAACGACGACCACGGTCACGCGGTCGGCGATGTGACCCTCACCCAGGTCGCCGCCACCATCCACGAGCACGTGCGGCCGACGGACGTCGTGTCGCGTGTGGGTGGCGACGAATTCGTCGTGCTGCTGCCCGAGACGAACCAGGTCGAGGTCGGCTTGATCGCCGAGCGGGTGCGGTTGGCCGTGGCGTCGATCAACGTCCGTTCGGGGGACGCGACGCTCCAGGTGACCGCGAGCATGGCCGTCGCGAGCCTCGATGCCGGGATCAGCGGGCTGGAGGACATCCTCGTCGGGTGCCGCGACGCGCTGTCTTCGAGCAAGCGGCGGGGCAAGAACCGCGTGACGTACACCCATCCCGAGCATGGCGGACGGGGCATCGCCGATCGCATCCAGCAGGTCGTCATGCGGCTGGTGCGAGGGGAACAGGCCCTTTCGGTGGTGGGTCAGCCGATCGTGTCGACCAACGGCGGAGCCGTCGCCGTGGAGCTGCTCAGCCGGTACGCCGGTCCTCCCGAGGTGTCCACGGACACGCTGTTCCGGGCGGCGCTCGAAGAAGGGGCCCTGCCCGCACTCGACGAGCGCTGTCTCTGGAACTGCATCGCCGCGGCGTCAGAGCTGCCGGATTCGCTCCGCATTCACATCAACGTGTTCCCCGCGACGCTCCTGGGACTCCCGCGCCCGCGCCTGAACGAGCTGCTCGACGCCATCAGCGCCCGCAGCGTGTGTCTGGAACTGTCCGAGCAGTACATCCTGGGCAACCCCGCGTACCTGCTGCCCATCGTCCGGGAGCTGCGCGAGGCGGGCGGGGTGATCGCCATCGACGATGTGGGTTTCGGGCGGACCTCGCTCGAGACGCTGATCGTGCTCGAACCCGAGTTCATCAAGATCGACCGGTCGTACGTCGCCGGAATCGGAGCGGAACCCCACCGCGTCACCTGGCTGAAGCGTCTGGTGCAGACCGCCCGGTCGTTGGGCACGATCGTCATCGCCGAGGGCGTCGAGGCCGAGGAGGACGCGGCAAGCCTCTTCGCGCTGGGGATCGAACTGGCCCAGGGCAACCATTTCGCGGTGAGCACCGAACTGCGCGAACTCGGGCTCGACGGAGTGGTCTCAGCGCCCGAGCTGTAGCTGCTCGGAACGGCGCTTCACGCGGTCGATCGGTCCACGACCTTCTCGAACCAGTGGTCGGCGAAGGGTTCGTGGTTGAACGGCGCCACCTCCTCGTACCCCGTCGAGCGATAGCGACCGATGGCCTCCGTCAGGGTCCGATTGGTCTCCAGCCGAAGACGCGTTGCGCCGCTCGCGATCGCCGTGGTTTCGAGCGTTTCGAGCAACCGCCGTCCCAGGCCGAGGCCGCGGGCGCGGTCCGACACCCACATCCGCTTGATCTCGGCGGGTCGACGCGGCGGGTGCTTGACCGCGCCGCAGCCGACCGCCTCGCCGCCGAGTCGTGCCACGACGAAGGCGCCCAGTGGTGCGCGGAACTCGTGCGGCTCGGCCGACACACCGGCCGCCGGGTCGTACGGGGTCGGTGAGCGGGCGTTCAATTCGTCCAGGTATGCGCGCAGGCACTGCCGCGCGTCCGGGTGTTCCGGATCGGTCGTCTCGATCGTGACGGCACTCGCGGTGAGCAGGCGTTCCACTTCGGCCATGGCGGTCACCAGCCGCTGGCGCTGCCGCGCCGACAGGGGGGCAAGGGTACCGCGGGCGAGGTCATCGCTCAGGCGGTCGAGCACGGCGTGTTCCGACCTGCCGCGCGCCGTCAGGTGCGCGACCCTGACCCTCGCGTCGCCGTCGGCGGGTCGCAGCTCGACGAGGCCGTCGGCTTCCAGTCCCCGCAACAGGCGGCTCGCCCGGCCCGAGTCGAGGCCCAATCGGGCGCGGAGCCGACGTACCTCCTCACCACGAGCCCCGATCTCCCACAGCATGCGCGCCGCGCCGAGCGAGCGTCCGCGAGTGAGGTAGCGCTCGTCGAGCGCGCCGACCCGGCGGGTGACCAGGCGGTTGAACCGCCGAACCTGCGTGATCATCTCCTGCATTGTCTGATCTATGTCAGAGAATGTGACGCCGCGTCAACCCCGCGGCGGGTGCCGGGGGCGGGGGATCGACCGTCACCCGGTGCGGGCATATGCTCGCCGCGACAGGAGGAGCGACATGCGCGGACGACTGGTGATGGCGGCGCTGGCATGCGGGCTGGTCGTGTTCGCCGGGTGCGGCGGGGACGACACGGGTTCGACCGGGAGCACCACCGCGCTCGTGACCGTGGACGTGTGCGCCAACGACGACGGCGCCCTGACCGACGCCGGATTCGTGTTCGTCACGGCCCCGACATCGGGCAGCCGGGTGTCGCCGGGATTCACGGTGAGCGGGTGCTCGCGGAGCTTCGAGTCGAACGTGCCGTGGCAGCTGCTGGATGCGGAAGGGACGGTCCTCGCCCGGGGCACCACGATGGGCGGCGGCGTCGACGGCGCAGGACCGTTCACGTTCACGGTGTCCTACTCCGTGCCCGCCCGGCAGATCGGCGTGCTGGTGGTCCAGGAGGACGACCCGAGCGGCGGCGAAGGGCGTCCGCCCAAAGACAACCGCATCCCGGTCGTGCTCCAGCCCTGACCGGACCGGCCCGGGTCGTGCGAGAACGGCCCTCGGGGTAGGCTCGCGCCGCCCGTTCCCGAGATGAGGAGCGTCACGATGGAGAGCGACCGGACCGGCGGCAACGTCATCGATCCCGGCGCGGCGGCGCCGCGGTCGCCGGATGCGCCGGGCGCGTACCTTCACGACGTCGTGGACCTTGATGCCGGGCACATCGCCTCGACGCCGCTGCGCCGCGCGCCGGCCAACGCGTCGCGGACTCGCCTGCTCGCTGAGGCGGGGCTGCACACAGACGCCGTCACCGCCCCCGGGCGGACGCACCGCCTCACACCGCGCAGGCCCTTCCAGACGACGCCCGCGGGATGGCTGGACGCCTTCGAGGGTACGTACGGGACCGGACCCGGCGTGGACGAGGTGTGGTGGCGACTGCCGGCGAGCTTTCCCACGGAGTTCTGGCCGGGCGTGAACTTCACGTTCAAGGGGTCCGGCGCCGGCCCACGCCTGCTGAGCCTCAGCTACCGGGCATATCCCTACGCCGGCCGCACGGGAACCGTGGTGATCGACATCGGCGCGAAGCGCACCGAGATCCCAATCAGCGCCCCAGTCACCCGGACCACCGACATCGCCTTCGACCACCCCGGCGGTCTGGTCGACGCACGCGTGTTCTTCCGGGCTGGGCTCATCGACTTCGTCTGGAAGGTGGCGGCGCTGTCGCGCCGCTCCGCCTGAGTCGATCCGGCGGCGGTGTCCCTGACACCCTCCGCGCAGGCCGGAATCACGCCCGGCGACTCGAGGCGGCGGATCCGACTTCGAGCGCCAGGGCGGCGTTGACCAGCGCAAGATGGGTGAAGGCCTGGGGCACATTGCCGAGCTGGCGGTTACCGACCGGGTCGTACTCCTCGGAGAGGAGCCCGACATCGTTGCGGATGTCCAGGAGGCGCTCAAACAGCTCGCGGGCCTCGTCGCCACGGCCCTGCATGGCCAGCACCGAGACGAGCCAGAACGAACAGGGGAGGAAGACGCCCTCACCGGCGTCCAGGCCGTCGAGAGGCCCACCCTCTCGCGGCATGTACCTCAACACCAGACCGTCGCGGGTGAGGTCCCGACGGATGGCGGCGACCGTCGAGACCATTCTCGGGTCGTCGGCCGGGATGAACCCCACCAGCGGAAGGAGCAGCAGGCTCGCGTCGAGTTCTGGTCGACCCGTACGACTGGACGAAGGCCTGACGCTCGACACTCCAACCCGCCTGAGCACCTCGCCACGGATCTCATCACGGATCCGGCGCCACCGCTCGACCGGCGCCGGAGCCCGAATTCCTCGTTGAAGCGGACTCGGTCGAACGCGACCCAGGCCATCACCTTGGAGTGGGTGAAGTGCCGCTCAGGTCCGCGCACCTCCCAGATCCCCGCGTCGGGCGCCTCCAGCCGTCCTCGAGCCACGCGAGCAGGGTCGTGAGGAGCGACCATTCGTCGGCGTCAGCCCTGACCCCGTGAACAGATGCGCGGTAGGCGGCGTCCATGACCTCTCCATAGACGTCCAGCTGCAGCTGCCGATGGGCGGCGTTGCCGACCCGCACCGGCCTTGATCCTCGAAACCCGTGAGCCATTCCAGCTCCCGTTCGTCGAGTCGCCGTTCCCCGGCGAGGCCGTACATGATCTGGAGGTCGGCGGCATCTCCGGCAACCGCCCGTAACAGCCATCCGCGCCAGGCACGCGCCTCCCTCACGGTACCCGCAGTCGAGCATCGCAGAGAGGGTGAGCGTCGCGTCTCGGAGCCAGCAGAAGCGGTAGTCCCAGTTGCGCGGGCCGCCGATCACCCTCGGGGAGTGACGTGCTCGGCGCCGCGACGATGCCACCGGTCGGTGCGTAGGTCAGGGCCTTCAGGATGAGGAGTGATTCGCGGACCGCCTCGTGGCGATCGCCGTGGTGCGTGCATGCCGCGCCCCAGTCGAGCCAGTAGGACTCGGTCTGCGCGAGCGCGGCTTCCGGGTCCGCGGGCCCCGGTGGCAGTCGCTGGTGGGATGGAAACCAGGTCAGGGCGAAGGAAACACGCTCGCCGGCGCGAACGACGAAGTCGGCGACGGTGGCCATCGCCTCGCCTCGAACCTCGACCGGCGCGCGGAAGCAGAGTGCGTCCGGGCCGGCGATCGCGACCCGGGCGCCGTCCAGGCGGCGGACCCACGGCACGATGCGCCCGTAGTCGAAACGAATCCGCAACTCGGATCGCATGGCCACCTCCCCATCGAGGCCCTCGACGATCCGGATGATGTCCGGCGCCCTGGTCCGAGGAGGCATGAAGTCGATGGTCCGGATCGTCCCGAGGCGGTCTCTGACGACCGACTCTGAGAGAATGAGGGTGCCGTCCTGATACCTGCGAGTGCTTCGCACGGCTGGCTCCGCGGGGGCCAGTCGCCATCGACCATTCTCCGGGTCGCCCAGCAGTGCCGCGAAGCATGCGTCCGAGTCGAACCTCGGGAAGCAGCACCAGTCGATTGAGCCGTCTCGTCCAATGAGCGCCGCGGTGTGGAGGTCTCCGATGAGGGCGTAGTCCTCGATGAGTCTCACAGCGCGATGTTACGGCTCGAAGCGGGAACGAACCGTCTTCGCGGTGCCCGTTGCTGCCGGTGACGCCGACCCTGTCACCCCGGGCCGACCGCCCTTCGGGCGTTCGCGACCGTTTCACGAGGGTCCTGTCGCGAGCAGGACACCCCGCCGGAGCGGGGGCCGTTGTCTTCGCAGTTCAGGTAGCGCATACGGGATTCGAACCCGTGTTACCGCCGTGAGAGGGCGGCGTCCTAGGCCCCTAGACGAATGCGCCACGAGCGAGGGCATTATGCCCGATCCTGGAGGCTGGGGGAGGAGGATTCGAACCCCCGCTACCGGGGCCAGAACCCGGCGTCCTACCGCTAGACGATCCCCCAACGGCCCAACGGGCTCGGGAACCGTAGCACACGCCGTCGGCCGCGCCGATCACGCGTTGAAGGCCGCCGCGGGCGGCCCGTCGACCGCCCGCGGAGGGGGTCGGCCAGCCGGCGTCGGGAGCCTGTCACCGCGGCCGGTCCACCGCCATGGGCAATTTCTCGTCAGGCGTGCGGCGCGGCGCGCCCGGCAGCCGCGGCCGTGGCTGCCTCCCAGTCACCGTACAGCGAGGCGTAGCGGCCGCCGACTGCCATGAGCTCGTCGTGCGAGCCGCGTTCGAGGATGCGTCCGTGGTCGAGGACCACGATCATGTCGGCCCGCCGGATGGTGGACAGGCGATGGGCGATCAGTACCGCCGTGCGCCCGGGCAGGATGGCCTGCATGGCGTGCTCGATCCGGGCCTCGGTTTGAACGTCGACCGAGGACGTCGCCTCGTCGAGGATGAGCAGGCGCGGTTGGGCGGCCAGGGCCCGGGCGAACGACACGAGCTGGCGCTGGCCGGCCGAGAGCCCCCCGCCGCGTTCGTTCACGGTCGAGTCCAGGCCGTCCGGGAGCGCGTCGAGCATGTCGTCGCCGCCGACGGCCCGGAGGGCGGACAGCAGCTCCTCGTCGGTCGCGTGCGGCGCGCCGAACGCGAGGTTCTCGCGCAGGGTGCCCGCGAACAGGTGACCCTCCTGCGGCACGATGGCGAGCTGGGAGCGCAGCGACGCCTGGGTCACCGCGCGCAGGTCCGTGCCGTCGATGCGGACGACGCCGCCCTGAGGGTCGTAAAAGCGGGCGATGAGCTTGGCGAGGGTCGACTTGCCGGCGCCCGTGGATCCCACCAGCGCGGCGGTGGTCCCGGCCGGGATGGTCAGCGAGAGGTCGTGCAGCACCGGCCGGTCCGGGCGGTAGCCGAATGACACCCCCTCCAGGTCGACGTCGCCGCGGATGGACGGAAGGGCGACCGCGTCGGGCGTGTCTGCGAGCTCGGGTTCGGTCTCCAGCACCCCGAGGATCTTCTCGAGGGCCGCCATGGCCGACTGGAAGGTGGAGTAGAGCTGCGAGAGCTGCTGGATGGGGTCGAAGAAGCTCGACATGTAGCCGATGAACGCGACCATCACGCCGATCGACAGGTCGCCGTCGAGGACTCGATTCGACCCGAACCAGAGGATGACCGCCAGCCCGACGCCCGACAGCAGTTCGATCCCCGGGAAGTAGACCCCCGACAGGCGGATGGTCGCCATGTTCGCCTCGCGGTAGGCGTCGTTGGCCTCGCGGAAGGTCGAGCGGGCGTGATCCTGCCGGCCGAAGCCCTGCACCACCCGCATGCCGGAGAGGGTCTCCTGGAGTACCGACAGCACCTCGGCCACCCGCTCTCGCGTCCGCCGGTAGGCGCGCGCCGAGGTCACCCGGAAGACCGCGGTGCCGGCGGCCAGCAGCGGGAAGACCGTGAAGGCGAGCAGCGCGAGCTGCCAGTCGTAGGCGAACAGGATGACCACCACGCCGACGAAGGTGAGCCCGTTGACCACCAGCGAGGTGAACCCGTCGCTGACCAGGCCCTCGAGCGCCTCGATGTCGCTGGTGAGGCGGCTCACGCTGCGTCCGGTGGGAACGCGTTCGTGGTAGCCGAGCTCCAGCCGCATCATGTGGTTGAAGACCCGCGTCCGGAGGTCGAGCAGCACCCGTTCGCCCACCCAGGCCGAGAGGTAGGTCTGCCAGTAGCCTGCGACCACCCCGATCAGGCCCGCGGCCACGAACAGCACGACGGTCAGCACCAGCACGCCCGAATTGCTGTCGCCGATGCCGTGATCGATCGCCACCTGCGCCAGTGCCGGGCCCGCGAGGCCCGTGGCGGTCACCACGAGCATCAGCAGGATGGTCGTCAGCGCCCGCCACTTGTACGGCGCGAACATGGGGATGAGCTTGCGCAGCTTGCGTGTGGGGCGCTGCTCCATGCGCTCCATGTCGTCCTCGGGACGGGCCGCGAGGTGGCTGCTCGGTCCGTGACCGCGGGTGCTCATGACTCTCCCAGCACCAGGTCGGGGCGGGCGAGGCCGCCATCATGGATCTCGCGGTACAGCGCGTTGTCGGCATAGAGCTCGTCGTGGGTACCGCGGGCGACCACCCGGCCGTGGTCGAGCACGATCAGCTCGTTGGCCAGGCGGATGGTGGAGAGGCGGTGGGCGATGATGATCGTGGTGCGCCCGGCCATGACCGCCGCGAGCGCCTGCTGGATTTCGCGCTCGGTGCTGGCGTCCACCGACGCGGTGGCCTCGTCCAGGATCAGGATGCGGGGGTCGGTGAGCACGGCGCGCGCGATGGCGAGGCGCTGGCGCTGCCCGCCCGAGAGTGAGTAGCCCCGCTCGCCGATGACGGTGTCGTAGCCGTCCGGGAGGGCGCGGATGAACTCGTCGGCGCGTGCCAGCACCGCGGCGTCCTCGACCTGTTCCGGCGTCGCGTCGGGGCGCCCGTAGGCGATGTTCTCCCGCACCGAGGTCGAGAACAGGAACGGCTCCTGGGAGACCACGCCGACGTGGTGGCGCAGGTCGTGGAGGGAGACCTCGCGGACATCGACGCCGTCGATCAGGACCCGCCCGTCGGTGACGTCGTAGTAGCGGGGGACGAGTTCGGTGAGGGTGGTCTTGCCGGAGCCGGTGGGACCGATCAGCGCGACCGTCGTACCCGCGGGGATGTGCAGGTCGATGTCGTGCAGCACCGTGCGGTCCTCGGAATACCCGAAGGACGCCGAGGCGAAGCGGATGTCGCCGGGGCCGTCGGGCATCGGGCGAGGCCGCTCCGGTTCCGCCACATCGGGAACCGCGTCGATGATCTCGAAGATGCGCTTCCCGCCGGCGACGGCGCGCTGGCCCTGTCCCACGAGCATCCCGGCGAAGCGGAACGGGCCCATGAGCATCGACAGGTAGAGGTAGAACTGCACGAACTCGCCAAGGGTCATCTTCCCGTTGATGGCGAGCGAGCCGCCGTAGAGCAGCACCACCGCCAGCCCCAGGCTGGGCAGCAGCCCCATGATCGGCTGGTAGAACGACTCGAGGCGGTTGGCGTCCATGCTGCGGTCGAAGGCGCGCCGGGCCGTCCCGGTGAACCGCTGGGTGCGATCGGCCTCCCGGCCGAACGCCTTCACCACGCGGATGCCGACCATGCTCTCCTCAGCGGCCTCGGTGACCTCGGCCACCCGCTGCTGCACGTCGACCCGCACCGGGGCGGTCCTGCGCGAGTACCTGATGGCCACCGCGGCGAGCGCCGGCCCGACCATCAGCGACATCACCGCGAGCACCGGGTTGAGCCACAGCAGGATGCCGGTGATGAGCAGCAGCGTGAACAGGTTCATGAACATGAACACGAGCCCGTAGCCCAGGAAGAACCGGACGATCTGCAGGTCGCTCGTGGCCCTGGACATGAGCTGGCCCACCGGCATGCGGTCGAAGAAGGCGAACGACAGTCGCTGCACGTGGCCGAACACCAGGTCGCGGAGATCGAACTCGACGCCCAGGCTGACCTGCCCCGACACGACGCGCCGCGCCAGTCCCAGCACGAATCGCAGCGTGATGACCACCAGGATGATGGCGAGCAGGGGAGGGAGCGCCCCGCGATCGCCGCTTCGCAGCACGTCGTCGATCACCCGGCCGGTGAGGTATGGCAAGGTGACGGTGCACGCCATCAACCCGATCGCGAACAGCGCGGTGAGAATCACCCGGGCGCGGTACGGGCGCAGGAAGCTCAGAAGTCGAAGCAGGATCATCACAGGTAGTTCACCGGTGAACAGTATAGCGTCAGCAGCAACGGCATCCCGAGAGGGTGACAGGTTCGACGGCGGGCGGACGGACGCCACGGTGCTCGCCGTCCCGAACTGCAGCGAGGGCCGCGATCTGGAGGTCGTCGAGGCCCTCACCGAGGCATGCCGCGTCCCCGGGGCCCGTGTGCTGGATCGCCATTCCGACCCCGACCACGATCGGACCGTCCTCACGATCGCGGGCGATCCGATGGGGGTGCAGGACGCGCTGTTCGCGCTGGCCGAGGCGTGCCTGCAACACATCGACCTCCGCTGGAAGCGGGGCGCGCATCCCCGTGTCGGGGCCCTGGACGTCGCGCCGCTGGTCGTGATGGGGCCGGACGACGAGCTGATCGCCGCCGAGGTTGCGCATGGGCTGGCCGAGCGCATCGGCTGGGGACTCGGGATTCCGGTGTTCCTCTACGGCGCCATCGCCACCGACCCCGACCGGGTCCGCCCCCATCACTTCCGGGCGGGCGGGATCGACGGGCTCGGCGATGCGCTCGACCGTGGCGAGATCCGTCCGGATGCGGGGCCGCCGCGGCTGCATCCCACCGCGGGCTGCGTGCTCGTGGGGGTGCGCGATCCGCTGGTCGCCTGGAACGTGTGGTTGCCCGAGGCGTCGGTGGCCGAAGCGCGGGCCATCGCCGACCGGGTCCGCGAATCGGGAGGCGGTCTGCCCGGGGTCCGCGCGATGGGCTGGTACCTGCCCGAGGCCGGGGTCACGCAGCTCTCGATGAACATCGAGCAGCCGGATCGCTACCCGCCCTGGCGCGTGATGGACGCCGTGCGCCGTGAGGCCGACCGCCTTGGTGTGCGCCTGGGAGACTCCGAGCTCGTCGGACTCGTCTCGCGCAGGTTCATCAGCGGGCCGAGCCCCGCCACGCTCGGGCTGCCGCGGTTCACCGCGGCCGACGTGCTCGAAGCCCAGTGCCCGGCGTTCCGCGACACCACGAGAGGAGACTGACGATCGCCAAGCGCAGACGACGGCGTCCTGGCGCCGGCCCGCCGCCGGCCCACAGCCCGAAGACCATCCGCCAGGAGACGAGCCCCTCGACCCGGTCGGGACGTCCTCCGCGACCGAAGCGGCCCCGGGGCGGATCGCAGGAGCCGATCCCGCCGTCGTTCCGGAGCGTGGCGGTGCGCGCCGGGCTGATCGTCGCGGTCTACTACCTGTTCCTGGTGCTCCTGCTCAGGACCGATCCGCTCCCCGCGGCGGCGATCTCGCTCCTGGGCCTGGCGATCATGCTCCCGCTGGGGTACCTCATCGACCGCTGGCGGTATCGCGCGCAACTGCGGAAGTGGCAGGCGAGGACGGGACGCACTCCGGATGAGTAGGCCGCGCCTGGAGGCACCGCGCGGGACACGCGACGTGCTTCCGGACGAACATCGACTGCGCGACCACGTCGTCGCGACGGCCGCGTCGGTCTTCGCCCGGCACGGGTTCGGACACATCACGACCCCGACGTTCGAGCACACCGAGGTGTTCCAGCGCGGCGTCGGGGCCAGCACCGACATCGTGCGCAAGGAGATGTACACCTTCGAGGATCGCGGCGGCCGCTCGATCACCCTGCGCCCCGAGGGGACCGCGGGGGTGGTGCGGGCGTTCGTGCAGCACGGCATGCACAAGCTGCCGCTGCCGGTGAAGCTCTGGTACACGGGCCCCATGTTCCGCTACGAGGCCCCCCAGGCCGGGCGGTTCCGTGAACACGTCCAGCTCGGCGCCGAGGCCATCGGGAGCGACGATCCCCGCCTGGACGCCGAGGTGATCTGCATGCTCCAGATGCTCTACGACGAGCTCGGGGTGCCCGGGGTGCGGCTGCGCGTCGGCACGCTCGGTGACGCCGACACGCGGGGCCCGTACCGGGAGCGGCTGCTCGCCCACCTGGCGAGCGCCGACCTTCCGGCGGACGCCCGTGAGCGCGCGCAGGAGAATCCCATGCGCCTCTTCGACAGCAAGGATCCGGCCGTACAGGCGGTGATGGTGGACGCCCCGCGGCTGGCCGATTCGCTCAGCCCCGCTGCCGCCGCGCACCACGCCACGGTCCTCGCCGCCCTCGACGCGGCCGGCGTCGCCTACGAGGAGGACCGCGACCTCGTCCGGGGCCTCGACTACTACACCCACACGGTGTTCGAGTTCACCTGTGACCGTCTGGGGGCCCAGAGCGGCATCGGCGGAGGCGGCCGCTACGACGGCCTCGTCGAGCAGCTCGGCGGCCAGCCCAGCCCGGGAATCGGCTTCGGGACGGGCATCGAACGGATCGTGCTGGCGCTCACCGCCGGAGAGGGCGCCACCCCCGACGGGGCGATCGACGTCTTCTTCGCCGTCAGCGGGGACGAGGCGCGCGCGCACGTGTTCCCGGTGATCGCGCGGCTGCGCCGGGCCGGGCGGACGTGCGAGACGGACTACGCCGGGCGGGGAATGAAGGGCATGATGCGGCGTGCCGCCGGGATGGGCGCCGCGACCACCGTCATCATTGGCGACCGGGAGTGGGACGCCGGCGTGGCGGTCATCCGAGACATGACCGCGGGCGACCAGACCGAGGTCCCGTTGAACGAGCTGGAGGACAGACTGTGATCGGAGCGGATCGATACCGCACGCATACCTGCATCGGTGCGGCCGACGCCCGGGGCGACGAGGTTCGCGTCGCCGGATGGGTTCATCGCCGCCGTGACCATGGTGGTGTGGTGTTCATCGATCTCCGCGATCGCAGCGGGGTGCTGCAGCTGGTGTTCCACCCGGACGCCGGCGACGCCCACGTTCGCGCGCAGCATCTGTCGCCCGAAGACGTGCTGTCGGTCAGCGGCCACCTCACCGAGCGCGACGCCGAGACCGTCAACCCGCGCATCCCGACGGGAGAGGTCGAACTCCACGTCCGGGAGCTGACCGTGCTTGCGTCGGCCGCGCCGCTCCCGTTCTCGGTGGAGGACGAACACACCGAGGCAGGCGAGGACATCCGCCTGACCCACCGCTACCTCGACCTGCGCCGCCCCCGCCGGCTGGCGGCGATGGAGCTGCGCGGACGCGTGCTCCGGGCCATCCGCGAGGTGCTCGAGGGCGAAGACTTCCTCGAGGTCGAGACGCCGCTGCTGACCAGGTCGACGCCGGAGGGCGCGCGAGACTTCCTGGTGCCCAGCCGGCTGCAGCGGGGGAGCTTCTATGCCCTTCCCCAGAGCCCGCAGCTCTTCAAGCAGCTGCTCATGGTCGGTGGCATCGAGCGCTACTACCAGGTGGCGCGCTGCTTCCGCGATGAGGACCTGCGCGCCGATCGTCAGCCGGAGTTCACACAGATCGACGTCGAGGCGTCGTTCGTCGAACCGCGGCAGATCCAGGATCTGATCGAGGACGTGCTCGTCGCGGCCTGGAACCAGGTCGGCATCGACCTGCCCCGTCCGTTCCCGCGCATGACCTACGCCGACGCGATGGAGCGCTACGGCAGCGACCGTCCCGACCTCCGCTTCGAGGTCCCCATCCAGGACTGGACCGAGGCGGCCGGCGGGTCCGGGTTCGGCGTGTTCGAGTCGGTCATCGGCAAGGGCGGCGTCGTTCGCGGCATCGTGATCCCGCGTGTCGGCGCCGACATGTCGCGCAAGGACCTCGACGGGCTCATCGCCGACGCGCAGCTGGCCGGTGCGGGCGGGCTCATCTGGGCCGTTCCCGACGACAAGGGTGGCCTGCGGAGCTCCATCAAGGCCCCCTTCCTGGAAGGTCTTCCGGAGGCGTTCGGCGTCACGGCGGGAGACCTCATCGCGCTCGTGGCCGATGCCCCTGAGGCGGCCCTGAAGGTGCTCGGCACACTTCGGGTGCGGTGGGCCGAACGGTACGGCCTCATCCCGGAGGGGACCTGGGCGCCGGTCTGGATCGTCGACTTCCCGCTCGTGGAGTGGAACGCCGACGAGGATCGCTGGGACGCGCTTCATCATCCCTTCACCGCTCCCCGTCCCGAGGACGAGGGGGACCTCGCGACCGCCCTGGCCCAGGCGTACGACATCGTCATGAACGGCACCGAGCTGGGCGGCGGCAGCATCCGTATCCATTCCACCGACCTCCAGCAGCGGGTGCTGGAATTGATCGGCATGGACGCCGGCGAGGCCGAGGCACGTTTCGGCTTCCTGCTCCGAGCCCTCGAACTCGGCGCACCGCCGCACGGCGGGATCGCCCTCGGCCTCGACCGTATGGTCATGCAGCTCGCCGGCGAGGCATCGATCCGTGACGTGATCGCATTCCCCAAGACGGCGACCGGAGCGGACCCCATGACGGCGGCGCCGGCGCCGGTGGACGACCTGCAGCTCCGCGACCTCGGCATCCGCACCAGGGCGCCCCGCCCGGAACCGTCCTCGGAGGGCTCGGAAGCCTCGGAGTAGGGGGCGGTCGGCAGGGCCGACCGCACACCGGACGTCGGAACGGTCCCGGCGACGACCTGTCCGTCCTCGATATCGCCCGGGCGAGGCGGGTGGACGTAGAGGATCGGTCGCGCGCGGTCACGTGTGCTCAATTCGTATGCCTATACGGCCGAAACAAGAGACGTTCACCCCTCTCTCAAGGAAGACGCAAGATGGGTTTCCGTCCAATGGATTGGCTGAAGCGCCTGACGCTGAAGCAACGTCTGATCGCGTCCCTGCTGGTCGCAGGGCTCGTGCCGCTGCTCCTCGTCGGGATCGGCGGGTACCGGGTGATGTCCGGGATGCTCACGGACAACACCGATGCGTACCTCACCGGCGCCGCCGTCAATACGAGCGACGTCTTGGACCGCAACTTGTTCGAACGGTACGGAGACGTGCAGGCGTTCGCACTGAGTAGCTCCGCCAAGAGCATGAACCGCGCGCAGGCGACTCGCTGGATCGACACGATGATGGGCATCTACACGCCCGTCTACAACCTGATGGTGGTCGCCGACGCCAGCGGCCGTATTCAGGCCGTGAACGGTGTTGACATCGAAGGCAAGGACATCAGCAGCCGTACCAGGAAGCTCATCGGGCAAAGCGTGGCCGGGACGGAATGGTTTAAGACTGCCATGAGCCCTGATCTCGAGGCCGGCAAGACATTCGTCGAGGATGTGCACAAGGACCCGCTCACCGAAGCGGTCTGGGGCAAGGACAGCGCACAATCGTCGGCGATGAGCTTCACGTACCCCATCCACAACGACGCAGGTGAAACCATCGGCGTCTGGACCAACCGGGTGAACGTTGAGCTCATGCATGTGGTGCTCGAGAGCGTCAAAGAACGGGCGAAGGCGGAGGGCGAACACATCGAGGTGTCGCTGCTGGCCAAGAACGGGACCGTCATCTCGACCACCGACGAGGCGCTGACTGTCGAAGAGCGCGTCGCAGACGGTGGCGTGGCAGCCGCGGCGCTCGCCGCCGACGGATCAGGCCAGGCCAACGGAGGATCGCTCTCGGGATCGGGCAAAGTGTTGTCCGGCTACTCGCCCAGCGAGGGCTTCGAGACCTATCCGGGCGTGGGCTGGACGACCGTGGCGACCCACAGCACTTCGGTCGGTATCGGCGCCATCGTCAAGATGATGTCCATCGCCGGACTGATCCTGTTCGGCCTGATCGGACTTGCGGCCTGGTACCTGGCCCGCAGCCTGTCCCAGCCGCTGGTCGCCCTGCGCGACCAGGTCCGCCACATCGGCAGCAGCGGTGACCTCACGGCCCGCGCGAACGTCGGTCGGCACGACGAGATCGGCGAGGTCGGCACCGCGTTCGATGAGATGCTCGACGAGTTCGAGGCCATCATCGCCGAGGTCGGGTCGCACTCCGGCTCGCTCCGGGGGTCGGCCGAGGAACTCTCGACCGCAGCCTCCGGCGCGGCAAGCGCGACCAACGAGATCGCGAGCACCATCGAGAGCGTGGCCGCCGGTGCCACGGAGCAGGCCGGCACCACCCAGCAGGCCGCCGAGACCGTGTTCGAGATCGGCGAGGGTGTGGGCCAGGTCGCCGAACGCGCCGAGGCGGTCGCCGCGGCTGCGCAGGTGGCCGACAGCGCCGCGCAGGACGGATCGAAGGTCCTCGACGAGGCCAACGACGCGATGTCGTCGATCCGTGACGCCGTCGGCAACGCCGGCGAGGTGGTCACCAGCCTCGGGGCGCGCTCCGAGGAGATCGGCGTCATCGTGAACACCATCACGAACATCTCGGAGCAGACGAACCTGCTCGCCCTCAACGCGGCCATCGAGGCCGCGCGAGCGGGCGACGCCGGTCGCGGCTTCGCGGTGGTCGCCGACGAGGTCCGGAAACTCGCCGAGAGTTCCCAGGAGTCGGCGGCGTCGATCGCCCAGCTCATCGCCGAGATCCAGGCCGAGAGCGGTCGCGCGGTGGAGGCGATGGCGGTCGGGACCACCGCGGTCGGCACGGGTGCCGATCGTGTCGGTGCCGCGGCCGGAGCGTTCAAGGTCATCCGCGAACGCGTCAGCGAGGTCTCCGACGAGGTCGGTCACGTCGCCTCGGCGGCGGGAGCCCTCCGCGTCGGTACCGAATCCGCCACCGACTCGGTGAACGCGGTCGCGTCGATCTCCGAGGAGAACGCCGCGGCGGCCCAGCAGGTGTCGGCCAGCACCGAGGAGACCTCGGCCTCCATGGAGCTGGTGACATCCGCGGCCAAGCGTGTCTCGGACTCGGCCGGCACGCTCGATCAGCTGGTGGGCCGCTTCACGGTCCGTCGCCGCTGATCACTCCGCAGTGAGACCCGGCGTGTGTGCTCCGCGTTCGCCGCGGGGCACACACCTGCCGGCTCCCGGCCTCCCCGGCTCGCCGGGTCGGAGGCCTACGGCCAGCTGGTGACGCGCACCCGGATGTCGTATCCGGCGTTTCCCCCGCGAACGTTGGTCACGCGGGCCACACAGCGCGAGGTGCCGGCCACACGGGCACCCAGGCCCGTCGTGCGCCCGGGGCGCACCCACTTCGCCGCCAGACGCTGGCCGCGGCATTGGAGCACCGCCCGCAGGGTCCGCGAGGTCATGCGACCGCGCCCGCGTACCGAGACCGTGATGCGGTTGGTCTGTCCGGCGGTGGTGAACGGCAGTCGGAACGACTTGCGACGCGACAACGTGCCCCGTTTGCGTGGCGACAACTGGCTGGCGGGAGCGCGGGAAACCCCGCTCGCGGGCGCCGCGCCCGCATTGGCGGTCGGCGGCACGGGATCGACACCCGGAGCGGCTCCGGTACCGGCGCTTCCACCGGCGTCCACGATGTCCTGGCGCAGCGCGCTCAGGATCGAGGTGTCCGGGAAGCCGAGCCAATCGATGCCGTACGGGGCGGCGACGGTGAGCTGGGCGTAGTCCTCGGCGAAGATCTCGCCGATTGATTTGTCCCATCCCAGCGAGTAGTCCCGGGCGACCAGGCCCTGGCTCAGGAGCGTCGCCATCTTCCGCTGCGTCCACCATGTGCGCGTGCCGTTCGGCTCCGGAAGCGATCCGTTGCTGATCGAGGCGTCGACATGATGTCCGTACTCGTGGAGCAGGACGTCGGCGGGCTCACCCGCGGGCAGGTCCGGAACCGTGATCCGCGGGATGGACCCCGACTCCCAGTTGTAACAGCCGGCCGCGGCGGCCGACCCGCAGGCGACGGTGACGCTCGCATCGGGGACGATGCGGATGATGACGTTGTTGATCTCCGCGCCGTGCGGGGCGCGGCGCAGCGCATCGACCTCGTCCGTGATCGTCGCCGATGGCGCGTCGACCTGGAAGTGGATGGTGTTGCCGGCGCCGTCCGAAGCGGTGCGGTCGACGGCAAGGGCGGGCGTTACGCCAGCACTGAGGGCAAGCGCCGCCAAGAAGAGGGCACGTCTTGGGCACATGACGATGACGTGTATCGGTCCTCTCCGGGGCGATGCAAGCCGATCCGGTCGGAAGTACCCAGAAGTGGATCGAAATCAGCGGTTCGCACAAGCTCAGCTGAGATCGGCGGCGTCTGGATCGAGTGATCTGCGGAGGCTGTCGCCCAGCGTGCATGTCGCGCGAGCCCGCCCCGGGAGCCAGGTCACCGCCACGTCCCCGGCCTCCTCGAGCTCGCCGAGTGCCGACATGACCGTCAGCACTCCGCGGCGATCGTCACCAACCCCGAGCCCGTCGGTGAGGGCCTCGACCTCGACCTCGACGACACCGTCGGCGGGAGCGCCGGCGTCGAGCCACTGGACGACCAACAACATCTGCAGGCGGTGCGCGGCCGAGGTCGACACGGCGACAGTCTAGTGTCGAGAGTCGGAGGTTCGGGAGCGGCGTGGCGAACGAAAGCCGGGCGCAACACGGAGGAGGTTCGGGACAACGCCGGCGGCACTTCCCGAGCCGACGACGCACGTTCGGCGAGGCACCGGTGACCCGGGGCGGCGGCGGGCTACGGGTGAGTTTGCAGCCGCCAGGCTGCCGCGAAACAGGGCACACGGTGCCCGACGCGGCACTCGTTCAGGCGAGGTCCTCGTCGGCGTCGTCCATGTCCGGCATGGGCCGGTTGTCGAGCAGCTCCATCAGCAGCACCGAGCCGTCGCAGGTCGCCACGTCCACGATCACGTGGCGGTCGGTGGCGCCGATGCCGATCACGATCACGCCACCCACCTGACCGGTCAGCCCGTGCAGGCAGCGCTCGATGACCTCGATGGAGTCCTCGTCCAGATCGTCGAGTGCCGGACTGAGGGTGTATGCCGGTGGGGGAGGTGGCACGAGCACAGCGCCTCCAGGCGTCGTCCATGACCGATTCGACTCCCAGGGTGAGGCCGCCCGACGCCGCTGTGAAGTGGTGTTAGAGGCGATGCCCATGTGCGAAACCGGCTCCGGCGCCCGCACCCGGCCGGACACCCGCATCCACGCGCCGCGATCGGGTGTGGCGCGACGGCTACAGGTGCCGTGGGCGTTTGCCGACATATGGCGTAGCAACTACGCTGGAGGAACCCGACCGTGTTCGCGACCGGCGCGACGCCTGAGCCAACGTTTCAACTACGGGAATCGATGTCAGGTCACCGCTCGGTGACGTGCCGTGACCGCTCGAATCCCACCTGCTTCGGCAGGTTCAGAGCTCTATCCGGAGCGGCACGGTGGGGGACCACCATGGAGCCGTGCGCATGAGGGCGCGACGCGCAGCACTCATCGCGGCCGCGGCGCTTGCCTGCGGCGCGCTGATCGGGTGTGGTGGTGACGCCGCCGGGACGACCGGGGACACCGCCCAGGCGGACACCGCGGTCACGACCGCCGCGACCTCGACGCCCGCGCACACCCCGCAGCGCACGACGCCGCTCCAGCCGGGCGAGGCCGTCACGGCCAGCGACCGGAGCCCCAAAGCATTCCAGCGTGCGCTCGACGCGCACCGTCCCATCGTGGTCGCGATGCTCATGCGGGGGATCGCCGACGAGGACTTCGTCGCCAGCGCGATCAACCAGGTGAAGTCGTCGAGCCTCGGATCCGGGGTCGCCTTCCTGGTCTACGACATCAACGCCGAGCAGACCTTCGGCGACCTGCCCACCTCGATGGGGCTGACCGGGACACCCTCGGTCGTCGTCATCGGACGCGACGGCAACGTGGTCAACGCCTGGTCGGGCGTGGTCGACGAGCAGATGATCCGCCAGGCCCTCAGCGACGCCAGGGACGCGCAGCCGGCAGGCTGACCTCGCCGGGGCTCGACCGCACGGGCCCCGGGGTATCCTGGGCGCATGGCGCCCTACCCCCCCGACGTCGTCCGACACCTCACCCACCCGGTGGGTGCGGGTGCCATGGACGCGCCCGACGCGGTCGGCGAATCCGGTTCCACGTCGTGCGGTGATCTGGTCACCATCCAACTGCGGATCGTCGACGGCCGGATCGACGAGGCGCGCTTTCTCGCCTTCGGCTGCCCGGCCGCGACCGCCGCTGCGAGCGCCGCCTGCGCACGCCTGAACGGGGCCGACCTCGAAGACGCCATGTCGCTGTCCACCGCGATGCTCGACGCGGACCTGGGCGGGCTCGATGCCCATCGCCGCCACGGGCCGCGACTGGTGGCCGACGCCGTCGCGCGCGCGCTGGAACGCTGGTTCAGCGACCGCCTGGGCGAGCCGGGGCTCCCCCTGAGCGACGAACGCGTCCTCGTGGCGATGAGCGGAGGGGTCGATTCGGCCGTCGCCGCCATGCTCGCCCGTGCGTCCGGCAGACGGGCGATCGGGGTCACGATGCGCCTGTGGCACGATCCGGCCGCGCTCGCCGCCGAACGCTCATGCTGCTCTCCGGAGACCGTCCGGATGGCACGGGACACGGCCCACGCACTCGGGATGCCGCACCTGACCATCGATGCCGCCGACGCGTTCCGGCGCGGTGTCGTCGAGGACTTCATCGCGGGATACACCGCCGGCCGCACGCCGAATCCATGTGTGACCTGCAACGGCACCGTCCGCTTCGCGGTGCTCTCGCAGGTGGCCGCGCTGCTCGGCGCCCGGGGGCTGGCCACGGGCCACTACGCCCGGGTGGTCAGGAGCGACCAGGAGACACCCGTGATCGCGCGGGCCGTCGACACCGACAAAGACCAGAGCTACATGCTCGCGATGGTGCCGGGTGAGACGCTCGAACGCCTCGAGTTCCCGCTCGGCGAGCTGACCAAACCCGAGGTGCGTGAGATGGCCGGGCGCGCCGAACTCCCCGCGGCCGACGCCGTCGAGAGTCAGGAGATCTGCTTCGTGGGAGAGGGGGGCTACGCGCCGTTCCTGGAGCGCAACGCCGGACTGGGCGATCGTCCCGGTGACGTGGTCGATGCCGCCGGCACCGTGCTCGGGAGCCACGGCGGCTACTGGCGGTTCACCATCGGCCAGCGCCGGGGCATCGGGATCGCGTCGCCCGAGCCGCTCTACGTGCTGGGCACCGACGCCGACAGCAACAGGGTGGTGGTCGGTCCCCGCCAGGACCTCGCCACCTGGGGCCTCACGCTGCATCCCGCCGTCGGCCACGACGTCATCGACCCCACACGGCCCTTCGAGGTCCGCGTCCGGTACCGGGGGGCCGCGTTGCGCGGTGCCAGCGTCGTCCCCGCGGACGACGAGACGCTGCAGGTCAATCTCGACGAACCCGCCGATGGCGCCGCTCCGGGACAGACCGCGACCATCTATCAGGACGGCCGACTTGTGGCGGCCGGTACCATCGCGGGGTCACGACCCCGAGCGCAGGAGTAGCTGGACAGTGGACTGGTCTGATCTTCTCAAACTCGCACTTTCGATCTTCCTGCTCGTCACGGGATTCGCGCTCGCCTACCTGTTCTTCAGGATGGCGGGGGTGTTCCAGCGGCTGAACATCACGATCGGCAGCGTCACCGACGAGGTCGTGCCGATCCTCGGGAAGGCGCAGACCACCATGGACGGCGTGAACAAGCAGTTCGACCACGTCGACGAGATCATGCTCACGGCCGTCCACGCGGCGAAGGGCGCCGAGAAGAGCGTCGTGACCATGTCCAGCGCCGCCACCGCACCCGTCCGCGCGATGTCGGGGATCGCCGCCGGGCTGAAGGAGGGTGTCGCCACCTTCATGTCGCGCATGCGCGCCGACTCGAAGGATCGCGCCACGGCGCCGCGATCCCACGCGTCACCGTATCCGGGTCCCTCGAGCGGGCCCGCCACTCCGGAGGCCTGAACGTGAAGCTGAAGACACTGGCGCTGCTCGGCGCTGCCGGGTGGGCCTATTCCAAGGGGCCCCGCGACCTCGCGCAGTGGCCCGCGTTCCTGGGCGAGGAGTTCGCGCGGATCCGTGGACACGCCCTGGAGGCGGTGGACGCCGCGAAGCAGGCCAGCTCCCGCCGTCAGGACGAGATCGACCGGGAACTCGCCGAGGCCATGGGCCGGGAGTTCACCCCGCGCACATGACGACACACGAGATCCGTCGGGCATTTCGTGATTACTTCGTGCGGCAGGGCCACGTCGCCCTGCCCTCGTCCTCACTGGTGCCGTTCGACAACGACCCCACCGTGCTGCTCACCATCGCCGGGATGCAGCCCCTCAAGGACTACTTCATGGGCCGGGACACCCCGCCCGCCCCGCGGCTCACCACCTGCCAGAAGTGTTTCCGGACCGTGGACATCGACCAGGTGGGCTACACGGCCCGGCATCTGACGTTCTTCGAGATGCTCGGCAACTTCTCGCTGGGCGACTACTTCAAGCAGGACGCCATCCGCTTCGGGTTCGAGTTCTCGATGGAGGTGCTGGGACTCGACCCCGAGCAGCTCTGGATCACGGTCTTCGAGGGCAACGACAGCGTCCCCGCCGACGACGAGGCCGTCGAGCACTGGGTCTCGCTCGGGATCCCGCGTGACCGGATCCAGGCGCTCGGCGAGGAGGACAACTTCTGGAAGGCGGGTCCCACCGGGCCGTGCGGCCCGAACACCGAGCTCTACATCGACCGGGGGCCCGCGTTCGGGCCCGAGGGCGGACCGCGCGTGGGCGGTGACCGCTACCTGGAGTACTGGAACCTGGTGTTCATGCAGTACGAACGGGACGCCGCCGGCGAGCTCCATCCGCTGCCGAAGAAGAACATCGACACCGGTGCCGGCCTGGAACGCATTGCGGCGCTGCTCCAGGACAAGCCGTCGGTGTTCGACACCGACGCGTTCCGGCCGCTGATCGAATGGGCCGAGCGCGCCACCGGCACGGCGTACGGCGCGGCCGACCGATCCGATCGGTCGCTGCGTGTGCTCGCCGACCACGGCCGCGCCATGACCTTCCTCACCACCGACGGCGTCCGCCCGAGCAACGAGGGTCGCGGCTACGTGCTGCGGCGCATCGTGCGCCGAGCGGTGGCCGAGGGGACCCAGCTGGGGCTCGCCGTCGACGCGGTCGTCGCACTCGCCGGCGAGGTCGCCGACCGGTGGGGCGACGCCTATCCGGAACTGGTCGAGCAGCGCGCCGCGGTGGCCGACGTGCTCGGCGCCGAAGCCGAGCAGTTCGCGCGGACCCTCCAGTCCGGGCGCCGGCTTCTGGCCGAGGTCATCGCCGGCACACCGGCCGAGGGCACCGTGAGTGGCGAGGACGCGTTCCGGCTGCACGACACCTACGGGTTCCCGCTCGATCTCACCGCGGAGGCGGCTGCCGATGCGGGGCTGACGGTCGACACCGGACGCTACGAACAGTTGATGGACGAGCAGCGCGAGCGGTCGCGGGCGGGTGCCGGGACTCACGGCGGCGACGACGCCGCCGCGGTCGCCGACGCGCTGGTGCAGCGTGTCCCGACGACCGCGTTCGTCGGATACGACGACCTCGAGGTCCGCACCACCGCGCAGGGTGTCGAGCCACTCGCCGACGGCCGTGCCGTCGTGGTGCTCGCCGAGTCCCCGTTCTACGCCCAGGGCGGCGGCCAGGTCTCGGACCACGGGTGGATCACCGCCGGGTCGGCGCGAGGCGAGGTCACCGACGTGATCCGCGTGGGTTCCGGTCAGGCGCTGGTCGTGGACGGGCTCGTTCCGGCCCCGGGCGACGAGGTGGTCGCCCTCGTGGACGTTCCGGCACGGCGCGCCACCCAGGCGAACCACACGGCAACCCATCTGCTGCACTGGGCGCTCCGCAAGCGCCTCGGCACCGACGTCCATCAGGCCGGGTCCTACGTCGGCCCCGACAAGCTGCGCTTCGACGTGACCCACCGGGGACGGATTCCCGAGGACGCGCTGGCCGAGGTGGAGGACATGGTGGTGTCCCGCATCGCCGAAGACGCCCCGGTGAAATGGCGCGAGATGCCGAAGCCCGACGCCGACGCCCTCGGGGCGATGGGCCTGTTCGGCGAGAAGTACGGCGACGTCGTGCGCGTGGTGTCGGCCGGCGACTACTCGCGCGAGCTCTGCGGAGGGACGCACGTGTCGCGGACGTCCGAGATCGGGCCCTTCACCATCATCAGCGAGGGCAGCGTGGGGTCGGGTGCGCGGCGGATCGAAGCCCTGACCGGCACCGAACTCACCGCGCATTACCGTCGTCAGGCCGACACGCTGCAGGCGGAACTCGACCTGCGCGACGCGCGCATCGCCGACCTCGAAGCCGATCTGAAGGCGGCCCGGCGCGGCACACTCGACCCCCGGGCGATCGCCGCGGGAGCCGTCGAGGTCCGCGGCATCAAGACCGTGGCCGCCCGGATCGAGGCCGCCGAGGCGGACGATCTGCTCGCGGCCTCCGACGCGATCAAGCGGGAACTCGGCGCCGGTGCCGCCGTGGTGGTCGGCGCACAGGTCGGGGACCGCGCCATGTTGGTCGCCAACCTGGACGCAGCGGCCGTCGATGCCGGGCTCTCAGCGGTCAACCTCATCCGTGAGATCGGGCCCATCGTGGGTGGCGGTGGGGGCGGGAAGCCCCAGCTCGCCCGCGCGGGCGGCAAGGATCCCGAGCGCCTCAACGAGGCCATCGACCACGCCTGGACGCTGTTCGAGAAGGGCGAGGGGTGACCATCCTCGCCATCGACCATGGCGCCGTCCGGACCGGGGTGGCCGTCAGCGACCCCACCGACACGGTCGCCCGGCCGCACAGCGTCATCGAGCGGGTCGATTCGCCGCCCGGCATGGACGCGCTCCTGCGCGTGGTGGCCGAGGTCCGTCCCGAGCGCATCATCGTCGGGCATCCCCGCCTGATGTCCGGCGAGGTCGGGAGCCAGGCTCGTGCCGCGGCGGGATTCGCCGGCCGGCTCCGAAAACGGGTGGACATTCCCGTCGACCTCATCGACGAACGCCTCACGACCGCCGAGGCGACCCGTCGATCCCGCGAGACCGGCGCGGACCGCCGCCGCGGAGCCCCCGGAATCGACTCGCTCGCCGCGAGCGTCCTGCTCGAGGGTTACCTCACCTCACTGGCGTCCACGGAGCCGGCACGTTGACCCGGGACCGTCGGCCCCGCAGGGGCGAACCACCCCGACCGCGGTCCGACCGGCATCGACCCGCTCACGCGCGGCGGCCGGGGTCGCGGCGTCCGCGTCCGGCGAGCCGGGCCCGCATCCTCGGCTGGTTGATCCTGTTCGCCGGGGTCTTCGCGGTGGTGGTGGTCCTCGGGTTCACCCGCGGGGACCGGAACAACGGGTCCGGGTCGGGCAACGCGTCCACCGTCGCCGAGGTGCCCGTCAAGCTGACGTTCCCCGAGGGCCTGCGCCGGGAGGAGATGGCCGACCTGGTCGCACAGAAGACCTCGATGGATCCCGCTCGCTACCTGGCGCTCACCGCCCCGGGCCCGCGTGGCAAGTCGCTCGCGCGTTCATCCGGCGAACGGTCGCTCGAGGGATTCCTGTTCCCCGCGACCTACGACATCTACAAGGCCACGACCGCCCAGGACCTCGTCGACCAGCAGGTGGCGGCCTACCGCGACCGGACCGCCGGGATCAACTACACACAGGCCGCGAAGAAGAACCTCACCAGGTACGACGTCCTGATCATCGCGTCGATGATCGAGCGCGAGGTGCAGGTGCCGGAAGAGCGCGCGGTGGTGGCGAGCGTGATCTACAACCGGCTTCGGAACCGCATGACCCTGGGGATCGACGCCACCGTCCAGTACGCGCTCGGCTCATGGAAGACCGAGCTGACGGCCGCTGACCTGGCGATCGACTCCCCGTACAACACGCGCAAGTTCGTCGGGCTGCCCCCCGGGCCCATCTGCAACCCGGGCGAGGCGAGCATCATCGCCGCGGCAAAACCCGCGAACACCTCGTACCTGTACTACGTCGCCAAGAACGACGGCAGCGGCGGCCACTACTTCGCCAGCACCGCCGAACAGTTCGACCAGGACGTGGCGCGGTCGCGGAGCAACGGTGGCGGGTAACCCTCCGGGCCACGGCGTGTCGGCACACACCAGGGTCACCGGGATCATCGGCTGGCCGGTGGAGCATTCCCTCTCGCCGGCCATGCACAACGCCGCGTTCGCGTCCTGCGGACTCGACTGGGTGTACGTGGCCTATCCGGTCGACCCGGACCGGGTCGCATCGGCGGTAACGGGCCTGGCGGCCGCCGGGGTCGCCGGATTGAACGTCACGGTTCCGCACAAGGAGGCCGTGCTCGAGGTGGCCTCGGCCGTGAGCCCGGCGGTCGAGGCGATCGGGGCGGCCAACACGCTGATTCCCGACGGGGACGGCGGGTGGTACGCCGAGAACACCGACGCCCACGGGTTCATCACGGCGGTGGACGAGGTGGTGCGGCTCGACCTGTCCGGGAAGGTCGTGGTGATGATTGGGGCCGGCGGCGCCGCGAAGGCGGTCGCGTACGCCCTGGCCGAACGCGGCGCCACTCTTCGTGTCGCGAATCGCACACTGGAACGCGCCGCGGCCCTGGGCGATCCCGTCCCGTTGACGCCGGACGCGATCGCCGATGCGATGCGCGACGCCGTCATGGTGGTGAACTGCAGCAGCCTGGGGCTGGGAGACGAAACCGTGCCGCCCGAGCTCCCCGTCGAGAGCCTCCAGGCCGGTCAGGTGGTGATGGACGCCGTGTACCGGCCCTCCGGAACCCCGTGGCTCCGCGCGGCGGCCGAGCGGGGCGCGGTGTGCGTGGACGGGCTCGGGATGCTGCTGCACCAGGGGGCCCGGTCGTTCACCCACTGGACCGGCGTCGATGCCCCGGTCGAGGTGATGCGGGCGGCCCTGCTGGTGTCGTGAGTCGGAGGTTCGGGAGCAGCCTGGCGGCCCCGCTCAGGCGTCCGGCGCCCGCCAGTCGTTGCGTCCGCCTCGCTTCTCGAGCAGCCGCACGTCGGTGATCCGCACGCCGCGTTCGAGACCCTTGACCATGTCGTAGACCGTCAGGGCGGCGACGCTGCACGCGGTCATCGCCTCCATCTCGACACCGGTCTGGCCGGTGGTGCGCGCCTCGGCCTCGATCCGGACGATGCCGGCGGCAGCGTCGATGTCCACCGCGACCCCGACATGGGTGAGCGCGATGGGGTGCGCGAGCGGGATCAGGTCCGCGGTTCGCTTGGCGGCCATGATGCCCGCGAGCCTGGCCGGTCCCACGACGTCGCCCTTCGGTCCGTCGGCGGCCTCGATGGCCCGTGCCGTGTCCGGGGCCATCCGCAGGGATGCCTCGGCCCGCGCAACCCGCGCCGTCGGCGGCTTCTCGCCCACGTCCACCATGTGGGCGTGTCCGTCGGGGGCGATGTGTGTGAGGCCGTGTTCAGGCATGTTCATCGCTCAAACTTACCGTGATGGGGGATGTTCGACCGGGAGGGGTAATCGGTTCTGCGAAGTTCGCCGATGAACTTCGAGGCGAGATTCAATCATCGTGAGTGAGCCAGCAGACCGTGAACCCACCACCAGCAACCGAAACGGCCAACGGCAGCGCGCCTCCCAGGGCGGCCGTGCCCCGCGTCCAGCCCATGGGCGAGCAGATCTCGGCGCAACAGCGCCGGTCTGAGCCTCTCCTCGACACCCTGGCCCGCCTTGGATTCGTCAGCGCGGACCAGATCGAGCTGGCCGGCGAGGTCCACAAGCACCCCGACCGGGCCCGGGTGGGCGACCTGCTGGTCGAACACGGAATCGTCTCCAAACAACAACTTGCCCACGCCAACGCGGTTCGGGCGGGTCTCGAGGTCTACGACCCGTCCGTGCCGCCGGATCCCACCGTCATGGAGCTCGTCGACGAGCGGACCGCGCGCCGGTACCAGGCGGTCCCGGTCCGAAGCGATCCCGACGGCTGCCTCGTCATGGCCATGGCCGATCCCACCAACGTCTTCGCGCTCGACGATCTCCGGATCCTCACCCGCCGCCGGATTCGTCCCCTGCTGGCCCAACCGGAGGTGGTGGCCCGGCTCATCGCGCAGGCCGGTCGCCTGGATCAGCTCGTGGCGCAGGTCGTCGACTCGAGCGATCTCCCGGAGGACGCCTTCGAGAGCCTCTCCGAGATCCAGGACGATCCGGACGAGGCTCCGGTGGTGCGATTGGTGAACTCCATCATCAGCCGCGGCGTGGAAGACGGGGCCTCGGACATCCACCTGGAGCCGCAGGCGTCCGAGGTGGTCGTCCGATTCCGGATCGACGGCGTGCTCAGGACCATCACCTCCGTTCCGCATCGGTTCGCCAACGGCGTCGCCAGCCGCATCAAGATCATGTCCGACCTCGACATCGCCGAGCGCCGGGCACCCCAGGACGGCCGCGTGGGGTTGCGGCTGGCCGGCCGCACCCTCGACCTCCGTGTGGCGACACTGCCGACGGTCTACGGCGAGAAGATCGTCATCCGGGTCCTGGACCGCCGCAACGTGGTCATGGACCTGCGCGACCTCGGATTCGCGCCGGACGTCCTGCAGCGCTTCACCGATTCGTACCGCCGCACACACGGGGCGGTGCTCGTGACCGGACCCACGGGGTCGGGCAAGTCGACGACCCTCTACGGAACCCTGCACCAGCTCAACAGCCCCGACCGGAACATCATCACGGTGGAGGACCCGGTCGAGTACCGCCTGCAGGGCATCAACCAGGTGCAGGTCAACCCGAAGGCCGGGCTGACGTTCGCGGCGGGGCTGCGATCGATCCTCCGCTGCGACCCGGACGTGGTCATGATCGGCGAAGTCCGCGACCGGGAGACCGCCAAGATCGCCGTCGAGTCCGCGCTGACGGGCCACCTCGTGCTGGCGACGCTTCACACCAACGACGCCGCAGGCGCGCTCTCCCGGCTCACCGAGATGGGCGTCGATTCGTTCCTGTCGGCGTCGGCGGTCAGCGGCATCCTTGCCCAGCGGCTGGCGCGCCGCCTCTGCGAGGCGTGCCGCGAGCCCACGATGGTTCCCACTTCGGTGCTCGCCGATCGCGTCGAGGAGGACCGTCTCCCGCAGGGACTTCCCGATCGGATGCAGGTGTACCGCCCGGGCGGCTGCGGGCGTTGCGGCGGGTCGGGCTACCGCGGGCGGACCGGGATCTACGAAATGCTCGTGGTGGACGAGAACATCCAGCGGCTCATCATCGAGGGGGCGTCCACCGAGGCCATCACGAAGGCCGCGCAGAAGGACGGGATGCGGACGCTGGCCGAAGACGGCCTGCTGAAGGTGATGCGCGGCGAAACGAGCCTCGAAGAACTCGCTCGCGCGGTCGGCTGAGGTCCGCGCGGGTTCAGGCGGCACCCCGTGCGGCCGATACCGGGTGTGGATGACTCATCCCATTGACCCCTGTGCGCCATGGAGACGGTGCCGATGATCGATTTCGCGGAACTCGTGACCACCGTGCTGGAAAGCGGTGCAAGCGACCTTCATTTGTCCGTCGGCGCCCCGCCGGTGATGCGCCGCCATGGGGACCTGGTTCCGATCGGGAACCACGTCCTCACCCAGCAGGACACCCGCGAGCTGGTGTACGGGCTGCTCACCGGGGATCTGCGGCAACGCCTCGAGACCGATCTGGAGATCGACTTCTCGTACCAGGTGCCCAACCGGGCCCGGTTCCGTGTGAACGCCTATTACCAGCGGGCATCGCTGGGAGCCGCCTTCCGCGTGGTCCCGTCCGAGCTCAAGTCGCTCGACGAGCTGAACCTGCCGAAGGGCATCCGGAACTGGACGACCAAGCCCCGTGGACTCGTCCTGGTCACCGGTCCGACCGGCTCCGGCAAGTCGACGACGCTGGCGGCGTTGATCGACGAGATCAACACCACCCGGTCGTGCCACATCATGACCATCGAAGACCCGATCGAGTTCCTGCACCGCCACAAGAAGTCGCTGATCAATCAGCGCGAGCTCGGCGGGGACACCCACTCGTTCGCCAATGCGCTGCGAAGCGTGCTGCGCCAGGACCCCGACGTCATCCTCGTCGGTGAAATGCGCGACCTGGAGACGATCCAGATCGCCCTGACCGCCGCGGAAACCGGCCACCTGGTGTTCGGCACGCTCCACACCTCGGACGCGCCGCAGACCGTCGACCGCGTGATCGACGTGTTCCCGCCGCACCAGCAGGAGCAGGTGCGCATCATGCTCGCCAACTCGCTCCAGGGCGTGTGCTGTCAGCAGCTCCTGCCGACGGTCCACGGCGGGCGCGTGGTGGCCACCGAGGTGCTCATGGCGACGCCGGCCGTCCGCAACCTCATCCGTGAGGGAAAGACCCACCAGATCTACTCGATGCTCCAGACCGGCTCCCAGCACGGGATGATCTCGATGGACGCGTCGCTGGTGAACCTCGTGCGCAAGGGCGTCGTCACCAAGCACCTCGCGCTCGAACGGGCCGGCAGCCCGGCCGAGCTCAAGCGCCTGCTGGAGGGCGGAAGCTCGGCACCGCCGGCGGCCGACCGGAAGGCGGCCTAGCCGATGGCCGCGACGACCTTCGTCTACAAGGCGCTCGACCGCAACGGCGGCGTCACCACCGGCGAGCATCAGGGCGACGACAAGGCGCAGGTCGCCGCGCAGCTCCGGCTTCGCGGCCTGACGGTCATCGACGTCGAGGAGAAGTCCTCGCCGCTGACCTTCGAAGCCATCATGGACCGCTACAAGCGGGTCAAGCCGTCCGACATGACGGTGCTGGCCCGCCAGCTCGCCACGATGGTCTCGTCCGGCCTGTCCCTGCTCCGCGCGCTCTACGTGCTGGAGGACCAGACCCTCAACACCAAGCTGAAGGCGGCGATCGCCGAGATCCGCGCGGACGTCGAGGCCGGTCTGTCCCTCTCGCAGGCCATGGCGAAGCATCCGCGGATCTTCAGCGACCTCTTCGTGTCGATGGTCGAGGCCGGGGAGACCGGCGGTAACCTCGAAGAGGTGCTCGAGCGGGTCGCCATCCAGCTCGAGAAGGACGACAGCCTCCGGCGCACCGTCAAGTCGGCCATGGTCTACCCGTCGCTGATCGCCGGGTTCGCCGTGCTCGTGCTGGTCGTCATGGTGACCTTCCTCATCCCGATCTTCGCGAAGATGTTCAAGGACCTCGGTGGTGAGCTGCCGGCGCTGACCGCGTTCATGATCGGGCTCAGCGACCTGATGCGCGGCTACTGGTATCTGATGATCCTGGGGCCGCCCGCGCTGATCATCGCCTTCCGGAAGTGGAAGGCCACGGACGCCGGCCAGCTGCAGTGGGACAAGATCAAGCTGCGGCTGCCCATGAAGATCGGCGACATCGTCCGCAAGATCGCGGTCGCCCGCTTCGCACGGACCCTCGGGACCCTCACCGCCTCCGGCGTGCCGATCCTCCAGGCCATCGAGATCACCGCGAAGACCGCCGGCAACCGGGTCATCTCCGATCCCATGGCCGAGGTGGCCGAGCGGGTCAAGGAGGGCCAGCCCCTCGCTCAGCCGCTGGCGAAGACCGGGGTGTTCCCGATCATGGTGACCCAGATGCTCGCCGTCGGTGAAGAGACCGGCGCCATGGACGCCATGCTCCACAAGCTCGCCGACTTCTACGACGACGAGATCGAAGCCCGCCTGAAGTCGCTGACCTCGATCATCGAGCCGCTCATGATGATCATGGTGGGTGTCATCGTCGGCATCGTCGTGGTCTCCATGTACCTGCCGATGTTCAAGATCTTCGAGCTGGTGCAGTAGCCCCGAGCCGGGGCGATTCCGGCGCGGACAGCGTGGTCCCCGGAGGGCACCGGTCATTTCCGACCGGTGCCCTCCTGACGTTCCCGACCCTTCCGCGCGCTCGCCGATCTCCGGCGCTCCCCGCAGCCCCGTGCGGGGACTCCCCGATGCATCCACCCGGGTTCGGGTGCATCATTGAGTGAGCATCAATGAGGAGCAGGCAATGGGCCGTGAGTTCGACGAGACATCGTCGCCGCGCCCGCTCGAATGGGACTCGCCGGCGGGCGCGAAACCGACGGGCCCTGCCGCATCCCACATGGGGACACCGGTCGGCGGACCGGGACTGTTCCGTGCGGTCGCCCTCGATTTCGACGGCACGATCACCGACGACGGCGGTCCGCCCGACGATGCCCTGATCGCCGCGCTTGCCGCAACGCGCGCGGCAGGCATCGCGGTCGTCCTCGTCACGGGACGCATCGCCGCGGAACTCGAACAGGCCTGGCCCGGAGCCGTCGGCGCCGTCGACTGCGTGGTCGCCGAGAACGGGGCGGTATTGCTCACCTCGACGTGGCGGCGCCTGCTCGCGGCGCCGATCGACCCGCGCCTCGACGCCGCCCTGGCACGGGCCGGGATCACCGTCCGCCGCGGGGAGGTGCTCCTTGCGGGCGCCGCCGTCGACGAGGCGGCGATCCTGGGCGAGGTCCGGACGCTGCAGCTCGGCTGCCAGACCCTGGCGAATCGTGGCGAACTCATGGTGCTGCCCGCCGGCGTCACCAAGGCCAGCGGCCTCTCCCAGGCCCTCGTCCAGCTCGGGCTGTCGCCGCACAACACCATCGCCGTCGGCGATGCCGAGAACGACCTGGCGCTCCAGGACATGAGCGAGTTGATGGTCGCGGTCGGGAACGCCGTCGGATCGCTGCGGGCCACGGCCGACGTGGTGCTCGACCAACCGGACGGCGCGGGCGTCGCCGCGTTCCTTCGCAGCGACATCGTCTCGGGTCACCGGCCGGTGCACTCGCGCCGCTGGCGGGTGCTCCTGGGCGTCGACGACGACGACGTGGACGTCGAGTTGCCCGCGTCGGGGCTGAATCTGCTCATTACGGGCGCGACCGGCTGCGGCAAGTCCTACCTCGCCGGTCTGCTCGGCGAACAACTGGTCCAGCAGGGGTATTCGGTGCTCGTGATCGACCCCGAGGGCGACCACATCGGTCTGAGCCACCTGTCCGGGGCGATCGTCGTGGGCGGCGGCCTGTCGCTTCCCGAACCCGACGAGGTCCTGCGGCTCCTGCACCACCGGTACGCGTCGGTCATCGTCGATCTGAGCTCGCTGCGGTCCGAGGAGAGCCACCGCTATCAGGAGCAGCTCCTGGCGCGTATCGAGGTCCATCGACGGGCCACCGGGCTGCCGCACTGGGTGTTCCTGGACGAGGCCGATCAGACGGTCGGCCCGGTGGCGGCCCGCCTGCCCGGGTTCGAACCGGCGCGCAAGGGCTACTGCTTCATCACCTGGCGGCCCGAGGACCTCGCGATGCAGGCCGTCGCGGCCCTCGACGCGGTCGTCGCGATCTGCTCCGACGACCCCGAGGACGACGTCATCGATCTCGCCGCCGCGGTCGGCGAGGTTCCGCACGACGAGCTGGGCGCCGCGCTGGCTGCGCATCCGGCGCGGGCGGTGCTGACCAGGCGTGAGGCCCCCGGACGGGCCCGGCTCTTCACTCCGGGCGAACGCGCGACGCCGCACCTTCGCCACGTCCACAAGTACGACCGGCGTCCGCTCGATCGCGAGCACAGCTTCCACTTCCGTCGCAGCCCCGCCGAGGCCACCGCTGCCCGGGCGGGCAACCTCTCCGAACTCGAGGACGAGCTGACCCGCTGCGAGCGGGCCGTGCTGCGACACCACTGCCCGGAACACGACCTGTCCCGCTGGGTTCGGGACGTGTTCCACGACCCCGATCTCGCCGGCGCCATCGCCGAGGTCGAATCGACGGTGACCGCCGAGAGTCCGGTCGCCACCGTCGAACGCGCGCGCTTCGCGCTCGTCGGGATCCTTCAGGAACGGTTGCTGCGATGAATCAGACCGACGTGTTCCAAGACCGTGACGAAGCGGGGCGCGCGCTCGCGCAGGCGCTCGAGGGGCTGCGCGGCGAGGACGTCGTCGTCCTCGCGCTGCCACGCGGCGGAGTGCCGGTGGCGTCGCAGGTCGCCCGTGCCCTGGGCGCGCCGCTCGATGTGCTCGTCGTGCGCAAGCTCGGGATGCCGGGCCATGAGGAGCTGGCGATGGGCGCGATCGCCTCCGGGGGCGCGATCGTGGTGAACGACGACGTCGTCGACTCGTTGCGGGTGGGCCGGCGCGACCTCGAAGCCGTGGTACAGCGCGAACTCGCGGAACTCCACCGACGCGAGCGACGGTACCGCGGTGACCGCCCCGCCCTCGCGCTCGGTGGACGCACCGTCGTGCTCGTCGACGACGGCCTGGCCACGGGGTCGACGATGGCGGCGGCCGTCGAGGCTGTGCGCCAGCGCGGCGTGGGGCGCCTGATCGTCGCGGTGCCCGTGGGTTCGTGGGAGGCCTGTCACGCCCTGCGAAAGGGCGTCGACCGGCTCGTCTGCCTCCGGACGCCCGAGCCGTTCTTCTCGGTCGGTACGTGGTTCAGGGACTTCGGCCAGGTGGGGGACGACGAGGTCTGTCGCCTGCTCGCGGCCTCCGAAGCGCAGTCGGTCGTGCAGGGGGAGGCGGTGGCGCTGCACCTCGACGGCCTGGTCCTGGCGGGCGAACTCACGGTCCCACCGGGCGCAACCGGGCTGGTGCTGTTCGCCCATGGCAGCGGCAGCAGCCATCGGAGCCCGCGCAACCGTGCGGTCGCCGCCACACTCCAGGCGGCGGGATTGGCGACGCTGCTCTTCGACCTGCTCGACGAACGCGAGGAGGGACGGCGGGACCTGGTGTTCGACATCGACCTGCTCGCCGCCCGACTCGTGGAGGCCACGCGCTGGGCGGCGTCGGACCCGCGCCTCGCGGCGTTCTCGGTGGGGTACTTCGGCGCCTCCACGGGCGCCGCCGCGGCCCTGCGCGCCGCCGCCCTCCTGGGCGACCGCGTCGCGGCCGTGGTTTCGCGCGGGGGCCGTCCGGACCTGGCCGCGCCGGTGCTTGGCGACGTGGTCGCGCCCACCCTGCTGGTCGTCGGAGGGAGGGATGTCCAGGTACTGGCCCTCAATCGGCAGGCGGCCGCCGAACTGCGCTGCCCGCACGAGGTCGTCGTCGTCGAGGGCGCAACCCATCTCTTCGAGGAACCCGGAACGCTCGAGCAGGTGGGCCACCTGGCCGCGGACTGGTTCGTGCGGTACGTGGGCGGCAGGGCACCGGTCTCCCCATGACGACCATCCCGACAGCGAGGTGATGGGAGTGCGGCTCTACGGCAACTCGAGCAGGGGCGCCGAGCGACTCCGCCGGATGTACCCGGGCGGACGGGCGAATGCCACCGCTCGGCGCTACGCGCGGTTCTGGGCGTGGGTCTTCGGGCGGGGATTGGTGCCACGGCGCTGGGTGACCCTCGAAGTGCGGGGCCGCCGCTCGGGGCGGACCAGGCGGTTCCCGCTCGGATCGGTCGAGCACGGCGGCGGCCGGTTCCTCGTCTCGATGCTCGGCGAGGAGTGCAACTGGGTGCGCAATGTCCGCGCGAACGGCGGGCGGGCCCGGCTCTGCCACGGCCGCTGCCGGGATGTCATCCTCACGGAGGTCCCCGTCGAGATCCGCGCCGCGATCATCAGGGACTACCTCAGGAAGGTGCCGGGCGGGCGCCCACACATTCGCATCAGCCCGGACGCGCCCGTGGAGGCGTTCGAGACCGTCGCTCCGGCCATCCCGGTGTTCCGGATCAGCAGCGACCCCCATCCCTGATCGCCCCGTGGACGGTGCGGGGACACGTTCACGAACATCGTCGCCGCCCCATCCGGCCGCGCTGACGGTCGATGCCCCGTACCGCATGGAGGCCGACGTGGTCGCCGCCGGGCTCGGCGTTGGTCCCGCTGACGGATTGACGACCGCCGAGGCCATGGCCCGCCTGGTCCGGATCGGCCCCAACGAGCTGCGGGAGAAGCCGCGGCGGGCGATGTGGCGGCGCCTGGCGTCGCAGTTCGGCGACCCGCTGGTGGGGTTGCTGCTGGCGGCGATCGTCGTCGCGGTGGGCGCGTGGTGGGTTGACGGCGCCTCCGGGGTCCCGGTGGACGCCGTGGTCATCACGGGCATCGTCCTGGCCAACGCGTTCATCGGCCTGGTGCAGGAGCACCGAGCCGATACCGCGGTGGCGGCGCTGGCCGTCTTCACCCGGACCCGCAGCACCGTCAATCGTGACGGTGAGATCCGGGCGATCCCCGCACGTGATCTGGTGCCGGGGGACATCCTCGTGCTCACCGAAGGGGACCGGGTGGGCGCCGACGCGCGCCTGCTCGAAACGACGGGGCTCATGACCCGGGAGGCCTCGCTCACGGGTGAATCGGGCGCGGTCGCGAAGATGGTCGCCGCGTTGACCGGCGACCCCGGCCTCGGTGACCGCCGCAACATGGTGTTCCGGGGAACCGATGTCGTACAGGGCCGCGGGCGCGCGGTGGTCACGGCGACCGGCATGCGAACCGAGATGGGTGCCATCGCGGAGATGCTCGAACGGACCGCCGTTGAGGTGTCGCCGCTGGAGCGCGAGGTCGCGCGCGTGTCGCGCGCGCTCGGCGCCCTCGTGGGTGCGGTCGCGCTGGTGACCATGGCCACGCTCGCCCTGGTGAGTCGGCCGGAGACCCTCGGAGCCTGGGTCGACGTCCTGTTGATGGGCGTGTCGCTCGCGGTCGCCGCGGTCCCCGAGGGGCTTCCCGCCGTCCTGTCGCTGGTGCTGGCCATCGGCGTGCTCGAACTCGCCCGACACAACGCCGTGATGAAGGATCTGCACTCGGTGGGAACCCTCGGTGCGGCATCGGTGATCTGCTCTGACAAGACCGGAACACTGACCCGGAACGAGATGACGGTGCAGGTCGTCGCCACCGCCTCAGGAAGGCTCGCGCTGACGGACTCCGGTGGCGATCCGCCGGCCCGCGCCCGGGATGAGGCCACCACGCTGCTCAGGGCTGCGGCGTGGTGCACGAACGCCGCGCTCCGTACACAGCCCGACGGAACCTGGGAGGTCCAGGGGGATCCGACCGAGGCGGCGCTCCTGGTGGCCCATCACACGCTGCACGCGGGCGAGACGTCCACCGCGTTCGCGCGGGAGGTCGAGCTGCCGTTCACCTCGGAACGCAGGATGATGTCGGTGGTCGGACGCGGGGGACCCGACGGCCGGCGGGTCATGGCCAGCAAAGGCGCCCCCGACGTGCTGCTCGAGCGCTGCGCATCGCGGCTGATCGGCGGCGACATCGTCCCGCTGGACGTTTCCGCTCGTGAACGCATCCACGCCGAGATCGTCGATCTGTCGGGCCGGGGCTACCGCACGCTGGGCGTCGCGTGGCGCGCCGTCGGCGGCGACGAGGCCCCATCAGAGGCCGCGCCAATGCATGAGACCGGGCTCACGTGGCTCGGCGTGGTGGGCATCATCGATCCGCCGCGCCCGGAGGCCGCCCCGGCCATCGCCGAAGCGCGCCGCGCCGGGGTTCGGACGGTGCTGATCACGGGCGACCACCCCCGCACCGCGCACCGCATCGCCGTGGACCTCGGAATCATCGATGAGCCGGAGGGGGTGGTCACCGGCCGGGAGGTCGACGCCATGGACGATCGAGAACTGGCCGAAGCGGTCGGGCGGATCTCGGTCTTCGCCCGCGTGGCACCCGAGCACAAGCTGCGGATCGTCGACGCGCTGCAGGCCGCGGGCCACGTCGTCGCGATGACCGGCGACGGTGTCAACGACGCACCGGCCCTCAAGGCGGCGGACATCGGGGTGGCCATGGGCATGTCGGGGACCGAGGTGACCAAGGGCGCGGGGCGGATGATTCTGGGGGACGACAACTACGCCACCATCGTGTCGGCCATTCGCCGCGGCCGGCGGATCTTCGACAACATCGCCAAGTTCCTCCGCTATCTGCTGTCCTCGAACCTGGGCGAGGTCCTGACCGTCTTCCTGGGCGTGACCCTTGCCGGGGTCATCGGATTGCGCGACGCGGGCGGCCCGGGGTCGGTGGTGCTCCCGCTGCTGGCCACCCAGATCCTCTGGATCAATCTGGTGACCGATTCGGGGCCCGCGCTGGCGATGGGCGTCGACCCGGAGACCGACGACGTGATGGCGCGACGGCCCCGGCGCCGCGACGACCGCATCATCGACCGCGCGATGTGGGGCCGGATGGCGCTGGTCGGCATCGTGATGGCCGTGGCCACGCTGCTCACCATCGACCTGCTGCTGCCGGGCGGGCTCATCGAGGGATCCGCGTCACTGGAGGTGGCCAGAACCGCGGGGTTCACCACGCTCGTGCTGGCCCAACTCGTCAACGCGTTCAGTTCCCGTTCGCACACGCGGAGCGCGTTCCGGCGGTCGACCGCCAACCGCTGGTTGTGGGCGGCGGTGGCCCTGGGCGCGGCGCTCCAGGTGGCCGTGGTCCACGTGCCGCTGCTCCAGCACGCCTTCGGCACCGCGGCGTTGAGTGCGGGGGAGTGGTCGATCACGGCGGTCATGGCATCGACGGTGCTCTGGGCCGTCGAGTTGGCCAAGTACCTGGCCCGCCGCCGGGATCAGTCGTCGTCCTCGTCCACGTCCCAGTCGTCGTCCCACTCCGGGTCGAATCCGCCCTCCAACGAGGCGGCATCCAGGAGCGCGCCCCGGACGGTGAGCAGGTCTGACGTGGCCGACGCCAGATGCGGGTCGGTGACGACCCCGCCGTCCCCGGCCTCGAGTGAGTTCAGGACGGCCCGCCGCACGAGTTCCTTCATGAACGACGCGGTGGTGCCCTCGGTGTGTGCGATCACCGGTCCGGCATCCACGATGCGGTGCTCCACGGGGCTGAGGTAGAGGTCGAGCAGACGCTGCCGGGCCTCGGCATCGGGGAGGTCGATCTTGACCGCGTGGTCGATCCGGCCCGGGCGGGCCGTGAGCGCCGGCTCGAGCACCTCGAAGCGGTTCGTCGTCAGGACGAAGAGGACATCGTCAGTGGGAGCGAGGCCGTCCATCTCATTGAGGAGCTGGAACAACAGCGGGTTCGCCGAGTCGTCGTCGTACATCCCCCTGGCGGTCGCGATGAGGTCCACGTCCTCGATGACCAGCATCGACGGACTCAGGCCGCGCACCATGGCGGCCGCCTGCCCGAGCGCCCCGACGCTCGGCCCCTGGAGCACGACGACCGTCCGATCGGGCATCGCCGCCATGAGGTGCCCGACCGTGTGCGTCTTGCCGGTGCCGGGCGGTCCGTACAGCAGCACGCCCCGGCGCAGATGCTGCCCCGCGGCCCGGAGCTCGTCGGCCCACCGGCCGGCGTCGACCGTCTGGCTCAGGATCGACGCGAGGTCCGCCGGCGGCAGGATCAGATCGTCGACGGCGGTGGTGGGGCGCTGCATGAACCGCGTACCGAACCCGCCGTACTCGTCGAAACTGAACGACAGCACCTTGCCGCGGTACACGTTGAGGTCGCGCATGCGATCCACCAGGTGCGTGAGCACGTCCTGGGCGAGGTCCAGCGTTGCGGCGAAGACCTCCAGGCGCATCCCTCTGGCATCGAGATTCGGTGAGACCTCCGGCGCCAGGCCGATGGCCACGGGCCCGCTGTCGGCGCTGACCAACCAGATCCCGGCCCGGACACATCGCAGGGTGGCGTCGACGTCGACCGGGACGTCCTCGAAGGTCGGGTGGGTCGCTCCAGCCGGTCCCAGGAAGCGCCCCGTGACGATCGCCGCCAGTGAAAAGGACGGGTAGTGCGCGAGCTCCGAACTGAGTCCCAGCAGTTCACCGTCGGGGTCCGCGGACATCAGCTCGTCGATCGCGAGCTGCGCGTTGGGGCGGTCGACCTCCTCCACCGCGATGCCGATCGACGTCAGGCCGGCGGCCGGCAGGCCCAGCCGCGCGCTGACGAGTTCCGAGACCGGCTCGTCCTGCTCGAGCGGAAGGGTGGCCGCACGCTCGGCCAGCACCCGGAATGCGCGGAGGAACGCCTCCACTTCGGCTGCGTCCGTCGGGTCGAGCGAGGAATCCAGGGGCATGGACCGAGTCTAGTCCGGTCGCCCGCCGCCGTTCGACGCACGCGATCGAGGGGCTCCGGCTCCGCGCCGGGCCGGGCGCTACGCCGCCTGCGCCGACGCGCCAGGACCGCCGTCGGGCGAACCGGGCGATTGGAGGCCGCGCTGTTCGAGCACCACGCGCGGTTCGATGCCGTCGCTCTCGGCCGCGTCCAGGATCTCGGCTGTGACCCGGCTGATGTAGGCGGAGTCCGAATCGACGTCCTGCCGCACGTGGGCGACGCCCATCTCACGCGCGGCGGCCATGAGGGCGCCGGCGCCGGCGAGAACCTCGGGCACCCACACGATTCCGCGGGCGGCGATCGTGCTGCTGATGGCCTCGTCCTCCAGCTGGCCGTCGGCGGGACCGACCAGGACCGAACAGCGGAGCATCTCCACCGCTTCGACCGAGAGCGCCAGATTGGCGGTGCACGGCATCATCACGTCGCACGACGTGGTCAGAGCGTCGGTCCATTGGACCAGCACGCCGTCCACCTCGTCTGCGAGGGACGCCGCGCGAGCCACGTCGTCGCGGTCCGCGATCATCACCCGCGCGTCCTGCGCCGCCAGCATGCGGGCAACGCCCTCGCCCAGACGGCCGGCGCCCAGCACCAGCACCGACGAGCCGGCGAAGCCGCCGTCGGTCTGCCGGCGCAACGCCGTCCGCGCAGAGGCCACCGCGCCGCGGGCGGCGGGGGGCAGGTGGTGATCGGCCGGTTGCGCACCGGCTACGAGCGCCCACTGGCGCCCCACGATGGAGAGATCCTCAGGCGTCGAGCCCGGGCCTGGAATCAGCCAGATCTGGCGGTCGAGGCGGGTCATGATGCGGCCGATCGCGTCCATGGCCCGCCGATGGCCCGGGCGTCCCGGGGCCCCCGAGACCACGACCGAGGCTCCCGCCACCGGCACCTCGAGCGTCCGCGCGGCGTCGGTCAGGCGCCGGGAGCGTTCGAGGGCCTCGAGCACCGCCTCGGACGAGTCCTCTCCAGCCGGTCGGAACGTCACCTGGCCGAGAGCGATCGCCGGATACGCGCGGTGCACGGCGATGGCGGCGTGCAGTCCGCTGCCCTCGTCCGTTGCCCACACCACCAGCTCGTGGGAGCCGATCGCGTGTTCGGTGACCATCATTCCGGCAGGTACTCCTCTCCGTGGCGCGTGGAATCAGCCTGCGGGACTCCATCGACCGCAGGCGGCAAACTTGAGGGGGCCTTCACAGTTCCCTTACGATCGCTGAAAGTTCTCAGACGATTTGGCACGTTCATCATGCCCGATCGCCGCCCAGTTCGAGTGCGATGCGACGGTTGGCAGCGCGCACGGCGTCCGCGATCCGGGTGCCGATGGCCTCCCGCTCGGCGGCGGACAGTTGCACCAGGGCGCGATCGAGCGCTCCGAGCGCCTCACGCGCCGAGGGGGCGGCGTCGGCGAGGGTCGCCCGCGCCAGCGGATCGGCCGCCAGAACGGCCACGTTCATCATCCCGGGCGTCGGATCATCGGGTGCCCGGGCGTCGTCGAGCGATCGCACCACCGCCTCCAGCGCCAGCGCCGCGATGCTCGCGTGCGGTTCCGGCAGGGGGACCAGGGCCGAGAACGCGCGCTGCGCGAGGTGGACCTGGTGGAGGGCCTCGACCTCCGCCTCGTCGATCGCCTCGGGCTCGTCCGGCCAGTCATCCATCGGCGCCTCGCACCCCGACACGGCGTCGCACGATGGCGAGCGCCCGGTCGACGTAGCCGCCACCGAACAGGACGGCGTGCACGAGCAGCGGGACCAGCTGGTTCAGGTCGCGCCGGTCCGGCTCCCCCTGGTCGACGGGCCACGCGTCGTCGTATGCGTCGAAGACCCTCGCCGAGAAGCCTCCGAAGAGGTGCATCATCGCCAGGTCGATCTCCCGGTTGCCGCCCGAGGCGCAGGGGTCGATGAGCACCGGGGACCCTGATTCGTCGCGGTGGCGGTTGCCGGACCAGAGGTCGCCGTGCAGTCGCGCGGGCGGCACGTCGGCGGGATACCACTCCTCCAACCGGGCGCACAGGCGTTCCAGGGCGCGGGCGTCCGCCTCGTCGATGACCGCGGCGTCGCGCGCCAGCCGTCCCAGGGGCAACAGCCGGCTCTCAGCCAGGCAGGTGGGCCAGTCGTCGAACCAGCCGGCCGGGAACGGGACGGGGCCGATGAATCCGGGGCCGTCCCACGGCTGCCCGAACCGCGGCGCACCGCTCCGATGCAGGGCCGCCAATCCGCGACCGAGCGCCTCGTCGTGACCCGCCATCGGGGGCCCCGGGTCGATCCACTCGAGCGCCAGGTAGGCGTCGTCGACCGCGTGGACCCCGGGGACCCGGATGGTGCCGCTCCGGGCGATCCAGCGCAGGCTCTCGGCTTCGGCGGCGAACATGCCGGCCGGGGCGGGGTCGCGATGCTTGAGGAAGACCTCCCGCCCGTCCTCGAGCCAGAGGTGCCTCGCCTGGTTGATCGAGCCTCCGGCGACGCGCTCCGACCGGCGGACGGCGGTGCCCAGCGCCGCCGCCGCCCGCTGCTCGAGCGGGTCCCTCACCAGGTGGCGTCGATGTGGTCGAGCAACCCGCGGCAGGATCGCTCCACCATCTCGTAGAGCAGCGTGAACCCCTGGGGCCCGCCGTAGTAGGGATCTGGCACCTCGGGGGCGCCCGCGACCTCGGGATCGAAGCTCCGGAGTCGCACCACGCGGGCGGCAGCCTCCTCCGACGGTGCGAGCGACCGCGCGACCCGTTCGTTGTCGTCGTCCATCACGACCACGAGGTCGAAGCGTTCGAAATCGCCGTATGTGAACTGCTGCGCACGGTGGTCCATCTCGATGCCGCGCGTGGCGAGCTCCGCAAGCGTTCTGGGGTCAGCACCCTCGCCGACGTGCCAGGAACCGGTCCCCGCCGACTCCACCTGCACGTCGTCGCGGCCGGCATCCAGCAGCAGCCGCTTCATGACGGCCTCGGCCATGGGCGAACGGCAGATGTTGCCCAGGCACACGAAGACGATCGCCGGCACGGCGATCAGCCGGTGAGCAACGGGGCGAGCCGGGCCTCGAGCGCCGCCGCGGGTTGGGCGCCGACGACCCGGTCCCGTTCCTGCCCGTTCTTGAAGAAGACCAGCAGCGGGATGCTCATCGCCTGGAATTGCTGAGCGAGTTGCTGGTTGGCGTCGACGTCGACCTTGACCACCTTCACCTCGCCGGCATGTCGCTCGGCGATGCTCATCAGCGCAGGCGCGACGGCCCGGCACGGGCCGCACCACGCGGCCCAGAAATCGACGATCGTCGGCAGCGGCCCCGCGACCTCCTGGGAGAACGTGGCGGTGTCGGCGTCGACGACCCAGGGAAGGCGGGTCTTGCACGACCGGCAGACCGGTCGGCCGGGTGCATTGGCGCGGATGCGGCTGCTGGCTCCGCACGAGGGGCAGGTCACGGTGCTCATCGCCGACACCGTATCCCGAAATCGCGAACCGGCCCAATCGAAATGTCGGTCGCGGGTCGTCCTCCGACGGGCGCCCTGGACGGGTGTCCCCGGAGGGGACCGGCCCCGGGAGCGAGGGTGTCCCGAGAGCCGGTCGCGCGGCGTCGGTCACGGATTGCGGGGTCCGGACATCGACGCCTGGCCGCGAGCCAGGGCCCGAGAGGAGAGGTTCCCGGGACCCCGGTCGGGCCGCGCCGTGCGCAGACACCAGGTCGGCACGACGCAGCTTGTTGCACTTCCCGAACGCGCAAACCATCCGTCGGCGCGATTCCGGAGCGCAAAATGTGGTGTTGGCAGCTAAGTTGGTCTGGTCATGAACGCTTTCGGCTCGCAACTCCCCCGGCTGGGGGCCATGCCCGTTCATCCACCAAGACATGCGACGGGGCGGGAAAGTTACGCGGGGGTGCTCGCATGACCGCGCTCGCCGTTCTGCCGCCCGGCGCGGACGACACCCAGCTCGTCCGCCGGGCCCGCGAGGGCGATCTCTCGGCGTTCGAGGCCCTGGTGTCGCGCTACCGCGATCAGGTGGTTCGCGTGGCGACCCGGATCGTGGGGCGCGACGAGGCCGAGGACGTGGCCCAGGACGCGCTCCTGCGGGCGTTCCACAGCCTCCCGAGTTTCCGTGGGGAGGCCCCGTTCCGGAGCTGGCTGCTGCGGATCGTGCACAACATGTCGATCGACGCGCGCAACCGGCGGACGCCGATCCCGATCGACGTGGACGACGGCGTCAGCGCCGACGTCCCCGATTCGCCGCGTCCCGCGAGCATGCTCGAGCAGCACGAGCGCAGCGACCGGATGGCCCTGAAGATCCGCGAGCTGAAGCCCGAGCACCGGGCGGTGCTCGTCCTCCGTGACCTCGAGGGCATGGCGTACGACGACATCGCCCGCATCACCGAGACGCCGATCGGGAGCGTGAAGGGGCGCCTGCACCGTGCGAGAAAGGAACTCATCGAGGCGCTGCGCAACAACACGTACGATTGGGAACTGCCCCGATGACCGAGACGCCCCCGCCCGATGATCGCCAGCCGGAAGACGACCGCCTTGACGAGCTCCTGGCCGAGGTCCGGTCCTCGCCGGTTCCCGAGGCGCCCGATCTCACCGACCGCGTGGTCCGCGCGGCGCGGTGGCAGCGCGGCGTGCGGGGGGTCCTCATGTCGGTGACGGCGGTCGTCACGGCCGTCGCGGAGGGAATCGGCGCGATGCTGGGTGTCCGCCACCACAAGCACGGAGGTGACGAGTGATCGTGGTTCCGGCAAGCCTGGTCGGGTCGATGCTGGACCAGGTCGGCGCCTTCATCCCGCGGCTCGTGGCCGCTCTGGTGCTGCTCATCATCGGCATCATCGTGGCGAGAGTGGTGTCGAAGGCCGCGCGACGGGGGTTGACCGCCGCCGGCCTGGATCGTATGGCCGACAACTGGGGTGTCCACGACGCGACCGAACGCGTCGGCCTCGGCCGGTCGCTGAGCGCCACCGTCGCCGCGGTGGTACGGGCGATCATCCTGTTCGTCACGGTGCTCGTGGCGGTGTCGCTGCTCGGGGTACCGGCGCTCGAACAGTCGATGAACGAGGCCATCCTCTTCCTGCCCAGGCTCGTCGTCGCGCTGGTCATCCTGATGCTCGGCCTCGTCGCCGGGAACTCGGCGCGGGACCGGGTCGATCGGCTCAGCCGCCAGATGGACCTGGGCGCCGGGCCGGGCGTCGCCACGATGATCGGCGTCCTCGCGATCGCGGTCATCATCGCGGCCACGCAGGTCGGGATCCCCACGATGTTCCTGATCGCCCTCGCCATCACCGTGCTCGCGGGTGTGGTCCTCACCGCGGCGCTGGCCATCGGCCTGGGCGCCCGCGGCGTGGTCGCGCAGCTCGCCGCCGGGCGCTATCTCGGCGACGGGATCGCGAAGGGACGGAGGCTCACCGTCGGTGACGTCGAGGGCGAGGTCGTCCAACAGGAGGGGTCCGGCGTGGTGATCCGCACCGATGACGGTCGCCTGGTCCGGATTCCGAATCGCCGGCTCCTCGAATCGATCGTCGAGGTGGACGACATCCCCGGCCCCGACCCGGAGGAGGCGACACCGGCCGAGGCTCCGCCTGAACCCGGCATGGACGCGGGCGCGGCACCGGAACCCGCCCCGGACATCGCCGACGACACGCAGGACGGGGACAGCACCGCCCCGACCTCGCCGTATTGACCGACGCGGTACTGCCCGCGCGGGTCGCCGTCTATTGCGGCTCCCGCATGGGCCACGACGAACGGTTCCAGCACGCCGCGCGGGCACTCGGCGCCACCCTGGCCGACCTCGGGGTGGGGATGGTCTACGGCGGCGCGTCGGTCGGCCTGATGGGCGTCGTCGCGACCGCCGCGCTCGATCGCGGTGGCGAGGTGATCGGCGTGCTTCCCGAGGGGCTCCGCCACCGTGAACATCGTCACCCGGGGCTCACCGACATGCGGATGGTGGGCTCGATGCACGAACGGAAGGCAGTCATGACCGAGCTCGCGGACGCGGTCGTCGCCCTGCCCGGTGGGATCGGGACCCTCGACGAACTCGCCGAGGCGCTGGCCTGGCACAGCCTCGGGATCACCCGGTCGCCGGTCGGCCTGCTGGAGGTCGGCGGGTTCTGGGCCCCGCTCGTGTCGCTTCTGGACGGGTTCGTCGCCACCGGCTTCATGTCGCAGGAACGCCGCGATGCGCTGTGCTTCGACGAGGACGCCGAACGGCTCGTCCGCGCGCTCGGTTCGGGTGCCGGGCTCACCGACGACGGGGTGTGGCGGGCGGGGTGAGCGGCGTCCGGTGCGCCGCACCCGTGGCCGTCAGTCCACGCGGAGCCGCGCGACTCCCGACTCGTGATCCAGCAGCCAGCGCTTGACCTCGATGCCCCCGCCGAAACCGGTGAGCGAACCATCGGCGCCCACGACGCGGTGGCACGGGACCACGATCGCGATGGGGTTACGGCCGTTCGCTCCGCCGACGGCGCGGGCCTTGCGCCGGTCGCCCATTCGCTCGGCCTGCTCGCCGTAGCTGATCGTCTCGCCGTACGGGATGCCCCGCAGCACGTCCCACGCTCCCCGTTCGAACTCGGTGCCGATCGGGTCGAGCGGCACGTCGAACGTGGTGCGCGCCCCACCGAAGTACTCCCCGAGCTGTGCCAGCGCCGCCGTCAGATGCGCCGCGCGCGGGTCGTCGGCCTCCAGCGTGCGCAGCTCGGGGCCGGCGACCGCGGTGCCGTCGCCGGGGAGCACGACCTCCCGGATCCCTTCCTCGGACGCCACCACGGTGACGACTCCGATGGGGGTATCCAGCTCGGCGCGGGCACATCCGTTGCGGCGAATGGCGTCAGGCGGCATCGATCGACTCCTTCTGGTGGGTCAGGGTGGAGGGGGCATCGTCCAGGGATGCCCACAGATGGTGCACGGCGTAGGACCGCCATGGCGCCCAGCGTGCGACGCGGGCGCGATCGCGCAGGTCGAGCCCCAGCGCCTGAGCGGCGCGCCGCACGCCGAGGTCGTCGGTGAGCAGCACGTCAGGATGTCCGAGCCCCCGCATGACAATGGCGTCAGCGGTCCAGGGACCGACGCCGCGCAGGGACAGCAGCCGCTCGCGCACGGCCTCCGGCGCCGCGCCCGCGTCCAGCGGGAGGTCGCCGGATGCGACCGCCGCGGCCAGCCGCCGCACCGTGTCCCGGCGGGCGGCGGGCATGGCCAGCGCGGCGTCGGGCGCGTCCGCGACCGCCTCGGGGTTGGGAAAGACATGCGTCAGGACGGAGTGGGGGAGCCGAAGGGCTTCGCCCGCGCTCGCCACCAGTCGGGACGCGACCGTGCGCGCGCCCGCCACCGACACCTGCTGGCCGATGACCGTCCTGACGGCGGTCTCGAACGGATCGACGCTCCCCGGGGCCCGGCGGCCGGGGTGCCGGGCCACCAGGGGCGCCAGCACCGGGTCATCCGCGAGGCGTTCGGCGATCGCCAGCGGGTCGGCGTCGAGGTCGAAGAGCCGGCGCACCCGCTGCACCGCGGTCGACAGATCCCGCCAGTCCTCAAGCGCGAAGGTTGCGACGACACCGGCGCCCCCGGCCGGCTCGGGACGGACGGCGACCCATCCGTGGCCGTGAGCCAGCCGGAGGGTGCGCGTGTACTCGCCGGAGTCGGCCGTCTCGGCCCCGCCGAGCGCCCGCCATTGCAGGAACTGCCGCGTCTCGGCGACGTCTCCGGGGGCGCGGGCGGGCAGCCGCATGGTGAGCCGGTCGCCGTCAGAGCGCTCGCCGGGGCGTGCGCGCCTGGCGGTCCGCAGGTCCGTGGGGGAGGACGCGAACACGGCGCGGATCGTGTCGTTGAACTGTCGCGTGCTCCCGAACCCCGCGGCGAACGCGATCTCCACGAACGGGAGGTTTGTCGTCTCGATCAACGTGCGGGCGGTGGTCGCCCGGTGCGCGCGGGCGAGTGCGAGCGGCCCCGCGCCCACCGCATCGGTCAGCACGCGGTTCAGATGCCGCGGGGTGTAGCCGAGCTGCCCGGCCAGGCCGGTCACGCCGACGCGTTCGACGACGCCGTCGGCGATCAGGCGCATGGCGCGCCCCACGACGTCGTGGCGTCCGGCCCACTCCGGAGACCCCGGCGTCACGTCGGGCCTGCACCGCTTGCAGGCCCGGAAGCCGTTCCGCTGCGCCGCGGCGGCCGTGGGGTGGAACTGCAGGTGTTCCCGTCGCGGCGTGATGGCGGGGCAGCTCGGCCGGCAGTAGATCCGCGTGGAGGTGACCGCGGCCACGAACCACCCGTCGAAGCGGGCGTCGCGTCGCACCACGGCGGCGTAGCAGTCGTCGGCGGGGAGGTTGGTCACGGGCGCATCGTCCCAGCGGTGACCGCCTGATGCCAGCGGAAAACGGACATCATGGTCACCCGCCCGGATGGCGCCGACGGCCCTCATCCGGTAGGCCTCGGTCCCGTCACGGCACCGCCGGCGCTTGAGTCGGTGCGTCCCGGTGCCGACAAGGATGCCGCAAACTTCCCGCGAAGATCGATGCCGGAACCCCGTTCAACCCGCCGAGGTGCTCGCCGCGTGATCTCCCACCGTTGGACGCTCGGCGCTCGCAGCGCAGGCATCGCCGCGCTCGTCGGTGGCTGCCTCATCGCCACGGCGGCGACCGCGAGCGCCGAGGTGTCGTTCACGTTCGAGGGCCGGGGCTTCGGCCACGGGGTGGGGATGTCCCAGTACGGGGCGCGCGGCGCCGCCAGGCAGGGATGGTCCACCGATCGCATCCTCACCTGGTACTACCGCGGCGCGACGATCGAGACGCGAACGAGTCCGCGCGTCCGGATCATGGTCGCCGCCGCCCGCACGACGGTCACGGTCGGGGTGACGGGGGGCGACGGCACACTCGTCGACGCCCGGGACGGTGAACGGATCCCGCTGGCGGCGGGCGTCCGCTACACGGCCCGCATCGGGCCGGCGGGCCTCACGCTCACGGCCCCGTCCGGCGACGAGGTCGACGTTGCGGTCACGACGCTGCGCATCGTTCCGAAATCCGGCGCCCTGGTCCAGGTCGAAGGAAGCCGCTTCCGCGGCGTCCTCGACCTCAACGCCTCGGGTGGCACCGTCGACGTCATCAACAACGTCGACATGGACGCCTACCTTCGGGGCGTGGTGCCCCGCGAGATGCCCGCGAGCTGGGGCGACACCCCGGCCGCGCTCGAGGCGCAGGCGATCGCCGCGCGCAGCTACGCCACCACCTCGCTGCGTCCCACCGCGTCCTTCGACCTCTACTCCGACGTGCGATCCCAGGTCTACGGCGGGGTCGCGAACGAAGATCCGCGCAGCGACGCCGCGGTGGCCGCGACCACGCGCAGGGTGCTCGTCTACGACGGCGCGGTCATCCGCGCGTACTACTCGTCCACGTCCGGGGGGCACACCGAGAACGTCGAGTACTCGCTCGGGGGCTCGCCGCTCCCGTACCTGGTCGGTGTTCCCGACCCGTTCGACGACGTCTCTCCGTTGCATCGCTGGCCGTCGCCGCCCACCTTCACCGCCACCGCCCTCGGGCAGAAGCTTCGCGTGGGTGGGCCGGTGGCCACGTTCGAGGTGCTCAACCGGGGGGTGTCCCCCCGGGTGCGTGACGTCCGCGTCACCACCACCTCGGGTGTCGCCACGGTGATCACCGGGCAGTCGGTCAAGGCCCGCCTCGGGCTGCTGGACACCTGGTTCTGGGTCCGGCGCAGCGACCGTCCGGCACCGGCCGAACCCGCCTACAAGACCGCCAACCCGGTCGACCCGGCTCCGGTGACGCCGCCGTCGACGCCGGGCCGGCGCTGGCGGGTCGGCGACTATCTGGTGGTCGTCACGCGCCAACCGCGCCGTATCGATGGTGCCATGGCGCTCCGCCAGGTGCGGCTCGTGCGCCCGAAGGCGCGCCTGGTGGTTCGCGGCAGCGGTGCGAGCGCGCGATACCTGGTCGTGGCGGGACGGACCCGCTCCCGGTCGCTGGCGTTGCGCGAGCGCAACGACCTGCGGCGACTCGGCTTCGCGCCGATCCTGATGCGCGCGCGGGCCGAGGATCCCGGCGTGGTCATGGTCTCCGCCGCCCAGCGGGCTGAGGTGGCCGGCGTCGCATTGCGGCGCTATCGGGTGATCGCCCTCGCCGCCGCCCGCCCCGCGCAGGCCCGGCGGGCGAGCGTCGACCTGGGCGCCACCGGGCGCCGGACGACGGTGGTTCCGACCCGGGTCGCCGGACAGATGCGCTATTTCGTCGTCACCCGCCGCAAGCTGACGCTGGCCCGGTCCCTCGCCGAGGTGCGGGCGCTGGCCCGGGTCGGCTACCGGGCGATCATCGGGCTCGACGTCACGCGCTGAGCGGCCCGTGCGGGGCCATCGGCTGCGACGCTCACCCCGGGCCGGACGTCGCCCGATTCGCGAGATCACCGGGGCGTCACCAGTACGGTTGCGACATGAACGACGATGAACTCGCCGCCGGCCTGTCACAGACTCCCGGCTATCGCTACGCCGACGTCGTGGGCGATCGCCTCTTCGTGGCCGGCCAGGTCCCTTTGGACGCGGACGGCGGGCTGGTGGGCCCGGAGGACCCGGCACGGCAGGCGGTGATGTGCCTCGACAACCTCCGCGTGGTCGTGGGAGTTCACGGATTCAGCCTCGACCACATCCGTCACCTGACGATTCACGTGGTCGGAGCGCACGAGAATCTCGTGTCGGCATGGGATGCCGTGACGGCGTGGTTCGCCGGCGATGTCCCTCCCGCCACACTGCTGGGCGTCCATCTCCTCGGCTACCGCGGACAGCTGGTCGAGATCGACGCGACCGTCGTTCGCGGCCGGTGACGGAGGCGCGTTCGCGGCCGTCTCGGTGACCACCGACGTGGCCGATCGAGATCGGCGGTGTGCCGCGGCCACGGTCCTCCCGTGCGTCTGCGCCGCGGCGTGTCCGCGTGTTGACACCCCAACGGCCTCTCCGTAGGGTCCCCCACAAATACCGCTGCGTTTTCCGGATTTTCATCCGGCAGACACCGACACAGAGGACCGCATGAGCGAGTATCGCCCGGAGACGATCGCCCTGCATGGTGGCCAGGAGCCCGATCCGACCACCAACAGCCGCGCCGTGCCGATCTACCAGACGACGTCGTACGTCTTCAACGACACCGACCACGCCGCCAACCTGTTCGCGCTCGCCGAGCCCGGCAACATCTACACGCGGATCATGAATCCGACCTGGGACGTGCTCGAGAAGCGGGTCGCCCAGCTCGAGGGCGGCATCGCCGCCTGCGCGACCGCCTCGGGCCAGGCGGCGGTCACCTACTCCGTCCTGAACGTGGCCCGGTCCGGCGACAACATCGTCGCGATCTCCACCCTGTACGGCGGCACGTACAACCTCTTCGCGCACACGATGCCGCAGTTCGGCGTCGAGGTGCGGTTCATCGATCCGAACGATCCGGGCGCGCTCGCCGCCATGGTGGACGATCGGACGAAAGCGGTGTTCGCCGAGACCGTGGGGAATCCGCGGGTCAACGTCATCGACCTGGACGCGTGGTCCGAAGCCGCGCACGCGCAGGGACTCCCGCTCATCGTCGACAACACCATCGCGACGCCGGTGCACTGCCGGGTCTTCGACCATGGTGCCGACATCGTGGTGCATTCGATGACCAAGTTCATCGGTGGGCACGGCACGTCGATCGGCGGCATCGTGGTCGACAGCGGCAAGTTCGACTGGGTGGCCAACAGCGACCGCTTCCCCGGGCTCACCAAGCCGGACCCCTCGTACCACGGCGTGGTGTGGTCGGACGCGCTCGGACCGGCCGCGTACATCGGCCGCGTCCGGACGGTGCTGCTCCGCAACACCGGCGCCGCGCTGTCACCGTTCAACGCGTTCCTGCTGCTGCAGGGCATCGAGACGCTCACGCTGCGGATGGAACGGCACAGCAGCAACGCCCTCGCGATCGCGGAGCATCTCGCCGGCCATCCCCAGGTGAGCTGGGTGTCCTACCCGGGCCTCCCGACCCAGGCCGACCACGACGTGGCGAAGCGCATCCTCACGGGCGGCTTCGGCGCGATCCTCACCTTCGGCCTCGCGGGCGGGCGCGACGCGGGACGTGCGTTCATCAACAACCTGGGGCTGTTCAGCCACCTGGCGAACATCGGCGACGCGAAGTCGCTGGCGATCCACCCGGCCACGACGACCCACTCGCAGCTCAGCGACGCCGAGCTCGAGAGCGCCGGGGTGAGCCAGGACATGGTGCGCTTGTCGGTCGGGATCGAGCATGTGGACGACCTGATCGCCGACCTCGACCAGGCCATCGCCGCGGCGTCCTGACTCCGCGACCGGTTGGTGTGCGCGCATGCTTTGATGGAGCGGTGCGCACACCAACCACCATCATCCGTCGGTGACCACGAGCGCTGACCGCACCGGTTCGCTCGGGCTCGTCGAGACCAGGCACACGACCCTCTTCACCCGCGAGGACCCGCTCCGGCTGGACGGGGGCGAGCTCGGGCCGGTCGAGGTCGCGTACGAGACCTACGGCGAGCTGAACGCGACGCACACCAACGCCGTGTTCATCTGCCACGCCCTGACCGGCGACGCGCACGCCGCGGGCCATCACGGCGACCCTTCGCGGCCCGGCTGGTGGGACACCATCATCGGACCCGGAAAGCCGGTCGACACCAACCGCTTCTTCGTGGTCAGCGCCAACCTGCTGGGCGGGTGCATGGGCACCACGGGCCCGTCGTCGGTCAACCCCGAGACCGGGCGGGCGTACGGGCTCGGGTTTCCGCTGTTCACGGTCAACGACCTGGTCAACGTCCACCGCGCCCTCATGCGCCGCTTCGAGATCGACCGGCTGCTGGCGGTGGTCGGCGGCAGCCTCGGCGGGATGCAGGCGCTCCAGTGGGCGGTCGAGCACCCCGACGAGGTGCATTCGGCCGCCGTGATCTGCGCCAGCAGCCGGCTCTCACCCCAGAACATCGCGTTCTCGGCGGTGGCGCGCGAGGCGATCATGCGCGACCCCAACTTCCACGGGGGCGACTACGCCGCGCACGGCGTCCGTCCCGACGCGGGACTGGCCGTGGCCCGGATGATGGCCCACATCACCTACCTCTCCGAGGAAGGTATGCGCGCCAAGTTCGGACGACGCCTGCAGGATCGCGCCGAACCGCGCTTCGGGTTCGACGTCGACTTCCAGGTGGAGAGCTACCTCCAGTACCAGGGCGAGTCGTTCCTGCGGCGTTTCGACGCCAACAGCTACCTGTACCTCACCAGGGTCATGGACTACTTCGACCCGTTCGCGGACCCGACGGTCTACGGGCCGAAGCTCGAACGGCTCTCCACGCGCTTCCTGGTCATGAGCTTCGATTCGGACTGGCGCTTCGACACGGCCCATTCCCGGGAGCTGGTGCGGACGCTGGCCGCGCATCGCGTGCCGGTGACCTTCCGCGAGGTCTCGAGCCCGCACGGACACGACTCCTTCCTGCTGGTCGTGCCCGAGTACCACCAGACCGTCGGACGGTTCCTCGACCGCATGGCCGCGGAGGCCATTCAGTGAGGCCCGACCTCGGCGTCGTCGCGGGCATGGTCGAGCAGGGGAGCCGCGTGCTCGACCTGGGGTGCGGTGACGGGGCGCTGCTCGAGGAGCTGATCATGCGCCGCGGATGCAGCGGGCAGGGGGTGGAGGTCTCCACCGAGGCGTTCGATCGCTGCGTCTCACGCGGCATCCCCGTCGTGTCCGCCAACATCGACGAGGGCCTTCCGGACTTCGCGGACGACTCGTTCGACGTCGTCGTGCTCAGCCAGACCCTGCAGACCACCCACCGGCCGGCGCTGGTGCTGCAGGAGATGATGCGCGTGGCCGCCACCGGCATCGTCTCGTTCCCCAACTTCGGGCACATCGGGCTGCGGCTGGAACTGCTGATGCGCGGGCGGATGCCCGCCAGCCGCCTGCTGCCGAGCAGCTGGTTCGACACCCCCAACATCCACCTGTGCACCATCCGCGATTTCGAGGCGCTCGCGGGCGGACTCGGCCTGCACATCGTGGACCGGGTGCTGCTCGACGCGAGCGGCCGCCACGCGGGCGGCTGGACCTCGCGGCGGCCCAACCTGCTGGCGGCGGCCGCCGCGTACACGCTCCGACGCGACTGAGGCGCCGCGCCGATGCGGGAATCACTCGACGCGTTCCTGTCCGCGGTCGAGGTCTTCGGGGAGCGGATCGCCGACGTCCGGCTCCTGCCGCTGCTGCTGGGCATCGCCCTGCACCTGCTCAACAGCGCGCTTCGCACGGTGGCCTGGCGCAACATCATCGCCGCCGCCTATCCGGCGACCCGCGTCCGCTGGCGGCACGTCTTCGGGGCCTACATGGCGGGCACCGCCGCCAACACGATCATGCCCGCCCGTGCCGGCGACCCCCTGAAGCTCTTTCTGCTGCACGGCCGCGTCGCCGGGTCGACGTACCCCACCCTGGCGGCGACGCTGCTGGTGGAGAGCATCGTCGACTTCCTCCTGGCCAGCGCCATGCTGCTGTGGGCGTGGCAGACCGGCCTCCTGCCGCTTCCCGACCTGCCGAGCCTTCCCACGTTCGAGATCGGCTGGATCGTGGGGCACCCCTGGGTGCTCGGGCTGGTCGCCGCCGTCGCGGTGGCCGCGATCCTCTGGTCGGGGACGCATATCCGCAACTTCTGGGCCCGCGTGCAGCTCGGCTTCGCCATCCTCAAGCAGCCCTGGCGCTACCTCTGGAGCGTCGCCCTGGTCCAGGTCGGGAGCTGGATCGCGAGGGTGGGTGGCGGATGGGCCTTCCTGGAGGCGTTCCACGTACCGGGATCGTTGAAGGTCGCGATCCTGGTTCAGGTGGTGTCCAGCGTCGCCACGAGCCTTCCGGCGACCCCCGGCGGGGTGGGGCCCAAGCAGGCCCTGCTCGTGATCGTCCTGTCAGGGGAGGCGGCGCGCAGCAACCTGCTGGCGTTCTCGGTCGGGATGGACGTGGCCGTGATCGCGGTGAACCTGATCGTCAGGGGCGCGCCTGCCTGGTGTTCATGCGCGCAGCCTGCGCGTCTGCGGGTCTGGCGCCGGGCAGCGCTCCGCCGACCCCGAGGAGGTCCCGCCGACCCCAGGCTGAGAGCGACCTCAGGCGGGCGGTTCGACCGTGTCCGACGGCTGGCCCGGTGGTCTCCCGCACGGCCTGGGCCAGCCCGTCGAGGGTGACCAGGCCCACCAGCCGCCCGTCCTCCAGCACCAGCCCCTGGCGCAGCGCGATGCTCCGGAGCGCCTCGACGGCATCGAGCGCCGGGGTCTCGGGGGTGAACACCGGGATCTCGTTCATGGGGATCATCAGCGACGAGATCGGCGTGTCCTGATGCCCCTTCAGGGAAGGGCCATGAGGACGCCGGTGGGGAAGATGCCGACCGGGCGCTCCCCGTCCAGGACCGGATAGGTCACGGTCCCCGCCCCGGTCCAGCGTGCGAATGCGGCGAACTCGTCGAGGCTGGCGGACGCCTGGACGGTCAGCGGCTGAGGTTCCATGACGTCGCCCACGGTGCGCGACCTCAGCGCGTCGTGCGCGACGGCCGCCCGGGTCTCCCCGGCGGACGCCTGCAGCAGGAACAGCCCGATGACGGCGAGCCAGATCCCCGAGAAGGCCGAGCCCCCGGCGAACGCCATCAGGAGTCCGCCGACCATCATGAGCCCACCGAAACCGCGGCCGAGCGACCCGGCGATCCGGGTGGCCTTCGCGAAGTTCCCGGTCTTCGCCCAGAGGATCGACCGCAGCACGCGCCCGCCGTCCATGGGGAGCGCCGGCAGCATGTTGAACACCAGCAGCGCCAGGTTGATGTAGGCCAGCCACGCGGCGACCGCGTCGACCGGCTCGGGATGCCGCCGATGCGGCTGATCCCCATACAGCCGGGCCGAGCGCCAGCGACACCAGAGCGGACCGGCGATGCACGCGATGCGGAACTCCGCGCCCGCGCTGGGAACATGCCCCGGAACTTGGCCACCCCCGCCGAACATCCACAGGGTGATGCCGTCGATCCGCATGCCGTCCTGGCGGGCCTCCACCGCGTGCCCGATCTCGTGCAGGAGGATCGACAGCAGGAACAGCACCGCGGCCGAGATCGACATGGCCAGCCGCGTTGCTGCCGATGTCGGGGTTCGTCGGGAAGATCGGTGTGTTCAGCGCGAACACCAGGTAGGCCGCGATGACCAGGACGCTCCAGTTGAGCCCGACCTGATGCCGGCGATGCGTCCGGAGTGGAAGGCTGTCGGTCACGAGCCTGAGAGGTCGAACCCGAGCTGCTCGCCGTCGTTCGCGACCGTCTCGGTCAGTAGCGCGGGCTGCAGGCTGTCGTGGGCCAGTCGAGCTGCGCGGCGTCCTGCGCGAGCCGATCGGCGCGTTCGTTTTCAGGATGGCCGGCGTGGCCCTTCACCACGGTCGGCGTCCGCGGCGCGTGCCGGGCCAGCTCCACCAGCATCCGCTTCCACGGTTCCTGGTTCGCCACCAGGTCCTTGGAGGCGGTTCGCCAGCCGCGCCGCTGCCAGCCGTCGAGCCAGCCCTTGGAGAGCGCGCGTGCCGACGTAGGTCGAGTCGGTGACCAGCTCGATCTCGACCTTCCGGGCGCCGCCCGCAACCCTCGAGCACGGCGGTGAGCTCCATGCGGTTGTTGGTCGAGGGCGCCTCGCCACCCGGTGAGGACGCGTTCCTCGCCGGCGCCGTCGGTCAGGATGGCCGACCATCCGCCGCGCGAAGCGTCACGCCCGTTCGCCGAGCAGGCGCCGTCGGTGATCAGGCGGATCGGGCTGCGCAGCGGGGAACTCACACCGTCAGCGTAGACGACGACGCCGCGATTCGGCGAACCAGGGGGTGCCCGGCGCCGTCTCGGCGCGTGGCGGATGTCGGTCGACCGGGGGCGAGGAAACTCACAGACACAAAAAAAGTTGGCATTGGCGTTAAGTCCGGTGCTGTTGCGTTCGATCTAGAGGGTGTCCGCGAGGAACGCCCCGTTGTGATGAGGGGGTACGACCTCAGGGTCCCCTGCGGCGTCCTTTTACGTTCTCATGGAGGAGACACACCTCATGCTCAACCGGCTTCGCAACCGGGCCGAGTCTCAGAAGGGTTTCACCCTTATCGAGCTCCTGGTCGTGGTGATCATCATCGGCCTCCTGGCCGCCATCGCCATCCCGACCTTCCTCGGCCAGCGTGACCGCGCCAACGACGCGGCCGCCAAGTCCCTCGTCCGCAACGCTGCATCGGCCGCCGAGGCCGCGTTCGCCGACACGCAGGACTACTCGACCATCAATGCCGCCGCCCTGGCGTCCATCGAGAAGTCGATCGACTTCGCCGGCACCGGTGCCGCGAAGGATGACTCGGTCACCTACAAGGCTGCCGCGAACGGCTACACCATCGCGTCCGTCAGCCAGAGCGGGAAGACCTTCACCATGGCGAAGGACATCACCGCCTCGCCGGCCGTGACCCGCACCTGTGGTGCCGGCTGCACCTGGTAGTCCGAATCACCGCACGACTCGCATGACCCATGGGCCCGCAACGCGGGCCCATGGTGTTTCTGGACCCGACCCCACCAGGGATTCCAATGATCAGGCCCCTCAGCAACGCCGTCCGCCGTCAGGCCGGTTTCACGCTCATCGAGCTTCTCGTGGTCATCATCATCATCGGGTTGCTCGCCGCCGTGGCGATCCCCATGTTCCTTGGGCATCGCCGCAACGCCTACGACGGGGCGGCCAAGACCCTCGTCCGGGCGGCGGCGACGTCGATCGAGACCGCCGCGGTCGAGGAGGACTACGCCACACTCACGCCGGCGAAGGTCCAGGCCATCGAGAAGAGCCTGCGCTTCGACGCCGTCGCGAACGACGCGAAGCTCGACCAGGTGGCGGTGACGTTCAACGCGAACGGCTACGTGATCACCTCGCTCAGCCAGTCGGGCACCACGTTCACGCTCACGAAGGACGTCACGGCGTCACCCGCGGTGACACGGGCCTGCGCGCCCGGCTGCAGCCCCTGGTGACCCAACCGTAAGAAACTTCGGACTTCACGCCGATACTCCCTGTGCGGCCGGATTGCCGCCGACACCCCAACCGCAAGGAAGCGACCGCAGTGCCATCACACTCACGGCCAGATGTGCCCCTGCTCGCAGGGCGCCCCAACGCCCGCCACGCCGCGACTGTTCGCAACGTGGCGATCCTGTCGGTTGCCGCCCTTGCGGCCCTCACACCCATTGCGGCCGCACAGGACCAGACAAAGGAACCGCCGATCCCGGCGACGGTGAGCGCGAAGTCGCCGTTCAAGGTCGATCGCACCTCGAGTCAGCCGCTGGGCCTCGCTCCGGATCAGGTGGACGATCCGTTCACGTACCCGGGTGAACCGGTCGTGCTCAGCTGGAGCCCGGTCCCGGGTGCCGTCAGCTACTCCGTCGAGATTTCGACGAACTCCGGCTTCACGAACGTCGTGTGGACTGTGGAGACCGAGGAATGGAGCGCCGTTCCCGACACCCTGTTCCCGGACGGGACGTACTGGTGGCGCGTGCGCGCCACCGACGCCGCGGGCACAGAGGGGGTGTACAGCTCGGTCGCCAAGTTCGCCAAGAACTGGCCCAGCACGGTCACCGGGGGAGTGCTGTCGGCGACGCCCGGCGGGGCGGCCACGAGTCTCATCCGGACCACGCCGTACATGCGCTGGTCCGCGGTCCCCGGCGCCCGCACCTACGACACCGAGATCGCCGCCGCGAACCAGTTCGGCACGCCGGCGTTCTGGAGCACGAACTTCCCGGTGACGGCCATGAGCCCGGCGGAGCTGGGACTGCTGCCCGACGACGGCTACGAGTGGCGCGTGCGTGCGCAGGACCCCAAGAAGAACCCGGGTCCCTGGATCACGATGGGCACCTTCACGAAGGCCTGGGTCGCGCCCGAGGTCATCGAGCCCGCGGATGGCGCCAACACCGCGGACCTGTACTTCCACTGGAACCCGGTCTCGGGCGCCGAGAAGTACCAGATCCAGATCACCGAGGAACAGTTCAACTGGCAGGGCGTCTCGCTCAAGGTCGACGCCTCGACCAACAGCAACGGCTTCACGCCGACCCTTGACGAGGTCCGCGCGACCGGCATGGGCTACGGCGACCTCTGGTGGCGCGTGCGTCCGGTGACGGGCAACGTCACCGGCACCTGGAGCGCCGCCCGGAAGCTCACCTGGAGCGCGCCGAGCACCACCTACGCCGAGCCGACGCTCTGGAGCTCCGGAGACAGCGACACGGCCCTGACGCCGCACATGCGCTGGACCGACGCCACCGGTGAGAACCTCTACCGCATCGACATCGCCACCGACTCGCAGTTCAACAACATCGTCGAGTCGGAACACACGCTCACCAACAGCTGGGTGCCCCGCGTCCCGCTCGCCGACAACGAGACGGGCAAGGGCTACTACTGGCGGGTCGTGTGGGGCAGCGGCGCGACCATCGACAACCCGCACTGGCTGGTCAGTGAGACCACCGTCCCGGTGGGCGAGTACAAGAAGGAGACTCGCGTCACCCTCGGGTCGGCCGCCCAGGGCGAGGTCAAGGAACCGCCGGTCTTCACCTGGGGCGACGTGCCCGGCGCGCCGCAGTACGAGCTGCAGCTCAGCCGCGACGCCGAGTTCAACGCCGACCGGACGCAGTCCCTGAAGATCTGGGGAACGGGCACCGAGTGGGCCAAGGACAAGGGCAAGCGCCTGCCGTCCGGCACCTGGTTCTGGCGCGTGCGCGCGCTCGACGGCGCCGCCAACGGACAGACATGGAGTGAACCGCAGACGTTCTCGCTCAACCCGCCGCGCCCGGCGGTGAGCGCGCCTCGTGATGGCGAGGTGGTCATCGGATCGCCCGTGCTCCGCTGGGGCACCGTCAACGCCGCGTGCGCCTACCAGGTGCAGCTCTCGCAGGATCCGAGCTTCACGGGCGCCGTCGACGCGAGCTCGTTCTCGTCGATGCAGACCGCCGGCGTGGCGCCGTCCACGATCCTCACGGCCCCCGGCCGCTGGTACTGGCGTGTGCGCGCCAACTTCTGCGACGAGGACTACGGTCCCTGGAGCCCGACGCGCAACTTCAAGAGCGTCACCGCTCCCAAGTTCAATCTGAACCGGCTTCCGCAGCGCGTCAGCTACGGCAAGCGCCTGGTGGTCGCCGGACGGCTCATCCACAACGGCGCGCCGGTCACCAACAGCCGCCTGCTCGTGGAACGCCGCCTCTGGCCGGCCACCGATTTCACGCCCTACGGCACGGTCCGTACGAGCGCCTCGGGGACGTTCGCCTTCAGCCTCAAGCAGACCCGCAACGCCACGTGGCGGGTGCGCTGGGTGGCCACCGACAGCCATCCCGAGGGTGTGGTGCCGTTCACCGTCAGCGTCCGTCCCCGGGTGTCGTTCGCGGTGCGTCAGCGCAGCGTCGAACGGCGCCGGCGGTTCGTCGTGCGCGGGTTCGTCTACCCGAAGCGCAAGGCGCTCATCCAGGTCCGTGAATCGACGGGCTGGCGCACGGTTTCGCGCACCAACGGCAAGCGCGTGCGCTTCGCCACGGCCCTGCGCGCCACGATGACGCCGGGTCGCCGCCAGGTCCGCCTGCTGGTGCCGCGTGACAGCGGACGTCGCCTCGACGCCATCGCCAGCAGCGGTCGCAAGCTGTTCGTCTACGACAAGTTCGTGTTGAGGCGACGGTAGCCGGTGACGACCCCCCTCGACATCGCACCGCTCTGGTTCTGGGCTTCGGTCGCCGGGCTCGTCGGACTGGCCTTCGGGTCGTTCTCGACGGTGCTCAGCTGGCGGTGGCCGCGGAACGAGTCGGTGGTGCACCCGAGGTCGCACTGCTCGAGCTGCGAGCGGACCCTGACGCCCCTGGAGCTGGTCCCGGTGCTGTCGTGGGTCGCCCTTCGGGGACGCTGCCGCGGCTGCGGCGAGCGCGTCCACTGGCGCTACCCGGCGATCGAGGTCGCCAGCGGGGCGCTGGCGGCGGGCGCGATCCTCAGCTTCGGCGCGACCTGGAAAGGCCTCGCGGCCGCGCTCCTGGGCGTGGTGCTGGTGCCCGTGATCGTCATCGATCTGGAGCACCGGCTCATTCCCGACATCGTCGTCCTGCCGGCGGCGGCGGTGGGCCTCGCGCTCATGGTCGCAGCCGACCCGGGCGACTGGTGGAAGCCGCTCGTGGCCGCGCTGGGCGCCGCCGGATTCATGTTCGTGCTGTGGTTCCTCTACCCGGCCGGCATGGGCTTCGGCGACGTCAAACTCACACTTCTGCTGGGGGCCGTTCTCGGCGCCTCGGTGGTTCCGGCGCTGTTCCTGGCGTTCGGTGCGGGTGCCCTCCTGGGCACCATCCTGCTGGTCCGTCATGGGGCCGGCGCACGCAAGATGGCCGTTCCATTCGGCCCGTTCCTCGCCGCCGGCGCCCTCGTGGCGCTCTGGTGGGGCCCCTCGATGATCGGTTGGTACACCGATCGCCTCGGTTGAGCTAGACCCTCCAACGATACGGATGTCGTTTCAATGAGCACAGTCGTCGCACTGGACATTGGTTCGAGCGCCATTGCCGGCGTTGAACTCAAGGTTGGGCGTGACAGGGTGTCACTCAGCAAGGCCTCGGTGGAGCCCATCTCCTCCGGGCTCGTGCATGACGGTGAGATCCTGCAGCCCGATGAGCTCTCGGATGAGCTCAAGCGGTTCTGGAAGCACGCCAAGTTCTCGGGCAAGAAGGTCCGCCTCGGCGTCGCCAATCAGCGGGTGGTGGTTCGAGTCATCGACCTCCCCGTGATGGACGACGACGCGGACCGGGCCGCCGCGGTCGAGTTCGAGGCCGGGGAACACATCCCGATTCCGCCCGACCAGAGCGTCGTCGACTTCCAGCCGATCATGCGGTACCAGGGCGAGGAGGGCGAGCGCGAGCGCCTCGTCGTCGTCGCCGCCCATCGCGAGATGGTCGACCAGCTCGTGTCGGTCGTGAAGCGCGCCGGGCTGCAGCCGGTCGGCATCGACCTCGAGGCCTTCGCGCTGCTGCGCGCCCTCCAGGCGCCGCCGATGGTGCTCGACGAGGGCTCCGTCGACACGCCGGCCCAGGCCGTCGTGCACGTGGGCGCCGAGGTCACGCACGTCATCGTCTCGGTGGACCGCAACTGCCACTTCACCCGCATGATCGGATTCGGCGGCGAACAGCTCACCCGGTCCATCGAGGAGCGGGTCAAGCTGCCGCACGACGAGGCCGAGGCCATGAAGGTCGCCTGCGGTCTGCTCGGACCGGGCGTCCAGGGCTGGGACAAGTCCACCGTGGACGAGGTGCGCCACGCACTCGCGCTGGGAGCACGTCCGCTTGTCCGAGAGGTCGCCCGCTCCCTCGACTACTACCGCTCTCAGCCGTTCTCACGCGGGATCCAGCGCATCACGCTCTCCGGTGGGAGTTCCCTCTGCACCGGCCTGGATCGCTACCTGCAGCAGGGCGTGGGCATCAAGGTCGACGTCGGTGACCCCCTCGGTCAGCTCGACGCCGGTGACGTCCCGAGTGAGCTCTCGGCCCGTATCGCGGTCGCCGTCGGGCTTTCCCTCGACACGCCGGGAGGTGCGTCGTGAGGGCCGTGAACCTCCTTCCGGACCGCTCCGGTCGCGCCAGTCGCGGCCGTCGCCCCGCCGGATCGAAGAAGCCGCTGGCCATTCTCGGCGCGGCCCTTGCGGTCGCGGGACTGGTCTACATGACCTATTCCAGCCGCGCGGCGCTCAAGGACGTCCAGGCCGAAGTCGCGGTGGCGACCACCGAACGCGACGGGTTGCAGGCGCAGCTCTCGTCACTCAGCGCGATCGACGCGCAGGCTGCCGCGATCACGGCGCGCCGGGGCGCGGTCGTCACGCTGGCCGGGTCCCGGCTCAACTGGGAACGGGTCATGCGCGACACGGTCACGGTGCTGCCGCAGAACGTCTGGCTGACCCAGATGAACGCGGTCGCGCCGCCGGCCGACACGGCGGTTCCCACGGGCGTTCCGGCGGCCACGGCCACCCTGACCCCGGAAACCCCGCCGCAGGGCCTCCACCTGGAGGGCTTCGGCTTCACCCAGGCTGACGTCGCGCAGTTGCTGGCACGCCTCGAAGCGGTCCCCGGGCTCGGCACGCCGCGCCTGGAGTCGGCCGAGCAGATCGCGCGCGGCGGCAAGAACGTCGTCCAGTTCATCATCAACGTCCCGATCGACCAGCGGGCGCAGGATCGCCCGACGCTCGACCTGGTGACCGGCGCCACCGCCGCAACGACCACCACGACCGCCACCCCGACCGCCGGGAGCATGACGCCATGACGATGAGTAAACGCGATCGAATGGTGCTGATGGTGCTCGCGGCGCTGATCGCCGTGGGCGGGACCTACTGGTTCCTCATCAAGCCCGCGCGCAGCGAAGCCGCGGCGCAGCGTGATCAGCTCACCGCCATCCAGGGCGAGATCGACCTGCTCACCGACCAGGTGTCGCGCCTGCAGGCGGCGGCCGAGAAGTCGACCGAGCGGGTGGTCGAGCAGTTCCAGCTGGCCAAGGCCGTCCCGGATCACGACAGCCTGCCGGGGTCGATCCTGCAGCTGCGCCGGTTCTCCCAGCAGTCGGACGTCCAGTTGCGCGTCATCCGCACCAGCACGGTCTCGACACTCGGTTCGCTCCGGGTGACCGAGGTCGAGCTCGAGGTGCTGGGCAAGTTCTGGGACGTCGACGACTTCATGTTCCGCGTCCACCGCACCGTGTCGGTGAACTCCAACGACATCCCGCGCGTGAAGGGCCGCCTCTTCGCGATCAAGAGCGCCGAGGTGTCCCTGGCCGACCAGACCGAGAGCGCCGTCGCCACCGACAGCGTCACCGGCCTGCTCCGCGTGCTCGTGTTCTCCGCTCCCCCGGCAGGTGCCGGCGCCGCGTCCGCGGCGGTCACGGCCACATCAGGAGGTATCCAGTGAGGCGCCGTCGCCCACTCCAGTTCCTGGCGGCAAGCACCCTTGCCGCCGGTGTGATGCTCACCGGCTGCGGGGGAGGAGGCGGCGGTGGTGACGCGGCGGCGAACGACGCCGCTCTCGCGAACACCCCGGCCGTCACTCCGGCGGCGGGTGTGGGAGCCATCCCGACCGACGTCCTCTACGGCTCGCCCGAGACCGCGGCGACCCACCAGGTGGCCGAATCGCTTCCGGGCTTCGACCAGTTCGGCGCCCCTCGTGACGGGTTCAAGCAACTCGTCCGCGAGAACACCGGCGGTAGCAGCGGTGTTGGCGTCCCGGTCGATCCGTCGGTGACCGGCACACCGCCCACCGCACCGGCTCCCGCGACCGAGACCACCCCCACCACGACCACCACGACGCCGGGTACCGACGTCACGCCACCGGTCGAGACCGCGCTGCGTGAAGCCGACTTCGACATCGGCGGCGAGCCGATCGTGGCCAGGGCGGGCGATGCGATCCCGCCCGGGACGCAGCAGTTCACGGTCGACGAGATCCGCGCCGCCTCCGTGGTGCTGAAGCTCAACGGCGGGCTCCTGCCCGACGGGTCGGACACCGTCACCGTGGAGGTCGGCAAGTCCGTCACCCTCTACAACCAGACGAGTTCGACGTCCTACCGGGTGCGTTTGCTCAACATCCGCAGGATTTCGTGATTCACAGGGGTCCCGGAGCCGTGACCGGGGCCCCTGCGCAAGTTCTCCCAACTTCCCCGGAAGTTGCCTCAAGTCGGCGAGTCTGAGGCCGATCATGGCGAGAGCCACCAACAGTGGCCAGGTACGTGATCGCACCAAACAGACAGTGAGGCACGATGATCAGCACCCACGCCCGGCGACCTGCTCGACTCGCCACCGGTCTCGCCCTGGCCGTCGTGGTGGGCGGTGCCGCCGCCGGTTCCGCGGCCGCCGCGACGCCGTCCGACATCCGTCTCGACTCGGTCGTCAGCCGTTCGCAGAGCGTCACCACGGTGACGACCATCAACGGCCGCACGATCACCCAGGGCCTCGGCATGTTCCGCGGGACGATCACGCCGGTGGGCGGCGCCAGCGTCACGGTCGAGGGCTTCTGCGATGAACCCCTCGTCTCGATCAACCTCCGCCAGACCTACCGCATGCAGCTTGCGGACGGCTCCGACGACGCCACCCTCGCCAGCCGCGAGTACCAGGCGGTGGAGTACCTGATCCGCACGGCCGACGAGCGCATCGCCGCCGCCGCGGACCCGCAGCTCGAGTCCGGCGCCACCCAGGTGGCCGTCTGGCAGCTCGGCGGCAACGTGATCCTCAACAACCCCACGACGTCGCCGGCGATGAACGCCCGTGCCGCCGCGTTGCGGGCCGAAGCGCTCGCGACCACCGAGCAGCCGTCATCGGTCGTTCCGGGCGGGACGGCCTGTGCCGGCAGTGGCGAGGTGGACGTACGCATCAGCGGCGCCCCCGGGGCCATCGCCACCGTGCAGGTCACGACCGGCGCGGCGACGGCTTCCGCCACGCGCGTGGTGCTCGACACTCAGGGCCAGGGCACCGTCAGGATCACCTCGACCTCGGCCGGCGCGTCCAACGTGCGCGTCACGCTCGAGACCGGCGGTCTCGTCCGCGCGACCCGGTTCTCGGGTCAGCGCAGTCCCCAGCAGACGGTGATGATCAAGCCCGATTCGACGGTGTTCAACGTCCCGGTCCAGTTCGAGGAATGCACGTCCACCGTTCCGGGAACCCCGTCCGAGCCCGGGTCGTCAACGCCCACCGGCAGCACGCCCGACTCCGGCGGCGGGGCCGTCCCGAGCATCCCGACCCAGGCGCCCGCCGGGCCGGGGACCGACGAGACCACGGGGACCTCTCCCGTGCTCTACGTCCCGCGTCTCGGCCTCATCAAGCGCGGACCGAAGCGCGCACGGGTCGGCGCGCGCGTCAACTACAAGATCACGGTCGTGAACCGGGGCAAGGTGGCCCTCAGCGACGTCGTGGTCACCGACGCGGTGCCCGCGGGGATGTACGTCCCCAGCAAGACCGCGTCGTCACGCCGGCTGCGCAACGGCGCCGTGACGTTCCGCATCGCGAGCCTGGCCCCCGGTCAGCGGCGCGTGCTGACGGTCCAGATGCGCGCCCTGCGCACCCGCGCGGGACGGATCTGCAACACGGCGCGGGCCTCGGCCAGCGCCGGCGCGAATGCCACCCGCAACTCGGTGAGCACGCGATCGACCGCCTGCACGCGGTTCATCGGGCGGCCGGTGCAGCGCACGCCCATCGTGACCGGCTGACCCTCAGCCGACACTCCACCTGAACGACCTCGGGGCGGCCATCTGGCCGCCCCGAGCGCGTTCTGGAAGGTCCGTTCCCCGGGCACCGTCCCGGGAACGCGGCCGGCGGCTATTCGGCGCCGTTGGGTTCGGCAACCGCCTCGACCGCGGCGAGCGCCTCTTCGAGGCGTTCCCACGCGCGGCGCTCGGCGGCCTCATGGTCCGCCGGAGAGGAGTAGAGATGGGCCCCGCGGGACACCGCGAGGTAGTCGTCCCGAGCCCGGTCGAGCTCTTCCTGGGCTGAAGGTGAACTGAGTTCCGTCATGGCCACGCCCTCCGAGGTCATGGATCGGTGTTGCCGTTGGTGGAGTATGACGGGCAATCCCGCCGTCGTCACGGGTCAGCGGTTTCTTTGCCGACAGTTCACGATAGATGCATCGTGCCTCGTCGGCCAATTGGCGCCGGACCGTCCTGCTGAGCGGCATTCGCCCACGGGTCGCGATAGCCTCCCTGCTCGTGTCGCGGCTCCGTTTCGCATCATGAGAACGCTCTTCCGACCCCAGGTGCTGGCCGTCGTGCTGGTGCTCCTGTTCGCGGTGTTGCTCATCGCCTTCGAACTGGGCGCCGAGATCACCGTCAAGACGGCGTTCTACGACGCGCTCGGCATGGGCGACGTGTACCGCCTGCGCTGGCGGTGGGGACTCCTGCTCGGGGGCATGGGCGTCATCGCGACGATCGTGCTCGCCCTTCCGGTCTGGCTGCTCTCGCGCAAGGCGCGGGTCGCGATGCCCGAGGCTCCGCGCCCCAAGCGGCCCACCGGCCCGCTGACCGAGGAGGAGATCGAGCGGCTCACCGAGCGGTTCTCGTCGGTCGACATCAACGAGCTGACCTTCGAGGAAACGCCGCAGCCTCCCCAGGACGAATCCGCCCAGGCCCGGCGGGTCATCCGGCAGATCGGCTGGGTGGGCACCGCCGTCACACTGCTGCTGGTGGCGGGCGTGCTCATCCCGTCGCTGGTCGCCGCGCGCGATCCGCTGCTGGCCGCCTGGAACGCGGCGTCGTTCGGGGTGAACGATCCGGTCTTCGGGCGCGACATCTCGTTCTTCCTGCTGGTCGAGCCCGCCATCCGGCACATCGTCCAGCTCGTCGCCACGGCCACCTTCCTGGCCACCGCCGGTGTGGTCGCCACCGGCGCCGGGATCTGGCAGACCCAGCGCCAGCATGGCGCGCTGCTGGAATCGCGCGCCACGCTCGACCGCACCATGCGCTACGGGTTCATCATGGGCGGCCTCTTCCTGCTGTGCATGGCCGTGCTGCTGTGGCTGTCCCGCTACACCATGCTGGTGCGGCCCGGAGAAGTGCTCGCCGGTGCTGGCGAGGCCGCCCGCCGGATCGACATCCCCACGCGTGGCGTGGCCGCGATCGTCCTGGGGCTGCTCTCGGTGGGGCTGATGCTCCTGAGCATCACGCCCATCCGCCGCCGGGTCAGCGTCACCCGCGTCGGTGCCGCCGCGATCGCGGGCGCGGGTGTCTGGGCGGCGACCGGCCTCGTGCTGACCGTCCTCGCCAGCCCGTGGTGGCTGGTGCTCACCATCCCGGCCGTCGCCGCCATCGTGCTGCTGGTCGGCCGGCGCTCCGAGCGCTGGGCCCGGCAGGACATCCCGCTCTGGGCCGTCCCGGTGTTCTGCGGCGTGTCCGCAATCGTGCTGGCGGCCATCGGCCCGGTCGGAGCGCTCCTCAACGACGCCATCGTGCTGCGCGGCAACACGCTCGAGGTGGAGCGAGGGAACCTGGGCAACACGCTGTCGGCGACACGGGCGGCCACCGGCCTGGACCAGGCCGCCGTGCGGCGGGCCACCTACCGTCCCGGCGGCGTCACCCAGGCCGCCATCCAGAGTGCGCCGGCGTCCGTGGATTCGCTGCGCTTCCTGGACGCCAGGCCCGCGCAGCAGGCCTGTCAGCGCTTCGAGGCGCCCCGCGACTACTACACGTGCGACGACGTCGACCTGGATCGCGACATCGCCCCGGACGGCACCAAGCGCACCCTGTTCGTGATGGGGCGCGAGATCGACTACAGCGTCTCGAACGCCGGCGAGTTCCAGCGCCGCCACTTCACCTACACCCACGGCTACGGCGTGGTCACCGCGCCGGTCAACCGCATCGACAAGGCGGGCCGGCCGGCCTGGATCGCCCGCGGCTTCCCGCAGCGCGGGCTCACGCCGCCCCTGAAGCAGCCCGGCATCTACTTCGGCGCCCGGGCGGGCATGCCGTGGGCGGTCGTCAACACCCGCTCGTCCGTGGTCGACGGGCTCGAGAACGTCACCGACGCCACGTGGTGCGTCAACGAGGATGCCGAGCTGTGCGGCGGCAAGGGCGGCACCGGCATCAGGATCGGCGGGGGATGGCGCCGCCTGGCCATCACCAAGTTCCTGGGCGGGCTGCCCTACATCGGGGGCGGACGACGGATCTGGAACGCCACCTCCGGTGGCGATCGCGCCATCGCCGGCCCGGACAGCTATCTGCTGCTCTACCGCGACATCCGCGCGCGGCTCGACGAGCTCGCGCCGTTCCTCACCCAGGACTCCGATCCCTGGTTCGTGCCGGTCCAGGGACGTCTCTGGGTGGTCCAGAACCTGTACGTCACCTCCGGGCGCTACCCGTACGCGGCCAGGTTCAACGACATCAACTACGTCCGCCAGCCGGCCGTCGCCGCGGTGGACGCCTACTCGGGGCGCACCTACATCTTCGTCACCGACCCCGACGAGCCGCTGCTGAAGGCGTGGCGGAAGGTCTACCCGGAACTCTTCACCGACGGCGACCGGATGGACGACCTGGCGCCGGGGCTTCGCGCGCACATGCGCTACGGCGAAGACCTGTTCGACTTCCAGTCCCAGGCCGCCCAGCGGTTCCACGTCACGGACGTCGACACCTACTTCTCGGGATCGGCCGCCTGGGCGTACACGCGCGAGCAGTCCGGAAGCGGGCTCAGCGGCGAGGAGACCATCTCGCCGGCCCGCTACACGTACGCGGTCCTGCCCGGCGAGACACGCGAGCGCTTCGTGCTGACGCGCTCCTACAAGCCCATCGCCGAAGACCGCGCCATCGGGTTCTCGGGATGGCTGGCCGTGTCCAACGACGTCGACGACTTCGGCCGCATGACGCTCATCAGTTTCGAGAACAGCGATGAACCGCTCGAGTCGCTCGACACCTTCACCGCCAACATCTCGCGCGACTCCGATCTGACACGCGAGATCGGGCAGCGCCAGAACGCGGTGCGGCGCGGCAACGCCATCGTGGTGCCCATCGGGAAGGGCCTGCTCTACGTGCAGCCGCTCTACCTGGAGTCCACCGGCGAGCCGCTCCCGAGCCTCTGGCGGGTGGTGGTCGGGTTCGGCGACGGCACCGTCCACAGCGGTGCCACCTTCCAGGAGGCGCTGGCCTCGGCGCTGGGCGCCGAGGTGGTGAACCAGCCGACCAGCCCCGGCGGCCGCCGCGAGACGCTCGCCGAGGTGGTCGCACGGGCGGCGGCGCAGTACGAGGCGTACCGGACCGCGTTCGGCGAAGGTCGCGACGCCGAGGCGGCACGCCACCTGGCGGCGTTCCAGAAGGCCCTGGCGCAGGCGCAGCAGCTCGCGGCCGCAAACGGCGCGACGCCGTAGCCGTTCCGGTTGCCTGGTGTCGTGAGTCGGGGGTTCGGGAGCAGCGTGGCGAGCGAAAACCGCGTGCAACAAGGAGGAGGTTCGGGACAATGCCGGTGGCATGGCCCGAGCCGACGACGCACCCTCGGCGAGGTACCGGTGATTCGGGGCGGTGGGGGGTTGCGTGCGGGTTTGCAGCCGCCAGGCTGCCGCGAAATCTCCGACTCAGGACACTAGACTCTCCGACCCGTGGCGCTCACCTACCGTACAGCCGGCGAATCACACGGTCCGGCGCTCTACGCCCTCATCGAGGGACTCCCGGCCGGGCTGGAGCTCGTCCCCGACGACCTCGACCTCGACCTCGCCCGCCGCCAGCTCGGCTACGGACGCGGCGGCCGCATGAAGATCGAGACCGACCGCGGCAACGTCCGATCGGGACTCCGGCACGGCCGCACCATCGGCAGCCCGCTCACCATCGAGATCGTCAATCGCGACTTCGCCAACTGGGAGCAGGACCGGATGGCCATCTGGGCCACCGACGCCGAGGTGGAGCCCATCACGCTGCCGCGCCCCGGACACGCCGACCTGGCGGGGATGCTCAAGTACGGCACCGACGACCTGCGACCCATCCTGGAACGGGCCAGCGCGCGCGAGACCGCCGCCCGGGTCGCCGCCGGAGGCGTCGCGAAGGCCCTGCTGCGCCGGTACGGAATGGAGATCCGCAGCCACGTCGTGACCATCGGCGCCGTCGACGCACCCACTCGCGACCGGCTTGCGCTCGAAGATTTCGAAGGCGTCGACGAGAGCCCGGTGCGGTGCCTGGACGCCGACGCGTCGGCCGCCATGCGCGAGGCCATCAAGACGGCCGGCCAGTCCCACGACACCCTCGGCGGCATCTTCGAGGTCTGGGCGTTCAACCCCATTCCGGGCCTGGGATCGCACGTCACCGGCGACTCGCGCCTCGACAGCCGCATCGGCGCCGCGTTCATGGGTATTCAGGCCATCAAGGGCGTGGAGATGGGCGCCGGGTTCGAACTCGGCCGCATCCCGGGCTCGCAGGCCCACGACGAGATCTACTGGGACGAGGCGGCGGGGTACCACCGCCGCACGAATCGCTCCGGTGGGCTCGAGGGCGGGATGACCCATGGCGAACCGCTGGTGGTGCGCGCGGTGATGAAGCCCATCTCGACGCTCTCGCGGCCGCTGGCCTCGGTCGACGTGGCCACCAAGGAGCCGAAGCAGGCCTTCAAGGAGCGTTCCGACATCTGCGCGGTTCCGGCCGCTGCGGTGGTGGGCGAGGCGGCCCTGGCGTTCGTGCTGGCACAGGCGCTGCTCGAGAAGTTCGGGGGCGACTCGATCGCGCAGCTCGACGACGCGGTCGACCGTTACCGCACGGCCATTCAGCAGGAGCGCTAGTGCTCCGTCTCTGGACGGAACGCTGACCGTGGGCTGGGTCGTGTTGACCGGGTACATGGGCTCGGGGAAGTCGACACTGGGGCCGCGGCTCGCCGAGCGCCTCGGCCGGCCGTTCCTGGACAGCGACGCCGAGATCGAAGCCCAGGCCGAGCTGGATATCCCGAGGATCTTCGCCACCAAGGGCGAGCTGTGGTTCCGGCGCACCGAGGAACGGGTCATCCGGGAGATCGTGGGCTCGGAACCGGCCGGCGTGCTGTCCATCGGTGGCGGGGCGATGGAGCGCGACCGCACCCGGGACCTCCTGGGACGCACGGCCCACGTCGCCTGGTTGAAGGTCGATCCGCAGACCCTCTGGGGCCGCGTCGCCGACAGCGACCGCCCGCTCGCCACTTCGGAGGGGCGCTTCATCCGCCGCTACGAGGAGCGGATTCCGAACTACGAAGCGGGATCCCACGTCACCATCGACGCCGACCGGCCCCTGGACGAGGTCCTGACAGCCCTCGTTGACTGGGCCACCGCGGCCACCGCGGAGGCGTGACGGTGGCCTCGGGACACGTACTCGAGGCCCGCATCGGGGTCAGCGAATTCCCGGTCTTCATCGGGCCCGGGCTCATCGGCCGCATGGGCGAGCTGTGGACGCCGCGGGCCGATGGGGGAGCGGCGCTGGTGGTGCATGACGAGGCGGTGGGTGGCATCGCCGACCGGGTCGCCGAGGGACTCCGCGAGGCCGGTCAGCGGGTCGAGACGGTGCCCGTCGCTTCCGGTGAGTCCAGCAAGTCGCTCTCCGAGGTCGAACGACTCACGCGGGTGGCCGCGCGCGCCCGCATCCGCCGCCGGGACGCCGTGGTCGCCGTCGGCGGCGGGGTGCTGGGCGACCTCGCGGGTTTCCTCGCCGCCAGCTACCAGCGGGGCATCGGCCTGGTCCACGTCCCCACCACGCTGCTGGCCATGGTCGACAGCGCCATCGGCGGCAAGACCGGCGTCGACCTGCCCGAGGGGAAGAACTACGTGGGCGCCATCTGGCAGCCTCGCCTGGTCGTGATGGACACCGAGACGCTCGAGTCGCTGCCGCAGCGCCAGCTCTCGTGCGGGTTCGCCGAGGTCGTCAAGTACGGCCTGCTCGAATCACCCGAGCTGTTCGAGCGCATCGACGCCTGGCCCGACCCGTTGCCCGGACCGCGCGAGGAGCTCATCGACCTCATCCGCGACTGCGTGCTGCACAAGCTGCGGGTCGTCTCCGAAGACGAGTTCGAGACCGGGCTCCGCGCCAGTCTCAACCTGGGGCACACGGTGGGGCACGGTATCGAGGCCGCCGGCGGCTACGACCGCTATCAGCACGGCGAGGCCATCAGCCTGGGTCTGCTGGCGGCCCTGCGCATCGCTGAACGCATGACCGGGCTCGACCCCGTGTGGCGCGCGCGCACGCGGGCGGTCCTCGCACGCCACCGGCTACCGGTGACCCTCGATCCCACCCTGTCCACCGAGGCCATCCTCGACGCCATGGGGCGCGACAAGAAGGCTGACGCCGGCGCGCTGAACATGGTGCTGATCGGGGCCCCGGGGGACATCCGCCTGCGGCAGAATCCCCCCATGGAGATGGTGGTCCAGGCAATCGAGGAGCTCCACCCGTGAGTGAACCGCGCATCGCACTGCTGCACGGCCCCAACCTGGGGATGCTCGGCCGCCGCCCGAGCCAGCACTACGGCACGTTCTCGCTGTACGACCTGGAGCGGATGGTCCGCGAATGGGGCGCCGAGCGCGGGATGCGCGTGGGGTGCTTCCAGTCCGACCACGAGGGCGCGTTCCTGGAACACGTCCACGGACTCGCGGGCATCGTCGACGGGGCCATCGTGAACCCGGGCGCGTGGACCCACTACCAGTGGTCCATCCGCGACGCGCTCGAGGCGATGGGCGCGCCGTTCGTCGAGGTGCACATCAGCGACGTCGAGGAACGGGCGAAGACGGAACCGCACCGCGGGGTCTCCGTCGTCCGCGACATCGCCATGGCGGCGGTGTGGGGCAAGGGTCCCGATGGATACCGCGAAGCCGTCGATCTGCTGGCCGAGCGGCTCGCGTGAGCGCCGATCCGCGAGCCGCTCGGCGGGCGCGGCTCGTCGAGGCGCTGGACGACGACCTGGGCGCCCTTGTGGTCACCCACCCCGCCAACGTCCGCTACCTCACGGGGTACGTCGGTTCCAACGGCATCGCCATTGTGGGGCGGGACGGGGCCAGCCTGCTCACCGACTTCCGGTACAAGTCCAGTGCCGCCGAACAGCTCGACGCCGCGTGTGAGCTGGTCATCCGGCCGCGCGACATGCTCGCCGGCGTCCCCGACGCCGCCGCTGTGGTCGCGGCAGGGGGAGGCATCGCCTTCGAAGGCGCCCACATCAGCTTCCAGCAGGGCAGCCGGCTCTCGCAGCTCCTGCGCGACGCCGGCCACCAGGCCGCCTCACGGGCCGACCTGGTCGAGGGGCTGCGCGTCGTCAAGGACGCCGACGAGGTCGCGGCCATCCGCCGGTCGGCCGAGGTCACCGACGCCGCACTGCAGCGTGTGCTCGCCGGTGGGCTGGTGGGCCGCCGCGAACGCGACGTGGCCTGGGACCTGCTCACCGCACTGCACGATCTGGGGGCCGAGGGCCCGAGCTTCGAGCCCATCGTCGCCGCCGCGGCGAACGGCGCCAAGCCCCACGCCATGCCCGGCGACGATCCCATCCCCGCCGGGACGCTGGTCACCATCGACATGGGCGCGATCGTGGACGGGTACTGCTCGGACATGACCCGCACCGTCGCCACGGGCCCGCTCGACGCGAAGCTCACCGAGATCGAGGCCGTGTGCGCCCGGGCCCAGCAGGCCGCGCTGGACGCCACGCGCGCCGGTGTCGGCTGCAAGGAACTCGACGCGGTGGCGCGGGGCGTCATCACCGAGGCGGGGTACGGCGAGGAGTTCGGCCACGGCCTGGGGCATGGCGTCGGCCTGGAGATCCACGAGGCGCCCCGGGTGTCCAGCGAGGGCACGGGGGAGCTCGCGTCGGGCATGGTGGTGACCATCGAACCCGGCATCTACGTGGAGGGCGTCGGCGGCGTGCGCATCGAGGACCTGGTCGTGGTGACCCACGACGGGTGCGAGGTACTCTCGAAAACTTCGAAGGACCCGGCGATACTGCTCGCGGGGAGTTGACCGGCAAACACGTCGGCGGCCCGGGCGGGCGGCCGACATTCGTTGATCAGCATCGAGGACCGATGCGAGGAGGGGCCTGGTGGCGATCACCACGAACGAACTGAAGAACGGCTACGTGCTCGACCTGGACGGTGAGTTGTGGACCGTCGTGAGCTTCCAGCACGTGAAGCCGGGGAAGGGCGGGGCGTTCGTCCGCACCAAGCTCAAGAACCTCAGCAAGGGCAACTCGGTCGAGAAGACCTTCCGCGCCGGCGAGAAGGTCGAGCGGGTCCAGACCCTGAGCACCGAGATGCAGTACCTGTACCAGGACGGTGACCAGGTGGTGCTCATGAACAACGAGACCTACGAGCAGGTCAACGTCGACGCCGGATCCATCGACGGGCTCGACCTGCTGGAGCCCAACAGCCAGGTGCAGGTGCTGTTCGTCCGCGAGTCGCCCTTCCGGGTGGAACTGCCCACATTCGTGGAGCTGACGGTCACCCAGACCGACCCGGGCGTGAAGGGGGACACCGTCTCCAACGTCACCAAGCCGGCCCAGGTGGAGACCGGCGCCACGGTCAGCGTGCCGCTGTTCATCAACGAGGGAGACCGCATCCGCATCGACACCCGCACCCGCGAATACACGGCACGCGCATGAGCTCGGTCTCCTACATCGACACCACGCTCCGCGACCTCGCGACCTACCCCTGGGGCTCCGAGATCAGCGCCGACGACCTGGCCACCGCGGCCGGGGCCCTGTCCCGTGTCGGCGCGGCCGCCCTCGAGGCCGTCGATCCGCGCATGGCCCGCGCTTCGATGGAACTCCGCACCGAGAGCCCCTGGGACCGCCTGCGGGCGGTGGTGCGGCACGCCGGCAGCACCCCGGTGGGCGTGGTGGTGCACGGCCGCATGCTCTGGACCGACCACCCCGTGGCCCAGGACGTCATCCTGCGGTTCGCCCAGGCCGTGGCCGAATGCGGGGCCCGCAGGCTGCGCCTGCTCGATCCCCTCAACAGCGCCGACGGGCTGCGCGGGCCGGCCGAGGCGGCCAGCCAGCACGGCCTCGCCGTGATCCCCAGCATCGTCGCCGGTCCGGCACCCGATTCCGGGGACGCCCGCTGGCGTGAGGAGGCCGCGGCACTCGGGGCGCTCCCCGGGGCCACCGCCATCTGCGTCTCGGACGGGGGCGGGCACCTGTCGCCGACCCACCTGGGCGAGTTCGTGCAAATGGTCCGCGAGGCGTCCGGCCTGCCGGTCGAGGTCCTCATCCAGGCGCCTGGCGGCCTTGCGCCGTCGCTCTCCAAGGCGGGCGTCGAAGCCGGCGCCACGGCCGTCTACGCCGCCGCCGGGCCGGTCGCCATGACCTCCGCCCGTCCCTCGGCCGAGACGGTGCGTGCCGCGCTCGTCGGCAGCGGCAACGAACTGAGCGTGGACCGCGCCAACCTCTACGACGCGGCGCGGATCATCGCGCCGATGCTCGCCAGCGACCGGGTCACGCAGGCCGCCGCGGCCGTCTACGGCCCGGTGGTGCCGCTTCCGCCCGACCTCGAGGCCGGCATCATCAGCAAGCTCGGACGCCTGGGCATGTCGCGCAAGCTGCTCGAGGTGGCCGACGAGGCCCGCGCGATCGCCGCCGAGGTGGGCGCCGCGACCCTCGCGTACCCGCTCGGCGACGCCATCGTCGCCCAGGCGGCCCAGCACGTCATCGACGAGACGCGCTACCAGGACCTGGAAACCGACCTGGCCCACCTGGTGGCCGGTCGCTTCGGCGCGCTGCGCGGACCCGTGGACCCGGTGGTCACCGCCGCGGCGGCGAAGGCCGACGTCGATGACGCGCCGGCCGAGGTCACGCTGGCGTCCCTGCAGCCCGACGGCGGCGCCTCCGAGGAGGACCTGGTGCTCATGGCCCAGTTCCCCGAGGACGCCGAACGCCTCATGGCGCGGCGGCGCAGCCTTCGCACCGAACGCGATGAGGAGGGCGCGCCGGCCATCAGCCGCGTGATGCTCGCCGAACTCGTTCAGGCCGTCGAGGCGTCCACGGAGTCCGAGATCAGCGTCGAGGTCTCCGGGGCCCGCGTCACGGTGCGCCGCGCCGCTCCGGCCGTCACCGGCACCGGTGATGTCGCCGACGGCGGGGGAGCCGGGGCCGACGACGGGCTGCACCGCGTCAACAGCCCCATGGTGGGCACCTTCTACCGCGCCCCGTCGCCCGAGGCCGATCCATTCGTCAAGGAGGGCCAGCGGGTCGAGGCCGGTCAGGTGCTGTGCCTCATCGAGGCCATGAAGCTCTTCAACGAGATCACCAGCGACGTCGCCGGCGTGGTCCGGGCCATCAACATCGAGAACGGGACCGGCGTCGAGTTCGGCGAAGCCCTGTTCCTGATCGAGACGGCGTAGCCCCGTGAAGCTGCTCGTAGCCAACCGCGGCGAGATCGCGGTCAGGGTCATCAGGACCGCCCGCGAGATGGGGATCCCCACCGTCGCCGTCTACTCCGAGGCCGACGCCGATTCGGCTGCCGTACGGATGGCCGACGAGGCCGTCAAGATCGGCCCGCCGCCCCCGAACGAGAGCTACCTCGTCATCAGCAACGTGGTCGAGGCCGGGGTCATCACCGGCTGCACCCACGTGCACCCCGGGTACGGATTCCTGTCCGAGAATGCCACGTTCGCGCGGGCTTGTGCCGACGCGGGCATCACGTTCGTGGGTCCCGATCCCGACGTGATGGAGCGCATGGGCGACAAGGTCCAGGCCAAGGCCGCCGCGAAGGAGGCCGGGCTGCCCGTGCTGGGCGGGTCCGACGGTGCGGTGTCCGACTTCGCCGAAGCCCAGGCGGCGGCCGAGGAGGCCGGCTTCCCGGTGCTGCTCAAGGCGGCGGCCGGGGGCGGCGGTCGCGGAATGCGGCGGGTCGAGTCCGCCGAGGAACTGCCGGGCGCGTTCGACATCGCGCAGCGCGAGGCCATCGCGGCCTTCGGCGACGGCGGCCTGTACGTCGAGCGGATGCTCGAGGGCGCCCGCCACATCGAGGTCCAGATCGTGGCCGACGGCCTCGGCGGGGTGCTCGTGGCGGGGGATCGCGAGTGCAGCATCCAGCGCCGCCACCAGAAGCTGGTGGAGGAGGCGCCCGCGCCGAACCTGCCCGAGGCCACCCGCACGGCCATGCACGAGGCCTGCATCGAGGCCGCGCGGGCCTGGAACTACCGCAACGCCGGGACGCTGGAGTTCCTGGTCGACGCCGACGCCAACTTCTACTTCCTGGAGCTCAACGCGCGGCTGCAGGTGGAGCACCCGGTGACCGAGCTGGTGTCCGGGCTCGACCTGGTGGCAGAGCAGCTGCGGGTCGCCCAGGGCGGGGTGCTCTCGCGCACCGGCGTCGCTCCCGCCAACGGCCATTCCATCGAGGTCCGCGTCAACGCCGAGGACCCCGCGGTCGGGTTCCGGCCCAGTGCCGGGCGGCTCAAGGAGTTCACGATGCCGGCCGGCCCCGGTGTTCGGATCGACACCCACTGCCGGCCGGGCATGCTGGTGCCGCCGAACTACGACTCGCTCATGGCCAAGCTCTGCGTGTGGGCCGGCGATCGGCCGCGCGCCGTGGCGCGCATGGCGCGGGCCCTGGACGAGGTCCGCATCGAGGGCGTCCCCACCACGGTGCAACTCTTCACCGAGATCGTGCGCGAGCCCTCGTTCATGGAGGGCAAGTACACCACCGCATACCTCGCCGACCGGGCCGAGTACCTTCCCACGCTCGGCTCGGCGTGAGCCAGCAGGTCGTGGACAGCCGCCGCCAGGCCCGTCGCCAGGCCGTCGTGCTGCTCTACCAGCGCGATGTCACCGGGCTGCCCATCGAGGAACTCATCGCCGCCAGCGAGCGTGATCGCGGGTCACAGATCGACGAGTTCACCCGCGCCCTGGTGGACGGCGTGTCGGTGGACGTCGACCACATCGACCGGCTCATCACCGACGCGGCCGACCGCTGGACCGCAGGCCGCATCGCCCCGCTGGAGCGCAACATCATGCGCGTCGCGGTGCACGAGATCCTCGACATTCCCGAGATCCCCGAGGCGGTGTCGATCGACGAGGCGGTCTCCCAGGCCAAGACGTTCTGCGCGGCCGAGACGCCCGCGTTCGTGAACGGCATCCTGGGCCGCATCGCACGCGAGGCCCGCGCCGCGGAGGACGCCGATGGGTGACCCGCACACCGAGCCGCTGCCGCTGCTGGTGGAGCGGCTGGAACGCGTCGCCCGCGACCTCGCCGAGGACGACCTCACGCCCGAGGCACGGCGCGAACTGGCCGACGAGGCCGTCATCACGGCCACCCGCATCAGCGAGTTGCTGCCGGCGGCCCTGGAGCCGGAGACTGACCACCCGCACTAATCGCGGATTGTTTCCCCGGAGACCCCCGTGAACGGTTCTTAAAGCACGAATGTTTCCCTGGCGACGTGCTTAAGTCGCTATTGTTTCCCGGCCATGCCCGGGTTCGCCGAGTTCTTCCTCTCCAATCGCCAGACCAGCAAGGCGGTGAATCAGGCACGCAGCCGCGGCGAGGTGCGCCGCGTTGTTGGGTCATTGCACACCAGCGAGCTCGACACGCCTCTGGAGGTGCTGATCCCGACGCGCCTCCACCGTGTGATCGCTGTGACTCACCCGGGCCGTGCTGAGGTGCGCGCACGGCGACGCTCAACGACTACCCCGCTTCCGGACGGGAGCGTGTTCCTGACACACCCCGGCCGGCGGAAGCTCATCTTCTGGCGGGATCCTGTTGCGTTCTCGTCCCGGCGCGAGGACCAATGGAGACCGACACTCCCAGTTCGGATCTGGTGTGGAGTTCCGGTGACGCCCGAGCGCTCCTCGAACACCTTCAGGTATCGAGGTCCCGTGACGGCCGGTCTCCAGGACGTTCTCTCGCACCGAACTCGAGGGTGGCTCGACCAACGTGCCCAGGAACTCGGTGACGGTATCTGAATGCGCTTCGTGACCAGGCCAGCCAGATCGCCGAGGCCCTCAGGTTGGCCGAATATCTGCCTGCAGGTTCACGAACTGATCGGATCGTTCCTCGGTCGGTCAGCACCCCGGGGTGTCACACCGCTCTCAGGGCCAGGCAGGCGGGTGAGCCCGCGACCACGCCAGGGTCCAGATGTTCGACGCACTGCGCACGGCCCTCGTTGGAACGCCCGCGGTGATCGGTCTTCCGGCCCCGAGCGCCGGGTCGTGTTGCCGTTCGTGGACGCATACTTCTCGAACTACATCGAGGGCACCGTTCGCGTTCGACCAGGCCGCGGGCATCGTGTTCGATGGTGCGGTCCGGCAGTCGACCAGCCGACGCCCATGACATCACCGGGACCTACAACGTGCTGAGCGCGTTCTCTCCCGGGATGCAGCTACCGACCTCGCCGGAACACCTGATCGCGGTACTCCAGGGCATGCATCGCGGGATCATGCACGGCCGTCCGGACAAGAGCCCCGGGGCGTTCAAACTGCGGGAGAACCGCGTTGGCGCAAGAATTTTCGTCCATCCTGACCGCGTGCAGGGAACGTTGAAGGAAGGCTATGCCCGGTACGCCGAGCTCACCGACCCTTTCGCGAGAGCCGTATTCATGATGTTCATGGTCAGCGAGGTGCATCCGTTCGAGGATGGGAACGGACGAACCGCCCGGGCCATGATGAACGCGGAGCTCTGGTCGGCCGGTCAGTCCCCCGTCCTGATACCAACCGTCTTCCGGGGGGATTACCTGAGCGCGCTGCGCGCGATGAGCACGCACGGGACGCCGGCCGCCCTCCTCGCGGTACTCGACTTTGCGCGCACATACGCATCCGAGTTGAACTGCAGCACCGTCCCAGAGGCCGAGCTCGACCTCGCCGCGACCAACGCCTTCGAAGTGAGTGACCAACCAGGAGTACGGCTGGTCCTTCCATCCAGGGTTGCCGGAGCGCCCTGAGGCCGTCACCGCGACACCAGGCCCATCACGATCGCCCTGGAATGGGCGGTTCCTCGCGGCGCGCCAGTCCCCACTGGTGCAGGGGGTGAGGTCCGATAAGGTTCGCGGAAGTGTCTAGCCAGTTTTCCGCGCGCTACCCGACGCTCAGTTCGCTCACGGGTACCGACGCGCTTCGGAACATGTCCGACGCCCAGCTCGCAGCCCTCGCGGCCGAGATGCGCGGCGCCATCGTCGAGACCGTCGCCCAGACCGGGGGCCACCTGGGGGCCAGCCTCGGGACGGTCGAGCTCACCCTCGCGCTCCACTGCGAGCTGTCGAGCCCCACCGACCGCATCATCTGGGACGTCGGGCACCAGGCCTACGGCCACAAGCTGCTCACCGGGCGCCTCGACGACTTCCACACGCTGCGCCAGCACGGGGGCATCTCGGGCTTCCTGCGCCGCGAGGAGAGCGAGCACGACGTCATGGGCGCCGGGCACGCCTCCACCAGCATCAGCTACGCGGTCGGCCTGGCCGAGGCCCGCCGTCGCGGCCACGGTCCCGATGGTGCCGTCGTGTGCGTCATCGGCGACGGCGCCCTCACGGGCGGGATGGCCTACGAAGGGCTCAACCAGGCCGGCGCGCACGATTCCCCGGTCGTCGTGATCCTCAACGACAACGGCATGAGCATCGGCCAGAACGTCGGTGCGCTCTCCAGCATGCTGCAGCGCGCCCGCGTCGACACCACCCTCACCAAGGTCCGCGAGGAGATCGAGCGCGCGGTCTCGCGCATTCCGGGCGGCGACTACATGGGCTCGCACATCCGCGACGCCACCAAGGCGCTGTGGTTCGAGTCCGGAGCCCTGTTCGAGTCGCTCGGCTTCGCGTACCTGGGGCCCATCGACGGCCACGACGTCAGCGCCGTGCGCAAGGCGGTCCGGTCGGCCGTCCATCGCGGCGGCCCGGTGCTGGTGCACGTCAAGACCACCAAGGGCAAGGGCTACGAGCCCGCCGAGGACCACATCGAGGCCATGCACGGGGCCACCCCGTTCGACCCGGTGTCGGGCAAGGCCGCCCCGAAGAAGCCGGCCCCGCCGGCCTACACCGAGGTGTTCGGACGTGCGCTCGTTGCCGAAGCCGACGCCAACGACCGCGTGGTCGCAATCACCGCGGCGATGCTGAAGGGCACGGGCCTGCAGTACATGCAGGACGCCCATCCCGACCGCACCTTCGACGTTGGTATCGCCGAACAGCACGGGGTGGTGTTCGCCTGCGGGCTCGCCATCGCCGGCATGCGGCCGGTGTGCGCCATGTATTCGACGTTCCTGCAGCGCGCCTTCGACCCCATCGTGCACGATGCCGCCCTGCAGAAGCTGCCGATCGTGTTCGCCATCGACCGCGGCGGCCTGGTGGGCGACGACGGACCCACCCATCACGGCACCTTCGACATCGCGTACCTGCGCTCGGTGCCCAACCTCACCGTCATGGCGCCCATGGACGAGGCAGAGCTGGTGCACATGCTGCACACGGCCCTCACCATCGACGGGCCCACCGCGCTGCGCTACCCGCGCGGGGCGGGGACCGGCGTGGCCATCCCGACCGCGCCCCAGGCGCTGCCCATCGGCAGGGCGCAGGTGCTCGCAGAGGGTGAGCGGGTGGCGCTTGTGGGGTACGGCTACGGGGCGCTCATCGCGGCAACCGCCGCCGACCACCTCACCGAGTCCACCGGCGTCACGCCGACGGTGGTCAACGCCCGTTTCTGCAAGCCGCTCGACCGCGAGATGATGCGTCGCCTCGCCTCCACCCACGACCTGGTGGTCACCATCGAGGACCACGTGGTGCAGGGCGGATTCGGCTCAGCGGTGCTCGAGGCGGTCGCCGACCTTCCCTCGCGGGTGCTCACGCTGGGGCTGCCCGACCAGTTCATCGAACACGGGCACCGCGACGTGCTGTTGGCCGATGCCGGCCTCACGCCCAAGCAGGTCGCCGCCACGGTCGCCAAGGCACTCGGCGTGTCCACCGAAGGGGTCGCCGCCACCGCCTGAACCGTACGGTTGACGGCGCGGGGCTATACGGCGGGTTAAGTGGATTCCGGCGGCCCGGCGGCTACTGTGGGCTTGCGAAAGGACCGCCCGGAGGAGTCCCCGTGATTCGCAGGCTGATTCGCCGTACCAGTCAATACGTCGAGCGCACCGCCGGAATCCGGCGTGCGGCGCGCGACACCTACGGCGTCGCCTGGCTTCCACTGCAGCTGAAGGCCATGCGCATCCGGCAACGATACGGGTGGGGGCTCGACGAGAGCCTCGCCAGCGGGCTCCTCGATCCCGAGTCGAGCATCGACCTGGACGCGACGGCCTCCCCGCGTGAGACCACCCGCCTGCAGTACCTCATGAACGCGCACCAGATCGAGGCGGTGTCCGAGGACAAGGTGGTCTTCCACATGATCGCCAACGCTGCCGGGCTGCCCATCCCGCGGCAGTACCTCACCCTCATGGACGGCGCCATGGGCTGGGACCACGTCCACTCCCGGCCCATCGCGCCCGATTCGTGGGCCATGCCCTTCCGGGGCCTTCCCGACCATGTCATCGCCAAGCCGTCGGCGGGATCGTTCGGCAAGGGCGTGCGCGCGCTCGAGCGGGTGGGCGAGGTGTGGCGCGACGTCGCCACCGGCCGCCTCCACTCGGCGCGCGACATCGTCGAGCAGATGCGTGACGACGAGGAATACCCCGACTGGATCGTCCAGGAACGGCTCGGCAACCACCACGATCTCGACGTGTTCGAGAGCCCGGGACTGCACACCCTGCGGCTGGTCACGTTCGTGAACGCCCACGGCCGGGTCGAGATCCTGTGGTCCGGGTTCCGCATCGCCTCCGCCGGTTCGGCCATCGACAACTTCCACGGTGGCCGGCTGGGCAACATGACCTGCGAGATCGACCTGTCCACCGGGCGGGTCGAGGCAGCCTACGCACCCCTGGGGGACCGCCCCGGAGTGAAGCGCATCGCCCGGCACCCCGCCCGCGGCGTCGACCTCGACGGCTTCCAGCTTCCCTGGTGGGCCGACGCCTGCGAGGTGGTCACCCGGGCGGCGCCGCTGTTCGCCCCGCTGCGGACCCTCGGCTTCGACCTGGCCCTCTGCGAGGACGGCCCGCGCATCGTCGAGATCAACATGTGGTGGGACGTTCCCCAGGTGGCACCGGTGCGGGCCATCCTCGACCGCCTGTGGCACGAGCAGCCCCTTGCGAGCGTGCCGACCAACGTCGCCGAGGCCACGGCCGACGTGGTGCAGCTGCGAGGGAACGGACGCATTGGCCGCTGACACTGGTCCTTTGGGGGAGCACAGGCCCTCCACGAGACGGTTGTTTCCGGTGGATGCCTGTTGAGGGGTTTCCGCATGCCTGAGACTGGTCGCCGTTGCTGCATCGCTCGCAAGCCTCGCTCGTGCTCTCCACTGGAGCGCTCGGCCAGAGCACCACCGGAACCATTCCCCGACGGCGGAATTCGCGCATGGTCCTGTGAGCAGGTGAATCTCGCCGCCGCCGCCGGGTTCCGTGGGTGAGCGTAGGGACCGAGTGGAAGGCGATCGAGCCCAACCAGGAGACTTCAGCCGCCCGAGCACGCACGTGCGGTGCTGCAGTGCGCCATGATCTCGGGCTCAACACCCAGCTCATCATCACGGGCTCACCCCAATGGGCCTCGGGCTACAGCGAGTCGAATCATCCGCCAACGCCTGCCAACGTGCCGGCGTACGCCGCCACTCTGGGCAAACTCGCCGAGGCGTGGGCACCGCTTGTGGACGTCTCAATGCCCTGGAACGAGCCGAACTTCGACCTGTTCCCTGGGCCCGTCCCCACGACGCGGGGGCGTACGTCAACATCCAGAAGCAGGCGTACGCCGCGATCAAGCCCAAAGACCCGATGAGCCGGGTGAGTGCTGCATCCGTGGTCGGCACGCCCACCGGTTCGGGCACCAACGCCTGGGACTACCTTGAGCAGGCCTATCAGCTCGGCCTCAAGGGCAGCGCGGACATCGTCATGATCAACTTACCCCCGGGTGGCACCCGAGGGGACGAGCGTCGACAGCAAGGGGCGCCCGGCACCGTGGGCGCTGTCGTCGCAGACCTACATGCGCGCGCTGGTCGATCAATTCGACCCCGGCCGGCCCATCTGGATCGGCGAGACGGGGTACTCGACCTGCCGCAACTGCTACTCGGGGGCCGCCAACAGCGTCTCCGAGGCCGAGCAGGCCGACTACACGGTGCGCATGTACCAGTACCGGCGCCGTTACCTCCAGGGCGTCACCGACCGCATCTTCCTGTACGAGACGGTTGATGCCGGCAGCGACCCCCGTGACTGGTGGCTCACCCAGGGCATCTACCACAACGACCTGAGCCCCAAGCCCGTAGTGGCCGCGTTGAACGAAGTGCGCGTGGCCGACACCACCCCGTCCACACCGGGCGTGGGCGGGAGTACCCCCACCACCACGCCGGTACCCACGCCGGTTCCCACGCTCCCGACGTCGGCGGCCAAGCCACCGGCGCCCGCGAACTCGAAGACCAGGGGAATCCGCGTGGCCATTCGCAAGGTGCGCGTCACCTACCGGTCGGGTGTGGTGACGGTTCGCACCGGCGTACTGGCATCACGTGGGCGCCTTCGCGTGCGGGTGGACGCCTACCAGCTGCGCCGCAAGCGCTGGCGGCGCGTCAAGCTCATCAGCCTGCGGCGCAGCTCCAACATCCGGGTGCGGTTCCGGGATCAGGGCTACGTGGGCGTACGGGTGCTGGCCCGACCCACCACGGTTCGCAAGTGGACCGCGTCACGCGTGGTCAGGATTCCCGCAGCGCGACGGCGCTAGGAGCCGTCGACGACGTAGGGGGGCGCAGGGCGGCGCCGGGCATACATCGCGCGGGTGAGGGGTGTGCCGAGGGACACCGCGGCCCCGTCGACCTCCAGATCGGTGGGCCCATCGAACGGCTGCCGCGCAATGACGGCCAGGCGTGAGCCGATGCCGATCCCGCGACCGGCAAGGTACGCCAGCATCTCGGGGTCGGCATCCGAGACACGCGCCAGCTCGGCCGGTTCGCCCGGTGTCAGGTCGCTCACCCTGGTCAGGTCGGGTTCGACGATCTCGAGGTTCCGGTCGGGGATGGGGTCGCCGTGCGGGTCGATGGTGGGGTTGCCCAGGTGCTGGGCGATCAGCTCGATGAGCTCGTCGGACGCCGCGTGCTCCAGCGTCTCGGCGTGCTGGTGCACGTCCTGCCAGGGCATGTCCAGGCTGTGCACCAGGAACAGCTCGAGGATGCGGTGGCGGCGGATCACCCGCAGGGCGAGCCGGCGGCCGTCGTCGGTGAGGCGCACACCGTGGTACGGCACGTGTTCGGCCAGGCCCGCGTCGTCCAGGCGGCGGATCATCGTCGAAACCGCGCCGGTCGAGATGCCCAGCCGCTCCGCCAGATCGTTGGTGGACGCGCCCTCGTCGGGGGTCTCGCGGGTGAGCGAGTAGATCGCCTTGGCGTAGTCCTCAGCGGAGGTCGAAGCGGCGCTGTGCGTTGCCATCAGGCGGATCTCATCATGATCCAGGGTGGATTGCCAACGTGAGATGAAATCATTTCTTACCGGTGATGACTTTTCGTGTCATGATGCACACCGGCATCGACGGCGAGAGGGGGTGATGGGTGAACCGGCCTGGAGACGGATTCGAAGCGGCGAGCCCGACGCCCCGGGTCGCCGGCGACTCGCCCGAGCTGGCCGCGGGAAAGACGGTCCTCGCCGAAGTCCTGTCCCGCGGGCGCGTCCGTGGTTCGGTCGCCCTGCTGGGCCCCGCGTTCGTGGCGTCGGTGGCCTACATCGACCCGGGCAACTTCGCCACCAACTTCGCGGCCGGCGCCGAGTACGGGTACATGCTGGTGTGGGTCATCGTCATGGCCAACCTCATGGCCATGCTGGTCCAGTACCTCACCGCCAAGGCCGGTCTGGCCACCGGGAAGAGCCTTCCCGAGCTGTGCCGCGAGGCGTTCGGCAAGGGTGCCAACATCGTGCTCTGGATCCAGGCCGAAATCGTGGCCATGGCGACCGACCTGGCCGAGTTCGTGGGCGCGGCCGTCGGCCTCAATCTGCTGTTCGGCATCCCCCTGTTTCCGGCAGGGCTCATCACCGCGGTGGTGGCGTTCGCCATCCTGGCCCTGGAACAACGCGGCCATCGCCGCTTCGAGCTGGCCATCATCGCCCTGCTGGGGCTGGTGGCCGGCGGCTTCCTCTACAACTTCGTCGCCGCCGGCAACCAGGACCCGGCCGGCATCGCCGGCGGGCTCGTGCCGCAGCTCGACGGCACCGGTTCGGCGGCGTTTTTTTTTA